>NZ_CP196358.1:0-2071034 GCF_058502635.1 Gilliamella sp. ESL1225 | reverse complement strand
GGCAGAAAAACTAACTCATACCATTAAAAAATATGGTAACGAAGCAATTTATTATCAATATGGCTCAGGAACACTGGGCGCAAATATTTCCGGGCGAAATGCTTGTCGACGCTTTTTAAGTACAATTGGCGGTTATTTAAATTATCATGGTGATTATTCGCATGCCCAAATTCAAACCATTCGACCTTATATTTATGGTAATGCCAAAGATTCCTTATTAGATCAGATTAAACATGCTGATTTAGTGGTCATGTTTGGGCAAAATATTGCCGAAACGCGTATGTCGGGCGGTGGGCAAGTGAGCGAAGTTTATCAAGCATTAGCACAAAGTCAGGCAAAAGTGATTATCATCGATCCAAGGTATAATGAAAGTGTTATTGCCTATAATGCAACCTGGTTGCCGATTATCCCTGGCAGTGATGCGGCACTTGTAGCCGGTATTGTTTATGCACTTTTAGAAGAAGATCGTATTGATGATAATAAACTTAATCAATATTGCGTTGGTTGGAATGCCGATTCGTTACCGGATAGTGCGCCAGCAAACAGTGATTATAAATCCTATATTTTAGGTTTAGGTGATGATAGAGTCCGAAAAACACCCGAATGGGCATCACAAAAAACCGGGATCCCAGCTGAGAAAATTCGTCAATTAGCCTTAGATTTAGTGAATGCGAAAGCTGCCTGGATTTCGCAAGGTTTTGGTGTGCAGCGTTGGCAAAATGGCGAACATACGGCGCGCGCGATTATGCTATTACCCATTATTACAGACCAGTTTGGCAAAGCCGGAACAAACATCGGTACCTGGGGTGGTAACATTGCTTATTATTTGCCTGATATTACAATTGCTAATCCTGTTAAAACCAGCATACCGTTTTTCTTATGGACAAGAGCGATTACCGATGCCACAAACATGACGGCTAAAAATGCCTATATAAAAGGTAAAGAGAAGCTAGATGTCGGTATTAAATTTCTTTGGAATTATGCTGGGAATGTTTTAGCGAATCAGCATTCTGATTTAAATCAGACGCATCAAATTTTGCAAGATGAATCGCAATGCGAATTTATTTTAGTTTGGGATACGCATATGACCTCATCGGCAAAATATGCCGATTTATTATTGCCTGATGCCTCATCAGTCGAAAATAATGATCTCATTAATAACTCTTACGGCTCTGGCGCTTACCATTATTTGATTCGCATGCAACAAGCCATTAAACCGTTATGGCAAAATCGCCCAACGTATGAGGTATTAGCTGAACTATCTACCTTAATGGGCGTATATGATAAATTTACCGAAGGGCGTAGCCAAGCCGATTGGATTGCAGACAGTTATGAAAAAATACGCCAAGTCAATCCTCATTTACCCGCATTTAGTCAAACCGATGGCATGGGTGTTATTGATCGAAAATTGGCAAATAGTGATGAACATATTGCTTTAAAAGCGTTTAGAGAAGATCCTTTTGCTCATCCTTTAACAACGCCATCCGGTAAAATTGAAATGTATTCGCAGGCATTAGCCGACATTGCCAGAGAGTGGCAAATTGATGAACGAGACATGTTATCTCCTATACCGGCTTATGTACCAGCAATAGAGGGCAGAGAAGATAAATCACTGATAAGCAAGTACCCCTTGCAATTAATCGGTTTTCATAGCAAAGGGCAATGCCATTCATCTTACAGTAATTTACCGCAACTGCGCGAAGCTGTTGTTAATCATATGTGGATAAACCCGATTGATGCTATGGCAAGGGAGATTAAAGATGATGATTGGGTTGAAGTCTTTAATGATCGCGGAAAATTACATATCCAAATTAAAATCACAGCGCGTATTTTACCGGGGGTCATTGCTATACCGCAAGGTATGTGGTCACAATTAGATGTTAATGGTATTGATACAGGTGGTTGTATTAATCGCTTAACCTCATTAAGACCGTCGGTATTGGCAAAAGCTAATCCTCAACATACTAATTTAGTCGAAGTTTGTCGAATTGATCGTACATGAATAATAAATTGATTAGATGGTGAAATTTTAAATGCAATATGGATTTTATATTAATTCAGCTAAATGCACCGGTTGTAAAACTTGTCAAGTAAGTTGTAAAGATGAAAAAGATAATCCGTTAGGAATTAATTTTAGACGCGTTTATGAATACGGTGGTGGCAGTTGGCAAAAAATAAATAATTGTTGGCAAAATGATACCTTTAGTTATTATTTATCGGTCACTTGCCATCATTGTGATAACCCCACCTGCACAACTAATTGCCCAACCGGCGCCATCTACAAACGTCGTGAAGATGGTTTAGTTGTCATTAATCAAGATGCTTGTTTAGGTTGCCGCGAATGTGAAAAAACGTGCCCATATGAAGGCACATTGCAATTTAACACACAAAAAAACATCATGACTAAATGCGATGGCTGCTATGAACGTGTATCAAACGGATTCAACCCCGTCTGCATCGACTCCTGCCCCCAGCAAGCTCTGGCGTTTGATGATATTACTCAATTACGAAATTTATATGGTAATAAAGCCAGTATTGCGCCTTTGCCATGTAGCGGATTAACAAAACCAAATATCGTTATTACTCCTCACCCTAAGGCAAATTTAGCGGATGATAGGGGTGGAAAAATACAAAATCTAGACGAGATTTAAGGGTTATATTTAAACGATGAATGTATTTTTATTGATTAATTTGAGTCATTAAAAACTTGCTTTTTAACTAAAATAACGATAATTTAATCCCCTAATTAAGTTATCTAGACTTAATAGAAATTATAACTATCACTAATAATTAAAATTAGCTTCAAATGGGGAATAGAATAATGATTAATGGGGATCACTTAGATCTTATTTCTGCTGTACGTAGTTCTTCTCAAAACAATCGTTATACCTTGTCCATTGATGGACTACAATCAGCCATTTCCATGCAAAGCGTGCAAACTCATGAGCCGATGAACGAGCCGTGGCAATATACCTTAACGTTTACTAGCAGCAATCAATCGATTGCTATGTCATCAGTATTAAACAAACCCGCCTCATTTAGTTTTAATGCGATAGCGCCCGTGCAAAAACTCGAACAAATTCGAACACTCGCTGATTTACCGCAAGGGATAGATGGCCGCACCGTATATGGTGTGATAACGGTGTTTAATTTAATCGCAATGAGTAAAGACGAAGCGGTGTATGAAGTGATTTTATCCCCGCGTCTAGCCAAACTCGGTTATGGCAAACGTTCAGCGATTTATCAACATCAAAGCGTTGTCAGTGTTGTTGAATCGATTTTACGTCAACATGGATTTACAGGGATTGACTATCGATTAGAATTAATTCATCACTATGCCGATAGGGAATTTATCACGCAATGGCAAGAAAGTGATTTAGCGTTTATTCAACGTTTACTTGCAGATGTTGGAATATGGCTCCGTTTTGAAAGTCATGCGGAGCATCATTGTGATGTGGTGATATTGGGTGATAGTGAACAAGGCTACGCAAAAGTAAAAACCATCGATTATAAAGCGCCGTCATCGTTATTAGATAGTGGTCGAGAAAGTATCTGGGATATCAGTCTACACAGTGAAATCGTCGAATCGGCGGTCAAAGTCCAAGATTATAATTATCGCACAGCAATGACGCCATTACTAAACCAAGTCAACAGTCAACCGAAAGATAGCACAACGCATGGCATTGACTATCGATACGACGAACATTATAAAACCAACAGCAGCGAAAGCCTTGAAAGTGGCGAAGGGTATGCCCGTTTGCGGCATGAGCAGGCAATAAGCCGGCAAGTTATTGTTAAAGGAAAATGTAATCGATTTTCATTGGCGCCAGGGCAATTAATTCGCTTAACTGGCATGTCGCTAAGTGATGTACAAGATGGTCTTATTATCTTAACGGTCGACGGTCAAGGTAGCCGCAGTGAAGACTATGAAATTCGTTTTACGGCTATTCCCTTTAACGTATTAAAACCCTACCACCCCGCTCCGATTTTAGCGCCGAAAATCTATGGCACACTGCCTGCTCATGTCACAAGTCCGGATAATGATATCTATGGTTATATCGATACCCAAGGTCGCTATCGAGTCAAATTTAATTTTGATTTACACGAATGGAAAGCCGGCAACGAAAGCCTATGGGTAAGGCTTGCTAAACCTTATGCAGGCGATACTTATGGTTTTCACTTTCCGTTAATTGATGGCACTGAAGTTGCCATTGCTTTTATGAATGGTAATCCAGACAGACCCTATATTGCACATGCTATGCACAACAGTGATGAGCCGGATTTAGTCAGTACCGCCAATAAGCACCGCAACGTAATACGCACACCAGCCAATAATAAATTACGTATGGATGATAAACGTGGCAAAGAGCATATAAAACTTGCCACAGAATACGGTAAAACCCAATTAAACTTAGGGCACCTTGTTAATCAAAATAAAGAAGAGCGCGGTAAAGGGTTTGAGTTAAGGACGGATGAATTTGGGGCGATAATCGCGAACAAAGGATTATATTTATCGACAGAAGCGGAGCCGAAGGCGAAAGGTGAGCAGCTAGATATGCAAGGTGCTATTAGCGAATTAGAAAATGCTTTGTCTATAGCCAAGATGTTACAAAACACGGCTCATCAGGCACAGGCGGAGACAGCTGATGTTGACAGTCAAATGGCGCAAAAAGAGGCGCTCAATCGTCTTAAGCGAAATGGTCTTTTGGCTTATGCGCAAGAAGGGATAGCGTTAACGAGTCCGAATAATGTTCAATTATCAAGCAGTCAAAATATTCAATTGATTGGTGAAAAACAGACGGATATCAGTACACTGAAGAAAATCACCTTAGCAGCGGGTGAGGCATTGAGTTTATTTGCAAATAAACTGGGAATAAAGTTGTTTTCGAGCCAAGGGAAGGTTGAGATACAAGCACAGAATAATGAATTAAGTATAGCGGCGAAACAAACGCTAACCATCGAGAGCAGTGCGAGTGACGTGATAATCAATGCCAATAAAACGCTAACCTTAACGTGTGGAGGGTCGTATATCCGAATAAATCAAGAAGGTATTGAACTCGGCAGCCCGCAAAATGTGTATGTACGATGTGCTGTTATGCAAAAAATGGGACCAAGTAATATTACATTGAATTCTAATTTACCTATTCCATGCCAAACACAAATGCAATCTGCATCAAATCAGCAAAAAGCAACAACAAAATTGTCAGATTAAATAAGGAATCAATAATTAAGATGGAAAAAATATATCCATTAGTTGAAGACATTTATCAACAAATTAGCGCATTAACGATTAATTCTGATGAGCATTTGTATGTTATATATCAACCTGATGATGGGGAAGATTTTATACCAACTGAAATTGACAAAAAATCATTAATATTGTTCGAATATAACAATTACAATATTTCAATTACGCCAGGTTTAATTGAATTAAATAAAGATAATTTACAAGATAAAGAAATACTTCGACAAACTATAAAACAACTTTATTTAACAAATAACCCACAAGCAATATTATTGGCAAAAAAGCGATTAGTATTTGGATGGGTTATTTCTACATTGGATATAAAAACACTTGCTCAGCAATTAGGTATTATTGCTATTCAAACGATTAATAATGACGATCATTTATTAAGATATTTTGATCCGTTGATTCTGTCTTCGATGCTTGTAATTTTGAATTCGAAGCAAGAAGAAAAATTATTTTTGCCAGTAAAAAAATGGTTATATATCAATACTAATGGAAAATTAATCATTAAAGAATCGAATAAAACAGTCGCTAAACATATGTTTTCAAGTTTAGGTATAACATTCGAACAATGGCAACAAATTGAAAGAATGGAAATCGTCAATCAAACATTAACGCGTTATTATTGTATTAACCCAGATACACAATTAACAGAAGAACAAGTAATTAAAATAATTCTAAAAGCATGTCAAATTGCTATTTTGCAAGGATATCAAGAATACTTAGATTTAGCCGAATATGCTTATTACAGCTTAATAACTGAACCGCAATTGCTTAATAATCAAGTAGCTAGGCAAATACTTAGTCAAAAAAATAAATTGACACTTGCACAAAAGCTAAAAGCAATAACATCTACCGAATGGCAAATAATTATTGATAATATTAATGAGATGAAAGACTAAAAGGAAATAACAAATGAGCGCATGCAACGTCTGTCAATCAAAAGGATTACCTATCTATCCGGTGCGTTATGCTGTTGCGCCAAGCGACATGCATAATAGCCTACCTGATTGGGTAAAAAAAGAGAATCTCCCTAAGCTAAGTGAATACAGCAAATATACCTTAAGAGCAATGCGTGCAGGTTACCTTTATTTGTTAAGCCAATATAACAATGAAGAAAACTTAACCCTATCGGTTTATCGTATCGATGAGGAAGGCGGATTTTGGCAGCAAGACTTAACCCGCGATGTTGCTGCAATGGAGTATGGTCAACATTTATTAACGAGTCAAGTTTATTGCCCTTTAGCGCCCATAGCGCCCCTATGTGGCAGTAAAAACCATCAACCACATAATATTCAATTTATCACACTGCCAAGAGCCGAGGAATGTGAAACGGCGTGGCTTGCCTTTAGTGAGCACCGCTGGAGTTTTACGACTTTATATCAATATTTAAATGACCCGACGCTGCGTAATTTACGTATGCAAATCATTCAACCAAAGCAATGGTTAGCGTATCAAACCGGTCAAGAAAACGTAGCCGTTGCCAATGAACAAAACCTATCTGCTGTGATGGAGATGAGTTTAACGGAGCCGTTTAATCATTTAAACAATCGATACCCGTATATTTTTCCCTATGTTTATGATGAAGCACTCAATGCACAGCAAGAACGCTTTAAGCAGCCTATTTCAGCGACCAGTCATCAAGAAGGCAAAGCCTTTACCTATCATCGTGAACGAATGACAAGTCGAGCTACCTTAACCCCCTGGGGCAAAACCAGAGGTGAAAAGTTTGATAGGTCGACAAGTTCATCTTATGTGCATTACTTGGCAAGCAAAATGGCACAAGGTGAGCGTAATGATGGCGGTAAAGTGCCGATGATGGTTGCTGTGATGGATAGTATCGGTATTACTGCTGAATTAAGTCATTGGAGTAATAGTGCACTTGATTCGTTACAAAAAGTCTTTAAAGAGCGACAGTGGGAAAATGCAACATGTGATAGTCTTTCTTTATTAGAAAATGTCGTCAAAAATAAAATCTATTGTGACGATATTTCATTGTTTGAAGAAGTGCTTAAAAAGCAGAATAAAAATTATATAGAAAATATTAATAGAAAAAATAAATCGACTATTTCAACATATGAAGAACAACAAAAAAAAAGACGTCTAAATTATACGCAAGCGCAAATAGATTTAGAGAACAGGCTTAAGGCTTTATATGAAAAAGGAGAAGAAATCGACAGCAAATGGTATACCGATGACCCGACGGCTTCTCATCGATTGTATACCGGTGTTAACTCGGAAATTGCGCTAAAAAGAGAAGCCAAAAAAGTTTTTGATTATATTTGTGGTAACTTTTATCTTGAAAAAATGCTTATTGAAGAATTTATCGCGCCATTTGAAACCTTTTTTTCATTGGAAAATGAAACAGATGAAAAACTTCAAATACTAAAAAAACAACTAGATTCAATTAGATTGGATTATGAGGAAAAAGTTCGCGCCGATATACCCAATCGAATGAAAGAAAGAAAAAATATTAAAAAAGCATGGTCCAAATATAAAGGAAGTTTAGACGGTAATTATTATGAAGAATATCAACAATCTTATGGTCACTTTTTAGAAGAGCACGATATTTATTTTAAAAAACTGCTTAATGATGTGATGATGTGGGTAGATTGTTTTAACTTAACAAAACGTCATCCGCTATCATTAGCTGCTGATGACATGGCGCGTGATAGTAATCATTATATTGCTTTTGGCAATGATATTTTAATGACATTGTCTATGCGAATTGATGAGTCAACAATTAATGATTTTATGATGAAGTTAGTTGAGGATAAATCGTTAGCAGGACATAATATTTTTTGGTCAACAGCTCTTGCCAGCCGGAAACTTTCAGAAGAAACGCAGCGCCGTTGTGTTGATATTATATTATCCATGGATAAATATGATAATATTGAAAATCCTCGTTTAATAAATCGTTTATTTACTCAACTTGAAACTGTCATCACATTTAATCAAGATGATGGAGAGGGTAATAAACTCTTAGCCGAGTTAGTGGATACAATTAATCAATTCAGCAATTCTGCAATGTCTGACGAAAAAACCCATCCTATTGCAAAGACCACAAAAGAGATATTAACGTTTTTTGATTCACAAATAGAGGTGAGAGAGCCCGGTTTACTTGCCTTACCTTATAAACCTAATCCAATAATGGAAGCTAAAACAGCTTATCCTGCCTGCTTAATCGTTATCATAAACTATATAAAAAAAACGTATAGTAGTTTATCATCATCATTTTTTCAGGCGTTTCAAATTATTTCATTTCCTGATGGCATAGCAAAACACGTCATACTTGACCTTATGCAGAGTTATCGTAATCTTGTTTTCAATCTTAAATATAATATAACCATAAGACATACCAGAAATTCAATAAACTATACAAAAAATATACTCATTAATAATATTGCTAATAGTTATCAAACGTTAACCGATAACACGCTAAAAATATTAACCAACTCGAGTCATCAAATAAGTGGTGCCATTATAAATGGGTTAATTGGCTTACAGTTATATAGCTTATTTAACTTATTAAATGATAAAAGTGTAAAAACAACAACCGAAGAATATAAAGCAACGGCTGAGCTAGCTGTTATTACTTCAAGTATTATCTCATTGAGCTGTCGAATAGCCACTCTTTATCCAACCCGTAATCAACTTAGTAATAGCAAATTAAGAGAAATCAAATTTACTGGGAATATATTTGGTTTTATAACGGCATTCACACAATTGGGTATTATGTTCACTGAGGATAATAGTGAAAAATCTAAATTAGAAAGGGGTATATTTTATCTGTCTTTTGCCAGTCAAATCATTAATACGGCGGATTTGTTTTTTAAGCTACAAAATACAACGTTAATTGATTTTTATAATAAATATGGTCGCATGTTGATTAAGTTAATTAAAAATAATTTTATAAAATTTGGCGGAATAATATTATTCGGTTTCGGACGCCGATTACTTCTTTTCTTTTTAAATCCATGGGTCGCTTTAGGATTATTTTTAGTCGAGCTTGCGATAGAGCTTATGAAAGATGATGAAGTGGATAAATGGTTAACTCGTTGTCGCTTTGGCAAAGCACAACATAAAGAGAGTCGTGATTATGATGACCGTTATTTGAGCTTAAAACAAGAAGAATTCGCGTTAACAGACCTAATTAATGAATATTATTTTGGGGTCAAAAAAGAGCGGATAAAAGGCACGGCGCCGATCATTGTAAAAGGTAATGAAGATAATTAAAAAAACGAGGGCATTTATGCCTCATTTTAAATAAGGAATACCATGCCATACACAAATTTTAATATAGACGATAAAGTTTATCGTGATAAAAAAGAGTTATTTGAAGAAACGGGGATCAGTATTACTGATCCAATTTTACCGCCTAAACACTTAATTAAAATAACCGGAACATTATCCGAATTTAAAGCATTATGGTGTGAAACACCTTTGATCGATACTGCTTATTTAACCGAAGAGCAAAAACAAAAACGTAAACGGCAATGGCAACGCGGCGCTAAAACTGCCCTGTTAACCGGCAATGTCAGCGGCGCCATGTCAGCACTTAATCATAGTGATGATGAAGATCATACGGATTATGGTCCTGCCGTGTATTTTACCGCAAAGCTGAATAATGCCATTAATTTAAAAGGTTGGATTGGTTTTTATCATTTTCATGATGGTGATGAGGTTGAAGTGGTTGCTGAGCAGCATGAAAATCATTATGAGGTTTATGCGATGTTAAAACCAAGTGAACAAATTATTTCGATTATTCCGCCTTGTGCAGGAGGGCGGAAACGATTTACAAAGCTTTTTGTACCTTGGTATTTTTTATTTTATTTTTTATTTTGTCTAATTGTGACTAAATTTGGTTTTAGGACAACATGGGAAGATATGATGATAGCATTTGGTACATTAGCTCCTGTGTTTGGCGGAATAGGCATTTGTGCTTATAGGGATTTTCGAAATAGTCATGTTTTATTGGCAGAGACTATTTTTACAACATTAGGTTGGCAAAAACCGACGCATATTGATTTGCGCAAAATGACCCGACGCCATATTGATGAATTAATTAAACAAAATAAATACCCAACTGTTTGGGATCCAGCAAAATATAAATATAGCATACCCCGTAAGAATTATTTTACTGCAACAATTGGTTTTTTTTATTATCAACCAGAAGTGGTATATGGCAAAAAAACAAAAAAATAAGCGCAAGGGAAGTATTTAATAAAAATATATTAATGTCTTAATTTAATTCTATATATTATTAAAATAATAAGGAATACGATGCCATACACAAATTTTAATATAGACGATAAAGTTTATCGTGATAAAAAAGAGTTATTTGAAGAAACGGGGATCAGTATTACTGATCCAATTTTACCGCCTAAACACTTAATTAAAATAACCGGAACATTATCCGAATTTAAGGCAATTTTTTGTGAAGCATCGTTAGTTGATACCGCTTATTTAACCGAAGAGCAAAAACAAAAACGTAAACGGCAATGGCAACGCGGCGCTAAAACTGCCCTGTTAACCGGCAATGTCAGCGGCGCGATGTCAGCGCTTAATCATAGCGATGATGAAAATCGTACGAGTTATTGTTCTGCGGTATATTTTACTGCAAAGCTGAATAATACCATTAATTTAAAAGGTTGGATTGGTTTTTATCATTTTCATGATGGTGATGAGGTTGAAGTGGTTGCTGAGCAGCATGAAAATCATTATGAGGTTTATGCGATGTTAAAACCAAGTGAACAAATTATTTCGATTATTCCGCCTTGTGCAGGAGGGCGTAAACGATTTACGAAGCTTTTTGTACCTTGGTATTTTTTATTTTATTTTATATTTTGTCTAATTGTGACTAAATTTGGTATCGGAAAAGCATGGAGAGAAATAATTATTGCATTTAGTACATTAGGAGTAGTGTTTGGCGGAATAGGCATTTGTGCTTATAGGGATTTTCGAAATAGTTATGTTTTATTGGCAGAAACTATTTTTACAACATTAGGTTGGCAAAAACCGACACATATTGATTTACGCAAAATGACCCGACGCCATATTGATGAATTAATTAAACAAAATAAATACCCTAAAGATTGGATCAACTCAAAACACATGTATACCGTACCGATAAAAAGCGCATTTAGGTCTACAATTGGTTTTTTTTATTATCAACCAGAAGTTGTCTTTGGTAAGAAAAAATCAAAAACTAAAAAATAAACTGCTCCTGATTATTAAGGAATGATACAAAAAATAGTGCTGTAAATGCCATATTTGAAAAACGCTAGCGATAATTGATAACAACAAGAGAGAATGAAAGACTAAAAGGAAATAACAAATGAGCGCATGCAACGTCTGTCAATCAAAAGGATTACCTATCTATCCGGTGCGTTATGCTGTTGCACCAAGCAACATGCATAATAGCCTACCTGATTGGGTAAAAAAAGAAAATCTCCCTAAGCTAAGTGAATACAGCAAATATACCTTAAGAGCCATGCGCGCGGGTTACCTTTATTTGTTAAGCCACTATAACAATGAAGAAAACCTAACCCTATCGGTTTATCGTGTCGATGAGGAAGGCGGATTTTGGCAGCAAGACTTAACCCGCGATGTTGCTGCAATGGAGTATGGTCAACATTTATTAACGAGTCAAGTTTATTGCCCTTTAGCGCCCATAGCGCCCCTATGTGGCAGTAAAAACCATCAACCACATAATATTCAATTTATCACACTGCCAAGAGCCGAGGAATGTGAAACCGCGTGGCTTGCCTTTAGTGAGCACCGCTGGAGTTTTACGACTTTATATCAATATTTAAATGACCCGATGCTGCGTAATTTACGTATGCAAATCATTCAACCAAAGCAATGGTTAGCGTATCAAACCGGTCAAGAAAACGTAGCCGTTGCCAATGAACAAAACCTATCTGCTGTGATGGAGATGAGTTTAACGGAGCCGTTTAATCATTTAAACAATCGATACCCGTATATTTTTCCCTATGTTTATGATGAAGCACTCAATGCACAGCAAGAACGCTTTAAGCAGCCTATTTCAGCGACCAGTCATCAAGAAGGCAAAGCCTTTACCTATCATCGTGAACGAATGACAAGTCGAGCTACCTTAACCCCCTGGGGCAAAACCAGAGGTGAAAAGTTTGATAGGTCGACAAGTTCATCTTATGTGCATTACTTGGCAAGCAAAATGGCACAAGGTGAGCGTAATGATGGCGGTAAAGTGCCGATGATGGTTGCTGTGATGGATAGTATCGGTATTACTGCTGAATTAAGTCATTGGAGTAATAGCGCTATCCATGCATTAAAAACGGTGCTAGATGAACGCCAATGGCAAAATGCAAGCTGTAGCAGTATTTCGCTATTAGAAGAGACGGTTAAAGAGCGGGAATATGCCAAAAGAGAAAAGGATTATACAAATTTTGTCTATAAGAAAAATCAGCAATTTATCAATAAAGCTAAAAATTTCGAGTCCGCCATGGAGGCAGCGAGCAGGGACTCCGACGCACAAGTAAGTATTTTGATGCCTCGTCCAAAAACGGGCTCCGACAGTTTATTAGCATTTCGCATTGATACTATTTTACGTGCTGAAAAAGAAAGTCACTATTTAACAAACAATGCCGAAAAAAGAGAAAGGTATGCGGATTTAACGCGTAGTGCTCGTCGTTTGATGAATTATATCACCTATCATTATAGATATAAATATTTAACGGATGGGGCTCATCTTTCCCTACTAAAGCGCATTCACTCACTCAAGGGACATGAAAGCATTGACGAATTAAAGTCACTGAAACAACAAGTCGATACCTTGTGGACACATTATCATACGCAAGCTGAGGCTTATCAAATTAGGTGGACTAAAAAGAATACGGACGTGAAAGTCGATAAAGAATGGGAAAAATATAAACACTGTTTAAACGTTGATTATTATGAAAACTACAAACACGATTATGCGACGTTTTTAAATAAGTGTGATAGCTATATGAGTGCCTTAATTGAAGATACCTTAGCGTGGGTCAATTGCTCGACGTTAGCCATCCGTCATCCTCTATCCTTAGCGGCGGATGATATGGCACGTGATAGTCGTCATTATCGGGGATTTGCGAATGACATTTTAATGACACTTGGCATGCGAATTGATGAGCCGTCTATTAATGACTTTATGCTTAAGTTGGTTGAAGATAACACCTTAAATGGGCACAATATTTTATGGTCAGCCGTATTTGCAGACAAAGACATTGATAAGGCAACGCAACGCCGTGTTGTGACCCTTTTATTATCGTTAGATAAAACGACATCATTTAACACGATGACGTATAGCGATTTACTTGATAAGTTAGAAACGGTATTGGTTTTTGCAGAAGATGACTCACCCAATCGGGAATTAATTGTTCATTTATCGACTGAAATTGAACAATTAAAAGATTCGATATTTTCTGAAAGTGAGACGCATTATGTGACAGATACCGGCCAAGCGATGCTGAGTTTTGTCGATAGTCAACGGGGGGAGAGCCATACTATAGACCCAAGCTCACCCATTACCGCGGCACATATCAACAATGTTAAAGCCAGTTACCCTTCTTACCTCATGGTATTATTACGTTATCTCCTAAAAATTGAGGGCAATGTCTCCTCTGAATTTGCCCGTGCATGGTTAATTTTATCGCTGCCACGTGGGCTTAGGCGAGATACTATCATCACGCTGTTACAAGGTTACGATAAGATTAACCCCCAACTTATTATGGCCATAAAAAGCAATGTTAATTTAACGGCTCAAAAAATAGGGCGAGGATACCAAGCGGTTACCGATATCACCCGAAACGTGTTAGCGGCTAAACATGCTAATAGTACGGTGGTTTATGGATTACTGGCACTGCAAATCTATCATCTTTTTCAACTGATGAATGATGACAGTTTAAAGACTCACAAACAACAAAATGAAATCAATGCCCAGCTTGCGGTGGCAGGCTCGGCGGCGTTATCGCTCAGTTTACGCTTAGCGACGGATTATTCAACACGTTTTAGGGTGAGCGAGAGTGTATTAAGTAAAGTAAAATTTGGCGGCAATATTTTTGGTTTTATCTCGGGACTGGCACAAATTGGGGTGATGTGGGGGCAAGATAGCAGCCAAAAAACAGGCGGTGAACGATTTATTTATACGCTGTCTTTTATTAATCAAGCGATTAGCACTGCCGATTTATTTTTTAAGATGAGAAATACCAGCCTTGTCGAGTTTTTAAAGACGTATGGTAATGTAGTCATTAATTTAATACGGAATAGTGTAGTAAAAATAGTTACGTTTGTTTTATTCCGTTTCACAATACAAGTTGTACTTTTCTTTTTAAACCCGTGGGTGGCGTTAGGATTATTTGTGATTGAGCTGCTCTTTGCGCTCTTTAAAGATGATGAAATTGAACATTGGTTAAAGCGTTGTTATTTTGGTCTATATCAACACGACCACCGCGCCTATTGGAAGAAAAAAAGTTATAAAACCCAGACTGAAGAAACGGATGCGTTAAAAGCCATATTTGAAAAATATGAGCAAGAACTTAATACGTATTACCAAGAGCAAGAAGAAAAAAGGCAAGCCGAGGAGAGCAAGAGAATACAAGATGAGTTCGCACCTGATCTACTTAATTGGCCTGCACAATTACAAAGTCTTGGTCCACTTAATTAATATAAGGAATACTATGCCATACGCTAAATTTAATGATGATGATAAATGTTATGAAAATAAAGAAGAGTTATTTAAAGAGACGGGGATCCAAATTGAGAACCCAACATTACCAGCCAAAAAACTGGTCAAACTAAAAGGGGTCCTTTCGGAGTTTAAAGCTATTTCATGTAATGCGCCCTTACTTGATGGCGCTTATTTAACGCCGGAACAAAAACAAAAACAAAAACGGCAATGGCAACGCAGTGCTAAAGTGGCCATGTTAACCGGTAATACAACAGGAGCATTAGCTGCGCTTAATCATACCGATGATGACGATGATCTCTATAATTATATCCCTGCCTTATATTTCACGGCAAAACTGAATGATGACATTAATTTAAAAGGTTGGCTGGGTTTTTACCAGTTTCATGATGGTGATGAGGTTGAAGTGGTTGCCGAAAAACATGATGCTCATTACGAAGCCTATGCAATGCTAAAACCGAGTGAACAAATTATTTCGATTATTCCGCCTTGCAATGGCGGGCGTTGGCGATTATTACAACTTGTTATACCACCTTATTTTGTCTTTTATGTTTTATTTTCTTTATTCGCCACTGGACCGCTTGGTTATACACTAGAAAATTTAATTATAGGTTTTAGTGCAACGGGATTAATGTTAGGGGCTGCGGGTATATATGCTTATCGAGCCTTTATGAATAGTTTTACGTTATTTGCTGAACGAATTTTTACGACATTGGGTTGGCAAAATCCGAAAAGTATTAATTTACGAAAAATGACCCGCAAGCATATTGATGAATTACTAAAAGCGGGTAAATATCCATCAAAGTGGGAGCCAAGTAAATATGCGTTCACCTTACCAGCAAAAAACTTTTTACGCTCCGAGCCCGGTCTTTTTTATTATCAGTTTGATGTTGTCTTTGGTAAGAAAAAATCAAAAACTAAAAAATAAATCCCTGGGTTGCTTTAGGATTATTTTTAATCGGGCTTGCGATAGAGCTTATGAAAGATGATGAAGTGGATAAATGGTTAACTCGTTGTCGCTTTGGCAAAGCACAACATAAAGAGAGTCGTGATTATGATGACCGTTATTTGAGCTTAAAACAAGAAGAATTCGCGTTAACAGACCTAATTAATGAATATTATTTGGGGGTCAAAAAGGAGCAGGTAAAAGGCACGGCGCCGATCATTGTAAAAGGTAATGAAGATAATTAAAAAAACGGGGGCATTTATGCCTCATTTTAAATAAGGAATACTATGCCATACACAAATTTTAATATAGAAGATGATAAAATGTATTATGCTCAAACCGCCATATACCACCTTGCCAAATTACTTAGTCCTTTTTTTTATTATCCACCACAGTCGGCTATTACCCGGTCTCTAATCCCTACATTATTACACCTTGACCAATTACCTATTTGGCAAGATGCAAAATCCATTAAAGAAAATTGTCAAATATTAAGACAGAGCCTTGATCATCCTGAATTAGCTTATCATTTTTCACTCTTATTTGAAGGGCAGGGGAAGATGGAGGTACCACCTTGGGGATCATATTATCTCGATAATGAGCAATTACTTATGGGAGCTTCACTGGGGCGTTACCGACAATTTTTACAAACTCAACAATTACAGTTATCAACCGGGCAAAATGAGCCGGAAGATCAGTTCGGGCTTATGTTGATGGCATATGTATTTTTAGTTGAGCAAAATAACGTATCGGCAGCTCAACAATTATTGACTGAACATTTATTGACTTGGGCATTTAATTATCTTGATAAATTAAAGTGCAATTCGATTAGCCCTTTTTATCAAGCACTTGCATCAATTACGTTACAATTTTTGTTATTACTACAATGTTAATATTTTAGTCTTTAAAGCGACAATAAGTAGGATGTTTATCTACTGTCATTGCTTCTTTAATATCAATCAGTATAATCATGATTAATGTTTTTTAACCGAATTTATGAATGATGTTAGCTTATTTACGTCTGATGCGATTAGATAAACCTATCGGTACCTTATTATTACTTTGGCCAACGTTATGGGCACTTTGTTTAACTGGTAATCAATCTATTTATATTACGGTGGTGTTAATTGCTGGCGTTTTTATCATGCGCTCTGCGGGTTGTGTGGTTAATGATTTGGCAGATAGAGATTTTGATGGGCATGTGGAAAGAACTAAGAATCGTCCTTTAGCAACGGGTCAGTTATCTGTAAAAAAAGCACTTTATACATTAATGGTATTACTTAGTTTATCACTATTATTAGTGCTTACCTTAAACCCTTTATGTTGGTTAATTGCTATTGCGGCTTTAATGACAGCATTAAGCTATCCGTTTATGAAACGCTATACCCATTTACCTCAATTAATATTAGGTATTGCATTTAGTTGGGGGATCCCAATGGCTTATGCCGCAACGATTGAGTCTTTTCCTCTCACTTGTTGGCTACTTTTTGTGATTAATATCTGTTGGACGATTGCTTATGATACTGAATATGCCATGGTTGATAGGCAAGATGATTTAAAAATAGGTATTAAATCAACCGCTATTTTATTTGGAAAATACGATAAGTTGATGATTGGTATATTCCAAGTGATCGCTTTATTGGGCTTATTTTTACTTGCTTGTTTAAAATCGCTATCGGTGATTTATTATATTGCTGTAGTCTGTACTTTATTGTTTTTTATTTATCAACAATGGTTAATTAAAAATCGCGTTAGGAGCCATTGCTTTAAGGCTTTTTTAAATAATAATTATGTAGGATTTTGTCTGTTTATCGGTATACTTTTTTCTTAGCTAAGTTTAAGTCGATTGTTAAAGGGTTAATAATCTTAACCCTTTAATATTATCGTTCTGCTTGGGTTGCTTGCACTATTCTTAATGCATCAAAGGTTTCTTTTACATCGTGTACGCGAATGATGTTCGCTCCTTTCATCGCTGCAATAACGGCAGTAGTTACGCTTCCAATCATTCTGTCTTGCGGGGAAACATTTAATACTTGCCCAATCATGGATTTACGTGACATGCCAACCAATAAGGGCAAATTAAAATGTTGAAAATAGTCTAAATGGGCAAGTAATCGATAATTGTGATTTAAATTTTTACCAAAACCAAAACCGGGATCTAAAAGGAGTTTGTCGAGTGCAATGCCCGCATTTATACAGCTTGTTATACGCTCCTTTAAAAATTGGTCGACTTCTTGAATAATATCTTGTTGGTAGTTAGGATTACTCTGCATTGTTTTTGGATCGCCTTGCATGTGCATTAAACAAATAGGTAAACCGCTTTGCTGTGCTGCTTGCAGTGCACCTTCTTCTTGTAAGGCTCGGATATCGTTAATTAAATGAGCTCCTGCTTTTGCTGATTCAGTTATGACCTGAGCTTTAGAGGTATCAACCGAAATCCAAACTTCAAAATAAGAGGCTATCTTTTCAACAAGGGAGATGACTCGGTCTAGCTCTTCATTGACTGAGACATCACCTGCACCAGGTCTTGTCGATTCGCCGCCAATATCAATAAACGTTGCCCCAGCTTGCACCATATTGTCTACTCGACGTATTGCATCCTCAAGATTATTATATTTACCGCCGTCTGAAAATGAATCAGGCGTCATATTAACAATTCCCATAACTTGTGGAAAAGAAAGATCCATTACATGATGTTTAAAATGAATTTCCATACGGTTTATCCTTGTTAAGGCTTTATATTGGTTTAGGTGTTAATTTTATTCACATTATTAATGAAAAAAACGCGCTATATTAGCGCGTTTTTTAGGACTAAAATTAATTATCGGATTGATTATTATTTTCGTCATTTTCAGTCTGTTCGACTTTTTCAGCTTGGGTTTTCACATCTGTTTTAATATCAGTTTTAACTTCATCAGCTGCTTTTTCTTCTTTTTCACCCCAGCCATCTGGTGGTGTCACAGGGCGACGTTCAATTAATTCAGTGACTTGTTTTGCATGAATAGTTTCATATTTAATTAATGCATCTTTCATGGCATGTAACACATCAATATTATCGATTAAGATTTGTTTTGCTCGAGCATAATTACGATCGGTAATGCTTTTAATTTCTTCATCAATAATGCGGGAGGTTTCGTCTGAAATGTCTTTCGGACGTCCGTACGAATTATTATCATCCATTTCATAAAATAATGGACCTAATTTATCCGAAAATCCCCATTGGGTAACCATAGCGCGTGCAATTTTGGTTGCATGTTTAATATCGCTAGATGCTCCTGTTGATATTTTTTCTTCGCCATAAATTAACTCTTCCGCAATACGACCGCCATAAGTTGAAGCAATTTCACCTTCTAATTTTTCACGACTTTTACTCACTTCATCGTCTTTAGGAAGATAAAAAGTCACTCCTAATGCAGGTCCACGTGGGATAATTGTTACTTTGTGAATCGGATCGTGATCTGGCATTAAATGACCAATAATCGCATGACCGGCTTCATGATAAGCTGTTGAAACAAGGATTTCTTTTGCCATGGTTAACGAGCGTTTTTCGGTACCCATATAGATTTTATCGCGAGCTTCTTCAAAGTCTGTCATGTCAACTAGAGTTTTGTCACGGCGTGCTGCAAATAGCGCGGCTTCATTGACCAAATTAGCCAATTTTGCTCCTGAAAAACCAGGGGTGCCTCTTGCTAATAAAGCAATGTCGACATTTGGTGCTAAAGGGACTTTACGCACATGCACAGCCAAAATCTTTTCTCGGCTTTTTAAATCCGGTAAATCAATTTGAACTTGTCTATCAAAACGCCCCGGACGTAATAAAGCTGGATCTAAAATATCAGCCCGGTTGGTTGCGGCAATAACAATGATGCCACTATTTGCTTCAAAACCATCCATTTCAACTAACATTTGGTTTAGCGTTTGTTCGCGTTCATCATGCCCACCCATTGAACCTGCGCCACGTTTACGTCCGACGGCATCAATTTCATCGATAAAGATAATACAAGGTGAATGTTTACGAGCTTGGTCAAACAAATCACGCACACGAGATGCACCAACACCGACAAACATTTCTACAAAATCTGAACCTGAAATACTGAAGAACGGAACATTGGCTTCACCAGCAATGGCTTTAGCAAGTAGTGTTTTACCTGTTCCTGGTAGTCCTACCATTAAGATACCTTTTGGAATGTGACCACCTAATTTTTGGTATTTGGCTGGAGAACGTAAAAAATCAACAACTTCGGTTACTTCTTGTTTAGCTTCTTCACTACCAGCAACATCGGTAAATTTTGTTTTCACTTGATCAGCAGTTAGCATTTTAGCTTTACTTTTACCGACTGCCATTGGTCCACCTTTTCCACCGCCTTGCATTTGGCGCATAATAAAGAACCAAAATCCAATAAGTAATAAAATAGGAAACCATGAGATCAAGATATTCATTAATAAGCTGGGTTTTTCATCGGGCGAGCCAAAAACACGGACTTTGTTTATGACTAAATCATCAATGAGCTTATCGTCAAAATAAGGGATATAGGTAACGTAACTGCCGTTATTTTTAGTTTTGGCAACTATTTCACGTCCATTAATTCGAACTTCATCAACTTTTTGATTAACTACGTCAGAATTAAACTGCGTATAATTGACTTGAGGTTCATTATTGGATATTGAACTAAAGTGATTAACAATAGTTATTAATACCACAGCAATTATACCCCAGATGAGTAAATTCTTTACCATTTCGTTCAAAAGAAAAACCTCTCATAGATAAATAATGCTAAGACTAAAATAAAAAAAGTAATGGTACTACAAATTTATATCGCTTTCTACCTACTATCTCAATTTGAAATAGAATAATAAGATTACTTTTATTATTTATCCATTAGCTAAAATCCAATTAATATTAACTAAATGTTTTTTTATAGATTAATTAATTGATAAGTGATTATAAAAACACACTATAGTATGCGATAATTTGCTTTTATTAATCATTTAATACACTTAATTTTATTGCTATTTTTATTGTTTATTCCTGTTCATCGATATTAATCATTGCATCTTCTTTTTTGTATGGTTTCATTCCGGTAGCTACAATATAAACTTCTCGAGATCTTGCCCTTGAAGCTTCAGGTTTGCGGATTTTAACGGTTTTGAAAAGACGGCGAACTTCTTTAAGATAATCTTCAAATCCGGCACCTTGAAAGACTTTTACAATAAAGCTGCCATTGACCGCAAGCACGTCTTTACACATATCTAAAGCAAGCTCTACTAGATACATAGCTCGAGGAATGTCAACTGCAGGTTGCCCACTCATATTAGGAGCCATATCAGACATGACAACTTGTACTTTATCCGCACCAACACGTTCTAAAAGCGTGTGTAAAACAGCTTCGTCACGAAAATCCCCTTGTAAAAAATCTACACCAACTATGGGATCCATAGGCAATAAATCACAAGCGATAATACGTCCTTTATTACCAATTAATTTGGCAACATATTGTGACCACCCCCCCGGAGCTGCGCCAAGGTCGACGACAGTAATATCGGGTTTAAATAATTTATCACTTTGTTGTATTTCGTCTAGTTTAAACCAAGCCCGTGATCGTAGTCCTTTTTTTTGGGCTTCTTTCACAAAACGATCTTTAAAATGTTCATTAAGCCACCTTGTCGAACTTGCTGAACGTTTTTTATTACTCACAGAGATTTATCCTTAATAGTTGACTCGTAATTTTAATTTGATTATCGAGTATAGCATCATAAGTTATGTCTTATTTATTTGGCTTTATAAGCCATCAAGGCAACTTAATGAAGTTGTTTAAAGGGATATATAAGGGTAGAATAGCAAAATTACAACTCAATGCGATAAAAAATTCATGAATTTATCTAATAAACAAAAACAATTTTTAAAAGGTGAAGCGCATCATTTAAAACCCATTGTTATGATTGGTGGAAATGGTTTTACTGAAGGTGTTTTGGCAGAAATTGAATCAGCCCTTAATACGCACGAATTACTCAAAATAAAAGTTTCTGCTGAAGATAGAGAAACTAAAAAACTGATTTGCGATGCAATTATTCGTGAAACCAGTGCGTTTCCTGTGCAACTAGTCGGCTCTATTTTTACTATTTACAGACCTACTGAAGATGGAAAAATAAATTTACCTAAATCCTAAATAATGACCAAGTAATATAAATAATAACGAATAACTTATACAGTTTTAGGTTGCAATAAAATGCAGGATTTTTAGTCCTGCATTTTATTGTTTTTTAAATGTGAATGATTAAATGAGAATCTTTGCCATTAATAGAAATTATTTTATAAATAATCTATTAATCAAATTAGATATATTCTACGTTAAGTATATCGAATTCCACATCGCCTCCCGGCGTTTTTATATGCACTGTATCGCCATCTTCTTTACCAATTAAACCACGAGCAATGGGTGAATTAATTGAAATAAGATTTTGCCGAAAATCGGCTTCATCATCACCGACAATTTTATACGTTGTTTCTTCTTCAGTTTCGACATTAATAACAGTAACAGTAACGCCAAATATAATTCTACCTGTATTGTTTACTTTAGTAATGTCAATAATTTGTGCTTGTGAAAGTTTGCTTTCGATCTCTAAAATACGACCTTCACAAAAACCTTGTTGTTCACGCGCAGCATGATATTCTGCATTTTCTTTTAAATCGCCGTGCGCTCTTGCTTCAGCTATGGCTGTTGTAATTTGTGGTCTTTTGACATTTTTTAATTCTTCAAGTTCGGCACGTAATAATTCTGCTCCCTTTACTGTCATTGGGATTTGGTTCATTTTTGTATCTCCTAGTTACAGCAAATTAAAAACAATCCCTCATCTATTAAGAGAGGGAAGTTAATAAGTTTTTTCAAAATCGCTTTCTGTCATATCTTAACTGCAAACGTAAGCTAATCACAAATCATTTATTTTTAAAGAGTGATATTTAGATTAAAATCAGTTATCTTAAAAGAATTGATCTTTATTTTATTAATATTTTAATCATTTATGCGGCAATTAAGATTTTATTTTATTACCTTCTTTATGATTGGCTGGATAGCCATTTTATTTATTTATTTTTTTATCCAAACAGCATATGGAGCAAAATTTGTCAGCCAGCAATTATCGAGCTATTGTTCATTGAAAATTTCGATAAAAGATATCCATCATTCACTGACAAATCCTTATGAAGTAACACTTTTTGATGTTTCCATTGCTGATAATAACAAATCCCTTATAAAGATCCCTAAATTAATTATTGGTTTAGATAAGCAAAATATATGGCAACTTGAACATTTTGATTATGTCATAGTAAATGATGCAATGATTAATAATGATTGGGTAAATCAACAGAGATTTTCGAGTAATTCATTAAATCTCATTAATAGTACCGTTAAATTAACCTTTGAAAATAACTCTAATCCTGTTTTATTAGAAAATGTTACAGGTAGAATTTACCCCTTTTCTATAAAAGATGAAGATTATCAATTTGATTTAACAGCACGTAAAGTCGTATTTAACGAGTTGAATGTTTTATCACTCATGTTGCAAGGCTTTAAAAAGAATGATGTTTTAAATATCACTAAGTTTGGTGGTAATATTAATGAAGGGTATTTTATAAGTAAATTTAAAATACTACCGGATAAAAGTTTTGATATTGATGAATTAAAATTAAGTAAGATTTATTTTCAAAGTTTTAATAATTTAATCAATCACGAGTCGGTTATATCAC
This sequence comes from Gilliamella sp. ESL1225, assembly GCF_058502635.1. Lineage (NCBI taxonomy): Bacteria > Pseudomonadati > Pseudomonadota > Gammaproteobacteria > Orbales > Orbaceae > Gilliamella > Gilliamella sp. ESL1225. The sequence goes on along the minus strand of NZ_CP196358.1, from coordinate 2,047,390 downwards.
AATTACCCAAATTTAAATTACATAATTTTTCGATGTTTAATAGTAGCTTTCAGTTACCTTTTTTATTAGTCGAAAATGGTAATATTGATGCGACAAATATTACATTTGATCATTCACTACATTTTGATCACAGTGAAATTGTATTTAATGCCGATGCCGTAAAATTATATAATCATACTTTTAATACACCTCTTTTTAAAATTACGGCGAATAATGAGTCCATCAATATTGAAAAAGCCTTAATGAGTTGGAATAAAGGATTGATTAATTTTAACGGTCAATGGCAAGATAATCATTTACAGCTCGATAAAGTGTTAATCTCAAGCGTGGATTATGTTTTTGCAGATGATATAACTTTATCTTCATTTCCTATTTATTTGAATCAACTTTCAATCAATAAATTAATCATATTACCTAGCTTGTTAATTGGAATAAATGCAAATTATCCGTTTGTCTTTGAGCAATTAGAAGGCTCAGGTAATAATATTATGTTAATTAAGGATAATAAATTAGGTTTATACAATGGGAATTTAACGTTAAAAGCGAAAAAAAGCTCTTTGGCATCTATTGATTTTAATTACTCTGATATGAATATTAATGTTGAATCAGATAATAAAAAAATAGTTAAAGCAAGCTTATTAATTGACAAAGGTATGGTAGAAGCCGATGCGATATTAAATGCAGATATTAATAAATTCATGCCTTTAAATATTTATGCTTATAATGTTGATCCCAGTTTTCTTTCTAAATGGAAATTAATTAATCATCTCCCTTTAGTACGGAATTTTAATGTGCAATTATATAGTGACATTGGGCAATATGCTGAGAATGGTACTATTATAATAAATGGCGTTAATCATCCTATAAATGATCATCATCAATAGAGGATATTAATGAGCAATATTCGTTTAGATAAATGGCTTTGGGCAGCGCGATTTTATAAAACGCGTGCATTAGCACGCCAGATGATAGATGGGGGTAAAGTCCATTATAATGGGCAACGAGCTAAGCCAAGTAAAATAGTACAATTAGGCGATATAATACAATTACGACAAGGATATGATGTTAAAGAAGTCCAAATAAATTTTATTGCGGATAAAAGGGGCTCAGCAACGGAAGCACAAATTTTTTATCAAGAAACCCTTGATAGTATTGAAAAACGTGAACAAATTGCTAGATTACGAAAGTTAAATTCTCTATCAATGCCACATTCTGATAGAAGACCTGATAAAAAAGAAAGACGTAACCTAATTAAATTTAAACAAGATAGACAACAAGAGGGGCAAAATTAATGGATACATTAAATCGTTTTTTATTTGATAATCATCCTATCCGTGGTGAAGTCTGTCGCATTGAAGAAACATTGCAATCTATTTTGAATAATCATGATTATCCTGTTGCTGTTCAAAATTTATTAGGTGAATTATTAGTTATAACAAGCTTATTAACGGCAACGTTAAAATTTGATGGGGAGATAGCCGTTCAATTACAAGGTGATGGGCCGCTAACACTTGCAGTCATTAATGGCAATAATCACCAAGAATTACGTGGTGTTGCACGTATTAATGGCGATATTAATGAACAAGCTAGTTTAAAAGATATGGTTGGTAATGGTTATATTGTGATAACAATCACACCTAAACAAGGCGAGCCTTATCAAGGTATTGTTTCATTAGAAAAAGAAACGCTCATTGAGTGTATTGAAAATTATTTTGAACAATCTGAACAATTACCGACGCGCTTATTCATTAAAACGGGTCTATATGAAAGTAAACCTATAGCAGCAGGCATTTTATTGCAAGCTTTACCCAGTGAAGAAGATAACAGTGAATCCTTTGATCATTTAACAGCATTAACCGAAACGATTAGCCAACAAGAATTATTTTCTTTGCCAATAGATGAGATTTTATTTCGGCTTTATCATCAAGAAGATGTTCGCGTATTTGATACACAACCAATTACTTTTAAATGTGGTTGTTCTCATGAGCGTTTTGCTAATGCTCTACTTTCGTTACCGGTACAAGAAATTAATAATATACTGGCTGAAAAGGGTAAAATTGATATTCATTGTGATTACTGTGGTACAGATTATTCATTTGATTCAATCGATATCGCGCAGTTACGTAATAGTCAGAATAATACACTACACTAAATTATGTTTAGTTATCAGTTTCATTAATTTCGATAATAGTGGCATGACAATCAACAACTTGCCACTTAATATTAAAATGATAAAGTTTAATACCATAGACCTGTAGCGTAGTAAGGCGTTTTTTATAAGCAGGTCTTGGATCTTGAGCAATAACTTGCTGGATAAGTTCATATAAATCAGGAAAAGAAGGATTTTGCCTTATCATTTGTTGCGCTTGTTTTGAAAATTCCACGGTTAAAAGTTCATGAGGAATTGATTGCGCATAACCTGCTTTGGCATTGGGGTAGCAATCACTATAAGGTATATATGGTTTAATATCGACAATAGGTGTGCCATCAACTAAATCAACGCTACCTAATTTTAAAATAATTTGTTTATTTTTAGTTTCAATATCTAATAATTCTACTGCTGATAATCCAATATGATTCGGTCTAAAAGGTGATCGTGTTGCAAAAATGCCCATTGATTTATTTCCACCTAAACGTGGTGGTCGAACGGTCATACCCCATTTATTAGTATCGATTTTATCAAAAATAAATAATAACCATAAATGCGAAAATTGTGATAAACCTTTTACGCTATTAATATTATCGTAAGGAGGTAACAGTAATAATTCTCCTTGTCCTTTTGATACTAAATTAGGTTGTCTAGGTACGGCAAATTTTTCGCTATAAGGTGAACGGATCAAGCCGATAGGCGTTATTTGATAATTCTTCATAAATTTATTTGATTTGATAAGATAACTAGCTAAATCCCGTTTTATCGTTATAAATTATGTTTGCTATTACTTAATAAGGATTTAAATATTATTAAATCTAAAAAACAATAAAATCATATTGTTGTAATGATATCTGTTATCAACCATAAAATAGCGATAACAGATAAATTAATTTAAGCCTCAATTACCAGCCGCGAATAGCGCCGCCATGAAATACTTCAATGGCTTTTTGTTCAACAGCTTCCGTTTGGAATGCTTTAACAAAGTTTTTGACATCTTCATCATTTTGATTATCTTCACGCGCAACAATGATATTAACATAAGGCGAATCTTTATCTTCAACAAAAATTCCATCTTCACTCGGTGTTAATTCAATTTGACCGGCAAAAGCATTATTAATAATAGCTAAAGTTACCGTTTTATCATCTAGAGAGCGAGGTAACATAGGCGCTTCTAATTCAAGGATTTGAAAATTGTGGGGGTTTTCAGTAATATCGAGTGTCGTCGGTAATAGCCCTTTATTTGGATCAACTTTTATCATGCCTTCGTGTTGCATTAATAATAAAGTTCGACCTAAATTTGATGGATCATTGGGGATCGCAATTGTTGAATTATCAGGTATTAAATAATGATCACCACGAGGTGATGTGACTTGAACGCCTTTTTGATTTTCTTTCGTGTTATCTAAAGGTTTGAGTTTAAAAGAATAACCTGCAATCGGATAGACAAAAGAATGACCAACAATGGCTAATTTATAGCCACGTTCTTTGATTTGTTCATCTAAGAAAGGTTTGTGCTGAAATGCATTTACGTCAATCATTTTATCGTTTAAAGCCTGATTAGGTAAAACGTAATCGTTAAAAATAACTATTTCGACATCAAGATCATAAAGATCCTTAGCTTGTTGTTTAACAATTTCGGCGACTTCTTGTTCTGGACCAGAAATGACACCTAACTTAATAGATTTGGCTATTGCAGTATTTGCAAATGTTGTCAAAAAAATACTGCTTACTAGTGAGGTGATAAGGGTGATCTTTTTAAGTGACATAAATATCTCCTAGATTAGTTGTGTGTAACACGTTTAACTATTTTATTTCCAACAAGTTGAATGATAAAAACAATAATGATTAAAATAACCATAACGGTATTCATAATAGCGGGTTTATAGCCATTATATCCATATTGAATTGCTAGTTGACCAAGACCACCAGCCCCAACAACGCCAGCCATAGCAACATAACTTGTTAATGTAATAAGTGTTATTGTCATACTATTAACAATAACAGGTAATGATTCGGGAATTAATACTTTATAAATAATTTGTAATGATGTTGCTCCCATTGAACGTGAAGCTTCGATGAGTCCTTTTGGGACATCAAGTAATGCATTTTCAATCATCCTTGCAACTAAAGGAGATACACCGATACTGAGTGGGACAATCGCTGCAGTGCCAATAAAAGTACCTAATAAAAATTTTGTGAAAGGTATACACCATACAATTAGGATAATGAAAGGGATGGATCGAAATATATTTGTTATAAACGAAATGATTAAATACGCCAAACCTGATTCTAAAATATGACCAGAACGCGTGGCATATAATAAGATGCCAATTGGCAATCCAATGAGTGCTCCGAAAAAACTAGATAAAATTAGCATATAAATAGTTTGGTCTATAGCTTGCCCAATTTTAAAAATCATCGCTTGATTTAATCCATTAAATGAAGAACAAAAATGAATAAAATCAGACCAAAAACCAAAGTGAGATAAAAATGTTAACAACGAATAAAAAGGGGTAAATGATGGTAAAAAATCAAACATAACCTAAAACCTCGACCTTAGTATTATTTTTTTCTAAAAACTGGATTGCTAAATTACAATCAATTTTATTGCCGATTAATTCCGTTAACATCAAACCAAATTTAACGCCACCCGCATAATCCATTTGAGCACTAATAATATTAGATTCAATATTAAATTGTTTTGATATTTGTGAAAGCAGTGGAGAGTCAACAGAAACGCCGGAAAATTCTAATTTTACCAGCAGATTTTTCGATATTTCATCTTTTTTTGATAATCTTTTTAAATAGTCATCAGGGATATTGAGATGTAAAGTCGATTGAATAAATTGCCGAGCAATTTCAGTTTTTGCATTGGAAAACATTTCACCAACAGGTGATTGTTCAACAAGTGAACCATCGCTAATAACGGCAACTTTATCACAAATTTGTTTTACGACATCCATTTCATGCGTAATTAATAAAATGGTTAAATTCATTTTTTGATTGATGTCTTTTAATAAGGCTAAGATTGAACGTGTTGTTTCAGGATCTAAAGCGCTCGTTGCCTCATCACATAATAATACTTTCGGATCACTGGCTAAAGCCCGAGCAATGGCCACTCTTTGTTTTTGTCCACCTGATAAATTAGCCGGGTAAGCATCTGCTTTTTCATGTAAACCCACTAACTCAATCAGCTCATTAACTTTTTGTTTAATGACTTTTTTTGGTGTGTGACTTAGCTCAAGAGCAAAAGCAATATTATCAAATACCGTGCGTGATGAAAGGAGATTAAAATGTTGAAAGATCATACTAATTTTACGACGAATGGGTATCAACTGATTATTTGATAAATCTGTGATTTCTTGTCCATCAAAAAAAATCTTTCCACTAGTTGGTCTTTCTAATAGATTAACACAGCGAATAAGTGTACTCTTGCCTGCGCCTGATTTTCCAATAACGCCGTAAATCTGCCCTTGGGGAACATGAATATTAATATCTTTTAAGGCTAGGATTTCTTTTTTACCTTGCTTAAAGATTTTTGAAATGTGCTGCAGTCGTATCATAATAGTAAATATAAAGAAGAGATACATAAATATTAAGACGTCTAGACATCTAAGTCAATCATATTTATTAACTAAAAAAGAATTATCTACTTAATATATAAGAGGTTAACCATGAAGCCAGCTATTTTTTTAGATCGAGATGGCACCATTAACATTGATTATAATTATGTCCATACCATTGATGAATTTCATTTTATTGATGGTGTTATCGAAGCTATGCAAGAACTCAAAAAAATGGGTTTTTTATTAGTTATTACAACCAATCAATCTGGTATTGCTAGAAATATTTTTACAGACGAACAATTTCAAACTTTAACAGAATGGATGGATTGGTCATTGCAAGACAGAGGTGTTGATTTAGATGGCATCTATTATTGTCCACATGATCCGCTAGTTGACAACTGCGAATGCCGTAAACCTCATCCGGGTATGATTCAAACAGCAGCAAAAGAATTAAACATTGATATTGCTAATTCATACATGGTTGGTGATAAATTATCTGATTTACTGTCAGGAAAAAATGCCGGTGTTAAAAAAACTGTCTTAGTTAAAACCGGTGATAAGATAACGGAAGAAGCTCGACAACAAGCCGATTGGGTTATAGACAGCTTAGCAAATCTCCCACAAAAAATAAAAGAGATAGCATAATAAGCGAATTCAATCAGTATAAAATTTACCTTTATACTGATTTTAACTTATTTATCCCTTTTAAAATGAATGGTGTCAATATTAAGGCTATAAATATTGCATCAATAATTATCACAATTAAGGAACCAATTTGCTGGAAAGCTATCATATAAGTCGCAATGATAAGTAGGCATATAACTAGTCCAATCACACATCCCCAATAAAAACGATTGATATGATTAGGTTGCTGTTTTTTAGTAGGTAATAATGCAATATAAAATAAAATCAATAGCATTCCTATTATAGAACTAGTATGTTGTAATACTTTATACATAGGAATCTCAATATTATTTATTGACATTTTAAATTGTAAAAAAGAAATATGTTGTACAAAATACCCTGTTTTATGGGTAAAGGAATCCCAAAAAATATGTGACAAAATACCTATTAATATGGAAGTAATAACAATAAACCAATGATGGCAAAAATAGTGATTCCAACTAAACTGCAATGTATGATAAAAGCGCGAATATAACGAGTATGGTAGATTTTTAATTAAATCATTACGAATAAAGGAATGAAATATAAACGTAATTAGTAAAGACATCGGTAAATCAAACAGAAAGATGCCCGTCCATGTATGACTGTAAATACTTTTAATATTTACTCTTACAAAATATTCAAAATCTGGTGACATACTACCAACAATTAATCCTGTCAGCGAAAAATATCGAGATTGTTTGCAAAAAGGCAATATAATTGCAGGATGTGCAAATGTAAATGGCATAATAATTTGTATTTAGTTTAAAATTAAAAGTATGTGCGAATAATTACTTTAAAAAAGTAAATAATCAAATGATATTGATTATAATTTGAAAATATTATTTCTATTTTTAACGCAATCGCGCTCAAAAAATTGAAATAAGGCTAAATTTAATAATTATTACTTGCATCATTTTAATTTATGCCTATAATTCGCCTCACTGGTAACGTTATAACAAGTAAGTTTACCAATTAAGATCGAAGATTCATGAAAAAAGATCTTGACGAATCTAAAATACTAGCGTAATATACGCAACCCTTAAGACAGCAACTTCACTAATTAAGAAGAGGTGAAGAGTTAAAAATAACGAGCTGTCAGCTCTTTAAAAATTAAGAAACAGACAATCTGTGTGGGCACTTGTAAGGCAGAAGAATAAAGCCGAGAGGCGAGAATTAAGAAGTCTTAATAAGTGAACTCGAGATTCATTTGACGAAAGTTAAAGAAAGAAGCGGAGACAGTTATTGAGCATCAAACTTTAAATTGAAGAGTTTGATCATGGCTCAGATTGAACGCTGGCGGCAGGCTTAACACATGCAAGTCGAACGGTAACAGGGTAGAGCTTGCTTTACTGCTGACGAGTGGCGGACGGGTGAGTAATGTATGGGAATTTGCCGAATGGAGGGGGACAACAGTTGGAAACGACTGCTAATACCGCATAAAGTTGAGAGACCAAAGGGTGGGATCGCAAGACCACTCGCCATTTGATGAGCCCATATGGGATTAGCTAGTTGGTAGGGTAAAGGCTTACCAAGGCGACGATCTCTAGCTGGTCTGAGAGGATGACCAGCCACACTGGAACTGAGACACGGTCCAGACTCCTACGGGAGGCAGCAGTGGGGAATATTGCACAATGGGGGGAACCCTGATGCAGCCATGCCGCGTGTGTGAAGAAGGCCTTCGGGTTGTAAAGCACTTTCGGTGAGGAGGAAGTAATTACATGAATAGTGTAAATTATTGACGTTACTCACAGAAGAAGCACCGGCTAACTCCGTGCCAGCAGCCGCGGTAATACGGAGGGTGCGAGCGTTAATCGGAATGACTGGGCGTAAAGGGCATGTAGGCGGATAATTAAGTTAGGTGTGAAAGCCCTGGGCTCAACCTAGGAATAGCATTTAAAACTGGTTAACTAGAGTATTGTAGAGGAAGGTAGAATTCCACGTGTAGCGGTGAAATGCGTAGAGATGTGGAGGAATACCGGTGGCGAAGGCGGCCTTCTGGACAGATACTGACGCTGAGATGCGAAAGCGTGGGGAGCAAACAGGATTAGATACCCTGGTAGTCCACGCTGTAAACGATGTCGATTTGGAGTTTGTTGCCTAGAGTGATGGGCTCCGAAGCTAACGCGATAAATCGACCGCCTGGGGAGTACGGCCGCAAGGTTAAAACTCAAATGAATTGACGGGGGCCCGCACAAGCGGTGGAGCATGTGGTTTAATTCGATGCAACGCGAAGAACCTTACCTGGTCTTGACATCCACAGAATCTTGCAGAGATGTGAGAGTGCCTTCGGGAACTGTGAGACAGGTGCTGCATGGCTGTCGTCAGCTCGTGTTGTGAAATGTTGGGTTAAGTCCCGCAACGAGCGCAACCCTTATCCTTTGTTGCCAGCACGTAGAGGTGGGAACTCAAAGGAGACTGCCGTTGATAAAGCGGAGGAAGGTGGGGACGACGTCAAGTCATCATGGCCCTTACGACCAGGGCTACACACGTGCTACAATGGCGTATACAAAGGGAAGCGACCTCGCGAGAGCAAGCGGACCTCATAAAGTACGTCTAAGTCCGGATTGGAGTCTGCAACTCGACTCCATGAAGTCGGAATCGCTAGTAATCGTGAATCAGAATGTCACGGTGAATACGTTCCCGGGCCTTGTACACACCGCCCGTCACACCATGGGAGTGGGTTGCACCAGAAGTAGATAGCTTAACCTTCGGGGGGGCGTTTACCACGGTGTGATTCATGACTGGGGTGAAGTCGTAACAAGGTAACCGTAGGGGAACCTGCGGTTGGATCACCTCCTTACGAAGACCTTGCAAGTGTTCACACAGATTGTTTGTTGAAGAAGAAGCACACTTTATTGGGTCTGTAGCTCAGGTGGTTAGAGCGCACCCCTGATAAGGGTGAGGTCGGTGGTTCAAGTCCACTCAGACCCACCATAATCACTTATGGTGAACATCAGTAAAGTGAGTTATGGGGCTATAGCTCAGCTGGGAGAGCGCCTGCCTTGCACGCAGGAGGCCAGCGGTTCGATCCCGCTTAGCTCCACCATTTATTAATCAATAAATGGCAATTAAGTTTTCTTCGATTAATTTTTATCTTTCTTTCCTATTTTAAAATCCCTACACTTCCCTAAATCCTAAATCCTAAATCCTAAATCCTAAATCCTAAATCCTAAATCCTAAATTTAATTTTGTAAATCAACCTTATATTTTTATTTAACGGAATATTGCACAATTTTAGTTATTTATTTTTTTAAATTTACCTAATGCATCATTTTGTTTCATTCCATTCGTCAGTATTTCTATGCTTCCCTTGTTATTTATATTTCTTATTTTATTGGCATTATTCTTGCATAATAATTAATCGACACGTTATTAATTTAGAATTTCACAAACGAGTAAAGAGAGGGAATAAAATGATCTCAAACATAAATAATGCTATTTTATCACGTCGCCGTTTTTTAACTTATTCAAGTTTAGCCATTGGTAGTATGTCGATAAGTAGCTATTCTGCAAAATTAAAAGCCGCTGAAATTAGCACTAATCAAAAAGAACAAGTCTCTTCAGTGACGGAAATTGTGAAACCGACTTTAGATAATCCTGTCCGGTTAAATTTTAATGAAAACGCTTTGGGAATGTCACCTCATGCTAAGAAAGCTGCCATTTTAGCTGTCGACAAAGCTAATCGCTATGCAAAAAAAGAAATGCCCCAACTTAATTTAGCGATTGCAAATCATCATAAAGTTACGCCAGACCATGTTTTATTAACAGCAGGATCTTCTGAAGGTATTTTAAGTTCAATTACTGCTTGGAGTGGTGCTTCGACACAATTAGTTATATCTGATTTAACTTATGGTGATGGTGAGGAATTTGCAAAAATATTTAATCTGAAAATAACTAAAGTTCCAAGTTTAAAAGACTGGGCATTTGATATGGAAGGATTAAAAAAAGCGGCAGCGGATTATCCGGGCTTTAGTATTGTTTATGTAGTTAACCCTAATAATCCAACGTCAACAATAATACCAAATAATTTATTAATGGATTGGATCCGTAGTAAACCAGATAATACAATTTTTATCGTTGATGAAGCATATGCTGAATTTGTGAATGATCCAACTTATCAATCAGTTGATAAATTAATCCAAGAAGGATATGAAAACGTAGTATTGCTGAAAACTTTTTCTAAAATTCATGCAATGGCTGGCTTACGTGTTGGATATGTACTTGCAACACCAAATAATATGTCAAAAGTAGCACGCTATGTTGCTGGTGAAAAATTAAATTATTGTGGTGTTTGTGCCGCTTTGGCATCCATGAATGATCCTGCTTATTTGGCTTATTCAAAACAAACGATTGATACCTCTCGTAAAATTATGGAACAGGTATTTACTGAACTAGATATCTATTATCTTCCTTCACAAACAAATTTTATGTTTCATAAAATTAATAGTGATCTAACTAAATATCAACAACTATTAAAGCAACAACATATTCTTGTTGGTAGAGCTTTTCCACCTGCTGACAATTGGAGCAGAATATCACTGGGCACTCCTGGAGAAATGCTTTACACAGCAAGTGTACTTAGACAATTGCGATCTAATAATCTTATTTAATAAAAATCTTTAAATTGCCGATGAATAATAAAAAGAGTTTTTTGTATTTTATTAACGATATTTATATATGCATTGTTACGAATGTTTTTTTATTTGTATCTGTAATAATGCATGTATAAAGATGGTTAAGTATTTCTATTAGGCGGATATAGACCAAAATAAAATCAATCATAATATATTTTTAAAAAATAACTAAATTAAAGTTGTTTTATTAAAAAATATGTACTAATATAGCGCCCACTTCAGCGATGAGGTGAAAGAATAAGTAAGTAGTAAATAAGTATCGGCATAAATGCCACATATTTATTAGCATATATAGATGTGTGCTAATGAATAAAGCTCTTTAAAAATTAGGAACAAGCTGAAAGAAACGAGTTCTCGGCTTATGATACGAGGTGAGAGCCGGAAGTATGATAAGAAGAGAAGAAAGCGTAAACCGAGACAACTGCGAGTTGTAAGGTTAAGAAATTAAGCGTACACGGTGGATGCCTAGGCAATCAGAGGCGAAGAAGGACGTGTTAATCTGCGAAAAGCGACGGTGAGCTGATAAAGAGCGTTGAGCCGTTGATGTCCGAATGGGGAAACCCAATGTAGGAGACTACATTATTGTTTAATGAATAAATAGTTAGACAAGGCGAACCGGGAGAACTGAAACATCTAAGTACCCCGAGGAAAAGAAATCAACCGAGATCCCCCGAGTAGCGGCGAGCGAAAGGGGGTCAGCCCAAAGCGGGTAGCTTAAGGTATTAGTGGAAGCGTCTGGAAAGTCGCACGAAAGAGGGTGAAAGTCCCGTACACGAAAGTACTTTAAGTGGAAGCTTGAAGAGTAGAGCGGGACACGAGAAATCCTGTTTGAAGAAGGGGGGACCATCCTCCAAGGCTAAATACTCCTGATTGACCGATAGTGAACCAGTACCGTGAGGGAAAGGCGAAAAGAACCCCGGGAGGGGAGTGAAATAGACCCTGAAACCGTGTACGTACAATCAGTGGGAGCATAATTAAGGTTATGTGACTGCGTACCTTTTGTATAATGGGTCAGCGACTTATATTCTGTAGCAAGGTTAACCGAATAGGGGAGCCGAAGGGAAACCGAGTATTAACTGTGCGAATAGTTGCAGGGTATAGACCCGAAACCCGGTGATCTAGCCATGGGCAGGTTGAAGGTTGGTTAACACTAACTGGAGGACCGAACCGACTAATGTTGAAAAATTAGCGGATGACCTGTGGCTGGGGGTGAAAGGCCAATCAAACCGGGAGATAGCTGGTTCTCCCCGAAAGCTATTTAGGTAGCGCCTCATGAGTAACTGTTGGGGGTAGAGCACTGTTTCGGCTAGGGGGTCATCCCGACTTACCAACCCGATGCAAACTCCGAATACTGACAAGTTTAATCATGGGAGACACACGGCGGGTGCTAACGTTCGTCGTGAAGAGGGAAACAACCCAGACCGCCAGCTAAGGTCCCAAAGTCATAGTTAAGTGGGAAACGAAGTGGGAAGGCTTAGACAGCTAGGATGTTGGCTTAGAAGCAGCCATCATTTAAAGAAAGCGTAATAGCTCACTAGTCGAGTCGGCCTGCGCGGAAGATGTAACGGGGCTAAAACTATGCACCGAAGCTGCGGCAGCGACAGAAATGTTGTTGGGTAGGGGAGCGTTCTGTAAGCCGTAGAAGGTGTGTTGTGAGGCATGCTGGAGGTATCAGAAGTGCGAATGCTGACATAAGTAACGATAAAGCGGGTGAAAGGCCCGCTCGCCGGAAGACCAAGGGTTCCTGTCCAACGTTAATCGGGGCAGGGTGAGTCGACCCCTAAGGAGAGGCTGAGAGGCGTATCTGATGGGAAACGGGTTAATATTCCCGTACTGTGTATAACTGCGAAGGGGGGACGAAGAAGGCTAGGTTTACCACCTATTGGATGGTGGGTTAAGCATGTAGGCGAGTGATTAGGCAAATCCGGTCACTGAAACGCTGAGGTGTGATGACGAGGTGCTAAGGCACTGAAGTAATTGATGCCCTGCTTCCAGGAAAAGCCTCTAAGCTCTAGGTTATAGACAATCGTACCCGAAACCGACACAGGTGGTCAGGTAGAGAATACTAAGGCGCTTGAGAGAACTCGGGTGAAGGAACTAGGCAAAATGGTGCCGTAACTTCGGGAGAAGGCACGCTGATATTAATTGAAATCCCATGCGGACGTAGGTGAAATCAGTCGAAGATACCAGCTGGCTGCAACTGTTTAATAAAAACACAGCACTCTGCAAACACGAAAGTGGACGTATAGGGTGTGACGCCTGCCCGGTGCTGGAAGGTTAATTGATGGGGTTATCCGCGAGGAGAAGCTCTTGATCGAAGCCCCAGTAAACGGCGGCCGTAACTATAACGGTCCTAAGGTAGCGAAATTCCTTGTCGGGTAAGTTCCGACCTGCACGAATGGCGTAATGATGGCCAGGCTGTCTCCACCCGAGACTCAGTGAAATTGAAATTGCCGTGAAGATGCGGTGTACCCGTGGCAAGACGGAAAGACCCCGTGAACCTTTACTATAGCTTGACAGTGAGCATTGAGCCTTAATGTGTAGGATAGGTGGGAGGCATAGAAGTATGTACGCCAGTATGTATGGAGCCGACCTTGAAATACCACCCTTTAATGTTTGATGCTCTAACCTATACTTCTGAATCGAGGTAAGGGACACTGTCTGGTGGGTAGTTTGACTGGGGCGGTCTCCTCCCAAAGAGTAACGGAGGAGCACGAAGGTTAGCTAATCCTGGTCGGACATCAGGAGGTTAGTGCAATGGCAAAAGCTAGCTTGACTGCGAGAGTGACGGCTCGAGCAGATACGAAAGTAGGTCATAGTGATCCGGTGGCACTGAATGGAAGGGCCATCGCTCAACGGATAAAAGGTACTCCGGGGATAACAGGCTGATTCCGCCCAAGAGTTCATATCGACGGCGGAGTTTGGCACCTCGATGTCGGCTCATCACATCCTGGGGCTGAAGTAGGTCCCAAGGGTACGGCTGTTCGCCGTTTAAAGTGGTACGCGAGCTGGGTTTAGAACGTCGTGAGACAGTTCGGTCCCTATCTGCCATGGGCGTAGGAAAATTGAGAGGGTTTGCTTCTAGTACGAGAGGACCGAAGTGAACGCACCGCTGGTGTTCGGGTTGTGATGCCAATTGCATTGCCCGGTAGCTACGTGCGGAATAGATAAGTGCTGAAAGCATCTAAGTACGAAACTAGCCTTGAGATGAGTTTTCCCTAATGAGAATTAGTAAGGTCCGTTTAAGACTAAGACGTAGATAGGTCAGGTGTGTAAGTGTAGTGATACATTGAGCTAACTGATACTAATGAACCGAGAGTCTTAACCTTACAACTCGGAGTTGTTTGGAGCGCGAGAAGAATTTAGCTTGAGCCTAATGAGAAGCTAGCGAGAGTTAGTTGAAGAAGAGAGACAGGATATGTCTGGCGGTAAGAGCGCGGTGGTCCCACCTGACCCCATGCCGAACTCAGAAGTGAAACGCCGTAGTGCCGATGGTAGTGTGGGTATTACCCATGTGAGAGTAGGGAGCCGCCAGACTTTTATATAGAGAGCCCAGTATTTATACTGGGCTTTTTTGCATTTATTTGAAATAATTAACTCTATCTATCTATCTATCTATCTATCTATCTATCTATCTATCTACCTATCTACCTATCTATTACCTACCTACTATTCAAATCCATTTGTAACAGTCATTAACTTTAGGCAATAGTCATGAGTGATGTTTATAGGCATAGGCAAAATAGTGTTAAGTGTTAAATGTGTTTTATACATTTATTTTTTTGATAAATATTCGCATTACAAACTGAAATTCCTTTTTTTATCATCTATTAGTTTACGGAAATTACTTTATATGTAACAATCTCCACTAAATTTAATTTGTTATTTGAGGTAGTCAGTGATTGACAATGATGGCTACCGTCCAAATGTAGGAATCGTTATTTGTAATAGGTATGGTCAAGTGCTTTGGGCTAGACGCTATGGGCAAAATTCTTGGCAATTTCCACAGGGCGGAATAAAAATAAACGAGACGCCAGAACAGGCTATGTATCGTGAATTAAATGAAGAAGTTGGATTATTAGCAAAAGACGTTAAAATTTGTGCAACAACAAATGGTTGGTTACGTTATAAATTACCAAAACGAATGATTCGATGGGATAATAGACCTGTTTGTATTGGGCAAAAACAAAAATGGTTTTTGCTAGAGTTAATTTCTGATCATTCAGCAATTAACTTAACTATGTCATCGCTACCAGAGTTTGATGATTGGAAATGGGTTAATTATTGGTATCCAATTAGACAAGTTATTACGTTTAAGCGAGACGTTTATCGTAAAGTCTTGAAAGAATTTTCACTTTCAGTTTTTGCTTTGCAAGAGGAATCTGAAAAAAAACAAGTTTTACCGTCAAAAAAGAATCGATTTAACTTTTTCAATCAACAAAGAAAAAATAAACAGCGTATAAAAAAATGAATCATTATTTACATTTTCCAAATTTTAATCCTATTGCTTTTTCAATTGGATCTATTACTCTTCATTGGTATGGTTTAATGTATTTGTTTGGTGTATTAGGGGCGCTTTATTTAGGTAATAGGCGTGCCAAAAAACCAAATAGCCATTGGACGACATCACAAGTTGAAAATTTATTATTTTGGGGATTTTTAGGATTATTTATTGGTGGCCGGGTTGGTTATATATTATTTTATAATTTAAATAATTTTTTAGATGATCCATTAATTTTATTCAAAGTATGGGAAGGCGGCATGTCTTTTCATGGTGGATTAATTGGTGCCATTGTCGTTTTAATCATATTTAGTTTTAAAACGGGTAAAACCTTTTTACAATCTTCCGATTTCGTTGCTCCTCTTGTTCCGATTGGGTTAATGTTTGGGCGCTTTGGTAATTTTATTAATGGAGAACTGTGGGGTAGAGTAACCACATCGAAGTTAGGAATGTTATTTCCTTCATCTCATCATGCAGATTTGAATTATGTTATATCCCATAAAGAATGGTATCCCTTATATAACGAGTTAGGTGGAATTTTACCTCGGTATCCATCACAATTATTCGAAATGTTTTTTGAAGGGCTTATATTATTTATTATTCTTAATTATTTTGTTCGCAAACCACGACCGATTGGCGCCGTTTCAGGATTATTTTTGTTAGGATATGGCTTTTTTAGATTTATAATTGAGTTTTTTAGGCAACCTGATGAACAATTAGGTTTATTTTTTAATGCCATTAGTATGGGGCAAATATTATGCTTACCGATGATAATTGCTGGTATTTTACTATTATGGTATGCCTACATATGCAATAACAAAACGAGAGACTTATGAAACAATATTTAGCCTTAATGAAAAAAATTTTAGATGAAGGTGCGCCTAAAGCTGATAGGACTGGCACGGGAACATTATCAATATTTGGCTATCAAATGCGCTTTAATTTGCAAGAAGGTTTTCCGCTTGTCACAACTAAAAAATGTCATTTGCGTTCTATTATTCATGAGTTATTGTGGTTTTTAAAAGGTGATACTAATATCACTTATTTACGAGAAAATAATGTTACGATTTGGGATGAGTGGGCAGATGAAAATGGTGATTTAGGTCCTGTATATGGCAAACAGTGGCGTTCATGGAGTGTGGATAATGATCATCATATAGATCAAATCGCCAACTTAATAGAACAGATTAAAACTGATCCTGATTCGAGGCGTATGATTGTATCTGCTTGGAATGTTGGCGAATTAGATCAAATGGCACTAGCTCCTTGTCATGCATTTTTTCAATTTTATGTAGTAGATGGCAAACTCTCTTGTCAATTATATCAACGTTCTTGCGATGTCTTTTTAGGATTACCATTTAATATTGCAAGTTACGCTTTACTTGTTCACATGATTGCACAACAATGCGATTTAGAAGTAGGTGATTTTGTTTGGACAGGTGGTGATACTCATCTTTATTCAAATCATTTAGAGCAAGCCCATTTACAACTTACTCGCTCTCCTCGCGCTTTACCAACATTGAATATTAAGCGTAAACCAGCTTCAATATTTGATTATCAATATGATGATTTCGAGATTGCAGGTTATGATCCTTATCCAGCAATAAAAGCACCAGTGGCAATTTAGGATAAAAAATTCTTAATTGTTTAATTTAAATTTAAGCGGATTAACATTAATCCGCTTTATCAATAAATCAATTAAATTAAATTGCTAATTAATGGTAAAATATCGGTTTTTTCATTTATTCTTATTTGCTATCGCTGTTAAAGAATAGAGATTCAAGCAGTAATTTATGGGCGTTAAGCTGCAGATTAGTTTATAATAACTCCTTTTATTTTATTCTTTTTATATTGAAATGAATCAAAACCACGAAATACATGCAAAATTTACTCTCAAATTATTACACCCTCGTTATTGGTTAACGTGGTTGGGAATTGGTTTGCTTTATATCATTGTTTTATTACCTTATCCTTTTATCTACCAATTAGGAAAGGCGATCGGATTAGCCGCATTAAAATTCATCAATAAACGTAAAGATACAGCAAGGCAAAATTTACTCCTTTGTTTTCCTGAAAAATCACAGCAAGAACGTGAACTTATGTTACGTGAAAATTTTATTGCAACTGGCCTAGCTATTTTTGAGACGGGTATGGCGTGGTTTTGGTCAGATAAGCGTTTAGCTCGCCATTCATCAATTATTGATGATGGATTTATTACCGAGGCTCAGCAGACAGGAAAGGGAGTTTTATTAATTGGAATTCATTTTTTAACACTAGAATTGGGTGCTAGAATTCTCGGTATGAGCCACCCAGGTGTTGGCGTTTATCGTCCGAACGACAATCCCGTTTTAGATTATGTGCAATTACGAGGTCGTTTAAAATCCAATAAATATATGTTAGATCGTTATAATACTAAAGGAATGGTTCGAGCATTAAAAAATGGTGAATTACTTTGGTATGCGCCCGATCACGATTATGGTCCTAAAAATAGTGTTTTTGCTCCTTTATTTGCTGTTGATAAAGCGGCCACAACAAAAGGTACTCGCATTTTAGTAAAACTTGCTCATCCATTTATTATTCCATTTACCCCGAAGCGTGAAAAAAATGGGCATTATACTGTGTATGTATCTAAACCATTAGAAGACTACCCAGAAGATGAAGATGTTGCGGCGGCAACATTTATGAATAAAGCTATCGAAAAAGAGATTTTACGTGCGCCAGAGCAGTATATGTGGCTACATAGACGATTTAAAACGCGTCCAAAAGGAGAAACATCGCTTTATTCTGATAAGGTACAGTCAGATAAATAGATTATCTGTAATTAATTATTATATTAAGAGAACAATAAATCTTTATGCAAACATTAAATAAAGTGATTTTATATTGTCGAGCAGGATTTGAAAAAGAATGTGCTGCTGAAATTACTGATAAGGCAGCTCAGATTGAAATCTATGGTTTTGCTAAAATAATAGACAGTACAGCTTATGTTATTTTTGAATGTTATCAAAACGGGGATGCCCTTAAGCTGATCAAAAATTTAATGTTTAAACATCTGATTTTTGCAAGGCAAATGTTTGTAAGTGGTGATATTATTACTAATCTTACCGTTAATAATCGTATCGATCCTATACTTGATGCCTTAAATGGTCATATTTCAAATGCCGGTGTTGTACGTGTTGAAGCTGCAGATACAAATGAAGGTAAAACATTAATTGCATTTTGTCGTAAATTTACTGTGCCCTTAAGGCAAGCTTTACGCACTAAGCGGATTTTATCTAAAGTAGAAAGCGCAACACGACCGGTTATTCACGTTTTTTTCATTGATAGTCATACCTGCTTCGTTGGTTATTCTTATAGTCAAAACAATTCTCCTTTTTACATGGGCATACCGCGTCTAAAATTTCCTGCTGATGCGCCAAGCCGTTCTACTCTAAAATTAGAAGAGGCTTTTCATGTTTTTATTCCTTATGAAGAATGGGATGAACGTTTAAAAGGTGGTTTAAATGCCGTTGATTTGGGAGCCTGCCCAGGCGGCTGGACTTATCAATTAGTTCAACGTAGTATGTTTGTTTATGCTATTGATAATGGTCCAATGAATGAAAAATTAATGGCAACGGGCCAAGTAAAACATTATCGTGAAGATGGTTTTAAGTTTGTACCAAAAAAACATAATATTTATTGGCTTGTCTGTGATATGGTAGAGAAACCCAAAAAAGTGACAGAGTTAATTATTCATTGGTTAGTTAATGGTTGGTGTCGTGAAGCGATTTTTAATTTAAAATTACCAATGAAAAAACGTTATGAAGAAGTAAAACAAAATTTACATTGGTTACAACAAGAATTAAATAATAAGCAAATTAATGTACAAATACACGCTAAACATCTTTATCATGATCGCGAAGAGATAACGATTCATGTTCAGCGTATTTGGGGATAAAAGATAAGGGCACGAATAATGACATCTATTAAATACTACTTTTTGAAATTATTTATTTTATTTTCAATGACTTTATTAATAAGTTGTTCATCAGAAAATAATATCACTAAGCAAAGAGTTATGGATTTTGATGAAAATTATCCAGCTACTTATTATTTAAATCAAGTTGATAGGAATTCTGGCGAAAATAAAACGACATGGCAATTATATGCTATAAGAGCTTTAATCCTTGAATCTCAATACGATAGAGCAAATACTCTTTTATCAGAAATATCAACAGATTTAACGCCTGAGCAACAACGAGAAATAGCTTTATTGAAAGCTGAAATTGCGGTTAATAATCATCAGTCTTTTAATTTAAATGATCTTTCCATAAGTTATTTAAATGATGATCAGTTATATCGTTATTATAAATTGAAATTAATTATAGATCGTCAAAATCATGATAATAATGGAATAGCCCATGATTATATTAAACTTGAAAAATTTGTTCCAAGAGAAAAGTATAACGATTTCATTCATGAGTCATGGCAATTTTTCAATCAGTTAACAAATGAAGATATTAATCAAATCGTAATTTTTTCTGATGAATATACCTTACAAGGTTGGATTGAATTAACTTATATTTATCAAAATGCTAAGAGTCAAGCAGCTGAAGTCATGCCGGATCATCTCGGTAATTTATTAGCCAAAATAATGAATTCTTCAACAAATGAGAATGAAACATCAAATACCTGGAATACTTTTGATGAGCAACATGATGATAATAATTTGTCTGAAAGCAAAGAACTTACTTCAGAAGAAATAGAGGCGGAAAAAAACAAAGCTAAACAATTAGATGAAAAATTTAAACAAACTTTGACTGATTGGTCCATTCAATATTCTAATCACCCTGCTCAACTTATTGTAGCAAGTTTAACTAATCATTCTGCAATTCAAGGTAAAAAAATTGCCTTACTCTTACCATTAAATGGGAGTTCAGGAATATTTGGGCAAACCATTCGCCAGGGGTATTTTGATGCCATTAAGTTCTTCCCAAATGAACCAGAACAAACTATTTTAACGTTTGATACAACCAAAAAATCGATAAATCAATTAATTAAGCAAGCTCAAACTAATCAAGTAGAATTAATTGTTGGTCCTTTAATTAAGGAAGATGTAGAAGCTATCAAAAAATTAGCACCAAATATCCCTCTTTTAGCATTAAATCGTACAGTAAATACTGATAATTGGTTAAATAATAAAATGTGTTTTTTTGCACTTTCGCCAGAAGATGAAGCGGAAGATGCTGCAAAGCATATTTTTAATCAACATAAAAAAGTACCCTTATTATTTGTTCCACAAACTGATTTAGGAAGACGAATTGCACAAAGTTTTGCGAAAGAATGGCAGTCATTAATGGCGAATCATCAATCTAATGAAATAAGCCCTGTTTATGTCCATTATTTTGAAGATGCAGCTATGTTGGCCGAAAATATGAAAAATGATATAGGTATTGCTTTAACAGGTGAGCCTTTATTAGATGAGAATTCTTCTTCCTCAGCGTTAATTAATGAAAATCGAACCAATTTAATGGACGTTAATTCTAGCGAGGACCAAACTGCATCGAACGAACAACAACCAAATTTTGATGCGTTATATATTTATTCATCCTCAAAAGAATTAAGTTTTATTAAACCGATGCTTGATATAGAACTTAGCAATAATCAAGAAAAAGATTTTATTATGCCAACCATTTATACTAGCTCAAAAAGTCATGTAGCAAATACGTCAACTGATTTTATGTATGATATGGATAAAACTCAATTTGCTGAAATTCCATTAATTGCAAATCGAGAAAAATTTAATCAAATGAATTATGCTGAAATTATTCCAGCTAATATTCAAAATGATTATACTTTATTGAGACTTTATGCAATGGGTGTTGATGCTTGGCAACTTGCGAATCATTTTGATCAGATTTTTTCAAGGCAAAATCACCTTTTTGAGGGTATGACAGGTGATTTATCAACAACCGAACAGTGTGTCATAACACGTTCATTAACTTGGCAGCAATATAAACATGGTAACGTACAACCGATCTTATAGCTTAAATAGCAGACAAATTGGGCGTCATTTTGAAGTAGTAGCTTGTCAATATTTGCTTAAACAGGGTCTAGTTTTGTTGGCTAAAAATTGTCAATACAGACTAGGGGAAATTGATTTAGTCATGAAAGACAAAAACTGTTTAGTGTTTGTTGAGGTACGCTACCGAAAAGATGGGCTCTATGGTTTAGCTGAAATGACCGTAACTCCTGCAAAACAAAAAAGAATTAAATTCGCAGCTGAGGCTTGGATGCGTCAAAATAAATTAAATAGTCAAGAAACGGAATTTAGATTTGATGTTATTGCAATAACTGGTCATGTTCAAGAATGGATTGTTAATGCCTTTTAATGTTTAGGTGATAGAAGTGCAAGATTTAATTAAAAATTATTTTACGGAAAGTATTCAAACACAGATAGTGATGGCCGAGTCGTTAAGTCTATCACTAGAAAAAGCGGCACGAATTATCGTTACAGGATTGTTGAATGGTAACAAAATAATGAGTTGTGGTAATGGTTCATCTGCCGCGAATGTGCAAAATTTTACGTCTCGCTTGATAACAAGTATTGAAATGGAAAGACCGAGCATTCCGGCAATAGCGTTAGTTTCTGATAATGTTTTACTTAGTGCAATTGCTGATCATGATGAAATTTATGCTCGTCAAATACAGGCATTTGGTCAGCAAGGTGATTTGTTAATTGCCGTGACATGTCAGGGAAAAAGTAAATCTATTATTCGTGCTGTACAAGAAGCAGTTATTAAAGATATGACTATTATTGTTTTAACGGGTTTTGATGGTGGTGAAGTTGTTGGTTTACTTGGCCAAAATGATATTGAAATTCGAATCCCTTCTTATAAAAAAGTCATTACTCATGAAATGCACGCCATGATTATGAACTGCTTATGCCAATTAATTGAGAATTCTCTTTTTATTCATACAAACTAATTTAAATTAACTCGAAATTAAATCAGTTTTCACCTGCTTTTATAGCTTGTTTATGCTATAATTCTGAGCTATTTTAACGGCAAAATTATAGAAGAGAACAAGGTTTTATGACCGAGCTAGCAAAAGAAATAACACCGATAAATATTGAAGATGAATTAAAGTCTTCTTATCTTGATTATGCGATGTCTGTAATTGTTGGGCGTGCACTTCCTGATGTGCGTGATGGCCTTAAACCCGTTCATCGGCGTGTTTTATTTGCGATGAATGAAGCCGGGTATGACTGGAATAAACCTTATCGAAAATCCGCCCGTGTGGTTGGTGATGTCATCGGTAAATATCATCCTCATGGCGATTCAGCTGTATACGATACTATTGTTCGTATGGCACAGCCTTTTTCATTACGTTATATGTTGGTTGATGGTCAAGGTAATTTTGGATCAGTCGATGGTGATTCTGCCGCAGCCATGCGTTATACCGAGATCAGAATGCAAAAATTTGCTGGCTCTTTATTGGTCGATTTAGATAAAGAAACCGTTGATTTTTCGCCTAACTATGATGGATCTGAAATGATCCCTGATGTGTTACCAACGCGTATCCCTAATTTATTAGTTAATGGTTCTTCAGGCATTGCAGTTGGGATGGCGACAAATATTCCTCCTCATAATTTATCTGAAGTGATTAATGGTTGTTTAGCATTTATTGATGACGAAAACATTTCTATTGATGGCTTAATGGAATATATCCAAGGGCCTGATTTCCCAACAGCAGCATTAATTAATGGTCGTAAAGGGATTGAAGCCGCTTACCGTACAGGGCGTGGAATTATCTATATTCGTTCAAAAGCGGCAATCGAAGTTGATGAGCATACAGGTCGTGAAACGATCATTGTTAGTGAAATTCCTTATCAAGTTAACAAAAAGAAATTAATCGAAAAAATTGCTGAATTAGTTAAAGATAAGAAAATTGAAGGTATTTCTGCACTACGTGATGAGTCTGATAAAGATGGTATGCGTATAGTCATTGAAATTAAACGTGATGCAGTCGGTGAAGTTGTTTTGAATAATCTTTTCTCATTAACTCAATTACAAGTTTCATTTGGTATTAACATGGTAGCCCTGCATAAAGGTCAACCAAAACTCTTAAATTTAAGAGATATGATTGAGGCTTTTGTGCTACATCGTCGTGAAGTAGTAACTCGACGAACGATTTACGAACTTCGCAAAGCACGTGAAAGGGCGCATGTGTTAGAGGGGTTAGCAATTGCGTTAGCAAATATTGACCCTATCATTGAACTTATTCGAGCAGCTGCAACACCTGCTGAAGCAAAAGAAAAATTATTAGCAAAAGCGTGGTTATTAGGTAACGTTGCTGCAATGCTTGAAAAGGCAGGTAATGATGCAGCAAGACCAGAAGAATTAGCCCCCGAATTTGGCATTCGTGAAGGTCATTACTATTTATCGGAAGCGCAGGCTCAAGCGATTTTAGATCTGCGGTTACATCGATTAACAGGCCTTGAACATGACAAGATTCTTGATGAATATAAAGATTTATTAATACAAATCGGGGAACTTTTACACATTCTAGCAAGCTCTGAACGTTTAATGGAAGTAATTCGTGAAGAGCTAGAAAGTATCCGCAATCAATTCCAAGATGAACGTCGAACAATCATTACTGCAAGTAGTGCAGATATTAATATTGAAGATTTAATTGCTCAAGAAGATGTTGTTGTTACATTATCGCATCAAGGTTATGTGAAATATCAACCTCTTACAGATTACGAAGCCCAGCGTCGAGGCGGTAAAGGTAAATCAGCCACTAAAATTAAAGAAGAAGATTTTGTTGAAAAATTACTAGTTGCCAATACTCATGACACTATTTTATGTTTTTCAACTTTAGGTCGATTGTATTGGATGAAAGTCTACCAATTACCTGAAGCCAGCCGCGGTGCACGCGGTCGCCCAATTGTTAATTTATTACCGCTAGCGACAAATGAACGCATTACAGCTATTTTACCGGTAAAAGAATACGAAGAAGGGCGTAGCGTCTTTATGGCAACAGCCTTAGGTACTGTTAAAAAGACAGCATTAACTGATTTCAGTCGTCCTAGAAGTGGTGGTATTATTGCGATCAATTTACGAGATAATGATGAGCTAATTGGTGTAGATTTAACAACTAGCGAATCATTAGAAAATTTGGATGATGAAGAATTAATTGATGAGATAGTCGATAACGAAACCTTCAATGAAGATGAATCAGACATTGATGAAACAAGTAATAATCTAGCCACTAATGGCGAAGATATTATGTTATTTACTGCAAACGGTAAAGTGGTACGTTTCCCTGCTAATAAAGTTAGATGCATGGGTAGAACCGCAGCCGGTGTTCGTGGTATTAAATTAGATAGTGATGATAAAGTTGTTTCATTAATTATTCCACGTGGTAATGGTGCAATTTTAACTGCTACTCAAAATGGTTATGGAAAACGAACTGAACAAGGATTATACCCGACAAAATCTCGAGCAACTAAAGGCGTTATTTCAATTAAAGTTAGTGAGCGAAATGGTACAGTTGTTGGGGCAGTACAAGTTGATGAAATGGATCAGATTATGCTCATTACTAATGCAGGTACATTAGTTCGCACGAGAGTTTCTGAAGTAAGCGTTGTGGGCAGAAACACGCAAGGCGTGCGTTTAATACGTATATCGAGTGATGAAAAAGTCGTTGGTTTACAACGTGTTGCAGAAACTGATGAAGATGTAGAATCTTTGGCAGAAATTACTGATGCTAATAACGATGTTATCTCAGAGTTAGAAGATTAAACGTTAACAAGAAATTAAATGATTAGCGATTTTGCTAATCATTTTTTTGCTATAATAAGAAGGTAAAGGATAATATTAATGTCATTTTTTGTTGAAAAAATTCTAAAAAATCTCGCTTGGCAGATTTTTATTGCTTTGATTTTAGGGGTTTGCATTGGTGCTTTTCTATACGATATAAAGAGCGAACCTAGTCATTTTTTACACATTTACTACCAATCAGCAATTACAAATTTCTTTAAACCAGCAGGCGATATTTTTATTCGCTTAATTAAAATGATAGTTTTACCTATTATTTTAAGTACATTAACACTCGGTATTGCGGGTTTAGGTGGTTCAAAAAGATTGGGATCATTAGGTTTCAAAACAATTCTTTATTTTGAAATTATTACGACTCTTGCTATTTTACTCGGTATTTTATGGGGTAACCTTTTTTCACCTGGTGCAGGTATTGATTCATCAACATTAGCTACAGCCGATATCAGTAAATATATTACTCAATCTACTGAAATGGAAAATAAACCTCATGGTTTAATCGTGATGATTTTAGAGATGATTCCTGCTAATATTTTTAAGGCTATGAGTGATGGGAATATAATGCCTGTTATTTTCTTTTGTGTCTTTTTTGGTATAGGTTTGATGTCATTACCAGAAAAACAACGAGAGCCTTTCCTATTCTTTTTAAAAGTTGTCTCAGATACAATGTTTAAAGTCACAAATATTATTATGCGCTACGCGCCGATTGGTGTATTTGCATTAATCTCTGTGACTATAGCAGAATTTGGTTTAGGTTCATTATTACCATTAGTTAAATTAATATTAACTGTTTATTCAGCAATGATTGTCTTTACTATCGTGGTACTTGGTTTAGTTTGTAAACTCTGTAAATTTAATATTTTTACGCTACTAAGAATATTGAAAGAAGAATTGACCATTGCATTTTCAACGGCTAGCTCAGAAACTGCATTGCCTAAGATAATTCAAAAAATGGAAGCATATGGCGCACCTAAATCGGTAACAAGTTTTGTTATTCCAACAGGCTATTCTTTTAATTTAGATGGCTCAACGCTTTATCAAAGTATTACCGTTATCTTTTTAGCACAATTCTTTAATATACCTTTGTCAATTATGGATCAAATTGTTATTGTGGTTACATTAATGATTGCGTCAAAAGGGATAGCAGGTGTGCCAGGAGCATCTATTTTAGTTTTATCAGCTACACTTGCAAGTGTCCATATTCCAGTTGAGGGAATAGCTTATATTATGGGTGTTGAACGTATTTTAGATATGGGACGAACAGCTGTTAATGTTGTTGGTAACGCTTTAGCGGCTATTGTGATTGCAAGGTGGGAAAAAGTGTTTGATGATAATAAAGCTCGAAAATATGAACAAAAATATCTAAAATAAAATCTAATTTTTATTCAATTTATTAAAAATCCTCGTAAATACGGGGATTTTTTTAGGAGATCTTAAATTTAAAAATTCTTTATATAACTTAGGTATAATAACACGTTAGCAATAATTGTTATAGATTTGCTTAAATTATCAATAGATTCGAATTATTTTATAATAATATTTAATGAATGGTGATTATAATTTGTTAAATAATACATTTATTTAAATATATTCTTTAGACAATAAAAAACCTAGCATTAGCTAGGTTTTTTATTTAGTAAGATAAAAAAATCTTAATTTTATTTAATTTTATTTAATTTTAGCTTCTTTATAAATAACATGCTCACGAACAACGGGATCATATTTTTTGATTTCCATTTTTTCAGGCATAGTTCTTTTATTTTTGCTAGTGGTATAAAAATGACCTGTACCAGCAGAAGAAACTAATCTAATTTTTTCACGTACACCTTTAGCCATGATTCTGTTTCCTTATTAGTACTTTTCACCACGGGCACGAAGTTCAGCTAAAACTGCATCTATACCCTTTTTATCAATGGTACGCATACCTTTAGCAGATACACGCAATTTTACAAAACGTTTTTCACTCTCAACCCAAAAACGATGAGATTGAAGGTTAGGTAAAAAACGACGTTTAGTAGCATTCATCGCATGAGAACGATTGTTTCCTACTAAAGGGCGTTTTCCTGTTACTTGGCATACTCGTGACATGTCAACAATTCTCCGAAATTTCAGTTCTTAGCCTTGGGCGTAATATGTTAATGGAATTAACCTCGTCAGGCTTTTAGTTTTCTGCAGTTCTATTTGAGAAGCAGTCCAACCTCTCACACTACACCCACATTAATGAGGTAGCGAAGTATACGCTGTTATAAGCAGATTCTCAAGTATTATCTTACGGAAGTTAGAAATAAGCTCAAACAAATGATAATCTTTGATTGTTTTAATAAAAAATTATCTTATACTGTATTGTCTATAAATCCATGGGGAATTTATTAGATGAATTTAAAACAGTTAAAATATTTTCAAGTTTTGGCTAAAACACAACATTATACATTAACTTCTGAATATTTTTCGATAAGTCAGCCGAGTTTAAGTCATTCTATCTCGGAGCTTGAAAAGGAAGTCGGTATTAAATTATTTCAAAAACGTGGGCGTAATGTTGAATTAACTAAGGAAGGTAAACAATATCTCATTTATGTTGAGCAAGCACTTAGTGCTTTATCAGAGGGGGAACAGTTTGTTAAAGAATTAACAAGTGTTTCACATGGACATATTGGGCTGGCATTTATTTATTCTATTAGTTCTAATTACATTCCCAAAATTGTTAAAGCTTTTCTAGATAAGCCAGAAAATAAAAATATTACTTTTTCGTTTTATGAAGGTTTATCGAAAGATTTGATTAGCGAATTGAAAAAAAAGAAATATGATGTTGCGATTTGTTCACGTTTAGAAAATGAACCAGAAGTTCATTTTCAGCGTTTAACAAAACAAGAGTTAGTCTTTATTATTTCAAACGACCATCCACTATCAAAACATAAAAAATTAGATTTAAAAGATTTGATTAATGAACCTTTAATTTTATTTACTGAAAGAAGTGGTATGAAAAGTGTCATTGACGAAATTTTTAATAAGCATAGAATGCAACCTAATATAGCCTGTTTGGTCGAAACAGAAGGGGCGATGATGGGACTTGTTTCTATCAATTATGGCATAGGTATTATGCCTCGCGTCTCTATTCCAGATGAATTTAATGTCACTCTCGTTCCAATGAGTAAAACTTATCAAAAAAGAGATATTTATATTGCAACTATGGAAAATCGTCCTTTGTTACCAGCAGCACAAAAATTTTATCATTTTCTTATTGAACACAGTGATGAGGCGATTTTTGAACGTTAAATATACGGATTAGTTTAAATCTTATTTTTATTGTACAGAAGAGCTAATACTTTTAGTTTATTATTAATTTATCAAAAGCAATATTTATATGTTGTTTTATAAACTGTCAACCATATAATTTTGCATATTTATAGCAAGTTTCGGTTGGTAAAATTAAATGTAATTTTTAAGGAATCATAAATGAGCCAATTCACTCCCTACAGCATATATGGCATTATTGGATATCCACTTGGGCACAGTTTAAGCCCACTTATTCATACGTTATCCTTTCAAGATTACCAGATCCCAGCAGTATTAGTGCCTTTTCCAACGCCTCCAGATGAAATTGAAACGTTATTTAAATCTGTTCGATTACTCAATATTCGTGGTTTATGTGTCACAATTCCTCACAAGCAAGCGATTATTCCTTATTTAGATTATGTGACAGACCATGTTAAAAAAGCTGGCGCTGCAAATTTAGTTTACTGGGATGGAGATAAACTTTGTGGTGATAATACTGATATTATTGGTTTTATGGAGCCTCTTAAGCAAAAAAATATTGATCCACAAGGTAAAAAAGTACTAATTTTAGGGGCAGGTGGTGCTGCTCGAGCTGCAATTGTTGGATTACATGATCTTGGTTTTAATGATATTACAGTAACTGATATTGTTACTGATCTTCCAAATGCGCTAGCAAAAGATTTTGCAATTCATATAATTCCGTGGGAAGACAGAGATAAAGTCAATGCAGACATTATTATAAATTCAACACCACTTGGAATGCTGGGTAAATTTGAAGACAAAACTCCTTATGAACAAGCATGGTTTAAAGGTAAGGGTATCGCTTATGATATCGTTTATACCCCATATCATACACGTTTCCGTCAAGAAGCCGAAAAAGCAGGATGGCAATCGTTATCAGGTCGTGATATGTTTATTGGCCAAGCCAATGCACAATTTAAAATTTGGACCGGTAAAGATTTATCTGAAAGAGCAAAACAAGCTGTTATTGATGCATTAGAGAACAGTTAATTTAGCTGATAATTACGAACTATTGTTATTTTATATTTACAGGTTTTTACAGGAGATTTCATGACTAATTTAGAATTACAAGCTTGTCGACGTTTTTTGATGTTAAAAGTATCAGAAGCAAGCCAATATATCGGTAAAACGGATCCAAATACGTGGCACGATTGGGAACAAGGTAAGAGTGCAATTCCTGATTATGTTATTGAAGAAATGAAATCATTACGTATACAAAGAAACGATAAAATTGCAATTATTATTGATAGCATTAATAACCGAATTGGTAGCAATACAATACGTTATTTCTTAACATACGATGAATTTAAAAAAGTAAATCCAACATTAGATGTTATTCAATGGCGATTACATCAATCAATTGCAACCGAGCTTTATTTTCGTGGTTTAGAAAAGCTCTGCTAGAAAGATATTGATTACGTATAATTGTAAAAAAATATTTACATCATCGATATCTAAATGGTTTATATCAAGTATATTTTAGCTTATGGTGTAAAAATAAATAGACATTTTATAAAAAAATGTTGCAAAAACATAACAGGAACACTAGCATAGTTAACTTATTATTAAATCAATAAATATGAAAGGGTTCAAATGAATAAAATTATTTTTTTAGTTGGTGCAAGAGCAGCAGGTAAAACAACAATGGGAAAATTGCTCGCAAACGAGCTGTCATATTCATTTGTTGATACTGATTGTTATTTATTAGAAACTACCCAAAAAACAGTAGCCGAAATCGTTGAAAAAGAAGGTTGGGAAGGTTTTCGTGCGCGTGAAAGTAATGTGCTTATTGAAACAGCGAAAATAAATCGTGTCATTGCAACAGGTGGTGGTATGGTTCTTGCTCAGCAAAATCGCGATTTCATGAAACAAAACGGCATTGTTATATTCTTATCTGCACCTGCCGCGATTTTAGCTGCAAGACTAATGAAAGATCCTGATATCGCACAGAGGCCTTCTTTAACAGGGTTATCGATTGTTGATGAGATGGAAAAAGTTCTTGCTGATCGCCTTTCACTTTATCATGAAACTGCTCATCATATTATTGACGTTGATCAGCAAGAAAGTCAGATTCTTCAGCAACTTATTGAAAAAATTAAATAATATATACGTTATTAAATCAAAATTATATCAAAATTTTTAAAAGCCACAGGAAATGTGGTTTTTTTTGTCTAAAATTAATAATTAAAAAGCATAAATTTATAAAATACGATAAAATAACTATATAGAATCGATTGATAAGTAATCAAATTAATAAAGATATTTATATAAATAAAAGTAAATCCATAAAAATTCTTTGCATTTAAAAAGTATAAAAAATAACAGCAATAATTTGGAGGTGCACGATGTTAAGACCGAATTTAAGTTTTAGATTTTATTTTTAATTTTACTTTTGGAGTATTACTAATGTTCGATAAAAAGGTCAATTCCTATGGAATTGCTGGATCAGTTTATGCTAATTATATTATTCAGAGTATAGCTTTAATCGTTATTACTCAGTTTTCAAGTGATTTTGCTAAATTACTTAATACAGATGAAATTGGACTTGGTTATGTTGCCTCTGGTATTGGTGTTGGTAAAGTCCTATTTATGTTTATTGGCGGTACATTATCTGATAAATTTGGGCGCAAACCCTTTATATACCTAGGGATGCTTTGTTATATCACTTTTTTCATGGGAATGACTTTTAATACCGATATTCATATTGCTTTTATTTTAGCTGTTATCGTTGGGGCGGGTAATTCCTTTTTAGATACGGGTTCAATGCCAACTTTAGCGGAATGTTTTCCACGTTCGGTTGGAACAGCCAGTATTTTAATTAAATCTTTTATTTCGTTTGGTTCATTTATTCTTCCATTCATTGTTATTTTTGTAACAAATAATCATATTTGGTTTGGTTGGGTATTTATTGGTTTTGTCATTTATCTTTTAATTAATGGATTACTACTTGCACCACAAACTTTCCCTTTAAAAAATACGACAATTCAAGGGCATTCTGGTGAAAGTGATTATTTTATTGGTAAACCAAAATTTCAATTAGAAGGTTTTTTACTCATTTTAATGGGATTTACAACAACTGCTACATTTATTGTTTTTGCACAATGGTTACCTCTTATTGCTCAAGAAGCTGTTCATATGCCTGAATTAGAATCAAAACAATTAATTAGTTATTATAGTGTCGGCTCGATTGTGTCTGTATTTTTTACAGCGTTTATGGTTAAACATTATATAAAACCCATTTTTTGTATAATTATTTTGCCATTATTATCTGTCATCGTATTGGCATTATTATATGTATTTAGTACACCTACTATGTTCTTTTTAGCGGCAATTGGTATTGGTTTTTCGGCGGCTGGTGGCGTCTTACAATTAACGCTTGTTGTTATGCAACAATTATTTCCAACTCATAAAGGTCTTGCTGTGGGTAGCGTTTATACATTAAGCGGTATCGCTTATATCGTTGTGCCACAATTGGTTACAAGACTTAATAAAATAGATGTTGAATATACTATTTTATCTACTTTAGGATTCGCAGCTTTAAGTGTTGTTCTAGGACTAGCCGTTTATAGTCGGTTTATTAAAGTTATTGATATGAAGAAAATATAATGGATCTGGCATATTTAAGAAATAGGAAAATTAATTGAAGTAAAGATTTTGTTTTAAACTTTTATATTGTATTAAAAATTTATGGGAAAAATTAGATGAAAAATAAATATCTACGGACGTCCTTCTTTTTATATATGAATTATTTTATTCATGGGATGGGCGCAATTATATTAGGCTTAAATATTGATTATTTAGCTGCACAATTCCATCCGGATGTAGCTTATTTAATCTCTTTGCATGCAGATGTTTTAACTGAAGCTCAAAAAGTATTAGTAGGTGATGCAAAACAAAGCGTATATAACGTAATGGCAGGTTTAGGGATCGGTCGTTTATTAGTTCTTTTTATTATGGGGTCTTTGTCTGATAAATTTGGTCGTAAACCATTTATTGTATTAGGTGGTATATTCTATATCGGTTTTTTACTCGGTATATTAGTCAGCCCAACTGTTCAAATCGCCTTTATGTTTGCTGTATTAGGTGGGATCGCAAATTCAACCTTAGATGCAGGAACTTACCCAGCCTTAATGGAAATATTTCCTAAAGCAACAGGTTCCGCTTCAATTCTGACTAAGGCTGCTATTGCCGCAGGCCAATCTGTTTTACCGATTATCATGAGCATTATCATGTTTTATGATGGCTATTTTGGAATATCATTTATTGTTTGTTGTGTAATTTTAGTCGCAAATGCATTAATTGTTTTATTCATGCCATTCCCTAATCATAAGATAAGTAAAGCTGAAGAAGAGGATGATCTTATTTTATCAAATGACATTAAATCACCTGCACACAAAAATAAATCCAGTTTCTTAATTGAAGGGCTCTGTTTTATTATTATTGGCTTTACAGCGACAGCAACGTTTTATCTTATCTCAACAGGTTTGAAAGATTTTGCTCAAAATGTAGCAGGAATGACGCAATCTGGCTCAGTAAGAGCAATTTCAGCTTATGGTATAGGTACATTAGTCAGCGTATTTTTAACAGCTATTTTAGTTAAATTTGTCATTAAACCTGTATATGTTATTGTTATTTACCCTTTACTTTCTTGTTTAATGCTTATTACTTTATTTTTATATCCATCATCAACAATGTGTATTATTGCGGCGGCAGTGCTTGGATTTACAGCTGCTGGTGGCGTTTTACAACTTGCTTTAACAACAATGGCAGAATTCTTTCCGTCAGGTAAAGGTAAAGTATTGGGTATTTTCTTTACTTCATCCAGTATAGCAACAACTGTTATTCCATCGATTATTGGTTGGGTTCAAGCAAATTGGGGATTACGCTATATTATGCTTATTGATGCAGGAATTGCAGGTTTAGGAACATTATTAGCGTGTATTGTGCTATATCGTTATTTAATCGTTTTTAAAGAAGATAAAAATGTAAAGGCTTAATTTTGCCTACAAATTAATTTAATCGATTAAGATTACATTTATCTTACTTTTTATCGCTTGGGATTAAAGTTGGATATTAA
The DNA here is from genome assembly GCF_058502635.1 of Gilliamella sp. ESL1225. NCBI lineage: Bacteria > Pseudomonadati > Pseudomonadota > Gammaproteobacteria > Orbales > Orbaceae > Gilliamella > Gilliamella sp. ESL1225. Next base: position 2,013,682 of record NZ_CP196358.1, on the reverse strand, counting down.
TAACTAATTGATTTAATAAGAGAATAACAAAGTGTTGTTATTCTCTTTTTTTATGATAAAAAAACATGTTTACTTGATAGGTTTAACTTTACTTTTTTAATTGGGAACAAAAAATACTTGCAAGAGAATTAAAAATAAATAAAAATACAAAAATATTGAATAAATATTCATTTGGGTGGTTTAAACATGCAACAAAGAACGACCGAATTAGTCGAAGGTTTACGTCATTCAGCACCTTATATCAATGCTCATCATCACAAAACTTTTGTGATCTTATTAACAGGTGCTACACTGCAAAGTAATAATTATTCAAATATTATTAATGATATTGGTTTATTATATAGTTTGGGAATTAAACTTGTTATCGTGAATGGTGCGCGTAATCAAATTGATAAAGCATTACAAGAACATAATATTGAACCGAAATATCACAAAAATGTTCGAATTACCGATTTACCTACCCTAGATATTGTTAAACAGATTACTGGATTATTACAATTTAATATTGCTGCTAGCTTATCGATGGGACTTCATAATACCCCTCTGCAAGGTGCGCATATTAATGTTGTATCGGGTAATTTTGTTATTGCTCAACCTCTAGGGATTGATGACGGCATTGATTATTTTCATACTGGTAAAATAAGACGCATTAATAGTCAAGCGATTGAAGAACAGCTCAATCGAGGTGCGATTGTACTCTTAGGTCCAGTTGCTGTATCAGTTACAGGGGAAAGTTTTAATCTATCTTCAGAAGATGTTGCCGCTGAAGTTGCGATTAAACTAAAGGCAGATAAATTAATTAGTTTTTGTGCTGAACAAGGCGTTATTAGTGAACAAGGTCATGTAATTACGGATCTTTTCCCAATTGATGCTGAAGCATATGTAAATAATAAACTTAACCAAGGTAAGCGACTTTCCAGTGAAATACGTTTTTTACGAGTAGCAGCGAATGCTTGTCGTCATGGTGTTAGGCGTAGTCATTTAGTAAGCTATTTACTTGATGGTGCAATTTTACAAGAACTTTTTTCGCGTGATGGAATTGGTACTCAGGTATCAATGGAACATTCTGAACAGATTCGTTTAGCATCAATTAATGATATTGGTGGGATTTTAGAATTAATTCGTCCTCTTGAAGAGCAAGGCATTTTAGTAAGACGATCACGTGAACAGCTTGAAGTCGAAATTGATAAATTTACGATTATTGAGCGTGATAGTATGACTATAGGTTGTGCGGCTTTATATCCCTATCTAGACGAAAATATGGGGGAAATGGCGTGCGTTGCGATTCATGCTAATTATCAACATTCTTCAAGGGGGGATTTATTACTCGAAAAAATTATTGAACGTGCAAAATTCTTTGGATTAAAAAAGATATTTGTACTAACAACACGAAGTATTCATTGGTTTCGTGAAAAAGGTTTCCGTCCCGCTGAAGTAAATGATTTACCGGTTAAAAAGAAAGAACTTTATAATTATCAACGAAATTCAAAAATATTAATATTAGATCTTATTTAATAAGGTAGCGTATTTTTTATTATCTTCTAACATATTTAATTTATTAAAATAATAATCAAAAATAGATCATAGGATAAACGTTAGATCTTAATTATGAAGAGATAATTATTTGCATCACAAAAAATTTACTTTATATTTAACTATTTTTATGATCTAATCTAAACATGAATAATTTAATAATAATTAGATAATTCATGTTTCGTTAATTATTGGAAAAACAAATTAATGAATTAATTATATGAGTTTAATACAATTTATAATGAAATTCATCGAAATATATTAAGGAAGTATTTTGAAAACTAATTACCGCATTTTACTATTGAGCTTATGCTCATCTACTTTTATGTTAGTGGCATGTAATGGGCAAGAAATTATTACTTTACCCGCTGAAATTCAGAATAATCATTTATTTCATATAGAGCCAGAATTATTACCTTTTCAAAAACTATTTAAAAAACAAAATATCGATATTGTTTATCAAGATATTGGTAGAGACAACATCCAGAATAAAGTGATTAATTATGATAATAAAGGTTATATTATTAGTTATACTTTTCCGGAATTTAAAGCCAATGTAGATTATGCTAATAATGAATATAATTTTGAACATGATGGCGATGTAAAATCGTACACCATGTTATTGGATGATAAAGGTAATATTTTAAACTTGAAAGATCCTGAATTTAATGATTCAGTTGTTATCGATACAATATATAATGATGTTAATTTGAGTTATATCGCCATATATCAATTCGCTAGCAATGAGGGTTTTTATACTAACTCTATTAATTATAAAAATAATCGTGTTGAAAACACTGAACTTAAAAACTCTGACTCAGATAAAGAAGAGGCGATGATTTATTTTAGAGGAAGTAAAAATTTTGTTTATGATAAAAAGCAACGTCTACAAAAGTCAATTCGCAATATTTATGAATTAGATGAAACAGGTAAAATTGCACAAAATGATAATGGAGATCCTAAGGTTGTAAGTACTGATACCTGTACCTATTTAGGTTATAATAAAAATAATGATTGGACAACAGCAAAATGTCATATTGTCGAAGGTGGCGTAGATATATTTTATAATTTAAAACGTACGATTGAATATTTACCTGAACAAATAATTAATCGACAAGAACAAACGAGTAATCAATAAGTGTAACTTTAAATCAATATATAATTAATTAATCTAAATTGTTATCAAATAAATTAATTAAAATAAAAAAAGGAGGGTAAGTCCCTCCTTTTTTTATTATGGTTAATCAAAGTCATTTTTTATTTTTTTTCTTTTCGTGTAACCCTTTTTTCTCGAGTTCCCAATAAATTATACGCTGTTGAACAATGGTAAATAAGTTACTAACGATATAATAAAGAACAAGCCCTGATGGGAACCATAAAAAGAATACTGTAAAAATTAAAGGCATATAAGTCATTAATTTTTGTTGCAAAGGATCTGAGACAGGTGTTGGTGACATTTTTTGGATTAAGAACATTGTCGCACCCATTAATAATGGCAGAATATAGTAAGGATCTTGCGCAGATAAATCTTGTATCCAAAGCATAAATGGTGCATGACGTAATTCAACACTATTACCTAACATGTAAAACAGTGCTAAGAAGATAGGCATTTGTACTAATAAAGGTAAACAGCCACCGAGGGGATTTACCTTTTCTTGTCGATAAAGCGCCATGGTTTCTTGCCCCATTTTTTGTCTATCATCACCATAACGTTCTTTTAAGGCTTGTAAACGTGGCTGTAATAATTTCATTTTAGCCATAGACGTATATTGAGCACGCGTTAGCGGGAATAAAATTCCGCGCACAATAAAGGTAATAATAATAATCGCGACGCCCCAGTTACCAACAAAGCCTTGAATAAATTTTAATAAATAAAATAAAGGTTGTGATAAAAACCATAACCAACCGTAATCAACAATTAAATCAAGATGATTGGCAGTTTCTTTCAATTGATTTTGGATTTCAGGACCTAACCATAATTTTGCTTCAATCGTTTGGTTAGTGTTAGGTGCAATTTCAGTTGTTTCACCACGAAAACCAATAGTTGCTTGTGTATTTTTGGCTGTTGCACGTGAATAAAGCGTATTATTCTGATTTTGCGTTGGGATCCAAGCTGAAGCAAAATAATGTTGTAACATTGCAATCCAGCCCGTTTGTGTTTCGATCGTTAAGGATTTGTCCTTAATATCATCAAAACTATATTTGCTGTAATTGCTGCTTGAACTCGAATAAGCCGCGCCACGGAAAGCACTTAAACCTAAACCGCCACCGCCTTCTTTTACTGCATCATGAGGTAAATTAATGGTTTGTTTTAACTGGCCATACATTGCAACTTCAATTGGCGAATCACTTTGGTTTTTAATATCATATTGGACATCAATAGCATAACTATCGCGGTGCAAAATATAATATTTAGTATAAGTAACGCCATTAACACTATATGTAAAAGGAACGCTTAATTCATTTTGACCATCTTGTAGAATATATTCGGATTGATTAGTTTGATAAAGTGGTCTTTTTTTACCTTGGCTAGCATTATCTGGACCATCTTTACCAGTTAACCCACTTTCTGCAATATAAACAAAATCAGGGTGAGATGTTAGTAATTGAAAAGGTTGACCTGAGTGTCTTGTTTGCTCATATTTTAATAATTGAGCCGATATGATATCACCGCCATAAGTATTAACCGTTAAAGATAATACATCTGATTTTATCGTGATCGATTTAGCAAGTTCAGACTGCGCCGCTTCGTCTCCACTACTGAGTTGCTGGTTTAATTGGTTTGTTTGTGGTGGCAAAGGAGCATGATCTTGTTGCCAAGCTCGCCATATTAAAAAAGATACAAACAGTAAAGCAATAACAAAAATATTACGTTGAGATGCCATTATTTTATTCTCTAGAGTTTTTAGTATTCGGAGGGACAGGATCTTCACCTCCGTCATGTAAAGGGTGACATTTTAATACACGTTTAACCGTTAGCCAACCACCTTTTATTAATCCAAATCGCTTTAATGCAATTATTGCATATTGTGAGCAAGATGGTGTAAAACGACATTTGGGTCCCAAAAGTGGACTAATTATAATTTGATAAAAACGTATAATTAAAACAAACAAATTAATGATTAATAATTTAATCGCAAGCACATGTTGATGAAGTAACTTGTATATGCCGCTCATTAGCCCATTTGCTTTTGGATTATTTTGTGACATAGTTTATCTAATGTTATCAAAAATTGTTCATTAGTTATTTCTATAACCGGTTGTTTTGCCATCAAAATAAAATCAATATTTGGAAGCTGATGTTGATGCAAACGAAAATACTCTTTTGCCAAACGCTTAATTCTATTGCGTTCATGCGCTCGTTTTACTTGTTTTTTAGCAATCGCAAAGCCTAAACGAGGATGATTAATATGGTTTTTACGTGAAATTAGGGTAAGATAAGGTGAACCACAACGAAGGGATTCTTGAAAAACGAAATTAAAATCAGAGGGAGTCAACAGCCGTAACTCCCGTGGATAAGTGAATTTAATCACTTAGTGTAAATCAGCTTGCAACAGTTAAACGAGCGCGGCCTTTTGCACGACGACGAGCAAGAACTTGACGACCATTTTTAGTAGCCATACGAGCGCGAAAACCGTGATCACGATTGCGTTTTAATACAGATGGTTGAAATGTGCGTTTCATGACGATTTATATCCAAATCTAGTTTATCAACAAGTCGTAGAGTATAAATCTACGGCAAAAATTAAAGAGGTCGAAATTATAGTGTCAATTTTGTTATTCGTCAATGAGATTTTCATTGATAAATGGTAGATATCATAAAGCTAATGGTTTATTTTTTATCATCTAATAATTTAGCTTAAGTTTAATCATTAATCATTCCATGTTATTATGCGTTTACTTTTTTCACCGCCGACTTCGCGAGCCAATTTAGGAACTAAATAACCCGATAATTGTTTGGCCAATTGTTGCATTAGTTGTTTAGCAACGGCATCATCTACCCAAAAATGAGCGGCACCTTGCACTTTATCTAAAAGATGCAAATAATAAGGTAATATTCCAATTGAGAATAATTTTTTACTTAATTCTGCTAAAATTGCCACGTCATTATTAACGCCTTTCAACAACACACTTTGATTTAGTAAATAAACTCGATGTTGTTTTAATTTTTCCATGGCAATACTTACATTATTGTCAATCTCATTAGGGTGATTGATATGGGTAACAAGAATAATTTGTAATCGAGTTTGATTAAATAATTGGCAAAGTTTATCGGTAATTCTTGAGGGAATCACAACAGCTAAACGGGTATGAATACGTAAACGTTTTATATGATCAATTTTTTCTAATTCATGAATTAAAAACGCCATTTCATGATCTTTTGCCATAAGGGGATCACCGCCTGAAAGAATAATCTCATCAAGTTCGTCATGAGCTGCAATATATTTTAAAGCTGAGTATAAATTTTTTTTATTTGCCTGATTTGTTTGATAGGGAAAGTGGCGGCGAAAGCAATAGCGGCAATTAATCGCGCAAGCTGTTTTGGTCATTAAAAGGGCACGATTATAATATTTATGCAATAGACCAGGAATCTCATTATGTTGCTCTGCTAAGGGATCTTTAGTAAAACCATCCAAGTTATTTAATTCAGCTTCACTTGATAAAACTTGTAATAAGAGAGGGTCGTGGATATTACCTTTTTGCATACGATTTACAAAAGCAAGTGGAACGCGTAGAGCAAATTGCTTTTTAGCAAGTAACATTTCTGATGAAATAGTATTTGGATCAATATCTAAATATTGATAAAGAGTATGAATATCCGTAATAACATTTGCCAGTTCAAAAATCCATGCTTCTTTATTGGGTAGTTCAATGTTTTGCTGTATAATATGGCTCATTTTTTTAATTTCAGAATAAATAATTGTTGGAGCTTTTATGGCATCTTATAGTACAAATGAGTTTAAAGCCGGTCTAAAAATAATGCAAGATGGCGAACCGTGTGTCATCGTTGAAAATGAATTTTATAAACCAGGTAAAGGACAAGCCATTAACCGCGTAAAGATTAAAAAATTACTTTCTGGTAAAACTGTTGATAAAACATTTAAATCAGGTGAATCTGTTGAAGCCGCTGACGTCATGGATATGAATTTAACGTATCTTTATGCTGATGGTGAGTTTTGGCATTTCATGAATAATGAATCATTTGAACAATTATCAGCAGATGCAAAAGCAGTAGGTGATAATGCAAAATGGTTAGTTGAACAAGCAGAATGTATTTTAACGCTTTGGAATGGGCAACCAATCGCGGTAACGCCGCCTAATTTTGTAGAGCTAGAAGTGATTGAAACCGATCCTGGTTTAAAAGGTGATACTGCAGGCACAGGTGGTAAACCGGCAACTTTATCAACAGGTGCTGTTGTCCGCGTTCCTTTATTTATTCAAATTGGCGAAGTGCTAAAAGTAGATACTCGTTATGGTGAATATGTTTCTCGAGTAAAATAATTTTTATAAATTATTTGTATCGATTTAGGTTGTATAAATTTTAGTGGAGGCATTAAGCTCCACTTTTTATTTTTATGATCCTAGCGTGTTTTTCGAACCTTCAAAGTCTAATTGTCGCCAAGCTTCATAAACAACAACTGCTACAGAGTTAGATAAATTCATGCTACGACTGATGGGCAGCATAGGAATACGAATTTTATGATCTTGCGGCATCTTATCTAAAATAACATTAGGGATCCCACGAGTTTCTGGTCCAAACATTAAAAAATCATTAGCTTGATAGTTAACGTCACAGTGTGATTTATGCCCTTTTGTTGTTAAAGCATATAGTTGAGCTTGTAAATTAATTTGCTGACTATCTAAAAAATGGTCAAGATTTTTGTAACGTTTTACATCTACAAATTCTTGATAATCTAAACCAGCTCGTCTTAATTTTTTATCATCCCAAAAAAATCCCATCGGCTCAATGATATGTAAATTAAAGCCCGTATTAGCACAAAGACGAATAATATTACCCGTATTAGCGGGTATTTCTGGTTCAAATAATACAATGTTTAACACGTATAATTCTCTTAAGGTTGAAGTGATACAATTAATAATCAATTTATTTGATAGTAATAATTTGATAGTCTTTTTTTACTAAAATAAACATAAAATCTAAGTTTAGACTTAGTTCGAAAGAGGCAATACTATCATAATTCTTAATCCACCTAAGTTACTTTTTTCAGCCTTAACAATTCCATTATTACGTGTGATGGAATTTGCGACAATCGCAAGTCCAATACCTGCACCATCTGATTCTTTTTCACGAGCTTCACTTGTTCGATAAAACGGGATAAAGATTTTTTCTAATTCCTGTTCTGCAACTCCCGGTCCATCATCGTCAATGGTAATTATCATAGTACGATATCGAATTGAAAAATTTATTTCGATTGTATGATATGAATAGCGAAAAGCATTACGGATAATGTTTTCTAAAGCACTACATAAAGAAAAGGGATAACACAAGATTTTTGTATTAGGAGGATTATTTTTGATAATAAGCTGTTTACCGATTTGTTCTGATTCAAACAGAGCATTATCTAACACCTGCTTAAACAGCTCATCAATCGATTTATATTCTTTAATTTCATTATTAAGATATTGTTGTTTAGAAAGTAATAAAAGATCGCCAATCATTGAATTAATTTTTAGTGCTTCATTATAAATACGGGTAACTTCTTTACTTTCCCCTTGATAACGACGTAATAATGATATTGCAAGTTGTAAACGTGTTAGTGGAGTACGCAGCTCATGTGAAATGTTCGAAAATAGGCTTTTTTGTAATTCTTGCATACGTTTTAATTCTCGTAACATTCGATTAAAACTTACACCGGTTGCTTTATACTCATATGATCCTAATTTTTCAAGTTCAGGCCATTCTTGTAAATTACCTAACGCGATTTGCTCTGCCGCTTTTTTTAGGCGATTAGCAGGCTTAGCAATCATCCAAGCTAACCATAATAATAAAGGTGCACTGATTAACATAATTAACCCTAACAATAAAAACGGCGAATCAAATATCAAATTAACAAAATTAGGCTGTGTTTTTGAGGCGGGTTGTAAAATATATAATCGATAAATATCTTGTTTATATTTGACCGAAAAAGGACCTAAAACTTCTTTTGAATGATAAATTTTTTTTGCAGGTTCAATAATATTTTGTGGTTGTTTTATAAAATTTTTAATAAGAGGAATGTCTTGAGTTTCATTTGTAATTATTTGATCGAATGGTGTGATAATGAATAAATCTTGTTCTGGTTTTTGTATTTTATTCATCACAATGATAAGTTTCATCCAACTCGGAAAAGTATCTTCTGAATTAGATAAATCATATGATATTTTATTCGCAACTGAATCTCCCATAATTTTTTGTGCTTTTGTTAGCGCGGAAATATTACGGATATCAAAGCGAGGTAATATTGTTAATAACACTAAGAAAAATGTAACAGTTAATAAAAATAGAGTAAATATTTTAAAAGTTAAACGATCAAACATCCTCATAATTGTACCGCTATACTTATAGTAAGAAATATTTTAACTAAACATTTCGTTATTATCACGATCCGTTACTAATAGATAACCTTTTAATCGTAATGTTTTAATCCAAGGTAAACCATCGTGACGTTTTGGTAGTTTATGTCGTAAATTCGATACATGTACATCAACAGAGCGTTTAGTCGGTATAAAATTCTTACCTAATATTGTTTTACATAACGTTTCACGTGTAATAAGAGAGCCTGCATTTTCGAGTAGTTTCACTAATACTTGAAATTCTGTAAAAGTGAGATTAAGGCATTGACCTTCGAAATAAGCGGTTTGTTGAAGGGGATTAACCATGAGTTTATCAATAGTATAGATTTGTTTTTTTTCTCCTCCATTGATAGCATTATTATTCCAAACATTACGACGTAACAATGCTTTTATACGCGCAATAAGTTCACGGTCATTAAATGGTTTTTGAATATAATCATCAGCACCTAATTCTAATCCAATAATTTTATCAAATTCATTATTCTTGGCGGTTAAAAAAATAACAGGAACATTATATTTATTTCGTAGTTGAGAAAGAACACCAAAACCGTTCATTTCAGGCATCATAATATCTAGCAAAATAAGATCAAACGAACTATTAAATTTCTCTAATGCTTGCATGCCATTATTGGCAATTTCAACTTGAAAATTTTCAAGTTCCAATAACTCTTTAAGTAATGATGCAATAACTGGGTCGTCATCCACGAGAAGTAATTTATTCATTCCAATCCTCTTTGTTTTTATTTTTTATATTATTTATAGGCATTATATTTTTGATTTTATTATACCTATAATGAGTGATTAAGCAACTGCCGGCATTTAGTTATATATTGATATTTAGATTATTTAAATATAATATTCCTGTTTGATTATCTAGTAATTTTATAATGTTATCTTACATATTAAATAATATTATTAATCATTTAGATGCATATGAAAGCAATCCTATTTAATAGTAAAATGGCATATTTTTACTTAGTTTTATTTTATCTATCTATACTATATAGTTAAAAAAGTAATTAGTGTTTAATTAACTTTAAATACTTTTACATTTTTAAAGCCCTGCTCAATTAAATAAAGCGCTTGTAATTTACTCATGACTCCTTGAGAACAATAAAGTAAATAGTTTTTTGATTGATCCAAATCAGCAAATTGTGTTGAAAGTTTATAAAAAGGAATGGATTTAATCGTTACATTAGGTAGATCAATAGGGTTATCTTCTTGATCATCAGGTGAGCGAATATCAATGACTATATGATTTGCAGATAATTCACGAACAACTTCAACGTGTTCGATTTGGGTATCGCTTTGTTTTGCTATCTCGCGTATATCGATATTCTCGGCTTCTAAAACGGCTTTATCTAAAATAGCAAAATCAAAATGTTGTTCTTCGGCTTCTATCTTTTCCTTAATAGCTTTAACTGTTGGATTTTTTGAAATAACACCACAGAATTCAGGCATTGTTTTTGCAATATCTTCGGTACCAATTTTACGTGCTAGATTAATAATCGTTTCTTTATCGGTGGTAATAAGAGGCCTTAATACTAATGTATCACTAACATTATCTATTAATCGTAAATTGGTTAATGTTTGACTTGAAACTTGCCCTAAGGCTTCTCCAGTAACTAAAGCTTCTATATTATAGCGTTTTGCTACTTGTGACGCTGCTCGGATCATCATCCGTTTTAAAATAACACCCATTTGCCCATCATCAACTTTTTCAAGAATTTCACCAACAACCTGTGAGAAATCAATAGCGATAAAGCGAACTTTATGTGAACTGCCAAAACGATTCCACAAATAATGAGCCATTTGTTTTACGCCAATTTCGTGTGTTTTACCACCAAGATTAAAAAAGCAATAATGAACCCGGCAACCACGACGAATAAACATATAACTTGATACGCCGGAATCAAACCCACCGGAAATTAATGAAATCACATCTTCTTGCGTCCCTGTTGGGAATCCGCCAATACCATCATAACGACCTTTAACTAATAAAAGTTTATCGTGATCGATTTCTAAATTAACCGTAATATCAGGACGTGTTAATTTTACTTTTGCCGATTCGACATGCTGATTTAATCCTCCACCAACATAACGTTCAACTTCAATTGAGGTAAAATCATGCTTACCACGACGTTTTACCCTGACACAAAACGTTTTATTTGCAATTAAAGGTGCATAATAAGTATTGGCGAGAGTAAAAATATCATGCATAGTTGTAAATGAGTGGTCTTCGACAGCTAAAATATGATGAATGCCGGGGATTTTTGATAATAAATCAATTATTTGTTCATTAATTCCTTCGACTTTTGGTCGAACCTCAATAAAATCCCAATGGCGAATAACGGCAATTTCACTAATATGATGTTTTAAAATATTGCGAATATTGCTTGTTAAAATTTTAATAAAACGTAAACGGACAGAATCACTTTTAATGGTTATTTCGGGGAATAATTTGACTATAAATTTCATAAACGACGTATTTTGTATAAAAATGGCGTCATTATACTGCTTTTTAATAAAAAACGAATCATTGATTATTATAATCAAAAAAATTGGAAAAATTGCAAACTAAGATTAGCATATAATTTCGTTTAAATGCATGTATTTGGATGATACATATAAACTTATATTTAATGATAGTAAAAATAAAGAAATAATTTGACATTTAATTAGAGGAAATAATCATGTTTTACAGCACAGCACAGCACAGCACAGCACAGCACAGCACAGCACAGCACAGCACAGCACAGCACAGCACAGCACAGCACAGCACAGCACAGCACAGCACAGCACAGCACAGCACAGCACAGCACAGCACAGCACAGCACAGCACAGCACAGCGTATATTTAGTCCTAGCTTTTATTAATTTCCTCTTCTTTTTATCCCATCCTGCTAGCGCATCACTTTCGGCTATAACCACTAACGTTATTTATGGCACTCGTCCTATTTTTATAAGTCATTCTGCTGAAAATAATCTAGGTTTTACAGTAGGAGATACGTTTTATAATGAAAAGTCCGGTAATATTATAAGTACAATACCCAAAGAATTTAATGGAAAATATACGCTAAACGATTTTCATATTAAATCTTTTATACTTGCTGATTTAAATCTTACTTCGTCTTTAAATTATTTAGATAATGATGGCGATGCCGAGCAAACATCTGGCCCTGGAACTTTTTCGATAGGTACTACTACCTATAAATGGTTTGAACATTCTGGTAAGGAAATTCCGATATCACAATATAATAAAATTATTGGTTGTAATAGTGGTCTACAAATGCCCCTTACCTTATCTATAACAGTAGATAATATACAAGTTCATTCTGAATATGGTTTACCTAAAGATAGTGATATTTATCAATTGACTAAAACGTATCAAATTAATACGTCTTCAAATATTTGCTTTGTAAAACCAAATCAAATAATTGCTGATCCAAATCGAACATGGGGAGGGGCAGATATAACTCAATATAAGGGAAGAACGGATTGTGTTTTAACTGGATTTCCTGATATACCTGCATCTTATAACGATGTTGGTGAGGGAGGAAGGGAGCTTAAAGGGTGGAATAAGCCTGGATATGAAAAAAGAAATCCTACATGTGGGGGGGGATATGATTCAGCTGTATTTGATCCAAATAATGGTTTTTATGCTTTTGCAAATCCTAAATTTCCAACAAGTGGGTTTCCTGGCGCGCAATTTCAGTTAATTATGACCGGCGCACAATCAGATTGGATTTATAGTGTGAATGCAACGCCAGCCGGGAGTGTCTCTGTTGATGCTGAAGGAAATGTACTCTTAAACAGTAAGCCATCTGGTGTAGTAACAATCAGCGCTACGTTTAAACCTGATAATAATATTATTCACACTTACAGTTTTAATCCTACTAAAACGTGGGTATATCCGCAAGGTGAACATTATTATACAGTTGCTGAAGCTGCGCAAGTTTGTGGTGGTTATAATCATTTGCCAACTAGAGCAGACATGACTAATACACCTAATGCCTCTCCTTCCTGGACAATTCTGCCATTAGAATGGGATTTATATACACGAACAATTAATCAAGGTGTATTAGCCGAATGGGGTATGGTCAATCAAAAAAATTATCCAAAATCTAACTGGGCAAATAACTATTATTGGTATATAACAAGCGATAGTTACCAATCTTCATCACAGACTTATTATTATGGTATTGATGCTTGGATAGGACAAGTTGGTGCAATGGGAATAAATATAGGTCTAAATGCAAATGCTGTTTGTAAAGGGTAGTTTTATTTGATAGGTTTAGAAATAAAATAGAAATAATTCTCCTTTATAAACAAACTAGATGTATTTTTGATGTTATTTAAAAATAAATTTTTATAATTGACCAACAATATTTAAATTTTACTTGCTTGTTGGTCTCTCTTTCGCTAATATTTCGCATCAATAATTTCTGTTGTTAATATATAAATTTGACAGGTTAAAATGTACGAAATCTTAATTGTAGGATATTTATTTATTGCATTAGCAATAGTTATATTAGTTTTAATGCAGCGCGGCAAAGGCGCAGATATGGGCTCATCTTTTGGTGCAGGGGCTTCTGCAACTTTATTTGGCTCATCAGGTAATGGCAATTTTTTAACACGTTTAACAACAATTTTAGGTATTGTGTTTTTTATTCTTAGCCTTATTTTAGCTAATATTAGCGGTCGCCATAATATATATTATCAAGGAACAACACAGCAAAATACTGTGACAACTGATAATCAAAAGACACCAAGCGATAAGGTTAACGATATTATTCCGTCCGAAAAAACAGAAAATACTAGCCCAACGTCTGACATTCCAGAATAAAACGGCGCCGTGGTGGTGAAATTGGTAGACACGCTATCTTGAGGGGGTAGTGCTCATCGGGCATGCGGGTTCAAGTCCCGCCCACGGCACCAATTCAATATTTAGTAACATTCTTTTAACTCCTTTAAAACACTCAAATCCTTTAATAACAAGAATTCAAGCCTATTTTGCTATTCAGTAAGTATCAATAGGCACATTTGCATTCAGATTTTTTGAGACTATATTAAGATTAAGGACTACATAAATATAGCCTATAATTTCATAGTCCTAAAAGGTAAAGAAAGCCTATAAAATTTTATGATTAATGCTAGATATGTAACGATTTCCCATTATGATAAATGGGACAAATACTTTAAATATAAACAAGAAAACTACTACCAACAAGAAGGGGTTGAACTTCCAGCAAACTCAATGCACATTAAATTACCTAGTGAAGAATTATTCGAAGGTCAAATATATGTTTTTGAAAATGAACAATGGGTTGAGAAAAAAATACTTTCCGTAAAGTTAATCTTATTGAAGAAAATTATATTTATAATGAAATCTTTTCAATAAAAAATTTTCAAATATAATCATACGACATTCCTTCAAATGTCGCAATATGAAGAGATAGAAAAGTTTACTAATCCACAATTCCAATCTTTCTAAACGCTAAAATTACTTTTTGCTAGTAATAGTTATTTTTTGATTCAATAGCAAAAAAGAAAGCATCATATATAATGACCCACTTATGGTATATCGATAGTGATAACATTTATAGATTTTTTTTGTAATCATCTGTATGATTATGCTTAAAATCAGCTAATTAGGCAGTATTTTTAAAGGTATAAGGCTAGCTTTATTAGGAAGCAATCGGTTTATTCCTTTACTGAAAATGATAAAAAATGTTAGTTAACGCTAATTATAAACGAACAAACTTACTTGAACCTCGTTTTGCGTTAAAAAGAGTTAGTCTAAAAGATGAAAGTATTGGTGCAGGTGGCATTGATGTGTCTTTTGATGTCAGTGGTTATTTAACGGAAATAAATACCGGTAAAATGGATACCAACTACATAAATAACTGTTTTGATAAATATTTAGAAGAGTTAAATAACCATCAAAACCATGCAAATATTAAAATCTCCTTAAATGAGCTACATCGATCATTTGCCTGTCTCAGCCAATGGGATCTATTCGCATTGAGCAGTTTTTAAAACAGTTTCTTTTGAAACGTAAAGATGATCTTTGAGATGATGATATTTGTAGAGAATTTTTCTAATTAAAATTTTTGAACTAAAATTTAGTTTAATTATTACGATTTTACTTTGAATTTAAGCACTTATTTGATCCATAAGGTTTTGTAACATTAGATAATAGATTGTTGATATATTCTTTTTATGAATATATTGAAGTTAATTAGTTAGAACTTACATAAAAAAATTGCGATAAATATAAAAATACAATGCATTATATTAAGGAGAAAGAAATGACTATTCCAGATTATCAAACGCTTATGCTGCCATTATTAGAATGGTTATCTGATGGAAAAACTCACACTACAAGGCAAACATATAATCACTTGATTCGTCTATTTAACTTAACGCCTGATGAGATAAACCAACTACTTCCTAATGGTAATCAACCTGTTATAGAAAATCGAATTGGTTGGGCTAAAACCTATTTAAAAAAGGCTGGGTTGGTTAATAATTCTATAAGAGGTATTTGGCAAATAAGTGATTTAGGATTAAAGTTTTTACAAAACAAGCCGACACGTTTAACTAATGAAGACTTAATGCAAATTCCTGAATTTTTATCATTTAAGCAATCATCTTGTTTCAATTCGAACAAAACACAGCAAACTGAGATTGAATCTGAAAGCACGCCAACAGAACTAATGGAAATATCCTATCAAAGCATTCGAGACGCGCTTGCTATAGAATTACTTAGTTCTATTAAAATCTGTTCACCTAAATTTTTTGAACGGTTAGTTGTAGATTTTATGCTAGCTTTAGGTTATGGCGGCTCTCGTCGTGAAGCTGGGGAAGCAACACGCATAACTAAAGATGGTGGCATTGATGGGATAATTCGTGAAGATAAACTAGGTCTTGATATGATTTATTTACAAGCTAAAAAGTGGCAAGGTACTGTTGGGCGACCTGAAGTACAAAAATTTGCAGGCGCCCTACAAGGTGAAAAAGCAAAAAAAGGCGTGTTTATTACAACTTCTGATTTCAGCTGTGAAGCAATTGACTATGTAAAACACTTAGATGTAAAAATCATTCTAATTAACGGTAGCCAGTTGGCAGAGTTAATGATTGATCACAATGTGGGTGTTTCAACAAGGCAGGCTTATGAAATAAAGCAAATTGATAGTGATTATTTTGAGGATACCTAATTTATCTGATAATTGGTTATATCATGACCAATAAATCGAATGAATGAATATAACTTTCTAAATTTTTTCAAGTAATATCTAAAACAAAGATTATTAAATATAAAATAGGAGAAAATATGGAATCTGCTCATGATAAATTGACAAAAGAAATTGTTGAGGCTGAGATGTTATGGATGTTAGACAATCTTGATCCAAAAGGCTATGAATGTTGGGGATGTGGTATTGATATGGCACCTCGTTCATGGCGAAAAGAAAATAAAATGCGCCCAAATTTTTCGAAGTATCCAAATCAATCTCATGCTAAAAATTGTGATGCAGACGCAGAAGAGAACGTTGTTAATCAGGGATTAGGGAAAAAAAGGAGTATTAAATATAGGCTAGAAACTTCCCCCGGATTATCTCCTTCAAGTTTAGTTCTTATCAACGAAAGAAAACATGTTGGCGAACTAGCAGGTTCTAATAATGAAAGAGTATATATATCAGGAAATTCAAGTGATAAGAACAAAGAACTAAATGGTGATGCTAATAAAAAATCTAGGCGACCAGCTAATACAATTCGTCCAATATGCCGAGCATTTATCAACTTTCCTTATGATCGTAATATGTCCTTAAATATCCCAGGGATCGTTGGAGATAATTATTGTAAAATTTTCAAAAAGTTAGCTAATAATGAGATTAGAAAATACGACGAAAATAAAATTTTTTATTCTTCATTGCAATGGACAAGAATTAATTACAATGATGACTTATTGATTATACCATTGAATGAAGGAATTTGGATTGATAAGAGACTTATGCATAATTATCAAATTAATGTAGATTGGTCTAAATGGTCTAAGGTTAAAAAAACAATGCTATTGAATGAGCTTGCAACTGCTCAAGAAGAGGCTAAACAAGCCAGTAAAGAAGATAAAGCCTGGATCTTTTTTATTGGCGAACAGGATCAAATAAATTTTAATATTTTTCATTTAAATGATCAGAGACTTATTTGTTCTATTATTGGTCATATCATTTATCCTGAATTTAAATGAAAAAACACTATAGCTACATGATAAACCGAATAATGTATTTTACTAATAAAAAAATTAATGATTTCATATTATTTAAGTAAACTATATTTGATATTTTAAAAACAATAAAATCGCAAAAATAGATAATGGGTGATTAGATGTCAATAACAAAGCTAAAAAAAATAAAGGTGCGGTCGTTTAGGAAATTAAAAGAAATTGAATTCGAATTTTCAAACAGAATTAATATTATTTGCGGACAAAATGGAATGTCTAAATCTACCGTGTTAGGTATTGCCGCGCAAATTTTTAATTTTCAAAACGAATATAATGATGTAACAAATCCAAAAATGGGTAATGCTATTCATTACAAGACAATAGATGGTAGACTATTTAAATCTCAGTTTTCCGATCATTTTAGATTATCAGAAAAGTTTGATATTAAAGATTCAATGGATGTGTTATGTGAGATCTATGATGGTTATTTTCAACAGGATATTACTAGTAAATTATCGATGACAGGTCATAACGATAGGAATCATAGAATGGTGAATCGTTGGCAACTTGGAGATGATAAATTATCAAGAAACTTTACTCATCCTGTCATTTACTTAAATCTAAAAAGATTAACGCCAATAGCAAATAGAGATGAATACGAAGCTACCCATAGTGAATTTTTTAATATCGAAAAAAACAAAAAAGAATTTATACGATTAAATAGTATAATTCTTTGTAAGGAATATAAGAAATCTAATATAACGACAACTGAGGGCGATTTGAACTCAGCAGTTGCGCATGATTATAATTATGATCATCAATCCATCTCTGTTGGGGAAGATAACGTTGGTCAAATAATACAAGCGTTAATGTCTTTTTCAAAATTAAAATCAGAATATGAAAATTATAAAGGGGGATTGCTTTTAATTGATGAAGTCGATGCGGCTTTATTTCCTGCAGCACAAGAAGAATTAATGGGTGTTTTAGATAATTATTCAACAGACTTGAATTTACAAATTATTATGACGACTCATTCGCCCGTTATTATTGAATATGTATATAATCATTTTTTAAAAGATAAAAATAACCATAAAATTATTTATTTATGTGCACCTCAAGAGGAAATGATACAAAAAAACAATATATCTTGGTCTGAGATAGTTTCTGATTTATTTGTTAGAGCGAAAATCAATATTGAAACAAAGCTGCCTAAAATTGATGTTTATTTTGAAGATGAAGAAGCAAGATTATTTTTTTCTAGAATAATCACATCTCAAAAAATAAAAAAAACAATTAATATTATGAAAAATGTGAATATGGGGTGTAATAATTATATATCATTAATAAAACATAAAATCCCTTATTTTGAACGATTTTCAATCATAGTATTGGATGGTGATGTTAAAAAAAGTAAGACAAAAGGCATTGAAAACATTGTGTTTTTACCCTTAAATAAAGCGCCAGATCAATTATTTTTTGAATTTTTATATAATTTACCTGCCAATGATGAGTATTGGATAAAAACTGGAAGAAGAAGGCAACAGTTTTTACGCATTAATCCTGTAAAAAACATATTGAAAGAGTTAAATTTAATCGAAAATAACGGTAAAATTGATATTGTTGAAGTAATTAAAAATAATAATCTACAAGAAGGTAAAATGCGAGAATTGTTTAAGAAATTTATAACGGATCCTGAAATAGAAAGTTATATGAGTAATAAAAATTATGATCCATTTTATCTAATGCTTACAGATGAAGATAGAGCATATTTTCAACAAACATTTGAAGAGAAAATAAGTTGTATGTTAAATAAAAAATATGGCAAAACTAATGAATTTATTAATAGTTATTTTAAATAATACTGTTAAAGGAAAAGTATAATTTTATGTTATACACTCCTTTAAGATACCCAGGTGGTAAGAGTAAATTTTCACCTCATATAAAATCAATAATAGAAAAAAACAATATTAATAATTCAGATTATTATGAAATATATGCAGGAGGAGCAGGCGTTGCTTTAATTTTGTTACTTGATGGCTATTGTAAGAATATTTATATTAATGATGCTGATCCTGCTATTTATTCATTTTGGAAAGCTATTACTGATCAAACAGAAGATTTTTTGCGCTTAATGTATGATACGCCTATAACTGTTGATATTTGGAATCAACAAAAAAAAATACTTTCTGATTTTAAAAATTATTCAATATTAGAATTAGGGTTTGCTGCATTCTTTTTAAATAGAACTAATCGTTCAGGAATTTTAAAAGCAGGGGTCATTGGTGGTAAAAATCAAGATGGAAACTATAAAATTGATGCAAGGTTTAATAAAGATTCATTGGCAGCAAAGATTGAAAAAATCGGCGAATACGCAAAAAATATTCATGTAACAAATGAAGATGCGCTGAATTTATTAAACAAAATTAAAAAAATAGACGATAAAAATATTTTTTTATATTTAGATCCACCTTATTATATAAAAGGTCAAGGTTTATATAGAAATTTTTATCGTCATGAAGACCATTTACAAATTCGGCAAATTTTAGATGAGATTAATTGTCATTGGCTTGTATCTTATGATAATGATGAAAATATAAAAGCTATATATGAATCGTATAGACAACAAGAATATAGTTTAAATTATTGCGCTCATTTAAAAATGAAAGCAACAGAAATCGTCATTTATAGTCATTCTTTAGAAATACCTATTAATATTTAATTTTCTTTTTGATATAAACAATCTTTATTTAGGAAAAGATTAACCATCAATAGGTATCTTATTTTATTTATTCGCTCGCTTCGCCTTCATCCTCGCAATTGCATCAGCCACTGATTGCTTACGTTCAGATAAGCTAGTGGGTTGAGTGTTATTGGCTGGCATCGAATCTGGAAAAAAGATCGTCGGTGGTACATAAGTTTGTTTTTGATTTAAACGTTGCTGTTTCTTTTCGGTTAAGGTTAACGCTTGTTGCGCCGTTAATGCAAACCCTAATGTGCTTAGCGAAATGCAATCAGTTGGGCAAGTGTTTATGCAATTACTGCATGAAGTGCATAATTCAGGCAATATTGTATGTAAAACTTGTTTACTTCCAACTATGGCATCGGTTGGGCAAACGCGAATGCATTTACCACAACCTATACAATTTTCTTCATCAATAAAAGCTTTGTATTCTTGTACTACATTTTGTTGCATTAACTTAATCCTACTATATTGCCATCTTTATCAATATCAATGTTTCGATAAGATGGATTGGTACCCAGACCGGGCATAGTCATGATACTGCCGGTATAAACGCGGATAAATCCTGCGCCCGCCGAAATGGCTAGATGACTAATATTAACATCAAAATCAGTCGGAACGTTTTTTAAATTTGCATCGGCACTAATCGACATAGGTGTTTTAGCGATACAAAGGGGTAGATAGTCGAGTTTTAGTTTTTCAATTTCTTTGATATTTTCAAGCGCTGTTTCTGATAAATTTGCTTTATTCGCGCCATATTTTTTGACCATAGTTTGAATCTTTTCAATCAAAGGCATGTTATCTGAATAAGGTAATTTTATTTCATGTTTTGTTTCACAGGCTAAAATGACTTGCTGTGCTAATTTTTCAGCACCTTTCCCGCCTTGCGTAA
This sequence comes from Gilliamella sp. ESL1225, assembly GCF_058502635.1. Taxonomy (NCBI): domain Bacteria; kingdom Pseudomonadati; phylum Pseudomonadota; class Gammaproteobacteria; order Orbales; family Orbaceae; genus Gilliamella; species Gilliamella sp. ESL1225. The sequence continues at coordinate 1,992,719 of NZ_CP196358.1, read as the reverse complement.
AGACTTCACTCACTTCGCAAGCAAAAGCACCATTTTTAACGGCGTAATGTTGTAAAAAAGCGAGCTCTTCATCGCTATCATACGGAAAGCGATTAATGGCAACAATAACAGGTAAACCATAACTTTTGGCATTATTAATATGCCATGCTAAATTAGCGGCGCCTATTTCGAGTAATTCAAGATTAGACTCGGTGATTTCTTTAGGTAATGATTGCCCTGGTTTAATATTATATTTACCACTATTGGCTTTTAAACTGCGAATCGTTGCAACAAGTACGATACAAGAAGGTTCAATACCGGCTTGACGATATTTGATATTAAAAAACTTCTCCATCCCCATATCAGATCCAAATCCAGCTTCTGTAACGACATAATCAGCCAGTTGTAACGCAATACGATCAGCAATAACAGAGGAATTACCATGTGCAATATTGGCAAATGGACCGGCATGAATTAAGACAGGGGTATTTTCGACTGTTTGCATTAAATTCGGATTAATGGCATTTTTTAATAGCGCTGTCATGGCGCCAGCAACTTCGAGTTGTTCGGTCGTTATAGGTTCACCTTCGGTATTATAAGCTAAAATAATTCGTCCAATTCGATCGCGCATATCATGTAAATCTGATGCTAAAGCTAAAATGGCCATTAATTCCGACGCTGCCGTTATTTCAAATCCATCAGATCGTTCTACGCCATTAGCACCATTGCCGACACCGACTTGGATATTACGCAATGCACGATCATTATGATCCATAACACGTTTCCAAACGATACGATTAGCATCAATATTTAAACGTGATAATCCTGTTTGTTGCGTAAAACCTTCTCCTAGTTGTTGTTCATGATAAAGGCGTGCATCTAAAGCTGCTGAGGCTAAATCATGCGCGGCAGTAATGGCATGAATATCTCCAGTCAGATGAAGATTTAATGTTTCCATTGGCACAACTTCAGCTTGTCCACCGCCGGCAGCCCCCCCTTTAACGCCAAAAACAGGGCCTAAACTAGGTTGACGAATACAGGCTATCGCGCTTTTGCCTAAGTAATTTAACCCTTCACTTAAACCTATTGTGTTGACCGTTTTTCCTTCACCTAGGGGAGTGGGTGTAATTGCAGAGACAAGAATCAATTTTCCACGAGGTTTTTGTTTATTTGCTTTGATAATAGCTAAATCAATTTTGGCGACATATCTTCCATAAGGAAGAATAAATTGTTCTGGAATATGGCAAGCTTCGGCAATTTCAGTTATTGGTTTTAATGACATCTTGGCTTCCTGACGAGAATAAATAAGATAATTAGTATAAAGAAATTAGATTGTTGAATAAAGGAACAAATTTTATGTTTCGTGTATTTAGATAAAATAAATAAAATTTGTTATTATGGAGTGCTTATTTATTGCGAGGATAATTATAAGATGAATTGGTTTTCAGAATATTCCCTTTTTTTAGCTGAAACAACAACAGTTGTATTAGCCATATTATTTGTTTTAATTTTTATATTAAGTCAAAGGCGTAAATCATCAAACTCACAGGGTCGTTTATCAATTAAAGATCTTAGCGAAGAGTATAAACAATTAAAAGAAAAGATGTTAATGTCTAGCATGGATTCGATAGAAGCTAAGAACTATCTTAAAGCGTTAAAAAAACAAAAGAAACAAGATAAGAAAAAACAAAAAACATTAGCAAAGAGCAATAAACAAACAGAGCCAATGAAGGCAAAACTTTTCGTATTATCATTTAATGGTAGTATGGATGCGCATGAAGTTGAAGAATTGCGTCAAGAAATTACGGCGGTCTTAGCGATTATTAACCCTAATGATAAAGTCGTTATCAATCTAGAAAGCCCTGGCGGAGTTGTTTATGGTTATGGGCTTGCCGCATCGCAATTATTACGTTTTAGAGAACGTAATATCGAATTTACTGCTGTTGTTGATAAAGTCGCTGCAAGCGGGGGATATATGATGGCTTGTACAGCTAACAAAATTGTAGCAGCTCCTTTTGCGATTGTCGGTTCGATAGGTGTTGTGGCTCAAATCCCAAATTTCCACCGCTTACTTGAAAAACATGATATTGATGTTGAATTACAAACGGCGGGCAAATATAAGCGTACATTAACGATGTTTGGCGAGAATACCAATGAAGGGCGTGAAAAGTTCAAGCAAGAACTTGAAGAAACGCTAGTATTATTCAAAGATTTTGTAAAAGAGTATCGACCAAATATTAATATTGATGAAGTTGCGACAGGTGAACATTGGTTTGCAACGCAAGCAAAAGATAAAGGCTTAGTTGATGAAATTAGCACGAGTGATGATTTTATTTTATCGCATTTAGATACGCATAAAATAATTAGTGTTGGCTATCAGAAAAAACAAAAAATTTCTGAAAAAATTGCTAAAAACGTCGTAAAAGGTGTTGAACGGTTATTCTTAAGACACACTCATCTTTAATTCAGATAAGGCACTTTATATAATAAAGTGCCTCTTTTAACCATAGTCTGCTGTTTATTGTGTGAATCAAATTTTATGCCTTTATCGACCTTAATTATATTACCGCTTGTCATTATCACCTTAGTTGTTGCTTCTTTCTTTAAGCAAAAAAAATGGCAATATATTGTTATTATTTTGATGACAATTTTTATTGTTATGCAGCTAGTTGCCATTTATTTTAGTGGTGGCTTTATCGATTATCAATTTTATGTTAATTTGAATATTAATGATATTATCGAAGGATTATTTATTTTTACTCTACAGGCGATATTAGTTATCGCTGTTTTTTGTCTTTTAGTTATTATTTTGGCAAAATTAGCTGGTATTGTAAAACGTCAATGCAAATTATCGTTGCGCCTCATCATTGCAATTATTGCTATTATCTCAATAAGTTATCCTAATGGTCCATTACATAAATTATTTGAAATTTACCAAATAGCGCAGGGTAAGAGACTGGATTTTCAAACGGCGTTAGCTGAGATAGCAATAAAAGATTATCCTTCTAAAAGCCAGTTAACAAGTCAAAGAGGTAAAAATATTGTTGTTTTATCATTAGAATCGTTTGAACAAGGATTTTTATCTTTTGAGGGTATAACGCCAAATTTAAATAAACTTGCTAGTGAATATACTTTTTTTGGCAATATGCCAATGAGCCTTGGGAGTAGTTGGACGACGGCTTCAATGTACACTTATATGACAGGCATGCCTTTTTTAATTGGCGGTTGGCAAACTTCACCACTCAAAGAAACAAAAGCGACAGAGCTTGTTAGTTTGCCAGATATATTAAAAAAAGCAGGTTACCAAACACGCTATGTCATGACTAGCCCGGATTTTGCAAATTTTGGACATATTGCACATTTACTTGGTGCTAACATTATTTCTGAAAAAAACAGTCAAAAAGCCTATCCGATGTCACCATTTGGTTTATATGATAAAGATATTTTTGAACTTGCTACCGAGCAAATTCATTCATTAAAGAAAGATAATAAACCGTTTGCTTTATTTGTATCGACATTATCGACCCATGCTCCTAATGGTTTTTATGATAAACGAATGGAACCTGTAATCAGTCCTAAAAACAATAATATGGAATTCGTTGCCGCCTCATTGGATTATCACGTTGGTCAATTTATTGATACACTAAAAAAAGAAGGTTTACTTGAAAATACCGTTTTTTATATCTTTCCAGATCATCTGATGATGGGATCAGGAACGACAACTTTACGCGAGCTTTCAAAGCAAGAACGTAAATTATATTTATTAACCAATGCGACAACTGCGGATTTACAAAAATCACCGCAGCAAACGATTTATCAAATTGATTTACCTCGCCTAATATTAAATGGTGCAAACGTGACAACTAATGCTAAATTTCTATCGGATTATTTAATGGATGAAAATAAAGATAAAAAAACATTTATCTCTCAACATAAAACGTCGATAGCAACGGTAAATCGTTCCGCCGAAATACATTAAAGGAAATTTTTAAATTATGAATATGGAAATAGTGCTTTTAGTTGCAACTATTGGTTGTCTTGGCATAATTTCACCCGGACCCGATTTTTTTATGGTTCTGAAAAATAGTTTATGTTATTCGCGAAAAATTGCTTTAATGACTTGTTTAGGTGTTATTTTAGCAGTAACGATACATATGAGTTATTGTGTTGCGGGAGTCGCGATATTAATTAAAGCTACACCTTGGCTATATAATTTATTGCGTTATGTTGGTGCTTTTTATTTAATTTATTTGGGAATTAAAGCATTAAGGATTAAAAACACAGCAAACTTTGATTTAGCAGAGCACAAAACTAAACAAACAATATCGTATAAAACGGCTTTTTTACAAGGATTTTTATGTAATTTACTTAATCCTAAGGCGACATTATTCTTTTTAGCTATATTTACGCAAGTATTGAATGAACATTCTTCTTTAAACGACAAATTACTTGTTGCGTTAATCATTCTAATTGAAACATGCATTTGGTGGCCGATGGTGGTTTTTGTTTTTCAATCTCGTTTTATACAGAAATATTATTTTAAATCACAAAATCTAATTGATAAATTATTAGGTATTGTATTGATTTTATTAGGAATCAAAATTGCGTTTTAATGTGTTTATTAATTTATAATTGATGTGTATGAGTAAATACAAAATGATTCATTAATCCAAATACATCATTTTAAATTGCATATTGATAATAAATTTTGTTGATTTCATATTTTGAATAATATGATTTAGCTTGATAAACTAAATCATTGCGTAATTTTTTAAGGCAAGACTGCTTTTTATATAAGCTAATTACCCCTTAAATGACGTTTACTTTTTATTAAACAGGTTAACCTACATGGATAAATTTATACAATATGGTCGTGAGCTACTTGATTTAGAATTAAATGAAGCACAAAAATTACCCTCTCGTTTAGATGCTAATTTTAGTAAAGCTTGTCAAATAATCTTAGCGACAAAAGGTAAAATTATCGTTTCTGGGATGGGTAAATCTGGGCATATTGGTAAAAAAATTGCTGCATCATTAGCCAGTACAGGCAGCCCTGCTTTTTTTATGCACCCGTCAGAAGCATTACATGGCGATATTGGTATGATTACGGAAAATGACGCGGTTATTTTAATTTCCTATTCAGGTCGAGCAAAAGAGTTTTCGCTAATCATTCCTATTTTAAATGAAATAAATGTACCAATTATTGCTATTACGGGTGATAAAGAGTCTTCATTAGCTTTTGCCGCTGAGGCAGTTCTTGATATTTCGATTGAAAGAGAAGCTTGCCCCATGGGACTTGCTCCAACAGCAAGCTCAACTAATACCTTATTAATGGGTGATGCATTGGCTATTTCAGTAATGCGAGCAAGAGGATTTCAAGTAGAAGATTTTGCCCGTTCACACCCCGCTGGTAATTTAGGTGCAAAACTTTTAAATCGTGTTAAAGACGTTATGCGTAAAGGGGATTTAATCCCGAAAGTATCCAATAAAGCAACCGTATTTGATGCGATGTTAGAACTTAGCCGAACCGGTGTTGGTTTAGTGATTGTTTGTGATAAGAATAATGATATTTTAGGTGTTTTTACAGATGGTGATTTACGTCGTTTGTTATTAAAAAATGGCACACTTAACGACCCAATTATTGATGTTATGACAAGCCCGGGTTATCAAATTCCTGACAAATGGAAAGCGGTAGAAGCACTAAACGCATTTAATGAACAAAATATTACAGCCGCTCCTGTTGTTAATAATGAGGGAGAATTAGTCGGAGCCTTAAACATCCATGATTTACATGAAGCCGGTATTAGATAAAAAAGTATTCGTAAATACCTATTGCAAAAAGGGTCGATTAATTGAGATAATTACCGACCTAAATTTTTGTCGTTAGACGGAGATCAAAACAGTTACACGTTCTTCAAATTCATTAATCTCTATAGCTAATTTAGAATTAAGATATAAAAATTTTTGTTACTTAATGATTTTAAAAAGGAATTATTAAATACATATAATTTTTTATTAATTAAATTGAGTAATCAGCTTCAACTTTAATATAGCTAAGTGAATGTTTGTCTCAATGTTTTTTTAGATTATTCCTTGCAAAGATTCTTTTTTATTTGTTAAATCGATGAATCTTTAAACAACATAGCAAGAAACGTAGAGAATAAAAAAGATAAATAGAATTGTGTTATATATTTTTAACCAAAATAAATAGATGATGAAACTACAATGGCAGAAAAACGAAATATCTTTCTAATTGGCCCAATGGGGGCTGGAAAAAGTACAATTGGACGGCAAATCGCACAACTACTTGGTATGGAATTTTTTGATTCTGATCAAGAAATCGAAAAACGGACAGGTGCAGACATCGCTTGGATTTTTGATTTAGAAGGTGAAGATGGATTTAGAGCTAGAGAAGAAAAAGTCATTAATGAATTAACTGAAAGGCAAGGTGTTGTCTTAGCCACTGGCGGTGGTTCGGTTTTATCTAAAGAAACACGTAATCGCTTATCAGCTCGCGGAATTGTTGTTTACTTAGAAACAACTATCGAAAAGCAAATGGCTAGAACACAAAAAGACAAACGCCGTCCTTTATTACAAGGTAATGACACACCGCGTGAACTTTATGAAGAGTTAGCGGGTGAGCGAGAACCGCTTTATGAAGAAATAGCCGATATTACGATTAAAACTGATGAGCAAAGTGCTAAAGGTGTTGCCGGTTATATTATCGATAAAATAGAAGAAATTTAATTGGGTATGTCTTTCTTAACTTAAACTCTTTGATATAGATAAGGAGCGCATATGCGTGTAGATAAAGATGATCGTTATGTTTCAGAACAAAATCAAGCAGACTATACGCAGCAATCTAGTTGGTTTGATTTTCTATTAGGCTTGTCGAAAACAAAGATTATAATATTTTTTCTTATTTTCTTTATTATTTTATTATCGCTTAGTTTAATGATTTTTCGTTCAAATCGTCATAATGAGCCTAAATTATTGACCCCACCTGTCACAGCAAGTGTGGATGATAAAAATGAGAATAATACAAACGATGAATCAGAAACGAATCTAAATAATAATAGTATTAATCTTGAAAGTTCACATATAGAGAATGACCGCCCAACCGATGAGATAGCGCAGCTATCTCATGAATCAAGAAATGAAGTTAACGAAACCGATATGGTTACTGCTGTAGAAACCGTTCATGCTGATAATTCGATCGCTGTTCAAAATGCTAAAGTGGAATCATCTCCTAATCTTAATGGCAATGTTAGTGATGAAGCAATCACAGCAAAACCACCTATTAATGCCTCATTAAATGAAGAAAGCGCTTTTAATGGTAATAAACCAGTTTACGAAAAAGTTCAGTCTTCTAAAACGGAAAAAAAATCACCTGAAAAAATAGCTAATAATCATTATGTTATTCAATTGAGTGCTTCTTCATCTGAAGAAAACTTAAAAAAATTTGTAAAACAACATCGTTTAACTCATACACAAATTTACAAAACTAAACATGATGGTAAAGATTGGTATATTTTAATTCAAGGGAATTATGCTTCATTAACTGAGGCAAAAAATAGTATTAAAGCCTTACCTCTTGATATACAAAAAAATAAACCGTGGGTAAAATCAGGATTGACAATTAATAAGGAAAAGTCAGTTAAATAATTATTATATCGTTTAATTATCTGATTCATCAAATAAATAGGAGTGTATCTTGAGTAAGCAGCGAGCCTTTTTAAAATGGGCTGGGGGGAAATATGAACTTGTCGAAAAAATAAAGGAATGCTTACCAGAAGGAAATCAATTAGTAGAGCCTTTTGTCGGCGCAGGCTCAGTTTTTTTAAATTCTCATTATGACAATTATCTATTATCAGATATTAATCACGATTTAATCGCTTTATTTAATTTACTGAAATCTAAACCAGATAGTTTTATTAATGATTTAAAATTGCTATTTACACATCAAAATAATCAAGTTGATGCATTTTATGAATTACGTAATAAATTTAATCGTAGTCATGATGAATATCAACGTTCATTGTTATTCGTGTATTTGAATCGTCATTGTTATAATGGCCTTTGTCGTTATAACAATAGCGGTGAATTTAATGTTCCGTTTGGTCGTTATAGCAAAATTTATTTCCCGGAAAAAGAATTATATTTTTTTGCCGAAAAGGCGCAAAAGGCGCAATTTGTTTGTAAAACCTATCAAGAAACTATGATGCATGCAAAACCTGGTGATGTGATTTACTGTGATCCTCCGTATCTATCATCCAATGATACACAAAGTTTCACAGCATATTATTCCAATCGCTTTGGTTTTACAGAGCATCAAGATTTAGCAAACTTAGCTAAAAGAATCGCGGAAGATAGGAATATTGCTGTTTTAATTTCAAATCATGCAACGCATTTAACGCGTGAACTCTATCAAAATGCGAGTCATCTTTTTTATGCGCATATGAGGCGTTCTATTAGTTGTGCAAGCAACGGTCGAAAAAAAACAGAAGAAATTTTAGCTTTATATAAAAAATCTTAAGTTTATTGATGTACACTGATGATAGGTTTTCGCTAAAAAATAAAAGGTTAATTATGAAAGAATTCCTGATAGCGCCGTCGATTCTATCAGCAGATTTTGCACGTTTAGGTGAAGAGGCGCAAAATGTTCTTGATGCCGGCGCTGATGTTATTCATTTTGATGTCATGGATAATCACTTTGTGCCAAATCTAACGATGGGTGCAATGTTTTGCAAAGCATTACGTGACTATGGGATCAAAGCCCCTATTGATGTTCATTTAATGGTATCACCTGTTGAGGATTTGATTGTTTCCTTTGCTAAAGCGGGTGCCAGTCATATTTCGATTCATCCTGAAGCGACAATTCATCTTGACCGATCTTTACAATTAATTCGAGATCATGGATGTACTGCTGGCGTTGTTTTTAATCCAACAACACCTTTAAATTATTTGGATTATATTATGGATAAGATAGATATTATCTTATTAATGAGTGTTAATCCTGGATTTGGTGGACAATCTTTTATTCCCTCGACGCTTATTAAATTGCAACAAGCAAAACAGCGTATTATTCAATCAGGATATAATATCCGCCTTGAAATTGATGGTGGCGTTAAAGTTGATAATATTGCAGAGATTGCGAAAGCCGGGGCAGATATGTTTGTCGCCGGATCTGCCATATTTGGTCAACCTAATTATAAAACGGTCATCGAGGCCATGAGACAGCAACTTACAGGAGTTAAAATTGCATAAATTTAATGATATTCAAGCCATTGCATTTGATTTAGATGGCACATTAGTTGACAGCGTACCTGGTTTAACTGTTGCAACAAAGCGCATGTTAGCTGAGTTAAATCTGCCTACCGTAACAGAAGAACAAATAAAAAATTGGGTTGGCAATGGGATTAATATTTTATTAGAACGCGTATTTCAAGCTACAAAAAGTCAATTATCATCGGCACAATTAAGCCATGCTCATCAATTGTTTAATCAATTTTATGATGAAGTGATTGATAGTGAAACGAAACTTTTTCCTCATGTCAAAGAAACGTTAAAAAAACTACATGAAAATGGTTATCCTTTGGCATTGGTGACCAACAAACCTGCACATTTTTTACCCGCACTTTTAACCTCTTTAGGGATTAAAGAGTACTTTACGATTATTTTAGGTGGCGGAGATGTTTTGAAATTAAAACCGCATCCAGCGCCTTTATATCAAGTAATGGCAACGTTAGGTCTTTTTGCTGACCAACTATTATTTGTCGGAGATTCTAAAAATGATATTCTTGCGGCACAAAATGCCAATTGCCCAACTATAGCTTTATCTTATGGTTATAATTATGGTATTCCGATTGCAAATAGTCACCCTGATTACATCACGGATGATTTTAGCCAAATTTTAACTGTTTTACCTCAGCCTAAAGCTGAAGCAAAAAAATAATGAGAATAAATTAGGAATAAAAATTATGAGTAAACCAATTGTTTTTAGCGGCGCTCAGCCTTCAGGTGAATTGACGTTGGGTAATTATTTAGGGGCATTAAAAAATTGGGTTGCATTGCAAGAAAAATATGAATGCATTTATTGCATTGTTAACCAACATGCTATTACGGTACGACAAGATCCGATTAAATTACGAAAAGCAACATTAGATACGATGGCTCTTTACCTTGCTTGTGGAATTGATCCTAGCAAAAGTACTATTTTTATCCAATCGCATGTTCCTGCTCATGCTCAGTTAGGTTGGGCGCTTAATTGTTATACTTATTTTGGTGAATTAAGCCGAATGACCCAATTTAAGGATAAATCAGCTCGTAATACGGAAAATATTAATGCTGGATTATTTGATTATCCTGTTTTGATGGCGGCAGATATTTTATTATATCAAGCAAATTTAGTGCCAGTAGGTGATGATCAAAAACAACACCTTGAATTATGCCGAGATATAGCAACTCGCTTTAATGCCTTGTATGGTGATATTTTTACTATTCCTGAAGGATTTATTCCACCCGTTGGTGCTAGGGTAATGTCGTTACAAGAGCCGATTAAAAAAATGTCAAAATCAGATGAAAATAGGAATAATGTGATTGGTTTACTTGAAGATCCCAAAGAGATCACTAAAAAAATTAAACGCGCATTAACCGATTCAGATGAACCACCTATTGTTCGTTATGATCCAAAAAATAAAGTTGGGGTATCGAATTTATTAGATATTTTAATGGGCGTTACAAGTAAAACTATTTCCGAATTAGAAAAACATTTTGAAGGTAAAATGTATGGGCATTTAAAGACAGAAGTTGCTGAGCAAGTTGTAGCAATGATTAGCGATCTTCAAACTAAATACCATCAATATCGTAATGATGAAAATTATTTATATTCAATTATGCGAGAAGGCGCAGACAAAGCAAATGCCAAAGCAGAGTTAACACTTAAAAAAGTGTATGAGGCAATTGGATTTGTATAACCATTCACTTATGTGGGTATGAAATGAAAATTATTATTCTAGGTGCTGGTCAAACAGGTAGTGCGTTAGCTGAATATTTAGTTGCTGATAAACAAAATGATGTGACTGTTATTGATCAAGATGGTGATAAATTACAGTCTCTTCAAGAAAGATTTGATTTACAAGTCATCTTAGGTAAAGCCTCTTATCCACAAATTCTTGAATCAGCAGGGGCCGAATCAGCGGATATGCTTGTTGCTGTGACAAGTTCTGATGAAGTGAATATGATTTCTTGCCAAATTGGTTATACACTTTTTAATATTCCCAAAAAAGTGGCTAGAATACGAGCACCAGAATATAACGAAGAAAAGTATTCGTTATTTAATAATAATGGGATCCCAATAGATCATATTATTGCACCGGAAAAATTAATAACTAAAAACATTAGCCAGTTAGTTAAGTATTCGGGTGCCTTACAATTTGCGTCCTTTAACGATGGTAAAGTTTGTTTAGCTGCTGTCATGGCTTATTATGGTGGAGCACTTGTTGGTAACGAATTATCCGAAATAAAGGAACATTTGCCGCATGTTGAGGCAAAAATTGTCGCGATTTATCGACAAAATCGCTTTATTCGCCCGATGGAATCTACTTTAATTGAAGCAGCGGATATTGTTTATTTTATTACCACGCCAGACAATGTTAAAGCCGTTACTAGTGAATTTCAACGACTTGAGAAACCTTGCCGACATATTATTATTAGTGGAGGCGGAAGTATTGCCGTTGCACTTGCGAAACGGCTTGAAAACGATTATCAAGTAAAATTAATTGAAGCCAATGCAAAGCGTGCAGAGCATGTTGCAGAGCAACTTACCAACACGACAGTTTTACATGGTGAACCTTCTGATCAAGAATTGTTATCTCAAGAACAAGTAGAGTTGACAGATCTTTTTATTGCGGTAACGAGTGATGATGAATCTAATATAATGGCATCGATGTTAGCAAAAAGGATGGGTGCCAAAAAAGTCATTGTTTTAATCCAACGGCAAGCTTATTTGGAGCTTATCAACGATAGTGTTATTGACATTGCAATCTCTCCACAACATGCCACTATTTCAGAGTTATTAAGTCATGTGAGGCGTCAAGGAATTGAGAAAGTCATTTCATTACGACAAGGTGAGTCTGAAATTGTAGAAGTTATTGTCGAAGGCGATGTTGAAACATCAAAACTCATCGGTAAAAATATTAATAGTCTTAAATTATCTTCAGGGGCAACAGTTGGAGCTGTTGTACGTAAAGATGATGTTATTATTGCTAATATTGATTTAACGATTGAAGCTGGCGATCATATCATTATCTTTTTACCCGATCGCAAAGCAATCACGGATGTTGAAAAATTATTATAATACAACGATTATTCAATAGTAAGTATGATAAAGCATATATATATATTATCCTCTTTGTAAAATAGGATAAGCCTTTACAAAATTATTTCGAACGTCATGATTAATATGTAGTGCATGTTTTTATCTAAATATTCAACAAGATAATTAGCGCTTTTTGCAGGTTTAATCCTGCGAATTAGCAACGTGCTGATAGGATAAGTGTTTAATTTATGGTAAAATTGGGCATCATTTTTTGCCCTATTCATAGATATTCTATGATGTTAGATTTAAAAAATAAGGATGTATATGCAGACAATTAACAGCAAACTTGCGGCACCAGAAGCAAAAGTGGCAATTGTGGTTGCTCGATTTAATCATTTTATTAACGAAAGCCTGGTAAGTGGTGCAGTTGATGCGCTTACACGAATTGGTCAAGTAAATGAAGAAAATATTACCGTTATTTGGGTACCAGGTGCTTACGAAATTCCCCTTACTGCTAAAGTTGCCGCGGCGTCAAAGAAATATGATGCGATTGTAGCTTTAGGCACAGTTATTCGTGGCAGTACTGCTCATTTTGATTTTGTAGCGGGTGAGTCGAGTTCTGGTTTGCTATCAACCAGCCTAGAATTTTCTATTCCAGTTGGGTTTGGAATTTTAACAACCGAAAGTATTGAGCAAGCCATTGAGCGAGCAGGAACAAAAGCGGGTAATAAAGGCGCTGAAGCGGCTTTAACTGCGCTTGAAATGTTAAATGTTATCCATGCCATTAAGGAGTAAATAAGTGGCTACCGTTAATCCCCGCAGTCGAGCTAGAGAATTTGCTTTACAAGCTATCTATTCTTGGCAAATTTCAAAAAATGCTATTTCTGATGTTGAAGTTAATTTTATTGCTGAACAAGATATGAAAGGAACCGATAATAAATATTTTCGTGAACTTTTAAATGGTGTTGCAACTAATACCGCGGATCTTGATCAAAAAATGATGCCTTTTTTAAAAGATCGTACTATTGATGAATTAGATCAAATCGAATTAGCTATATTACGTATAGCACTTTATGAATTAACAAAACGCCAAGATGTCCCTTATAAAGTCGTTATCAACGAAGCTATTGAGCTGACTAAATTATTTGGCGCAGAAGAAAGCCATAAATTTGTAAATGGGGTATTAGATAAAGTCGCCCCAACTATCCGTACTCGATAAACGCTTAAAGTGAATTTTATATGACTGATAACATTGATAAAGCAAAGCCAACTATCTTTTATGCTAAAAATACTACAACGAATAAGCCTCATAAGAATTGGCAAGATAAATCGGGTGAAAATAAGTTTAAAGCAAAATCTAATATTAAACCTTATTCAAAAACAAAACGTGATAATGAGGTGTTTTCGGATCGTATTGAAGCGTTTAAACCGAAATTAAATACTGCTTATAAAAAAACAGAGTTACAACGTGACTCTTATAAAGATAGGCAAAATGATGATCGAGATCCTAAATCACCATGGAAAAAGAAAGTTAGTAATATTGAACAAACCCCAACTTTTGGTTTTGATGGAAAACGTCAAGGTAAAAAAGAAGAAACACTTGTTTATAGCGAAAATGCTTGTAAGGCTGTTTTTAAACATCGCCCGAGTGCCATGATAAAATTGTTTATAACGCAAGAAATGACCTACCAATTTAAGGATTTGATTAAATGGCTAGTTGAGCATCATTTAGGTTATGATATTGTCGATACCGAACAATTAAATAAAATAGCCCAAACACCACACCATGGCGGCGTTTGTCTGATTGTCAAAAAACATCAATCGATTCAAGTATTATCTTATTTAGAACAAACTCAATCAAAATATCATGATTGTGTTTTAGCCATTGATGATATTAATAACCCTCATAATTTAGGTGGATTATTACGTAGTGCCGCTTTTTTTGATGTAAATGGTGTCATGTTACGTGATCCGGCGTTATTAGATAGCGGTGCAGCAATGCGGGTTGCCGAAGGGGGAATTGAAGCATTAACATCAATTAAAAGTGATGATTTGTTAGCATCATTAGATCTTTTCAAGCAACAAGGTTATGAGGTCATTGCTTTATTACCTTGTCAAGTAAAGTCAATTAAGGCAATTGAATTACAAAAATCATCATTTAATCAAAAAGTGGTGTTTGTTATTTTTCAACAGATCAATATGAAATTAATTAATTGTGCTGATAAGGTTGTTTATTTGAAAGGTAATGAAAATATGCCGTCTCTGAATATTTCGGTCGCGACAGGTATTTTATTAGCTTATCATCAAATTGCTGAATAATTTAATTAACCTTTTTAATTTTTAAATTAAAAAGGTTAATCCTAATGAAGCAACTTTAATATCACGAGTGAATTGATTATAAATAGCTATTTTGTATATCGAGTAATGTTACTTTTATCAGCTAATAAGGTAATATTTTATGTCATTAGAGCTTAAAATTGGTTTGATTTTTGGTAAATTTTATCCCTTACATTGTGGACATATTTATTTAATTGAAAAAGCAGTTTCTCAGGTTGATATTTTACATATTATGCTTGGTTATGAAGCCGCAAGGGATTTACGTCTTTTTGAAGAAAGTCATTTACCAAAAGCGCCACAAGTTAGTGATCGTTTTGCTTGGTTACAAAAAACTTTCCAAAATCGTCCCAATATTCATATTCATTTACTCGATGAATCGGGTATCAAAGCTTATCCAAATGGTTGGCAAGATTGGAGTGCTAGAGTTAAGCTAATATTAGATGCTGAAAAAATAACGCCAACGGTAATTTTTACAAGTGAAAAGCAAGATACCATCTATCATGAAAAATATTTTAATTGTCCAGTTAAATTAATTGATGCTAAACGCGATTTTATTAATATTAGCGCAACTATGATACGTCAAAACCCGTATCAATATTGGTCATATATTGCTAAAGCCGCCCAGCCTTTTTTTGTCCGTAAAGTGGCAATTTTAGGGCAACATAAATTTAACGACTTACCGATGCAACTTGCTAATATTTATAATACTGAATTTGTGGCTAATGGTTATATTAACTACATCCAATCTGATTTAAATAAACAAGCCCCCCTTTATTTAAATGAAACAGAATTTATGAAAATCGCTTTAATTCAAGCCGAGCGCATTTCTGAATTAAATGAAAAAGCGAATAAAATTTTGTTTACTTCAATCGATTTTCAATCGTTGGCTCGTTTTTATACATTGCGTTACCAGAAAGAAAATAAAGATCTCAATCAATTAATTCAAAGTTATCCTTTTGATTTAGTCATTACTAAAAACATGCTGGATCAGCAAAAATCAACATTAACGCAATTTGAAATGGTAACAAAACTGGTTGCTAAATTATTATCATAATCATTGATATAATTTAGTTCATCACATTTATTCTAGCGTATGTTAGAATAATTAAAATCGTTAGGATAGGTATGTGGTTATGTCTCAATATTCGGATAATCAAGATAATACAAATCAAGAAAAAATAGACTTTGGTTTTACGCAAGTTTTAAAACAAGATAAAGTCAAACGTGTTGCCAATGTTTTCCATTCTGTTGCTGATAAATATGATGTAATGAATGACTTAATGTCTTTTGGTATCCATCGTATTTGGAAGAAAATTACTATTGAATACAGTGGAGTACGTAAAGGGCAAAAAGTATTAGATTTAGCTGGTGGGACAGGCGATCTGACTGCTAAATTTTCAACTCTTGTAGGTAACGATGGATTAGTTGTATTAGCGGATATCAATGAATCGATGCTGCAAGTTGGCCGTGATAAATTACGTGACAAAGGATTATTTAAAAATATTGAATATGTCCAAGCCAATGCTGAGGAATTACCCTTTGTCAATAACACGTTTGATTGTATTACGATTTCATTTGGTTTACGCAATGTTACTGATAAACAAAAAGCGTTAAATTCAATGTGGCGAGTTTTAAAACCAGGTGGGCGTTTATTAGTTTTAGAATTTTCGAAACCAGAGTATAAACTTTTAAATAAAGCCTACGATTTGTATTCATTTACCATGTTACCTTTAATGGGCAAAATTGTCGCTAATGATTCTGAAAGCTATCGTTATTTAGCCGAATCTATTCGTATGCATCCTGATCAAAAAACATTGAAAAAAATGATGGAAGATGCGGGTTTTGTCGATGTTAATTATCACAATATGACAGGCGGTATAGTTGCTCTGCATATTGGCTTTAAATTTTAAAGTGAGAAGCGATGATTTTTTTTCGACTTTATAAAATTTTAGCTGTGTTCCGAGCTTATCGATTAAATGAATTATTACCACCATCTAACCAAGGTTATAAATCTTATGGATCTAGGCAGCTAAAAATATTATTAGCTTGTTTATTTTGGGTAAGGCGTAAAGATAAAAATAAAGATATTGCTGAACGCTTGCGCTTAGCTTTGCAAGAGTTAGGTCCTATATGGATTAAATTCGGGCAAATGATTTCAACGCGTCGTGATATTTTACCGAAAAGTATTGCTAATGCTTTAGCTAAATTACAAGATCAAGTTATGCCTTTTGATGGTGAATTAGCAAAACAGATTATTGAAAAATCGCTGAAAGAACCTATAGATACTTATTTTAGGGATTTTGATCCAACGCCATTAGCTTCCGCATCGATTGCACAAGTGCATACTGCTATTTTAAAAAAGTCCGGTGCACAAGTTGTCATTAAGGTATTACGTCCCAATATTTTGCCTGTTATTCAATCAGATATTGCACTTATGTTTTGGGTTGCCAAACAATTTACGAAACGAGTACAAGAAGGAAAAAACTTGCGGGCTGTCGAAATCGTCCAAGATTATCAAACGACCTTATTAAAAGAGTTAGATCTTAATCAAGAAGCGTTTAATACAATGCGCCTGCGAAAAAATTTTATAAATAGCGAAATACTGTATATTCCGTATGTTTATCAAGATTTATGCCGTAAAAACATTCTGGTTGAAGAGCGAGTATATGGGATCCCTATTGCAAATATTGCTGAACTGAAAAAACATCATGTCAATATGAAATTACTTGCTGAAAGAGGCGTACAGGCCTTTTTTACACAAGTCTTTCGGGATAACTTTTTTCATGCAGATATGCACCCTGGGAACATTTTCGTCGATATAACCGATCCTCAAAATCCAAGGTACATTGGTATTGATTGTGCAATTGTTGGGATTTTAAGTCCCGATGATCAACATTATCTTGCTGAAAATTTTCTTGCCTTTTTTAATCGTGATTATCGTAAAATTGCGGAAACGTATCTTGCTTCGGGCTGGGTACCTGAAAATACGGATGTTCTTGCTTTAGAAAACGCTATGCGTAGTGTCTGTGAGCCGGCATTTGCTAAACCATTAGCAGAAATCTCATTCTCACAAATTTTATTGGCATTATTTCAAGTGGCTCGTCAATTTAATATGGAAATCCAACCGCAATTAACATTACTTGAAAAAACGCTATTTTATATCGAAGGATTAGGACGCCAGTTATATCCTGAACTTGATTTATGGAAAACGGCAAAACCCTTTTTAGAAGAATGGTATGCTGAAAAATACAGCGCTAAATCGCTCTTAAAACAATTATATAAAACTTTACCAGAATGGCGTAATTTATTACCTGAAATACCCGCTAAAATGGTAAATACACAGATTATAAATCAAAAGATGTTAAAAAGTTTAAATGATTTACAGCAGGAATTACAACTAATTAAACGATCACAAACTCATTTATTTGTATCTATTATTATGATAACTCTTGTAGGATTAGGTCTGTCTATATTTTCATTATTCGGTTAATCGCCATTTACCGCAAATAAAAATTAAGTGTATAATTTAATACATCATACTTACGGAGATGCTTATCATGATGCCAAGTTGGCCACAATTACTTATTTTAATCTTAGTTGTTGTTTTATTATTTGGTACTAAAAAATTACGATCTTTAGGATCGGATTTGGGTGCCTCCATTAAAGGCTTCAAAAAAGCCATGAGTGACGATAAAACAAACGAAACTTTAGCTAATAAAGCAGATGATTCGAGTAAAGATAAGCAAGAACTTGATTTACAATCGTCAGAAGATAATAAAAAAGGGTAATTCTTCGTGTTTGATATCAGTTTTGGGCAAATACTATTAGTCTTAATTATTGGGCTTGTTGTGTTAGGACCTGAGCGATTACCTGTTGCAATAAAAACTGTTGCCAATTGGATTAACGTTTTAAGACGTATGTCAGCAACGGTTCAATTAGAACTTAATAAAAATCTAAAATTGCAAGAATTACAAGACAGTTTAAAAAAAGCAGAGCAAAGTGGATTAAAAGATATCACCCCCGAAATTCAACAGTCTATTGATGATTTAAAACGTGTCGCCGAATCTTTACAAAAAGATATCAATGATGCAACGCAAACTGATAAACCAACACAAATAACAAACCAAGATAAACATGACTGATGAATCTACTCAACCTTTAATAGGCCATTTAATAGAATTAAGAACAAGGCTATTACGATGCCTTATCTGTATTTTATTGATTGTTGGTGCATTATTGTATTTCTCAAATACTATTTACCATGTAGTAGCCGATCCTTTGATGCGTCAATTGCCAGCTGGCAGCAGTATGATAGCAACAGATATCGCTGCACCTTTTTTTACGCCAATAAAATTGACTGTTATCGTCGCGATTTTTATTTCTATTCCCTATATTCTGTATCAGGTTTGGGGATTTATTGCACCTGCACTTTATCAACATGAAAAACGTCTAGTTGCTCCTTTAATTGTTTCAAGTACATTATTATTTTATGCAGGTATCGCTTTTGCTTATTATGTCGTTTTTCCATTAGCCTTTTATTTTTTCATTCATACAGCACCAGCCGATGTCGCAATTAATACTGATATCACTAAATATCTTGATTTTGTTATGACATTATTTATAGTCTTTGGTATCGCATTTGAAGTTCCTGTTGCCATTATATTACTTTGTTGGGCTGGAGTTACGACGCCGAAAAGTCTACGTAAAAAAAGACCCTATATTATTGTAGGCGTATTTGCTGTTGCGATGTTTGTTACGCCTCCCGATGTTTTTTCACAGATATTATTAGCAATACCAATTTGTTTATTATTTGAGATAGGCATTTTTTTTGCAAGATTTTACCGCCCTCGGCAAACAGCAACTAAATCAAACTGTTTAAATGAAAAATCGGAACATATGGATTTAGAAGAATAACCAATGAATCATAAAGGAAATTATTTATGAGAATTATCTTACCTGCCTTTGATAATGCTGATGTACTTG
Organism: Gilliamella sp. ESL1225; assembly: GCF_058502635.1. Classification (NCBI taxonomy): domain Bacteria; kingdom Pseudomonadati; phylum Pseudomonadota; class Gammaproteobacteria; order Orbales; family Orbaceae; genus Gilliamella; species Gilliamella sp. ESL1225. The sequence goes on along the minus strand of NZ_CP196358.1, from coordinate 1,973,101 downwards.
TTATTGGTGATATTATGTTAGATCGCTATTGGCATGGCGGCACAAATCGAATATCACCGGAAGCACCTGTTCCTATTGTTAAAATTGAAAATCTAGAAGAAAGAGCCGGCGGCGCAGCTAATGTGGCTATTAATATTACCTCGTTAGGAGGTAAGGCAAAGTTAATTGGCTTAACAGGTATTGATGAAGCAGCTAAAATTTTAAATGATCATTTAATGCAAATGAATGTAAGCTGCGATTTTGTAGCATTATCAAGCCATCCAACCATTACAAAATTACGTGTTTTATCGCATAATCAACAACTTATTCGTCTTGATTTTGAAGAAGCTTTTAATAATATTGATCCCCATCTTATTCTTGATCGTGTCAAAACTGCAGTTAAATCTGCCAAAATTATTATTCTTTCAGATTATGCTAAAGGGGTATTAAACGATCCTCAATCCATTATAAGCTATGCAAAACAATTAAATATTCCTGTACTTGTAGATCCAAAGGGCGATGATTTTGATCGTTATCGTGGTGCCACTTTATTAACACCAAACATGGCAGAATTTGAAGCTGTCGTTGGTAAATGCCAAAATGAAGATGAAATTATTACCAAAGGTTATGCTTTAATTAAACAATATGATCTTAGCGCGTTATTGATAACGCGCAGTGAAAAAGGAATGACTTTATTACAATTAGATAAACCAATTTATCATTTGCCAACGCTTGCTAAAGAAGTTTTTGATGTTACAGGGGCAGGCGATACTGTCATTGCAACGTTAGCTGCAGCTTTATCTGTTGGTCAATCATTAGAAGAAAGCTGCTATCTTGCTAATGCAGCTGCTGGTGTGGTTGTCGGTAAATTAGGAACCTCCATGGTTAACCCTATTGAATTAGCAAATGCGATTAATATACATCCTAATACCGGCTTTGGGATTATTAATGAAGAAGATCTTAAAGAACGTGTTAAACAAGCACAAGATCGTGGCGAAAAAATTGTTATGACTAATGGTTGTTTTGATATTTTACATGCGGGTCATGTTTCGTATCTTAATCAAGCTAAACAATTAGGCGATCGTTTAATTGTCGCGGTAAATAGCGATGAATCGGTAAAACAATTAAAAGGAAATACAAGACCCATTAATCCGTTAAATCAACGTATGACGGTATTAAGTGCATTAAGTGCTGTAGATTGGGTAATTCCATTTAGTGAAGAAACTCCTGAACGTTTAATTGCTAATATATTACCGAATGTTCTCGTTAAAGGTGGTGATTATAAAGTTGACGATATTGCCGGTGGTAAGCAAGTTATCGCAGCAGGCGGTAAAGTAGAAGTATTAAATTTTGAAGAGGGTTGTTCAACTTCAAATATTATTAACCTTATAAAAAATCGTTAATATTTGTTGAGTTATAATTTTATTGTTTATTAGTATCTGCTTTTTTAATAAAGAAGTTATTAGTTAATATAACTTCTTTATTTTTATTGTTTCAATAGTAACTTATTGATTAATAACTTATTTATTGATTTTTCTATTTATTTTCCCATTTAATTTCTTTATATTGATAGTTAATAACTATTGCTAAAGTTTTTATTAATGACTTTTTTTATCTTAGGCAATATGCCAATCTATGCAGAGATAACATATTATAAAGAAAAAAGCTAATTTAGAGGATATTTATGATAAAACATTATGATTATATTGCTATAGGTGGTGGCAGTGGTGGAATTGCATCAATAAATCGGGCTGCTTCATATGGAAAAAAATGCGCGATTATTGAAGCAAAAGCTTTAGGAGGGACTTGCGTAAATGTTGGTTGCGTCCCTAAAAAAATTATGTGGTATGGAGCGCAAATTGCTGATGCGATTAATCATTATGCACCTGATTATGGTTTTGATGTATCGTTACATGGATTAAATTGGCAAACATTAGTTGCGAGTCGCGATGCTTATATAGATAGAATCCATCAATCTTATGATCGAGTATTAACTAATAATAAAGTCGATGTTATTCAAGGGTTTGCAAAGTTTGTTAATGCACACACCGTTGAAGTCAATGGTGAAAAAATTTCGGCTGATCATATTTTAATTGCTGTTGGTGGTAAACCCGTTATTCCTGATTTACCGGGAGCAGAATATGGTATAACCTCGGACGGTTTTTTTGCTTTAGGAAACTTGCCAAAACGTGTTGCGGTAGTTGGTGCAGGTTATATTGCTTGCGAGATTGCCGGTGTTTTACACGCATTAGGCGCTGAAACACATCAATTTGTTCGCCAAGCAACGCCGTTAAGAACTTTTGATCCTTTAATTGTTGATACCTTATTAGAAATCACTAATGCGGATGGTCATTCTCTACATACATTTGCTATTCCTGAATCCGTACAAAAAAATGATGATGGCTCTTTAACTTTAAAACTTAAAAATGGTGAATCTTATACTATTGATTGTTTAATTTGGGCAATAGGACGAGAAGCTGCAACGAAAAATATTAATCTTGAAGCAACAGGTGTTAACGTGGATGCAAAAGGATTTATTATTGTTGATAAATACCAAAATACGAATATCGATGGGATATACTCGGTTGGGGATGATACTGAATTGGCAAATTTAACGCCGGTTGCAGTTGCTGCGGGTCGACGTTTATCAGAACGATTATTCAATAATAAACCAGATGAACATTTAGATTATCACAATATTCCAACGGTCGTTTTTACTCATCCCCCTATTGGAACGGTTGGATTAACGGAGCCGGAAGCTAGAAAAGAATTTGGTGATGAAAATGTCAAAGTGTATATTTCAACTTTTACCGCTATGTATACCGCAGTAACAAAGTATCGACAACCTTGTCGTATGAAACTTGTTTGCCTTGGTAAAGAAGAAAAAATTGTTGGAATTCATGGTATTGGTCATGGTATGGACGAAATTTTACAAGGTTTTGCCGTTGCATTAAAAATGGGTGCCACAAAACAAGATTTTGATAATACGATTGCTATTCACCCAACGGCTGCAGAAGAATTTGTAACAATGCGTTAACCTATTTTAGGTTGACTACACAAGTAAGCTATGATTTATAATTTTTAGCTGCTCTATTTTATAAAAACCCGATGGAATTTATCGGTTTTTTTGCTGAGTAGACATTTTTTATCTTAATTAATTTTTTCTTGCCAGCCTTTTTTAGCAAGCGTTGTGAATCCGATAGCAATACCAATAAAACTAACGGCGGCAAGATAAATTGCAGCACCTAAATAACTATATTTATCTAAGAAATGATCGGGACTTAACAAATAAGCCGTTAAAGCCGGCGTAAAGCCACTAAATATAGCATAAGCTAGATTATACGAAAATGACAAACCTGAGTAACGTATCGCGGGTGGAAAACAGCGAGTCCCAATAATAGGTGTTAATGCGATAGCGCCGATAAATAATCCAAAAATTGCCCAATTTATATAAAGAAATAATAAATTTTGATTGACTTCTAATGTTGCATAAAAATAAAAACTGGCTAAGGCAAGACCGCCCCATGAAATAATAGAGGTTTTAGTTGCACCCCTTTTATCAAATAACCAACCGCAAATTATACATCCAATCGTTAAAGTTAATGCGGCAATACAACCACCAATCCGCCAATCTAAATTGGGAAAATGATATATATTGCCAACGATTGGACCTGGTGTCATTAATATTCCGACCATGATAGCGGTTGATAATGACCAAGTTAAAAGCGCAATAATAATACAAGCTGATTTATGTTCTTTAATGACAGTAATAATAGGGATATTTTTCGCTAATGCTTTTTTAGCAGCTAATTCTTTAAAAATAGGGGTTTCAGATAAAAAACGACGTAAATAAACTGAAATAAGACCAAAAACACCGCCGATAATAAATGGAATGCGCCATGCATAATCGATAATTTCTGCTTCACTAAAACAAAGATCAATGATAATTGTGATAATAAATCCTAATAAAATCCCACCAGTAATCCCTGATGTTAATGTACCAACCCCTAAACCATAACGTTGGGTTGGTACATGCTCTGCAATAAATACCCAAGCACCAGGCATTTCACCGCCTATGGCAGCGCCTTGAAAAATGCGCATAATTAATAATAAGATCGGCGCCATAATTCCTATATTTTCGTAAGTTGGTAGTAAACCAATCGCAAAAGTAGGAAGAGCCATCATAGCAACACTTAACGTAAACATACGTTTGCGACCGGTTTTATCACCAAAGTGAGCCATAATAATGCCGCCGATTGGTCGAATAAAATAGCCAGCAGCAAAAATTCCCCAAGCAAATAAATTTGCTGTAAAAGGATCTAAAGAGCTAGGGAAGAAAAGCGGAGCAATAATAGTATTAATATATAATGCATAAATTACGAAATCATAAAACTCAAGCGTACCACCTAATGAAGATAAAATAAGCGTTTTATAATCTTTTCGATTAAGTGGTCGTGCTTGTGGTTGCATTTGGTTATTAGCGGTTATTTGATTCATAGAAGATCCTATTAAATCTTAATTTATTTAATTCCTTAATCTTGCAAGTTTTATTAAGCAATAAAGCTTGATATTGCTGTATAAAAAAATAAATTTTAGATTTATAAATAAATTTAATGAAAATTAAAATTAACTATTTATTTTATAATTATTGACATTAATTTAACATATACTAACACTTCCTATCAATCCCATTCAATTCGAGAATCTTATGGTAACTTCAACAATACTTTCGAATAACAGGTATTTATCAAATGAAATACGTTGTAATTGGTTAACGAACGATCTTGATTATATTATTTATCATGATGAGGAATGGGGGATCCCAGAATATAATAATCTCGTACTTTTTGAAAATATCTGTTTAGAAGGTCAACAAGCGGGTTTATCTTGGTTGACTGTATTAAAAAAGCGAGAAGGTTATAGGCGCTGTTTTTTTAATTTTAATCCTGAAAAAATTGTTACATTAACCGAAAAAGGTTTAGATGAATTATGTCAAAATACCGCGGTAATTCGCCATGCAGCAAAATTAAAAAGTATTTATAATAATGCAAAAGCTTATTTAAATATGCAAAAAAATGGTGAAGATTTTTCTACGTTTATTTGGTCTTTTGTTGAACATAAACCGATTATAAATCATTTTCATAATTTATCAGAAATGCCAAAATCGACAGATGAAGCTAAGCGTATGTCAATTGAATTAAAAAAACGTGGCTTTTCGTTTGTTGGTGAAACGACGTGCTATGCTTTTATGCAGGCGATGGGTCTTGTTAATGATCATTTTGATTATTGTTGTAAAAAAAATACGGCAAAGAAGTCTTAGAGATTTTTTTAAATTAAAATAATGACGTTATGATTAGTTGTTTATAGGGAGTTTTTAATATGAACTCCTCTAAAGCCTATGTTATCATGGTCATTAAAGTCAGTTAGTTAAATTACCATGATGAATAAAGATACTATAGTCGCGAAAGCAACTCCCCCTGGTCGAGGTGGTGTTGGTATTTTGCGAATTTCAGGGCCGGATGTAATAAGCATCGCAAAATCAATATTGGGTAAATTACCTAAAGCAAGGTATGCTGAATATTTACCTTTTTTAGATTTAGATGGTTCAACGCTTGATGAAGGCATTGCGTTATTTTTTCCAAATCCTCATTCCTTTACTGGTGAAGATGTACTTGAGTTACAAGGACATGGTGGTCCTGTCATTTTAGATATGTTATTAGAGCGTATATTATCAACAGGGAATGTACGTATAGCAAGACCTGGCGAATTTTCCGAGCGCGCTTTTTTAAATGACAAGTTAGACTTAGCACAAGCAGAAGCCATTGCTGATTTAATTGATGCAAGTTCTAAACAAGCCGCTAAATCAGCGATTTCTTCATTGCAAGGAAATTTTTCAAATAAAATAAATCAATTAGTTGAGTCCTTAATTCATTTACGTATTTTTACCGAAGCGGCGATTGATTTTCCTGAAGAAGAAATTGATTTTTTATCAGATGGTAAAATTGAACAACAATTAAATGATGTTATCGACAATTTAAATCAGGTACGTCAAGCGGCAAAACAAGGTTCAATTTTACGTGAAGGGATGAAAGTTGTTATAGCCGGTAGACCCAATGCCGGTAAATCGAGCCTACTTAATGCACTCGCAGGGCGAGAAGCGGCCATTGTAACTGATATCGAAGGGACAACGCGGGATGTGTTGCGTGAACATATTCATATCGATGGTATGCCACTTCATATTATTGATACAGCCGGACTAAGAGACGCAAAAGATGAAGTTGAAAAAATCGGTATTTTGCGGGCATGGCAAGAAATTGAACAAGCAGATCGTGTTTTGCTCATGGTTGATGGTACACAAACACATGAAACTAACCCTAAATTAATATGGGCGGATTTTATTGAGCGATTACCAAAACATATTCCCATAACTATTATCCGCAATAAAGTTGATCTTACTGGTGAAATGATAATTAATACACAAGCACAAAATAAAAATGAAAGTTATGATGTAATACAATTATCGGCAAAAACTGGGCAAGGTATTGATATATTAAGAAATTATTTAAAACAATCGATGGGTTTTAATGCCAATAATGAAGGCACATTTTTAGCACGCCGTCGTCATTTACAAGCCCTTGATGTTGCAGCCAATCATCTTGAGAATGGTAAGCAGCAATTAATTATGTTTCATGCTGGTGAATTGTTAGCAGAAGAGTTACGTTTAGCGCAAGAATCGTTAAGCGAAATTACAGGCACATTTACATCAAATGATTTACTGGGCCGTATTTTTGGATCATTTTGTATTGGTAAATAAGTTTAAAATAATTTTATTTAATGAAGAGGTTTATGATGAAATTCATAGTCAAAGATATGAGCTGTCAACATTGTATTAATGCCATTACAAACGCAATTCATGAGATTGATATTAACGCTAAGGTAACCATTGATTTAGCAAAGCATGAGGTGAATATAGCAGATAGTTTTCTGTCTTCAAGTGTTGTGATTGATGCAATAAGAAATGCGGGTTATCAGGATATAAAAGAAATTAGCTGAATAAATATTAATTGCTATATTCTGGTATTTGCTATCAAAGATTTTAAAACGAATAAAACAGAATTTTTTTATTAAAGGAGTTACATTAGATGTATATTGATACTGTTCGTCAAGAATTGACCGAAGCGCTTAATGTATTAACGAAATTTGTTAACGATACTAACAATTTAGAGCATATTCAAAAAGCGGCTATCCTTTTAGCCGATTCCTTTAAAAAAGGAGGAAAAGTGTTATCTTGTGGTAATGGTGGTTCTCATTGTGATGCGATGCATTTTGCCGAAGAGTTAACCGGTCGTTATCGTAATAATCGTCCGGCTTATCCTGCCATTGCTATCTCTGACGTCAGCCATATTTCATGTGTTGGTAACGATTATGGATTTGAAGATATATTTTCACGATTTGTTGAAGGCGTTGGTCAAAAAAATGATGTTTTACTAGGGATTTCAACATCAGGTAATTCAGCTAATGTCTTAAAAGCAATCCATGCAGCAAAACAAAAAGGTATGAAGGTTATTACCCTTACCGGTAAAGATGGCGGTAAAATGAACGGGCTTGCTGATATTGATATTCGCGTACCACACTTTGGTTATGCTGACAGGGTACAAGAAATACATATCAAAATTATCCATATTTTAATTATGCTAATTGAAAAAGAAATGGAAAAATAAACGATGTGCGAATTATTGGGTATGAGTGCTAATGTGCCAACCGATATCTGCTTTAGTTTTACCAGTCTAATGAAACGTGGTGGCGATAAAGGTCCACATAAAGATGGTTGGGGCATCACCTTTTATGAAGGTAAAGGATCGCGGACATTTAAAGATCCTAAGCCTTGCAGTTATTCTCCTATTGCTAAAATGGTACAAGATTACCCAATAAAGTCACAAGCTGTTATTGCTCATATCCGTCAAGCTAATCGAGGTGCTGTCGCTTTAGAAAACACCCATCCCTTTACACGAGAATTATGGGGTTATAATTGGACATTTGCTCATAATGGGCAATTAACGGATTATGAAAACTTACCAATTGGTCTTTTTAAGCCGATTGGGTTAACGGATAGTGAATATGCTTTTTGTTATATTCTTAATCAACTCTATCAAGCTTATCCATCACTTCCAGAAGATAAATTATCAATATTTATGTTTATTAAACAATGTGCTGACACATTAAATCAATTAGGTGTTTTTAATATGTTACTGTCTGATGGTGAGTATGTTCTTGCTTATTGTGCAAACAATTTACATAGCATTACCCGCCATGCTCCTTTTGGAAAAGCAAAATTGATAGATGAAGATGTCGAAATCGATTTTCAAAAACATACAAGCCCGACCGATATAGTCACCATCATCACAACCCAACCTTTAACTTCAAATGAAACTTGGACTAAACTAAAACCGAATCAAGCAATTTTGTTTAAACATGGGATGAAAGTTTGTCAATTTGGTAATTAACTTTTTACTCTATTTTCTAAATATTGTTGATAATCAGGTACTAAAATATCAACTTTATTATTAAATAATGGCGATTGAATTAACGCATCTGCCGAGGCTTGGTTAATTGCAACAGGGATATTCCAAACGGTTGCAATTCGTAAAAGGGCTTTAACATCTGGATCGTGAGGAACAGCATTTAAAGGATCCCAAAAGAAAATTAAGATATCAATTTTACCTTCTGCAATTAATGCACCAATTTGTTGATCGCCGCCCATTGGACCGCTCAATAAAGGTTTAATTGGTAAATCTAATTCTTTCTTTATTAAGGTTCCTGTTGTACCTGTAGCATAAAGATGATGAAGAGATAAATTTTCTCGATTTTGTTTACACCAAGATAATAGGCTTTCTTTGAGATGATCATGAGCAACTAATGCAATATTTTTTTGTGCCGCTAAATGGCGGGTAGTTACAAGCATTTAAACTCCTAAAGAAGAGTAATCAAAAATCTGTTAACGATTATGTTAAGTTAGATAAGCTTAATAAATCTCTTCTGTTTGAAATAATATAAAAAATTTAAATTAAAAAATAAAAACAGAATAAAAAAGGCATTATGCCTTTTTTATTAATGTATTTATTTTAAAAATGGTAAATTAAACCGATTGCCACAGTATCTTTGGTTGTTGCTTTAATTTGTGAATTATTAAAGCTATCAATATTATATAATTTTTGACGTGCACCAAAATCATCTTTATGTAATAAATTATACTTATAATCAATTAATGCTTGCAGGTTTTTATTGAAATCATACATGATACTAAAATCAATATATTTAATCAGGTAATCACCTTTCAAGCCAGCATCATTCGTATATTTACCAGCATCTTTGACTTTATGTTGAATATAACCAATTGAAGGCGTTAAGCGACCAATGTCAAAATTAAATTCATATTGAGCAACAAATTCTAATCCTTGCGTTTTTAATGCATCTTCTTCTGAAGCATTCCAACCATATTTTTGTTTGCCTTGAATAAATAAGGCACCTAAATAGACGTTATCACCAATATCAAAACTATAATTATATTTAGCGGCAGCAGCTATAGCACTCGCTTCTTTTTTACCACCTGTTTGACTATAACCGGTAGCAACACTAAAACCAGTATCTAAAATTTCCCAATCAACAAATGATCCAAAAGCCTCGGCACTATTGCCATCTTTTGAAAAGTGCTTAGTTGAGCTGTTATTACCGTTATCTGAGTATTGTAATCCAAAATCTAAGCCGTTAATGAATCCAAAAAAATCTGAATTACGGTAAGTTGTAGCGCCACTCGAACGTGCTGTCATAGCATAATAATTATTGTTTGTGGCATCACCACCAAATTCAGGTAAAACATCAGTATAAGCGGTTAATCTTTTTAAAATTCCAGAATTACGACCATAATCAAATGAACCATAACGACCAAATTTAATACCCGCATTTAAAAAACGCGCTTCATCGGCAGCATCTTTACCTGTTTTAGTTTCCCATTCAAAGCGCCCAAAACCGATAATATCATCTGTAATTTGTGTTTCACCATTAAAACCAATACGCGCAGTTGTATTATCTCCATGGTCGGTTTGATTATTGCGATCCGTAATGTAATTTAACGCATAAACGCGTCCGTTGAAATTTACCTTATTTCCATCTTTGTTCCAAACTTCAATATCGGCGTTTGCTGAACCTATAATGATTAAAGAGGGAATTATTATAGCTAAAAGATTACGCTTCATTTTTATCCTCAAGGATTTTTTATGATTGTTGCATTGTTATTTATATTTTATCTATATACTTTCAATAGCTAATGACAAAATATTTAAATTTACTTGAATAATTTTAAATGGAGAATTAAGTATTTATTTTTACGTACCATTATTTTGATGAAAACGTAAATAAGATGATTCAGTCATAAAATTATCTTTGACTTTGTATATAAAAAAAGGCACCGAAGTGCCTTTTTTAGAAAAGATAATTAGAATTGGTAGATTAAACCAAGCGCTAACACATCTTTTGTACCAGGTTTAGTACTTTTTTCAGGGTTTTTACTATGCACGTAAGCACCTGTATCATCTTTATCTAATAGGTTAAATTTGTATTCAGCAATTGCACTGATATTTTTATTTAACGCATAAGTTGCACCTAAAGATACGTATTTTTCAATGTAGGCATCATCACCATCTTCTTTATGTTGAACATAAGCAAGTGATGGTGTTAAACGACCCACTTCAAGATCAAGTCCATATTGAGCAACTAATTCAACACCTTTAACTTTAAAATCATCTGCTTCTAATTTATGATCTTGCTTAAATTTAGATTGGAAATAGTTAGCGGCTAAATATAGGTTATTACCTTCGCTTGTGCCATCATATTTAATTCCGACTGCCCAAGTTTTAACATTTTTAATCCAATTACCTTCATCAGTAACAGGATCCTCCCACGTTTTACCATTACCAATAGTTTGTGCGTAACCACCGACTGCTGTTAAGCCAGAATCAAAAATCTTCCATTGTACATTTGCACCGAATGCTTCACGTGAACCATTGCTTTTACCATCTGAAGTGGAAGAGTTATCACCATTATCAGCATATTGTAATGCAAAAGAAACATCATCAGTTAAACCGAATAAGTTATTATTACGGTAAGTAGCAACGGCTTTAGTACGGCCAGATAATACATAATTGTCATTATTTGCAGCATCACCACCAAATTCTGGTAAAACGTCAGTGTAAGCAGTAATTGCTTTTAAAACACCGTCGTTACGACCATAATCAAATGAACCGAAATCACCAAAGTTTAAACCAGCAAATGCATAACGAGTTTCGTTATTAGCATTGTGACCTGCTTTAGTTTCCCATTCAAAACGTCCGTATCCAGTTAAACCATCAGTGACTTGAGTTTCACCTTTAAAACCAATACGTGCATTAGTGTGATCACCTTCTTTATCTTGATTGCGGTCAGTAATTTGATTTAAAGCTTTAACACGACCATTTAGATCAACTTTATTACCATCTTTATTCCAAATTTCGATAGATGCACTTGCTGAACCAGCGATTAAAAGTGCAGGGATAGCGATTGCTAAAAGACTACGTTTCATTTTTCACCCTCAAGGTTATTGTCATTAATTGGTAGCCAAATCTACCAATTAAAATGGAATATTATTTAATGCTTAATATTGAATGCTAAATAATATCGAGTGTTAAATAATATTGGCTATAACTACTTTCATTGCATGAATTATGTATAAATTTTTTTTAAAATCAAGTGAACTTTTTAATAATTATTCTGTCTAATGGATAAAATGCATTGTTTGATTAATAAACAACCTTAATGTTACGATTTGTTTACAGCTTTTTTTCTAAAAATATTGATTATTGTTTTGAATTAATCCTAAAATGATAGATATTTTTAGTCTTATATCATTTATTATTCAATTAGATAATAATAATTATCGTATTGTTTGTACTTCTCCTAATTAATAAAATTTAAAAAAACCTCAAAGTATTTGAGGTTTTTTTATGATAGTTAACTAGAAATTAGCATTCTTTGGTGTGCGTGGGAATGGAATAACATCACGAACATTTTGAACGCCCGTTACGTAAACGATTAACCGCTCAAAACCTAAACCGAAGCCTGAATGTGGCACTGTTCCATAACGGCGTAAGTCACGATACCACCAGTAATCTTCTTTATTTAAGCCAAGTTCTTCCATGCGTTTATCAAGCATATCTAAACGTTCTTCACGTTGTGATCCGCCGATAATTTCACCAATACCTGGCGCTAAAACGTCCATTGCGGCAACCGTTTTACCATCATCATTCATACGCATATAAAACGCTTTAATGTCTTTAGGATAATTTTTGACAACAACGGGTGCTTTAAAATGCTGCTCTGCAAGATATCTTTCATGTTCAGAGGCTAAATCGATCCCCCAACTGACCGGATTTTCAAATTTAACATCGCATTTTTGTAAAATTGTAATGGCATCGGTATAATCGACTTGGGCAAAATCAGTATTAATAAAATGTTCTAAACGATTAATAGCTTTTTTATCAATGTGCTGAGTAAAAAATTGCATATCGTCTGCGCGTTCTTCAAGCACTGTTTTAAACACAAATTTAAGCATGTCTTCAGCTAATTTAGCATTGTCATTAAGATCTGCAAAAGCGACTTCAGGCTCCATCATCCAAAACTCTGCCAAATGGCGTGTGGTATTGGAATTTTCAGCTCTAAAGGTTGGGCCAAAAGTATAAACTTTAGATAACGCGCAAGCATATGTTTCCGCATTTAATTGACCTGATACCGTTAAAAATGCTTCTTTTCCAAAAAAGTCTTTATCATAGTCAATTTCACCTTTATCTGTCTTAGGTAAGTTCAACAGATCGAGGGTTGAAACGCGAAACATTTCGCCAGCTCCTTCGGTATCTGATGCGGTAATGAGCGGAGTTGAAAGCCAAAAAAAGCCGCGACTATCAAAAAATTGATGAATTGCTTTAGCTAATGTATGACGAACACGAGTAATCGCACCAACAATATTTGTTCTAGCACGTAAATGAGCAACTTCTCGCAAATACTCGATTGAATGACGTTTTGCCGCCATTGGGTAGGTTTCAGGATCGTCGACAAAACCATAGACTTCAACTTGAGTAGCTTGTAATTCGAACTTTTGTCCTTGACCTGGTGATTCAACGACTTGACCTGTCACTTTAACTGAACAACCTGCTGTTAATCGTAATACTTCATTGTCATAATTAGGTAGGTTTTTTTCGATAACGGCTTGGATAGGATCAAAGCAAGAGCCATCGTAGATTGCTAAAAAAGAAATGCCTGCTTTAGAATCACGGCGTGTTCTAACCCAGCCTTGAACAGAAACGGTGCTACCAACAGCAATTTTGCCTTGAAGCACATCGACAATAGAAACAACTGAATTCATTTTAATTTCCATTTTATGATTAATTTATGTGGTTTTCGACACTAAAAGTACGTTTTAGCTCATCGATAAATGCGAGATCTTGCGAAATTGTTTTACCTGGGCTATCCGATAATTTTGCGACAGATTGACCATTACATTCGGTTAATTTAAGCACAATATTTAAAGATTTGGTATTGAAATTTTTTGACGGGATATCACACGCCAAATGACCACCAATACCAAAAGATAATTTAATGCGTTGATTAAAATGCTGATAAATTCTTAGCGCCTTATCAAAATTCAAACTATCCGAAAACACTAAAAGCTTGGTTTTAGGATCGATTCCCAATCTTTCGTAATGAGCAATGGCTTTTTCGCCCCACGAGATAGGATCACCAGAATCATGACGTAAACCTTGATATCGCGTAGCAAAATATAAATTAAAATCGCGTAAGAATGCATCCATGGTAATACAATCAGTCAGCGCAACGTCAAGATGATGGGGATATTCGTCTAACCAAACGTCTAACGCTGTTTTTTGACAATCTTGCAAATTAGGGCTTAAACGTTGATGAGCTTGAAACCATTCATGGGCTTGTGTTCCAACTGGGGTTAAACCTAATTGATAAGCTAATAAATAATTACTGGTACAACAAAATCCGGGGAAATTATTTTTTAAATAATGAATAACGGCATGTTGGACGTCAAAGGAATATCGACGACGCGTACCAAAATCCATAAAATTAAAACCAGTCATATCAACATTTTTTGTTTTTTGATAAACAGACTGTAGCTTATTTTCTAAATGAGCGATAGCTTCATTGACACCAATATTCGGCGTGCGATCTTTATGAACAATTTCACTAATAACCGCTAAAAGCGGTACTTCCCATAAAATGATATCGAGCCATTTGCCTTCAATGCGAATAAATAATTTTCCATTATTATTTTTAACAGTTAATAGCTTAGCGTTAAAATGCCAATTTTTAAGCCAATTTAAATAATCGGCCTGTAAATAAGGAATTTTTGATAAATAGTTAAATTCATCTTCTGTTAGCGTTAAATTTTCCATTAACGTCAATTGGTGTTTGATTTCGTCGGCATATTGCCCTAAAAGCTCATCATTACGGCATCGAAATTCGGCAACAACTGTCGCATTAGGATAATGATGAAAGACGGCTTGTTGCATATGCAATTTATAAGCATCAGTATCTAATAATGATGTGATGATAGGTGGTAACATGAAAATTTGTCGTTAATACAAAAGAAAAGTTTGAAGATTATAGCAGAATAATAATGAACGTATAGATTAATTAACGAATAAGATTTGTTTTAATTCGTTATAATAGAAACAGATGGAATGATAAAGTAGACGTAAATAACGAGATTAAAAAAAATTATACCTAAAATAATTGTGATCGAGTTATGGTTTAAAATGCATCTCATCGATAAAATAATATCAAAAAGATCTAACTAAAATAGTTAACGAAATACTGAAAGTCTTAATTTTATCGCGGAATATTAAATAACTAGTTTATTAATAATAAAATAGTCATCATAAGGTATGAATATATGAATAACACAATAACCGAATCGAAACCGATTGTTAAAAATCGCCTTGATTATAAAGCGCCAGATTTTACAATTACGGATATTAATTTAGATTTTGATTTAGCCCCTGAAATGACTATCGTTACAGCTGTTAGTCAAGTGATTAAAAAAAATGAACAGGCAACAGGTTTAAAATTAGATGGCGAAGATCTAAAATTAATCGAGATTAAGATCGATAATCAACCATGGAACGATTATCAACTAACAGACAGTCAATTAATTATTAACCATGTACCTGATAAGTTTACTTTGACAATAGTTAATCACATTAAGCCTATTGAAAATACAGCGTTAGAAGGACTTTATGTTTCTGGTGATGTACTTTGTACGCAATGCGAAGCAGAAGGATTTAGGCATATTACTTATTATTTAGATAGACCCGATGTTTTAGCCAAATTTACAACTAAAATTACTGCTAATAAAGAAAGCTATCCTTATTTGTTATCTAACGGAAACCGTATAGCACAAGGCGAATTACATGATGGACGCCATTGGGTAAAATGGCAGGATCCTTTTCCCAAACCTGCGTATTTATTTGCGTTAGTTGCCGGTGATTTTGATGTATTAAAAGATGAATTTATTACTCGTTCAAAACGAAAAGTTGCATTAGAAATTTATGTTGATAAAGGCAATTTAGATCGTAGCAATTTTGCTATGACTAGCTTAAAAAATGCGATGCGTTGGGATGAAACACGTTTTGATCTCGAATATGATCTTGATATATTTATGATTGTTGCTGTCGACTTTTTTAACATGGGAGCGATGGAAAACAAAGGGCTTAATATTTTTAACTCAAAATATGTATTAGCGAAACCACAAACTGCAACCGATGCGGATTATTTAGGCATAGAAGGTGTTATTGGGCATGAATATTTTCATAACTGGACAGGTAATAGGGTCACTTGTCGTGATTGGTTCCAACTCAGTTTAAAAGAAGGATTAACGGTATTTCGCGATCAAGAATTTAGTTCAGATTTAGGCTCTCGTGCTGTAAAACGAATTGATGATGTTAAAATTATGCGTACCGTACAATTTGCAGAAGATGCAAGTCCAATGTCTCACCCAATTCGCCCTGATCACGTCATCGAAATGAATAATTTTTATACGGTCACTGTATACGAAAAAGGAGCCGAAGTTATTCGTATGATGCACAAATTATTAGGTGAAAAAGCCTTCCAAGAAGGGATGAAATTATATTTTAAACGTCATGATGGAAGTGCTGCAACCTGCGATGATTTTGTGCAAGCGATGCAAGATGCCTCTAATATTGATCTTAGTCAATTCAAATTATGGTATAGCCAATCAGGAACGCCAGAACTTGAAGTGACTGATTTCTATGATGAAAAAAAACAGTGTTACACATTAACCGTTAAACAACATACTTCACCAACGTTTGATCAACAAAATAAACAACCTTTGCACATCCCACTTGATATTGAATTGTATGCAAAAAACGGCAATATTTTGCCATTACAATATCAAGGTAAAGAGATAGGTAATGTTTTAAATGTGACACAAAATCAGCAACAATTTCAATTTGATCATATTACAGAAAAACCCGTTATTTCATTATTAGGGGATTTTTCAGCGCCTGTTAAATTAGACTACGATTATCAAGATGATGATTTAATCTTTTTAATGCAGTATGCGCATAATGCATTTAATCGTTACGATGCAGCACAACGCTTATTAGGTAAATATATTCGTCAAAATGTAATGGCTTATCAAAATGAACAAGCATTGACTATACCTGAAAATGTGGTAGATGCATTTCGCGCAGTATTATTATCGGAAAATATGGATCCTGCTTTAATTGCGCAAATAATTACGTTACCTTCTGAAAATGAAATGGCTAATTTATTTACCTTAGTCGATCCACTTGCAATCCATCAAGTAAGAGAATACTTATTAAATCATTTTGCCAATGATTTATATGATGAATTATTAGCAGTATATCGTGCTAATCAAATAGCAAATTATCAAATTACTCATAAAGATATTGCTAAACGGATGCTTAAAAATGCGTGTCTTGCTTTATTAGCGTTTGCTAATGATAAAAAAGAGGTTAATCAATTGGTATTAAAACAATACCAACAAGCAGATAATATGACAGATAGTTTTGCAGCCTTAGCGATTGCCGCAAAAGCAACGCTTGCCTGTAAAACAGAATTATTAGAAGATTTTGATAATAAATGGTATCAAGATGGGCTCGTTATGGATAAATGGTTATCTTTACAAGCAACAAATCCAGATAAACAGGTATTAAAAACCGTAAAATCACTCTTAAATCATCGATCATTTAGTCTAAGTAATCCTAACCGAATTCGAGCTTTAATTGGATCTTTTGTCAATAACAATCCTGTTGCTTTTCATGCTGAAGATGGTAGCGGTTATCAATTCCTTGTTGATATGCTTAAATTACTAAATGGAAAAAATCCGCAAGTTGCAGCTAGATTAATCGATCCTTTAATTCGATTAAAGCGCTATGATCAAAAACGACAACAACAAATGAGGCAGTCATTAGAATCTTTATTGAAACTTAAACATTTATCGAAAGATCTCTATGAAAAGATTACTAAGGCATTATCCGCTTAATCTTACCTATTGGACTGCTTCAAAAAATGATTTTACCAAGCTGTTTTAACGGTTTATTTTAAGTTTCGCTCGCACTAGCGAGCGAAACTTATATGGAAAAGCGGATATTAAGACTCTGGCATAATCCAATAACCATTTTTATTATGTTCTTTCATATAATCTTTAAATTGTTCAGAATGATAAGCTTCTTTTATGGCTTTTGCCCAATCACTATCTTCATTACCACCATTAACCACAACCATAATTTCAAGTGGTGGAATAATGGTTTCAGTTAATAATGCTTTTGTATGATCTAATTTTGCCATAGAGGCTGCGCTACCAGGAATGACCGCAAAATCAAGATCGTTTAAAACACGTGGCATATTTAGAGATTCCATTTCAATAAATTTTATTCCAGCATCGTTACTTTCAATATCTTTTGTGCTGACTAAAATAGGATCAATGCCCGGTTTTAATTTTATCCATCCCGCTTTTTCAAGTAAGTTAAAAGCACGAGCAGCGTTAGAGGCATCGGATGGAATGGCAACTTTTGCACCTTTAAAAACATCATTTAACGAATTATATTTACTGGAATAAATAATAGCAGGCACAGACGGAACATGGACAACAGCTTTTAAATTGGCTTTACGTTCACGATTAAAAACATCCATAAATGCCTGATGTTGTGCAACTGTTGCATCAACACTACCTTCTGTCAATGCAATATCGGATTCAAATAAATCAGCAAAATTAATTAAATTTACGGTATAACCTTCAGCTTCTAAAATGGGTTTAACAGCGTCCTCGAATAAATCATTATAAGGCCCGGGTGAAACCGCCATACTAAATTCTTTTTTAGGTTGATTATTGCTTTCTGATGAAGATGAATCATCGCAAGCGCTTAAAATAAAAATTAAACTAACTAACAGTAATGAACCTATTTTATTTATTTTTTTTAAGAATCTAGAGATGTTTTGCATAGATTTATCCTTTTAAAAAAGAGTAAGTAGACGTGTTTGCTAAAAATAAAAGAAAGTAAAAGAAAGTAAGTTGTTCAATAAAAAATGCGGTATTAAAACGATTCATTGCATCAATTCATCCTTAATTTTATGCGATTTTTATTCTAACTAATAAAAATCAATCTGCTATAGATTGACTGTAACACACAAAATGGTGTTTGTTTATTCCAACTTTTTATAATATATAACCGAAAAGAATAAGATATAAAAAAGGATTATTAAAAAGGTTTTTAGAGCTATGTTAGTCTGATTTTAACTCAATAAATGAATTTAAATATGACGATATATTTAGACTCTTAATGTCAGGTAATTTAGTTAATAAAAAAGGTTATAGAATGATTAAATTTCAACATGTTTATAAACAATATAATCATAATGGTGTAATAACCGAAGCATTAAAGGATATTAATCTTAATATTGATAAAGGTGATATTTACGGCATCATCGGTTATAGCGGTGCAGGAAAAAGTACATTACTCAGATTAATTAATAAATTAGAATCACCAAGCCAAGGTGAAGTCATTATTGAAAATCAAATTCTTAATCATTTAAATGAGGGAGAATTACGAACATTAAGACATAAAATTGGCATGATTTTCCAACATTTTAATTTACTCGAGTCAAAAACGGTATATGACAATATTGCAATACCAATGATGTTAATTCATAAAAATAAAAAATACATTAAGAAACGCGTTGAGGAGTTATTAGATTTCGTTGAATTACGCGATAAAGCACATCATTACCCTAAAGAATTATCAGGAGGTCAAAAGCAGCGAGTTGGCATCGCAAGGGCTTTAGCCAATCAACCTGATATTTTATTATGTGATGAGGCAACGTCAGCACTCGATCCTAAAACTACCCAGTCAATTTTATCCCTTTTACAAAAAGTAAATCAGCAATATCAAATAACCATCGTTCTAATTACCCATGAAATGCAAGTCATTAAACAAATTTGCAATAAAGTGGCGGTAATGGAAAAAGGGCACATCATAGAGCAAGGCAAAGTTGTTGATATTTTTGCAAATCCGATGCAATTAACGACGCGACAATTTATCAACTCAATTATTAATGATGAAATTCCGATTGCCATTGTAAATAATTTACGCGCAATTGAAGGCGATCATGAAAATATTCGATTGTTTAAGTTAGAATTTTTAGGGCGCTCAGCATCAGAGCCAGTCATTAATTCTTTAATTTTACAACAACATGTTACCGTAAATATTTTGTTTGCGCATATGTCCGAAATTGAACATAAAGTGTTAGGAAGCATGTTTATTCATTTAAAAGGTGATCATAAGTCGATTCTAAATGCAATTAATTATTTACAAGAGCATGGTGTGCAAGTCACTGAAATTAATCATTAAAGGGTTATTACTATGGAATTAATACAAACGATAAACCATTTTTTTAGTAGTATTTTCGTCACAAGACTCAGTTTGGATCAATTTGTCATTGCTACAATGGAAACGTTTTACATGGTGATCATGTCATTATTTATTGGCTCTTTATTTGGTATTCCGATGGGTATTTGTTTAGTTACTACTCGTAAAGGTGGGCTATGGAATAATCCACGCCTCTATAAAATTCTTAATATCGTTATTAATATTGTTCGCTCTTTGCCCTTTATTATTTTATTAATTGCAATTATTCCGTTTACCTATTTGATAATACATAAATCAATAGGTACAGCTGCAGTGATTGTGCCATTGACGTTTTATGTCGCACCTTATATAGCAAGGCTTGTTGAAAATTCTTTACTTGAAGTCAAAAGTGGCATCATTGAAGCGGCAAAATCAATGGGGGCAACACCTATGCAAATTATATGGCATTTTATGTTGCCTGAAGCATTTAGTTCATTAATTCTTACCTTAACTACAGCGACGATAGGTTTAATTAATGCCTCGGCTATGGCGGGCGTTGTTGGAGGCGGTGGGTTGGGTGATTTAGCGATTGCATATGGATATCGACGTTATGATACCGTTGCGATGCTGATTATTGTTTGTATTTTAGTTATCGTCGTGCAAGCCATTCAAAGTCTTGGTAATTATTTAGCTAAAAAAGCGAGACATGAATAATTAAAATTTGGAAATAATTGTTTATTAAATCAAAAATATTAATAATTTAATTGTAAAGCGATCAACACTAGAATTTTAATTTTTATCTATTAGTTGAATAGATTTCCTTTATTGAAAATTATCAAGTAGAATGGCTCTACTTCTACCCGTATAATGAAAAAAGATTGCTCATAACAACCTTGTAGGAAACAGTCGTGACAATTAATTTAGTTAATAATTTGGTTGAAATCCAAGATATGTCTTTTTTTCGTGGAACAAGACCTATCTATAAAAATATGAATTTAACAGTGCCTAAAGGGAAAATCACCGCCATTATGGGACCGTCAGGCATTGGTAAAACAACGCTTTTACGTTTGATAGGGGGGCAATTAAAACCCCAATCTGGACAAATTTTATTTGATGGCATAAATATTCCGTCTTTATCGCGCAAAAAATTATATGAAACTCGTAAGCGCATGAGTATGCTTTTCCAATCAGGCGCATTATTCACTGATATGTCTGTGTTTGATAATGTCGCTTATCCGCTTTTAGAACATCTTGATCTTCCTAAGCCTATTTTACATAATTTAGTATTAATGAAATTACAATCAGTAGGCCTCCGAGGGGCTGCTGATATGATGCCTTCTGAACTATCGGGCGGTATGGCAAGGCGGGTTGCGTTAGCGAGAGCGATTGCGTTAGACCCTGAGTTAATCATGTTTGACGAACCTTTTGCTGGTCAAGATCCTATTTCAATGGGCGTTATCGTTAAACTTATATCAGAAATCAATCAATCATTAGGGTTAACCTGTATTGTTGTAACGCATGATGTCAAAGAAGTATTAAGTATCGCTGATTATGCGTATATTATTGCCGAACAACATATTATTGCTGGTGGTACATCAGATCAACTCTATAAAAATGACGATCCACGTGTTAAACAATTTCTGGAAGGTTTAGCAGATGGACCCGTTCCTTTTCATTATCCTGCAATTGATTATAAATTGGATTTAAGCCGAGGTGATAATTAATGTTAAATCTACTTGCGCACGTGGGACAATGGGCAATTAATTTTATCTCAATGCTTGGACGTGCTGGCATTATGCTTTTTCGCTCTTTGGTGGGTCGCCAGCAATTTAAAAAACAGTTCCCGCTATTAATTAAGCAATTCTATTTTATTGGCGTGCAATCATTAACCATTATTATGGTTTCTGGACTCTTTATCGGTATGGTCCTTGCTCTACAAGGTTATTTTATTTTAACAACCTTTGGCGCTGAGGCAAGTTTAGGTATGATGGTTGCTTTAGCATTATTACGCGAATTAGCACCTGTCGTCGCTGGTCTATTATTCGCAGGTAGGGCGGGTTCGGCATTAACGGCTGAAATTGGTTTAATGAAAGCTACTGAACAAATCTCAAGCATGGAAATGATGGCAGTTGATCCTTTAAGGCGTTTAATTGCACCGAGATTCTGGGCGGGATTTTTTTGTATGCCCTTTTTAACGGCAATATTTGTTGCAATAGGTATTCTTGGTGGCGCTTTAGTTGGCATTGAATGGAAAGGCATAGATTCGGGATTCTTTTGGTCCTCTATACAAAGTAATGTTGATTGGTGGAATGATATTGGAAATTGTTTTATTAAAAGCCTTGCATTTGCAATTGCCACTTGCTGGATAGCGCTTTTTAATGGTTATGATTGCGTCCCTACTTCAGAAGGGATTAGTAAAGCGACAACAAATACCGTTGTTTATTCGTCATTAGTTATTTTGGGGTTAGATTTTATTTTAACCGCATTAATGTTTAGTCATTGAGGTTATTAAACATGAGTCGTAAAGTTGAAATTACTGTTGGTTTATTTTTATTATTAGTGATTTGTTCAGTCCTTTTTTTATGTTTTAGAGTCGCAGATCCTGCCTCATTAATGAATAAAAACACCTACCAAGTATATGCTGTTTTTGATAATATTGGTGGCTTAAAAGCCAAATCACCGATTAAAATTGGTGGTGTTGTTATTGGTCGAGTGAGTAATATTTCGTTACAAATTTCGGACAATGATATTTATAAACCTTATGTGACAATGGATATTTATTCAGCTTATAACAAGATCCCAAGTAGTAGCTCACTTTCAATTAAAACTTCTGGCTTACTTGGCGAACAATTTATTGACATCAATTTTGGTCTTGATCAAGCAATGTCAGATGAAATTGATGCTTTAGATACTGATAGCCACTCCCACATTGCAACAACAAATAAAGAATCTAGCTATTTTAATCAGGGTTTTGTTATTCAAAACACTAAACCGGCAATAGTCATAGAGGATCTGATTGGGCAATTTTTATACAGTTCTGGTAGTGATAAATCAGCCAAAGAAGCAACAACTGAAAAGGAATAACGGAGTAAGTAAGATGTTAACGAAATTGAAAATCACCCTTTTTTTTGCGATTACTTTTTTATTTTCAACAAATGTAATGGCAAGTAATGATCCTTATCAACAAATGCAAACCGCCGCTGATACATTATTTAGTACAATTAAAGCGAATGCAAATTTGATTAAAAGCGATCCTAATAAATTAAAAGATATTACCAAACAAGACTTATTACCTTATATCCAAGTTAAATATTCAGCAGCTTTAATTGTGGGTAATTATTATAAAAGTGCTAGCCAAGAACAACGCAATGCCTATTTTACTGCATTTCAAGAATATTTAATTCAAGCGATGGCTCAAGCATTAACCATGTATAATGGACAAGCATATCAAGTAGAAGCGGCAAAAGATATTGGCGATAAAACACTGCTGTCGATTCGTGTTTTATTAATTCAACCTGATAAAAACCAACAACCTGTGCGGATTGATTTTTTATGGCGTAAAAACAGTGTCACAGGTGAATGGAAAGCCTATGATTTAGTTGCTGAAGGCGTCAGTATGATCACAACTAAACAAAATGAATGGGCAACCATTTTGCGTCAAGGGGGTATCGATGCATTAACGGCAGAACTCCATAAAAGCTCATTAACAAAAATCGATCCTAATGCCAATAAGAAGGATTAATATCCTATGATTAAATTGTTGACCGAAAAAGCGCAACAAACGTTAATACTAAAGGGTGAATTAGATGCATCTTCGCTCAATCAATTATGGCAACAACAGCAGGAATTAATTGCGGACATTCAAATTATTGATGTTGCCGAATTAGATCGCGTTGATTCCTGCGGTTTAGCAATGCTTGTCTATTTTTGTAATAAATATTCGCTAAGCTTAATCGGCGTAAAATCGCAATTAAAAACACTTATTGCGCTTTATGATTTGCAAACAGTCATTCCAATGGGTAAATAAATAGGGTTTAGTTATATCTTTTTTTCTTATCCAATCTCCTTAAAAATTTAATTTAGTATAAATTTGACGAATTTTATAAATTTATCTAAATTGAATTTTTTAAAAATGAAAAAAATAAAAAATTATTTTTATTTTTTTCATTTCAAAGCGTTAACTAATCAATTAATAACCGAGTAATAAATAAAATGGATAAACAACATATTATTGATAAATTAAAACAGTCTTTACCTTTAGACGATGTGCATGTTATGACGGATGATGGAAGTCATTTTCAAGTTATTGCAATAAGTGATATATTTTCAGAGTTAAGCCGCGTGCAAAAACAACAAGCTATTTATGCCCCTTTAGCAGAATTTATTTCAGATAATCGCATACATGCTTTATCAATAAAAACTTATACCGTAAAAGAGTGGCAACGCGAACGTAAATTAATGGGGCTTTGATTTGTTTTTTTCCACTTGATTTAGGTATTTTAAGCACCACAATAACATCGCATTTGAAGACAAATTTTTGAATTAAGGTATAAAACATGACAAATCCATTATTAACGAATCCTTTATTAGTAAATTCCGAATTACCACTTTTTTCGCAAATAAAACCTGAACATGTTTTACCTGCTATCAAAGAGACTTTACAAAATTGTCGTAATACCATTGAATATGTTGTCGCAAATAATACACAATATACATGGGATAATTTAATTCAACCGATAGATGAAGTCGACGAAAAATTTAGTCGAGCCTGGTCGCCGGTTAGTCATTTAAATGCCGTTAAAAATAGTCCTGAATTGCGTAAAGCTTATGAAGAATGCTTACCGTTATTATCTGAATATAGTACTTGGGTTGGGCAACATAAACCGTTATATGAAGCTTATAAATCACTTAAAAATAGTTCGGAATATCATCAATTAAATAAAGCGCAAAAAAAAGTCATTGATAATGCATTACGTGATTTTGAATTATCTGGTATTGGACTTGCTGCCGACAAACAAAAACGTTATGGTGAAATTGTCAGCAAGTTATCCGAATTATCATCAAATTATAGCAATAATGTGTTAGATGCGACGATGGGCTGGACTAAACATATTACAGATATTGATGATTTAAAAGGAATACCAGAAAGCGCAATTGAAGCAGCAAAACAGCAAGCGGAAGCAAAAGGGTTAGATGGTTGGCTGTTAACGCTTGATATGCCTTGTTATATCCCTGTTATTACTTATTGCGATAATCGCGATTTACGTTTTGAAATCTATCAAGCCTACAGTACAAGAGCATCTGATCAAGGTCCTAATGCAGGTAAATGGGATAATACAGAAAATATTGAACAGATTTTAAAATTACGTCAAGAAGTCGCAACCTTATTAGGTTTTAACACTTATGCGGATAAATCATTAGCGACTAAAATGGCACATTCATGCGAGCAAGTTTTTGATTTCTTAAATAATCTTGCCCATAAAGCAAAACCGCAAGGCGAAAAAGAATTAAAACAATTAAAACAATATGCCTATGAGTTTTTTGGCGCAAGCGATCTGAAACCATGGGATATTGCTTATTATAGTGAAAAACAAAAACAATATTTATATGCCATTAACGACGAAGAATTACGCCCTTACTTTCCACAACAACGTGTCATTAATGGATTATTTGAAGTAGTAAAACGTATTTTTGGTATTAGCGCCAAAGAACGTCAAGGTGTCGAAGTCTGGTCACCTGAAGTTAAATTCTATGATTTATTTGATGCACAAGGTCATTTAAAAGGCAGTTTTTATCTTGATTTATTTGCTCGTGAACATAAACGCGGCGGAGCCTGGATGGATGATTGTATTGGACGTATGCGCTATGCGGATGGTCATATCCAACAACCGGTTGCATATTTGACTTGTAATTTTAATCGCCCAATTGGCGATAAACCCGCGTTATTTACTCACGATGAGGTGACGACATTATTTCATGAATTTGGACATGGTTTACATCATATGTTGACTGAGATTGACGTCGCCTCGGTTGCCGGAATTAATGGTGTTCCTTGGGATGCGGTTGAATTACCGAGCCAATTTTTAGAAAATTGGTGTTGGCAACCACAAGCACTGGCCTTTATTTCAGGACATTATTTAACGGGTGAACCTTTACCGCAAGAAATGTTAGATAAAATGCTAGCAGCTAAAAATTATCAAGCCGCGTTATTTATCTTAAGACAATTAGAATTTGGTCTATTTGATTTTAAATTACACAGCCAAAAAGAAGCAAGAGTATTAGACACGCTTAATGAAGTTCGCAAGCAAGTGGCCGTTGTTCCTACCATGGAGTGGGGGCGATTTCCTCATGCCTTTAGCCACATTTTTGCAGGTGGTTACGCTGCCGGTTATTATAGTTATTTATGGGCAGAAGTTTTATCAGCCGATGCATTTTCGCGTTTTGAAGAAGAAGGTATTTTTAATACTAAAACAGGGAATGCTTTTCTGGATAATATTTTGTCGCAAGGCGGTAGTGATGAGCCGATGACTCTATTTAAAAACTTTCGGGGTCGTGAGCCTCAATTAGACGCATTATTACATCATTATGGTATCAATGAATCTTAACGTAACTGAGCTAACTATTCAGGCACAAGAATGGTTAGCTCAATATCAAACCTTACCTTTTACCCTTATCAAGCAAGAAAGTCGTTTAGAATTACAAAAAATAGATGAACCTAAGATGGGGGCTATTTATGTGGATTTTATTTCAGGTATAATGGCGCATCGTCGGCAGTTTGGGGGCGGTCGGGGCGAGGCGATTGCTAAGGCTATCGGTGTGAAAGGTAACTATTTGCCTTTTGTCATTGATGCAACAGCAGGGCTTGGGCGCGATGCGTTTGTTTTGGCATCGATTGGTTGTAATGTGATTATGCTTGAACGTCATCCAGTGGTTAAAGCCTTATTAGCAGATGGCTTACAAAGAGCTTATCTTGATGAGCGTAGCGGCAATGAGTTGCAAGCGCGTTTACGTTTAAGTCAGGCATTCAATTTACAGCAGTTGCTTAATAATGTAACGGATTTAGCTGAAAAGCCTGATGTTATCTACCTTGACCCTATGTTTCCTCATCGTCAAAAAAGTGCATTAGTCAAAAAAGAAATGCGTGTTTTTCAACAATTAGTTGGTCATGATGATGATGCTAATTTATTGCTTGAACCTGCTCGCAAATTAGCGAAAAAGCGGGTCGTTGTCAAAAGACCCGATTATGCCCCCTTTTTAGGAAATTGCACGCCGACAGCCGAAATCAAAACGAAAAATCATCGTTTTGATATTTATACTCCATTTGGTTAATAGAATATGAGATTAGATAAATTCCTTGCCCATCATTTGGGTATCAGCCGCAATCAAGTTAATAAAGAATTAAAAGCATGTCATGTCACAGTTGATGATCAAATCGTAAAATTAGGTGCTTATCAATTAACGAGTTCACAAATTGTAAAATATCAAGATAACGAAATTGAACAGATAACAGGCAAACGTTATTTTATGCTTAATAAACCACAAGGTTATGTTTGCTCAACAGATGATCCTGATCATGCAACAATTTTATATTTTATCGATGAACCTATGTCGGATAAATTGCATGCGGCAGGTCGCCTTGATTTAGATACAACTGGCTTAGTTTTATTAACAGATGATGGCAAATGGTCACATAAAATTACCTCACCCAAACATCATTGCCTAAAAACTTATCTTGTCGAAGTCGCTGAACCATTGCATCAAGAACTTATCGAAACATTTAAAAATGGTATTCAATTAAAAGGTGAAAAAGCATTAACAAAACCGGCGCAATTAATTCTTATTGATGAGTTTCATGCACAAGTGAAAATTAGTGAAGGGCGTTATCATCAAGTAAAACGAATGTTTGCGGCGGTAAATAATCATGTTGTAGCTCTTCATCGTCAAAGTATTGGTGATATTGTGCTTGATATTAAAGAAGGCGAATATAGACCATTAACACAACAAGAAATTGATTCAATTAATTAATATATATCGTCCTAATTAATGATTTTACGAATTTATATTATTGATTGATATAATTTACACCCTACATACCCATTATTTTATACGTTATATTAAAAGGATAAATTGCAGTGCAACCTTCCAATAATGCTGTTGAAATAAAGCTACCAAATGGTGCTTTGATTTTAATTCTCGGCTTACTTTCGATGTTAATGCCTCTATCGATTGATTTGTATTTAAGTAGTATCCCAAATATTGGTTCTTCTTTTCATGCACCCGATGGCAAGGTGCAATTAACCATCAGTATATATTTGCTCGGTGCTTCGGTTGGGCAATTACTTTTTGGACCTTTAACAGATAGTTATGGTCGACGAAATGTTTTATTAACGGGACTCACTATTTTTGTTATTGCCGCTTTAAGTTGTGCCCTGGCCGGAAATATAGATCAATTAATTATTGCCCGCTTTTTTCATGGCACAGCAGCAGCTGCTACAACCATTATTGTGAATGCGCTTATGAAAGATATTTATCGCGATCGTGATGAATTTTCTAAAATGATGTCTTTTGTGATGTTAGTCTCTAATGTAGCCCCACTTTTAGCACCTATCATTGGTGGCTATATTTTATATTGGTTTAATTGGCAGGCTAACTTTTATGTTATAGGCGGTGTTGGGCTATTTTGTTTATTTTTAGTTGCAAAATTTATTCCTGAAACGTTAGCAAAAGATAAACGCGATATATTTAGTTTACTACGCATTTTAAGTAATTTTATTGTGTTATTTCGCCATCGGCAAGTATTAAGCTATATGCTAGTTGGGGCGTTTGCTGGAGCAGGATTATTTTCATTTTTAAGTTCTAGCGCCTTTGTTTATATGAATATTCACGGTGTAGATAGTACGCATTTTGGTTTCTATTTTGCGATTAATATTTGTGTAATGATATTGATGAATACCTTAAACAGTCGTTTTGTTAAGCGAGTGGGTGCGATTAATATGATGCAATTTGGATTAACGGTGCAATTCATTATGTCCATTGGTCTTATTATTGTTGAATTAATGCATCTAAGTTTTCCCTTTTTAGTTGCCTGTGTGGCCGGTTATATCGGTTGTATTGCGGTTGTTGGCGGTAATAGTATGGCGGTGGTTTTAAATTATTATCCGCGCATTTCTGGTACCGCTTCCTCATTAGCTGGAACACTTCGATTTATGGTTGCAGGTGCTGTTGGTGTTTTAATTTCTGTTTTATCACCGGCTCACAATGACACATTAATGACGGATAATATCATTGAATGGTTGATGGTTGGTTCAATGGTTGTATGTAATTTTTTAGCTTTTGGGCTCTTTTTGAATGTCAAAAAAAGCCAAAAAGAGATAAAATAACGACTATTTTGCAGGTTAATGGTTAGGTACATTTTTGGAAAAGTTAAAAGTCACAAAAAAACAAATTATGACTCAACTCATTTTATTTGGGTTACTCGTTTTATTTGTTTATATCTTTGTCGCGCTAATAACTTATGATCCGGCAGATCCAGGTTGGTCACAAACGGCCTGGCACGAACCTATCAGTAATTTAGGCGGTTATATTGGTGCATATGTATCAGATATTTTATTGCAATTCTTCGGATTTATTGCTTATTGTTTACCGATAATTGGATGTTTTATCTGTGCACAATTAATGATTTATTTTTTTCATTCTTGCGATAAACCGATTAATTATTTTAGTGCCTCTTTTCGTATCATTGGAATTTTAGCGTTTATATTTAGTGCGACAGGATTTTTTGCGCTAAATATTCGTGATGGCATGTTATTTATGGCGGGTGGAAATCTGGGGCAAATAGTATTACAAAATATATTGCCTTTAATGAATCCTTTGCAAACATCATTAACCTTTTTTGTTGTTTGTTTAGCCTGTATTACGCTTTTAACGAGTTTATCCTGGTTTAAATTACTCGAAAAATTAGGCGCGCTTGTTATTTTCTGTTTAACGCCGATTAGCTGGTTGTTGTTTAATCGTTCACATGCCATACCTAAATCCACTAATCAAACGTCCCTTGATGATAAACAAAACCTGGATAATACTGTATCTAATGTTGCTTATTCAGAAAATCATATTAATCAAGATAAGGGTTTAACGCCTCACGAATTTCCGTCAGATAACGATGTTGATGACCGTATCAATTTCGCAAATTCGAAAACAAATGATTTAACTTTGCCACCAAACACTGACAACAAAATAGCTGTCGATGCAGATGAGCAACTTGATGAAAACTTATCGAATAATGCTTTAGAAAAAGACGATATATCTAATTTGCATGATGATTATCAAATTGCCGATGCACCAAGTAAACCTTTATTTATTAAAACAAGTTATGCAGCGCAACATTTACCGAATACAAAATTAAATCAATACGAGAACAATCAACACTGGGTGATAGAAGAGTATCGAGATAATGATAGAAATGACGAAATTAATGAGATTTCACAAAGTCTTGCCAAAGAGTATCAACAAAATCAATTACTAAATTCAAGAGCAAGTTTACCAATTATAGAAGAATCTCCACATCATTATTTTGAAACTAAAAATGACCATGACCCTGATCTTGATAAAGATAACGATATAGATTATGAAATAACCGCTGATATTTATAGCAAATCGATGATATCTGCTCATGCTGATGATCCTAGCCAATTAGCTGAACACGTTGGCGATGTTTACGCAACTAATCAACAAGATACTAATTTACCAGAAAATGATAGCCATCATCCTATTACAGCAAATAACCCTCAAGCTGAGCAAGAATATAATGATGAAAATGACGAAGATAATAACGATACTTCGCAAGGTTTAATTCATCCATTTTTATTTAATCAGGATAAAACTACAGCTAAAATTGCAACTAAACCTACAACATTATTGCCTTCTTTAGATTTATTAACGCCGGCACCGACAAAGCAGATCACAATAGATCATTCAGCATTAGATAAAATGGCCGAATTAATTGAACGCAGTTTATCGGATTATCGTGTTAATGCGAAAGTAGTCGATTACCAGCCGGGGCCTGTAATAACACGTTTTGAAATTGAGCTCGCTCCGGGCATAAAAGCCGCACGGATTTCAACATTAGATCGCGATTTAGCTCGTTCGTTATCAATGACATCAGTGCGTGTTGTGGAAGTTATTCCCGGAAAGCCTTATGTCGGCATTGAATTACCCAATAAAAATCGTCAAACTGTTTATTTTCGTGAAGTGCTTGATAGTCCGCAATTTCGTGAAGAAAAATCACCCTTAACCATTGTATTAGGTAAAGATATCTCAGGACATTCGGTGGTTGCTGATTTAGCTAAAATGCCACATTTATTAGTCGCAGGTACAACTGGCTCAGGTAAATCTGTTGGCGTTAATGCGATGATTTTAAGTATTTTATATAAATCACAGCCTGAAGATGTTCGGTTTATTATGATAGATCCAAAAATGCTTGAATTATCTATCTATGAAGGAATTCCTCATCTATTAACAAATGTTGTAACAGATATGAAAGATGCCACCAATGCCCTTAACTGGTGTGTAAACGAAATGGAAAGGCGCTATCTTTTGATGTCAAAATTAGGTGTACGCAATATTGCCGGTTACAATGAAAAAATTAAATTAGCTGCTGAAATGGGGCAGCCTATTCCTGATCCATTATGGAAACCGAATGATAACTTTGATCTCAACATGCCAACGCTTGAAAAGCTACCTTATATTGTAGTTATGGTTGATGAATTTGCTGATCTTATTATGGCGGTTGGTAAAAAGGTTGAAGAATTAATAGCTCGTTTAGCTCAAAAAGCGCGAGCAGCAGGTATTCACTTAGTTTTAGCAACACAAAGACCGTCAGTTGATGTGATTACGGGACTTATAAAAGCCAATATTCCAACTCGTATTGCCTTTACAGTATCAAGTAAAATTGATTCACGCACCATCCTCGATCAAATGGGAGCAGAATCATTATTAGGCATGGGGGATATGTTATATCTCCCACCAAATAGTTCTATTCCAATACGTGTACATGGTGCTTTTGTTCGCGATGAAGAAGTTCATGCCGTTGTACAAGATTGGAAAGCAAGAGGAAAACCTAAATACGTCGATAATATTACCGTTTCCGTTGATAGCCATGATGGAAATAATAACGATAGTCATCAAGATGAGCTCGACCCTTTATTTGATCAGGTGGTGGATTTTGTAACAGAAACTCGCCGAGCATCTATTTCAAGCGTGCAGCGTAAATTTAGGATTGGTTATAATCGAGCCGCTCGCATTGTTGAACAAATGGAAGAAGAAGGAATAATTAGTAAACCCGCGCATAACGGCAGTCGCGAAGTATTATCGCCATCTGCAAATGCTAATTATTAATTCATTATCTATTTATTAACTGTTCATTAATTAACTATTCATTGATTAATTCGTCAATAAAAACAGCCTTGTGGTTTTTGTGAGGCTTCTCGCATTTTTAATTTAGATTTTTCTATTTATTGCAAATAGATTGCGTAATTTATCGCAAATCATATTTTTATCATTTAAATAAAAATAAAACCGTTTATTTTTATGCATATTAAGGGGTTTTAAAAATAATTATTAACTATATTTAAACACAGTTTCGACATTTCATCATGTCATTGATTATATTATATAACTTACCAATTTGATCTTGATTAAATAATCGGAATTAGGCAAAATTAAAGCAGAAATTGAATGAATTTTAACGTCGATAAAATCTATTTTTAATTTATAACTATTTTTATTAGGAAATCATATGACTATGTTAACTCAAAGAGTAGAGGCAAATAAAAATATAAAAGTGCAAGAATTAAATGTAATGAAGAAAGTTCACAAAATAAAATCTGATATCAGTGTGCGAGATATTAAAATGATCACGCAAAATTTGTTAAAAAAAGGCTTTGATATTAATTTTTTGCAAAAAGCGACAGGATTTACAATCGATGAACTTAAATTTATTTGCCAAAATTTTAATTGAGAAATCTCTAATTTAAATGTAGCTAAAAAGGCTAAATTGCCAGCGACTATTTAGCCAGTGTATAATGAAAGCCTCAATTACGTTGGAGCTGTTATTGTAATGTTTATGATAGTAAGTGGTCGTTCTGGTTCAGGAAAGTCTATCGCACTGAGAGCATTAGAAGATATGGGATTTTATTGTGTTGATAATATTCCGGTGAGTTTGCTTCCAGAATTAGCAGAATCATTAAAAATAAGTAATACGCCTGTTGCAGTAAGTATTGATATTCGTAATTTACCTGCTAATTTTGATTTTAATCAAGACATTATTCAACGTTTGCCTAAAACAATAACGCCTGAAATTATATTTTTTGATAGTAATCGAAACACCTTAATTCGCCGTTATAGTGAAACTCGACGTATACACCCTTTAACAGCCTTACGCCCAACGCTTGAAGAAGCCATAGATTTAGAAGAAGAATATTTAGAGCCACTAAAAAAACATGCCACAACAATTATTAATACCGACAATCTCTCCATTTATGAATTAACGGATACCTTACGATTACATGTTTTAGGTAAAAAACAGAAAAAATTAACCATTGTTGTTGAATCATTTGGTTTTAAACATGGCACACCGGCTAATGCGGATTTTATGTTTGATGTGCGATTTTTGCCTAATCCACACTGGGATCCGAGCTTACGTCCATTAACTGGGCTTGATAAACCGGTAAAAGATTATTTAAATAAATACTGGGAAGTTAATAATTTTATTTCGCAAACGGCTAATTATTTACAGCAATGGTTGCCCATGCTCGAAAATAATAATCGCAGTTATCTAACAATTGCTATCGGTTGCACAGGTGGGCAGCATCGGTCGGTTTATATTGTCCAACAGTTAGCTGAATTATTTCGTTCACAAGGGCTTGAAGTCCAAGCGCGTCATAAAGCGTTAGAAAAATATTTATTACATTAAATGTATAGATGATTTTTAAACGTTAACAATTTTCATTGGACAAACTTTTATTGTCAATTATTAACCGATTCGGTATTAACAAAAATATCGCTTATTTTAATTAATTCAATATCATTGGGTAAACTGGCTAATTTGTGCCTTAACACAATTAATGTTTGAAGATGAGGATGCCCTATAACAATAGCTTGTCCTTTTTTTCGGGCAATTTTTATCGCTAAATCAAATTGTTTACTAATCTCATCTTCGTCAAGATTATTATCAAGAAAGACATCACGTGTAGCAGTTTGAACATTATATTCTTGTGCTACTTGTTTAATTTTACTTTGTCCTGTTGTTTTACTGTCGATAAAAAAAAGTGAATATTGACTAACAACTTGCATGACTTTTTGCATAGCTTGATAATTAGCCGTCATTAAACTCCCCATATGGTTATTGATGCCTTTTGCATACGGAAATTTGTTAATAGCCGCTTGAATTATCTGCTGGATCTCTTGACCATCCATCGATGGATAAAGCGTATTATGTTCTAAAGGTTGCTTATTAATGGGTGCCATCGGTAAGTGAATTATTATATCATTACCGTGTGTATAGGCTAATTCAGCCATATAGCTGGCATTTGGTGCATTAGGTAAAATGGCTATATTAATCATTGATGAAAGATTAAGTATCGCTTCTTCGGTATTTTTTCGATATCCATAATCATCGATAATAATGGCAAGTTTTGCTGCCCACGCGTTTGAATGAATCGAAATATTGCTTATAAATAGACAAATGTATAATGTAAATTTTACTAACTGTTTCATTTCTTTAACCATGCACTTGGATCTAACGCTTTGCCATCCCGGCGAATTTCAAAATAGAGCGACGAGGTATTTTGTCCACCGCTATTACCGACTAAGGCTATTGTTTGCCCTGTTTTAATCGTATCACCAACTTCAACCAAGAGACGCTGATTATAACCATATAAACTCATATCACCTTTACCGTGATCCAAAGCGACTACAAATCCATAACCTTGAAGCCAACTCGCTAGAATAACACGTCCATCTGTAATTGCTGAAACATTTGTGCCATAAGGTGCATTAATAACCAGCCCTTTCCAATATAATTCGCCTTGTAAAGGATCACCAAATCGGTGAGTGATTTGCCCTTTTACCGGTAAAGGAAATTGATGCATAGGTTTACCAATACCACTAACACGCGCCATTAAAGAACGTTCATTGGCATTAAAACTATATTGATTATTTTTTTGTTTTTCTTGCAATTGTTTGGCTTGCTTAACGTCTTGCTGTGCTGTAAGGCGATTTTCCTGTTCGGCTTTTTTTATTTGATCTTGTAATTTGAATTCATTATCACGCAATTCAGCTAATTTTTGTTGATTTGCCAGCATTGACGATTCAAGTTCTTTAATAGTACTTTGCCTTTTTTGGCGATTTTTTTCGAGGCTAATTTGGCTTTCTTTTTGTTTATTAACGATACGTTTTTGGGTTTTTTCTCTCGTTTCAAGATCTGTTTTTTTATTTGTTAACTGATCCGTTGTTAGTTGTAGATCGTTGATTTGTTTTTGTCTAGCTTCATTGATATAACCATAATAATTAATGATTCGTTCATTACGCTCATTTTCATCAAGAGAAAAGACAAGTTCAATACCAGAATTGCGACCGAGTTTGAACGTATTTTCTAATTGTTTAGCAAGCGCAGTTTGCTGCTGTTTTTGTTTAAGGCTAAGTGCATCGATTTGCTTAATAAGCTTATTAATGTCTAATGATAATTGTTTTAGTGAGGCTTTATTTTCTTCAATAGCATTTAGTAATTTAGCGATTTCAGTTTCTTGTTCTTTTAAATCGTTGACCCATTGGCTACGTTGTTTTTTTTGATTATTAATTAATTTTTCTTGATCTTGAATCGATGAACGAATTGATTGTAATTCTTGTTTATCATTAGCATAGCTAACAGGAATCGTTAGCGCTGTTAAGAAAATAATGATAAAAAAATTTATTCTAAAAAACATGATTTGATTAGTGATCATCCATCGAAAAATTATGTGATAACACTATACCTAAATTAGGACAAGATGCAAAACAATCTGCCTTTTATACGGCAACTAAATAAATAGATTAAGTAAACGCTAAAATAATGATGATTATTGGTAAAGTGGCTTAATATAATACAAAATGACTTTAATACTAGATAGGCAAGTTATTATTAAATAATATAAACAATTAGATAATCTTTATACTTTGCATAAATCAATAACGAGAAGCGATTAGGCATTTCACAATATCTAAAAACAGGATAAAATACAAAACTATTTATATCTTAATACTTTAATTCAACCAAAAAGATCACAACATGCAAAAGTTTAATGTCAAAACCTTTCAGGGTTTAATTCTTACATTACAAGATTATTGGGCTAATCAAGGTTGCACAATTATTCAACCTTTAGATATGGAAGTGGGTGCAGGCACATCGCATCCAATGACATGTTTACGGGCGATCGGTCCAGAGCCAATTAATGCCGCTTATGTTCAACCATCAAGGCGCCCAACAGATGGTCGTTATGGTGAAAATCCAAATCGATTACAACATTATTATCAATTCCAAGTCATCTTAAAACCGTCTCCTGATAATATTCAAGAATTGTATTTAGGATCGCTTAAAGAACTAGGTTTAGATCCCACTATAAATGATATTCGTTTTGTTGAAGATAACTGGGAAAATCCAACCTTAGGTGCATGGGGATTAGGTTGGGAAGTTTGGTTAAATGGTATGGAAGTGACGCAATTTACTTATTTTCAGCAAGTTGGTGGGCTTGAATGTAAACCTGTGACGGGTGAAATTACTTATGGTTTAGAACGTTTAGCCATGTATATTCAAGGCGTAGATAGTGTTTATGATTTAATTTGGAGTGAAGGTGCGTTTGGTAAAACAACCTATGGCGATGTGTTTCATCAAAATGAAGTCGAACAATCGACGTATAATTTTGAATACGCCAATATTGATTTTTTATTCCATTGTTTTGATGAATACGAAAAAGAAGCTAACTATTTGTTAGCACTCGAAAATCCACTACCATTACCGGCTTATGAACGTATTTTAAAGGCAGCTCATTGTTTTAACTTACTTGATGCCCGGAAAGCAATTTCCGTGACTGAACGTCAACGTTATATTTTAAGAATTAGAGCATTAACCAAAATGGTCGCCGAAGCCTATTATGCATCGCGCGAAGCGTTAGGTTTCCCAATGTGTCAAGCAAAACCCGAATCGACTAAATAAGGAGTCAATATCATGCAAAAAACATTTTTAGTCGAAATTGGAACTGAAGAGCTACCACCTAAATCATTACGGGCGTTAGCCGAAAGTTTTGCGACTAATTTCATTGAACAACTCGATGCTGCAAATCTTAATCATGGTGAAGTAATTTGGTATGCCTCTCCGCGCCGTTTAGCATTAAAAGTTTTAAATATAGACGACATTCAACCTGATAGCACTATAGTTAAACGCGGGCCTGCGATTAGCGCAGCATTTGATGCAAATGGGCAACCGACAAAAGCAGCTGAAGGTTGGGCAAAAGGATGTGGTATTTCTGTTGAACAAGCTGAACGCTTGATAACCGATAAAGGCGAATGGCTAATTTATGCGGCTCATCAAAGAGGGCAAGCAACCATTGAATTATTACCTGAAATGGTTAAAAACGCATTAGCTAAATTACCGATACCTAAACCTATGCGCTGGGCAGATAAAAACGTAGAATTTATTCGCCCATGTCATACTGTGACTATGCTTTATGGCTCTGAAATTGTTGAAGGTACTATTTTAGACGTTCGTTGTGATCGTATTATTCATGGGCATCGTTTTATGGGGGAACAACAAATCATCCTTGATAATGCTGATCAATATCCTGAAATTTTAGAAGAACGAGGTAAAGTCATCGCGGATTATCAAAAGCGTAAAGAAATAATTAAACAAAATGCAACACTTGCCGCTGAAAAGCTAAATGGTAAAGCTGAATTAGCCGACAATTTACTAGAAGAAGTGACATCATTAGTCGAATGGCCTGTTGTTTTAACGGCGGCATTTGAAGAAAAATTTTTAGATGTTCCTGCCGAGGCATTGGTTTATACCATGAAAGGCGATCAAAAATATTTTCCAGTATATGATAAACAAGCAAAATTATTACCTAACTTTATATTTGTTGCCAATATTGAATCGAAAGATCCGAAGGTGATAATTTCAGGTAATGAAAAAGTGGTAAGACCACGTCTTGCAGATGCCGAATTTTTTTATAAAACGGATTTAAAAGAGCATTTAGAAGACAGATTATCAAGACTTGAAACAGTTTTATTTCAACAACAACTAGGCACATTAAAAGATAAAGCGTTAAGACTTGAATCATTAGCGGGTGAGATTGCTCATCAAATCCATACTGATGTTCATGCAGCTAAACGCGCAGCTAAATTGGCAAAATGTGATTTAGTCACCAATACTGTTTTTGAATTTCCTGAAACGCAAGGCATTATGGGACGTTATTTAGCCTTAAAAGATGGCGAAAGCATGGATGTTGCGATGGCGATCGAAGAGCAATATAAACCGCGTTTTGCAGGTGATGAACTTCCTGATACGTCTGTTGCTTGTGCCGTTTCTCTTGCCGAAAAGATGGATACCTTAGTGGGTATTTTTGGTATTGGGCAAAACCCGAAAGGGGATAAAGACCCATTTGCATTACGTCGCGCTGCAATTGGCGTACTTAGAATTATTGTCGAAAAATCATTACCGCTTGATCTTGTTAATTTAGCGCAGTTTGCCGCTACTTGCTATGGGGATAAGTTAACTAATAAAAACGTCATTGAAGATGTTGTCACCTTTATGCAAGGTCGTTTTAGAGCTTGGTATTTAGAACAAGGCTTTGCTATCGATACATTACAATCCGTTCTGTCTTTAAATCCAACAAAACCAGCTGATTTTGATACTCGTGTGAAAGCCGTAAGTCATTTTAGAACTTTACCAGCAGCTGCATCATTAGCAGATGCTAATAAACGGGTATCTAACCTTTTAGCTAAAGCAAATTGCATAATTCCTGAAAAAATTAACGCATCGCTTATTGAATCAGGAGCAGAAGAAGCACTTGCTAAGCAAGTGATTATTCTTACCGATAAATTAGAGCCTTATTTTAATCAAGGCAAATATCAAGATGCGTTAGTTGAACTCTCAACTTTAAAAGAGCCAGTAGATGCATTTTTTTCTGACGTAATGGTCATGGTTGATAACGAACAAATTAAGTTAAATCGCTTAGCTTTATTAACTAAATTGCAAAATTTATTTTTAAAAGTTGCCGATATTGCTTATTTACAATCTTAATTGAAATAATGAATGAATTTAGTTGGCATGGCATCTGATGTCATGCCAATTAATAAGGAAAAAATTAATGAATAAACAAATAAACTTTGTGCCCATTTTCAAGCAGTCGTTAAATTTTATGGCTAATCGATTCGTGCCTATTGTGATTATGCAAATAATATTAACGATATTAAATTTTCTTGTTTATGATTCGGCGGTTGACATTCTGGGTATTAATCAATTCATTTCAATGGGTAAAAATGTTGATTTATATGACTCTTATACCATCAATAATTTTGCTCATATAATAATATTATTTATGTTGATTATTATGATCACATCTTTAATTCTATCTTTGATAAATATTGCGACTCTTTATAATTTAGCGCACAGCTCATCGTTTAATATCAAAATTTTATTTGATCACATTATAAATAATGTAGGTAAATTATTACTGCTATATCTGAGCTTTATTGGTTTATCTATTGTATATTGTTTTTTGATTTCACTGATATCAATGTTATTTATGATTATAATGCCTTTTTTTGGCATATTAATTCTTTTATTAGCAATACTGTTTTTTCTATTTTTATTTTTAATGATGTCTCATTTTTTTATGGCTTCTATTGTCGACCCAACGAAAGCACCTTTTAGTTTATTATTTAAAAATACTATTCAGTTGATAAAAAAATATTTTGGAATAGGAATAGCAATAGAAGTTATATATGTAGGATTTATACTTATATGCGCATCATTAACGATTAATTTTCCTAATAATATTACTATGAATTTAATACAAAGTTTC
The DNA here is from genome assembly GCF_058502635.1 of Gilliamella sp. ESL1225. Taxonomy (NCBI): domain Bacteria; kingdom Pseudomonadati; phylum Pseudomonadota; class Gammaproteobacteria; order Orbales; family Orbaceae; genus Gilliamella; species Gilliamella sp. ESL1225. The sequence goes on along the minus strand of NZ_CP196358.1, from coordinate 1,933,014 downwards.
ATACACAGTATGGGTGGTTTTTTTGTATTATGTTTTTATTATCGTTTATATAAAACCATTAGTGAAACACCTGAGCAACATGATTTTATTATTTAATTAGCACGGCGATATATGTACGTTTATCTAATTTATTAAAATTTAGTATTATAAATTGACTCTTATGAAATAAACTTAGTTTTTTTAATAAAGATTTTTTAAAAAGATAGTTTTAATAATGATAGTTTTAATAACGATAGTTTTCATTTCGTAAGAGTTTTTTGTTATTAGTTCATCTTCAAACATATTCTTGAAACAATAACCATTTTAATGATTAGTGATTAATATTCTTATTAAGAAGTGAAAGTATATGACACCAGCTATTAATTTACTCAAAAAAGAACATATTTCTTTTATACTTCATCAATATAAACATGATCCGAATGAAATTCATTATGGAGACGAAGCGGTCAATAAACTCGATCCGAGTTTATCAATTACCGCTGATCAAGTTTTTAAAACACTCATTGTGAGTTTAAATGATAATACTAAACAATTAGCAGTTTGTATTATTCCTGTTAATAAATATCTTGATCTAAAAGAGGTTGCAAGGGTTCTTTCCTGTAAAAAAGTTGATTTAGCTGCAAGTGAATTGGCACAAAAAGTATCGGGATATTTAGTTGGAGGCATTAGCCCGTTAGGACAAAAAAAACGACTAAAAACACTTATTGATCTATCCGCAAAACAATTATCAACACTATTTGTTTCAGGAGGAAGGCGAGGACTTGAGATAGAATTAGCGCCAATGGATTTAGCAGCATTAACAGATGCACAATTTTTTAATATAAGTATCTAATGATAGAAGAATTTTAGAGCTAAGCATTTAAGAAGATAAACAGATATGTTTAATAGGATTTTAAACAATAATTAGAATTTATAAAGCATTATCTTTATAAACTCTAATTATTTATCAAAATAGAAGGAAAATTTATTTGATAGCTTCTTTTAAGCTTTTACCTGAAACAAATGCAGGAACTTTGCTAGCTTCAATTTTGATTTCTTTACCTGTTTTAGGATTACGACCAGTACGTGCTTTACGATTGTTGACTTTAAACGTACCAAAACCTACTAATTGAACTGAATCGCCTGCTTTTAAAGATTCAGTAATTGCCGCTAAAGTAGCTTCTAATGCTGTTTTAGCAGCGACCTTAGTGATATCGGCTTTGCTAGCAATTGCATCTACAAGTTCTGTTTTATTCATGGACATATCCTTACTTATTAATTTCATTGTTAAAGTGAACATAAAAAGCTGAAATTAAAGCTTTTAACTTTATTTTAAGCTTTTAACTTTGCTACTGTAAACAAAAACGGTTTTACATTGACAGTAAATGTAGTCTATATTTCTTTAATATCAAAGCAATATTTTATAAAAAAAGAGAAAAAAATTACTTATATCAGTTATTCGCTTAAAAAAACGCCAATATTACTTGTTTCTATACCTCGAATATCTTCTCTTAATCCTTTTATTAAATCAAGTTTTGTATTTTCTTCATTTCGTAAAGCCCGTAAAATTTCCCATTGAAAGTCGAATTCTTCAACTACATCTGTTAAATTCTGTTGTTCTTCAGTACTTAAAATTTGATTTGATTTTGTCATTTCAAGTTCGGCAATAGTTGTCGCCGATATACTGCTCACTTGGCAAGTATGAAAACCGATTTCATCACTTAAATAAGAATGTAAAAGTTCACTTAAAGCTTGGCAGGCATCAATTGCTGGGTAAATCATATAAGGACTATTTTCTTTCACAATAGGAATAATGTCTTCTAATTTTTCTAGCTGTAAATCAAAATTGATTTTACTTTCTTTAATAATTAGTGATTCCCAGACTAAATCTAGAATTTTTTTATAACTTTTAGCTTCTTCTAATGTTCCTTGTTGTTGTAGATAATAGCAATAATTAATATACATACGTTCACATAAGCAAGCCATAAATAAACGTTGTTGCCAAATGGGCAATTTTTCAAGCCTAAGTTGAACCGGATTTTTAAGCATAGTGAAACCTTTCAGATTGTTGATGAACTGCATCGACTAAATATTGGACATGTTCGGGTGGAATATCTTGATGAATGCCATGACCTAAATTAAAAACATGGCCATTATGATAACCAAATTCTTGTAAAATACGGGTAACATTTATATCAATAACGCTTTTATCAGCATATAAAACGCTAGGATCTAAATTACCTTGAATAGCGATTCTGCTTTTATTTGCAATTGTGCTTAAATCGACTGTCCAATCGATACCAATTGCATCACAACCGCTTTTCATAATAGCATCTAGCCATAAGCCGCCACCTTTAGTAAAAAGGGTAACAGGCACATAACTTTCGATATTTTGTTTATCTTTTTGCCCACGTTTAAGTTCAGATAAAATTTGCTGCATATAATAAAGCGAAAATTCAAGGTAGCTTTGATGGCTTAAAACGCCACCCCAGGTATCAAATATCATAATTGATTGTGCGCCGGCTTCAATTTGAGCATTTAAATAATTAGCGACATTTTTAGCTAATTTATCTAATAAACAGTGTAATGCTTTTGGATCACAATAAAGCATTTTTTTAATTTTAGTGAAGGCTTTACTACTGCCACCTTCTATCATGTAAGTTGCTAACGTCCAAGGGCTACCCGAAAAACCGATAAGTGGTATTTTATTTTGCAATGCTTTACGTGTCATGCTTATGGCATCCATTACATAACTTAATTGCGTATTTGGATCAATAATCGGTAGGTTTAAAATATCGGATAATTGCGTGATAGGTCGACTAAATTTAGGACCTTCATTAGACACAAAATGCAGTCCTAAACCCATGGCATCTGGAATGGTTAAAATATCCGAAAAAATAATAGCTGCATCAAGATCATAACGTTTTATAGGTTGTAATGTGATTTCACAAGCTAAATCAGGAGTTTGACATAATGTCATAAAATCACCTGCTTGCGCGCGTAATTTTCGATATTCAGGCAAATAACGACCTGCTTGTCGCATCATCCATAATGGCGTTTTATCAACAGGTAAACACTGTAAAGCACGTAAATAACGATCATTTTTCAATTTTGTCATGATAGAAACTCTTCATGTATATAATTACTATAACGATATGAATTATAAATATATGAATAAAAAAACCCAATGCTTGAGAAGGCAGATTAATATCAATATATTTGTAAAAAACTAGACATTAGAAGTATTGTTATATATTTAACAATAAAAATCACTTTTTTTGATAAGCAATTTTAGATTAGATGCAATTATTACATCTAATCTTACGTTTAAACAGGCAATTTTTAAGGTTGGGATAAGACTTTAGCGGCATAAGAGACTAACGTTTCAGAAATGTGTTGCATAATACTGCTTTCTGGTGCAAAACGGTGCCAATATAGCATTCGTCTTTGATATAAACCTTCTGTTAAATTTACCAGTTCGCCACTTTTGAGTTCTTTTTCAACTTGCAAAATAGGTAGCATACAACATGCAGAACCTTGTTTTGCTAATTGCACAAACGCTTCAGACGAACTAGTAATATGACAAATTACACTGCCTGGCGTTAAATTAAAATTTTCATGTAAAAAAGCCTGATGCATATCGTCTAAATGATCAAAAGCAACAGCGGGCGCTTTTAATAGTGATGTTTTTGTTACGCCATTTGGAAAGTATTTCTTTTGAAAATCGGGAGAGGCAACAAAAATATAATCCAGTGCACCTAATCTATCTGATAAACAACTCGGTAGAGGATTTGCTTGAATACTTATTGCACCAATAACTGTACCTAACCTCAATAAATCTAAAGTATGTTCTTCATCTTTTATTTGAATATCTAGACGGACAATATTTTTATTTAGCACGGGTTTTAAGGCCGGCAATAACCAAGTTGCTAATGAATCTGCATTAATTGCAATTGATAAAGATAAAGGCATCGCATTTTGTTCGTTATCACCTAACCATTGTTGTTCGAGTAATTCAACTTGATGTAATAAACCAAGCAAGTGTTCGCCTTGTTTAGTTGCTTTAGGGGGTATGGTACGAACTAATAATTGTTGACCAAAGAAGTTTTCTAATTGTTTGATGCGCTGTGAAACGGCAGGCTGAGTAATACATAATTTATCGGCAGCCCTTTCAAATCCACGTTCTTTTATTACTGCATCTAACGCTTGTAAGGCTCTATAATCTGGACGCTTCATAATCTCTATCTATTCTTATTTTAATTTCGCTAACATTACTTATTATAGTCGAGTACTCTTATTATTAATTAAATTAACAATATCGGTTAAAAAACAATGTACTTTTATAATAGGTATTCCATTATCGTATTTATTTGCTCCTATTATTTAATAAATAAGCAATTATGATAAATACTTTATTTTCTTAAATTCATAATGATTTTTGTCTTATGATTAGTTACTATGCCATATCTTTAGGCATTTTGCTTTTAAAATTTTATTTTTTTATATAAAAACTATCAATTAAGATGGGAACACTATGACACAAGATGAATTAAAAAAATTAGTCGGTTGGTCGGCATTAAAATACGTCAAACCAGATACTATAATAGGCGTAGGAACAGGATCAACAGCGATGCATTTTATTGATGCATTAGCGACCATAAAACATCAAATAAAAGGGACAGTTTCAAGTTCAAAAGCCTCGACGATTAAACTTGAAAGCTATGGCATTCCAGTTTTTGATTGTAATGAGGTGGATAGTGTCGATATTTATGTTGATGGTGCTGATGAAATCAATCAGCAGTTACAAATGATAAAAGGGGGGGGCGCTGCACTAACCCGCGAAAAGATTGTTGCAGCTTTAGCAAAAACATTTATTTGTATTGCAGATGAATCAAAACTTGTGAATGTTTTAGGTAATTTCCCGTTACCTATTGAAGTCATTCCTATGGCGCGTTCATATGTTGCACGTGAAATGTTTAAATTAGGAGGCAAACCTATTTATCGACAAGGTGTTATAACTGATAATGGCAATGTTATTTTAGATATTCATGATTTAATCATAACTGATCCCTTTGAATTTGAAAGGCTAATTAATAATCTTGCTGGTGTTGTTACAGTGGGTATATTTGCAAATCATTCTGCCGATATTGCTTTAATTGGAACAAGCTCTGGCGTTAAAGAACTTAAAAAAGTTTAATTAAAAATTTGAAGAAATTATTGCGTCTTATTAGGCTATCGACAATCAATAATTAATGAATTCAGTACATTATTTATTTTGCAATTGATAATGACTATTAATGATATTTATTGAGGTAAACATGGTTGTTCAGACATTGACGAAAGATGAAAATAAATTTTTATTACTTGAAGGAATACATCCGCGCGCAATTGATCTTTTAAAATCGGCGGGTTTCACAAATATCGAATATTATAAAGGTGCTTTATCTCCTGAAGAATTAAAGCAGGCTTTAAAAGATGTTCGGTTTATTGGTATTCGATCGCGTACTCACCTCACTAAAGACATCATTGACAGTGCTCCTAAATTAGCCGCCATTGGTTGTTTCTGTATTGGTACCAATCAAGTTGATTTAGACGCTGCCAAATTAAAAGGTATTCCGGTATTTAATGCGCCGTTTTCAAATACGCGCTCTGTTGCTGAACTTGTCTTAGGCGAAATAATATTATTATTAAGACGGGTGCCTGAAGCAAATGCTAAAGCGCATCAAGGAAAATGGAATAAAATTGCCGAGGGGGCTTATGAAGCGCGAGGAAAAAAACTAGGTATAATCGGATATGGTCATATTGGTAGCCAATTAAGTGTTTTAGCCGAATCTTTGGGAATGCAGGTGTTTTTTTATGATATAGAAACTCGTTTATCGCTTGGTAATGCAAAACAAGTAGCAACTATGAATGAACTTCTAGCCCTTTCTGATGTGATTAGCATGCATGTCCCCGAAAATCCTTCGACGCAAAAAATGATTGGAAAACAAGAATTAGCACTAATGCCAAGTAAGGCTATTTTGATTAATGCATCACGTGGCAGTGTCATAGATATTGATGCACTGACAGAGACATTAAAAGCAAATAAACTTAGTGGTGCTGCTATTGATGTTTTTCCAAGTGAACCGGCGAGCAATCAAGAGCCATTCCAATCACCTTTATGTCAATTTGATAATGTTATCTTAACGCCTCATATAGGGGGATCAACTGTTGAAGCGCAGGAAAATATTGGTATTGAAGTGGCAAGCAAATTAGCAAAATATTCGGATACAGGCGCAACGCTATCGGCAGTTAATTTCCCTGAAGTTTCCTTACCCATTCCACAGAAAGGTGCCAGTCGTTTTTTAAATATTCACCATAATTATCCGGGCGTACTGACGGCAATTAATACCTTGTTTGCAAAGCAAGGACTAAATATAGCCGCGCAATATTTACAAACGGCGAATAATATCGGTTATGTGGTTATTGATATTGATAGAGTAGATCTGCAAAAGGCAGAAGAATTACTAACGAAGTTAAAAAAAGTACACGGAACAATTCGAGCGAGGTTACTCTTTTAATGTATTTACCCTAAAAAAATAATTAAAAATGTTATCTCAAATTAATAAAATTTTACCCATTTAATCAATGGGTTATTCTAATTAGCTGATGTTTTGCAAAATTTGTTGAGTAAATATTTTTTTTAGATAAAAGCCACGTGGACGAGTTAAAATAATTTGTCCGTCTTCACCAATTGCTTTTGTTAAACTTGCCCCATTTGCAGCTTTGGGACGCAGCTGTAAATAGGTGCCATAATGCGCGGTAATTTTTTCAACTTGACCTAAAATAATCATATCCATCAATTCTTGCCAATCTTGCTTCAGCTGGTTTTGTTGCAAAGGGGAGGGAGACCATAAAATTGCTTTGCCAATACGCCTTTTAGCAAGTGGTATGCTTCTTTCTCCTTCAATTGGGATCCAGAGCACTTTACTTAATTTATAATTAACGTGACTTGTCTCCCATGTTACGCCATGATTATCCATTAATGGTGCAACACTGACAAAGGTGGTTTCTAACGGCAAACCGTTATGATTAACAGGAATGGTTTTAAGCTCAATACCTAAATTGACAAAATCACGTTCTGCCTTGCTACCCGCCGTTGCGCCAAGAAAGGTTTCAATTAAATGACCAACCCAACCTTTTTGTCTTTTTAGATCATTCGGTAACGTAATGTTTAAATAAGCAGCTATGTCAGCAAATGAATAACCTGCCATTAATTCTGCACGCTCTAATAATAGTTGTTCAGTCAGTGGATTAAAAGTGATCATATAAAAGTAAAGACTATAACATCGATATCTAAAAAAATTACCGCCTACTATTGTAGACGGTAAATAACTAAATAGAAATTTAAAGAAGGAAAATTAAGCGAGTTTATTAACCCAATCGGCATAAGCATTAATAAATTTAGTTAAAAATGCTTTTGCGCTGTCATTAATATTACCATTAGGATCAAAATCTTTATCCACACCACCAAAATAGGCTTCAGGTTGTTGCAATGCTGGCATATCAAGAAAAACCAGTGATTGGCGAAGTTGATGATTAGCGCCAAATCCACCAATAGCGCCTGGTGATGAAGTGAAAATACCAGCCGGTTTTTTAGACCACACACTTTTACCATATGGGCGAGAGCCAACATCAATAGCATTTTTAATAACAGCCGGTAAGCCGCGATTATATTCAGGTGTAATAAATAACACACCTTGGCAATTAGCAATTTCAGTGCGGAATCTTGTATAAGAAAGTGGTGGTGTTGCCGTATCAATATCTTCATTATACAAAGGTAAATCACCGATTTCGATGATTTCTAACGACAAAGATGACGGTGCAATTTGTTGAAACACTTTTGCAAGTTTAAGGTTATAGGATTCTTTACGTAAACTTCCTACTAATACTGCAATATTCTTACTCATTATTACCTCATTATTTTATATAAAGGGAGAGCTTTAATAAGCATCTTTCCAACAAACATTATTGAAACCTAATGGAGTGAATTAAAACCTACAGCCTATTACATTTAATTTTATCTATTATCGATATTATCTATCAAAATAGATATTATTAATGCCCTGTTGAATCTGCACGGCGACTTGCTTCAAAAAGGAACCAGGCGCGTTGTTCCGCTTGATTTATCCATTCTTCAATTAAGCTTGCTGTAGCGGTATCATTATATTCATCGCAAATATCGTGAGCTTCACGCATTCGAGAAGTTAAATGAATATTATCTTGGCATAATTCTCTTAGCATATCTTCTGGCTCAACATAATCGGCATTATTATCACTAATACTTTGCAATTGCGTAATATTAGTAATCGATCTAAGGGTCGTACCACCTAATTTACGCACTCGTTCGGCAATTGGATCTGTCATTGCAAACAGCTCTTCACCTTGGTCATCAAACATTAAATGATAATCACGAAAATGTGGGCCACTGACATGCCAATGGAAATTTTTAGTTTTCAAATATAAAGCAAATACATCTGCTAAGATTGAATTCATGGCACCAGAGATATCACGAGAGGCTTTTTCTCCCAAATCGGTAGGAAACAAAATAGGCGCTTCTTGTAATTTTTGTGCTTCTTTGAATCGTTTTGCGGATAATTCTTTTTTAGTCATAATTTAGTTCTCCTTTTTGGAAGGTCTATCAAAAAATAAACTGTTTTTTAAAATTACCCTTACTTGGTATCAAAGTCCAGCAAAATAAAGATATTTTTTAACTATTATAATTATCAGATATTCCTATAATTTTAAAATAAATTTTCATTTTATCTTTGGCAACTCTAGCTGATTAGCTTGATATATTAAACTTACTCATTCACCTAATAAATATAAAAATTATCACGCAAAAAAACATTCGTAACATGTTAAAAAATGATTTTATTCTTTTTTTTATTATTTAACGGTAATCATTTGTTTAAATAATTTTATTTATAAAGATGAATTAATCATACAATTTAACTAAATAATTATGGCTGCAAGATTGAAGATTAACGCGTTTTTAGATACAATCTAACGCAAATGATAATTATTCTATTTATCATTTACTCAAATGTATCATTATTACCCCTTAAAATAATGATAGAAGATTAATCTACAATCGCACCTTCATCTAATGAGATTAGGAGATCAAATGTTTTCAAATATCAAAGTTAAGTTAGCCTTGCTACTTGCCTTTATGTTCGTGCTTGTCGGCTGTGACAATAAATCTGACAAAAAAGACGTGACCGAAACCATCACCATTGAACATGCCCAAGGTAAAACTACTGTTCCTTTAGATCCTAAAAATGTCGTCGTTTTAAATATGGCAACACTTGATATCATGGATGCACTTAATATTCCAGTGACTGCGGTTGCACAGACTAATGTTAATTTCCCTTCATTTTTAAGCAAATATAGTAGTAAAAATTATGTAAATGCAGGCACATTATTTGAGCCAAATTATGAAGCAATCAGCTCTATCAATCCTGAGTTAATTATAGCGGGTGGACGTGCTAATGATGCTTATGGAAAACTCAATCAAATAGCACCAACGATATCTCTTGAAATCGATACTAATGATTTTTTAAATAGTTTAACTGAGCGTACGAAGCAATTAGGACTTATTTTTAATAAACAGGAACAAGCAGAACAATTAATTAATAATTTTAAGCAGCAGCTTAATACGATTAAACCAAAGACGAGTCAAGCAGGTAATGCATTAGTAATTATGGTTAATGGTGGAAAAATGTCAGCTTACGGCGCAAAATCACGCTTTGGTTTTGTGTTTGATGAGTTAGGATTTAAACCTGCAGCAAAATTAGAACAATCAGGTAAACATGGTGATGCCATAACGTCAGAATTTATTTTAAGTGCCGATCCTGATTGGTTATTTGTATTAGATCGCGATAGTGCAATTGGTCGGTCTGAAGCAGAATCAGCAAAACAAGTCTTAAGTAATCCATTAGTTGAACAAACTAAAGCTTGGAAGAATAATCATATAATCTATCTAGATTCAGCTGCGATTTATATTGCTGGTGGGATCCAAACTTATCAAGAATTAATCCAACAAGTAGAACAAGCATTACAAACAACGACTAACTAACGCAAAAATTATTTTTAATTTATGAAGTCATTTTATTTTATTACGGGCATTGTGATTTTATTCATAATGTCTGTAATTAGTCTTTTTATTGGTGCAGGACATGTTACCCTCGCGGGTGTTTGGACAGATCCTAATATGCGTGAAATCTTTTTGGTTAGCCGCATTCCACGAACAATCGCATTATTACTTGCCGGTAGTGCGATGAGTGTTGCCGGATTAATTATGCAACTTTTGACGCAAAACCGTTTTGTTGAGCCGACACTCGTCGGTACTACACAATCAGCAAGCCTTGGCTTATTAGTCATGATGGTCATTGCGCCATCCTCTCCAATAATGTTAAAAATGATTGTGGCAAGCTTATTTGCGATGATAGGGACATTAACCTTTTTATTTATTACGCGCCGAATTATCTTTAAATCTGCTCTAATGGTACCATTGGTCGGTATCATGTTAGGTGCAATAATTAGTGCAATAACGACTTTTTTTGCTATGTATTTTGATTTATTGCAATCACTTGCAGGGTATGAATCAGGGGATTTCTCGGCAATCTTAAAAGGTCGTTATGAATTACTTTGGTTGGTAGGAGGATTAACCCTATTAGCCTGCTGGAGTGCCGATAAATTCACCGTTGTTGGCTTAGGACGTGATTTTGCGATTAATGTTGGTTTAAACTATCAACGCGTTATGCTGCTCGGACTCGTTGTCATCGCGCTGATTGGCGGTATCGTCATTGTAGTTGTCGGCATTTTACCTTTTCTGGGTCTTATTATTCCAAATCTTATTAGCTTATTTTACGGTGATAACGTTCGTAAAACCCTTCCTTGGATTTGTTTAACAGGGGCAGGGCTTGTATTAATTTGCGATATTATAGGACGCACTATCCGTTATCCTTATGAAATACCCGTTAGTGTCATATTAGGCGTTTTAGGCGCTGCTATTTTTTTATTTTTATTGAGTCGAAAACGTCATGCCAATTAAAGCATTAACATCTTTATCATGTAATAAAAGATTAATAATATTAATTGTCATCGCACTAACGTGCGTCACTTGTTATATGACAGTGAATTTAAAAGGAAATATTCAATTTATTTTAAATCACCGTTTCTATATTATTTTAACCATGCTCCTTGTTGCCTTTGCCTCGGCAACGTCGACCTTATTATTTCAAACAGTAACAAATAATCGTATATTAACGCCGCAATTAATGGGATTTGAATCGCTTTTTATTTTAATTCAAACTATTGTTGTTTTTTTTACAGACAATAATGGCATATTTTATTTAGGCGCGATTGGTAAATTTATTTTTGAATGTTTATTACTGATTTTATTTTCATTATTTTTATATCGAGGCTTATTTACCAAACTTAAAACAAACTTGCAAATCGTCTTATTAATTGGAATTATTTTAGGTACGTTATTTCGAAGTTTTTCAAATTTATTACAACGGCTAATGACACCTAGCGAATTTGCTATTGTACAATCTCGTATTTTTGCCACCTTCTCAAAAGCAGAACCGGTATTAATTATTTTTTCATTAATCACGGCTTTAATGATTGGTTTTGTTTTATGGCGTATGCGCTATCGTTTTGATGTGTTAGCGCTAGGGCGAGATCAAGCCATTAATTTAGGACTTAATTACCAAAAAAACGTCACACTAATTTTATTATTAGTCTCTGTACTTGTTGCGATTTCAACGGCTTTAGTTGGTCCATTTACCTTTTTAGGATTGTTAATCGCAAATTTGGCATATAGTCTATGTGGTTCGAGCCAGCATCGATATTTATTACCCTGTGCTTTTTTACTCGGTGTAATATTTTTGATAGGTGGGCAATTTGTACTTGAGCAGCTACTAAATATGGTTGGCTCTTTATCCGTTGTTATAGAATTTATAGGAGGAATTTTATTTATCCTTCTATTATTAAAAAAGGTTTCAAAGTGATAGAAATTAATAACATCAGCAAAAAATATCAAACTACTTTGGTTTTAAACCACATTACAGCAACCATACCTGAAGGGGGTATTACCGCAATTATTGGACCAAATGGAGCAGGTAAATCGACGTTATTAACGATAATCGCTCGACTTTTAGCCGCTGATGAAGGGCAAATTAAAGTCCATGATTTAGATGTTGCAACAACCCCAAGTGATATACTTGCTACTTACCTATCGGTACTTAGGCAAGAAAATCAATTTAATACTCGATTAACCGTAAAAGAATTAGTTGGTTTTGGACGTTATCCTTATAGTAAAGGACGTTTAACGACTGATGATCTAAAACATATAGATTCAGCATTAAATTTTTTACATTTAACGGAATTAAAAGACCGTTTTTTAGATGAATTATCTGGCGGGCAAAGACAACGTGCTTATGTTGCTATGGTTTTATGTCAAGATACAAAATATGTCTTATTAGATGAACCTTTAAATAATTTAGATATGAAACATGCTGTTGCAATGATGAAACAATTACGGCGCGCTGCTGATGAACTCGGTAAAACCATCGTCATTGTTATTCATGATATTAATTTTGCTTCGGTTTATGCTGATAATATTTTAGCGATGAAAAATGGACAACTTATTCATCAAGGCGATGCTGATAGCATGATGGAAAGCCAACTTTTAGAAGAAATATTTGATACACCCGTTAAAATAGAAACAGTTTGTGATCATAAAATTGCAATTTATTATTGAACAGAAAAATAATCGAGAATATCTTGAATCATAAGTCATTTAGATTGTTATTACAAATTAACTTTTTAAATTTTAGGCGTCTTTTAGGCGCTAAACTTATGTTAACATTATAGAATAATCCTTTATTCTAAATTGCAATTATCGCAAGGTATTTTATTTATGATGAAAGGCTATATTGTACTTATCATGCCTAAATTATAATGACATCTCAAACTTCTTTTTTTACCCCTGCAAATTAAATTATCGTTAAAATTTAATAAAGAAATGGATCAAGATCACATCCTTGTTATCAATTGGTATAAAATATTTGATAATTTATCATTTTATATCCATCATAACTGAAGCTATTCAATTATTTATTTTAATAATTAGCAGTAATATTTTGAGATTTTGCTAATTCTAACATTTTTAATCAGAGGTAAAAATTTTATGTTTCATTTAACCCAAAATGATATTCATTTAAATGAACAAGCAGAAAATAAAACAGAAGCTATAAAAAAAATTGCTGCCGCATTGACCAAAGCTGATTATGTCAAAGAAGGTTATGTCGCAGGAATGTTAGAGCGCGAATCTCAAGCCTCTACCTATTTAGGAAATGGAATTGCCATACCTCATGGAACACCGTCAACTCGTCATCTTATAAAAAAAACAGGTGTACAAGTTTTTTGTTTCCCAAAAGGGGTAGTTTGGGGAGACGATGGAGAAAAAGCCTATTTAGCTATTGGTATTGCGGCAAGTTCCGATGAGCACCTGGAATTACTTCGCCAATTAACCCATGTGTTAGGGGCCGATGATATTGAAGAAAAAATTAAAAATATTAAAACTGCTGATGATGCGCTAGCTATTCTAACTGGCAAAGAAACTGCACAAGAATCGCATTTAAATCTCAGCGAAGACACATTACTATTAGATATTCCTGTTGATGATTTAGCGACCATGCAAGCGTTAAATGCTTCTCGATTAAAACAACAAAATGCGGTTAATAATAAATTTATTGCGAATGTCATAGAACAACAACCCAAATATTTAGGTCAAGGCGTTTGGATTAATGATAGCCTTGATGGCAATCTAAAAAATGCGGCTGTTATTAGTCGAACAAAATTTGACATTAGCCAAGATGGTGTGCCAGTTAACATGTTAATTACCGTCTCAGCAATTGATAATTCTGTAGAACCCTTCATTAATCAACTCGCTAAACTTACCTTTAATAATCAATTAGATAAACTTGTTAATGCAAGCGCCAATCAACTCCTCGATTTACTCACATCGACCGATGGCAACGAAAAAGAACAACATAAACAAGCTGCAATAGAAGAAATAACTGAGGATAAAGTTAACGATAAGCAAGATACTGAAAATCTAACGCGTGAATTTATCATCTTAAATGAAAATGGATTACACACAAGACCTTCATCAGTGCTTGTAAAATTAGCAAAAGAATTTAAAAGTAAAATAACAGTCTCCAAAGTGGATGGCAAAAACGAACCTGTTAGTGCAACTAGCTTAATGAAAGTTGTGGCATTAGGTGCCAAAAAAGGCAGCCGTTTACGTTTTAATGCTGTCGGTGAAGATGCTGAAAAAGCGTTAGATGCGATTGAAGCAGGGATTAAATCTGGTTTAGGCGAGGAAATTTAGCTATGACATACAAAGCTGCAACCATCACCTTAAATCCAGCTTATGATTTACTTGGTTATTGTGCCAAAATCGAATTAGGTGAAGTTAATCTTGTTCAAACCAATGATTTATTACCGGCAGGTAAAGGAATTAACGTTGCTAAAGTATTATCTGATTTAGGTGTTTCGTTAAAAGTCGGTGGTTTTCTTGGTGATGAAAACCGCGATGGATTTAATCAATTATTTCAACGTTTGAAACTAGAGGATAAATTTCAAAGCGTCAAAGGACGAACACGTATTAATGTTAAATTGACCGAACAAAATAGCGAGGTAACGGATCTTAACTTTTCAGGTTTTACCGTTAGCGAACAAGATTGGCAATCATTTGTTAAACGCTCATTAGAATGGTTAAAAGACATAGATATTGTTGCTATTAGTGGCAGTTTACCGGCTGGTGTTTCTCTGGATAGTTTTACCGACTGGATGAAACAAGTCAAAGCGATTTGCCCCAAAATTATTTTTGATAGTAGCCGAGATGCCTTCAATGCCGGTTTAAAAGCTAAACCCTGGTTAATAAAACCCAATGATAAAGAGCTTGAAATCTGGGCTGGGCACCAATTACCAACACTCGAAGATATAAAAAAAGCGGCGCTGCAACTAGTCAATGAAGGCATCGAAAATGTCATTGTTTCACTTGGTAGCAAGGGTGCATTATGGGTAACCCAAAATGAAGCTTGGCTTGCAACACCACCAAAATGTAAGGTTGTTAGCACCGTTGGTGCAGGTGACTCAATGGTCGGTGGCATCATGTATGGGCTATTAACTCATCAATCGATTAAAGATACTTTAGTTTTTGCTTCAAGTGTTGCAGCCTTATCGGTTACTCAAGCAGGAGTTGGAATCGCTGACAGACAAGCGGTCGATAAAATGTTGGACGAAATACAAATCATCACAGGTTAGGAGAGCTTATGAATATATATATACTCATTGGAAGTAATACAGGACCTATTGAAGGGCGCTTAGCAAATGCTGAGTTAAAATTAGCAGCAGATGAATTAAATATTAACATTGTTGATTCTGCAACTGACGCCGATGTTGTTATTGCTGTTGGTTCAGGAAATATTGATGAAAAAAATCTTCAAGGCAAAAAGGTGTATTCTGTTAAAAACCTTGATGAATTATTTGAAGATCCGAGAAAAATCTTAACGGATGCCCCTAAAAAAGCCATCTCTTACGAAACAAGTAAAACAGAAACCAAAGCAACAGATACTAATAAGCCAGTAACTATCGTTGCGGTAACGGCTTGCCCAACGGGTGTGGCTCATACTTTTATGGCAGCTGAGGCAATCGAAGAAGAAGCTAAAAAACGTGGCTGGCGTTGTAAAGTTGAAACGCGTGGCTCTGTTGGGGTCGGCAATGAATTAACCCCTGAAGAAATTGCTGCAGCAGATGTTGTCATTGCCGCTTGTGATATTGATGTGGATCTTAGCAAATTTGCTGGTAAAAGACTTTATCGTACTAAAACAGGTGCAGCATTAAAGAAAACCGCCGAAGAGCTAGATAAAGCATTAAAAGAAGCGACTGTCTATCAACCCGCTAATACCTCAGTCAAATCGACAAGTAGTGAAAAGAAAGGACTTTATCAACATTTATTAACTGGTATTTCTTACATGCTACCTATGGTCGTTGCAGGTGGATTAATTATTGCCTTAGCTTTTGCTTTTGGTGAATTCCAATATGTTGAAAAAACAGTCAAAACAATAGAAAACGGCGTAAGTGTTGTTAAAACAGTTATGGTACAAGAGCTTGTTGGTGAACCTCACTTAAAACAAATTGGTGATTTAGCCTTTTCGTTAATGGTGCCTTTATTAGCGGGTTATATTGCGTATTCTATTGCAGATAGACCAGGTTTAACCCCAGGTCTTGTTGGGGGGTTACTCTCAGTTGTTGTTAATGCCGGCTTCCTTGGGGGGATTATCATTGGTTATATAGCCGGTTATGTGGCGTTATTAATCACACGATACTTCCCTTTACCAAAAAGTATGGCAGCTTTAAAACCAATATTAATTGTGCCTTTATTTGCAACGTTAATAACGGGTTTAGTGATGCAATTTATCATCGGTACGCCTATTGCCGCATTAATGAACTTTTTAACAGAATGGTTAGCATCAATGAATACCGCTAATGCCGTTATTTTAGGGGCATTATTAGGTGGAATGATGTGTACAGATATGGGCGGGCCTGTTAATAAAGTTGCGTATGCATTTGGTACCAGTTTGATTACAGTGCACCAATATGGACCTATGGCAGCTGTGATGGCAGGCGGCATGGTGCCACCTCTAGCAATGTGCCTTGCGACTTTTGTTGCTCGTCGTAAATTTGATAAAGGGGAGCGCGAAAGTGGTAAAGCAGCCGGTATTCTTGGATTATGTTTTATTTCAGAAGGGGCAATTCCATTCGCAGCGCGAGATCCTTTACGTGTTATTCCTTGTTGTATTTTAGGTGGTGCTACAGCGGGTGGTCTTGCTTTAGCCTTTGGTTCTAAATTAATGACACCACACGGCGGATTATTTGCTTTAGCTATTCCAGGTGTTGTTACGCCCGTTGTCGGCTATTTAATTTCGATTGTAGTCGGTGCACTACTTACGGGTATTCTTTATGCTATTGTTAAAAAACCTGATAATGCATTAGCGGTAAGCGCAGTAGCTTAATGGATTAATGATTATTTTATAAATTAAGTTATCATTAACTACAACTACTAACACCCCAAAAGTTGGATAAACTTTTGGGGTGTTTTATATGATAAACAAAGACACTCATATCGAAATCAATAAAATAAAAAAGTACGGCTTTATTGCATTACTCTTGCCAGAAATTTATAAAAATGTTTATTCATTATACAAGTAAGAAGATTTGTTTAATTTTAAATTGACATCGTTTAACGAAATAAGTAGCATCTTCTCTCATTAAGTGTTCCTCCATAGTTCAGTCGGTAGAACGGCGGACTGTTAATCCGTATGTCACAGGTTCAAGTCCTGTTGGGGGAGCCAACTTTTTAGCACTTCACGATTCCCTTACTTTTGCAATTTTAGCTTTTAATTTTTGCCCTTGAATATTAAAACAAGTAAGTTGGTAAATTCAAAATGAAAGACTTCAATCCTGAACATATAGCCTGGCAAACAGATCCATCGATGGGTGAAATACCTGCTTCGTTTAAACTGTTCCAAGAACAGTTCTTAACTCCCTTAGGTAAAATTATCACAAATATTGAAAGGGAAGAAGAAAGTGCCGAATATGGTGCTATACGCTTTAAGATGGATGGACTGACATATTTATATCGTCAGGCTAAACATACACCAAAAAAAATTGGTCAGTTTGTTACGCTATGGAAACGCCCGACACCATCTAGCGAGATTGCGCCGTTTGACCGTGAGGACGGGATTGATGGAGTGATTATCTTTACCGATGAACATCCACGCTTTGGTGTTTTCATTTTCCCCTCACAACAATTGGTAAAAAAAGATATATTTTCAGAGCAATCAGAAGGTGGGAAACGTGCGTTTCGAGTCTATGCCCCTTGGAGTGTACCGTTAGCCGCACAGGCTAAACGCTCTAAAATTTGGCAATGTGCTCATTTTGTTGAACTCACCGATATAGAACGAGGACAGGCGCAGTTAGTCAAAATGCTCTAAGTTTTGCTAAGTTGTCCTTGGCAATTTGAGCGCCTACCTGTTTGTGAACACACTCACAATTAAAAAGATTTGTTTAATTTTAAATTGACATCGTTTAACGAAATAAGTAGTATCTTCTCCCGTTAAGTGTTCCTCCATAGTTCAGTCGGTAGAACGGCGGACTGTTAATCCGTATGTCACAGGTTCAAGTCCTGTTGGAGGAGCCAACTTTTTAGCACTTCAAGATTTCCTTACTTTTACAGTTTTTGGTTTTTTTATACAATAAGTTCCATGTTTTAAAAAACTTTACAATTTTGGTTTTTAATTCTTGCCTTTAAATATTAAAACAAGTAAGTTATTAAATTCTAATAGATTAACTATATTAAGTTAACAATAAAATATAAAATTTTCGAGGATGAAAATATGTCAAATAGCTATCAAAATGAAGTTCCTTCTTCTCGCGTTAATATTCAGTTAGATCTCCATACCGGCGGCGCTAAACAAAAAATTGAATTACCCCTAAAGGTTCTATCAGTTGGCGATTATAGTCGTGGTAAGGATAAACGCCCGCTATCCGAAAAAGAAAAAGTGTCTATTAATAAAGACAACTTCGATTCTGTATTAAAATCTTTTAAACCAGAAGCTAAAATTAGTGTACCTAATACACTTGCCGATGATGGCAGTGAAATAAGTATCGATCTTGCATTTGAAGAAATGAAAGATTTTAGCCCTGAACATGTTGCCAAAAAAATCCCTCAACTCCGCTCATTACTCGCTATGCGTAATCTATTAAGAGATTTGAAATCAAATTTACTCGATAACGCTACCTTTCGCTATGAATTAGAAAAAATAGTAAAAGACGAACAATTATCTGATGAGTTACGTGCTGAATTAGCCGCTATTGTTTCAGCTACTACCACTAATTAATTAACTAATTCATATATTTAATTATTATACTTATTACAAATAAAGTTATTTTTAACGGGTTATTTCCTGTTATTTTTAGAAATAACCGATTAATTTTTGATCTGATAAAGGAAAAAAGATAATGAGCGGACAACATGAACAAAATACAACTACGCAAACTGTTTTAGACGATAAAGCAAGTGTCTATCAATCACTTTTTAATAAAATTAATTTAACTCCTATCCAAAAAGCCGGTGAAATCGATAAATACGAAGATAATGATATTTTATTTGAATCATCTCAAGACGAACGTATCACCATGGCGGTCAATATTTTATTAAAACTTATTGAAAATTCATCACAAAAAGTCGAGAAATTAGACAAACATTTGCTGGATTATCATATTAGCCAAATCGATAACAAATTAAGTCGCCAACTTGATGCGATAATGCATCATGAAACCTTTCAAGAAATAGAAGGTACATGGAGAGGATTAAAATTTTTAGTTGATCGTACCGATTTTCGCCGAAATGTTTTCATTGAGCTTTTAGACGTTGCCAAAGATGATTTACGTCAAGATTTTGAAGACGCTCCAGAAATTATCCAAACCGGTTTTTATCGTCACACCTATATTCAAGAATACGACACACCAGGCGGAAATCCAATCGGAGTCACCATTTCAAATTATGAATTTGATCGTGGTCCGCAAGATATGGCGTTATTACGTAATATTTCAAAAGTGGCCGCAGCTGCGCATATGCCATTTATAGGTTCAGTCGGTCCAAAATTCTTTGGTAAAGAAACAATGGAAGAAGTCGCGGCGATTAAAGATATTGGTAACTATTTTGATCGCGCCGAATATACAAAATGGAATAGCTTCCGTAATACTGACGATGCACGTTATGTTGGTTTAACCTTACCACGCGTATTAGCTCGTCTACCTTATGGACCAGATACGGTTCCTGTTCGTAGCTTTAACTATGTCGAAGATGTTAAAGGCACTGACCACGATCGTTATTTATGGGCTAATGCTTCTTACGCCTTTGCTGCAAATATGGTGCAAAGTTTTATTCGTAATGGTTGGTGTGTACAAATTCGTGGGCCACAAGCAGGCGGACTCGTTGAAGATTTACCAATTCACCTTTACGATTTAGGTACCGGTAATCAAGTTAAAATCCCAACGGAAGTATTAATTCCAGAAACACGTGAATTTGAATTTGCTAATTTAGGATTTATTCCGTTATCTTTCTATAAAAACCGTGATTATGCTTGTTTCTTCTCGGCTAACTCTACCCAAAAACCGGCGTTATACGATACTAAAGAAGCCACAGCTAATAGCCGCATTAATTCCCGTTTGCCTTATATCTTCTTATTATCACGTATTGCGCATTATTTAAAAGTAATTCAACGTGAAAATATTGGTGCAACAAAAGATCGTCGCGTGCTTGAATTAGAGCTCAACAAATGGATTAGTAATCTGGTTACTGAAATGACCGATCCGAGTGATGAAGTACAAGCATCACATCCATTACGTGAAGCTAAAGTGATTGTTGAAGATATTGAAGATAATCCTGGGTTCTTCCGTGTTAAAACTTTCTTAATTCCACATTTCCAGATCGAAGGTATGGATATTAATTTGTCGATGGTATCACAAATGCCGAAAGCCAAATCTTAATATTAATACTAAAAATAATCTGGGAGTATTTGGAAATGAAAATCTTTCGTCCTTTATGGAATGAGGGCGTCTTTTTGACGCCCCAACAGTTTCAACAGCAAGCACTATGGCAACAGTTTACTGCTCAAAAATTAGCTACGCTAAACATAGCTAATCCTTGGGGAATTGAAAAACTGGTTATTGATATTCAAGCTTTAACGGCAGATCGTTTGCAAGCTGAATCAATTCGTATACGTTTTGCCGATGGTGTAGTTATTGATAGCGAATCGGCTGACAAATTACCCGCCGCTCGCTCATTATCGAGCGATGTTCCACCTGAACAAGAAACCGTGACTGTACTTGCTGGTATCCCTTTATTACAAGCCAATGGCGGTAATTGTTTGCAAGAAAACCAAAAGCTTGAACGGCCATTACGTTACAGGCAAGAATGGCAAGAAGTCGCTGATTTATTTGGACAAAACACAGAGACTATTTCAGTCGAACAATATGCGTTAACGTTTTTATTTGATTTTGAAGATACCAGCGAATATTTAACTTGCCCGGTGGCGCGTTTAAAAAGAGATCTGAATGGGCGTTTTTATTTAGATCTTAATTATATTCCACCTGTATTAAATTTATCTACGCAAGGTGGCAATTTAATGAAAGAGCTTGATTTGTTATGTATTCAAATTCAAGCTAAACGGCAAAGATTAATGGGAATGCGTCATGAACGTAACGAACAAATGGCAGATTTTGCTATAGCCGATGTCTCACTATTTTGGCTATTAAATTCCCTAAATACCTTTGAACCACAAATTAAATTTTTACGTGATAATCCAACTATTCATCCGGAAAACCTCTATAAGACATTAACGGGATTAACCGGAGCATTACTGACTTTTTCACTAAATTATGATGTCGATAAAATCCCGTCTTATCTCCATAATAATCTTGAGGAAGTATTTCCACCGCTTTTTGATCTAGTGCGTAATCTTCTAGAGGAAAGTTTACCATCTCGAGTCATTAAAATTGATTTAATCCATGATAAAGAAACATTATGGACAGGTCGACTTAATGATGCGCGTATTGTTGAAAATGCCGATTTTTATTTATCTGTCCATTCATCAATGCCTGGTCACGAATTACAAACGAAATTCCCATTATTATGTAAAGCAGGTGCGCCAGATGATGTAAGACAAATCTTACATTCAGCATTAACCGGGATCCCAATAAAAGCCTTAAGTCATGTGCCAGCCGCCATCCCAATGCGCTTAGAAAACCAATATTTTGCCTTAGATCTCAGCCATAGCGCCGCGCAAAATATGTTACTCAGTCGCTGCTGTGAATTTTATGTGCCAAAAGCAATGACAGATATTTCATTAGAGCTATTTGCCGTATTACGATCATAGGATATTAATTATGAATAAAGAGCCACAAAATTATTCTATTGATGAATTATTGCGGGATCCAATCTTAGTTGTCGCGCAATTACAAGCGAAAGCAGAAATTATAAATGTTAAAAAGTTATACAATTTATGTAAAGAACAAATCATAAAATTAAAAGAACAATTAACCGCCGCAAAATATAGCCAAGACACGGTCGATGATATTTGCTATGCCATTTGTGCATTATTAGATGAATCTGTTTTAGTCTATTTTAATCAACAAAATAAAGAAACAGATTATGAGGAATGGAAAGGGGCTCCTTTACAAGTCATCTTTTTCAATACCAATAATGCGGGTAATGAACTGTACGACAAAATACGAACAAGACTCAAAGAAGATAAACAAAATACCTTAGTATTATTGTGTTTTGATCGTGTTTTAGGATTAGGATTTCAAGGTCGTTATATCAATCAAGAAACGAAAGAGCGTGAACATCTTATTTTAGCATTGCGTGAAGCACTACGTGAGAAAGAAATCGAACAATCTTATCCAATTATCGAAAAAACAGCGAGTTATCATTACTTTGGACGCAAAGCCGGCTTACTTATCTGCACTGCATTATCAATCTTTTGTGTAGGTATGCTTTATTTTGTGCTAGATAATCGGCTCGATCAATTACTTAAACAAATTGTTGGTTAAAAGGGATAGTTATGAACGATTACCCGAAGCGCATTTTAATTTTGTATGCCACAGTCTTAAGTTTTTTACTATTATTTGTTTTTTTACCAATAACTTTAGGTTGGAAATTAATCGGTGCTATTTTAGTTATCGCTATTGCAAGTAGCCTTTTATGGCGTCTCTATCGTTATAAAAGAGGCTTAGCAAGACTAAAAGCGAATAATGATTTTCTAACGCAAAAATTAGATTTATTACCCGCAAGACAACGTTATCGGCTACCTATTTTGTTAGTCAGTGGCTCTGCGGCTAAAGACTTTTTTCCGAAGGATTTATCATTGGCACAGTCAAATGTTGTGATTTCTTCTAATGCTGTTTGGGTCTATGTAGAAGAATTTGCCCATTTACCGATTGTTTATGATCAACTTGTTGGTAAATGGCCAGATATGTCAGGAAGAGTTGGATTATTACTTGCATTAACGCCCGAAATTGAAGATAAAGCGGGTTTATTTGTTGCTAAAATTCAAGCTTTTCGTCAAGCCTGGGTAGATACAAATCGCATAGCAAAATATGAATTACCGGTCTATTTATCAACCCATATTGGTCTAAATGATATTATTTATGACGAAAAAAACCCTATACCGGTATGTTGGTATCAATTATTCAATCATAAATTATATTTGGTAGATAATTACTTCTCTCCATTAATTAATTGGATGAACGATGGCAAAGTTTCTGTTGAAGAACGAGAAAAACGTTTAACACTTAGCCCACTTCTAGTTGAAACAGAAACATGGATTGACAATGTTGTATTAGCAACTTTAATGGATGAAAGACAACCTATTGCAAAATGCAAACCACAAGCAATGGCGATTTATCCGATTAATAATCATGTTGTTGACGACAATATTTTGCAAGCAATATGGCAACATCGCACAAGCTTAAAATTACCGAATAAGCATAAAATTCAAGATAACATTAGCCCGCCTGATGCTTTAGTGAAATTTATGCCCATCGCCTACCCGTTTTCAACACTATTTACTTGCTTTTGCAAAATGATCATGCTGACCGCGGTATTTTTGATGGCAGCGCTTGGCGCATCTTATTGGAACAATATTAAATTAAGTGAACAAATTCAAAACGATATTAATCACTATAAATTTATTGCAATGGATAATTATGACGAGAAAAAACAAGCATTAGCCGTACTCAAAAATGACATGCTGACTTTAAATAATTATCAAATAAAAGGTGAACCTGTTCGTTTAGGTCTTGGCTTATATCACGGCAAAAAACTACAAGAATCATTAAGTAAAGCAATGAGTGATTATGTAGCAAAACCCCCTGAGCCCGAAAAAATCATTGTCAAAGAAAAGGAAGTGATTCTAAAAGAGCCACCGCCGCTTATTCGTTTAGATAGCTTAGCTCTATTTGAAAGTGGTCAATCACAATTAAAATCTGACTCAAATAAAGTGCTAATTAATGCATTATTTGAAATTAAAAAGCAAATTCAAAGCAATCAAGAAACCGGCTGGTTGATCTTAATCACGGGTCATACTGATTCAACTGGAGATGCAAATAAAAATATCCAACTATCTCTTGAAAGAGCAATGGCAGTACGTAACTGGATGATTCAAACTAGCGATATTCCAGACACCTGTTTTGCTATTCAAGGATATGGAGCAAAGAATCCGTTATTTGGTAACGATACTCCTGAAGATCGTGCCAAAAATCGACGGGTAGAAATTAGTTTAGTTCCACAACTATCGAAATGTATAGTTGGCAATGAAAACTAATTATTAAACAATAACAATAAGGAGTTATAAAATATGGCTATTCCAGCTTATTTATTTTTAAAAGATGATGGTGGAGCGGAAATTAAAGGATCCGTGACAGTTGCAGATCGTGAAGGTAGTGTTGAAGTGATCGAATTTGATCATCAAGTCTACATTCCAACTGATGGCAATACAGGTAAATTAACAGGAACTCGTGTTCATAAAGCACTTGAATTTGTTAAAGAAATCGATGCTTCATCACCTTATCTTTACAAAGCAGTAACAACCGGTCAAACATTAAAATCTGTTGAAATCAAATGGTATAAAATTAATGATGCCGGTCAAGAAATTGAATACTTCAACACAACAATGGAAAATGTAAAAGTGGTTTCTATTAAACCAGAAATGCACAACATTAAAGATCCATCTAAAGAACAATATAATCATTTAGAACGTGTTGAACTACGTTATGAAAAAATTACGTGGACTTATAAAGATGGCAACATCATTCACTCAGATAGTTGGGTTGAAGGACGTAGCTAATCCGTAACATCATTAACCTCATAGTTTATGGGGTTAATGTTTAGCGCCAGATCATGTTGTTATTAAATTTTATTAACTCTGATTGACTAAGCTTAATAACAGATAATCATAATAAATTAATTTGAGTGAACATTGATAAATCTGGCTTAGCTCAAATTAATTCTTATATATTCATTTTTAAATCTCGTTAAAAAAATAATGAAAGGAAAGAAAAGTAATGATAGCGGATCCTTCAGTTTTATTAAGAAGACTTAACTCTTATTGTGCCAAAGCATTAGAATCAGCCGCTGGGTTATGTCAAACTCGAGCACATAACGAAATCACCCTTGAACATTGGTTATTAAAATTATTAGAACAAGGTAATGGTGATATCACATCAATTACTAGGCATTACCAACTTGAAATGGATAAAATTTGGCAAGGTTTATTGAATTATTTAGATTCATTACCGCACACGATTAATACTAAACCAAGTTTATCAAATTCACTTATTGCTATTTTACAATCAGCGTGGTTAAAAGCCTCGTTAGAAGATCAAGAAGAGGTCATCCGATCAGTTCATATTTTACAAGCATTGCAAGAAATGCCACATTGCTTAAAAGCACAAGAAGCATGGCAATTACTAAGCCTTTCTGTCATTTCGCTAAAAAAAATACGCAGTAAATTAGATGAAGTATCTGATGAAAATCCAGATATGCAAAATAGCTACCTAATGCAAACGGCTTATAATGATGCCGCAGATGTTGCAAGCGATCAAAACCCAACCAATATCGATCAAAAAGACGATGGCGCATTGTTAGATGAAAAAACAGCCGACAAGAAAAAGGCAATTGCGGCAAAACAATATCAAGCTGCTTTAGCGCGTTTTACTGAAGATGTAACTGAAAAAGCCAAAAACGGTAAAATAGATCCTGTCTTTGGGCGTGATAACGAAATTAGACAAATGATCGATATTTTATCAAGACGCCGTAAAAATAACCCAATTCTAGTCGGTGAGCCGGGTGTCGGTAAGACAGCATTAGTCGAAGGACTCGCTTTACGGATTGCGGAAGGAAACGTACCAACTAGCCTAAAAGACGTCATTATATTGACATTAGATTTAGGTTTGTTACAAGCAGGTGCAGGCGTTAAAGGCGAATTTGAACAACGTTTAAAAAATGTTATTGAAGCGGTACAAAACTCTGCAACCCCGATTTTATTATTTATTGATGAAGCACATACCATTATTGGTGCAGGTAATTCGGCGGGGGGAGCTGATGCGGCAAATTTATTAAAACCTGCCTTAGCGCGTGGCGAATTACGCACCATTGCCGCAACGACATGGTCGGAATATAAACAGTATTTTGAAAAAGACGCCGCGCTTGAACGCCGTTTCCAAATCGTTAAAGTTGATGAACCAGACGATGATAAAGCATGCCTAATGCTACGTGGTCTAAAATCACGTTATGCTAAACATCATGGCGTACATATTGTCGATGACGCCGTTAAAGCAGCGGTTGCATTATCAAGGCGTTATATTACAGGGCGTCAATTACCCGATAAAGCCGTTGATCTATTAGATACAGCATCGGCGCGTGTACGCATGAGCCTTGATACGATCCCAGAATCAATAACTCTCTTAGAAGCCAATATTGCAGCACTCAATATCGAACATCAAGCCATTTTACAAGATTTAGCCTTAGGTGAAATTAAAAATAGCGATCGCGTAGCAGAAATAGAATCAAAAATAAATGAATTAAATCAAATGCTTGATTCTCAAAAAGCCCAATTTGAAAATGAAAAAAATCAAGTTGAAACAATCATCAAGTTACGTCAATCTCTAACGGCAGAAAGCGATAAAGAGCAGCAACAACAATTATATGATGCACAACAACAATTAAAGCAGATACAAGCAAATAACCCTTTACTCTCACTGGATGTTGACAGTCGCATCGTATCATCCGTTATCGCTGACTGGACGGGCGTACCACTCGAAAGTTTATTAAAAGATGAACAAAGTCACTTATTAACAATTGAACACGATTTACAAAAACGGGTTGTGGGTCAAGATCATGCCTTATTTGAACTTGCTAAACGTATACGCGCAGCTAAAACAGGCTTGACGTCAGAAGATGCCCCAATGGGGGTATTTTTATTAGTTGGACCATCAGGCGTCGGTAAAACCGAAACTGCGCTCGCTTTATCGGATATGCTATTTGGCGGCGAACAATCACTTGTCACCATTAATATGTCTGAATACCAAGAAGCGCATACGGTTTCGCAATTAAAAGGTTCACCACCGGGTTATGTCGGCTATGGTCAAGGCGGCATTTTAACGGAAGCCGTACGCAAGCGCCCTTATAGTGTTGTTTTATTAGATGAAGTCGAAAAGGCACATCGTGATGTACTTAACCTTTTTTATCAAGTCTTTGATCGCGGTTTTATGCGTGATGGCGAAGGGCGCGAAATTGATTTTCGTAATACCCTAATCTTAATGACATCGAATCTAGGTAGTGACGAACTAATGGCACTCTTTGATGAAATGCCACAGGCTGATATAGCAACGCAACAAGAATTATTACGCCCAATCATTCGCGAGCATTTTCAACCTGCATTATTAGCGCGTTTTCAAACCATTATCTATACGCCTTTACAACCTGATGCGTTACGCAAAATTGTTGAAATTAAATTACATAAAGTCGCTAAACGTTTACAGCAACATTACAACATTCAATTTAAAATTGGTGAGGCTTTATATGAGCAACTTGTTAATGCGTGTTTATTACCAGATACCGGGGCGCGTAATATCGACAGCATTTTAAATCAGCAAATTTTACCGGTAATTTCTAATTTATTATTGCAAAGAGTGACCAAAGATCCTCAAAACTTGCCGACATTATTGTTAGATTTTAATGAGGAAGAAGGCATTATTCTCGAATGGATAACAGACACTAAATCCCAACCAGTTAAAAGCAAAAAATCGACAAACAAAACGGCTACATCAAAAACAGGCACAGCCTCGACAGCGGCGACGAAAAAGGCAACAAAAGGAAATAAAGAACAACAGCAAAGTGATCTCAAAAATGCAGACAATGAGCAATAAAATAATAAACAAACAAATAAATAAAGTAATAACATAACGTATTGCCTCAGTTATTAAATGAGGTAATACGATGTTAAAGCTCTTTTTTATAACGATTGATTTATAACGATTTATAAATTTTAGCGATGTCATTTAATTCATTAATGACATCGCTCATCTATCCTAAAAATATTAATTAAACAAAATTGAGATGATAAGGAGAATACTATGGATAAGGGGATCTCAGCGATCAACCAATTAGGCAAAAAAGTGGTCGCGGGTTTACAAAATGTCACACATAATCGTTATACCTTGTCCATTGATGGACTACAATCGGCCATTTCCATGCAAAGCGTGCAAACTCATGAGCCGATGAACGAGCCGTGGCAATATACCTTAACGTTTACTAGTAGCAATCAATCGATTGCTATGTCATCAGTATTAAACAAACCCGCCTCATTTAGTTTTAATGCGATAGCGCCCGTGCAAAAACTCGAACAAATTCGAACACTCGCTGATTTACCGCAAGGGATAGATGGCCGCACCGTATATGGTGTGATAACGGTGTTTAATTTAATCGCAATGAGTAAAGACGAAGCGGTGTATGAAGTGATTTTATCCCCGCGTCTAGCCAAACTCGGTTATGGCAAACGTTCAGCGATTTATCAACATCAAAGCGTTGTCAGTGTTGTTGAATCGATTTTACGTCAACATGGATTTACAGGGATTGACTATCGATTAGAATTAATTCATCACTATGCCGATAGGGAATTTATCACGCAATGGCAAGAAAGTGATTTAGCGTTTATTCAACGTTTACTTGCAGATGTTGGAATATGGCTCCGTTTTGAAAGTCATGCGGAGCATCATTGTGATGTGGTGATATTGGGTGATAGTGAACAAGGCTACGCAAAAGTAAAAACCATCGATTATAAAGCGCCGTCATCGTTATTAGATAGTGGTCGAGAAAGTATCTGGGATATCAGTCTACACAGTGAAATCGTCGAATCGGCGGTCAAAGTCCAAGATTATAATTATCGCACAGCAATGACGCCATTACTAAACCAAGTCAACAGTCAACCGAAAGATAGCACAACGCATGGCATTGACTATCGATACGACGAACATTATAAAACCAACAGCAGCGAAAGCCTTGAAAGTGGCGAAGGGTATGCCCGTTTGCGGCATGAGCAGGCAATAAGCCGGCAAGTTATTGTTAAAGGAAAATGTAATCGATTTTCATTGGCGCCAGGGCAATTAATTCGCTTAACTGGCATGTCGCTAAGTGATGTACAAGATGGTCTTATTATCTTAACGGTCGACGGTCAAGGTAGCCGCAGTGAAGACTATGAAATTCGTTTTACGGCTATTCCCTTTAACGTATTAAAACCCTACCACCCCGCTCCGATTTTAGCGCCGAAAATCTATGGCACACTGCCTGCTCATGTCACAAGTCCGGATAATGATATCTATGGTTATATCGATACCCAAGGTCGCTATCGAGTCAAATTTAATTTTGATTTACACGAATGGAAAGCCGGCAACGAAAGCCTATGGGTAAGGCTTGCTAAACCTTATGCAGGCGATACTTATGGTTTTCACTTTCCGTTAATTGATGGCACTGAAGTTGCCATTGCTTTTATGAATGGTAATCCAGACAGACCCTATATTGCACATGCTATGCACAACAGTGATGAGCCGGATTTAGTCAGTACCGCCAATAAGCATCGCAACGTAATACGCACACCAGCCAATAATAAATTACGTATGGATGACAAACGCGGCAAAGAGCATATAAAACTTGCCACAGAATACGGTAAAACCCAATTAAACTTAGGGCACCTTGTTAATCAAAATAAAGAAGAGCGCGGTAAAGGGTTTGAGTTAAGGACGGATGAATTTGGGGCGATAATCGCGAACAAAGGATTATATTTATCGACAGAAGCGGAGCCGAAGGCGAAAGGTGAGCAGCTAGATATGCAAGGTGCTATTAGCGAATTAGAAAATGCTTTGTCTATAGCCAAGATGTTACAAAACACGGCTCATCAGGCACAGGCGGAGACAGCTGATGTTGACAGTCAAATGGCGCAAAAAGAGGCGCTCAATCGTCTTAAGCGAAATGGTCTTTTGGCTTATGCGCAAGAAGGGATAGCGTTAACGAGTCCGAATAATGTTCAATTATCAAGCAGTCAAAATATTCAATTGATTGGTGAAAAACAGACGGATATCAGTACACTGAAGAAAATCACCTTAGCAGCGGGTGAGGCATTGAGTTTATTTGCAAATAAACTGGGAATAAAGTTGTTTTCGAGCCAAG
Organism: Gilliamella sp. ESL1225; assembly: GCF_058502635.1. NCBI lineage: Bacteria > Pseudomonadati > Pseudomonadota > Gammaproteobacteria > Orbales > Orbaceae > Gilliamella > Gilliamella sp. ESL1225. The sequence goes on along the minus strand of NZ_CP196358.1, from coordinate 1,902,626 downwards.
GGAAGGTTGAGATACAAGCACAGAATAATGAATTAAGTATAGCGGCGAAACAAACGCTAACCATCGAGAGCAGTGAAAGTGACGTGATAATCAATGCCAATAAAACGCTAACCTTGGCGTGTGGAGGGTCGTATATCCGAATAAATCAAGAAGGTATTGAACTCGGTAGCCCGCAAAATGTGTATGTACGATGTGCTGTTATGCAAAAAATGGGCAGTGATGGAACGACTATCGAACCACTAAATTTACCAATGCCAACCACCGATAATGCGGTAGTATTACAATTTATGGATAACGAAGGTAATATTTTTGCTAATGAATCTTATATTGCCAGCTTGCCTGATGGGCGCGAAATTGAAGGTGTGACAGATGGGCAAGGCAAAACAAAAGTCTTTTATGTAGAAAACGCAGATGATATCAAGATCAATTTAATTAATGTTTAATAACTTAAGGAAATAAAATGAAAAAACTAATCAGTATCATATTTATTTTTATTTTAGCATTAAGTGGTTGTCAAAGCCAAAAAGAGCCGGTCGATCCGGGTTTTATCAAAATGCCGTATGAATATTGGGAGATTGGGGGGAGTTATCCGAAATATTTTAAAGTAAGAACTTATGAAGCAGGTATGTTATCACAATCCGGCTATTGGTATGGTCTATTACTGAATGCGGGGAATAGTGGTGTAACAACATTAGAAGATTGGCAAGATGGTCCAGGAGGGAAGGGGATGGATGCTTATGGGGGGTTACCGAAAATCATTGATGTGTGCTGGGCATCGTTTGTAGACCAGACTTTTTATTTCAGTACCCTTGAGGTGCCACAATGGGTGCGGGAGGAAATGGTTAAACCCCATACCTATTATTCTGAAGCCTATAGAAAAGAGCGGATTGGTTACAACAATCATATTGTTTTGGCTTTTGCACCAGGTGGCAATGTTATTGGCTGGCTCCAGGGTGAAGTACCAGGTCATAAAGATATTAGTTTTGGTAAAGCCGTGACGCAGCGTGTGCCACCCAATTCAGATTTTTGCCGAAATCGATATGTAGATCGAAAAATACCGGAAATTAGCGATGAAGGCAAAGCATGGCTGAAAAAACACGGTATGCCGAAAGAATGGCAAGAAAAAAATAACAATGTCACGTTAGCACCAGATATTCGCATTAAAACCAAAGTGACTTACTCATCGCCTGATTATCATTAATACATAATATCAATCTATCAAAACCAAGGAAAAATAAAACAATGACAACAACAAAATTCGATCCTGAGCGTACAACGATTGTAAAAGCGCAGCCGATTGGTAAAGATGGCACTATCCACCAAGTACAACAAGTAATAAATCGCCCCGTTGAAGTAAATTTAACAATAGGTGTGTTTTTTGATGGAACGGCAAATAATGCCACCAATACCAAGTATCGTAAAAAACACCAACAGCAATTAGCAAAGGGGGTGGAGGTAGATAAATCCTTACCCGTGTATGATATGAGCTATAGCAATGAATACACAAATGTTTATAAACTCCAGCAAATGTATCAAGATGATCTCGATGATAAGAAAAAAATAGCCGATATGGCTAAAGCAATAAATTCTACCCCACAAAATACCACGCCCAACACGGCTAATTATCAGTTTGCTGTTTATATTGAAGGGGTCGGCACCGAGGATGGCAAAGGCGATGATTGGATAGGCTTAGGCTCAGGCTGTGGCAGCACAGGAGTTTGGGCTAAAACGCAAAAAGCCATAGATAAAATTAATACAAAACTAGCTAAATTTATAGATAAAAACCCCAAAATTCGCATTCGCCAGCTGCAGTATGATGTTTTTGGATATAGCCGAGGCGCCGCTTCCGCCCGTTTTTTTTGTAATTACGTTGCCGATGTTTTAGAGGATAGTCATGTACAAGGTGACAATAACCCGCTAACTAAAGTGATCACCTCCGTATTTGAAAATAAAATGAGCAAGCAATTTAGCGGTCACCGCAATGGTGAAGTGCGTTTTTTGGGGATATTTGACACGGTTGCCGGGATATGTGGACCAACAAATTTATTTGATGCAGGCGATGCCAATACCTTTAATGTTGATATTCACTTACGTCAAGAATCGGCAAAGTCAGGCTTACATATCGAAGCAGCGCATGAATATCGTTATAACTTTAGCTTAAATACGGTGCCAGATAGCTTTAAAAAAGTCATTTTACCGGGAGCGCATTCTGATATTGGTGGAGGGTATTCGAATGAGAATGTGATTGAAAAAATCTATATAACGGATTTACATGCGAGTCGAGATTTGGATTTTTTTCAGCACGGACGGCACGAAGCGAAATTAAAAAAAGAGCTGGCGATGATTCAAAATCACCCGGAATTAAAACACCTGTTTGCTGGGGTGTCAGAAAGTAATTTTGATATATGGACAACCATCCGAACAACGAAAGAGCGTGATTACCATAGCGATTTTGGCGTGATACGTATTGAGCGTACGGTGAAGTCAGGACTCGATAGGATAGCGCTTAGGGTGATGTATAACGAGGCAATTGTACAAGGCTGTCAATTTCAAGATTTTAATATAGAAGACTATGATATACCGATATCATTAAAACCTGTAGCAAATAAAATCCTCAGCGCCGCTAAAATGTACCAATCTTATCAATTAACGGAAGAAGAAAAGGGATTAGTCATCACGCATTATACGCATTCTTCGGCAGAATATGGTCACGGTAGTCGAAAAACCGAGATAGAAATGGAGATTATTGACGATGAAACCGGTGAGCTAAAAAAAATCACATGGTATAAAAATGAAGAGATACGTTATTCAAATACCGATTTAATTGGTGTTCATAGTCCACATCTAAACAAAGCAAAAGAATGGCAACGGGTCATTCATCCAAACTAAGGGGATACAATGAAGAAACTAATCAATGTCATATTTATTTTTATTTTAGCATTAAGTGGTTGTCAAAGCCAAAAAGAGCCTGTCGATCCGGATTTTATCAAAATGCCGTATGAATATTGGGAGATTGGGGGGAGTTATCCGAAATATTTTCCGGTCGACACTGAGGGTGCTGGCATGTTATCACAATCTGGCTATTGGTATGGTCTATTATTGAATGCGGGTAATAGTGGTGTAACAACATTAGAAGATTGGCAAGATGGTCCAGGAGGGAAGGGGATGGATGCTTATGGGGGGTTACCGAAAATCATTGATGTGTGCTGGGCATCGTTTGTAGACCAGACTTTTTATTTCAGCACCCTTGAGGTGCCACAATGGGTGCGTGAAGAAATGGTTAAATTACATAAATTTTATGCAGAAGCATATGAAGAATATCGAACAGGTTACAACAATCGCATCGTTTTGGCTTTTGCACCGGGTGGCAATGTTATTGGCTGGCTCAAGGGTAAAGTACCAGGTCATAAAGATATTAGTTTTGGTAAAGCCGTGACGCAGCGTGTGCCACCCAATTCAGATTTTTGCCGAAATCCGTATGAAGATCGAAAAATCCCTGAAATCGAAGAGGAAGGCAAAGCATGGCTGAAAAAACACGGTATGCCGAAAGAATGGCAAGAAAAAAATAACAATGTCACGTTAGCACCAGATATTCGCATTAAAACCAAAGTGACTTACTCATCGCCTGATTATCATTAATACATAATATCAATCTATCAAAACCAAGGAAAAATAAAACAATGACAACAACAAAATTCGATCCTGAGCGTACAACGATTGTAAAAGCGCAGCCGATTGGTAAAGATGGCACTATCCACCAAGTACAACAAGTAATAAATCGCCCCGTTGAAGTAAATTTAACAATAGGTGTGTTTTTTGATGGAACGGCAAATAATGCCACCAATACCAAGTATCGTAAAAAACACCAACAGCAATTAGCAAAGGGGGTGGAGGTAGATAAATCCTTACCCGTGTATGATATGAGCTATAGCAATGAATACACAAATGTTTATAAACTCCAGCAAATGTATCAAGATGATCTCGATGATAAGAAAAAAATAGCCGATATGGCTAAAGCAATAAATTCTACCCCACAAAATACCACGCCCAACACGGCTAATTATCAGTTTGCTGTTTATATTGAAGGGGTCGGCACCGAGGATGGCAAAGGCGATGATTGGATAGGCTTAGGCTCAGGCTGTGGCAGCACAGGAGTTTGGGCTAAAACACAAAAAGCCATAGATAAAATCAATACGTTATTAACTCAATTTATAATTGATAATCCAAAAATCCGCATTCGCCAGCTGCAGTATGATGTCTTTGGATTTAGCCGAGGCGCCGCCACCGCCCGTTTTTTTTGTAACTATGTTGCCGATGTTTTAGAGGATAGTCATGTACAAGGTGACAATAACCCGCTAACTAAAGTGATCACCTCCGTATTTGAAAATAAAATGAGCAAGCAATTTAGCGGTCACCGCAATGGTGAAGTACGTTTTTTGGGGATATTTGACACGGTTGCCGGGATATGTGGACCAACAAATTTATTTGATGCAGGCGATGCCAATACCTTTAATGTTGATATTCACTTACGTCAAGAATCGGCAAAGTCAGGCTTACATATCGAAGCAGCGCATGAATATCGTTATAACTTTAGCTTAAATACGGTGCCAGATAGCTTTAAAAAAGTCATTTTACCGGGAGCGCATTCTGATATTGGTGGAGGGTATTCGAATGAGAATGTGATTGAAAAAATCTATATAACGGATTTACATGCGAGTCGAGATTTGGATTTTTTTCAGCACGGACGGCACGAAGCGAAATTAAAAAAAGAGCTGGCGATGATTCAAAATCACCCGGAATTAAAACACCTGTTTGCTGGGGTGTCAGAAAGTAATTTTGATATATGGACAACCACCCGAACAACGAAAGAGCGTGATTACCATAGCGATTTTGGCGTAATACGTATTGAGCGTACGGTGAAGTCAGGACTCGATAGGATAGCGCTTAGGGTGATGTATAACGAGGCAATTGCACAAGGCTGTCAATTTAATGAATTTGCGGAGGAAAAATATAGCATTCCAACACCACTAATGCCGGTAGCAAATAAAATCCTCAGTGCCGCTAAAATGTACCAATCTTATCAATTAACGGAAGAAGAAAAAGGATTAGTCATTACGCATTATACGCATTCTTCGGCAGAATATGGTCACGGTAGTCGAAAAACCGAGATAGAAATGGAGATTATTGACGATGAAACCGGTGAGCTAAAAAAAATCACATGGTATAAAAATGAAGAGATACGTTATTCAAATACCGATTTAATTGGTGTTCATAGTCCACATCTAAACAAAGCAAAAGAATGGCAACGGGTCATTCATCCAAACTAAGGGGATACAATGAAGAAACTAATCAATGTCATATTTATTTTTATTTTAGCATTAAGTGGTTGTCAAAGCCAAAAAGAGCCTGTCGATCCGGATTTTATCAAAATGCCGTATGAATATTGGGAGATTGGGGGGAGTTATCCGAAATATTTTCCTATTAAAACATTTGAAGAAGGCATGTTATCACAATCTGGCTATTGGTATGGTCTATTATTGAATGCGGGTAATAGTGGTGTAACAACATTAGAAGATTGGCAAGATGGTCCAGGAGGGAAGGGGATGGATGCTTATGGGGGGTTACCGAAAATCATTGATGTGTGCTGGGCATCGTTTGTAGACCAGACTTTTTATTTCAGCACCCTTGAGGTGCCACAATGGGTGCGGGAGGAAATGGTTAAACCCCATACCTATTATTCTGAAGCCTATAGAAAAGAGCGGATTGGTTACAACAATCGCATCGTTTTGGCTTTTGCACCGGGTGGCAATGTTATTGGCTGGCTCAAGGGTAAAGTACCAGGTCATAAAGATATTAGTTTTGGTAAAGCCGTGACGCAGCGTGTGCCACCCAATTCAGATTTTTGCCGAAATCCGTATGAAGATCGAAAAATACCGGAAATTAGCGATGAAGGCAAAGCATGGCTAAAAAAACACGGTATGCCGAAAGAATGGCAAGAAAAAAATAACAATGTGACATTAGCGCCAGATATTCGCATTAAAACCAAAGTGACTTACTCATCGCCTGATTATCATTAATGCATCTAATAAACAAAGCAAAAGAATGGCAACGGGTCATTCACCCAAACTAAGGGGATACAATGAAAAAACTAATCAGTGTCATATTTATTTTTACTTTAGCATTAAGCGGTTGTCAAACTCAAAAAGAGCCGGTCGATCCGGATTTTATCAAAATGCCGTATGAATATTGGGAGATTGGGGGGAGTTATCCGAAATATTTTCCGGTCGACACTGAGGGTGCTGGCATGTTATCACAATCTGGCTATTGGTATGGTCTATTATTGAATGCGGGTAATAGTGGTGTAACAACATTAGAAGATTGGCAAGATGGTCCAGGAGGGAAGGGGATGGATGCTTATGGGGGGTTACCGAAAATCATTGATGTGTGCTGGGCATCGTTTGTAGACCAGACTTTTTATTTCAGCACCCTTGAGGTGCCACAATGGGTGCGGGAGGAAATGGTTAAACCCCATACCTATTATTCTGAAGCCTATAGAAAAGAGCGGATTGGTTACAACAATCGCATCGTTTTGGCTTTTGCACCGGGTGGCAATGTTATTGGCTGGCTCAAGGGTAAAGTACCAGGTCATAAAGATATTAGTTTTGGTAAAGCCGTGACGCAGCGTGTGCCACCCAATTCAGATTTTTGCCGAAATCCGTATAAAGATCGAAAAATACCGGAAATTAAAGAAGAAGGCAAAGCATGGCTGAAAAAACACGGTATGCCGAAAGAATGGCAAGAAAAAAATAACAATGTCACGTTAGCGCCAGATATTCGCATTAAAACCAAAGTGACTTACTCATCGCCTGATTATCATTAATGCATCTAATAAACAAAACAAAAGAATGGCAACGGGTCATTCACCCAAACTAAGGGGATACAATGAAGAAACTAATCAGTGTCATATTTATTTTTACTTTAGCATTAAGCGGTTGTCAAACTCAAAAAGAGCCGGTCGATCCGGATTTTATCAAAATGCCGTATGAATATTGGGAGATTGGGGGGAGTTATCCGAAATATTTTAAAGTAAGAACTTATGAAGCAGGTATGTTATCACAATCCGGCTATTGGTATGGTCTATTACTGAATGCGGTTAATAGCCATAAAGAAACCTTAGCAGAGTGGCAAGAAGGTGCCGTCGGGGGGGGGGGAATCAAGTGTTGGTTTACCGAAAATCATCGATGTGTGCTGGGCATCATTTGTAGACCAGACTTTTTATTTCAGCACCCTTGAGGTGCCACAATGGGTGCGTGAAGAAATGGTTAAATTACATAAATTTTATGCAGAAGCATATGAAGAATATCGAACAGGTTACAACAATCGCATCGTTTTGGCTTTTGCACCGGGTGGCAATGTTATTGGCTGGCTCAAGGGTAAAGTACCAGGTCATAAAGATATTAGTTTTGGTAAAGCCGTGACGCAGCGTGTGCCACCCAATTCAGATTTTTGCCGAAATCGATATGTAGATCGAAAAATACCGGAAATTAAAGAAGAAGGCAAAGCATGGCTAAAAAAACACGGTATGCCGAAAGAATGGCAAGAAAAAAATAACAATGTGACATTAGCGCCAGATATTCGCATTAAAACCAAAGTGACTTACTCATCGCCTGATTATCATTAATGCATCTAATAAACAAAGCAAAAGAATGGCAACGGGTCATTCACCCAAACTAAGGGGATACAATGAAAAAACTAATCAGTGTCATATTTATTTTTACTTTAGCATTAAGCGGTTGTCAAACTCAAAAAGAGCCGGTCGATCCGGATTTTATCAAAATGCCGTATGAATATTGGGAGATTGGGGGGAGTTATCCGAAATATTTTCCGGTCGACACTGAGGGTGCTGGCATGTTATCACAATCTGGCTATTGGTATGGTCTATTACTGAATGCGGTTAATAGCCATAAAGAAACCTTAGCAGAATGGCAAGAAGGTGCCGTCGGAGGGGGGGGGGAATCAAGTATTGGTTTACCGAAAATCATTGATGTGTGCTGGGCATCATTTGTAGACCAGACTTTTTATTTCAGTACCCTTGAGGTGCCACAATGGGTGCGGGAGGAAATGGTTAAACCCCATACCTATTATTCTGAAGCCTATAGAAAAGAGCGGATTGGTTACAACAATCATATTGTTTTGGCTTTTGCACCAGGTGGCAATGTTATTGGCTGGCTCCAGGGTGAAGTACCAGGTCATAAAGATATTAGTTTTGGTAAAGCCGTGACGCAGCGTGTGCCACCCAATTCAGATTTTTGCCGAAATCCGTATAAAGATCGAAAAATACCGGAAATTAAAGAAGAAGGCAAAGCATGGCTAAAAAAACACGGTATGCCGAAAGAATGGCAAGAAAAAAATAACAATGTCACGTTAGCACCAGATATTCGCATTAAAACCAAAGTGACTTACTCATCGCCTGATTATCATTAATGCATCTAATAAACAAAACAAAAGAATGGCAACGGGTCATTCACCCAAACTAAGGGGATACAATGAAGAAACTAATCAGTGTCATATTTATTTTTACTTTAGCATTAAGCGGTTGTCAAACTCAAAAAGAGCCGGTCGATCCGGATTTTATCAAAATGCCGTATGAATATTGGGAGATTGGGGGGAGTTATCCGAAATATTTTAAAGTAAGAACTTATGAAGCAGGTATGTTATCACAATCCGGCTATTGGTATGGTCTATTACTGAATGCGGTTAATAGCCATAAAGAAACCTTAGCAGAGTGGCAAGAAGGTGCCGTCGGAGGGGGGGGGGAATCAAGTATTGGTTTACCGAAAATCATTGATGTGTGCTGGGCATCATTTGTAGACCAGACTTTTTATTTCAGTACCCTTGAGGTGCCACAATGGGTGCGTGAAGAAATGGTTAAATTACATAAATTTTATGCAGAAGCATATGAAGAATATCGAACAGGTTACAACAATCGCATCGTTTTGGCTTTTGCACCGGGTGGCAATGTTATTGGCTGGCTCAAGGGTAAAGTACCAGGTCATAAAGATATTAGTTTTGGTAAAGCCGTGACGCAGCGTGTGCCACCCAATTCAGATTTTTGCCGAAATCCGTATGAAGATCGAAAAATCCCTGAAATCGAAGAGGAAGGCAAAGCATGGCTGAAAAAACACGGTATGCCGAAAGAATGGCAAGAAAAAAATAACAATGTCACGTTAGCGCCAGATATTCGCATTAAAACCAAAGTGACTTACTCATCGCCTGATTATCATTAATGCATCTAATAAACAAAACAAAAGAATGGCAACGGGTCATTCACCCAAACTAAGGGGATACAATGAAGAAACTAATCAGTGTCATATTTATTTTTACTTTAGCATTAAGCGGTTGTCAAACTCAAAAAGAGCCGGTCGATCCGGATTTTATCAAAATGCCGTATGAATATTGGGAGATTGGGGGGAGTTATCCGAAATATTTTAAAGTAAGAACTTATGAAGCAGGTATGTTATCACAATCCGGCTATTGGTATGGTCTATTACTGAATGCGGGGAATAGTGGTGTAACAACATTAGAAGATTGGCAAGATGGTCCCGGGGGGAAGGGGATGAAAGCTTATGGTGGGTTACCGAAAATCATCGATGTGTGCTGGGCATCATTTGTAGACCAGACTTTTTATTTCAGTACCCTTGAGGTGCCACAATGGGTGCGGGAGGAAATGGTTAAACCCCATACCTATTATTCTGAAGCCTATAGAAAAGAGCGGATTGGTTACAACAATCATATTGTTTTGGCTTTTGCACCAGGTGGCAATGTTATTGGCTGGCTCCAGGGTGAAGTACCAGGTCATAAAGATATTAGTTTTGGTAAAGCCGTGACGCAGCGTGTGCCACCCAATTCAGATTTTTGCCGAAATCGATATGTAGATCGAAAAATACCGGAAATTAGCGATGAAGGCAAAGCATGGCTGAAAAAACACGGTATGCCGAAAGAATGGCAAGAAAAAAATAACAATGTCACGTTAGCACCAGATATTCGCATTAAAACCAAAGTGACTTACTCATCGCCTGATTATCATTAATACATAATATCAATCTATCAAAACCAAGGAAAAATAAAACAATGACAACAACAAAATTCGATCCTGAGCGTACAACGATTGTAAAAGCGCAGCCGATTGGTAAAGATGGCACTATCCACCAAGTACAACAAGTAATAAATCGCCCCGTTGAAGTAAATTTAACAATAGGTGTGTTTTTTGATGGAACGGCAAATAATGCCACCAATACCAAGTATCGTAAAAAACACCAACAGCAATTAGCAAAGGGGGTGGAGGTAGATAAATCCTTACCCGTGTATGATATGAGCTATAGCAATGAATACACAAATGTTTATAAACTCCAGCAAATGTATCAAGATGATCTCGATGATAAGAAAAAAATAGCCGATATGGCTAAAGCAATAAATTCTACCCCACAAAATACCACGCCCAACACGGCTAATTATCAGTTTGCTGTTTATATTGAAGGGGTCGGCACCGAGGATGGCAAAGGCGATGATTGGATAGGCTTAGGCTCAGGCTGTGGCAGCACAGGAGTTTGGGCTAAAACGCAAAAAGCCATAGATAAAATTAATACAAAACTAGCTAAATTTATAGATAAAAACCCCAAAATTCGCATTCGCCAGCTGCAGTATGATGTTTTTGGATATAGCCGAGGCGCCGCTTCCGCCCGTTTTTTTTGTAATTACGTTGCCGATGTTTTAGAGGATAGTCATGTACAAGGTGACAATAACCCGCTAACTAAAGTGATCACCTCCGTATTTGAAAATAAAATGAGCAAGCAATTTAGCGGTCACCGCAATGGTGAAGTGCGTTTTTTGGGGATATTTGACACGGTTGCCGGGATATGTGGACCAACAAATTTATTTGATGCAGGCGATGCCAATACCTTTAATGTTGATATTCACTTACGTCAAGAATCGGCAAAGTCAGGCTTACATATCGAAGCAGCGCATGAATATCGTTATAACTTTAGCTTAAATACGGTGCCAGATAGCTTTAAAAAAGTCATTTTACCGGGAGCGCATTCTGATATTGGTGGAGGGTATTCGAATGAGAATGTGATTGAAAAAATCTATATAACGGATTTACATGCGAGTCGAGATTTGGATTTTTTTCAGCACGGACGGCACGAAGCGAAATTAAAAAAAGAGCTGGCGATGATTCAAAATCACCCGGAATTAAAACACCTGTTTGCTGGGGTGTCAGAAAGTAATTTTGATATATGGACAACCACCCGAACAACGAAAGAGCGTGATTACCATAGCGATTTTGGCGTAATACGTATTGAGCGTACGGTGAAGTCAGGACTCGATAGGATAGCGCTTAGGGTGATGTATAACGAGGCAATTGCACAAGGCTGTCAATTTAATGAATTTGCGGAGGAAAAATATAGCATTCCAACACCACTAATGCCGGTAGCAAATAAAATCCTCAGTGCCGCTAAAATGTACCAATCTTATCAATTAACGGAAGAAGAAAAAGGATTAGTCATTACGCATTATACGCATTCTTCGGCAGAATATGGTCACGGTAGTCGAAAAACCGAGATAGAAATGGAGATTATTGACGATGAAACCGGTGAGCTAAAAAAAATCACATGGTATAAAAATGAAGAGATACGTTATTCAAATACCGATTTAATTGGTGTTCATAGTCCACATCTAAACAAAGCAAAAGAATGGCAACGGGTCATTCATCCAAACTAAGGGGATACAATGAAGAAACTAATCAATGTCATATTTATTTTTATTTTAGCATTAAGTGGTTGTCAAAGCCAAAAAGAGCCTGTCGATCCGGATTTTATCAAAATGCCGTATGAATATTGGGAGATTGGGGGGAGTTATCCGAAATATTTTCCTATTAAAACATTTGAAGAAGGCATGTTATCACAATCTGGCTATTGGTATGGTTTATTACTGAATGCGGTTAATAGCCATAAAGAAACCTTAGCAGAATGGCAAGAAGGTGCCGTCGGAGGGGGGGGGGAATCAAGTATTGGTTTACCGAAAATCATTGATGTGTGCTGGGCATCATTTGTAGACCAGACTTTTTATTTCAGTACCCTTGAGGTGCCACAATGGGTGCGTGAAGAAATGGTTAAATTACATAAATTTTATGCAGAAGCATATGAAGAATATCGAACAGGTTACAACAATCGCATCGTTTTGGCTTTTGCACCGGGTGGCAATGTTATTGGCTGGCTCAAGGGTAAAGTACCAGGTCATAAAGATATTAGTTTTGGTAAAGCCGTGACGCAGCGTGTGCCACCCAATTCAGATTTTTGCCGAAATCCGTATGAAGATCGAAAAATCCCTGAAATCGAAGAGGAAGGCAAAGCATGGCTAAAAAAACACGGTATGCCGAAAGAATGGCAAGAAAAAAATAACAATGTCACGTTAGCACCAGATATTCGCATTAAAACCAAAGTGACTTACTCGTCACCTGATTATCATTAATGCATCTAATAAACAAAACAAAAGAATGGCAACGGGTCATTCACCCAAACTAAGGGGATACAATGAAAAAACTAATCAGTGTCATATTTATTTTTACTTTAGCATTAAGCGGTTGTCAAACTCAAAAAGAGCCGGTCGATCCGGATTTTATCAAAATGCCGTATGAATATTGGGAGATTGGGGGGAGTTATCCGAAATATTTTAAAGTAAGAACTTATGAAGCAGGTATGTTATCACAATCCGGCTATTGGTATGGTCTATTACTGAATGCGGTTAATAGCCATAAAGAAACCTTAGCAGAGTGGCAAGAAGGTGCCGTCGGGGGGGGGGGGGAATCAAGTGTTGGTTTACCGAAAATCATTGATGTGTGCTGGGCATCATTTGTAGACCAGACTTTTTATTTCAGTACCCTTGAGGTGCCACAATGGGTGCGGGAGGAAATGGTTAAACCCCATACCTATTATTCTGAAGCCTATAGAAAAGAGCGGATTGGTTACAACAATCATATTGTTTTGGCTTTTGCACCAGGTGGCAATGTTATTGGCTGGCTCCAGGGTGAAGTACCAGGTCATAAAGATATTAGTTTTGGTAAAGCCGTGACGCAGCGTGTGCCACCCAATTCAGATTTTTGCCGAAATCCGTATGAAGATCGAAAAATCCCTGAAATCGAAGAGGAAGGCAAAGCATGGCTGAAAAAACACGGTATGCCGAAAGAATGGCAAGAAAAAAATAACAATGTCACGTTAGCACCAGATATTCGCATTAAAACCAAAGTGACTTACTCGTCACCTGATTATCATTAATGCATCTAATAAACAAAACAAAAGAATGGCAACGGGTCATTCACCCAAACTAAGGGGATACAATGAAAAAACTAATCAGTGTCATATTTATTTTTACTTTAGCATTAAGCGGTTGTCAAACTCAAAAAGAGCCGGTCGATCCGGATTTTATCAAAATGCCGTATGAATATTGGGAGATTGGGGGGAGTTATCCGAAATATTTTCCGGTCGACACTGAGGGTGCTGGCATGTTATCACAATCTGGCTATTGGTATGGTCTATTACTGAATGCGGTTAATAGCCATAAAGAAACCTTAGCAGAGTGGCAAGAAGGTGCCGTCGGGGGGGGGGGAATCAAGTGTTGGTTTACCGAAAATCATTGATGTGTGCTGGGCATCGTTTGTAGACCAGACTTTTTATTTCAGCACCCTTGAGGTGCCACAATGGGTGCGTGAAGAAATGGTTAAATTACATAAATTTTATGCAGAAGCATATGAAGAATATCGAACAGGTTACAACAATCGCATCGTTTTGGCTTTTGCACCGGGTGGCAATGTTATTGGCTGGCTCAAGGGTAAAGTACCAGGTCATAAAGATATTAGTTTTGGTAAAGCCGTGACGCAGCGTGTGCCGTCCAATTCAGATTTTTGCCGAAATCCGTATAAAGATCGAAAAATACCGGAAATTAAAGAAGAAGGCAAAGCATGGCTGAAAAAACACGGTATGCCGAAAGAATGGCAAGAAAAAAATAACAATGTCACGTTAGCACCAGATATTCGCATTAAAACCAAAGTGACTTACTCATCGCCTGATTATCACTGAATAAAAATAATTGATAATATTGAATAAAAAATAACTAGCTATATAAAATAAATAATTATAAAATTTGCCGCTAATCTTTAAATGATTAACTGTTTCATTGAAAAATATATAATAATCAATATTGAAAGGAAATAAACAATGGGTAGAAATATTGTCCGCTTAGGCGATCCTACTGATCATGGCGGAAAAGTTATTACAGCCTCATCTAGCATGATAATTGAAGGTAAACCTGCTGCTTTAGTAGGAGATTTAATCAGTTGCCCTAAAAAGAATCATGGCATTAATAAAATTATTCAAGGATCTCAAAGTGTTATATCAGATGGAAAATTAATTGTTATCGATAATTGCCTATGTGAATGTGGTTGTAAAGTACTTTCGACAATTAATACAGTTGAGGCAGGATAATCAATGTCATGGCCTAAACCGGATCTGTCTCATATCACGTTGCCGCCAAAAAGAATAAGACCATTTGTATGGTTTTGTTTAATTTTAATTATTTTTTTTATTACTGGCATTACTCTATTTTTTTTATGGACTAATAATGAAATTTTAACAGATGCTATTTATTGGTTATCTGTAATAGGTATTTCAATAGTTGTAAGTATAGTTTCTTTATGTATTCGGATTTATGTCTATTTTTTAGAAGGCGAAGAGTTTGAAATATGGTTGCGTGAAAAAGATATTATTGATAAGAATTGGCAAAACTGGGCAATGCAATCGATTTTTGTTTTAGATAGTTATTATAAATTACCTGAAACGATAACAAGTTATAAAATATTTCATGAACTGAAAGACTATAAGACAAAAGTAGGTAAAACTTTGGCATTTCCGGAAGATGAAGTAAACGGAATGTTTGAAGAATTATTAAATACCTTTAAAACGACGTTATCAGAATTACCGGAAATAGATAATTTACCTATTTATATTTATTCATCTGAGCAATCTTTGTCATATTCGAAAGAAAATTTTGCTTCAATATGTGAAAAAATTGAATTGAATCATTCATTTCATATCATTCAAAATGAATTTTCTGACGATATTATTGATAAAATAGGCCATGTTATTGATGATCCAAATGCGAAATTAAAAATTATTATTATTAATAATATTTTTTCAACTGAAACAGCTTTCGTTACTGGTTTTTTATTAGCTAATGACGAATATTATAAAATTATAGAGAAAAAAGAGGTCGTAAAATGCAACATTTTGCGACCTATGATTTCAACGGATTTAGTTTTTGCTCTTGCTCAAATGGCATCCATGCAGCCAGTATTATTAGATGTTTCACAACGTTGGTCTGCAAATATCTCAAAATCTCAAGATGCTCAACTGTGTATTGAATTATCCGCCCATAATACCTCAATTGAAGATATTTATTTTTTAGATTCCTTAGTTGGAAATCATAATAATCTTTCTTATTGGTTGGCGTTAGCAATGGGATGCGATATGAATAATATGAATAAAAAAAATAATTTAATTAGTAGCATGCACGAAAACAAATGGCTATTTTCAATAGTAACGGGAATGGAAGGAAAATCATAAATGGAAAAAAATAAAAAAGGAAAAACGATAAGTTATGTAATCGTGCTATTAGTTTTAGCATTATTCTTGGCAATTATTTTATTTTTTTTTGGTGACAACTTTGGTTATATTTCGTTTAAAGAAAAATGTGATATTTGGATAAAAGTAATGCTATGCATAATAGGTTTATTTTTAATTCCTTTATGTGCACTATCAGCGAAAGAGCTTAAAACTAAATTTAAATCACGTTCTTTATCTTTAAATCCTAATATAAAAAAGATTGATAAAAAATCGAGTGAATTTTATGAATTATTAAACTTAAAAAAAATCATAAAAAATCGCTACGGAATTTTTTGGCGTTATAAAATTCGTAAATGTCTTGTAGTCGGTAATAGTGAGGATGTTAACGCCTTTTTGCCCCAAATAGTCATGCAAAAATGGCAATTGGCAGATGAAACATTATTAGTTTATGGTGGGGATTTAGATGAGAATTTAAATATCTCATGGTTTTTATCATTAAAAAAACACTTTTCGCGCTGCATTCCTTTTTTTCATAAACCTATCGATGGGTTAATTTGGATCTTACCCGATAATTATTTACAAAAGCACCCCCAGCAGCAAACCGCAATTGAAAATGCGATTATACAAATCCAAAAGCGTAATAAATTATTAAAATGGTCCGCTCCTTTATACATTGTTAATAATAAGTTAGATGAAGTATTTACCCCCGATCGCGTTGAGCAAAGTGTTGGTTTGGTTTTTTCAGATATTAAAAATCAATCCGTATCATCGATTGATGATTACCTTAATCAGCTAGCTAAAGAATGTAGCTTACGGGGTGTTAACCAGATTAAAGAAAATATTCGCTTTAGTTATTTGCTGGAGCTGAGTCAAGATTTAGTGCAATTTAAAATTAAGCGGATTAAAGCATTTATTAGTTCGCTTGTTTCATTTATTTATGTGCCAAATTTCCGAGGTCTTTTCTTTACGGTATATGGTAAAGATAAGGATAATAAAATCATCAATAAAACACCCCTTTTTGACCATTCTTTTATTGTTTCACCTACTTTGCGATCGATTAGTGATGATGCTAAACAGCAATTAGGTAAAAGAATGGGTATTCAGTGGGCGACTTGGTGTTTATATGGTGTGATGGCATTAATGGGAATATATGGCGTTCTTCTATTTACTTCTTATTTTAAGAATGCTGATTTGATTAAAGAATCTATTCGATTAGCGAAACAATCAGATGAATCAGTGAATGATGCCTATAATATTCGTTTAGAAAAACAATATTTATTACAACAAAATATCGCCCAGCTTATTTATCGTGAAAAAAAAGGAGCACCGTTATTTAATCGTTTTGGTTTAAATCATAATAATGAATTATTAGCTAAAATTTGGCTAAGTTATCGTGTTACCAATTCCCGTAATATTGCTGCGCCTTTTGTAAAAGATATTCAAGCATTTATGTCATTATTAAGCGAAATGCCAAATGATGATCCAAAGCGTACGAAATTAGTTGATAACGCTTATGATGTATTGAAAGCGTATTTAATGTTGGCCAATTCTGATAGAACAGATGCAGATTACTTAAGCCAATTTGCAACTAAAGTCTGGATTGCGCCAGAAGGTGTCACTGATGGTGATTGGCACAGAATAATGCCTGAATTAGTTAAATTTTGGGGACAAACAATTAAATATCAACCTGACTGGCAAATAGCAAATGATCCCCGTTTGATTAAAGATATTAGGCAGATTTTGATTAATAAAATTGGCGTGCAAAATGCGGTCACGACCCTTTACCAAAATCTTATTCAACGTGCGAGTCAACAATATTCTAATCAAAGTTTAACGCAATTATTAGAGGGTATTGATAGTCAATTATTATTTACTAATCAAATAGAAATCCCAGGTGTATATACCCGTAAAGCTTGGGAAGATACGATCAAAAGTGAAATTGCCGAAGCCGCTAAATCTCGTAAAGAACAAATTGACTGGGTATTAAGTGATGGTGAGAATCGATTAACGTCATCTATTTCGCCAGAAGTTCTAAAGGAACAATTAACCGAAAAATACTTTAGTGAATATAGTGCTGCTTGGTTACATTTTTTAAATACTATTCAATGGAACCAATCGAATAATGTTTCTGACACTATTGAGCAATTAACATTACTTGCTGATACTCGTCAATCGCCTCTTATTGCATTGATGAATGTTGTTAAGTACCAATCTGAAGTTGCTTATACAGGAAACGGTATTTCAGATAACCTTATTCGTTCTGCGCAAGAAATGATTGGTAATAAGTCGAAAACGGGTTTACCGAAAAATATAGAAGCATCAGGTCCTTTAACTGAAACATTTGCCCCATTAAATAATTTATTAAAAAACGATAATACTAATGGGCTGTCATTACAAACTTATTTAATGCGTATTACGCAAGTAAGATTAAAATTACAAAATGTTGCTAATAGTTACGATCCACAAGCTATGATGCAAAATCTTGCCAAAAGTGTGTTTAAAGGCACGTCGGTTGATTTAACAGAAACACGTGATTATGGTAACCTAATTGCTGCTAATTTAGGGGAGGAATGGTTAGGATTTGGTCAGAACTTATTTAAACAACCGTTAGAGCAATCTTGGCAGGTGGTATTAAATCCTGCTGCAAAAAGCTTTAATTCACTATGGCAACAATATATTGTCGATCAGTGGGAAAAATCTTTTTCGGGTCGTTATCCATTTAAAAATAGTGATAATGAAGCATCATTAGCTGAACTGGCTCGCTTTTTACGCAGTGATACAGGACTAATTGATCGTTTTATCAGTAATGAATTAAGTGGGGTACTTGAAAAGAAAGCCGGTATTTGGGTGGTCAATAATGCCCATGCACAGGGGTTAAATTTTTCGTCTGAATTTTTAAATGCTTTAAATTTATTTACTGAATTAGCCAATGAATCTATTTCGACAGGGGATTTATCGTTATCTTTTGATTTAATGCCACGAAGCGGTAATAAAATTGCGCGCACCGAATTAATTATCAATAAGCAAAAATTAGAGTATATGAACGAAGCACCAACATGGAAGCGTTTTACATGGCCTGATGATGGCTATACCTCTAATTCACAATTAAGTTGGAGTAGTGATAAAACGGGATTACGTCTTTATCAATATTTTCATGGTGATTGGGCACTTATTCGATTACTGGAGTCTGCGTCGGTTAAACGATTAGACTCAAGCCGTTTCCAATTGATGTGGCGTTTACCCAATGACGGCAATATTAAATATATTTTACGTACTCAATTAGGTGAAGGTCCTTTAACATTATTAAAATTGCGCAATTTTAAATTACCTGAAACTGTGTTTGATTTATAATTACTAGAAAATGGATGATTGTATGTTTAGCCAATTACTAAGTCGTTTTTTTGGACAAGATCAAGTTGTTGAACCTTCAACAGAACCTTTAGAGCAACGCTGGGCTGAGTGGATCACCCCCATTACGCCTGATAAACCTGCAGGTGATGATTTAACCTATCATGATACGTTTCAAGATATTAAAGAGGAAATTGCTAAGCTCTCATCGATTAATTATGCAATGATTGCGCAGGAAAGTGAAAAAATAGTAAAGCAAAGTAGTAAAGATATTCGTGTCGCAACTTATTATGCTTTATCTCGACTACAGCTAGATGGGGCTGAAGGTTTTGCTGATGGGGTGGAATTGATTGCCGTTTTGTTAGAAAATTTTGGTGAAAAAATTTACCCATTACGTTCGAATATGCGTAAAAATTCAATTGAATGGCTAGCGAGTGCTAAATTTATTGATTTACTTAGCCACTTATTACCGATTACTGATGCCTGTTTAACGCGTATTTTAATTGCGCTTAATGTTATTGAAAATACCAATAAGGTTCTTTTTGCGAATAACGAGGCGAATGGCGAAAGTGATATCCCTGATTTAACGGCACTTGTTCATTTTTTTGAAAAAGATTTTAAACCAAAATCTAATCCCATCGCGGAAAATGCGCCAGTAAATCCTAGCATGACGCCAATGAGCGAAGTTCAGACGCAAACGGTAGATAAAAAAATTTCCTCACAAGAAGATTTGCTGACGATGGCGCGCAAAATGGCCGTGTTTTTACGTGAAACGCCCGATGGGTATTTAGCGGCAGGGCGATTATTGCGGGTCATGCGTTGGGATACGATTCTTAATTTACCACCGGCAGATCATACCGGTAAAACCCGGTTACCGGCACCTCGAACTGAAATTAGACAACATATTTCACGATTAATCATCCAAAAACAGTGGTCAGATCTGATTAATAAAGTTGAAGATGCCTTTATGGAAAGAGCAAACCACTTTTGGTTAGATTTACAATTTGCGCTTGTGATGGCGTTACAAAAAATGGGTGAACCTTATCAATCGTGGGCGGATATTTATTTAATGGATCTTGGATTAATGTTAGAACGCTTACCAGGTATTGAAGGGTTACGATTTGATAATAATATGCCATTTGCCGATGATGAAACCTTGAATTGGATAACAACATCAGCGCGGATCCATCATATTAATGAAGGCAGTAGTATTGCTGATATTAATGTATCAGGAGAGGATGATTGGATCGAAATTGAAACGCAAGCCCTTGAGTTGGCAAAGTCTGAAAATCTTGAAAAAGCGTTTCAATGGTTACAAAACTTGCCATCAATTAGATCGCCTAAACAACGCTATTTATTAAATTATACGCAAGCGAGAGTTGCTGACCAAATAGGTAAACATGATGTCGCTTTGGCATTGTTAACGAATTTAAATGAGCAACAACAATTATTATCTTTAATGCAATGGGAGCCAGAATTAATCTTTGATCTTAAACGGCAATTATTGCGTTTACTTAAACAAAAAAATCAAATAAAAGAAGGGATAAAGCCCTCTATTACTGAGCAAATTGAGCAATTAAAACAGGAATTGATGCTACTCGATCCTACACGTACATTAAGTATTATGTAGTTAATCATTGTTTTTAATTACATAAAAGATACATTTCAACAATAAAGAGATAAGAATGGATGATTTAATACTTCGTTATTACGAGTCAGAAATGCGCTATTTGCGCGAAGCGGGCAAAGAATTTGCGAAAATTCACCCTGATAGAGCAAGCCAATTAAATTTAGATCGAGTTGGCGATCGCGATCCTTATGTTGAACGTTTATTTGAAGGTTTTGCTTTTTTAACGGGACGATTACGACAAAAAATCGATGATGATATACCCGAACTTACCGAGAGTTTGGTTAATTTATTATGGCCTCATTACTTACGTTTAATTCCTTCACTATCCATAGTGGAATTAAAACCGGTTTATGAAAGTTTAAGCCGTCAAGAAATTATTCCAGCAGGAATTGTTATTAAAACGAAACCGTTAGGAGAAAAATTAACTAAATGTCCATATCGCACAACCCAAGCGGTTTCTTTGCAACCGATTTCGATAACAAAAGCCGGAATTAGCATTAATCAAGATGGGCGTAGTATTTTTAATCTGCGGTTAAGCTTTGGCTCGTTAGCTGATTTTGCCGAAATGGATTTATCAAATTTGCGTTTATATTTAAATGCAGATGGTCCGATTGCATCAAGCTTATATTATTATTTAACAAGGCAAGTGTCATCGATGCATTTACGTTATTCAAATGCACCCGAAAATCGTATTTCGTTTAACGGCTCGATAACGCCGGTGGGTTTTGATGATAAAGATAGATTATGGTTAAAACCCGATAATGCTTTTGCAGGTTATCAATTACTTCTGGAATATTTTGCTTTCCGCGAAAAATTTATGTTTGTTGATTTACAAGGTCTATCAACTAAAGATATTCCAGAAGGTTGTTCTTATATCGATATAGAATTAATCCTAAACCAAACATGGCCAAGTGACATGCCGTTTGATAAAGACAATATTTGTTTGCATTGCGTGCCTGTTATTAATTTATTTGAGATGGAAGCGGATCCTATCATTGTTAATCAACTTGAAAGTGAATATTTATTAAGGCCTTTATTAGTGCAAGATGGTCATGTTGAGGTTTATTCGGTTGATAGTGTCGATGCAATAACGGCTGAGGGTCGTTATAGTTATGTTCCTTTTACCAGTTTTAAACATCGTGGTGGCATGCTGCGTCATGATGCACCGGAAAGATATTATCATTCACGTGTCCGAAAAGGTGCGACAGGATTACACGAAACCTGGTTAATTTTAGGCGGTAAAATCTGGGATAAAAGCGAAACATTAACTAATGAAACCTTATCACTTAGATTAACCGGTACTAATGGTATGTTACCCCGTAAATCATTGCGTAATGCGGAGATTGAATCAATTGAAGTTGGGCAAAATTATATTCAATCGGCGAAAAATATTTGTTCGCCAACAATGCCTTGTTATCCACCGACAGAAGATCGCTTTCATTGGCGATTATTATCGCATTTAGCTCCTAATTATTTATCATTAATGAATGCTGAAGTGTTACGTGGCACGTTAGCTTTGTATGATTGGACCGATAATGAACTAAATCGTCGACGTTTAGACGGGATAGTTGAGGTCTCGCATCGAATGATTAAACGCATTGAAAAGGGCATGTTGCAACGAGGCATTGAGATTGAAGTGACCATTAATAGCTATCAATTTACTGGTGAAGGTGATGTGGTGCTATTTGGTGAATTGCTGCATCAGTTTTTTGCCCTATATGCGGATGTTAATTTATTTACGCAACTCATTTTGATTGTTTTACCGACAGGAAATAAAATCGTATGGAATCAGAGCAAAGCATCGAAAACAGCCCTTTAATGCATTCAATCGAAAAGGTGCTACCAAAAATTAATTTTTATCGTTTTTGTCAGCTCCTTGAACAGATGTCGGAAGAAAAGCATGCATTGGGTAAATTTGAAACACCAGCAAAAGATCCTTTACGATTTGCGCCGGCGATCGATATGTCATTTCCCGCGAGTGAATTAAAGACCATTGAACGATCAATTTATGTTAATCGCCGCCCGACAGTGAGAACTCGTTTTTTAGGTCTCTATGGCGTCGATTCGGTTTTACCGCTGGCATTGTTGCAAAATATCATATCGCGCAATGAAAATTATCATGTCATGACAGATTTTTTAGACATGTTTAATCATCGCATCATTACGCATTTTTATCGTATCTGGGCTAAGTATCATTACCCGTCTGCATTCTTGCCGGCCGGTAAAGATAAAATATCGCAATGTCTTGTTGGATTAACGGGATTTGGTATTAAAGGTGCCGTTGAACAAATAGGTACACCATCATCTCGGCTTTTAGCATTACTTGGGCTAATTACACAGCAAACCAGAACAGCCGAAGGGGTTATTGGTGTTGTTCGTTTGTTAATTAATGGGGCTAAGGTATTTGTTAATGAATTTCATCCAATTTGGTTTAATCTAGATAACCCAGCTCAATTGACCAGTAAAAAATCGCATGGTGCGAGTTTAGACGGATCGTCGGTATTAGGAGCTCGTTTTAAAGAATCAAATCAAACTATTAAAATTACGATTCAACCGCAGTCGCAAGAGCAGATTATTGGATTATTACCTAATGGGGAGTTACATAAAGATCTGTTGGCTTTATTAAGGGCTTACCTTGGCTATCGAATAGAGGCTAAATTAATCTTATCGATTGAACGCCGTTTTTTACCGCCAAGTCAATTGATTGCAAATAATAGCCGCTTAGGGCAAACGTCGATATTATCCAAAAAAATGATTGATAGTAAACCGCAAGACGAAATATTAGTAAATATTGGTCACTATTCTGGCATCGATTATGCCGCATAATAATAGGAATAAAATTACCATGACAATAATAAAAACACTTTTAGCAAGCTTGCTTGCTTTTTCATTAACCGCTTGTGGTGTTGCGCAATCGATTAGCGAATCGACAACAGAACTCACAAAAGCTGTTTTTATATGGGATATTCGCACCATTCATTTAGATATTCATGGTCGATCTGAGTTAAATCTTGATGATGATAATAAATCTTCGCCTGTTGTCATTCGATTGTATCAACTCACTAATGATAAAAATTTCAATAATGTCAATTATCAAGATTTAGTTGAAAATGATATTGAAGCTTTAGGCGCTGATTTAATTAGCCATCATGAGATTATTTTAATTCCAGATACCGATGCCTCACTACAAATACCGATGGATGCTAAAGCTAAAGCAGTCGGCGTTATTGCGCTTTATAAAGAGCCAGATTTAAAACAAAATAATTGGCGTATGTTATTAACGCGTGATGATTTACATATTAATAAACCTCGTGAAATCGTTGCGGTAAAATATGAAATTCAATTAGTGGATGAAGATCAATGAGTGCTTCATTATATGATATCCTTTATGGCTATTTAGCAAATGGGACACCGCTCGAAAATATTCCACCTAATGAACAAACGATTTTAAGTGTAATGGATAATATAGAGCGGATCCTTAATAGTCGAGATGGTGCTTTAAAACATTTACCTAACTATGGTTTGCCTGATATGTCGACTATATTTCAAGCTTTACCGTCGTCAAGTTATGTGCTGATGCGGGCGATTGAAACAACATTATTAATTTATGAACCAAGGCTTGAATCAATCTCAGTACAAATTGTAGATAGCAATGAAAACAATATGATTTTGTCGTATGAATTAGTTTGTTATTTAAAAGAAGGGGGACTTGTTAAATATGGTACCTATTTTAAACCCGATGGTAGAGCCAAGCTAAATTATACCCGTACCGCAAATAAAATGGGCTGGTAAATCAGTAAGCTATATTGAGACTATTATCATTTTTGAAACATAATAATATTGGCGCTTTCATGGTGCCTTCATTGTTTAACTGTTATACTAATGATTAATCTAATTTAATTGAATCTAACTAAAATAAAAATGACTTTAAATCCTTTAATTCCCCTACGCGATAAAATCACAGCATTAGATCAAGAATTATTAAATCTTTTAGCTAAACGTCGACAATTATCTCACGATGTTATCGAAACGAAAATAATGGCAAATATTCCTGTTCGAGACATTGAACGTGAGCGTTCACTGTTAAAAGGTTTGATTAATCAAGGTCGTGAAATTAATCTGGATGAAACATTAATCAAACGTCTTTATCAAATTATTTTGGAAGATTCGGTTTTATTACAACAAAAAATATTGCAAGAAAAACTCAATAAAAAAACCTGTAATACAGCAAATATCGCGTTTTTAGGTCCGAAAGGCTCCTATTCTTATTTAGCGGCTCGCATTTATGCCGCAAACCATTTTGATAAGATGAGCGAAACGAGTTGCATAACATTTAAAGAAGTCTTTGCACAGGTAGAAAACGGTCTTGTTGATTTTGGCATTTTGCCGATTGAAAATTCAAGTTCTGGGTCGATTAATGAGGTGTATGACTTACTTCAAAAAACCAATTTATCTATTATTGGCGAACTTTCATTACCGATTGATCATTGTATATTAGCGCCTGCAAATAGCAAACTTTGCGATATTGATACGATTTACAGCCATCCACAACCTTTTCAACAATGTAGTAATTTTTTAGAAAGATTCCCCGATTGGAAGATTGTTTATTGTGATAGTACTTCATCTGCGTTAGAAACCGTTGCAAAAATTAATCGCCCAAATGTTGCGGCAATGGGCAATAAAGAGGGGGGCGAATTATATGGTTTACAAGTTTTAGATCACAATTTTGCTAATCAAAAAGAAAATATTACCCGTTTTATTGTTCTGGCAAATAAAGCTATTGAAGTCTCGGATCAGATCCCAGCTAAAACGACAATTATTATGAAAACAGGGCAACAAGCTGGTGCTCTTGTTGATGCATTAATGGTATTTAGGCAACATAATATTGCGATGTCAAAATTGGAATCAAGACCTATCCATGGCATGCCTTGGGAAGAAATGTTTTACGTAGATTTACAAGGCAATATTCAAGATTTATCGATGCAACTCGCTTTAAAAGAATTATCACATATTACCTTATTCTCGAAAGTGTTAGGTTGCTATCCAACTGATACTATCGCAAGCGTTGTTTAATGAGCAATAACACTAATTTTGCAAGTCATGTGCTCGCCTGGTATGAAAAATATGGGCGCAAATCATTACCTTGGCAATTAGAAAAAACGTCATATCATGTCTGGTTGTCAGAGGTGATGTTACAACAAACGCAAGTTGCGACAGTCATCCCGTATTTTAAAAAATTTATTGAGACTTTCCCAACCGTTATTGAGTTAGCTAATGCACCTATTGATGATGTGCTGCATCTATGGACAGGATTAGGTTATTATGCAAGAGCGCGTAATTTACATCAAGCCGCGAAGCAAATAGCCGAAAAATTTGCAGGTATATTTCCAACTGATTTTAACGATGTGCTATCTTTACCGGGAATTGGTCGCTCAACGGCTGGCGCGATTTTATCCTTATCACAAAATCAGCATTATGCTATTTTAGATGGCAACGTTAAACGTGTGCTGGCGCGTTATTATGCTGTTTCAGGATGGACAGGGAATAAGGCTGTTGAAAATAAATTATGGCAATTAAGTGAAAACGTGACACCTAAAATCAACGTAGCAAAATTTAATCAAGCGATGATGGACTTGGGTGCCTTGATATGTACGAGGAGTAAACCTAAATGCAGCCTTTGTCCTTTACATACGGAGTGCGTTGCGTATCAAACAAAGAGTTGGCAAGATTATCCAACTAAAAAGCCAAAAGCTGCGATCCCTGAAAAAACCGCCTTTTTTTTAGTTTTACAATATAATTCAACGATTTGGTTAGAACAAAGACCACCCACGGGTATTTGGGGCGGCTTGTATTGTTTCCCGCAATTTTCTGACGAGCTAACATTGCTTAATTGGTTAAAAAAACACGCTATTAAAACTAGCAAGCCAAAACAATTAATTGCTTTTCGCCATACATTTAGCCATTTTCATTTGACTATGGTACCGATTTATTGTGAATGGTTAGATAATAAGACCTGTTTTGGTGATTTTGCAGGGTGTTGGTACGATTTAAAGCAGGAAATAACCAAGATAGGATTAGCGACGCCGGTTTTAAATTTGCTTGAGCAAATTAAAATCGAGCAGATTAAATAAGTTATTAATAGCTATCATGTATAACTATTTGTTATGCTTGAAGATTATTATGCTTGAATGATTTTATCTCAAGTTATCACAGTCGTTTTTAACACATTATATTTGCATGGCATATTTTATTAGCTGTTTCTTAATCGGTGAGCAATGATTGATAAAATTCATTCCTGTTGCTCGTAAAGTCTTTTTAATCGTGTTATTGCCATCAAACATATCTTGTATTGTTTGCATTGCAGCGAGCATCACTAATGTATCTTTACGGCGTTTTAATTGATATTTGCGCAAATTATTGGCTAATCCAATATCTTTACCCTCGCTTAAGTTTTGCAAAATAGCCTCAACTAACATAGCGGAATCTTGAAAACCTAAATTAACACCTTGCCCGGCTAATGGGTGAATGGTATGGGCAGCATCACCAATTAAGACAAGACGGTGTTTAACAAATTGTCGAGCAATTCGCGCTTTTAGTGGAAAAATCATCCTATCGTTAGTTAATTCGCAAAACCCCATTTTATCGCCCGATAAGGCAAATAATTCAGACGAGAATTGCTGAGGTGACATCAAGGCGAGTTCGTTTGCCATTTCTGGCTTAGTTGACCAAACTAAACAACTTTTATGTTTATGCCATAGGGGTAAAAAAGCGACAATACCATTATGATAAAAAATTTGCCGAGCAATCGCATTGTGTGGTAATTCGGAGTCTACCGTTGTTATAAGGGCATGATGACGATAATTCTTCTGAATAGTCTGGATCCCTTCTTGTGCTCTTAACCATGAATGTGCGCCATCAGCACCGATCACTAATTGCGCCTTTATAAAAGTATTATCCTCTAATGTTAAAATGGCCTCATCATTTAAAAAATGACTTTGGACAACAGAATTATTGATAAAGGTTATTGAAGGTAAAGAGCGAATTTTTTGAAATAAGTAATGCTGCATGACATGATTTTCGATGATGCAACCTAAATTAGGAAAATGGTAATCACTCGCATGGGCTGATAAATGAGCACTGCCATTTTTTTCAGTCACATCTATTTCAGCAAATTCTTGTACGCGTCCACTATGACAAAGTTCGGACCAAATTCCTATTTGGGCGAAATAACGCTGTGATGCACCATTAATAGCAGAAGCACGAACGCCGATAGCAGGAAGATGATGTAATAATTTTTCTGGATCAAATTTAGCATCAACAATTGCAACATTTAATCCACTTTCACCTAATGCACAAGCCGTTGCTAAGCCAACTAACCCTGAACCAACAATAACAATATCAAATTTAATATTCATAGAATTAATTCATCTTTTCGAGATGTAATGATTAAAAGGGATAAAAAAAGTTATTTATGTTTATCTTTATTTTCAACTTGTTCAATTTCATCATCATTCATGGCTTTTTTAAATCCCTTTAAAGCCGTACCTAAATCAGAGCCTAAATTACGTAATTTCTTTGTTCCAAATAGCAAGACAACAACCGCAAGAAATACCAGTAAGTGGGGAATACTAAATGACATAATCTATCCTTTTTAAATTGACGAAAAGATAATAAAACACTTAATAAAATAAATATGAGAATTTATGTTATTACTGTGATCTTTTAATTCAATTTACTACATTAATATACGAAAAAAATTTAATATGTGAATTTTAAAAAAGGAATCACAAAACCTTCTTAGTATACCTTTTTTTAAAAGTAATTGCATGATGTATAAGGAAAAAGAGTGGGGAAAGGACATAAAAAAAGACCTATATAAATATATAGGCCAATATGAAATATAAGGAATATAAGGAAAGAAAACAATGAAAAATCCTTACTTTGATATTATGACTCTATTGCATTAATAAGTCAAGATTATTATTGTATTTATTAATATGCCATAAATTTCAACCCCAAATAACGTTAAAAATAACTATTGAATTAATAGGATTAATGTGTTTTATCTAAAGAATATAATCAAAGAAACGTATAAACCTTTATTTTATAATAAGTTATGCGGAATGAGTATATAACCCTTTATTTTATAATAAGTTATGAGAAATAATAATTTAAAAATCAGTTTCATATTTAAAAAAAAATTAAGAAATTGTATGCTTTTTATATAATTCAATAGGTATTATCTGTTTTAATCTATATTAATAACAAAAAACCTTATTTTCTAGCACATTATTAGCCTTGTGTTATAGGATATTTCTAAAAAATGAATTATAATTTTTAGATTACAAAAATGTAATAAATTAGATTTATTTTGCAACTGGATGCAACAAATGTTATTAACATTTTAATAATACTGATTAGGTTTTATAACTGTTAGCCTATTCAGCGGTATAAGAATAATAGATGAGAAAAAGTTGATGATAAGAAATAAATATGTAAAAAATTTTAAAGATAGATTATCTCAAACTATGAACGGCTGCACTATCGCCGCTTTTGCTAGAAAATGCGAAATGTCCCAAACGGTTATTCGTGATTATTTATCAGGAAAAACGTATCCATCACTTGCGCGTTTACAGATTATTGCTGAAAAAACGAATGTTTCTTATAATTGGCTAGCAACAGGATATCATATAGAAGATATTTGTGAGAAACAGAAAGAGGAAAAAAATCTCAATAAAGAAGTTATTCATTATATCCCTGTCTATAAAAAACAATTACCCACGACGCAAGAATCATTAACAAAACGCTATATTCGCGAAACCCCACCTGTATTATCTTATCCGATCCTTGAAGGTTGGGCGCTTTATCGTGGATTAGATATTAAAACACTTATTATTTATTGGGCGAAAGGTGATTTGATGGCACCAGAGATCCAAAATAATAATGGCATTATTATCAATACTGAAACATCTGACATTATTGATGGTGCGATTTATTTAATCGAACTTGATGATGTAACGCTTTTACGTCGCATTCGCCTAAAACCAGAAGGTTTATTATTGATTTGTAATAATGAAAAGTATTCTTCATTTGAGATCCCTAAAAAAGATTTTAAAAGATATAAAATTATTGGTCGAGTTGTACAAATTATAAAAGATGTTTTTTAACATTATTGAATAAAACAATAATTTAATCGCTTTGCTTTGGTAAGAACAAAAATCCACTTTAAATTCTTAACTTAATTAAAGTGGATTTTTTTATAAGATATACTTTATTTGACGAGGCTTATTTGACATAGTTTTTATAAAATTCTCTTTCGAACGCCATAATCGCTGCATTTTTGGGCTCATTGCTATTATCGGGTGAATAGCCAGACAAAAATTGCACGAAAGCCAAATATTTATTATTCGGTTGCTCAATAAAGCCAGCCAGATTATAGCTACCTTGGATAAATCCCGTTTTAGCATAAATTTTATTTTTAAACGGCGATATATTAAGACTTTTACGATATTGCAAAGTGCCGTCTACACCCGCAATGGGTAACATGCTAATCATGTTTAGGTTTGCATCATTAGCCGCAATATATTGCAAAATTTCCATAATTTTATTGGCATTAATCAGATTTAAACGCGATAAACCTGATCCATCCGCAATAACACTATTTTCAAGATCAATACCGGCTTTTGTTAATAAAATTTCTTTTACTGCATCGCTACCTGATTTCCATGTTCCTGCAATTTGATAATAACGGCTGCCTAGCGTTCTAAATAGGGTATCGGCGTATAAATTATTTGATTTTTTAAGCATAATCGTCAATAAATCATGTAAAGGTGCCGATTTACTCAATGTTAATAAGGTTAGTTTTTGCGTGACTTGTTTTGATTGCTCGAGTATGAGACCGCTATAACTTATATGCTGTTTTTGTAATTCATTTTTTAAAACTGCTGTAAAATAATCAACGCCATTTAATACAGCAAATTTTAGTGTTATTTTTTCATCATTTTTTTTAATACAACCGGATAAGTGGTAACGATTTTTTTCAATATGCACAATATCTAATTCACAATATTTCTCATTAACTGTTTGATTTTTTTTAGCAATTGTTAACACATCATTAAATAATAAAATGGGATATTTGGGGGAAACAGTGACGGTTGCTTTATTGCCAATTTTGTGAGTTGTAATATCTGCATAAAAACAATTACCATCGATGATGGCGGCTGATGGTGGGGCATTATAACATGCTGTTAAATTATTCCATGACCAGCCAGGCGCCTTATCATGACTTGCAAAAACTGAAGTGTCTAAAATAATATTTCCAGTTATTTTTTCGATGCCTTGTTGTTTAAGTTCTGTAAGCATAATATTTAAGCGATTACGATTAAACGTGGGATCCCCGCTCAATTCTACAATTAAATCGCCTTTTAATTGTTTATTTTTTATTATCCCATTGGTTTTAAATGAGGTAATAAATCTAAAATCGTCGCCTAATTCAAGTTCAGCGGCTAAAGCGGTCACGAGTTTAAGCACGCTTGCCGGGAATTTAAATTCGTCACTATTAAATTGAATAAGCGTTTTTGGTTTTGATTCAGTGGATTGAATTAAAACCGACAAATCACTGCCTTTGGGTAATAGATTGAGATAAGCGGAAACAGGCTCAGCAACGATTGCTTTAGAGAAAAAAACAAGAATAATGACTATTAATGATTTTGAAAAGCGCATGATGTTACTCAATAAAAGAGAATTAACATAAATATTAATTATCATCACTATAGCTTTTTTTAATTTGGCAAGCAATCGCTAGACAAATTTTCATTTTTTGATTACCTTCTTATATCTTAATAGGAAAGGAATTCACTCATATTCATTATAAAAATAGGTTAGAAAATAATGCAGCAAAGTCCCTTAAGTTTTTCAATTGATATCATTTTAGTTTTTTCAATCTTAGCCGTTAGCGCAATTATCATCGATCTTTTTGCCCATCGTCGTCATAAAGTCATTACACTAAATAACGCCATAATTTGGAGTCTTTTTTGGATAACGATTGCTTTAATTTTCGCATTGTACTTATTTATTTTTCATGGATCAGATGCCGCTAATTTATTTCTAACGGGTTATGTATTAGAAAAAGCCTTATCAGTCGATAATTTATTTGTATTAATGGCGATATTTTCATGGTTTGCTATACCTAATCATAATCATAATCGTCACCGTCTACTTTATTGGGGAGTTATTGGCGCGGTAATATTTCGGGCTATATTTGTTGTTATTGGTACTGAATTATTCTTTTTAAGTGCCTGGATGGAGCTTGTATTTGCAGGCATTGTCGCCTTAACGGGAATCATGATGTTAAGGCATTCTGAGCAAGAGCAAACCATTCAAGATTATTCTAAGCATTTTGCTTATCGTTTAGCTAAAAAAATATTTCCGTCATATCCTAAAATTGTAGGTGATCACTTTTTTATAACACCTAAACTGCTTAATCAAGAGTTAGCTAAACCCGAAAACAAAAACTTGAGCGGTCAATTAAAGCCAAAAATATTTTACGTGACTCCGCTATTTTTATGTATGGTTGTCATTGAACTTACTGATGTCATGTTTGCTTTTGATTCAGTTCCTGCTGTGATTGCTGTCAGTCATGATCCTTTAATTGTATATAGCGCGATGATATTTGCTATTTTAGGTTTAAGAACGATGTATTTTGTGCTTGAAGCAATGAAACAATATTTAATTCATTTAAATAAAGCCGTTATATGTTTATTGTTTTTTATTGCGTTAAAACTGGCCCTTAATGCTAGTCATCATTTATTTAATATAGGTTTTGAAATTAGTCCAACACTAAGTTTATATATTGTTCTTTTTATTTTGGCTATGGGAATTATTGCCAGTTTTATTTGGACAAATAAAAGTAACCAGAATTAACGTTATAAGTTGTTAAGTCATAGGTTGTTAAATTGTTGGCAAACGTTATCAAAACATTATTTGTAAGCAATATAAAAGAGTTAACAAATTGGCATTAAATTTGCTTAATATATATTTGCCATATGAAGGGATTAAGATAATTTAAATAGCAGTTATCAATTCGCGATAATGTTGTGTTATAGTAAAACCTTGTAATGATTTCGCTTTTGTAAGACAAAAATATGATAATGTTCTGAACATTAAATTTAAAACACTAAAGATGCTATTAAAGCATCAATTATTAGAGGGACATAATTAATGGGAATTTTAAAAGATTATAAACTGCATCTTGTTGCACTTATTATCGTTATCCTGTGTGAATATGCAGGAAGCGTTAAAATAGGTGTCATTGTACTTTACCCGATGGTATTTTCAATGCTAGCAGGTGGGATCGTCAGTATTCCTAAATTTAAAATACTTAATTTAGAAAATATGAAAAATGCAAATTCAATGATGTTAATTGCTTTAATGTTATTAATTGCTAAATTGGGTGTGTCCATTGGTCCGCAAATGAACAATATTTTACATGCTTCATTTGCGCTTATTATGCAAGAGATTGGGCATTTTGCTGGCACTATTTTGTTAGGTTTACCACTTGCTATGCTACTTGGTATGAAACGCGAAGCCGTTGGTGCTACTTATTCAGTCGGGCGCGAAACCAATATTGCGATTGTTGCTGATAAATACGGTTTAGATTCTCCTGAAGGTTGTGGCGTTATGGCAATGTATATTTGCGGTACCTTATTTGGTGCAATTTGGATGAGTATCTTAGCCAGTTTGCTTATTTCATTGGATTTGTTTAACCCTTATGCTTTAGCTATGGGTGCTGGCGTCGGTAGTGGTAGTATGATGGCGGCTTCATTAGGACCTATTGTTGAAGCCTATCCAGAAATAAAAGAAGGAATAACAAGTTATGCGGCTTCAGCTAATTTAATCTCAAGTGTTTTAGGTATTTATATCTATATTTTCTTTTCTTTACCTTTTGCCTCCTTTTTATATAACCGCCTTGCGCCGTTTTTTAACCGCGATAAAATTCGTAAAGAAGAAACAAAAACTATTCAAGAGAATAATGGACAAGAAGAAAAATTATTGGGAGAAGACTAATGAAAATATTCGAAACATTTTTTTTAATTGCTTTAGTCGCTATTATTATGGCAGCTGCGAATAGTGTTGGGTATCATGTTGATATAACGACCTCTCTTGAAGCGATGGCGATATTAGCGGTTATTGCTTGTATCGGTTTCTTAATAAGCAAATTGCCTGTATTGAAGAAATTTCCTCTTATTTTTTGGGTGTCTGTTGTTGCAGTAATCGCGTCTATTCCATTATTTCCTTTTTTAGATAGCCTTATTACCCCTGCTGATTCCGAATCTTTACTAACCAGCCTTGGATTGCAATCTTTGCTCTCACTCCATACAAAAGTTATTGATTTAACAAACCAAATTAATTTATTAGCTGTTTGTACGCCAGTGCTTGCTTATGCAGGACTTTCAATTGGTAAGGATTTAGCATTATTTAAAGGACTTTCATGGCGGATAATACCTGTTGCGATGGCGGTATTTTCAGGCACCTTTATTTTTGCTGCATTAATTGCACAAATGTCTTTACATGTTGGCGGCAATATTTAATTTTTACTTAAAAGTTAAGGGACTCTCTATTAATAAAATAAACATTAATCTAATGGATTTAATCAAAATAGTTGGGCCCAATAAATTATCTAGTAAACTTTAATTAATTTATAAAGTTTATCTAATTTAGTTAATTGTAAATTTAATACGTTTCCATTTACATGGAGTCAAGGATAAAGAAATGACAAAAGAACAATTAAAAGAACAGGTATGTAACGCAATTGCTGCACGTAAAACAGATATTGTGAATCTTGCTAATGCAATTTGGAATGAGCCAGAACTTGGTTATAAAGAAACAAAAACCGCGCAAAAAGTCGAAGAAGCATTCACAAAATTAGGTGTTCCTTTTAAAAATAAATTAGCCTTAACAGGTGTTAAAGGACGTCTAAAAGGTGGAAAAGGTAGTAAATATAGTATTGCGGTTATTGGTGAACTTGATGCA
This sequence comes from Gilliamella sp. ESL1225, assembly GCF_058502635.1. Taxonomy (NCBI): domain Bacteria; kingdom Pseudomonadati; phylum Pseudomonadota; class Gammaproteobacteria; order Orbales; family Orbaceae; genus Gilliamella; species Gilliamella sp. ESL1225. The sequence continues at coordinate 1,867,943 of NZ_CP196358.1, read as the reverse complement.
ATTATTTGTGCTGATCACCCGAATGCAAACGAACTAACGGGTGCGGCGCATTGCTGCGGACACAATGCGCAAATTGCTAATATGATGGCGGTTACCATGGGGTTAATTGACTCAGGTGTTATGCAACATTTAGCGGGTGATGTCGTTCCTTTTGCTGTTCCTGCCGAAGAATATGTTGAGATTGCTTACCGTAATCGTCTTATTGAAGAAGGTAAAATCAAATATATAGGTGGAAAACCCGAATTAATTCATCGTGGTGAATTTGATGATGTCGATATGGCATTACAAATCCATTTAATGACTGTACCTAAAGAGCGGGATAAGGGATTTATTGAATTATCAACCACAAGCAATGGTTTTATTGGTAAATTGATTAAATATAAAGGCGAACCCGCGCATGCTGCGGCAGCGCCTCATGCAGGGGTTAATGCGTTAAATGCGGCAATGATGGGTATGATGGGCGTTAATGCGATTCGTGATACTTTCCAAGAAAAAGATTTTGTACGTTTTCATCCAATCATTACCCAAGGTGGGGATTTGGTCAATGTGGTACCAAGCGATGTGAGAATGGAAAGTTATGTTAGAGCGGGTAATGTACCGGCAATGGTCAAAGCGAACGAGCGTATTAATCAAGCGTTAAAAGCGGGCGCAATGGCAGTGGGTGCAAGCTGTGAAATTAAAGATTTACCAGGTTATTTGCCATTACAAAATAATCCAACGATTAATGATTTATTGCAACAAAATGCAAACGATCTTATCGATGAAGAAAATGTCTGGGTTGCTCCTCATATTACAGGAAGTACGGATACCGGTGATTTATCGCACATTATGCCAGTTAGCCATCCATGGATTGGCTCTATTCGTGGTGGATTACATGGTAAAGATTATACTGTGTTTGATGAAGACATGGCATATATTCGCCCAGCACAAATGATGGCATGTACTATTATTGATCTGTTATATGATGATGCAAAAGAATCTGATAAACTCTTTAAAGATTACAAGCCATTAATGACGAAAGAAGAATATTTATCTTTTTTGACAAGCTTTGATAAATAATTTTCATAATTTAAAGGTGCATTTTGCAAAATAAGTCGCTCACAGACCAAGAATTATTACGCTACGATAGACAAATTACCTTACGAGGATTTGATATTGATAAACAAACTATGCTTAAGAATAGTTCTGCTTTGATTATTGGTGTGGGCGGCTTAGGTTGTTCAGCTTCTTTATATTTGGCAAGCTCAGGTATTGGTGTGTTAACCTTAGTCGATTTCGATACCGTATCAAAATCGAATTTACAGCGTCAGGTTTTATTTACTGAAACGTCTTTAAATCAGAATAAAGCTGAGCAAGCTAAATCGGCTTTACTAAAAATCAATAATTGTTTATCTATCCAAGCAGTTAATCAAAAACTGAACGATGATGCCCTTATTTCTCTCATTTTGCAGCACGATATTATTTTAGATTGCACTGACAATTTAAACAGCCGTGAACAAATTAATCGATGTTGTTTTATGACTAAAAAAACACTTGTCTCGGCTTCAGCTATCCGAATGGAAGGATTTTTGTCCGTATTTACCTACCAAAAACACGAGCCTTGTTATCATTGTTTTAGTCATTTATTTGGGCAAGATGAACAAAGCTGTGTTGAGTCCGGTGTTATGGCGCCTTTAGTTGGTATCATTGGTGCAATGCAGGCACTTGAAGCGATCAAAGTTATTACCGAATTTGGAGAGCCCATTACATCAAAAGTATTAATGATAGATACGTTTACGATGCAGTTTAAACCAATCATCATTCCTAAATTAAATAACTGCTCGGTATGCTCTAAAAATCATCCTACATTATGACTGAACCTCGTATTATTTTAGCGCCGATGGAAGGTGTTCTTGATTATTCTGTTCGGCAATTATTGACCGCAATAAACCCGATTGATTATTGTGTCACTGAATTTGTGCGCGTCACAAATCATAAATTATCGAATCGGACATTTTACCGATTATGTCCTGAACTTTATCATCAAGGTAAAACGCTGACAGGGACTAAAGTTCGCGTTCAGTTATTAGGTCAATCACCCGAACTTATGGCTGAAAATGCCGCGATTGCCATTAATCTTGGCTCTTATGGTATCGATGTAAATTGTGGTTGTCCTGCTAAAACGGTTGTCGGCCATCAAGGTGGCGCTTTTTTATTACAATATCCAGAAAAAATTTATTCAATTGTTAATCGCATAAGGCTTACCATTGCAAACAATACACCGTTATCGGTAAAAATTCGCTTAGGTTGGCAAGATAAATGCCAATGTTTTGAAATTGCCGAAGCGGTACAAGCTGGTGGTGCTGATGAGATTGTTATTCACGGCAGAACCAAAGAAGATGGATATAAAGCCGATAAAATTGATTGGCAAACGATAGGTTTAATTAAACAACGATTAACGATTCCTGTTATTGCCAATGGCGAAATTTTTAGTGTGCAAGATGCTAAAAATTGCCAACGACAAAGCCAAACCAATACAATTATGCTTGGTCGTGGCATTTTAGCGATGCCAAATTTAGCCAGTCAAATTTGTCATAACGATTCTAAATTACCCTGGCATAAAGTTGTTCAACTTCTTTTTAACTATGCCAGTACTGAACTTGACGAACATAAACCGTTTTACCATTCTGCACGAATCAAACAGTGGTTAAGCTATTTAAAACGAGAATATTTACCCGCAAGTGACTTATTAACGCAAATTAGAACGTTAAAAACTCAAACAGAAATTTGTGATTTGTTAGCAAAAATGATAGAAAACTAAATAATTTATGATGTAATAAGCAATTCATTATTGAACTCAGTTATTACTTAACCTTGGCATTGCTTTTCTTTATAATGCTTTTTTCTACAGTTACTGACCGAATTAATTCTGGAGATTTTCATGCAGCAAGCTCGCCCCATCTACCGTGCGTTAATCAGTGTTTCCGATAAAACTGGCATTGTTGAATTTGCCCAAGCTTTAACCAATCTAAAAATCGAAATATTATCGACTGGCGGAACTGCCAAACTATTACGAGATCATCATATTGCCGTAATTGATGTTGCCGATTATACCGAATTTCCTGAAATGATGGCTGGACGTGTTAAAACATTACATCCCAAAATTCATGGTGCTATTTTAGGGCGACGTGAAATTGATGATGATGTGATGAAAGCGCATGAAATTAAAGCTATCGATCTTGTTGTCGTCAATTTATATCCGTTTGCTAAAACGGTTGCCAAAGCGGGCTGCAAATTACAAGATGCGGTTGAAAATATAGATATAGGTGGCCCTGCGATGATTCGTTCTGCCGCTAAAAATTTTCAAGATGTCGCGGTTGTTGTTGACAGCAATGATTATCCAACAATTATTCATCAATTAACTGAAAACGCTTCGCTTACATTAGACGTTCGATTTAATCTCGCCGTAAAAGCCTTTGAACATACAGCGCATTATGATGGCATGATTGCGAATTATTTTGGACGTTTAGTGTCAGATTATGGCAATAATCAAACCGAGCTTGCCGGGGAATTCCCTCGCACATTAAATTTGCAATTTATAAAAAAACAAAGCTTGCGCTATGGCGAGAACGCGCATCAAAATGCCGCTTTTTATATTGATGAAGAGCAATCGCAAGCTTCAATTGCAACCGCTAAACAATTACAGGGTAAAGCACTTTCTTATAATAATATTGCCGACAGCGATTCGGCGCTCGAATGTGTAAAAAGCTTTTCAAAACCTGCATGTGTGATTGTTAAACATGCTAATCCGTGCGGCGTGGCACAGGCAGAGACTATTTTTGAGGCTTATTTACGCGCTTATCAAACGGATCCAACCTCTGCCTTTGGGGGTATTATTGCCTTTAATCAACCTTTAGATCGTAAAACCGCAACGGCTATTATCGAAAAGCAATTTGTTGAAGTCATTATTGCCCCTAAGATTGATAACGAAGCATTAGAGATTATTGCCAATAAAAAAAATATTCGGGTGCTTGAATGTGGTGCGTTAACTGGTTCCTCTCATGACGAGATTGATTTTAAACGTGTAACGGGAGGATTATTAGTGCAGGATAAAGATAGCCACCTTATAGACGAAAATCAGTTAACTATTGTTAGTAAACGAGCACCGACCAAGCAAGAATTAAATGATGCGTTATTTTGCTGGAAAGTTGCAAAATTCGTTAAATCTAATGCGATTGTTTATGCCAAAGATGGCATGACAATTGGCATAGGAGCTGGGCAAATGAGCCGCGTATATTCAGCGAAAATTGCGGGTATAAAAGCGCAGCAAGAGAATTTAACGGTAGCTGGCTCAGTCATGGCATCTGACGCATTTTTTCCTTTTAGTGATGGCATTGATGCGGCGGCAGCGGTTGGTGTTACCTGTGTAATACAGCCCGGTGGCTCGATTCGTGATGATGAAGTTATCCAAGCCGCTAATGAACATAATATAGCCATGATATTTACCCATATTCGACATTTTAGACATTAGTTTTTAACAATGACAGACAAAATTACTCACCATTAGTTACTAAATATTTATTAAATTCAAAAGGGTAGCGTATGAAAGTATTAGTTATTGGTAATGGAGGACGCGAGCATGCATTGGCTTGGAAAGTGATGCAGTCGCCACTCGTCACGCAAGTCTTTGTTGCTCCGGGGAATGGGGGAACAGCATTAGAGCCCAATCTGCAAAATATTGCGATAGCCGTGACAGACATAGACAGCTTAGTCCGCTTTGCAAAGCAGGAAAATATTGATCTTACAATTGTTGGTCCTGAGATCTCCTTAGCCTTAGGTGTGGTTGATAAATTCCAACAAGAGGGATTAACGATTTTTGGTCCGACCCAAGCGGCAGCACAGCTAGAATCGTCAAAAGCTTTTTCTAAAGATTTTTTGTATCGTCATAACATTCCAACCGCTAAGTATCAGCATTTTACTGATATTAATGCAGCTATCGAATATATTCAAAAGCAAGGTGCGCCAATTGTCATAAAAGCAGATGGGCTTGCGGCAGGTAAAGGGGTTATTGTTGCTATGACGACGGCTGAAGCTGAGCAAGCAGCACGCGATATGCTTGCTGGTAATGTTTTTGGTAATGCTGGACATCGAATTATCGTTGAAGAATTTCTAGCCGGTGAAGAAGCCAGTTTTATTGTTATGGTCGATGGTACCCATGTCGAACCCATGGCGACAAGCCAAGATCATAAACGGGTTGGCGATGGGGATATTGGACCAAATACTGGCGGTATGGGCGCTTATTCCCCAGCACCGGTTGTGACAGAATCAGTATATAAAAGGGTAATGCAAGATATTATTTATCCAACCGTGCAAGGAATGCGGCAAGATGGGATCCCTTATGTGGGTTTTTTATATGCGGGATTAATGATAGATAAACAAGGTCATGCTAAAGTCATTGAGTTTAATTGCCGATTTGGCGATCCCGAAACTCAGCCCATTATGATGCGCTTACAATCCGATCTGGTTAAATTATGTCTAGATGCGATTGATGGTAAACTTACCGAACATAGCTCAAAATGGGATCCTAGAGCCGCATTAGGTGTTGTTATGGCTGCTGGCGGCTATCCTGCCAAATACCAACAAAATGATGAAATTTTAGGTTTACCCTTAACACATAATCCAACTTGTAAAATTTTTCATGCGGGAACAAAACTCCATAATGGTCAAGTAGTGACGGATGGCGGGCGCGTATTATGTGTTACAGCACTTGGAGAGAATGTACAAGACGCACAGAAGAATGCCTATCAACAGGTGGCTTTTATTAATTGGAAAAATTGTTTTTATCGTAATGATATTGGTTATCGTGCAATTAATCGGAAATCAAATTAAATATTCTCCCCGTCCTTTAGGATGGGGAGAATAATTGATATGACATTGATACGACATTAAAAATTAAAATCTATCATAGCAGTATAGGTATAAATGTTACCATGGCTATTTGATGACCAATTGCCGGTTTCATTTAAATGTTTTCTTTTTACTTCTCCATATACAGTAAATCGGTTGCTGATTGGATAAGTTGCATTAATCTGCACATGGTTATAATTTCGATTGTAGAATTGTTCGCCATCTTTGGCATTATATTTATGATATTTGCCGATCCCGAAACTTAATGAGGTTTGTAATTTACCCCAAATATTCCAGTAGCCTATGGAAGTTACACGATCTCTATCTTTTATATTTCCCCATTGTTGTCTTTTTAAACGAACAAAATCGGAATAGGTTCTGATCCAAAAACCATTATTATTATTAATAATATATTGGACGCCGGGTTCAAAAGCGGTAGATCGCGAATCACGATCATTTTCAGATTCACGTTTTCGTTTACGATTAAATTGTTGATAGACATATCCAAATATCGATAGATGATCATCAAGTTGAATATCGGTATAAAGTTTAATGCGAGTATTCCAAAAGCCGAATTTCCCTTGATCATCTTCTAAACCCGATGATTGATAACCGCCCATCATATCGGCACCAAAACGAATATTATCGTAACGAAATTCTTTGCCAATGACGACTTCAGTATCGAATGTATTATTTGCAAGCTCATAGCGACCATAGGAACTACTATAATTTGCTTTTCGGTTACTGGAAAAACCTATATACCAACCGGGTAAGTTTTGAGAGCGTAAAACGCCTTGAGCAAAAGTCATATTATCACTCACATGATGCTTATGATTTTTCAGGTATGAAAATTCTGCCGCATATTTAGTTTTCATATAACCATTGATTATTCCACCATCGGTGTTGGTTGAGTGAACGGATGTCCACATAACCTCTTCATCAAGATAAGACCAGGGATTAACGGCAATAATATTACCGCTTTGATCGTGAATAACATTCATACTTGCCGATGCGATAGTTGGCAAACATAAAACAAAAGCTAGAGAAAAAATTTTCTTCATAATTAAACCTATTTGATCGCTTGGATAGTTAACTCGATTGCCGGATTATTTTTATCGGAATAACTTATCCCCCATTTATTATTGGTCATACCATACATACGAGTCGTAAATGCCGCTTGATCGTTGATATAAAAAACGGCGATAGAGTTTTCAACGATGATTTTTAATTTAATATCACCATGTAAATCAACCGGCATGCCTAATTCTGGTTTTGCCTGAATGATTTCTGATAGAGGCGTGTTATAGAAGAAGACTTTATTAACCAGTTTATTAAAAACAACATTTAGAGGAGCGTTGGTTAAATTTTCCTCATCAAGTCCAAAACTGAATATAAAACCATGTGTATTATTCTTTATGGTTCCTTCAATTACAGCAGCATTTGGCATCGTGTCATACACTTGCATTGTTAAGGTATCAAGCGGATTTTTTACTGTATGTGATGATTCTGGTATTAACACTTTTTTAGAAGAATCATATTGATGAATAAATTGATTTAATTCGGTTGGTAAAACACTGTTTAAACTATCATCTGAGTTTGCAATGAGTTCATGCACAACTAAATTACCAGCCCAGTCAATATTGCCAGTATCTTTATGACCCGATTTTGTCGGATTCCAACCAAAAACATAGAGGTGATCGTCTTTTTTAGTGAGTTTGCCTGCATAGAATCCTGCACCATCAACAGCGTAATTATTCAGTTTTATGAAAGGACCTTCTGGTGTATCGGCAACACGATATTGTGTTAAGCGTGTCGGCCATTGGTCGCTAAAAGATAGGTACCATTTATTGTTAAAAAAGATTAATGTTGGGCATTCAAGATTAGAATCCGTCGAAATCGTATCATTTTCAAAAAAGACACCATCATCTTGCCAATTTTTTAAATCAACAGAGGAATATTTAGCGATAACGCCTTTGCCGTTTTGACGGGTTGTGATTAACATCCAATATTCTTGTTTTTCAGGGATCCAAACAACATGGGGATCACGAAAATCACGTCCACTATAAGCGCTACCGGGGAGAATGGTATCATCATAATGTTTTGTCCAATTGACTTTATCTGCACTTGTTGCGTGCATTACTGATTCAACCGGGAAAACGTTTTGATTATGTGCAGTATACCAGGCATGCCAAGTATCACCCACTTTTATAACAGAGCCTGTTCCAAGCAGTAATTCAGGATTATCGATTTCATTAATATAAGGCAGTATTTCTGAATGGTTGGTATAGTGATATAAATCTTTTGTTTCGAGTAAATGAAAAGCATGTACACCTAAATCACTGCCGCCACGAATATCATTGAGATAGAAAACATTAAACTCATTGTCAGTATAAACAGGCATAGGATCCCCAATAAAAGATCCATCCACATTTGGAAAAAACCCTTTTACACTTGGGATTGATTTATTGTATTGAGTTTCAGGTCCCATTTGCGCTGAAACAAAACAACTTGAAGTACAAAATAGACAAAAGAGAGCGATTTTTTTTATTGATAACATAGTGTATTCCTTACTAAAATTCATAGACCAAGCCAATTAATGTGAAAGGATTCCAATTATGACCGGCCTTTGTCCATAAGCCATATTCTTTGGTTCGTTGATATTTTAATTCACCATACATTCTTACACCGTCTATTAGCGGATAACTTGCTGTTAAACCGATCATTTTATGGGTATTTTTATAAAACACTTCGTTTGTATTTGCTTGGTTATATTTTTTTAAACGACCTATACCAAGATAAAAAGATGAAAATAAGTCAGACCAATTATGGAAAAAACCGACGCGCACATTTTGTTCGTCTTCCATAATGTTGCCAAAAGATTTACGTGCTTGTTTAGTTCGTGCATAAAGTGAGCTGATCCAAATTCCATTATGATTATCAAATTGATATCTAAGAACGGGTTCGGTTTCAAATGACGTATTGTGAGTATCATTATTACCTATGCGATTGTTATCTGGTTGAAATTGATAGAAAGCATAACCATTTAAATGCCAAGCATTGCTTAAACGAAAATCAAGCCAAGTTTTTACGCGGGTTTTTAATCGATTTAATCCTGATTCAGCGCCAAACATTCCTTCAAGACCAATATTTCCACGATAGGTTTCAAAGATATGCCCAACAAAAACTTCACTAATATTGGTATTGTCTTGATAAGATTGATCAAAAATATTTCCTTGATAATTTTCTTCTTTAGCAAAATAAAAACCAAAGTACCAATTTGGTAATTCACCATGGCGTAGAAAAGCGTTCATGATAGCAAATTTATAATTGCCGCCATTGCGATCTTTATCATGTTTCCATCGCACATTATCACTTTCAATTTGCGAACGAATATTGCCATGTAAACCCGCCGATTCAAGGTTATCATTCATCATCAACCAAGCCATTGGCGGTTCGTTTGGATTTGTAATAAATAATGAATCTTGTTGTTGAATTTGCTGGTCGATTTTTAGATTTTGGCTTGTAATATGTTCAGCATCATCCTCGTGTTGTGATTGGATATCCGCTGTTGTATTTATATCACTTGTTTCGATAGTTTGTTCGACGTGCTCTTTATTGGCATTTTGGTTGTTAGTCGTTTCAGAAAAATAGGCGTGGTATCCGTTTATATAACGATTATCCGCTTTAACATTAATCGATACCATTAGAATTAATAATCCTATTAGGTAGCCGCTAACCAACTTTTTTGATCTATAAGATATTTGTTTATCTTTCATATATTAATCTCTAAATTATTAATATCTTGTTTGTGTTTAGATAAAAAGCCTAATTGCTAGAGCTGATAAACTCACTTATGACGATTAACGCTATAGTTGAGCTGTAACTAATAAATTGATTAATCATCATGATTATCTAAATAATAATATTTATTATTTGCTTTATATTTCTATGCAAAATATATCAAGGCAATTTAGGCTATTTTCTTCGTTAATCTTAATCAGTGATTTCCTGCGGTTGTTTATTGTTTTGCAATAAAAATGCAGAAATGAGTGTTATGGTAAAAACAATACCGCCCATAATGAGATAGGATTTGGCAAATCCAAGGTGTTCATAACTTACGCCTGCAAGTGGTGATAAGAATGTTCCAATCACTGAACCTGTACATGAAAAACCGACTAAATAAATTGTGGCAGATAGGCGTTTGTCAAAATTAATGCTGTTGTATTTAAATACTGAAATAAGTAAAACAGGAAGTTCAAGAGAATGTAATAATTTCATCGCCGAAATAAGCAGTGGACCTTCAACCAAACCTGAACCAATCATTCTTGTTGCCATCACCATGCCGGCAAAGATTAATCCATTTTTGGCACCAATTCGATTAACAAACCATGGTGCAATAAATAAGCCACCGGCTTCAAGAAAGACTTGAGCTGAATTTAGATAACCAAATATTTCGTTTCCTTTGGCGATATTTTCAAATTGAGATGAATAGTAAATTGGGAACTGTTGATCATAAACACCGTAAACACAGGTACCAACGACAAATAAGATTAATTTCCAAAAATTAGATTGTTGTAATAAATTAACCGCATCTTTTAATTTAATTTTGCTTTCAGAATCATCTAGTTTGTCTGTTTGCTTAATTTTATGAGGATCTAACTGGGTTAATAAAAGGAAAAAGATAAGACCTGCACAAGAGGCGATTAAGAAATTGATATTAGGATTAATATTAAAAAATAACCCTGAAAAGAAAATAGCAATCGCCCAACCTAAAGATCCCCACATTCTGACCTTACCAAATTCAAATCCACTTAGACGGGTAAAGCGATCAGAATAAGCTTCGATTAATCCTATAGCACCATTAAATGTTAAAGCAATAAAAACGCCACCAAAAATAGAGCCTATTAATAAATTGGTTTGTAATAAATAACCGAATAATAAATAAGATGGACCCGATAAAATAAGTAATAATGAAATAAAACGAAGAATATTTTTTTTAATTCCCAATTTATCTTGAATATAGCCATAGGTTATTTGAGCAAATAAAGCAGAAATCGAAAGAATTGAAAAAATTATTCCCGTTTCAGACGGCAAAAGCCCCATTTTTTGTGAAAGCCAGAGTGATAATAATGAACTAGACGATGACCATGTGACAAAGAAAAAGAAAAAAAGACCACTTAATATTACGTAATTTTTATTTAAACCTTTGAGCTTCATTGCTTATACCTCTAAATTGTCCCTAATATTTATTAAGTTAACGTTAACTTAATTATCTATTATTGTGCTGACATTTATCTGTTTTACTGATTATTTCAATGCTAGAAAATTAAGATACTAGCAATAAAAGATGCTGTTTTTAATTTTTTAAAATTCATTCAATTTAAAAACCAATATAAAATATTCGGTTAATGAGCAAAAGTACAATCAAAATTTCGTAAGAGTCGTTTTTTAAATTAAATTTGTGAGGTTGTTCACATAAAAAAAGCTTTAAATTATTTTAAAAACTAAAATAAAAAATAAAAATCGTAAAAAATTTGTTTTATAAGATTAAATAGTCTTGAAGATTTATTACGCTTTTTATCTCCTTTAATTTTGTTGAAGGAAATTTTCAGTAAGATAGAAATTAGGTGAATAAGTGCCATTTAAAAATTCGTTAAAGTAATCATTTAATAGGTAGGAATATCGCGAGAAGGATATATGATTAAACTGCAAAAAATCGTCATAGAAATTAAACAAATGAAACTAAAAAAAGTCACTTTATTTTAAGTTGATTGCACTCTATGTTATGCTTTAGCGAATATTTGCTGAAAGGAAAGTTATCATGATAAAAGATCCCTTTTATGACCGAGAAGCACAAAAATATGAATCCCCTATTGCCAGTCGTGAGTTGATTTTAGATTATTTGACTAAAGAAGCCAAACCAACCAATCTTGATACGATTGCCAGCGCACTAGGGCTTACGTCTGATGAGCAGAAAGAGGCATTACATCGGCGGCTACGTGCTATGGAGCGTGATGGGCAATTAGTGTTTACTCGTCGTAAATGTTACGCATTACCAGAAAAATTAGATATGGTAAAAGGTAATGTCATCGCACATCGTGATGGCTTTGGTTTTTTGCGTGTTGAAGGTAAACCCGAAGATTATTTTTTACCTCCCGATCAAATGCAAAAAGTTCTGCAAGGGGATGTTATTTTAGCGCAGCCAACAGGACAACAATATCGAGGTAAAGCTGAAGCGAGGGTGGTTCGAATTTTACAGCCGCGTAGTAATCATATCGTTGGACGCTATTTTGTTGAGCAAGGTGTCGGTTTTGTTGTTCCTGATGATAGCCGTTTAAACTTTGATATTTTAATTGCCAAAAAGCCAGGTGAAACCGTGCGAATGGGATCGGTTGTTGTTGTTGATTTAGAGCAAAGACCCGAAAAGCGTAAAAAAGCGGTTGGGGTAATTATTGAAGTTCTCGGTGAAAATATGGGAACCCATTTAGCCATTGATATCGCCATCCGCAATTATGAAATTCCGTATCAATTTCCAGAAGCGGTTGAAAAAGAGGTCAGTAAACTCAGCGAACAGGTGCCAGAAAGCGCTAAAAAAAATCGCGTTGATTTGCGCAATTTACCTTTAGTCACGATAGATGGTGAAGATGCGCGTGATTTTGATGATGCCGTTTATTGTCAAAAAAATCGTGGTGGAGGTTTTCGTTTATGGGTCGCTATTGCCGATGTAAGTTATTATGTTAGACCTGATACAGCGTTAGATAAAGAAGCTTTTAATCGTGGTACATCGGTTTATTTTCCGTCACGCGTTATACCTATGTTGCCTGAAGTTTTATCAAATGGTCTTTGTTCATTAAATCCACAAGTTGATAGGCTGTGTTTAGTGTGCGAAATGACGGTATCAAATAAAGGGCGTTTGACTTCTTATCAATTTTATGAAGCCGTGATGAATTCGCATGCGCGCTTAACCTACACTAAAGTCGCTAAAATCTTACAAGGCGATGAAAACTTGCGTGAGCAATATCATGAATTAGTTCCTCATCTTGAAAACCTTTATCAACTTTATCATGTACTAGAACAGTCACGCCTATTACGTGGCGCGATTAGTTTTGAATCCGAAGAGCCTAAATTTATATTTAATGCAGATAAACGCATTGAAAGCATTGAGCTTGCTGTACGCAATGATGCCCATAAAATCATTGAAGAATGTATGATCTTGGCTAATGTTGCCGCGGCAAAACTCGTCATTAAACAACAAATACCGGTTTTATTTAGGGTACATGATAAGCCAGATGAAGACCGCATCAATAATTTGAAATCTATTTTGAACGAACTTGGGTTAAGTTTAGGTACTAAAGGTAACCCAACACCGCATGATATTGCGAAATTAATGGCAGAAATTGAAAAACGTGCCGATAGGGACATGTTACAAACATTAATATTGCGCTCTATGAAACAAGCTATTTATGATGCTGAAAATAGAGGGCACTTTGGTCTTGCACTAGATGAATATGGGCATTTTACTTCGCCAATTCGGCGTTATCCAGATCTGCTTTTACATCGTAGCATCAAATGGATTTTAGCCAATGAAAAGCATGAAATAAGTCAAACAGGGGGTCACCGTTATACGTTAAACGATATGCTTTATTTTGGTGAACATTGTTCAATGACGGAAAGGCGTGCTGATGAGGCCGTACGTTATGTTGTTGATTGGTTAAAATGTGATTATATGTTAGATCATGTTGGTCAAATTTATAATGGGACTATTTCAGGCGTAACTAATTTCGGTTTTTTTGTTCGCTTAGATGATTTATTTATTGATGGTCTTGTGCATGTTTCATCGCTCGAAAATGATTATTATATTTTTGATTCCGCTCGTAATCGATTAATTGGTGAAAATAGTGGTACTACGTATCGATTAGGCGATAAAGTCAAAGTTAAAGTAGAAAGTGTTAATCCTGATGAACGTAAAATTGATTTTTTATTAATCAGCAGTGATAGAAAATCAAAACGCCAAGGTAAAACTAGCAAGGATAATGCTAAATTAGCCTCATCTACATCAGCTAAACCAAAAACGAGTAAAAAGAAAACCGATAATATCAAAGCGCTTAAAAAAGATCATCCACAAGCGAAAAAGAAGGCGATTAAAAAAGCGTCTAATTCGAATAGTCAGGATAAAAAAGTTAAGCAAAAGAAGAAAACTAAAAAGGTGACAAAAGCTAAAAAGCCAACGAGCAAACCAGCTAAGCGTCAACCCGTTATTGATAAAATTAAAGAGTAAAACATCTATGAATGAGACAGTTTATGGTATTCATGCCCTACAAGCTTTATTATCACGGGCGCCAGAACGAATTATTGAAGTATTTATTTTAAAAGGACGCGACGATAAAAAGCTAAGTGCCCTTGTGAATGAGATTGAACAATTAGGATTACCGGTAAAAATTGCTAATCGGCAATGGTTAGATGAAAAAAGCAAACAAGGTGTACATCAAGGCATTTTGGCAAGAGTAAAACCGGCAAAATCTTATCAAGAAAATGATATTCCATCATTATTAGAATTAACACCGGCTCCCTTAATATTAATATTAGATGGCGTGACGGATCCGCATAATTTAGGAGCATGTATACGGACGGCTGATGCGGCTGGTGTTGATTTAATTATCGTTCCTAAAGACCGATCCGCACCTTTAAACGACGTTGTACAAAAAGTGGCATGCGGCGCTGCGGAAAGCGTAGCAGTGGTTCGGGTGACTAATTTAGCGCGTACGATGCGAATGTTACAAGAAGATTACAATATTTGGATTGTTGGCACAGCGGGCGATGCCGATAAAAATCTTTATCAGACACAATTTTATCAAAGTAATCTGCAACAACCTTTAGCATTAGTCATGGGCGCAGAAGGCGAAGGTATGCGTCGCTTGACTAAAGAACATTGCGATGAATTAGTGAGTATTCCTATGGCAGGTAGTGTTTCTTCGTTAAATGTCTCTGTTGCAACGGGTGTTTGTTTATTTGAAATTGTGCGCCAACAATTGATTGCCAAACAATCAAATGAGATAAAATAAATTTTTTATTACTTTTAATTTTATATTATTTGAATTAGATAAAACGCAATAAGTTATTGGCGTTTTATCTAAAACATTGACGATCATATTTAATTCAAATTGACGGTTATTTGATTTAAATTATATGAATTAATGATTAATCTCCTCAATATTAATACCTAATCCTTTTGCCACACCACTGCCATAATCAGGATCAACTTTGTAAAAAAGTTTAGTTTGCCTGATTTGGATATCACGGCGGACGGGTTTCATAGAATCGACGATATTATCGATTAAAATTTGTTTTTGCTCGTCGGTCATTAAATGAAAAAGTGCGCGAGGATAGGAGTAATAATCATCGTCAATACGATTATCGTATCTATCCATAGGACCTGGTTTAACATCGACTGGGGGATATGCATAATCGGGTTGTTGTTTTGGTGCGTTATTATCACTATTTGGTTCATAATTTGGTGCGTTATCTGGCACGTAAAAACGCATAGCGCCATCGCGTTGATAATTATGTACGGCACATTGTGCTGCATTGATCGGTAATTGTTGATAATTGGTACCAATTCGGTAACGTTGGGCATCTGCATAGGCAAAAACGCGACCTTGTAGCATTCTATCGGGGGAAAGTCCAACGCCTGGCACAACATTACTCGGCGCAAATCCAGCTTGTTCAACCTCAGCAAAATAGTTTTCTGGATTGCGATTTAATTCAATGATACCGACTTCAATCAAAGGGAAGCGTTTTTTTGACCATGTTTTAGTGACATCAAAAGGATTTTCCGGGTAATTTTGGGCCTCTTCTTCACTCATTACTTGAATGTAAGCGCGCCATTTCGGAAACTCGCCTCTGGCAATGGCATCAAATAAATCTTGTTGTGCTGAATCAGGATTACTGCCATCTAATTCTAGCGCTTTTTTTGCATCAAGATTTTTAATGCCTTGCTCAGTTCTAAAATGCCATTTGACCCAGGTACGAATTTTATTTTTGTTGATTAAGCTATAAGTATGGCTACCAAATCCATGCATATGACGATAACCATCTGGAATACCGCGATCCGAAAATAAAATGGTAACTTGATGTAGAGATTCAGGGGAGAGAGACCAAAAATCCCATTTCATATTAGGATCTTTAAGGTTAGTTTTGGGATCGCGTTTTTGTGTATGAATAAAATCAGGAAATTTTAAGGGATCACGAATAAAAAATACTGGGGTATTATTACCGACAAGATCCCAATTGCCTTCTTCGGTATAAAATTTAATTGCAAAGCCGCGTGGATCTCGTGCGGTGTCTGACGATCCTCTTTCACCACCGACAACAGAAAAGCGAATAAATAGCGGTGTTTGTTTGCCGATTTGTTCAAAAATACGCGCAAAGGAATATTGGGTAATATTCTTTGTTACGGTAAAGGTACCATGAGCGGCAGAGCCTTTAGCATGTACACGCCTTTCAGGAATGTTTTCGCGACTAAAATGAGCAAGTTTTTCAACTAATTGGTAATCATCAATGAGTATGGGTCCGCGAGGTCCTGCTGTGCGCGAATTTTGATTATCTGCAACCGGTGCACCATTGGCCGTTGTTAGTACTTTTGGGGATGTTTTTGTTGATTTATCTGACATTGCAATACTCCTCTTATAACTAAAGATTTTTGTAATGATGTAGATTGAAGGTAATAATGTAAGTTTATAATTTATTTAGCAATCTTTTTTATAATAGAAGTATATATTTCGTTTATCAAGTAAATTACATTTAAAAATGATGAACACCGTTATTTAATAATGGATTGATTAATAATAAAAAAATGGTTTTTTATGTCGCTAAATAGCACGGTTAATAAGATATTTCGCTGCAAGTTTACTTCTTATTAAAGATAAATCATTTTAATATAGCAAAATTAGGCATAAATAATATCAGTTAATTGAATATCCCAGGGGTTAGCATCAATTGAGGGGACTTTTTGACAGGCAAAAGCAAGGCCAATAGTTGTTATAGCATGATGTTGATTGTTCGCTAACATACGATCATAAAACCCTCCGCCCATACCCATTCGGTAACCTTGTTCATCAAACGCGACTAAGGGCGTAAACAAAACATCAAGCTGGTTAAAAGGAATAACTTGCCTAATATCTAAGCGAGGCTCATTGATGCCAAAGGTATTTTTAATGAGCTTTGTCTCTTTGTGATAACGCAAAAAAAGTAAATGATTGTTATTAAAAGGATGAATAATTGGCACATAAACGTGTTTTTGTTGTTGCCATAAATAATTAATGATGGGTTTGGTATTCACTTCACCATCAAAGGATAAAAATATGCCGATATTTTTAGCGCGTTTTAAAATAGGATAATGAATAATTTTGTTATAAATGGCTTGCTCAGCTTGTAAGCGGACTTGAGGTGAAAGTTGTTTTCGCTGTAGGCGAATGCTTTTTCGAGAAGGTCTACATGTCATCATAGGGTATTTTGTTGACAAAGGATCTTAAAAAATAATTAAAATCTCCAAGATGCCGTTTTAGGTTGCAACCCTTGAACCGTAGGTTCAAGGTGAACAAGGTGTTTTAATCTTTAGGTTTCCTTATCAAGTAAGGCTTACACACCAATTAAAAATCACAGCGTTCTTAAGTTTGGATTATCGGCTCAGGGAACTAACCCAGTCACAAACACCTCAGAGACGGATACATAATACAAAATTTTTTAAATGATACAACTTAGTTTACTTAAATTTACACTTTGATAGCTTATTTTATGAGTTATATCGCGGAATCAAGTAATTGTTGTAGCATTTTTAATCTTTCATTAAAGTTATCATTTTTTTCTTTCTCTTTCGTTAAGTCATAAGAAAGATTAAGTGCCGCTGTCATAATTAATTGCTCACTACCAATTTGGGGCGATTTTTCGCGCATTGCGACAAGTCGTTGGTCGAGATCTTTAGCAGCATTATTTAGCGCTTCAATTTCATCAACAGGGCAATTAAATTTTAATGTGCGACCAAATATTTGGATCGTTACAGTTTGTGTTTCCATATTTAACCTATTGATTAGTAAAGTGATTAATTTGTCGGATGATACTTTCAGCATCGAGTCCCATTTGCTTACGTATTTCATTTTGTTCGCCTTGGGGAATAAACTGATCAGGTAATCCGATATTTAAAATAGCACAATTGGCTTTGTTCAAGAGTAACCATTCATTAACGCCACTACCTGCGCCACCTTTTATGCTATTTTCCTCAATAGTAATAAGTATAGTATGGCTTTGGCTGATCTGTAAAATGAGTTTTTCGTCTAATGGTTTGACAAATCGCATATCAACCAATGTGGCGTCTAAATATTCAGCTGCTTTATATGCCTCAGGTAATAAAGTGCCAAAATTAAGAATAGCGATTTTTTGCCCATGGCGTTTTATTACAGCTTGTCCAATTGTTAAAGGGGTCAATGGCGTAAGAGGGATACCTATACCGTTACCTCGAGGATAACGGACAGCGGATGGTCCATTATGTAAATAGCCAGTATAAAGCATTTGTCTGCATTCATTTTCGTCGCTTGGTGTCATAATCACCATATTGGGTATAGGGCGTAGAAAACTTAAATCGAATGCGCCTTGGTGGGTTTCACCATCTGCACCGACAATGCCCGCCCTATCAATGGCAAACATGACCGGTAAGTTTTGAAGCGCAACATCGTGAATAATTTGATCATAGGCACGTTGTAAAAAAGTCGAATAAATAGCGACAACCGGCTTTAACCCGCTGATAGCAAAACCTGCAGCTAAGGTGACGGCATGTTGTTCGGCTATCGCAACGTCAAAAAATTGATTAGGATAATGTGTTTGAAATTGCACCATGCCTGAGCCTTCGCCCATCGCGGGTGTAATTGCCATAAGGCGGTTATCTGACTTAGCTATTTCGCATAACCACTCACCAAAAATTTGTGAATAAGTGGCTGTTGTTTTGTTGGCGATAGGTAAGTGGCCATTTGCCGGATCAAACTTAGGTACGCCATGCCATAATGTGGGATTTTTTTCAGCAGGTGGGTAACCTTTGCCTTTTTGAGTAATGACATGTAGTAGCTGCGGTCCTTTAGCTTGTCGTGTTTTTTGTAACACATTAACTAGATTATTAATATCGTGCCCATCAACAGGACCAATATACTCAAATCCTAATTCTTCAAATAAAATGGCCGGGGTAACTAAACTTTTTAGATGATCTTCCGTTTTTTTCGCTAATTCTTTTAAAGGTGGAATGGTTGATAATACCCGTTTGCTTCTTTCACGAATAGAGGCATAGGTTTTGCTTGATAATATTTGGGCTAAATGCTGCTTTAGGGCGCCAGTGTTTTCTGAAATAGACATATCGTTATCATTAACAATAACAAGCATGTCTGGTTTTATATGACCGGCATGATTCATTGCTTCAAATGCCATACCTGCCGTTAATGCGCCATCGCCAATAATGGCCACCACTTTACGATGTGATTGTTTTTGTTGTTCTGCAATCGCAATGCCAAGAGCGGCACTAATTGATGTCGATGAGTGACCGGTTGTTAAAACATCATATTCACTTTCTTGCCGATTAGGAAAAGCATGTAATCCATCTTTTTGACGAATCGTTAACATGCGATCGCGTCGACCTGTTAGAATTTTATGGGGATAAGCTTGATGTCCAACATCCCAAATGATTTGGTCATAAGGGGTTTGATAAACGTAATGTAACGCTGTAGTTAATTCGACAACGCCTAATCCTGACGCTAAATGACCACTTGATTGACTAACGCATTCCAGTAAAAATTGACGTAATTCTTGGCAAACACCTGCCAGTTGCGATGTATTAAGCGTTCGCAAATCTTTTGGCGAGTCAATTTGATTTAATAATGGGTAATTATCAGCGTTCATTTATCTATTTTTATGGTTAAGCGGTTAATTATTTCGCTTAATAATAAACCTTGCAAGATCTTGTAATGGTTGACTATTATACGGTATTTTTTGCAAGCTTTCGACTGCTTGTTGATAAAGTTGCTCAGTCATTAAAATTGCTTGTTCGAGTCCTAACAATGACGGATAAGTGCTTTTTTCATGAATAAGATCGGAGCCTTTGGGTTTTCCCATGATGTTTTGATCACCGGTAATATCTAAAATATCGTCTTGAATTTGAAACGCCAGTCCAATTGCTTGTGCATATTCACTTAGCGCTTCATCTTCTTGCTTCGTTAGATGAGGGCAGGCTAAGGCACCTAACCTAACTGCAGCATTAATGAGTGCACCTGTTTTATTGGCATGGATAAATTGGAGTTCGTTGAGATTTATTTTTTTATGTTCCGCCTGTAAATCTAATGATTGCCCTAAACACATACCATTTATGCCACTGGCATTTGCTAACTCTTTAATCATGATAAGTTTATTTTTATCATTGATATGCGGATTTTCGGCTAATAGCGAAAAGGCGAGTGCTTGTAAGGCATCACCAGCAAGGATGGCTTCTGCTTCATCGTATTGAATATGACACGTTGCTTTACCACGTCTTAAATCATCGTTATCCATTGCCGGTAAATCATCATGAATTAAGGAATAAGTATGTAGTGCTTCTATTGCTGCAGCGGGCGCATCTAATTGCTCTAACGAACAATTAAACATTTGTCCAGTTAGATAGACCAAAATAGGGCGTATACGTTTACCGCCGGCTAATAAGCTATAACTCATTGCTTGCTGTAATCTTGATGGCGCAAGTGTTTGGCTAAGATGAGTTAAATACTTATCGATCCGCTGTTGTAATTGGATTAATTCATTCATTATCAACAATAAACTCGTCTAATTCGGCATCAGTATTTTCGGACAATAAGATTTGTATACGCTGTTCCGCTTTTTGTAATTGTTGCTGACCTGTGCGAGCTAATTTGATTCCTTGTTCAAATTCTGTTAATGCTTCATCAAGAGATAAGTCACCTTCTTCGAGTTTTGCAACAATAAGTTCTAATTGTTTAATTGTTTCTTCAAAAGACAAGGTATTCTCTTTTTTTATCGCCATTTTATACTCCTTAACCTTAGCAAATAGGTTGTTAGATTATGCTTTTAAATTATCCTATTTATCCATCATGATCTTTAACAATTATGATGTATATTCATTATCTTGTTTGCAATCATTCAGATTAATCATCAAATTAATAAAAATTAAAACAACTTATTTTTTATTTTCTCTTTATCATCAGTATGAATTAAGGAATAAATCAAGAGCGTTTAGTTTTATTCTTCTTGGTTATTTTCATATTCTTGAATGGCATCTAACGCCAGATCTTCATTAATCGGTTTTTTAACCGTAATGCCCATTTCTCGAAATTTTTCTATTTGCGCAATGATATTGCCACGCCCTTTATTTAATTTATTCATCGATGATTGATAAGTTTGCTGAGCTTTATCTAAACAGTTACCTAGTCCTTGCATATCTTCAATAAATCCACGGATTTTATCATAAAGTTTACTTGCCCTATCTGCAATAAGCTCAGCATGACGATTTTGATATTCAAATCGCCAAAGATTATGAATGGTACGTAACGCAACTAATAAGGTAGATGGACTGACTATCATAATATTTTGTTTAAGTGCATCATCAATTAAAGCCGGATCATGATTAATCGCCGTTAAGAAAGCCGGTTCAATGGGAATAAACATTAAAATATAATCTAATGAATTAATGCCATTTAATTGTTGATAATTTTTTTGACTGAGTTGTTTTAAATGATTACGTACGGCAACTAAATGTTCATTGATAGAGATATTTTGGATTTGTTCATCTTCACTATTAAAATAGCGTTCATAAGCAACAAGCGTGACTTTTGAATCAATAACAACATCGCCACCTTGCGGTAAATGAACAATGACATCAGGCTGCATTCGCCTATTATCGTCGTTAGATAAACTGACTTGTGTTTGATATTCATAACCTTCACGAAGACCTGAGTTATCTAAAATTTTGCTTAAAATGAACTCGCCCCAATTTCCTTGCGTTTTATTATTACCTTTTAGGGCATTAGTCAAATTCGTGGCTTCTTTTGCCATTTGCTGATTAAGTTGTTGGAGATGGCGAATTTCAAAAGTTAACGTATGCCTTTCTTTGGCTTCTTCACTAAAACTTGATTGGACTTGCTTTTTGAAGCCTTCAAGTTGTTCTTTTAATGGTGAAAGTAATAAATCTAAACTTAATTTATTTTGTTGTTCGATTTTTTTACCATTATGGTCGAAAATGCGATTTGCGAGGTTTTCGAACTGGTTAGTTAATCTTTGCTCACTTTGTTCGAGAATCGTTTGCTTCTCGGTCGCGGCATGGAGTGTTTCTTCTAAGCGGGTTTTTAATTCGCTTATTTTAATATTTTGTACAAGATGCTGCTCACGATGTTGATTTAATTCATGCTCTAAAATTCCGTTTTTTTGCATTACAATTTGTAACTCTTCATTTTTTTGTGATAACTGTAGCTGTGACAATTGTTTCACATTATGTAAATGAAATTGTAATTTAATCGCCCAAAAGAGCAAAACCAAAGCCAGGATAGCAAAAATAATCGCAATCCAGTCGGTAATAACTAGGTTGTTCATAAAAATTAAGCTCTATCCATTGGGAACGAAATAACCTCGGCTAATGTTGTGGCATTAATTGCCAGCATAATTAAACGATCGAGTCCAACGGCAACACCTGAGCAATCCGGTAAACCTGCATTTAAGGCGGCAAGGAGTTCGCTATCAATATTTTCTTCGGGTAATTTAAGTGCGGCTCTATCGCGATTATTTTGTTCAAAACGCGCTTGTTGTTCTTGGACATCGGTCAGTTCTTTAAAACCATTAGCAAGCTCAACACCTTTATAATAAAACTCAAACCGGTGAGCAACTCTATGATCCGTTTGATTGACTTCGGCAAGGGCGGCTTGTGATGCAGGAAAATGATAAATCACAACTGGTTTTTCAAGCCCAATATGAGGTTCGACGCCATAGGCAAATAAGCACTGTAATAATCCATCATTGTCCATATCCTCGCTTGTTACTTCCACATTTAATTCGGTTAATTTTGCGATTAACATGGTTCGTGTTGCTTCAAGCGGATCGAGATTTAAATAGCGAATGAACGCTTTTTGATAAGATAAACGTTCGGCAGGTTCGCAATCGAGAATAGCTTGTAATAAATCATCCACTTCATTAATAATTTGATTCATATCAAATTTAGTACGATACCATTCAAGCATTGAAAACTCGGGATTATGGTAACGACTGATTTCTTCATGATTACGGAAACATTTACAAATTTGAAAAATAGGTCCGCTACCTGCGGCTAGTAAACGTTTCATATGATATTCAGGACTGGTTATCAATGACATTTTTACGCCATCTGCTTCATTTGTTTGTCCTGGTTTTAAATAACGGGTGTGGAAGGAACTTAAATGGACATCTGTCACGGCATATTGGCTAAGGGACGGAGTTTCTACCTCTAAAATCGCTCTGTCAGCAAAAAATTGCCGGATTTGCTTAATGATTTTTGATCGTTTTATCAAATTATCTATCGATGCTGTTGGTTGCCAAGTGGTTGTATTAGTCATGAATTTTATATAAGTTTAGTTTTAGAAAGAAAATAGGGCATTAAGCCCTATATTGGATTAATGTGTTTCATTTTGCCATATTGAAAATAATTTGTCGTAGTTTTCTTGTTGTTGCCAAATATGCAAATGTAAAGCAAAAAGAATAAAGGGATCTTCTAAGATAAGTAATTTATCGTCTTTACTTAATTTTAGTAGATCACAATTTTTAAAATAAGTGAGTCGTTCTAACCTTACTTGATTAATTTTTTCGTTTTCAAGATGTCTTGACGTTGATAAAGCACAAACTAGCGCATTATAAATCGGATCAATAAGCGCGATAATAAAACCATGTTGTATTAGGTAAGCTTCTGTTTTTACTAGATTTTCATCAGTTAAGAGAATGGCTTTATTGGGATGTATTTCATCGGGCGTTAAAAATAAGCCACACTTTTTCGCTTTCAGCCCTAGGCTAGACAGTCCAGAAATCCTAACCACAAGCGGCGAAATAATCAAAGGAATTAATATCGCAATATACCAATAAGTGAATTGAGGATTAAGCCAAATAATGATAGCTAACCAAATAATACCGAGTAAAGATAAAGGCCAGCAAAAATAAAATGATTCTTTCCAGGTTAAGGCATCATCATTACGAGATGGAGATTTCCATTGAATTTTGCTGCCAAGCCAGGCTTTAATCACAAATTTACTATGAAAGATCATTCTGATTGGCGCAAGGATCATCGACCATATCATTTCGATGATAATAGATAACGTTAATTTAACGATCCCGCCTAAATTTTGGGTTTGTTTTTTGGCGATAATAATCCCTAAACTAAAAAATTTTGGCGCAAAAAGTAATATTAGCGTCGTTGAAAGTAATTGAATGGCTAAATGCTCATTCCACCTAGGCCAGACAGGAAAAAACTGATTAGGTTGATAAAAATAAAGGGGCTCTGCAACATTAAAGACTAATAATAATAAGGTCGAAAAGATAAGGAACATTAACCATAATAAAGAAGAAATATAAGCCATGCCACTGGTCATAAACATCAGTCTATGTGTTAATTTAATGCCACTTTTAAATATTAATTTTAAATTAATTAGATTCCCCATACACCAGCGATTATCGCGTTTAAGATCTTCTATCATATTTCCTGGTAGTTCTTCGTAGCTACCATTTAGATTATAAGCTATCCAGACATCATAACCAGCACGGCGCATTAAGGTCGCTTCAACAAGATCATGAGACAGAATATGTAAAGGGGCTTTGCGATTATTTAGCGGCGTTAAAATACAGTGCTCAATAAAGGGTTTAAGACGAATGATTGCATTATGTCCCCAATATTGAGCTTCACTTACTTGCCAAAAATGGGTTCCTGCACAAAAAATATCGCTATAAAGCTGATTTGCGAATTGTTGGATGCGACTGTAAAGTGTTGTCATTCTAACGGATTTTGGTGGAGCTTGAATAATTCCCGCATTTGGATGTTGTTCCATCATGGCTATCATTGACGTAAGACAATCACCCGTCATGATACTATCAGCATCTAAAATTAACATATATTCATACAGATGACCAAAACGTCGACAAAAATCATCTATATTACCACTTTTACGTTTTACGCGTCGCTTACGATGTCGATAAAAAACGCGATAGGCGCTATCTTGATTTTGTGCATTAAAATCAGCCCAAGCTTTAAGTTCATTGACATAGAGATCGGGATCGTTAGTATCACTTAAGATATAAAAATCACAAAGTGAAGCTGCGCCCGTTGCTACTAATGATTGATAAGTGGCTTCTAAACCGGCAAATACACGGGCAACCTCTTCATTACAAATTGGCATGACCAAGGCGGTGCGGTGTTTAGGATTGATTTGTTTGATCGCATCTTTAGGGATTTGCAGGGTAAAGCGATCTTTTTTCATGATCGTTAATAATAACCCTAAGACGCTTGTCCAAAAGCCGATAGAAATCCAACAAAATAAAATAGCAAATAAGCCGATAATGACAACTTGGATAGCGTAAGGCACAACGCTCATAATCGCTAAGTGGTAATTAAGATCCCAGGTTTGCCAAAAATTGATTTGATTCCAGCTTTGATAAGGTAAAAGAGTTGCTAAATAGGTGGTCGCCATATAAGTTTGACCAAGTATTAATAGCAATAAAATGAACCGCCGTAAGCTTGCAATAAAATTAAATTGACTTTTACGTGCAGGTTTATAACGTTGATGCCATTTTTGCGGTTTTATTGCTACACGTTTAATATCAGGATAAGTTGGTTGTTGCAATCTTTTATCATTGAACAAAAAAAGTCGCCCTAATTTATTTAGCCGATATTTTAACAAGGTTAAATAATTAAATGGCTCTGCATTAGCCTGCGTTTCCTGATGCCATTTATGGGCATCAGAAAGATCTAAAAAGTCATCTTTTTTCATCGCATTATAATCTTTTTATATTTCATTATTGAACAGGATATTGTCCGCTCCATGTTTCTGTTAAAATTTGATTATTTTTTTCAGAAGCAAGTTGCACGCGCATATCGGTGGGTTTTTTATTATCTTGAACATTGAAACGAATAATAACTCGATAGCCTTTTAATTGTTGGTTATATTGCAAATCAGCGCTTAAAATAGTGCCATTATTGATACTCGATATAATTTTTACTTGCTTTTCTTGCGCTAAATCTTTCCCGACAAAATCAATGATATACGCATTAGAACCATCTAATTTACGAATCAAATTAGCTTGTTTAATATCACCTAATGATAAACGCGTATTATCTGCTCGAGCAATATTATCAGGGTAACGTGCTTTTTCATTTAAAGTGTAATGAAGTCGATATTTAACGGAAAGCTCATCGCCTCGTTTGTATTCTTGTTTAGGCACCCAAAAGGTAACGATATTATCGTTTGTTTCATCTGCCGTTGGGATTTCAACTAATTCAACTCGACCGCGTTGCCAATGATCTAGTATTTCAGTCCAAACGCTGGGTCTTTTTTCGTAATGATCATCTAGGTCTTGATAATCTCTAAAACCATTATCTCTTTGAATTAAACCAAAGCCCTTAGGATTATCTAAACTGTACGAGGAAAAGGACAGTTTTTTAGGATTGTTTAAAGGTCGCCAAATCCATTCATCATTATCTGTTAATATCGACAATCCATTGGAATCATGCATTGCGGGTCGATAATTTAATAATGGTGATGGTTGATTAGGACCATATAAAAACATACTCGTTAATGGAGCGATCCCCAGTTTTTTTATGGAATCACGGAAAAATAATTTCGATTCAACGGTTAACGTCGTATCTATACTTGGTGTAAGAATCATTTTATAAGCGCCGACAACGCGCGGTGAATCAAGTAAGGCATAGATCACTAAATGGCGCTCTGTGGGCGTTGGGCGCACTATCCAAAATTCTTTAAAGAAAGGAAATTCTTCACCGGACATTTCGCCTGTATCAATAGCCAGTCCTCGTGCTGAAACGCCATATATCTGATTTTTACCAATGACTCGAAAATAACTGCCACCTAAGGCTGTAAAAATTTCATCATCAGTTTTATCTTTTGAATTAATGGGATAATGCACTTTAAAGCCGGCATAGCCTAATTTACTGGTGTCGAGGTTTTTGAGATCCGTCAAACTTAAATCAAAATAAGACGGATCGTATTTGATAGGTTTAACTTGATTATCAATAATTTCGTTAATTTTAACAGGTGTATCGAAATACATCCCCTCATGATAAAACTCAAGTTTAAAATGACTTTTAATATCTGACCAAAAACTACGACTATGATCGAAATGAATTTTTTGATAATCCGCAAATTGTAATGAAGACAGTTCATTTGGAATATTACTTTCTGTTTTCACATACGGTTTGGTTGAGCTTTCTTTGGCAAGTTGCACGACATCATTAAGTGAAAATGCGCAAGCAGAAAAACTAGCACAAGTTACGGTAAATAAACAAAAAACTTGGCTTATGGTTTTTTTATTAATTATTGCTCTAGGATTAGAGGGTATAAAGGATAATAAATTATGTATAGATGCGCGCATAGACCTACCTAAAAAGGTGAGAATAATTAATGATATGAGTCGCTGGTTCATTTAAACAATTGGTCATAAATGTTTCCTGCATCTCTTGAAGGATTGTTGGATTTTCGGCGATTAAAAACTGGCTGTAATGATCATCATGCAGTTTTTTAATTTCGGCTTGCATTGCTTGAGCATTCATTTTAAATAATTGCCGATATTTTTCGATAGATTTATCTGTTTTCTGGGCATAAATAGCTGTAATAAAATCAGCATTATATTGACAATATTCTAAAATGTTTGTTTGGTTCGGTAGTAATTTACTATATTCATTTTTGGTTTTATCAATTGCTGTTTTAATTTGTTTATCGGTTTTTAATTGATAATATTTAGTTAGATAAAAATTTAATACACAAGGTGTTAATTGATTATCTAATTCACATCCTAAAATCCCTTGTTCAGTCACATAATTATCAAATGTTTGATTATTTTTATTAAGTAATTCTTTTAATTGTTGTTTAGCATTAACGATATAGCTATTGTTTTTTTCAGTGCGCAAATAGAGATTTGCTAACCTATCGTTTTGTTGGGTGTTATTTGATGGTTGAACAGTTGACTTAGAATAATTTGCACAACTTGTAATAAAAAAGGAGACTAGCAAAATAATAATGTGATTTATAATTCTCATTAATAAAATTCCAAAGATGTTTTTTCAAGATTACAAATTGATTAAGTTTAAAATTATATACTTATATTTTTTAAAAACACTAGTTGATTTTTAAATTATCTTTAAAGCATGTCGTAAAATTTAAAAAATAGATTATTTATATATCAATAAGTCCATTTAATAATCGAAATGCATTTTAGATTGTAATAAAATAAAATGCATTTTTCAGATTACGGTTAATTTCTTAATTTGATGAATGCAATTTCACAATGATGGTACGACTCTCTTTTTTCACTTCTAGAAGTTTAACTTGTAACGTATCTGTGCATTTAAAAGCGGTATGTTCATTAATTTTGATGATACCTTCGTCTGGACAAGCATTAATTTCTGTTCGAATATTATGCATCATCGATAAAGGTAAAAAGACTAAGGCACCAATATCGGTTAAGCGTAATTTTGCTCCACCGCGATTAATATCGATAATTTCTCCATTAAATATTTCGCCAATTTTATGCGTTAAATACTGCATATATAAATGATCGGTAATATCTCTTTCAGCAAAACGAAGAATTTTTCTTCTTTCGTTCATGCTTTTTAGTTGCTGTGCATCTGGCTCTTGAGCCGTTTCATGGTGAATGATCGCTTTTAATAAGCGATGATTAATCATATCGCCGTATTTACGAATGGGTGAAGTCCATGTTGCATAAGCTTCAAACCCGAGTCCAAAATGTGGCATTGGGTTAGACGAAATATCGGCAGAGGTTTGTAATTTGCGTAAGCGAGCATTGATAAAGTCATTATTTTCTATTAATTGCCGTAATTTAACATAGCCTGTAAATGAAGAAATCGTCTCTTTATCAAAATTTTCAATGCCATTTTGTTTTAAAATTAAGACAATCTGATCATAATATTTACTATCAAATCCACTATGAACATTAAAAACGCCAAATCCGATTTCCTTTTGTAGTGTGATGGTTAGCACTTGGTTGGCAATAACCATAACTTCTTCAACAATATGATGAGCGATACGTTTATCTTCTTTTTCGATGGCACTTACTTGGAAATTATCATCAAGAATAAAATGAAAATCCGGTTTATCTTGAAACACTAAGGCATTTTTTTGACGCCATGTTGCTCGTATTAATGCTAATTTATGTAATAAATTTAATTGCTCAACAATAATTGAGTCGTTACTTGCTAAAGGCGCAATATTTTCTAAAAAATCTGACACATTGTGGTAAGACAGTTTTGCTTTTGATTCAATCCATGCAGGCTTAAACTCATAATCTTTTAAAATATTTCCTTCCTGATCAATTTTAATATGGCAAACGATGGCAAGCCTTTTTTGATTCGGTTTTAGCGAACAAATATCATTAGCCAAATCTTTTGGCAACATAGGAACCGTATAATCAGGGAGATAGGTTGTAAAATTACGTTGTTTTGCGCTTTGATCTAATTGACTGTCAACTGTGATATAGGCAGTGGGATCGGCTATAGCAACAGTTAAATCATAATAACCTTGTTCATCTAATGAGATAGATATTGCATCATCCATGTCTTGCGTGTATTGGCTATCTATAGTAAAGAAGGGGATAGCCGTTAAATCATGCCGATTAGTCAGTTCGTTTTCATTTAATGCGGGATTATCATTTTGTGCTGGGGACAATTCTAAATCATATCTTACTAATGTTCTAAGCCATAATTGATGAGGATTATTTGTGGTGGTAATAAATTGGGTAACATCAGCAAAAAATCCTTTTTTTTCTTCCATCAGTGGATGAGAAATAAGACTTGCTTTAACCCAATCCCCTTCATTGATACGTTCTTTAACGGCAGCATTGACTTTACAAAGAATAGCAAACTGCGGCATATTTTCAGGGTAAATGACCATGGACTGCTTTTTAAATCCAATTTTACCAATAAACGTTTGTAACGATGATTCAATTAATGCTTCAGGTTCAAATGAAATTTTATCGTCATGTGTGATTAACGAGCCAGAAACTTTATCACCATGACAAACAGATTTCATTTTGGACATTGGAATAAAATAATTGGTTTTAGCATCGACATCAAGAAAACCATAGCCTTTATCGTGAGCCCGCACAATACCTTCGGTTCGAGGTGTGCTTTCATGGATTTGTTGTTTTAATTGAGCAAGTAGCGGATTATTTTGAAACATTTCACTTAATATAATTAAGATACGAGAAAGGAATTATATCATAAATCTTTAGAAAAAGTTTATTGTCATTACCATCCTACCGTTTTTTTAATAATTAACTTATTGCTTTATTTCATTATTTTGTTTCAAAACAAAAGCCCAATTCGAAATTCTTGCCAAAAAGTGAAAAAGAACCAAAATGAATTTACCTAAAAAAGCATGGTTATTTTAATGAATAATTTGTAGACTATGCCTCAAATTTTCTTGAACAATCCATTTATGAATCTTCTAAAATCGTTAGCGACAGTCAGTTCAATGACAATGATTTCTCGTGTTTTGGGTTTTATCCGAGATGCCATTATTGCCCGTTTTTTTGGGGCAGGATCCGCTGCTGATGCTTTTTTTATCGCTTTTAAGTTACCTAATTTATTAAGACGTATTTTCGCTGAAGGTGCTTTTTCACAAGCTTTTGTGCCCATTTTAGCAGAATATAAAAATCAAAAAGGGGATGAAGCGACCCGAACATTTATCGCTTATGTTGCGGGTTTACTGACTTTAGTCCTTGCCATAGTAACAGTCATTGGCATTATTACCGCGCCAATTATTATTATGATAACTGCGCCAGGTTTTTTAAATCAATCGCTTGAAAAATTTGAATTAACGACATTATTATTAAGAATTACCTTTCCTTACATTTTTTTTATTTCACTGGCATCATTAGCGGGAGCCATTTTAAATACTTGGAATCGCTTTTCAGTACCGGCATTTGTGCCGACCTTTTTAAATCTGAGTATGATAGGTTTTACTCTTTTTGCGACACCTTATTTTAATCCGCCTATTCTTGCATTAGCCGTTTCTGTCATTGTTGGTGGGATTTTACAGCTTGTATATCAATTACCTGCTCTCAAAAAAATCGGTATGTTAGTTTTACCACGAATTAATTTAAAAGATGCGGGTGTTTGGCGAGTCATGAAACAGATGGTGCCCGCGATATTGGGTGTCTCGGTTGGGCAAATCTCATTAATTATCAATACCATTTTCGCTTCTTTTTTGATCTCAGGATCTGTTTCATGGATGTATTATGCTGATCGTTTAATGGAATTTCCAGCAGGTGTATTAGGCGTTGCTCTCGGCACTATTTTATTACCTTCATTGGCTAAAACTTTCGCTAAATCTGATGATAAACAATATTCTGAATTATTAGATTGGGGATTAAAACTTTGCTTTTTATTAGCATTACCTTGCAGTGTTGCGTTAGGCGTATTATCAAAACCATTAATAGCGACATTATTTGAATATGGTCATTTTTCGGCGCAGGATACTTTAATGACTGCACGTGCGTTAATGGCTTATTCGGTAGGATTAATTGGATTAATTCTAATTAAAGTCTTAGCGCCTGCATTTTATTCAAGACAAGATATAAAAACACCCGTTAAAATCGCTATTATCACCTTAATATTAACGCAATTAATGAATTTAGCATTTATTGATTCATTGCAACATGCCGGACTTGCCCTTTCAATTGGTATCGCTGCGTGTTTTAATGCCGCTTTACTGTATTGGCAACTCCGCCGTAAGAAACTTTATAAACCCGCGGTCGGCTGGTTATCCTTTTTAATTAAAGTTATTATTGCTGTTATTTTGATGTCCTTAGCCTTAGGGTTTTCTGGGCATTTTTTTCCTGATTGGGGAACAGGTAGTATGCCGGTAAGATTAAGCCGATTATTTTTACTTGTGATTATCGGTATTTTTGTCTATTTTATCGCGCTTATTGCAATGGGTTTTAAAATAAAACAATTTATAAAAAGAATTTACTAATTTATGCTCATATTAATTAAAAACTAAACAATATTGGATTAAAGAAAGGAAAAAATATGGAACGGATATTGTTTTTTAAGCTGCCGATAATTTTTGCAGCTATGTACTATGTATTAGCTATTGTAAATAATACTTTTTTTATGCTATCCGAAATGGCAACAAATATGAATAACTCGCTAGGTTATATTAATAATATTGAAAGCTTGTATAAATTTTATTTGCCCAGGTTACATAGATTATTTTTGATGCAAGCTATTAATTTCATTCCTAAATCATTATTTGTATTTACGACTTCTGTCATAATATTTTATTATCAAAAAGTTAATAAAATTACGGTCAAAAACTGTTTTTTATTAGTGATAAATATTATTTTCACAGAAATTATTTTTAAGATTCTAATATTGATTGCTAGGAGTTATCAAGTTATAGCTAAAACTGATGACTCTTTAACTTCGATTGTAGCTTATTTTACTAAATGGCAAATAATTAATTCTTTATACTATATTTTTTTCCCGTTGATGACATGGCTTTTTATTAAAATTTTTTACAAGCAGTTTGATATTAATAAGCAAAAATACGTTTTAACGCATGACAATAGTAACATAATCCATTCTCTTATTTTTTTAGCTTTTTTTAGCTTTATTACTTATGAAATTCTAAGTATTATTAATCATTATTTTATATATTTTGTTATGATTAGTAAGTATCAATCTTGGGTAGAACTTCAATTTGTATTTTATGTTTTCTATAAATACATTATAATTCTGCCTTTTATTTTATTATTAATAAGTACTGTGTACTTTTCTACAAAAAACCGTTTTACGAAATTTTTCACGACTTTACAAATAGGTAAAATCTTCAAAGCTTCTTTTCTAATCAATATAATCAGTATTATGTTACTTGCTCTTGTTTTTAGTTTATATACAGAAGTGATTAATTTCTTTAATTTTGACTATGAGTTAACGTCAATTGCGTATCAAGATACGTTTTCCTTTTCTGAAATAATTAAATTTCTGCTCTTAGTCTTACCGCCTATTTTAATTATTTATTGGATTGTGGCTAATAGAGTTGTTAAATTCTTTTTTTCAAAATCGCTAAATGAAGATCCTGATATTCTAAAAATGTAATTATAGGTCAGTGATAATGAATATTGTAGTGGTCAAGTATTTCCATACTCTAATTTAGGTTGCTGAGCAATAGCCGGTTGTAAACCGGCATTAAAACTGTGTGGACGTAATTGGTTATAATAAATAGATAGCTAAACAGGTCTAATTTGCCTCAACTAAACTACCGTGTCCCTCTTTTGAATCCCCCTCACTTGTATCGTAAGATTTGCAGCGCATTAAGCAAATTTTGCGATTTTTTTATCTATTTTACAAAAAAACTAATTTGTTGTTTTAAATCATCTAATACTTTATTGTCAATCTCTTGCCATTTGCGGACGCTGTTAATAAAAACCATTTTTTCAGCTTGTAAAATATCATTTAAAAAGAGTGTTTTTTCACTAATGATTTTTTTCTGCAAATAATAGTTGCGCATTGTACCGGCTAATAAGCCAGAATTAATTTTTGGTGTCTGCCACTTGCCATTTAGGTAAAGCACAATATTTCCATTCACAAATTCAGTGATTTCTTGATCTTCATTAAAGTTTAGATACTCTTGTCCTTGTATTTGTTTGCTAAAGTGTGCACGATTAGATGTTTTATGATAAAGGTACAGATTATGACGTTTTTGTGCCTGAGGCGCTAAATCTAATTTTGTTATCATAAATGGTGATTCAATTTTGCTCTGACTTAGCGTGAATTGTCCATTTTTTAACAACTCAATTCGAAGTTTATAGCGATCTTGATCAAGTCCTTGTAAATGGGTCATTAACGTTTGTTTGATGGCATTGATATCGCAATTAAAATCAAAATACTGTGCGGAATCTTGTAATCGAGCCAAATGCTCTTCTAATAAAAAATAGTGTTTGTCTTCGATTAAAAGGCTTTCAATCAAATGATCAGGCATTGAACTTGTTCTTGTTAAAATAGCAGTTTTAGCTAGGATTTCTTGATATTCATCCTCGGCTGTTGAATCCCAAGTAATACCGCCGCCTACTCCATAGTGAAGTGTATTTTGATAAATTGTTAGCGTACGAATGGGTATATTAAAAATCGCTTTTTGTAAAAAGGGTTCGATATAACCAATGCTACCGCAATAAACATCACGTAAGTCTTTTTCAATCGTAGATATAATTTGCATCGTGCGGCTTTTTGGGGCGCCGGTTATTGATCCACAAGGAAAAAGCGCTTTAAAAATTTGACATAGACGAACATTATTTTGTAATTGGCTTGTAATGGTTGATGTTAATTGCCAGACAGTTGGGTATTTTTCTGCCGTGAAGAGTTTAGGGACTTTGACGCTGCCAAATTCAGAGATCTGACTGAGATCATTACGTAATAAATCAACAATCATCATATTTTCGGCTTGGTTTTTTTCAGATAATAATAACGCAAGCTGCATTTTATCTTCCTGATTGGTTTTACCTCGTTTAGCCGTACCTTTCATGGGTTTACAGGTTATATTTCGATTGTCTAATTTAAAAAATAATTCGGGCGAGATAGATAAAATATGAATATTGTCATGCTCAATATATGCACAATAATCCGCTTGATTTTTCTGTTGTAAAAAGTGGTAATAGGCTTTTGGATCACTGTCAAAAGGCGCTGAAAACTGGATTGTATAGTTGGTTTGATAAGTATTGCCTTTTGCAATTTGTGAATGAATTTCATTGATGCTTTGTTGATATTCATCTAATGAGGTATTGCTGACTAAGTCTAAATTTGGAGCAATAAAGTTAGGTTTTTGGTCATCTGTTCCGAGCGTATAATCTTTGAAGATACCAAATAATAATAACGGTATTTTTTGTTTAATTTGATTGGGATCTTTCGTGTAATGATAAGCATTAAAGCCCATCGCACTTTCATAAGCTAAATAGCCAGCGGCATAATAACCTTGATCGATATAATCGTTTATTTTATCCATTAAAATCGGAATATCTTGATAATCGAAAGTCGACAGTATATGGCAAGGGTGACTAAAAACACGCTCTTGTCCTTCAAAATCAATATAAATTTTCATATTAACGATAATTTTTAATAAAATTGTGAATTAATTGTGTTCCGCATTCGGTTTTAATGGCTTCTGGATGAAATTGGACAGATTCGATTGGCCACTCATTATGCCGTAATCCCATAATAATACCTTGTGCATTTTGAGCCGAAATTTTTAATGGTAAAGATTGTGCATTATCTGGCTGTTTGGCGATAAGTGAATGGTAACGTACAACGTTTAAGGGATTTTTCATCCCAGCAAATATGCCCATTTTATCATGAATGATCGTATCTATTTTACCATGCATTGGCGTTGGCGCGGGAATAATGTGATATCCAAAATAATGAGCAATAACTTGATGACCGAGGCAAATACCCAAAATAGGGCAGCGATTTGCAAATTCATCAACCACGGCTAGCGAAATTCCTGCCTCATTCGGTGAACCCGGTCCCGGCGATAGAACGATTTTATCAAAATGAATCTGTTTGATTTCATCGAGTTGCATGGCATCGTTTTTTATGACCTGTACTTTTTCACCTGTCTGACGTAGATAGTCGACAATATTAAATGTAAAAGAATCATAATTATCAATTAATAATATCAAAATAGTCCCTGCGCATGATATGTAAAAAAATAGTGAGGTTAAATGTTATAGCATTAATAGGTAAATGACTTACTATGTCGCTATTATAAAAGCGATATGTTAAAAAAGCGATGTTTGTCAAAAAAGTTCGACGGATAAATTTGATCGTCGTTATTATTGATAAAGGGTACATTTATGATACAACAAATAAAATTAATCATTAGTGGACGAGTGCAAGGGGTGGGGTTTCGATTTTATACAGCGCAGCAAGCCAAAAAATTAGGGATTTGTGGTTATGTAAAAAATCTTGCTGATGGTAAAGTTGAAATTGTTGCGCAGGGCACTGAAGAACAATTAAATAACTTATCATCTTGGTTAGAAAGCGGTGGACCTTCGATGGCAAATATTCAACAAATAAATAAAGAGCAAATAAGCGGACAAAAACTATTAACTTCTTTCAAAGTGAGATATTAATTTAGATAAAAATACAGTAAAATAATTAACTCTTTGTTTGGGGTTTATTATTTTTATTAATGGGTATTATGAGCAAGAAAAATCTGATTTGTACCGTACTTATTATTATCCTAATTGGCATATACTATTATGAAAAAGAAAATGATTCCCAAAACAAACAAGCACTTAATTTAGCAAAACTTCCTATTTATCAAAGTGATAGTATGATAACGCATGTTTTTGATATTGCTGGTGAACTCGTTTATCAAATTAAGTCTGAGCATGTTAAACATTTTGATGAAACTGATGATACTGAATTTGAGCTTCCAGATGTGATCTTCTATGATAGGCAGAGTTCTGCCACATGGCATATCGAAGCTAAGCAAGCGACATTAACCAATGACAAACATATCTATCTTTATCAAAATGTAAAGCTTGATAATTTAACGCCTAATGCACAGTTACAAGAGGTTAGTACGGATAACGCGGTTGTTGATCTTAAAACTCAGCTAATTCATTCTCGTGATCCTGTTGTGATTCGCGGTACTGGACTTTATTCGACGGGTAATGGCTTAGAAGGAGATCTGCAAACGAAAACAGCGAAAGTGCTTGAAAATGTTAAAACCTATTATAATTCCGAGGCGAAATAAGATATGTATTTATCAAAATGGCAAACTTACCTATCACTTATCATTCTAGTATTGAATTGTAATCATCTAGCATTTGCGAACGAAAAAAACAGCATAAATGATAAGAGTAAGGCTGCTAGTGTTGTTGTCGATAATAAAGCGATTGCCAATAAAAAACCTATTGCCAATAACAAGCCTATTGATATATCCGCCGATAATCAACAAATAGAAATAGAAAAAAATATTATCACGTTTAACGGTAATGTTAACATCGTTCAAGAAGGTTTAATGATAAAGGCTGATAAGGTCGTTATTACTCATATCGACGATTCCGCAAAACAAAAAATTACAGCTTATGGTAATCCTGTTAAATTTAAACAAATTATGACACCACCGCAAAAAGATATTTTAGGTAGTGGTCAAATACTTATCTATAATGTCAAACAAAATAATATTGTATTAATTGATAAGGCTGAAATTATCCAACATGATAATCAAGTTAATAGTTCGACCATTACTTATGATATTAATAAAAGAACAATTATTGCTGAATCCGGGAAACAAGGACGCGTAAAAACAACCATTATTCCTAATCAAGTTAAAGAGATGAAAAACTAAATGTCTAAGTTAAGAGCAGAAAATCTAGCAAAAGTATATAAAAAAAGACGAGTGGTTGAAGACGTTAGTTTAACAGTCAATTCAGGTGAAATTGTGGGTTTACTCGGTCCAAATGGTGCCGGTAAAACGACAACCTTCTATATGGTCGTCGGTATTGTGACCTTAAATGCGGGTAAAATCTTTTTAGATGATGATGATATCAGTCTTTTACCTTTGCATGAACGAGCTAAAAAAGGGATTGGATATTTACCTCAAGAAGCTTCTATTTTTCGGAAATTATCGGTTATTGATAATATTATGGCCGTTTTAGAACTTCGTACGGATCTGCATAAAAACGAAAAGCGTGAGCGTGCGGAAGAATTATTGGAAGAATTTCATATTACTCACATTCGTGATTCATTGGGGCAATCTTTATCAGGTGGTGAAAGGCGCCGGGTAGAAATCGCCCGTGCAT
The DNA here is from genome assembly GCF_058502635.1 of Gilliamella sp. ESL1225. Classification (NCBI taxonomy): domain Bacteria; kingdom Pseudomonadati; phylum Pseudomonadota; class Gammaproteobacteria; order Orbales; family Orbaceae; genus Gilliamella; species Gilliamella sp. ESL1225. The sequence goes on along the minus strand of NZ_CP196358.1, from coordinate 1,829,954 downwards.
TAGCAGCTAATCCCAAATTTATCTTGTTAGATGAACCTTTTGCCGGCGTTGATCCTATTTCGGTTATTGATATCAAAAATATTATTACCCATTTACGCGATCGCGGACTGGGCGTTTTAATTACCGATCATAATGTGCGTGAAACATTGGATGTTTGTGAAAGAGCTTATATTGTCAGTAAAGGACATTTAATTGCTGAAGGAACCCCGGATAACATTTTAAATAATGATCATGTTAAACGTGTTTATTTAGGGAATGAATTTAGGTTATGATTACCTTTAGTCTGCAACAAAAGTTAACAAAGCAGCTATCTCTTACGCCTCAATTACGTTTAGCTATTCGTTTACTGCAATTGTCGACTTTAGAACTGCAGCAAGAAATTCAAACGCTATTAGAACAAAATCCGTTGCTTGAAATTGAAGATATTTTTGATGAAATCAATTTTGATCCTAAAGATGAGGAGGAGGCGGAAACGCATGATTTTATGGAAGATCCTAATATTCGTGAGGATATTCCATTAGATGTTACACTCAATGATATCTATACTGCAGGTACCCCATCAGGAACGCATCTTGATTATTGTAATGAAGATGTGCCCACCTACCAAGGTGAAACAGAGCAAACATTAGCGGATTATTTAAAATGGCAGTTAGACTTAACACCTTTTACTGATGTCGATAGAGCTATTGCCATATCGATTATTCAAGCGATAGATGATAGGGGATATTTAACGGTTTCACTGGATGAAATTTTAGCTGAACAAGATAATAAAGAAATAGAACTAGATGAAATTGAAGCGGTTTTAAAGCGAATTTGGCATTTTGATCCCATCGGCGTTGGTGCGAGATCATTAAAAGAGTATTTATTAATTCAAGCGTTACCCCAATCACCACCAAAACTCATATTACAAATCATCGAAAATTATTTAGATTTAGTTGCAAATCGTGATTTTCGAAAATTAAAAAAATCAGTCAGTGCGACAGACGAAAAATTAAAAACCGCTATTGAATTTATTAAAGCCTTGCAGCCTTACCCTTGTGCAAATTTACCTTCTTTTACCGCTCTTAACGTTCAATCAAGCTATGTCATTCCAGATGTGTTAGTTAAAAAAATAAACGGTAAATGGCAAGCTATGCTAAATACCGATATTTTACCTCGCTTAGGAATTAATCAGCATTATGCTAATATGCAAAATTATATTGAAAAGCAAGATAGTGACTATATTCGCCAATGTTATCAAGAAGCAAATTGGTTTATTAAAAGTATTGAGATCCGTAATGAGACTTTATTAAAAGTCAGTGATTTTATTATTGGTCATCAGCAAGCGTTTTTTGAAAAGGGATCACAGTATATGAAACCTTTGATCTTATCGGATGTTGCCTTAGCAGTTGATATGCATGAATCGACAATTTCGCGTGTTACGACGCAAAAATTTTTACATTGCCCAGCAGGTATTTTTGAATTGAAATACTTTTTTTCGACTCATGTAAATAAAGGGGATGGCAATGAAACTTCATCAACAGCAATTAGAGCATTGATTAAAAAAATGATTGCCAGCGAATCTCCAAAGAAACCATTAAGTGATAGTAAACTGGTTACGTTATTAGCTGAGCAAGGTATTAGCATAGCCAGAAGAACTATAGCTAAATATCGAGAATCGCTCGCTATCCCTCCTTCAAATAAACGCAAGCATCTTTAAAGATCTTCAAATGATGTTATTTATCTTAAGATATGATTAAGGTAAGCTTTTCTATTAATCATTTTATTGTAAGACAGGCAAACTAGACAATGCTTAAAACTTCAGGTAACAAGTCATTGTTACCTGAGTTATTTATAAATTGACGGTAATTATCTAATAAGCAGAATTAAACTTTATTTTTCATGTTCTATATCATCTTTAATAATATGATCTTTCATACTATCAAGAACGCGGCGGGCTTCTTTTTTGTGTTTTTCTTTATTAATTTGTTTTTCAAGTTTAGCAATAACTTCATTAATAGCGGTATACATATCTTCTTTTTTAGCTGAAGCGACAAGCGGTTCACCTTTTGTTGTGATGGTTGCATCAACTACAAAACCATCGGGATCTTTTGATAAGATGAAGTGAGGATTGATTAACGTAGTGTGTAATTTATCTAATTTCCCTAATTTTTCATCAATAAATTGTCGAATTGATGGGGTAATTTCCATTTGTTTACTGGTTATATTAACTGACATTAGAAACCTCCTTAATTGTTCTACATTAAAATAAAACTTTTTGTTAGTATTGTGCGTTTAACAACAATGACTCACTATAGTGTTAACTTCTGTCGTTAACTACATTGGCAAATTATTTGCTATTCGTCAATCTTTATTATGCTTTATTAGTTTATTGAACAATCGCTTAGTTATTTATGCAAAAATAGCTGGGATGAAGTCTATCTCGATTGAGATTATTGTCACTGTATTGGCTTAAAGTATATACTCACAGGCTATTTTTAGTTATTTATATCGAATTATTGAGGGAACTGTGAATCATTTAGATCAAATTAAAATTGTCCTTATCGAAACCTCTCACACGGGTAATATGGGATCGGCGGCTAGAGCAATGAAAACGATGGGTTTATCACAACTGTGCTTAGTGAATCCTATTATAAAACCCGATTCTCAATCTATTTCATTAGCCGCTGGCGCCAGTGATATTGTTAAAAAAGCACAAATATATGATAGTTTTGATGAGGCAATTGCTGATTGTCAATTAGTGATTGGTACAAGTGCTAGATCACGCAGTTTACCTTGGCCACATTTAACACCTAAAGAATGCGCTGATAAAATTATACAAGAATCAGAGCAAGGGAAAGTGGCGTTGGTTTTTGGTCGTGAACGTGTCGGTTTAACTAATGATGAGCTACAACGTTGTCATTATCATGTAAGTATTCCTGCAAATCCTGATTATAGCTCGTTAAATTTAGCAATGTCGGTACAAGTTTTATGTTATGAAATTCGTATGTCAATGTTAGCTTTAGCGGATAAGACAGATGTACTGCGAGATGAGGTGATCCCTTTCCCTCAAGATGGCGATATTGAACTTTTTTATCAGCATTTAGAAAATACGTTATTGAAGACCGGATTTATTAACCCTCATCACCCTGGGCAAATTATGAGTCGTTTACGTCGTTTATTTACCCGTGCTCGAATTGAACAACAAGAATTAAATATTTTACGTGGTATTTTAACGTCGATTGATAAAGCTAAATAATATAAATCGACTCTGATTTAGGCTACTTAGTTTGATTTTATTGATGGTAACGTGCTTATTTTTGTCTTCACCGGAGCGATAAAAGCAAGTCTTTTGGGATGATTGAGAGCAATATAAAACTCCGTCTTTTGTAGACGGAGTAATTTGCTAAGTTTTTTATCTAAAAGTATTTTATCGAATAGAGAGGATAAAAAGATACTTAGCTTTTTTTACGCCAAGTCGTTCCATTGGCACTGTCTTCAAGTACAATATTCATCTCATTAAGCTTATTACGTGCCTCATCGGCAAGTGCCCAGTTTTTAGCTGCTCTGGCATCATTACGTTGCTTAATTAATGCCTCAATTTGTTGCGTATCATTATCGTCATTAACGTTATTTTGTAAAAAAGCATTAGGATCTTGTTCGAGTAATCCAAGAATTTGTGCTAAGAAACGTAATTCAGCGGCTAATTGATTAGCCTTATCAATATGATTTTCTGCTTTTGCTTTGTTAATCTCGCGTGCTAGATCAAATAAAATACTATAGGCTTCTGGCGTATTGAAATCGTCATTCATAGCATCGCAAAATGAAACAAAATAGGGACTTTGTTTATTTGTAAATTGTGTGGTTGGATCGGTATCTCGTAAAGCAGTGTATAAACGCTCAAGTCCTAAACGAGCTTGTTTTAAATTTTCTTCCGTGTAATTAAGTTGGCTACGATAATGCCCTGAAAGTAAAAAATAACGAACGGTTTCGGCGTCAAAGTGTTTTAATACATCGCGAATAGTAAAAAAGTTATTTAACGATTTCGACATCTTTTCCTGATCAACCATCACCATACCTGAATGCATCCAATAATTGACATATTCGCCGTGGTGAGCACAGCTAGATTGGGCTATTTCGTTTTCATGATGTGGGAACATTAAATCCGAACCTCCCCCATGAATATCGAAATGCTCTCCTAAAAGATCGCAATTCATCGCAGAACATTCTATGTGCCATCCTGGTCGACCATTTCCCCACGGTGATTCCCAGCTAGGTTCGTTTTCTTTTGACATTTTCCATAGCACAAAATCCATTGGATTGCGTTTAGTATTAACGATTTCGACTCTTGCACCTGCTTGTAGTTGCTCTAAATTTTGTCGAGAAAGTATGCCATAGTCCTTATCACTATCGACAGAAAACATGACATCGCCATTATCAGCGATATAAGCATGATTTTTATCAATAAGTTGCTCAACTAATTTTATGATCTGCGGTATATAAAAGGTCGCTCGCGGTTCAATATCAGGGCGTTTTATATTTAGCGCATCAAAATCAGCATACATTTCTTGTAGCATTCGCTTTGTTAATTGTTCATAGCTTTCATTATTTAAAATAGCGCGTTGAATGATTTTATCATCAATATCGGTAATATTTCGTACATAGGTTAAATCATAGCCTAAGAAGCGCAAATACCGAGTGATTACATCGAATGCAACAAATGTTCGAGCATGTCCAATATGACATAAATCATAAATCGTTACACCACACACATACATGCCGATTTTATTGGGATTAATAGGTTTGAAAACGTGTTTTTCGCGAGTAAGTGTATTGTAAATCTTAAGCATAACGCATCCTAATGATAAAAAATCCGATATCTAAATATCGCCATAAATGAGGAAATTATTAATTGTGATAAAAGCGACGTAAAACGAAACCCTATTTGAAAGGGTATAAGATTATATACGTAAACGTATTTATTGTGTAGGTGTAAAAATGCGTTTACGTATTTGTTGTCTAATTACAAAATAAATAATAATAAAATAAAGCGCAAGACGGAATCTTATTTATTATGGGTTTGAATCCATTTATTCAAAAATATTTTTATGCAACAATTGCATAATGGCGTTAGCATCATTGTTTTTCACTAAAAAACAAGCATTATGTGTACTAGCACCATAGCAACAAAGTCTAATACAAAAATCATCTAATGCTCCAAACACTTCTTTAGCAACGCCTTTGATAGAGGTGAGATTATTACCTATAATCGCGATTAATGCTAAATCTTCCTCAACGGCAACATGACAGACTTGAGAAAGTTCGTCAAATAAGGCTTTAGTTAACAAACTGCCACCATTAGTTGAGGTGCCTTTTGTATCAATAGTGAGCGCAATACTAACTTCGGAAGTTGTTACTAAATCAACTGAGATATTATGCTTAGCTAAAATAGCAAATACATTAGCTAAAAAGCCTTGCGCATAAAGCATATTTAGACTGGTTAACGTTAATAATGTTTGTTTACTGCGTAAAGCTAAGGCACGAAATGCGGGCAGTGATTCGTGTATATGTGAATGATTATAAACAATAGTGCCGCCTTCTTGTGGCGCTTTACTTGAACCCACAAAAACAGGGATATTGCTGCGTACAGCGGGAACAAGGGTTGCTGGATGAAGTACTTTAGCACCAAATGTCGCCATTTCGGCAGCTTCCGCAAACGAAATTTCATCAATTCGTTTTGCTAAAGGTACAATCCTTGGGTCAGTTGTATAAATGCCTGCGACATCTGTCCAGATATCGATTTGGGTGGCATTTAAAGCTTCACCTAATAATGCGGCAGTATAATCACTGCCACCGCGACCAAGTGTTGTTGTTTTACCCGTGCTTTCACTGCCAATAAAGCCTTGTGTAACAATAATATGATCTGAATTTAATGACTTTAAATGAGCACAACAAAGCTGCTTAATTTCGTCGATTTTTGGGGTTGCTTTGCCAAACTGATCATCCGTGCGCATGACTTTTCGAACATCAAACCATAGGGCATTTTTATGTTGTTCTTTTAAGATTGCCACAAAAAGTTTTGATGACATAATTTCGCCATAACTGACTAATTCATCGGTTAATGCGGTCGAGGTTGCTAAACTGGCGGCTTCTGATAATGAGGCAATATTGGAGATGATTGCGTCGATTTCTTCGCGTAAGAGTGGATTTTCGGGTAACGCTTCTAAAATATCATATTGAATGGATTGGATTTTAACGAGATGCTGTTTACGAATTTCTTCAGAACGTCCTTCAGCTAACGCGACTAAAAGATTTGTGATGCCGGCAGAGGCAGATAATACGACCACTTTTACATTGGGATTAGCTAAAATAATATTCGCACTATTCACCATAGATTGATAATTAGCAACACTTGTGCCACCAAATTTTGCAATAATAAAAGGTGTATTCATAACGCCCTCAAATAAAAATGTTTTTGTAAAGAATTTATAAAAATTGTGTTACATAGCATTAACGATTATATAAAGGCAGTCAAGAAAATAGTCATTAAAAAACTTTAAGATTTTATTGAATTATTGATAAACCTTATAATTCCTGATCAAATAATGCAATAATGGTTTGGTATAATTCTTTTACGCTACCGTCTTTGGTTGGCGTACTAAAAATGGTATCATCGCCGGCAATTGAGCCTAGAATGCCTTCTGATTTACCCATTGAATCTAATAAACGAGCAATGAGCTGAGCGGCGCCCGGGCTTGTATGGATAACGACGAGTGAATGATTATAATCAATATCGATAATAAGATTTTTTAAGGGGCTTGAGGTACTTGGAATATTCATTTCGACGGGTAAGCAATAGACCATTTCAGACTTAGCATTACGTGTTCTGACCGCACCAAATTTTGTTAACATGCGAGATACTTTTGATTGATTAATATTATCAAATCCGAGTTCTTGCAAAGCTTGTACTATTTCGATTTGCGAACTAAATTTTTCTTGTTGTAATATGTCTTTAAATGCACGCGTTAAATCAATCTGTTTCATAATGTAGCCTTAATATACTTAATGCAAATAATTATGCATCATTTGTGCATAAAACTAAAGAAGATATTTGCAATATTAGTTATCTAAACAATATATTTTTAGGTTTTATGACTCTTTGCGCGCAGATTTTGGACGAAATGATCGAATAATATGCTCATGCGTTTCAATGTAAGGCCCATCTAAAAGTTGAATACAATAAGGTATGGCCGCAAAAATGCCAGAGACACGTGAATTGCCTTGTTCATCTTTAACACCTTCAAGGGTTTCTCTAATCGATTTAGGTTGACCGGGTAGATTGACGATTAAGCATTTTTTTCGAATAACAGCGACTTGTCTTGATAAAATAGCGGTTGGCACAAAATGCAAACTGATCTGTCGCATTTGTTCACCAAATCCAGGCATTTCACGATCGGCAATAGCCAGTGTAGCATCAGGAGTGACATCCCTAATTGCCGGTCCAGTTCCCCCTGTTGTAAGAATTAAATCACAATTTAATTGATCAACAAATTGACATAAGGTTTCTTCAATCAGTAATTTTTCATCAGCAATAATTGCGTGTTCGGTTATAAATGGGGTAATTAATGCTTTTTGTAACCAATCCATTAGGGCTGGGATGCCTTGATCTTGATAAACGCCGTTTGCTGCTCTGTCAGAAATCGAGATTAAACCAATTTTAAACATATTCTTCTCAATCGTTAAAATGATAGCTGTTAAAGGAAAAACAATAATTATATTTCGATCATAAATAGGTTGTAAAGAATTGGAATCTCTAACATAATCGCATTTGCTTTTTATCATGTTTAATTAATTAGGATTAAGTCATGTCTTTAGTTCCTGCTCTCGAATTAATCGATCTCAAAAAAACGTATAAAAACGGCGTTAAAGCATTAAAAGGTATCAATCTAACCGTAAAAGCGGGTGATTTTTATGCCTTACTTGGACCCAATGGCGCCGGTAAATCAACTACCATAGGTATTATTAGCTCTCTTGTTAAAAAAACAGCCGGACAAGTAAAAATTTTTGGCTATGATTTAGATAAAGATGAGGTCAATGCCAAAAGGCTATTAGGTCTTGTACCACAAGAATTTAATTTTAATCCGTTCGAAACTGTACTACAAATTGTTGCCAATCAAGGTGGTTATTATGGTTTGACAAGGCAATTAGCGCTTGAGCGTGCTGAAAAATATTTACGTATTTTAGAATTATGGGATAAACGAGATAGTCGTGCTCGAATGTTATCGGGCGGAATGAAAAGGCGTTTAATGATAGCGCGAGCATTAGTGCACGAGCCTAAATTATTAATTCTTGATGAACCAACCGCTGGCGTTGATATTGAAATTCGCCGATCAATGTGGCAATTTTTACGAGAAATTAATGCACAAGGTATTACTATTATACTCACAACCCATTATTTAGAAGAAGCTGAAATGCTATGCCGCCATATTGGTATTATCCAAGATGGTGAATTAATTCGTAATACCTCAATGCGAGATCTACTTGCAAATAGCCAATTTGAAACCCTTCTTTTGGATTATGTGCCAGCTAATAATCTGCCAATATTAGAGGGATATGATATGCATATAGTCGAAACCGGCACAATTGAAGTTAAAATTGATAAAGAACATGATCTTAATCATCTATTTCAATTACTTAATCAGCAAAATATTCAAATCTTAAGTTTACGTAATAAGACTAATCGGTTAGAAGAACTTTTTGTTGAAATTGTACAAAAGGATAAATTACAAGGGCAAAATTGTTATGAATAAACTTTATTGGATCGCATTAAAAACGATTTGGCGTAAAGAAATTACCCGTTTTTTAAGGATTTGGATTCAAACATTAATTCCACCGGTTATTACCATGACGCTGTATTTTATTATTTTCGGTAATCTAATTGGCTCAAGAGTTGGTGAGATGGATGGACATAGTTACATGGCTTTTATTGTGCCCGGATTAATTATGATGTCAGTGATAACCAATTCTTATACAAATGTGTGTTCATCATTTTATAGCGCTAAATTTCAACATAATATTGAAGAACTACTCGTCGCCCCCGTACCGACGCATATTATTATTTGGGGTTATGTTGGTGGCGGTGTTGCAAGGGGTGTTTGTACTGGAATTTTAGTGACCATAGTTTCTGCATTTTTTGTAAGTTATCATGTCCATTCTTGGCTGATTATTATCGCTACGTTACTTTTGACAGCAATTTTATTTTCGTTAGCTGGATTATTAAATGCGGTATTTGCAAAAAGTTTTGATGATATCAGTATTGTGCCGACTTTTGTATTAACGCCATTAACTTACTTAGGCGGCGTATTTTATTCGTTATCTTTATTACCGACAATATGGCAATGGATCTCGAAACTAAATCCCATTGTTTATATGATAAATGGTTTCCGTTATGGATTTTTAGGCATTAGCGATGTGCCTTTATGGATTACATTTTCAATGTTATTGTGTTTTGTTATCGTTATTTATATTGCTGTATGGCGAATTATTGAAAGTGGTAAAGGGCTGCGTAGTTAATCGTTAACCAATGAAAATAGAAATAAATAAGACGAAAAAAATCCCGCGACTGCGGGATTTTGTTATTCATAAATACCTAATTTCTTTTCAAGATAATGAATATTAGTTCCGCCTTTTGCGAAATTCTCATCATTTAAGATCTGAATATGTAAATCGATATTTGTTTTAATTCCATCAATAACGAGTTCAGCTAAAGCATTTTTCATACGTGCAATCGCAATTTCACGAGTTTCACCATAAGTAATCAACTTGCCTATCATTGAATCGTAATAAGGGGGTACTGTATAGCCTGCATAAATATGCGATTCCCAACGGATGCCAAAACCACCTGGTGCATGAAAACGAGTAATTTTACCTGGAGAAGGCATAAATGTTTTCGCATCTTCAGCATTAATACGACATTCGATGGCATGACCTTTAAGAGGAATATCACTTTGTTTTAATGTGAGTGGATTGCCTGCAGCAATCGAAATTTGCTCACGAATAAGATCGACACCTGTAACAAGTTCAGTGACAGGATGTTCTACTTGAATACGGGTATTCATTTCAATGAAATAAAATTCCCCATTTTCAAATAAAAATTCAAAGGTACCCGCACCGCGATAATTAATTTCAAGACATGCATTGACACAGCGTTCACCAATGAATTTACGCATTTCAGGAGTAATACCGACTGCGGGTGCTTCTTCAATAATTTTTTGGTGGCGTCTTTGCATTGAACAATCGCGTTCGCCTAAATAAACCGCATGACCTTGACCGTCAGATAAAACTTGGATTTCGATATGGCGAGGGTTTTCGAGGAATTTTTCCATATAAACCATATCATTATTAAACGCGGTTTTCGCTTCTAATTTAGTCATTTTTATGGCTTGTTCAAGATCTTTTTCGTGACGCACAATACGCATACCACGACCACCACCGCCACCAGATGCTTTAATAATAACCGGATAACCAATTTCTTTAGCAATGAGTTTATTTGTCTCTATATTGTTACCTAAAGGACCACCAGAACCAGGAACACAAGGTACACCGGCTTTTTTCATGGCATTAATGGCAGAGACTTTATCACCCATTAAGCGAATCGTTTCAGCTTTTGGACCAATAAAAATAAAGCTAGAACGTTCTACTTGTTCTGCAAAATCGGCATTTTCCGATAAAAACCCATAACCAGGATGGATAGCCGATGCGCCAGTTACTTCGGCGGCGGCAATTAAGGCTGGAACATTTAGATAGCTTTTAGCTGAAGCAGCCGGCCCAATACACACTGTTTCATCGGCTAATAAAACATGTTTTAAATCTTTGTCGGCTGTCGAATGCACGGCGACAGTCTTAATACCGAGTTCTTTACATGCTCGCAAAATACGAAGAGCAATTTCTCCTCGATTCGCAATAAGAATTTTATCAAGCATAGTTAACCTTTTACTTGTATTACTCAATTTAAAGAGGTCAGGTTATTCAATAACGAATAGTGGCTGATCAAATTCAACGGGTTGACCATTTTCAACTAAAATGGCGGTGATTTTACCCGCTTTTTCAGATTCGATTTGATTCATCATTTTCATTGCTTCAACAATGCAAAGTACATCACCGACATTAACTTGTTGTCCAACTTCAACAAAAGCTTTTGAATCTGGGCTAGGGGTACGATAAAAAGTACCGACCATAGGCGAATTAATTGTCGTGCCTCGTGCTTGCACATCGCTATTACTTGTCACAACGTCAGATGAAGGGGCTGTGTTAACAATGACTGGACTTGGTTGCGGAATTTGAATGTTTTGAACAGGAGCAGAATAATTTGCTGTAGGGACAGAACGACTAATCCTTACAGATTCTTCCCCTTCAGAAATCTCAAGTTCAGAAATACCTGATTCTTCAACTAATTCAATTAACTTTTTAATTTTGCGTATATCCATGAATCACACCGTGTTTGTTTGATATAAATAACAATTATATAAATGCATTGACATTTAAAATTAATATTTTTAAGTAAGTCATTAATTTTAAACAGTTAACATCTATTATTAAAATAAAAAATAAGACTAAAAAATGGTATTTTCTTTCAATTAACGTTAAAAATTAGCGTCAATTATTTAGTTTAACACACAAAAATCTTTCAAATTTTTTAATAAATAATAACAATGCATTTATGAATATTGACCGGCAAGGATACACTGTAAAATAAATTTTGTCATTATATATCTAGTTTATAAAATAAATTTGCTGACAAATATTTATAATTCTCCTCTTTCTAAGAAATAATCTATTGATTTATTTTTAAAAAGAAAAATATGGTATTAGTTAATAGATGTCGATTAGGAAGTATTGATATAAATTTTTGCTTATTACGCATTTAGTTTTTCAAGGATGTCAAAAGGGTAATAATTGTTTTATAATGATGAAATTTTTTAAAAACTGGAATATAGATAAGGTATTTTATGCGTTCGATTTATTGTGGGCAGTTAACAAAATCAAATCTGGATCAAGACGTTAAACTTTGTGGTTGGGTAAATAAACGACGAGATTTAGGCGGAATGATCTTTATTGATATGCGCGATCGTGAAGGCATTGTGCAAGTTATTTTTGATCCAGATTTTAAACATGCTTACGAATTAGCCTCTTCATTACGTAATGAATTTTGTATCCAAATTACGGGTAAAGTAAGAGCAAGGCCCGATGGGCAAACTAATAAAGATATGGTAACCGGCGAAGTTGAAGTGCTTGCAACAGATCTTGTCATTTTTAATAGTTCTGATGTTTTACCCCTCGATTTTAATCAAAATAATAGCGAAGAACAGCGTTTAAAATATCGCTATATTGATTTACGTCGCCCGGAAATGAGCACTATTTTTAAAACGCGTGCTAAAATTACCGCATTTGTTCGTTCTTTTATGAATGCACATGGTTTTTTAGATATCGAAACGCCTATGTTAACGAAAGCAACGCCTGAAGGCGCCCGCGATTATTTGGTGCCAAGTCGTATTCATAAAGGGGAATTTTATGCTTTACCCCAATCGCCACAATTATTTAAACAATTATTAATGATGTCAGGATTTGATCGTTATTATCAAATCGTTAAATGTTTTCGTGATGAAGATTTACGTGCTGATAGACAACCTGAATTTACACAAATCGATGTTGAAACGTCGTTTATGTCTGCTGATGAAGTCAGAGCCATTATGGAGCAGATGATCCGTGAACTTTGGTTAAACATTAAAAATGTCGATTTAGGTCAATTTCCAGTTATGACCTATGCTGAAGCTATGCGCCGTTATGGTAGTGACAAACCCGATTTACGTAATCCGCTTGAAATTATCGATGTAGCCGATTTGGTTAAAGATAGTGAATTTAGTGTGTTTAAAACACCGGCTAATGATCCAAAAGGACGTGTTGCACTTTTATGTGTTCCAAAGGGAGCTGAGTTAACGCGTAAACAATTAGACGATTATACAAAGTTTATTTCAGTTTACGGTGCTAAAGGTATGGCATGGATCAAAGTTAATGATCGTAGTAAAGGTTTAGAGGGTGTACAAAGTCCTATTGCTAAGTTCTTTAATGAAACGCAAATGGAAGCCTTATTATCAAGAGCAAACGCCAAAGATGGCGATATTTTATTATTTGGTGCAGATAGTTATAAGGTTGTGAGTGATGCATTAGGTGCACTGCGTTTAAAAGTCGGTAAAGATTTAAATCTCACTGATGAAAATAAATGGGCAGTTCTTTGGGTGATTGATTTCCCGATGTTTGAAGAAGTCGATGGTGGATTAAGTGCGATGCACCATCCTTTTACGTCTCCTAAAGACTTTACACCTGAAGCGTTACGTGCCGATCCTACTCATGCTGTCGCCAATGCTTATGATATGGTTATTAATGGTTATGAAGTGGGTGGTGGCTCGGTGCGTATTCATCGCAGTGAAATGCAGCAAGCTGTATTTGCAATTTTAGGTATCAATGAACAAGATCAACGTGATAAATTTGGCTTTTTACTTGATGCTTTAAAATATGGCACTCCGCCACATGCTGGACTTGCTTTTGGTTTAGATAGATTAACGATGTTATTAGCTGGTACAGATAATATTCGTGATGTTATTGCGTTTCCTAAAACGACAGCAGCAGCATGTTTATTAACAGATGCACCAAGTCAAGCTAATCCGGTCGCTTTGGCAGAATTAGGGATTGAAATGAGCGAAAAATCATCATAATATTATGCGTTAATTTGCTATTTAAAACGTTTTTTAAAGCGAATTTAAATGATTATCATGCTTAATTTATATGGTCACCTTTAATGACTAATTACAAAAAACCTGAGTCTATTTTAGTTGTGATTTATTGCCAATCATCAAGGCGTTGTCTTATGTTACAACGTCTTGATGATTTACAATTTTGGCAATCTGTTACAGGTAGTTTAGAAGCAGGTGAAACCCCCATGGATGCAGCAATTCGAGAAGTAGGTGAAGAAACGTCGATTGATATTATTCATGAAAATCTTTCCCTTATAGATGCTCATTATTCGATTGAATTTGAAATTTTTGCACAATTTCGTCATCGCTATGCACCAGGGGTGACAGTCAATAAAGAACATTGGTTTTATTTATGTTTGCCTAATGAACGTATTCCACTGTTAAGTGAACATTTAGCGTATCAATGGCTAAGTTATGAAGATGCCGCTAATTTAACGGTTTCACCGAATAATGCTGATGCGATTAGACAAATACCGCTTATTGACATACAAAATGATTTGTAGAAAATAAATTTATTATCAGTATTATTTTTATAAAAAGTTGCGAAAACAACATTAAAAGATTTTTTATCTTGTTTTAGTAACATAAATATACGTTATACATTAATGAAGGTTAAGTAATGAATTTTAAAGATTTCCGAGATTTTTTGAATTATCTTGAAGAGCAAGGTGAATTAAAACGTATTACTTATCCTGTTAATCCTTATCTTGAAATGACCGAAATTGCCGATCGTGTTTTGCAAAATGAAGGACCGGCTTTATTGTTTGAAAATCCGATTGGTTATGATATGCCTGTTTTATGTAATTTATTTGGCACGACTCGGCGAGTTGCGTTGGCAATGGGACAAGATGATATCTCGCATTTAAAAGAAGTCGGTCAACTCCTTGCTTTTTTACGTGAACCCGATCCCCCTAAAGGGATCCGGCAATTTTTTAATATTTTACCGAAATATAAACAAGTACTAAATATGCCCGTTAAACGACGTTCATCGGCACCTTGCCAACAAGTGGTGTTAAAAGATGATGAGGTTGATTTAACTAAATTACCGATTATGCATTGTTGGTCAGATGATGTTGCCCCACTTTTGTCTTTTGGACTGACAATTACAAAAGGACCTTATAAAGAAAGGCAAAATATCGGTATTTATCGTTTACAATTATTAGCTAAAAATAAATTAATTATGCGTTGGCTTTCGCACCGTGGTGGGGCACTTGATTTTGCAGAATGGCAAAAAGAACATCCTAATGAACGATTTCCTGTTGTGGTTGCTATTGGTGCCGATCCCGCAACCATTTTAGCTGCTGTTACACCTGTTCCTGATTCTTTACCCGAATACGCGTTTGCCGGTTTGTTAAGAGGCAGTCGCTCCGAAGTTGTTAAAGCACTATCTAATGATTTAGATGTGCCTTTTTCATCCGAAATTGTCCTTGAAGGTTATATTGAGCCGAATGAATTTGCCGCCGAAGGTCCATATGGCGATCATACAGGTTATTATAATGAAGTTGATAATTTTCCTGTATTTACCGTTACACATATAACGCGACGTAAAGATGCCATCTATCATTCGACTTATACAGGGAGACCACCTGATGAACCGGCAATAATGGGAATGGCTTTAAATGAAGTATTAATTCCTATTTTACAAAAACAATTTCCTGAAATTATCGATTTCTATTTACCGCCTGAGGGATGCTCGTACCGAATTGCGATTGTCACGATTAAAAAACAATATCCCGGTCATGCTAAACGGGTCATGATGGGCGTTTGGTCTTATTTACGTCAATTTATGTATACAAAATTTGTGATTGTCTGTGATGATGATATTAATGCTCGAGATTGGAAAGATGTTATGTGGGCAATTTCGACACGCATGGATCCAAAACGGGATTCTGTTTTTATTGATAATACACCAATTGATTATTTAGATTTTGCCTCACCAGTATCAGGTTTAGGTTCAAAGGTAGGATTTGATGCCACAAATAAATGGGAAGGTGAAACTATGCGTGAATGGGGCAAAGTGATTAAAAAAGATTCAGATGTCGTCGCGCATATTGATGCTATTTGGCAAGAGCTGGGTTTATAATTTTTTTAATCTTGATGATTATTTAAAATAATATAAATAATTTATTATGGATTTTAATTGGAATAATTAAGGAAGGATAAATAATAATCATGACTAATTATTGATAATTGAATCGTTTTTTTATTATATAAGGATAAATTCTTTTTAGAGAATTAAAAATTAGAGAAATAGAAAATAGAAAATTATGCAAAAATTTAAAATTTTATTAATATTACTGTTTTCGTTTGCTGTGCAAGCTAATGAAAATACATTAAAAGATAATACTCAGTTTGCAATCGAAAATTCGGATGAATTAATTTCCACTTTATTGTTCTCTGCCGAAAAGGGTGAGCATGATGCGCAGTATACACTTGGTAATATTTACAGTCAGGGTTTAGGCGTTGATATAAGTAATGAGCGTGCTTTTTTTTGGTATAAAAAAGCCGCTGAAGGAAAATTGCCAAATGCGCAAAATAACTTAGCCTACATGTATCAATATGGGTTAGGGGTGAAACAAGATTTAACAATGGCATTTAATTATTTTAAATTAGCTGCCGATCAAAATTACCCATTAGCTTTATATAATCTTGCCTCAATGTATAAAAATGGTGAAGGTACTGAGAAAAACATTCCATTAGCGATTAAATATTTTACCGAAGCCGGTGAGCAAGGTATTGTTGATGCTTACTTGAATTTAGGCATTATGAATTTTGCTGGTGATGGTATACCTAAAAATCGGCAAGTAGCAGCCGATTGGTTTAGTCGAGCAGCAAGCGATAATAATATAGAAGCACAATATTATTTAGGGTTAATGTCAGAATATGGTGATGGAATAACGAAAAATATGGTTGCTGCTGTCTATTTTTACACCAAAGCTGCTGAACAAGGTTATGAGCCTGCTATGTATAATTTAGGGATTATTTATGCAACAGGACAGGGAGTTGACCCAGATAATGCGAAAGCAGCATCTTGGTTTAAGCAATCTGCTGAACTGGGTAATATGAATGCGCAATTTAATCTTGCCGTGATGTATGAAGTTGGCGGTGGCGTTGATAAAGATGTGCAAAGTGCCATTAAATGGTATACCAAAGCAGGTGAACAAGGCAGTGCAGATGCGCAATATACGTTAGGTCTTAAATATTATTCAGGTGATGATGTGGCAAAAGATAGCGAAAAAGCTATCTACTGGTTCTCAAAAGCCGCTGACCAAGGCAATGTCGATGCGCAAAATTATTTAAATATCTTACAAAATCATCCATAATCAATAAAGTACTCTTCATTAATTAGTTTATCGTTTACGGCATTGTTAATCTTGATTAACAATGCCGTTTTTAATTGCCGATGTAATACGAAAGTTATCGAGAGGTAAATACTTATCCAGTATTACGCATTCCCGTTGCAATGCCGGCAATTGTTATCATTAGCCCTTGTTCTACAAGCGAATTTTCTTCATTATTATTTATATTATTATCTCGCGAGCGTTTTAATAATTCTGCTTGTAAAAGGTTAAGTGGCTCGATATAAGTATTGCGTAATGCTACAGATTCGGCGATCCATGGTAAATCTGACATTAAACTCATACCATCAGTAATACTTAATAAAATATTAATATCTTGTTTGAGTTGCTCTCGTAATTCTTCACCCAACTTCCAAAAATGCTTATCAACTAATTTTTGTTCATAATAATGATGAATATCTGGCGCGGCTTTTGCGTAAACCATTTCTAACATGCCAAGTCGCGTATTAAAAAAAGGCCATTCTTGATACATTTCTTTAAGTAAAGCCTGTTTATTTTGCGTCAATAAACATTGCAAACCTTTACCGGCACCTAGCCAAGAAGGTAGCATTAAACGATTTTGTGTCCAGGCAAAGATCCATGGAATAGCACGCAGACTTTCGATGCCTCCTGAACTTCGACGTTTTTGTGGGCGCGATCCGAGAGGTAACCTCGCTAATTCAGTTTCGGGTGTAACGGCTCGAAAATACTCAACAAATTCGGGTAAGTGTTTTACATAATGGCGGTAACAATCGCAAGATATAGCTGCCATCTCGTCCATACTATCACGCCATATTTGTTTAGGCTCGGGAGGCGGTAATAAATTAGCTTGTAATATTGCGGCTGTATATAGCATTAAGCTACTTAATGCTACTTCAGGGAGTCCTAATTTAAAACGGATCATTTCACCTTGTTCAGTAACTCTTAAACCACTTTTCAGCGATCCCGGTGGTTGGGATAATAATGCGGCATGAGCCGGGGCACCACCTCGCCCGATTGATCCGCCTCGACCATGAAATAACGTTAAATCAATATTATGTTTGGCAAATAATTTAACAAGCTCTTCTTGCGACCGATATTGTGCCCACGAAGCTGCTAATGTGCCGGCATCTTTGGCAGAATCAGAATAACCAATCATCACCATTTGTTTACCTTGAATTTTTTGCTGATACCAGTCAATGGATAATAATTTTTCCATGACAGATTGCGCATTATTAAGATCATCAAGTGTTTCAAACAAAGGAACAATTGGGATATTTTTTTTGCAATCGACGATTTTTAATAATAGATAAACAGCTAAAATATCCGATGGTGCTTTTGCCATTGAAATGACATAAGCTGCGATGGATTCTTCGCCTGCTTTTTGAATCACTCGGCAAGTATCTAACACTTCCTGAGTCATGCTTGAAGGTTGCCAATGGTAAGGTAATAATGAACGATTAGATTGTAATTCTCTTAATAAAAATGCTTGTTTTTGCTCTTCTGTCCAGTTGGCATAATCACCTAATTGCAGCTCTTTTGTTAATTCAGATAAAGCATCACAATGAATCGAGCTATCTTGGCGAATGTCTAAACGCAGCAATTGTAAGCCAAAACTTTTAATTCGTCTTAGTGTATCTAATAAAGGACCATGCGCAATGACAGACATTCCTTTTTCAATTAACGATTGATAACAAATATAAAGCGGTTGCCATAATTGTTCATTTTTCAATAATAAATCATCCGTTATTAAACAAGGTTCATTATTTATAAGAGCCAATAAATAGGTTTGCGTATTTTTTAGATTTTGCCTTACTTGTTTCATTACTACTCGATAAGGTTCACTAATTGGGGCATCTTTTATTTTGATAAGATCATAAACGGCTTGATTGCAGTCAGACATTGACAGTTCACGCACTAAAATTTCAATATCAATTAAAAATAATTCGATAGCTTTTAATCGCGCTTGTAACATAACGGATTCAGTTATTTTAGCTGTGACATTAGGATTACCATCCCTATCTCCCCCCATCCAGGATGTAAATTTAACGGGCACATATTCGACAGGTAAAGGTTCGTTAAATGCGTCGACAAGGTGATCATTTAATTCACGTAAAAATAAAGGCACACTTTTCCATAAACTATCTTCAATAACCGAAAAGCCCCATTTAGCTTCATCGATAGGTGTTGGGCGCTGTTTACGGATCTCATCGGTATACCAAGCTTGACATACTAATTGTTTTAAACGTCGCATAATGCGATCTTTTTCATAATCGGCTAAATCATCGTGATCAAGTTTTGCAAGGCAATGATTAATTTCAATATAGGTATTAATCATCGTACGGCGATTAATTTCGGTTGGATGAGCGGTTAGTACTAATTCAATCGATAAATCTTTAATAGATTGGCATAACGTTTGATGCGAAATATGATTTTTTTTTAAAGTAGTAAATAATTCCATCATTTTTTGCGGGCTACTTGCTGCTTCACCGTGGGGTGAAATACCATAATATTCAGCTGCTGTATTAACTAGATTTAAAAATTGATTAAAAGCTCGCGCAACATGTAATAAATCTTCGTCATCAAGAGACTCTATTAGATTGAGTAGCTGAGAACGCGCTTCTTGATTACCTGTTTGAGTTAATTTTGATAGGTTCCGAACATTTTCGACCAAATTAAAAATTTGATCACCTGTAGCCCGTTTAATGGCATCGCCAAGAAGAGTACCTAGCATATTGATATTACTGCGCATTGTGGAATAATGATTGTTCATGTTTATCTCTTTCTATTAATTGTCATATTAAACACTCAGTGAGGGATAATCAGCGTGAGGCATTATAATTTTGTTTAGCAATTTTTTAATACTTTAACGTAATGGTGAAAGTAGGTTAAATCATAAAATCTTATGTATTTAACGTTTTTTGCGTAATTAATTATAATAAAACTAATAAACACCATTAAAACCATTGTTAGATATATTCATATAATTATCATTTTATTAATCAAGATTGAGAAAGTTAAGAAGTTGGCTATTTTTAATAAAACCGCTATACTAGTTCCATTATACAGAGGAGTTAAAAGAATCAATGATAGTTGTATTTTATATTGCTTCGATAATTGCAGTCATTGCGAGTTTAAATGTCATAAGCGCAATGCGTGTTGACAAGGCGATCTTATATCTTGTTATTTCTTTTCTTGCTACCGCGACAATCTTTATTCTTTTGAATGCTTATTTTCCAACAGTCTTGTATATTATGATCTTTACCTGTGGGATTGCATTATTCTTTATGTATGTTGCTGCTTTTCTTAAAATTTATTCTGATAGAACAGGTAATGAAAATGCAGGCATCAGCCCTAAAATTTGGCTTGGACCGTTAATTTTAGCGTTTATTTTGCTAGTATTATTAATTTATGGCGTGGTAAGTAGTAATTATATAAATCTGCCTAAGACAAATGAATTTAATCACGAAATGTCTTTATTTGCTTATGTAATAATTGCCGAGTTATTTTGTTTTTTATTGCTTTGTGCTGTTGTTATTGCTTACCATTTTATGCATCGTTTTTTTTCTGAAGAATAATATGATCCAACTCAGTTATAGTTTAATCCTTGGGGTGATTATCTTTGTTGTCGGACTATTAGGTATAATGATCCGTCGTAATTTCTTTTTTTTGCTATTAAGTCTTATGATCATGAATAATGGATGCATTATAGTCTTAGTTACCGCAGCAAACTATTGGCAACAAGCAGATGGTCAATTATTAATTCTGTTAGCAATTATCATTTCTTTAGTCGAAGCTTGTATTGGGCTATCCTTATTAATGAAATTATTTTTTCGTCGTCGAACGTTAAATGTTGATACTTTGAGTGAAATGAAAGGATGAATTTACTTTATTTAATTTTATTCGTGCCATTAGCGTCTTTTCTATTGTTATTAGCTTTTGGACATTTTATTAAACCGATAAATATTATCATTATTGGCATAAGTACCACAATTATTATGATGCTTGTCACTTTTTTTGTTTGCATTGATTATTATGCCAATACGGTGCCAGATATGACATTAATTTATTCCCGTTTTTTATGGGAATGGTTTTCTGTTGGTAATTTTACTATTCCGATTACATTAACATTAGATGGCTTATCTATTATCTTTTTGTGTCTTATTACCTTTTTTGCTTTTATTATTTATTTCTTTGCTGCTTTTTATTTAAATTCAGCGAAAGATATATATCGTTTTTATGCCTATAGTAATTTACTGCTTGTAAGTATTTTATGCATTATTTTGGTTGATAATTTATTTGTTATATTGATTGGTTGGGAAGGGATAAGCCTAAGTACTTACTTATTAATTGGCATTTATTATAGCCAATTACGTAATGGTTATGCCGCTGTTAAAGCTTTTGTATTAATGCATTTAATGGACGTCTTTTTTATTATCGGCATCTTCTTGTTATATCAAGAGCTTGGTACTTTATCTATTCGAGAAGTGTTGGTGCAAGCTAAGGCAAATTTAGCCATTGACTCGGATATTGTCTATTGGATAACGTTAATGTTATTTTTAGGTGTCATGAATAAATGTGCCTTGTTTCCCATGCAAACTTGGTTTGCCGAAACCACATTATCACCAATGCCAGCACTTGCTTTACTACAATCATCGACGGTTGTCATGTCAGGTATTTATTTAGTTTTACGATTAAATAATCTTTTTGTGATGTCGAGCGATATTTTATTTTTTATGATGATAATTGCGATTATTACTTTATTATTTGCAAGTACCATCGCTTTAGTTAATTTTGATATTAAGCGCATCATTACTTATCTCAATCTTTCCCAAATCAGTTATGTGTTTTTAGCTTTTTCAACACAAAATTGGAGTTTATCCCTTAATTTTTTAATTAACTATACGGTTGCAAGTTGTCTTATCGTTCTTACATCAGCTATTTTATTAAAAAAATGTGGTGGACAACGAGATATAAGTAAATTAGGTGGACTTGCAAAAAAATTACCTTTTTTATATGTAAGTTATATTTTTATTCTTTTTTCTGTTTCTGCTTTCCCATGGTTATCAGCTGCGTTTTATATCAAAGGCGATATTATTTTCAGTTTAATGAATAATGGTAATTTAATTGCAGGTACCATGGGTTTAGTCGGCATACTTTTGACTAGTTTAAGCATGATTCGGCTTATTGTGTTTATATTTCATGGCAAGGCTAAATTACAATCCCTACAGGAAATCAATAAATATAGCTATGTGCCATTAGCCATTTTACCTATCTTTTTAACAGCATTTTTTATTTATTTTCCATTACCTATACAAGGTATTATTCCTGAAATTATATTCAATACTAAAATGTTATTACCGTTCCAATTATTGCTTGCCTCGGTAATGATATTGAGCTTTATTATTGGTTATTTTATGTTTTTGCATCCCAATAATGAAATTAAAGAAATGTTAAATGCTCCCATTGTGATTTTCTTTATGCGCCTTTGTAGTAGTGAATGGCGATTTGATTATTTATTAAAAACACTATTTGTAAAGCCGTATTTATATTTTGCTAATTTAATCAAAAATGATCCTTTAGCTAAATGGGATAGCTGGATTGTATGGGCAATAAAAAAACTCAATGCGACGATAATTAATTTAGAAAATGGTCACATTCGGTATTATACAGTTTCGATTGTGATGGGATGCATATTTGTATTGATGCTATTGATTTTTATTTCATAAAGGTGTGATCTTTACATGTTATTAGGACTTATCTTTTTACCTATTTTAGGCGGTTTATTGGGTTGGTTTAGCCATATTTATTTATATCGGTTACAGTCATCTAAAATAATTAGTCTTTTTTGGTATAATTTGCCTTTCATGATTGCCTTATCATCGCTTTTAATCAGTTTAGGATTAGCTTTAAGTTTTTGGTATGAAGCGTCTATTGCCTTGCATCACGGTCAAATATGGATAAAAGAAGTCAATAAAGAATGGATACCTTTGTTAGGAATAAATTTCCATCTAGTATTAAATGGTTTGTCCCTCATTATGATTACAACCACATTATTTATTGTCTTGTTAGCGGTTTTATATTCTCGTAAAGAAAGCAATGGTAATACGGGTCTATTTTACTTATGTATTTTATTTATGACATCCGCTGTCATAATGCTATTTTTAATTAATGATTTATTTTTATTATTCTTATTATGGGAAACTGTTGCTATTCCTATCTATTTCTTAATTTCTTTATGGGGAAGGCGCGATTCGAGTGCACAATTACGATTTAATGTAGCAAGTAAATTTTTAATTTATACGCAAGTTAGCAGTATCCTTATGTTAATTTCTATTGTGTCATTAGCGCTTATTAATTGGAATATTTCGAATCAATGGTCTTTTGATTATCAAGTTTTAACCAAAACTCCCATATCAAGCAACGTTGAATTTTTATTAATGCTCGGATTTTTAATCGCCTTTATTATTCGTATTCCACTTATTCCTTGTCATAGTTGGTTTATTAAAGCTCATAGTGAGTCTTCAATTACTGGCTCAATAATGATAAGTGGTTTACTTATAAATACGGCAATTTATGGGTTATTACGTTTTGTTATTCCGCTCTTTCCAAATGCTTCAGCAACCATTGTCCCTTTTATGGCAGTTCTTTGTTTATTAACTATTATTTATGCTACTTTACTTGCATTTAAACAAACTGATATCAAAAAACTGATTGCTTATGTCCATATGGCCTTAGCTGCATTTGTATCAATTATAATTTACAGTATGTCGGTAATCGCTTTTCAAGGTGTTATTGTGCAAATGGTGGCAATTAGTTTAGCTATTGTGGGCATGTTTATTATTAGCGGTATTTTAGTTGAATGCTATGCAACACGAAATATTAGTAAATTTACTGGATTAAAAGATCAAATTAATTATTTATCCACATTTACGCTATTTTTTATATTAGCGGTATTAGGTATTCCTGGATCCGCGAATTTTGTGGGTAATTATATGATGTTATTAGGTAGTTATAGCGTTTTTTCTTTTTATACTATTATATTAATCATTGGGTTATTACTGCTATCAATTACGTTAATTATTCGTTTGCAGCCTATATTTTATGGAACTGATAAACCGACTAAAATTAACAAAAAAACATTATCAAAAATAGATGTTTTATTATTGGTTAGTTTATTAAGTGTATTATTTTTTATTGGTTTATATCCTAAAGTAGTTTTAGATATGTCTTATTCTACTACGAATCAAATAACGCAACATATCAAAACTGAAAAAGTTGGAGATCAATAATCTATGATAACTTTATCGCCTATTTTTATATTAAGTTTTGCCATAATTGTTTTATTTTGTCTATTATTTATTTTTAAAATAAATAATAGATCTAGTAGCATAATAACGGCATTTGCTTTAATTTTAGCATTAGGTTTTTCTTTATTTTTAAGTTTTCAAATGTCGGAAAATAGCCAAAAGATTACCGATATTCGCAGCAATAATATGCAAGTTTCTATTGCAAATCCAATTATTAATAAAAAGGTTAATCAAATAACGCAAGAAAAAATAATCGAAAGACAAATACCTTTGCAAATTGAGCCTAATTCAAGTATTGATATAGCTAAGATAACAAATGTTATTCCTGTACAAAATGTATCGCCCGAAAATAATAACTCCTCGATAGCAAAATGGTCAGCTGGCTATGTAACGGCTTTATTTACCTGCGATGGCTATGGATTACTGTATTCATGTTTAATCTTAATGATAGCCTTAATTGTGGTTTGTTTTGCGATTCGTTGGTTTAAAGAAGAACAAAAACCTAATGGTATTTTTTATTTAATTTTATTAATGATGACATTAGGCGGTGTTATTCTGACCTATGCAAGTCACTTAATTTCTTTTTTTATAGGTATTGAATTATTGTCTATACCATTTGTTGGTTTAATTAGTTATCAATATCAACAGGCTCATACTCTTGAAGCGGCAGTTAAATTTATGATTTTATCTGCGGTTGCTAGTGGCTTTCTTTTAATGGGTATTGCCTTTTATTATACCGTGACAGGGGAATTAACCTTTACTGGATTAAGTTTTCAGTTATCAACCTTAACTTTTCCAAATACCTTATTATTAATGGGTGCATGTTTAATGCTAGTTGGAATCGGTTTTAAATTGTCACTTGTTCCTTTCCAGCTTTGGTTGCCCGATGTCTATCAAGGTTCACCTACTATTGTGGCTTTATTGTTATCAACCGTTGGGAAGGTTGCGATATTTTGTGCAGTTGCGCGATTATTTTTATTAGCACCCATTATAAATAATGACACGATTCGTATTATTTTAATTATTATGGCATTTGGCTCTATTTTATGGGGTAATCTCTTTGCTTTAATGCAAAGTAGTATTAAAAGATTACTTGCCTATTCATCTATTACTCATTTCGGTTATTTATTTATTGCATTAATTGCTGTGCAATATCAAGTTTTGGCGCTTGAAACGATTGGGGTATATTTAATCGCTTATATCTTAGCGAATATCTGTATTTTAGGTGTAATTAGTATCGAATCCCATTGTAATGAGCAGCAAGATCATGAAAATGAAGTTGATTTATCAGGCTTATTTTGGCGTCGACCTTTTCTCGCTATTGCCATGGGAGTGGGTTTGCTATCATTAGCTGGCGTACCTTTAACCGCTGGATTTATTGGACGATTTTTATTGATTTTATTAGGTGTTACCGCAGAATTATGGTGGTTAATTTTAGCCGTTGTTATTGGTAGTGCTATTGGTCTATATTTTTACTTACGATTAATCATAAACCTTTATATAAAACCAATTAATTATGCTCAGCCTTCAGAAACAAATGGAATCGCAAAACTTAAAATATCAGAGATACATGTATGCGAAATAATTATTGTTTTAGCCGCTATTTTAATTGTGTTATGTGGCATTTATCCTAATGTTTTATTTAATTTAGTTAATCTTGCACAATATTTTGCAAGTTGAGAGTGATTTAAGGTGGATTTAACTTGTTCGCCTTGTTTTATAAACGTGCTAATTGTGTTATTGATTTAAAATATTATTTTTATAATTATAAACATGCAAAATACATTTCGTTTTGTATCATGAGACTATTTAAGGACAATGTATTTTAATGGTAAAAAAGTAAATTCTTATGATATACTCACAAGCTTTATACATTAATTTAAATTACGAGGACATTTATGGACTTTTTTATTTCCAATGCCTACGCCAATGCAGGTGATGCCGGAGAAACAAATCCTTATTTTTTACCAATTATGTTAGTTGTGTTTGGCTTATTTTTCTATTTTATGATTATGCGCCCTCAACAAAAACGTGCAAAAGCTCACCGTGCTTTAATGGATTCTATTTCTAAAGGCGATGAAGTTTTAACTAATGGTGGTTTAATTGGGCGTGTTGCGAAAGTTAATGAAAATGGCTATATCGTATTAGAATTAAATGATACGACAGAAGTTGTCATTAAACGTGATTTTATTACTTCTGTTTTACCAAAAGGGACAATGAAAGCTCTTTAATATTAGTTGTTTTAATCAATGGCTAACTATCAAAAGTTGGTTAAAAAATAACTTTTTAACCAATTTTTGAACGAACATTAATTAAAACCTAATATTTAGAATTCATTTTATAATTTTGTTCATTTCACAAGAGAATATGACGTGTTAAACCGCTATCCTTTGTGGAAGTACATAATGTTAATCGTCGTGATATTACTCGGTTTACTTTATGCGCTTCCAAATATATATGGTGAAGATCCTGCTATCCAAATTTCTGGCTCATCAAGCAACGAAGTAACTGTGTCTAAGCAAGACGAAATTAAACAGTTATTAGTGGATAATCATATTGATGCCAAATCAATCGTCTTTGAAAACAAATCGATTTTAATTCGTCTTAAAGATAATGATTCACAACTGAAAGCAAAAGAATTAATTGCCGAAAAATTAGGTGATAATTTTACCGTTGCTTTAAATTTAGCACCGGCAACACCATCTTGGTTAACCATGATTGGCGCTGAGCCAATGAAATTAGGTCTTGATTTGCGTGGTGGTGTTCATTTCTTGATGGAAGTGGATATGACAACAGCATTAAGTAAACTTGTTGATCAATCCCTACAGAATATAAAAAGTGAATTTGATAAAGATAAATTAAATTACACGTCAATTAATAAATCTCCTAATCAACAAATTATTATTCAATTTACGGATACTGTTGATCGTAATAAAGCGATTAGCAAAATTAATCAGTGGTCTGATTTTAAACTTACTTCACAAACAAATAACAGTATTACACTTAATATCAGTGATAACCGCCTTGCCCAAGCTAAAAGCGATGCTGTTCAGCAAAATACCACGATTTTACGTAATCGCGTTAATCAATTGGGGGTTGCAGAGCCTATTGTGCAACGTCAAGGAGTGGATCGTATCGTTGTTGAATTACCTGGTATTCAAGATACGGCACAAGCAAAACGTATTTTAGGGGCAACGGCGACTCTTGAATTTCGTCAAGTTTATAATGATAACAATAGATTAGAAGCTGTTTTACGTGGTCAAGAGCGTGTCCCTTATGGTTACGAAATGAAATTTATGGCAGATGGGCGTCCGGTTTTACTTTATAAACGAACAATTTTAACCGGCGATCATATTACGAATTCCGCTTTTAGAATAAATGAATTCGGTCAACCTGAAGTGTCAATTAATCTTGATAGCGAAGGCGGGAAAACTATGCTTAATTTTACCAAAGAGCACCTTCGTGAACCGATGGCTACATTATTTGTTGAATATAAAGATACCGGTAAAGTCGATGATAATGGCAAACCGGTTTTAGAAAAACAAGAGCGCGTTATTAATGTTGCGACAATTCAAGGTATCTTTAGTGATAGATTCCAAGTTACAGGGATAAGTAATATTGAAGAAGCTAAAAACTTATCCTTATTATTACGAGCAGGCGCATTAATAGCCCCGATCCAAATTATTGAAGAACGCACAGTTGGCCCATCAATGGGACAAGAAAATATTACGCAAGGTTTAGAATCTTGCTTATGGGGTCTTATTGTTTCAGTGATCTTTATGGTCATTGTATACCGTTTATTTGGTTTATTTGCAAGTTTAGCCTTAGTTGCTAATCTTATTTTAATCGTTGGTGTGATGTCATTATTACCTGGTGCTACGTTAAGCATGCCAGGTATTGCAGGTATCGTTTTGACTGTTGGTATGGCGGTTGATGCTAACGTGCTTATTAATGAACGTATTAAAGAAGAGTTACGCAATGGTCGAGGTGTCCAACATGCTATTGACGAAGGCTATAAAGGGGCTTGGAGTAGTATTTTCGATGCCAACATCACAACCTTAATTACAGCGGTTATTTTGTATGCTGTTGGTACAGGTTCGATTAAAGGTTTTGCCATTACCTTAGCTATTGGTATTGTGACGTCTATGTTTACTTCAATCGTGGGTACACGTGCCTTAGCGAATTTAGTTTATGGTGGTCGTCGTGTTAAAAAATTATCAATTTAGAGGTCTATTGTGAATATTGATAAAACAAAAAACCATGACGTTAAAGAATTAAATCATGGGCGAAAAGTGATCGATTTCTTAAAATTTGGTTACTTGGCTTTTGTGATTTCTATGCTATTAGTTGTAGCATCTATCGTTGTCATTTGTGTTAAAGGATTTAATTTAGGTCAAGATTTTACAGGTGGAACGACAGTTGAGCTTACGGTTTCGAAAGTAATTAATTTAGATGATTTTCGCGATACCTTACGCAAAGGAGGTTATCATGAACCGATTGTGCAATATTATGGGAGCAGTAAAGATATTATTATTCGCTTGCCATTAATAAAGCAGCAAGAGAGTGATGCGACCATTATTGATAATGCTTTTGGTGCGACTATTACTAAATTAATTCACGAAAAAATTGATGCCGACGCACAAATTAAACGTGTTGAGTTTGTGGGACCAACAGTGGGTGCTGAACTTGCGCAAGATGGTATTTTAGCCATTTTTGCTGCTTTAGTTTGTATTATGATTTATATTGCATTTCGATTTGAATGGCGATTTGGTACAGGCGCGGTTGTGGCATTATTACATGACGTTATTATAACGGCTGGATATTTATCCTTATTTGAGCGTGAGTTAGATTTAACCATAATCGCGGCTATGTTATCGATTATTGGCTATTCGCTAAATGACACCATAGTTGTATTTGACCGAATTCGTGAAAACTTCCGAAAAATTCGCCGAGCTTCATCTTATGATGTGATTAATATCTCACTAACACAGACTTTACACCGAACCTTAATGACTTCTGGCACAACCTTAGTGGTAGTCATTATTTTATATATTTTTGGTGGAAGTATGCTAAAAGGATTTTCTGAAACACTAGGTGTTGGGATTGTTCTTGGCACAATTTCATCTATCTATGTAGCGGCTTATATGTCATTAAAATTAGGCATTAAACGTGACCATTTTATGCCACAAAAAGTTGAAGTAGAAGGCGCTGATCAAGAGCCTATCATTCGTTAATCTTATAGCCTGTCAGCTATTGTGACAGGCTTTGATTTCTTTTTGTGCAAGTGAAAGTAAATAGATTGACAGATTAACAGTATTTACCTATTATTGACCGCAGTTTTATTCATTCTTTTGGGGCCATAGCTCAGCTGGGAGAGCGCAACGCTGGCAGCGTTGAGGTCAGGGGTTCGATCCCCCTTGGCTCCACCAAATCATTATTTCGTAAAATCCTTTTAAACCCTATAAAGTATAGTAAACCCTCCCATATCAATACCTGCAGGTGATTTTATATATCGGTAAGTATCAGCAAGATACAGCTACAATCTTATTTTTTGTATGTTCATAGGCAGATGACAAATACACAAATCAAAGTAGCTAAACTATGAGATAAGGATTACTCGTTATTTGCTTGTGGAGATAAATATCTGTCTATTTGTTAAATCTAATAGCGCATTAAATACAAGATTACAAAAATTCAAAGTTAGCTATTATTCATAATGAACGCAACTGTACATATATCCATGTTGCTAGCTAAAGCTAATTTTTATTTATTAATAAATTTAATGACTATATTAATAGGGTATTATCAGGATTGAATAAAAAAGGACTAATATTATGAAATTAGATATAAATAAAACCCCTAATAAGGATAGTGAGGGTATCAATAGTGATTACAGGCTTGTTTTCTCCTTGAAAGTAAACACTAGCTATCAACTTAATGATAGACTTAAAAGCTCCACGAAGGAGTCAAATTAATTACATATGAAACAAAAAGTAATTAGCAATACATTTGTATATTTCATTTAAACAGTTATCTTCAATAAAGAATTGATCATTTCTGTCCTGAAATTTTAAAGCCATAATGGAATTTTTGTGATTTAAAGTTTATGAATTATATAACAAAAATCGTAGAAAAAACTAGCGCATTTTATTGGAAAATAAAAGACGAAAGTTTAATTTGATTGTTTACTCCACTTCGCCAAATTCCAGTGAAAAGTCTAAATAATCTAATTTGAAATATGTTATTTAAATTATCTAAAAACCATATTGATATAAAACTGTTTACTTAGTTTATTAAAGAAGATAGGATTATTTTCTATATTCATAAATATGAAATAGTTAAAAACAAGAAAAACAGGAAGGATAATAAAATGACGGCATTATATAAATTTTGCTTAATTGGCGTTTTTATTTTCACCATTTTAGGTTGTCAAGAAAAAACAAGTGATGAAAAAAACACATTTGATAGAACTTTAGCCTTTAACGAATATAGGACTGGTGTTCAATATACCCCATTTTCAAAAGCAATAAAAAAACAAATAATCAAACAATATGAAGGTAAACTTTTAAATAGTAGTACTGAAATAACGACGGATAAAGAAGGAAGAATGATTAAATTTATACAGAAAAATGATAATTTAATTGATGAAAATTTTTCTTATTCTTATGATTACGATAAATTAAAATATAAAGTTGAGCAGACAAGATTTGGCTGGTTGTTTGAAGAGGCGGATATGGTGTTGGATGATAAAAAACGTTTAATTAAAATACTTAGTGTCAAAGATAATTCCAGTATCGAAATAAGTTACAAGGGTAAGCAAATTGAAAAATCAGTTACTCTAAGACCTAATGAAAATTACGATACTTTATATTATTGGCAAGATGATCGATTAAATAAAATGGTCGTGATGATAAATAACCAAGAAATGTTGACTAATCCATATGAAGGATCATTGATTTACGATAAAGATGGCAGACTTATTAGCTCAAGTATTTTATATAAATCACCTCAAGAAGAATATATAGTCGATGAAATCTATACCCATCATAATGAATTTGGCGATTGGACCAAAGCTTCATTCAAAGTTTATTCGATAACTGAAAATAATCATTTAAAAGAGTCGGGGGAATCAGTTAGAGAAATTGAATATTAGTAATTAACTTATTATTAAAAATCTGTGATTAAATAAAATTACTGGTTTTAATTTCCGGCAATTTATTCATGAAATGCTAAATTTACCTATTAAAAGCAATCTAAACCGCGAAATTAAGCTAAGTTATGTTAAAATTCTCAAATAGTATTTAAATCATTAATAAAATATTGAGAGAGATATGTCGCTAAAGGTCGATAACAATTTAAATGATAATAAAAATAATTCATTACATTCGCCATCAACCTCCCAGTCTTTTTGGCATAAAATTATCGATTTAAGCGCTGCTTTTTTGATGATTTGGACAAGCATGGTATTAACTTATGGCGTGATTTGTATGCACAGTAATTGGCAAGGGCAAGATGAATTTTATCGATTTATCTTTTTTATGCAAAATCCTTGGGTTATGGTAATTAACTGTTTAGCCTTTATAGCCGCTATGCGCCATACTTATCGTTATATTGATAACGTCGCCATTAAATTCCAAAACTATTTTTCGCTTACTTTATTATTTCGTTTGTTTATAAATATAGGATTTTGGATGTTTCTTGTTATTATGTGGATTTATTTTATATTTGAGGTCGTAAAATCATGAACAAAAGACCAGTAAAATCTCATTTTCATTTAAAGAATAGTAATAATCATCCTGATGATGTTAATTCTAGCATTGTAATAAATACTATTATCAGTCTTGGTAACGTTGTTGCCGCGATTTTTGCTCCTGTTATTATTGCTATTTTTGCGATTATTATTCCTTTTGGGAATTCTAAAGACCGTTCTTATATTTTAAAATTAATAACCACAACTGAGGCAAAAATATTTTTGTTATTAATAATTGTTTTGCCTAGTTGGTATGCGTTAAATCGGCTGTTACAGTTACTTGATGCTTTTAATATTTACCCAAATCGAGGTAAGTTATTAATGGCGTTATTAGGATTACTTTGGACAGCTCATATCATTTATCTATTATTTGCTCGTTAGTCATTTTAAATTAATGCAATAAAGCTAACTAAATAGTGTGTTATTTCATAAAACAACAAAGCGGAGCTTTATCCGCTTGTTAGTAGATGTTAGAAAATAACTATAAAGATTGTTTATTAACCCAAAATATTAATTTTTAATAAAATCATGCTTTTAATAGCGTAATATCGTTTATTTTCGCGATTAGTTATAATAATTAACGGTACGCTTAATCTCATTATACCTACCGTCTTGACTGTTTATTAAACGATGGGCAGACATCCAATCTCCATAATCATTGAAATCTCTAAACAGCATGGTTGAATAGGTATTCTTTCGATGCGTTGAATAAATGATTTTTACAAATACTTGGCGATTATTATGATCCGTTTCATATAAAATATGATTTACACTCGGTGAGTTATTATTAAAATCATAAATAATCTTATCAAGATGTTGGTTTTTATATTCATAAGAAAAACGAGATTGACCTTTCTCATTTACACCCGTATATTTACCTCGACGATTAATTTCTTTTAATTTCCATTGTGTTTCTTTGTTGATAAGACAATTATTTTGATCATATAAATAATTATTAGTCGCAAAAAAGATAAAATCATACGCTTTTTTGATTTCGTTAGATTCAATGATTCGATTTTGTTCATCTATTTTGTAGGTAATGACGCTATTTCTTTTATCTTCAAAATCCGAAATAATATTTTCCCATCCAGATTCAGTTTTCTTTAATCTTTCAGTATATAACATTTCATTTTTCATAGAATATAGATCAAAATCACCGTTAATAATCATACCAGATTTATCATAATAGAAATTTTGCCGAGAATGTGAGATTGGATTATTCGAATTATCATATGTCGTCATTATAATCGTTTCATTTTTCGCATTTTTAGTATAGGGATAGATATTATCAAGTGTATGTAATAAGAAATGATTAACTTCGATCGTATTTTGCTCAGTATTATTACTGCAAGTAAAAGCAATAGCTAAACTTGAATGACATAAAAAAACGGGAATAGCTAAAAAAGAAATAATTGGCAATTTCATAAAAAGATCCATTAACAGACTGATATAACGATTAAATTTCGATACGATAATTAAAAAAAATCGCTAACTAATCATAAATATTTTAATAATATTGATAATTAACTCATTTAGCTATAATTAATCGCAATTCTATTAAAAATTTAGTATAGATTGAATAAATATAAAGCAATCTTCTTGCAAAAATTTCATCAGAAAAATAAATTAATCAATTTTAAAATTTATCTATATCTATTTTTATCGGATTTTTCAAATTTTTTATAATTACATTTTCTTCATTATCGGTCTTTTTTCTAAATTCATTAAATCTTTTTAACTAATCTTTTTTAACAGATTAACAGTTAATGCAAAAACTTGCTATTTATTCTTATTTTCTCTTTATTCTTATTCCAAATAAGATTTATTAAATTCTATTTAAATTAATTGTTATACTCATTGTTTTAAGGGTTATATAGGAAATATAAATGAGCATACCTTTACATTATAAAATTCAAGGCTCAGGTCAAACCATCGTTTTTTTACATGGAGTATTGGGGAATTTAGATAATTTAAATATTTTGGCGAATGCATTAGGGGCAGAGTATCAAACACTACAAGTTGATTTACCTAATCATGGTTTATCGCCTTGGTCAGATGAAATGAATTATAAGGCTATGGCGCAAGATGTCGCTACACTATGTCAAACCTTACAGCTTAACAATATCATCTTAATTGGGCATTCGATGGGCGGAAAAGTGGCAATGAAGCTTACGCAAATTATCCCGGACTTAATTACTAAAATTGTGGTTCTTGATATTGCACCGGTGAGTTATCAAGATAGCTCAAATGTAGATGTCTTAAATGCTTTAAATCAATGCCTAAATCTTCAATTAACCGACAAAAAAGATATTATTTACGCGTTACAAGAGGGTGGATTATCGTCGGCAATTATTCAGTTTTTAATTAAATCTTATAAAAATAACCAGTGGCAATTTAATATAAAGTCTATTCATGATAATTATGCAAATATACGTGATTGGCAAATGATCCCACCATGCTTTAAACCTATTTTATTTATCCGAGGGGGCAGATCTCATTATATTGAAGAAGCTTATTATCCGATGATATTAAGTCAATTCCCATTTGCTGATATCGTAACGATTGATAATGTCGGACACAATGTTCATAGTGAAGCTAGTCAAGAGGTCATTCAAATTATTGAAAAATGGTTATTAAAAAATGAGTGAGAATATTAAAAAATACTCAATCGCAAAATAACCGTTGTTGCTGAATGGGCGTTGCATTGGTAAATTGCACGTTAACTTGTACCATTTGGCACTTCGTTAAATAAGATTTAATGTTCATTTGATAATTGATTTGTTTAGGTATATTGATTGAATAAACATTTGGATAACTTTCAAGTAATTGGAAAGCTATGCGCTCAGCTTTTATCTGATCATAAAAATAAATATGTTTATTGATTAATGCTTGACTAAGATTAAGCAAACTTATTGTGACAATCGCAAAAATTAAACTGGCTATTAATATCTCGATGAGTAAAAATCCTTGTTCTTTACCTTTAATAGCAATCACCTTTTTTTTCTGGACAATAATCTAACCACTGATTAGCTAAATTATGTAGTTTTCCATGTTCAAATACAGCAAAACGAAAAAGTGTAAAATTTTGGTATCTTCCTTTTATTAAAACAGGCAAAGTATCTATTGTGCTTGTGACAGATGTTGATAAACGTATACAAGCTTGAAAATTAAAATCAGTTTTACATTGCCATTTATGAGTCGGGTTTTGCCAATATTGTAATGTTGACCAATGTAATGACGACATAGCATAATTAAAGCTCTCATAATATTTTTTTTCTATCCATAATGATTTTTGCCAATGCATGGCTAGCATATTAAATCCGATTGCTAAACTTAATCCAAATATTAATAGAATTACCATTAAGGTAAGATTTGCAAATCCTTTTTCAAAATCAGTTGAACAATGAAGAATCATAAAATACCGATTATGGATTTAACTATAAATAACCAATTTTTATTCATTATTCTCATTTCTGACAAGTAAATGAGTTTGATAATAAATATTGGCATGATGAACATATTCCGCCTTTAAAGAAAGAATAATCGTATTAGCATATTTGTTGATCGCAAAATGAGTTAATTTAATTTCATTTGGATCAAATAATTTATACCAATTAACGCCATAACAATCATTAACATCTGTTTTATATTCTAAATTTTGCTGATGATAGCGATACGCAAAAGTTGTCAAAGGGTGTTTATTCACATTAGGAGTCAATTCATTATTATTTAATTGGTAACTTACTTGATTATTTAGTTGGCTATCGTAACGCAAAAGAAGGCACTGTTTATTATTTAAAATCTCGATAGTATTAGATTTGCTAAAAGAACTACGAACGGAATTAAAACCCGCGCGTTTAATTTGCTTTGCTAATCCTGAAAGTATTTGCCAAGTAGTTTGTTCTAAACGAAATTGTTTTGATTGCTGAAAAAAAAATAACTGTAATTGCGGATAAAAATGACAAACACTCAAAACTAATAGGCTCGAGAGAATAAGACTAATTAACATCTCAAATAACGAGATGCCTTGTTCATTAAGTGAATTTGTGATGGTTAACATTTTGGCATTCCGCCTAATTGTTCGTTTATACTACATATACGAATGCGACCATTAAATGCATTGATGACTTTTGTTTTACCAACCGAATTTTGTAAATGAAAAGAAAAAGTTGATAGTCTATTATTTACTCCCCAAAACATAATCTTTTTTTTATCGGTCAAACCATCAATAACGACAGAATTAATGGGGCGGTTAAAAATAAATTGTTTACTATTTGAATCATCATCCAATTTATCTAAATGTATATCTTCATTAACGGCAAATAAACGCCACGGATCTGATGTTAATTTAAGTCTATAATTGACATTATATATATTCGCTTCCATCTGTATTAGCGTTAAAAATTGAGCTAATTGCTGGGTTGTATCAATCAATTCATTCTTTAGTTTAAATGTAGACCATTGACCAATGCCAACATTAGCAAGTAAAGCAAAGATCACTATCGTGATGATAAGTTCAAGTAATGAAAAACCATATTGGCACATAGTAATGACCTGTAATTAATCAGTAATATAAAGTAGAAATAGAGTGTAATTAATTTTAAATTGTGGGGTAGGGATCTTTTTTAAATTGAGATATTGATCGCAGTTATTCTAAATGATGGATTTTTGTTTTCATTAGTAAGCAATTTATTGATTAAAAAAATGGCAATAGGATTTATCAAAATCGTCGACAAAATACTAATTTATTAGCAATGTTAATTATTTCAAGTAAGTTATAAAATTTTGTTAACGATAAAGCGCTTAAAAATAAGCATTGATTATATTATACTGAAGTTCAATTTTATTTTGCGCCGCTTACTTTGTTAAAAAATGATTTAAACGAAATGCATACTAATTTCAATTGCATTTAATGAAGTTTTTTTAGCAATACGAGTTTAACCCATTCGTCGACGATCAATAAAGTTATATACTTATAGCTAATATGATCATCTTTGACAAATACACCGAAAGGAAACGTAAAAATGCAACAATTACAATCCATTATTGAGACAGCATTCGAACGCCGTGCTGATATTACCCCGCTTACTGTAGATTCTGCAACTAAAGACGCTATTACTCAAACTATTCAATTGCTTGATAGTGGTAAAATGCGCGTGGCAGAAAAAATTAATGGTGATTGGGTTACGCATCAATGGCTTAAAAAAGCGGTATTACTTTCTTTTAGAATTAATGAAAATCAATTAATTGATGGATGTGAAACGAATTATTATGACAAAGTCCCCCTTAAATTTGCCGATTATACCGAAGCGAGATTTAAACAAGAGGGTTTTCGTGTTGTCCCTTCAGCAATAGCTCGTAAAGGTGCTTATATTGCACGTAATACGGTCTTAATGCCTTCTTATGTTAATATTGGCGCGTATGTTGATGAGGGAACGATGGTCGATACGTGGGTAACCGTTGGATCTTGTGCTCAAATTGGTAAAAATGTTCATTTATCTGGTGGTGTTGGTATCGGTGGTGTACTAGAGCCTTTACAAGCCAATCCGACTATTATTGAAGATAACTGTTTTATTGGTGCACGCAGTGAAATTGTAGAAGGCGTAATCGTTGAAGAAGGTTCAGTTATTTCGATGGGTGTATTTATTGGCCAAAGCACTAAAATTTATGATAGAACAACAGGAGAGGTGCATTACGGGCGCGTACCTGCAGGTTCAGTTGTTGTTTCTGGTAATTTGCCAACTAAAGATGGAAAATACAGCCTTTATTGTGCCGTTATTGTTAAAAAAGTGGATGCTAAAACACTTGGAAAAGTGGGTATCAATGAATTATTAAGAACGATTGACGAATAGTTGATTTATTTTGATCTATTATAGTGGCATTAGCCACTATGTTTATTTCTATAGTTTGATATCTCTTTATATTAAATTCTAAATGGTTTTAAAATAGAGATCTAATTTAAATTATTAATTATCATTTACAATGATTTAATATAATTATTGTATTTAATAAAACAGGAAAACTTATGCCTTCTTTTGATATTGTTTCTGAAATTCAAATGCCGGAAGTAAAAAACGGCGTAGAAAATGCCACTCGTGAATTAACAACTCGTTGGGATTTTAAAAATGTCGAAGCGAGCTTTGAATTAAATGAAAAAAACGAAACGATAACTATCACAAGCCAATCCGATTTTCAGGTTAATCAACTTATTGATATTTTACGCGATAAGCTTGCTAAACGAGGTATAGATGGTGCTGCACTTGAAATCCCTGAACAAATGGAACACAGTGGTAAACTATACAGTACAACGATTAAGTTGAAACAAGGTATTGATAAAGAATTAGCCAAAAAAATAATTAAATTAATTAAAGACAGTAAAATTAAAGTACAAGCACAAATTCAAGGCGAACAAGTTAGGGTTACGGGGAAATCTCGTGATGATTTACAAGCAACTATCGCATTAATTAAGAATAGTGAATTAGATCAACCTTTACAATTTACTAATTTCCGTGATTAATTTTAATCATGGAATATTCTAATATCATTAATGATTAGTTATTCTATTTATTATTTTACCGTGTAAAATAACGGTTTTTATTATTAGATAATGTTATAATTATGTAAAATAAGAGGTAAATAGTTATGAAAAAAGATATAATACATACAATTTTTCTAAGCATAATTTTAATTTTCACGCCTGTTTTCTCTCATGCAACAATAATAACAGCAAGTAGTCAAGATACAATAAAAGGTACGCCTCCTTATTTGATATCCAAAGATGATAAAACGCAACTCACGGATATTAATAATATATTAAGCATTAGTTTTCCTGACGATAATGGTCAGATGCAAAAAATTAATCCCGCCGATAGACATTTACCAATCACAGCTCCATTAAATTTACACTTAAGTGATGTAAAGCCATCTATTATAGCTAATAATGATTCACTTTTATTATCTGATTGGGTTGTGGTTGATGATGATGATGATGCAAATGACGATGCCAATGTGCAAATATTAGGCTCAATTAATGCAACATGGTATAACGGTGACCAACAACTGCCAACAGAACAATTAGCTTATACGCTTAATGATTGTGGTGGTCCATATAAAGTGATATATACCTTAACGAATGTCAAAGTTAAAACAAAATATGGCGAACCCAACACGCGAAGTTATGGTGATGCACAAATCAGTTATACCTTTGTTCCCCATTATCAAAAAATTTGCTACCTTCAACCTGCAGATATGTCGATTTATATAGGCTCAGCTGGCGATAATATTAAATATGCTAATGGTTATAATCCTGATACTTGGCAAGTAGGTAAATTGACAGCAAGAGCGGTCCAAGAAGATTGGGGAGGGTATAAACAAGCAGGAAACGGATTTAAAGTTGAGGCAGGTTTTCCAACGACGGCGTTTGCTGGAGCGGAATTCACGGTAATTGGTTCGGGTAATGATCAAAGTCATTTTCGTTGTTCGACTCTTAGTAATGATGTAATTTTATCGGGTAAGGCATCCCAAACTAATGGTGAAAACTGCATTGTGACATTCAATCCGAATTTAACTAGGAAACCTAGTAGTGATATCTTATTAAATTTAGAATATAGTCAAAATACTAATTCTAATTGGCAAAAAATAGGTAGTTATACCATAGCAGCTTCTCAAATTAAAAAATGGGCAATTGGCAAAGGTGTTAATTATTATGCGAATAATAATAGTAATTTAGAGACATCAACCTCTTTCATCGCATTAGATTTATGTCGCGGCGTGGCGAGTGATTCAAGTCAAGCCACAACCAAAGAACAAGCTACTTCTTTAAATTACAGTAGTTGGCGACAACAATATATGTATCGTCGAGATGAATTAAGTAATAGCCCATTTGCGGACAGTCATCGTTATCAAGAAGAATCTTCGGTTCCTTATAAGACTAGCTATTTTTCGAGGGATATCGGAACATTTACGAGTGAGTGGGGAAATGTGAATAATTATAAAAACAGCTTATGGACGAAAACTTTATTTTCATGGATAGGCGAAATATATTCAAGCACAAAACAATATCATCTTTATGCTCATGGAGACATAGGATTTGATGGACCTGCCAGCGAACATCGTACCGCATTAGTTTTATGCCGTGGCGAATAAAATAATCCCCATAATATGGGGATTGCAATTAAGAATCGATTGCTTTGACGGTTAACGTGATACCATCGCAATTTGTTACTTCAACGGCCGTGCCTTGAGGAATGTCATGCTTGCTCGTTGCAATCCAGCTACCATCTTTTATCTTAACGCGCCCTGTACCATTAATAATAGATACAGTAACAAAAGTTCTAATACCAATAAGCTCATGCTGTGGCTGATTGATTGTTGATTGATGGGTTGATTTTTTACGTTTATTTTTTTGCCATTTATACCACAAATAAACTGACAAGATGCTTAATATTGAAAAAGCGATCCATAAAAAAGGCCAGCTTAAAATATTAAAGCTAGCTAATATAGCAACTAAAAAAGAAGCAATACCACACCAAAAGGAATAAGCGTCGGTACCTAATAATTCAATGATTAAAAAGATAAAACCTAAACCAATAAAAAATAACATTGGTGAGTTATAAATCAACGTAATAAATTCGTTCATAATGTTGACCTTTACAAAAATATAATTTGAGTATCAAACAGGATTATAATAACTAAAAATGCGCTTTTATATGACAAATAGCGCATTTTATAATCAATTATTTTCGCATTATGATGATTTAGTTTCTTTAATTAATTCAGCAATACCACTAATGCTACCCATAATACTACTTGCTTCTAAAGGCATCATAATTAATTTACTATTTTTAGATGAACCAATTTGTTGTAAAGCATCGGTATATTTTTGTGCCACAAAGTAATTAATCGCATTAATATTACCTGCTGCAATGGCATCTGACACCATTTTGGTTGCTTTCGCTTCTGCTTCTGCAGCTCGTTCACGTGCTTCAGCTTGTAAAAATGCCGCTTGTTTTTCACCTTCTGCTTTCAGAATTTCAGATTGTTTTTCACCTTCAGAACGTAAAATAGCGGCTTGACGGATCCCTTCCGCTTCTAAAATTTCAGCACGTTTATTACGTTCTGCTTTCATTTGTGCATTCATCGCCGCGATTAATTCATGTGGCGGCCGAACGTCACGAATTTCAATACGGGTGATTTTTACCCCCCACGAAGCGGTTGCTTCATCAACCGTAACTAATAATTTAGAGTTAATATGATCACGCTGAGATAACATCTCATCAAGTTCCATTCCACCAAGAACGGTACGGATATTGGTCATAATAAGATTGATGATAGCGCGATCTAATTGTCTTACTTGATAAGCTGCACGGGCAGCATCTTGTACTTGGATAAAACAAACGGCATCAATTTGCACATTTGCATTATCTTTTGAGATAACTTCTTGTGATGGAATATCGAGCACTTGTTCCATCAAATTCATTTTATGACCAATGCTATCCATAAAAGGAACAAGAATATTAAGACCTGGAGTGATAGTATGTGTATATTTACCAAAACGCTCAATGGTATATTCTTGACCTTGTGGAACGATAATAATCGTTTTAGCCAATGTAATAAGTGCAAAAAATACCAAAATACCAATAATAATATAAAATAAAGTCATAATTAAGAATCCTCTCATTTTATTATAAAAATTAAAAAGCGATTTATAGTAACAGTTTTTGGTATTTTTACTAGATTATCGGAGTGTTTTATAAACAATTAATTTGAATTTTTTTCAACATAAATATCTTATAATTAAAAATCAGTTTATACTGAAAATTCTTACCAAAATAAGAGAAAAATAAACAATGAACAATTATCCAAAATATTCTTTGGCAGAAATCATTATTCATTGGCTCTCTGCTTTATTCGTTATTATTGCTATCTTATTACCCTTTGGACGCTCTTTTTTTGCGGACATGTTACCATTATTTAGATTACATAAATCATTAGGTATACTTATCTTTTTTTTAACAATATTACGTTTATATATTATTAAAAAACAAGGTGTTCCTGATTTATATGTAAACAGTCCTCGCATACAAAAAATATTAGATAAATCCTTGCAAGGCTGTTTATATTTATTATTGTTATTTATGCCAATTACAGGTTATTTAATGAGTAATAACGGCATTAATTTTTTTGGATGTTTTATTATTCCGCAAATACCATTACCTATCGAGATACAAAAGGACATGTATCGCGTACATAATATTTTTGGTATGGCATTTATTTTTCTAATTTGTTTACATGTACTAATTGCCATATATCATCGGTTTTATTTAAAAGATAAACTGGTTGAAAGTATGTTATTGAGCTTTCGAAAACCAAAATCTTAGCTTTTTAACATTTAAATGATGAAACTATAACAAAACTATTTTATTGTTTTGGACTTAATGATAAAAATTATTATGAATTAAAATTTCATTCCCCTTGACATTGCCTCGTTGAACTAGTCTAATAGTACAAATTCACTCATAAGCGAATCAAGAAGATCCTAATGAATAAACCGACTTTAATTCAATTATCAAAAAACTTGAATTACTTTTCAGATCCTAGCTTGGTGTTTAATACACTTTGCCAACAAAGACCGGCAACGCTTTTATTAGAATCTGCCGAAATAGATAATAAACAAGGTATTAAAAGTGTCATGATTATTGATAGTGCGCTGCGTATTTCGGCTATAAATAATCAAGTCATCATCGAAGCTTTGAGCGATAATGGGCAGGCACTTTTACCATTAATAGTAGATTTTTTTGGTGATGATGTAATAAAAAATACACTAAGTCATCAACATATTACCTTAACATTTCCGACTATTTCTTTATTGCAAGATGAAGATTCAAGATTAAAGTCATTGTCAATATTTGACGCGCTACGAGCTTTATTAAACCTAGTGAATATTCCGGATTCGGCTGGGCAAGATGCTATTTTTATTGGTGGTTTATTTGGCTATGATTTAGTGGCTAATTTTGAAGCATTACCTGCGCTAGATTCAGATTTAAATTGCCAAGATTACTGTTTTTATCTTGCTGAAACTTTATTAGAAATAAATCATCAAGATAAAAAAGCATCTTTAAAAGCGACCATATTTACGGGAGATAAGACAGAAGAAAATAGATTAAATATCCGTTTGCAAGAAATAGTAACGCAGCTTGAAAAACCTTTATTACCAATTAATCAAACGTCACTTGCACAAGTTTCGGTTGCTTCAAATCTTAATGATGATGATTTTTCAACGATTGTTAAAAAAATGCAAGATGCCATACAACAAGGTGAAATATTCCAAGTAGTACCCTCAAGACGTTTTAGTTTACCTTGCCCTGAGCCTTTAGCTGCCTATCAAGCCTTAAAAGCACAAAATCCTAGCCCGTATATGTTTTATATGCAAGATCACGATTTTGTTTTATTTGGTGCATCGCCAGAAAGTGCTGTCAAATATTGCCGAGCAACTAATGAAGTTGAAATTTACCCGATTGCAGGTTCAAGACCTCGTGGCTATCTTGATACGGGCGAGATCGATTTGGATCTTGATAGCCGTTTAGAGTTAGAAATGCGTACCGATAAAAAAGAATTAGCCGAACATTTAATGTTAGTTGATTTAGCGCGCAATGATTTAGCACGCATTTGTAAAGCTGGAACGCGTTACACAAAAAATCTACTCAACGTTGATAGGTATGCGTATGTGATGCACTTGGTTTCACGCATTGTTGGGCAATTAAGAGAGGATTTTGATGCGTTGCATGCTTATCAAGCGACCATGAATATGGGTACATTAACAGGTGCACCAAAAATTCGCGCTATGCAATTAATTGCCGAGACAGAAA
The DNA here is from genome assembly GCF_058502635.1 of Gilliamella sp. ESL1225. Taxonomy (NCBI): domain Bacteria; kingdom Pseudomonadati; phylum Pseudomonadota; class Gammaproteobacteria; order Orbales; family Orbaceae; genus Gilliamella; species Gilliamella sp. ESL1225. The sequence continues at coordinate 1,785,920 of NZ_CP196358.1, read as the reverse complement.
AATCTAAACGTGGCAGTTATGGTGGGGCGGTTGGATATTTTACTGCTCATGGTGATTTAGATACCTGTATTGTAATTCGTTCTGCTTATGTCCAAAATGGCGAAGCCATTGTGCAAGCAGGTGCGGGTGTAGTTTTAGATTCAAATCCACAAGCCGAAGCCGATGAAACCCGAAATAAAGCGCGTGCTGTTGTTCGTGCCATTTTATCTGCTCATAATGTGAAAGGGGATTTTTAATGGCGACTATTTTATTTATCGATAATATGGATTCTTTTACTTATAATCTTGTCGATCAGCTACGCAATAATCAGCATGATGTGACTATTTATCGTAATACATTACCTGCAGATGTCATTATTGAAAAATTATCGCATATGCAAAATCCGATTTTATTTTTATCGCCAGGACCTGGAGCACCCAGTAAAGCGGGCTGTATGCCTGAATTAATTCGGCGATTAAAAGGAAAAATACCCATTATTGGAATTTGTTTAGGACATCAAGCCATTGTTGAATCTTATGGAGGAAGCATTGTTTCGGCTGGGGATATTTTACATGGTAAAGCATCATTAATTGAACATGATGGGCAAGCCATGTTTGCAAATTTACCCAATCCTTTGCCGGTAGCCCGTTATCATTCTTTAAAAGGAGAAAATATTCCTTCAAGTCTAATAATCAATGCAATGTTTAATAATATTGTAATGGCAGTTCGGCATGATGGGGATAGAGTATGCGGTTTTCAATTTCACCCTGAGTCTATTTTAACGATTCAAGGCGTAAAATTATTAGAACAAGCGATTAATTGGGCACAAGAGCCTATTAATAATAAGGCTATTGTCAATCAATCATTCAATGAAAAACAAACTTATCAAATTCAGGCTATTTTACATAAATTGTACCAAGGTTATAGCTTGTCACAGGCAGAAAGCGAACAATTATTTAGCCTGATTATTCAAGGTAAAATAGACAATACTCAGTTAGCAACGGCGATTATCAGTATGAAAGTACGGGGTGAGGAGCCACAAGAAATAGCTGGGGCTGCAAGCGCATTATTAGCGGGCGCCGATCATTTTTCATCGCCTGATTATGATTATACCGATATTGTCGGCACAGGTGGTGATGGCACAAATAGTATCAATATTTCAACAGCAAGTGCCTTTGTTGCTGCCGCTTTGGGCTTTAAAGTGGCGAAACATGGTAATCGAGGCGTCTCAAGTAAATCTGGCTCTTCTGATGTGTTATCGGCTTTAGGAATAAAGTTAAATATGTCTGCTGATGAGTCACGAAAAGCGCTCGATGAACTGGGCATTTGCTTTTTATTTGCCCAGCAATATCATAGCGGCTTCCGACATGCGGCCCAAGTGAGGCAACAATTAAAAACGCGCACAATATTCAATGTATTAGGTCCGCTTATCAATCCATCAAGACCGAAAAAAATATTATTAGGCGTATATGATACAAAGCTTATAAAACCCATTGCCGAGGCACTAATTAAATTAAATTATCAGCATGCTTATGTTGTTCATGGTGCTGGGATGGATGAAGTAGCAATACATGGTCAAACCGATGTCGCCGAAGTCAAAAATGGTCAAATTCGCTATTTTAGTTTAACGCCCGATGATTTTGGTTTAGCAACCTATAACTTAAAAGATATTGAAGGTGGCACGCCAGAAGAAAATCGCGATAGTTTACTTGCCATTTTAAAAGGACAAGGGAGAGAGGCACATCAAGCAGCAATTGCGGCAAATACGTCCATGTTAATGAGTTTATTTGGTCATGCAGATTTAAAACAAAATGCACAGCGAGCCATAGAGATGATGCAAAGCGGGCAAGCTTATCAATTACTTAACCAGCTTGCAGCAAGATAAGGCAAATTAATTATGACACTAGCATCTTTAAGTACAAATGTCGAAATGGCAACGGTATTAAAAAAAATTATCGAAGATAAAGCCATTTGGCTTGCTAATAAACAGCAAGAAAAACCATTAATTGATTTTAAATCCCAAATTAAGCCAACTAATCGCAGTTTTTATCAAGCATTAGCGCAAAAGACACCTGCATTTATTTTAGAATGCAAAAAAGCATCCCCTTCAAAAGGGTTAATACGTGATGATTTTGATCCGGTTGTGATTGCTTCGGTTTATAAAGATTATGCCTCGGCAATATCTGTCTTGACCGATGAAAAGTATTTTCAAGGTAATTTTGACTTTTTGCCGATGGTTCGACAGCAGGTGGAGCAGCCTATTTTATGTAAAGATTTTATTATTGATGAATACCAAATTTATTTGGCAAGATATTATCAGGCGGATGCAATTTTATTGATGTTATCTGTTTTAAATGATGAAGAATACCGGCATTTAAGCGAGGTCGCTCATCAGCTAAATATGGGTATATTAACCGAAGCAAGTAACGAGCAGGAAGTATTGCGAGCCATTAATCTTGATGCAAAAGTCATTGGTATTAATAATCGCGATTTGCGCGATTTATCGGTTGATTTAAATCGTGTTAAAAAACTTTCAACCCTGATTCCTAATGATAGGATCATTATAAGTGAATCAGGCATTTATACCCATCAAGACATTTTATCGCTTAGTCCTTATGCACATGGATTTTTGATTGGCAGTGCCTTAATGTCAGAGCTAGATCTCCATTTAGCAGTAAGAAAGGTACTTTATGGTGAGAATAAAGTCTGTGGTTTAACACGTAATACAGATGCTAAAGCTGCCTATCAAGCCGGTGCTGTTTATGGTGGGCTCATTTTTGTAAAGTCATCTGCTCGTTATATCGACCCTTTATCAGCGCAATTAGTAAAAAAAGAGATACCGCTTAATTGGGTAGGTGTATTTCGAAACGAGAGCATTGAAACCATTAATGACATTGTCAATAAACTTAGTTTATATGCGGTGCAGCTCCATGGCGATGAAGATCAATCTTATATTAATAGTTTACGTGATTTGTTACCTGCATCTTGCCAAATTTGGCAAGCGGTTAGTGTTGCTAAAAATACTAACTTTATCCCTCATCCTTGTATTGATAGATATATTTTTGACAATCAAAAAGGAGGTACAGGACAGTCTTTTGATTGGACGTTATTAAAAGATTATGATTTAACTAAAGTAATTTTAGCGGGGGGGATTAATCCGCAAAATATTGAGCAAGCTTTCGCAATGGGCGTTTTAGGTGTTGATCTTAATTCTGGCGTTGAAAGCACGGCAGGAATTAAAGATGAACAAAAAATCCGCACGGTTTTTTTACAGATTCAAACGATGAAAAAAAGGTAATTTTATGTCGAAGTTAAATCCCTATTTTGGTGAATTTGGTGGGCAATATGTGCCACAAATATTAATGCCAATTCTTGATGAGCTTGAAGCTGCCTTTTTGTCAGCGCAGCAAGATGAAAGTTTTAAACAAGAATTAAATGACTTATTACAAAATTATGCAGGGCGCCCAACTGCTTTAACGCTTTGTCAAAATTTAACAAAAGGAACAAAAACCAAATTATATTTAAAGCGTGAAGATCTTGTCCATGGCGGGGCACATAAAACTAACCAAGTATTAGGGCAAGCCTTATTAGCGAAAAGAATGGGTAAAACGCATATTATTGCCGAAACAGGCGCCGGTCAACATGGTGTTGCAACAGCGCTTGCCTGTGCTTTATTAGGGTTAAAATGCCGTATTTATATGGGAGCAAAAGATGTAGCACGGCAAGCACCGAATGTGTTTCGTATGCGTTTAATGGGGGCAACAGTGATTCCAGTCACAACCGGCTCAGCAACGCTAAAAGATGCCTGTAATGAAGCATTAAGGGATTGGTCAGGGAGCTATGAAAATTCGCATTATCTGCTTGGAACAGCAGCAGGCCCACATCCTTTCCCAACGATTGTTCGAGAATTTCAGCAAGTTATCAGTGCTGAAGCTAAACAACAAATTTTAGCACGTGAACAGCAATTACCCGATGCTGTTATTGCTTGTGTTGGTGGTGGCTCTAATGCAATTGGTATGTTTGCCAATTTCATCGATGATAAATCGGTTGAATTAATTGGTGTTGAGCCAGCAGGAAAAGGCATCGAAACTGGGCAACATGGCGCATCATTAAAACACGGTAAATTAGGTATTTACTTTGGAATGAAATCACCCATGATGCAAACGGAAGAAGGACAAATTGAAGAATCTTATTCGATTTCGGCAGGTTTAGATTTTCCATCAGTCGGTCCACAGCATGCTCATTTAGATAGCATTGGGCGAGCGCAATATGTGTCGATTACTGACGATGAAGCGTTAGATGCATTTAAAGCATTATCTATTCATGAAGGTATTATTCCTGCTTTAGAATCTTCGCATGCCTTAGCTTATGCATTAAAGCTCATTAAACAAAATCCACAAAAAGAACAAGTTTTGTTAGTCAATTTATCAGGTCGTGGTGATAAAGACATTTTTACTGTTTATGATATTTTAAAAGCAAAAGGAGAGGTGGAATGAATCGTTATCAACGTTTATTTAAACAATTAAACGCAAAAAACGCAGGTGCATTTGTACCTTTTGTCCCAGTTGGTGATCCAGATCCTAAGTTATCACAACAAATTATTGAAACATTAATTGAAGCGGGCGCAGACGCGTTAGAACTGGGGATCCCTTTTTCTGATCCGCTTGCCGATGGTCCGACAATACAAACTGCTAATTTACGGGCTTTTGAGGGAGGCATTAATGTTAAAAAGTGTTTTGAAATTATTGCTGAAATTAGAGCTAAATATACTGATATTCCAATAGGTTTACTTATTTATGCTAATTTAGTTTTTAAAGCCGGCATTGACCCTTTTTATGCACTTTGCGCAAAAGCGGGGATTGATTCTGTTTTAATTGCGGATGTGCCAGTTGAATATGCTTCAGAATTTACAGCAGCAGCAAATAAACATCAAATTGCCCCGATTTTTATTTGCCCGCCAAATGCCGATGATATTGTGATACAAGAAATTGCTAAATATGGTCAAGGCTACACTTATCTTGTTTCGCGAGCAGGAGTAACGGGAGCAGAAATCAAAGCGGCTAAACCGTTACCTGAGCTTATTAGCAAATTGAAACATTTTAATGCACCACCGGCTATTCAAGGCTTTGGTATTTCAGAGCCTGCACAAGTGAAAGAAGCGATAATGGCAGGAGCTGCTGGAGCTATAGCAGGATCGGCTACTGTCAAAATTATTGAAAATAATCTTCATGATCCAAAAGCGATGTTAGTAAAACTGACGGATTTTGTTCGTAAGATGAAAGCAAGTACTTATCAATAAGATTTAATCAGTGGAAAGATAAAATGAGGACTTGCAATTATGTAAAGATCCTATATACTGTCATTCTATCTATCGCGGGGTGGAGCAGCTTGGTAGCTCGTCGGGCTCATAACCCGAAGGTCGTTGGTTCAAATCCAGCCCCCGCAACCACTTAAGTTTTCTTATCCATCATTTAATTAACTTAATTATCAAGTTTTAAGGCGCTTGTATTAATCGTCTGATGATGGTTTGTGACAAGTGGCTTCATTCTAGTTTATTTTAAATGTAGCCTCGGATACCGGGGCTTTTTTATTGTTGCCTTATCGCTTTTGTTTCATTTACTTTTGTTATAAAAGCATTAACGTAAATAAATTTAAATACAAGATGTTGGGCTTTATGCCCTTTTTTCTTTTCTGTCGTGGAGGTTTTGTTTGACTAGCATAGAACAACAATTGACGGATATTATTCAAGAGCCAGTCAAAGCCATTGGTTTTGAATTAGTTGGTTTAGAATATATTCGAGGGCGCGCTCCCGTTTTGCGCGTTTATATTGATAGTGAAAATGGCATTAATGTAGATGATTGTGCTGATGTTAGCCGACAAATTAGTGCTGTTTTAGATGTCGAAGATCCAATTAAAGATGCCTATACCCTCGAAGTTTCTTCTCCTGGTTTAGATAGACCCCTATTTACTGTGACAGATTATCAGCGTTTTACAGGTGAAGAGGTAACGATGAGTTTACGTATCCCAGTTGCTAATCGCCGCAAATGGAAAGGTCGAATTAAATCTGTCGATAATGACATGATTACCCTTACCGTCGATGGTAATGACGAAATATTTGCTTTTAGTAATATTCAAAAAGCCAATATTGTGCCAAATTTTTAACCTTAATAGAGTGTGGGTGTAAAAGAATGAATAAAGAGATTTTAGCCGTTGTAGAAGCTGTGTCAAACGAGAAGGCACTGACTCGAGATAAGATTTTTGAAGCCTTAGAAACAGCATTAGCAACCGCCACTAAAAAGAAATATTCAGTTGATATTGATGTTGTCGTTAAAATTGATCACAAAACGGGTGATTACGAAACATTTCGTCGCTGGCTTGTTGTTGATAATGTCACGCTACCAACAAAAGAAACAACCTTAGAAGCAGCACAATATGAAGATCCTAGTAAACAATTAGGTGATTATGTTGATGAACAAATTGAATCTGTTGCTTTTGATAGGATAACAACACAAACCGCTAAACAAGTTATTGTTCAAAAAGTGCGAGAAGCTGAGCGAGCAATGATTATCGACATGTTTAGAAGTCGTTTAGATGATATTGTGACAGGGATTGTTAAAAAAACGACTCGTGAAAGTGTGATCCTTGATATTGGTAATAATGCGGATGCGATCATGACACGTCATGATATGTTACCACGAGAAAACTTCCGTATTGGTGATAGAGTTCGTGGTATTTTATATTTACTTGAACAAGACAATAAACCGGCTCAACTGTATTTAAGCCGCTCCAATCCAAAAATGATGGAAGAATTATTCAGGATTGAAGTACCAGAAATCGGTGAAGAGATTATTGATATTAAAGGCGTAGCGCGTGATCCTGGTTCGCGAGCTAAAATCGCTGTTAAAAGTAATGATAGACGTATCGATCCAGTTGGTGCTTGTGTCGGTATGCGCGGTGCGCGTGTGCAAGCTGTATCTAATGAGTTTGGTGGCGAGCGTATTGATATCGTACTTTGGGATGAAAATCCTGCACAATATGTCATTAATGCCATGGCTCCGGCTGATGTTGTTTCTATTGTTGTTGATGAAGATAAACATACTATGGATGTGGCAGTAAATGCCGATAATTTACCACAAGCAATTGGGCGCAATGGACAAAATATTCGCTTAGCATCTTTATTAACAGGTTGGACGCTAAATGTGATGAGTACCGATGATCTACAAGAAAAACATCAAGCAGAATCTTTTGCCGCAATCAATAATTTAATGAAATATTTAGATATTGATGAAGAACTTGCGAAATTACTTGTAGAAGAAGGATTTACTTCACTTGAAGAATTGGCATATGTACCCGTTGATGAATTACTCGAAATTGAAGCGCTTGATGAGGAATTAGTTGAAGCATTAAGAAATCGTGCCAAAGATGCCTTAACAACATTAGCGCTAGCTCATAGTGGTAATAAACAACCATCACAGGAACTTTTAAATTTACCTGGCATGACTAACGAATTAGCCTATCAGTTAGCAAATCGTGATGTGATTACATTAGAAGACTTAGCTGAGCAAGGTATTGAAGACATCGAAAATATAGAAAATTTAACAAGCAAACAAGCTGGCGATTTTATTATGGCTGCGCGTAATATTTGTTGGTTTGCAAATGAATAATTGAGGGACATTAACACATGACCAAAGTATCAATAGAAACCCTGGCTAAAGAAATAAAAACACCAGTGGATACTCTTTTGCAACAATTTGCAGATGCTGGCATAAAAAAAACAGCATCTGACAATGTGAGCCAAAAAGAAAAAGAGGCTTTGCTTGCTCATTTAAATCCTCAGCAAGGTCAAACAAAATTGACGCTTCAACGTAAAACACATTCCACATTAAATGTGTCTGGCAATGGTGGCAAAAATAAAGAAATTAAAGTTGAAGTCCGAAAAAAACGAACTTTTGTAAAGCAAGATCCGGCTGAAATCGCGGCGGCGCAAGAAAAAGCTCGCTTAGAAGCAGAGCAAAAAGCGAAGCAAGAGGAAGAGTTAAAAGCACGTCAAGAAGCAGAACAAAAAGCAAAATTGGCAGAAGAACAAGCAAAAAAAGCTGAAGAAACTAAAAAACGCCAACAAGCAGAAGAAGACGAACGTGTAAGACGTGAGCAAAATGTTAAACAAACTGCAGAGTCCGTTACTGCTAAAGTAGTTGATCCTAAGTTAAAATCAGCTAACGATCAGAAAGCGAAACTCGAAGCTGAAGCAAACGAAATTAAACGCAAGGCAGAAGAAGAAAACCGCCGTAAATTAGAGGCAGAAGCAAAACGCATGGCTGAAGAAGCACGCAAATTAGCGCAACAATATAATGATTCGACCGACAATGAAATGTTAGAAGATGAAGATTATCATGTAACGACATCTAAATATGCTCGTGCAGCAGAAGATGATACGGATCGCGAAGTCGAAAGCGGTCGTGGTCGTAATAGTAAACAAACCAAACAGAAAAAAGGCAGCAAACTATCTGAAGGTAAAGCGGAGAGAGAAGAAGCGAGAGCAATTACTCGAAGTGGTCATAAAAAGAAAGGTAAAAGTGCATTACAACAAGGGTTTGTTAAACCAGCTCAAGCCGTTAACCGTGATGTAGTGATTGGCGAAACAATTACTGTTGCTGAGCTTGCCAATAAAATGGCAGTTAAAGGTTCTGAAGTCATTAAAACCATGATGAAAATGGGGGCGATGGCAACAATTAATCAGGTTATCGATCAAGAAACAGCTCAATTAGTTGCTGAAGAAATGGGACATAAAGTGGTTCTTCGTCGTGAAAACGAACTTGAAGAATCTATCATGAGCGATCGTGATACGGGTGCAGAAAAAGTTTCTCGTGCACCTGTTGTAACTATTATGGGACACGTTGACCATGGTAAAACTTCGTTACTTGACTATATTCGTAAAGCAAAAGTTGCCTCTGGCGAAGCGGGTGGTATTACGCAACATATCGGTGCTTATCATGTTAAAACCGAAAATGGCGATATTACCTTCTTAGATACTCCAGGACATGCTGCATTTACATCAATGCGTGCTCGTGGTGCTAAAGCAACAGATATTGTTGTTCTAGTTGTTGCCGCAGACGATGGCGTTATGCCTCAAACTATTGAAGCAATTCAACATGCAAAAGCCGCCAATGTGCCAATTGTTGTTGCCGTTAATAAGATTGATAAACCAGAAGCCGATCCTGAACGTGTAAAAGGTGAGCTTGCACAATATGGCGTTATGTCAGAAGATTGGGGTGGTGAATCACAATTTGTGCATGTTTCTGCTAAAACAGGTCTCGGTATTGATCAACTATTAGAATCGATTTTACTACAAGCTGAAGTATTAGAATTAACTGCTTATGAAACAGGAATGGCGAGCGGTGTTGTTATTGAGTCTTTCTTAGATAAAGGGCGCGGTTCGGTTGCTACAGTTTTAGTGCAATCAGGAACGTTGCATAAAGGTGATATTGTCCTTTGTGGCTTTGAGTATGGTCGAATTCGTGCGATGCGTAATGAACTGGGTAAAGAAGTTATTGCCGCAGGACCATCGATTCCCGTTGAGATCTTAGGCTTATCAGGCGTTCCTTCTGCAGGTGATGAAGCAACGGTTGTACGTGATGAGAAAAAAGCGCGTGAAGTCGCATTATATCGTCAAGGTAAATTCCGTGATGTGAAATTGGCGCGACAACAAAAAGCTAAACTTGAAAATATGTTTACCAACATGACTGAAGGTGATGTATCAGAGTTAAATATTGTATTAAAAGCGGACGTACAAGGATCGGTTGAAGCAATTAATGATGCTTTATTAAAATTATCAACCGATGAAGTTAAAGTCAAAATTATTGGCTCAGGCGTTGGTGGGATCACCGAAACTGATGCATCACTTGCTGCTGCATCTAACGCGATTATTCTTGGTTTTAATGTCCGTGCTGATGCTTCAGCTCGCAAAGTGATTGATACTGAAAATCTTGATTTACGTTATTATTCGGTCATTTATGATTTGATAGACGAAGTTAAACAAGCCATGAGTGGTATGCTTGCCCCTGAATATAAGCAAGAAATTATTGGTCTTGCAGAAGTGCGCGATGTATTTAAATCACCAAAATTTGGCGCAATTGCTGGATGTATGGTAGTTGAGGGTGTTGTTAAACGTCATAACCCAATTCGTGTACTGCGCGATAACGTTGTGATTTACGAAGGTGAGCTTGAATCATTACGTCGCTTTAAAGATGATGTGAATGAAGTGCGTAATGGGATGGAATGTGGTATTGGCGTTCGCAATTACAATGATGTACGGGTTGGTGACTCAATCGAAGTATTTGAAACAATTGAAATTAAGCGTACAATTTAGTTAGTTTAGGTAGATTTTACTGACTTATTAAAAGGTATCCACCTTCATCTTAATTGATGATCATAATAAGCAAGGTTAATACCTTGCTTATTATTATTTAAAGGACAATAGAAATGGCAAAAGCATTTAACCGCTCATCTCGTGTTGGACATGAATTACAAAAAGAAATCGCAATTATTTTGCAACGTGAAATCAAAGATCCTCGGCTTGGAATGGTTACGGTCTCAGGCGTTGATATTTCGCGAGATTTAGCTTATGCAAAAGTGTATGTTACTTTTTTATATGACGAAGATCCCATTGTTATTGAACAAGGATTAAAAATTCTTAATGACGCTGCTGGCTATATTCGTACCTTAGTTGGTAAAGCGATGCGTTTAAGAATCGTACCTGATATAAAATTCTTTTATGATGAATCGCTTGTAAAAGGCATGCAAATGTCTAATTTAGTATCAGATGTGATTAAAAATGACGAGAATCGTCGTAAGCAATAATTGATTAAGTTAATGTTTAATATAAAGCAAAATAATGGCTTTATATATCAATTTTAACTAAATAAATTGTCTGTTTTAAAGGCAACTACTATGCTATGGTCAAACCATAAAAACGATCGTATAAAATGATAAAAGTGTAAAATGATGAATGTTAAAAAAATACGCCGTGATCTTCACGGCGTTTTATTACTTGATAAACCCAAGGGCTTATCATCGAACGATGTATTACAAAAAGTAAAATGGTTATTTAATGCTAAAAAAGCCGGTCATACCGGAGCTTTAGATCCTTTAGCAACTGGAATGCTCCCTATTTGTTTTGGCGAATCAACGAAATTTTCTCAATATTTATTGGATTCAGATAAACGTTATCAAGTTATTGCTCAATTAGGACAGCGCACAGATACATCGGATGCGGAAGGCAAAATTATTAGTACAAAACCGGTTAATTTAACAAAAACAGATATTTTACAACAATTATCGAGTTTTCGTGGTGATATTATGCAAATTCCGACGATGTTTTCAGCATTAAAACATCAAGGGCGCCCGCTATATGAATATGCTCGACAAGGAATCGTTATCGAACGCGAAGCAAGACCGATAACAGTATTTACCAATGAATTAATTAACTATGATGAGATAAATAAGCAAATTACGTTAGAAATTCATTGTTCAAAAGGAACATATATACGCACGATCATTGATGATTTGGGCGAAAAATTAGGTTGTGGCGCACATGTTATTGAATTACGCCGTTTACAAGTTGCGAGCTATGCTATCGATAAAATGATTACCTTAGATAGGTTACAATCGATTGAAAGCTTAAAAGAGAGGGATAAGTACCTATTAACTGTTGATAGCCCATTGCAAGATTATCCGCGTATAGATTTATCCCAGCAACAAGGTGACGATATTTTATTAGGACGCACTATTTTTTTACAAAATCAAATCGTAAATAATCTTTTACAAAAAAACTCGTTAGTTAGAATTTATCAACAAGACAATTTTATTGGTGCAGGCATGCTTGAAGACAATAAGTTAATACCAAAACGCTTAATTGCAAATTCGGCTCATTAATTAACAGCTAAGAGTATTTGCTGCAAAAGCTGGTTTATTATTGAGATTTATAACTGATATGAAAATGGCTGAAAGATTTTTATATTGTTTTTTAAAAAATTATGACGAATAAAAAAAGTTTTCAGTATCGATAATTTTATTACAAGGTATAGACGACGATTTATTCTCAATGAAATCACATAACAAATGAGCGGCTTGTTCTCCCATTGATTTTAAAGGTTTATAGATACGACTTATCGTCAGTAATTCTTGATGCATTAATTTTACTGAATGGCTAATAAATAATAATGACATCTTAGTACCACCATGATTTTTGATTATTTCAAGTTGATGTAAAGCGCCTAAACTGACTTCATATGGTGAAAGGTAGAGATCCTCGTTATCAGCCTGATCTATTTGATGACTTAAACATAACTGATCAGCACAAATAATCGCAGATGGTGGGTAAGTGCACTGCAGTAAAGAGAGAATGGCTTGTTTACCATGTTCATAGTTAAAACAATTATCAACGATATAATCACTTTTAAATCTGACATTCGCCCGTTTTAATGCTTGTTTATAGCCTTTTAAAAATTGCACTTTACTGATTTTATGCGAATGACTAATCAAAATAGCAATTCTTTTATGATTATTATCTAACCAATGTTTTGTCGATTGAAAGCCCATCATCATATGATCAAAATTAACACAGGGAAAATATCGCGAAAAATGATTGACGACAATAATCGGAGGTAGAGCATAATCATATTTTTTAAAGTGCTCTAAAAAATGTACTTCATTAATAATGATGATGCCAGCTATAGCATTAAGTTCAATATAATGCATCAGCAAGTACAAATCTTTTTCATCTATTTTATCGAGTTTAATCAAATTAATTTTATACTCTAATTGACGAAAATGACTTTCTATACCATCCAAAATTAAGTGTTGATGATGTAATTGATTATCAATGATCAAAATTTTCTTATGTTTATTTTTATCATTGTAAGGTTTTAATAATTGATCCATTTCAACATTTAAATCTTGTAACGCATCATTAACACGTTGCTTTGTTTCAAAAGAGGTTAAATAAGGTTTATTTAATGCTCTTGATACCGATGCAATCGATAAATTAGCTTTTTTAGCAATGATAGATAAATTAAACTTTTGTTTTTTCATAACATAAAAACGTTATTGATCATAATGTGAATGTTATCAAAGGTCTAAAATCATAAAACATGTAATATTTAGTTTTGCGATCTGTTATACAATATTTTTAGTTATTTTTATGTCAGTGATAAAGCAAAAACAGTAAAAAATCTAAAAAAATCACTTAGATTACTTTATCGAATATATTAAGTAATTAATGTTATAATCATATTTTAATTTTTTGTGAGGGGTTAGCTATGTCAACATGGAATATTGCTATTGTCGGCGCGACGGGACAAGTTGGATCGGCTTTAGTAGAATTATTACAACACTCGGCAATTGACATTGACAAGCTCTATTTAGTCGGAAGTGATAACAGTGAAGGCGAAATTATTCGCTATAACGGTAAGAATTTAACCGTTATTGATTGTGAACAAATGGATTTTAGCCAGTGCCATTTTGCTTTTTTTGTGGCAAATTTAGCGGTTAGTGAAAAATATGCAATGTTGGCCGCTGAATCAGGATGTATCGTCATTGATGCTAGTGGTTACTTTTTTAACCAAGAGCATATTCCATTACTGGTGCCTAAAATTAATAATTCTATTCTGTCAGAATATCGTAACGAAAATATTATTGCTTTAGCCAGTGCACCTGTCTGCCAATTACTTCTTTCAGTTGCATCTTTAACGGATGTCGAGCAGCTAGATAACATACATGTTACTAATTTTATACCAGCATCATTATATGGTAAACAAGGGGTAGATGAACTTGCAGGGCAAAGTGCAAGATTATTAAATGGAATGCCGGTTGAAAATGCCATTTTTGATAATCAATTAGCATTTAATATTTTGCCGGTGTCCCACCAAAAAGACGATACGATTTTGGGTGAAAAATCGCAAATCGATCAAATACGCAAAGTTTTGAATAATTATCAATTACCTATTTCTATTGAATCTGTCATCATGCCTGTTTTTTATGGATTAGCGCAAGCTGTTAATATTTCAAGTAGTTTTCCGATTGAATTAGATTCAGGACGATTTGCAGATTTTGGTATTGAGATTTATGGGGATAATTTACCAACTCCAGTTAGCGAAGCTAACCCTGATGCGTCGTCTAATCTCGCCATTAAATTAGCTAATTTACGTCATGGATATGGTCATTTTGAACAAGTACAATTTTGGTCAGTTGCAGATAATATTCGCTTCTTAGGGGCTAAATTATTGATTGAAACGCTTGAGATCTTAATTAATGACTATGTCTAAAATTGCACTCGGTATTGAATATGATGGTAGTCGTTATTATGGTTGGCAACGGCAGCAAGCTGTAAGTTCGATTCAAGAGCATTTAGAAAACGCATTATCGAAAATCGCATCAGAGCCAATAACGGTATTTTGTGCTGGGCGCACTGATGCTGGTGTTCATGCAACAGGTCAAGTGATTCATTTTGAAACACAAGCTATTCGGTCGCATGGCGCATGGACAATGGGTGTGAACTCTCATCTACCACCTGATATTGCTGTTAGATGGTCGCAAGATGTGGATACTAATTTTCATGCTCGCCACAGTGCGATAGCAAGGCGTTACCGTTATATTATTTATAATCACCGCTATCGCCCAGCCATTTTAGCAAGTGGTGTAACGCATTGTTATTTACCATTAAATGCCTCATTAATGCATAAGGCTGCCCAATATTTATTAGGTGAAAATGATTTTACATCGTTTAGAGCTGCCCAATGTCAATCTTTAACACCTTTTCGCAATATTCATCATATTTATGTTTATCGGCAAGGGGATTACATTATTGTTGATATTAAAGCCAATGCATTTGTGCATCATATGGTACGAAATATTGTTGGTAGTTTATGCGAAGTTGGCACGCTTAATCAAAAACCGGAATGGATCGCAGAATTGTTACAAGCAAAAGATCGCACCTTAGCTGCTGCGACAGCAAAACCAGAAGGGCTGTATTTAGTCAAAGTAGATTACAAAGCGGAATATCATTTACCTCAAACGCCATTAGGACCTTTATTTTTATCAAATGAATGATTAAAAATTATCTAAAATACGATGAATATTAACACTATGACGACGAAAGAAACAAATAAAGAAGCACAAAAATATAATAAAGCGATAAATCAAAATATAAAATTACCTCCGCATTCTATTGAAGCAGAGCAAGCGGTTTTGGGTAGTTTAATGTTAGATAATCAACGATGGGATCTGGTTTCGGAAATGATCACCGAGCGTGATTTTTATGCTAGACATCATCAACTTATTTTTGCTGAAATGCACAGTCTTGTTAGTAAAGCAACCCCTATTGATCTAATAACTTTATCGGACAGTCTTGAAAATAAAGAGCTACTTGCTGATGTTGGCGGATTTGCTTATTTGGCCGAGCTATCAAAAAACACGCCGAGTGCAGTTAATGTTGTCGCTTATACTGATATTATTCGTCAACAAGCTATTTTACGAGAATTAATTAGTGCATCTAATGATATTGCCGATAATTGCTATTCTACAGAAGGTCGAGATAGCAATGAAATATTAGATTTGGCAGAAAGTAAGATTTTTCAAATTGCCGAAAGCAGAACAAAACAGGGTGAAGGCCCTAAAAATATTACCGATGTGCTTGAATCAACCGTGGCTAAAATTGAGGAATTATTCCAGCGCCCACATAATGGGGTAACGGGGGTCTCAACAGGTTTTACAGATTTAGATAAAAAAACCGCAGGTTTACAAAAATCAGATTTAATTATTATTGCTGCTCGTCCATCAATGGGAAAAACAACCTTTGCTATGAATTTATGCGAAAATGCGGCGATGGATCAAGAAAAACCCGTATTGATTTTTAGTTTAGAAATGCCATCCGATCAAATAATGATGCGTATGCTTGCATCTTTGTCACGCGTTGATCAAACTAAAATACGTACCGGTCAACTGCAAGATGACGACTGGGCGAGGATTTCAAGTAGTATGGGGATTTTGCTTGAAAAGAAAAATATTTATATTGATGACTCAGCAGGATTAACGCCAATGGAATTGCGTTCGAGAGCGCGTCGTATTTATCGAGAACATAAAGGGCTAAGTATGATTATGGTCGATTATTTACAATTAATGCGTGTGCCTAATATCTCTGAAAACCGAACGCTTGAAATTGCCGAAATTTCACGATCTTTAAAAGCGTTAGCCAAAGAATTACAAATCCCGGTTGTCGCTTTATCACAATTAAATCGAAGCCTTGAACAGCGCGCTGATAAAAGACCTGTCAATTCAGATTTACGTGAATCAGGCTCAATTGAACAAGATGCCGATGTCATTATGTTTATCTATCGAGATGAAGTATATAACGAAAATTCGGATCATAAAGGCGTTGCTGAAATTATTTTGGGTAAACAACGTAATGGTCCTATTGGCAAAGTGCGCTTAAAATTTCAAGGACAATTTTCACGCTTTGATAATTATGCCGATGCAAGTAAATATTTAGATGATGAATAACTGAATTTGTCAAATGGGATTAATTGTTTTACGCACACTAATAAAGGATCGTTTAAAATCTATATTAACAATCCCAGCTTAAAAACTAGGATTTTTTGTTTTTAGGATCTATTTCATCCAATTACATGTATCATTTATCTATTTTGCGAACTACCTCGCAAATTTAATAAAAATTATTTAATGGCATAATTTCTTCTTTAATTCTGCTCTCAAAACGACGCAACGACATTTAAGTTACCGCGCTTTTATGCTATATTTTTTAACCAATTTACTCCCTAAGTCTAACGCATAGGCAATCGCAATGGATATTAAACTCAGCAAGAACGATAAGCAGTATATTAATGGTACCGATGATGTATTTGAAATTATGCGTCGAGTATTATTGCGAGATAATAAAATCGATCAAGAAAAGGAGCATTTTTGGATTATTGGTCTTAATACTGCTGGCTTTATTTTGTATATTGAGCTGATTGCACTTGGTAGTGTGCATTCGGTCGATGTCGAGCCGATGAATGTATTTCGAGTTGCTGTGATGAAAAATGCCACGCGTGTGATTGCTATTCATAATCATCCCTCGGGTCGGTTAGTGCCGTCTGATGCGGATAAAGATATAACCGACCGATTAATACAAGTGGGTCGCATTTTAAATATTGAATTGACCGATCACTTAATTATCAGCCCTAAAAATTATGTCAGCTTTCGCTCAATTGGTTTAATGAATGAACTAGAGAAGAGTTTAAAATATGTGCCAACGTATCAGGTAGTTGAACAGATCCGAAAAGAAGAGCGGGCTATTGCGAAAGAAAAGCTAAGTATTGCTAAACAGAAATTAGATATAGCAAATAATAAAACTAAATCCATTAAAGAAAAGTTAGAAAGTGAAAAGGATAAGACTAAAGTAGCGCAAGAAAAAATGAAATCAGAACGTGAAGCCAAACAAATTGAAAAACAACGACGAGAGAAATTAGAACAAACGATGGTCAATACGCTACTTGAAAAAGGAGTTGACGTTGAAAGCATCGCTAAAATTATGGATATGAGCCCAAAAGAGATTGAACGTATTATCAATCCACCTAATCAAGAATAGGCGAAAGTATGAGTAATGCGATATTTAAAATCGGGTGATGTTGTAAAAAACGTTATTATCAAAAGAATAACGACTTTCATCCCCCCTAAAAAGCGGGGCATTTCGTGCTCGGTCCATGTGTACCTGGCTATTTTGTTATCAACAAAGTCAGGCTCAACGGGCTCATTAATCACTTGCCATTTTTCGATATGTGCCCATTTTTTGGGGATTTTAACGCGGCATAAATCCTTGGGGTTATAACGTCCAATCAGTTTGCAATCTGCCGTATCGTTATCGAGATGATAAGGATTATCCTCAATCTGGGGAATGATTTTATATTTATAACTGGAATGAAGTTGAAGCAGTACCTCATCACATTTTGGGAGCTGCGTATAGGCAAATTCAACCCGGGTGCCTTTTAACCGATACTTTTTGCGTGTTTCAAGCAGGATGGGCCTTCGCCTCGAAGGCATTACTTAACTGATGGGGGTTAAGATAGCTAAAATAGTCATCAATAAATGCGCTATTAACCGCGCTTGTTGTATTGAGATAGTCAATAAAAAATGACGAGTTAATCGTCATTTTTTATAAAGGATATTTATTATTTAATAAGCTATTTTTAGAACTAATAAAAATCTTCGTATTTGAATTGTTTACCCATTGATTAGATTTTAGAAGTTCATATTTAATATTGTTTTAATAATTAAAAGTTAAATCTTCGTTAATTACACCTAAGATTATTAATCTATAAAGTGGAAATTATTTCTTCACTAATCACTCTAAACCAAATCTCACCAGACTCCATTATTAAAGTTCCTGATTCTATTTTCACGAGAGCGATATAAGAACCATACAATTCTTCTCCATCAAGTGTATTTTTAAATTCAAATTCCTTTACATTCTTACAATGGATCTTTCCTAAAGATGCCCCATCATAAGTACTCCATATATCAAAAATAATATCGCACCCGAAATTACTAAAATCTACAGTTCCAAGGCATACATCTTCAAATTTCATAATTTACTCCACAAAATGTCCTGTTGAATGTGATTGGTCTGGAAGTCTATTACCTAAATAATCTTGTCGTTCAGAATATTTACCTGAACCATCAGATTTCCATACTCTTTGTGTTCTAATAACTTCACCGGTTGGCTTGATTGTTACAGTGACACCATCTGAGCCTTTCCAAGTTTCATAATTTCCCTGCGATTTTCCATTATTTGTAAAACCTTTCGATTTTAGATCGGTATAAAGCTCAACTCTAGTTTTTGGTAAATTATGAAGTATTTGCTCAGTAGTTTCCTTTTTAGCATATGGACTAAACGTCGGCTCGTCAATAGTAATCATATTACGTTGATTAAGCGAGATATTCTCAACGGTGATACCAATTTCACTGGGTTTAACGGGTGGGGTGCCTTTAATGCTGGTGAGTTTGATGATATTACGGGATTGTGTTGCTGTTTTAATGACTAAGCCCGCTTTACCGGCTGCAGTCATATCGGCTAATGCGTAAATATCTTCGCCGGTGCCATCGGGGAATATGCCGGTTGCTTCAATTAAACTGCCACCGATTGTTGACGTGTATTCACCCGATATTACTTGCCGAGTCCCTGATTGGATATTATCTAGCCCAAAAAATAGTAACGTGGTTGCAAGCCCTAGACCTATGCCGGTTTCAGCTAACGCGCTGGCAGCAATCAGTGTCGCGGCACCTTGTACGACTTTCATCCCCCCTAAAAAGCGGGGCAGTTCGTGCTCAAGGGCTTCGTTTGATTTGCCTTCGGTGGTATAACCCGCAGTCACGAGTGCTGTGTGGCAGACTAAGTCACCGATGGGGGTAACGCGAAAAGGTAGACAAAGTTGCTCACTCAGTACAAAGCTATTCTAATTATTGTACTAAATGGTTTTTAAGAATATTTAAATAATTTTAAAATTAGTATTCAAAATCTTCAAATTCCCAAGAAAAATACCTCGAGAGTTTTGTAGCTATTTCTAGCCAAGTATCACCAGTACAATTTTCAATATATTTATTTATGGTATTTTTTATTTCATCAAAATCATATTTCCTAACTATTAACATATGACGAATTAATTCGGGCTCCCACTGATTGTTACAAAGCCATTCAGGCGTACATATAAATAAATCAAAATTATCAGAAGCATCATTTTCTTCGGTTCCAATATCTAAATTTATACTTATAGCAAAATCCGTTTCATTAACTGGTTTATAATCAATTAAACTACAACCATTAAAATCGCTTTCGATTGAATACATTAATTTTAATTGTGCTTTCATATTTATATTAATTCTTAATAAATAAGTGCCGTTCTCTTCTCCTATTCCCAAATGACGTCTTTTTCTACATATCAATATATCTGTGATAATACGATTAAAATTAATCAGCAAAACTGATGGATAATTAATCGTATAAATTTGTATTTATGAAGTAATAAGGTCTTGTTTTGCTTCATTTAAAATATGAATAAATTCATCAAGTGGGAACTTAGTTATTACGGGTATCTCTAATATTTTAGAATCACAGGAAAATTCTATTTCTATATTTGAAATACCTTTATCTTTATTTAATTGACAAAGTATCTGCCCTTTGTAGGATATTTCAATTGTTATTTCTTCGTATTTATTATCACTAAAAAAATCTATTTCAAAATCAGTACTCATATTAGTTATCTCCTTTTTGGGTCGAGAAACCCAGAAAAAGAACCATCTGAGTTATAACGAATCCCTTGACCATTAGGTAATCTATATTCAATCCCTCCTCGGGATAATTCTGTTTTAATCATATCAGGATTTTCCAATACTCCCTTTACAAATTCACTCGCAGCAGTATTTTTTTGAATCACATTGCCTTTTAATGACCCAAATGTTCCACCTTGTCTATTTGCATGTTTTTCCCAAGCTCTTGATGCCTCTGATAATCCTTGTTGATTAACGGGTTTATTTGCTGCATTAATTAACTCTGTTATGCTAAGTTTATTATCAACCTTTATTGTATTTCTTACTCCATCTGCTAATTCATTTGGACTAAAAGCAGATTCTTTAATATTAATCATATTACGTTGATTAAGCGAGATATTCTCAACGGTGATACCAATTTCACTGGGTTTAACGGGTGGGGTGCCTTTAATACTGGTGAGTTTGATGATATTACGGGATTGTGTCGCTGTTTTAATGACTAAGCCCGCTTTACCGGCTGCAGTCATATCGGCTAATGCGTAAATATCTTCGCCGGTGCCATCGGGGAATATGCCGGTTGCTTCAATTAAACTGCCACCGATTGTTGAGGTATATTCACCCGATATTACTTGCCGAGCCCCTGATTGGATATTATCTAGCCCAAAAAATAGTAACGTGGTTGCAAGCCCTAGACCGATGCCGGTTTCAGCTAACGCGCTGGCAGCAATCAGCGTCGCTGCACCTTGTACGACTTTCATCCCCCCTAAAAAGCGGGCATTTCATGCTCAAGGGCTTCGTTTGATTTGCCTTCGGTGGTATAACCCGCAGTCACGAGTGCTGTGTGGCAGACTAAGTCACCGATGGGGGTAACGCGAAAAGGCAGGCAGAATTGCTCACTCAGTACAAAGCTATTCCAAACATTTTGTTTATCGTGCTCGGTCCATGTGTACCTGGCTATCTTGTTATCAACAAAGTCAGGCTCAACTGGCTCATTAATCACTTGCCATTTTTCGATATGTGCCCATTTTTTAGGGATTTTAACGCGGCATAAATCCTTGGGGTTATAACGTCCAATCAGTTTGCAATCTGCCGTATCGTTATCGAGATGATAAGGATTATCCTCAATCTGGGGAATGATTTTATATTTATAACTGGAATGAAGTTGAAGCAGTACCTCATCACATTTTGGGAGCTGCGTATAGGCAAATTCAATCCGGGTGCCTTTTAACCGATACTTTTTGCGTGTTTCAACATGCTTAATAATAGCCGGTTGCCGCAGGTATTTGAGCAGCTTAAAGGCGTTAACATAGAGGGACTCGATATCGGTAAGATTATCATG
Organism: Gilliamella sp. ESL1225; assembly: GCF_058502635.1. Taxonomy (NCBI): domain Bacteria; kingdom Pseudomonadati; phylum Pseudomonadota; class Gammaproteobacteria; order Orbales; family Orbaceae; genus Gilliamella; species Gilliamella sp. ESL1225. The sequence continues at coordinate 1,764,283 of NZ_CP196358.1, read as the reverse complement.
CTGCGTGGCGGTTTTAATTGCCGCTGTTAAGCGTGTTTCTTCATCGCGCTCATCACCTGTGCCATCTAACACAAGGGGGCTATAGAGATACGCGCGGACACGTTTAACGATATCGCTATTATGATAGCGATAATCCGCTTTATCAAATCCCTCACTGTGTTTAAGCTGACTAACGGCTGAAATCACGTCCTTGTAGAAAATGGGCGGGTACGTTGCTCCTTCGCTGTCTTCATACGCTAACGTGCCGATGCGTTGCTCGGCGGTAAAAAAATAGGTGTTGTTTAATAATATCAGTAGCTGATAAAACATAAACCCAATGTGCTCATCCGGGCGAAACATATTTTGTTGCCAAAGCAAAGGGGCATAGCGAAAATGCTCGGCGGAATAACCATAATTAATTTGACCCGCCAGGGCGTTATCTATCTCAACCGTAAAGGGTGAATTGCCGGAGGTTAATAAGGCGGTTAAGTCATCAAGCCAGGCTTGTGCCAGTTTTTTTAACGTGTAAGCGTTTATCCCCCCTTTCCGCAAGTTCAATGGCGTTTAAGCCGCCCCCTAGCAGTAAATGTACTTTGGGATACACCTTTTCGGTACTAAATACACTTTTATTCTTACCTAAAAAAATTTCATCGGGGCTAAAATCATGATTGAACAGGAAATGAGCGGCATTAATGTCAGGCGCTGCGCCATCATAAAAGCCGATGGGTAGTGCTGGGCGATTGATGAGCTCAACAATAATCCAAGTGTAATCAGGTTGGTATTCCGGGATTTTTCTATTATATGGAATGGGCGGTGGCATAGGTGGAGAGGATGGGCGCATATCGAAAACGGGATTGAAAATCGGTAAGGTGCGCAAAATAAGTCGTTCGTGATAGAGTGCCTGTAATAAACACTTTGCGACCTTATCGGGATAACGGTGATAATAAGCCGCATAATGTAAGCCGTTTTTTTGCAGTAAGGGATAGAAATTTTTACAGCTATTAGGATTGGCAACGAGCTTTTTAATAATCGGGTGATAGTCGGTTTTATGGAAGTATTTAATGCGACGAGGAAAAAAAGGACTGCATCTAAATTCGCCTTCACCCTCTCTAAATTCTTGTATAAGGTTATCCCACTCGCTTGGGGTGAGCAGTTGATAGTAGTACATGTTTTATTTCCGTTTTTTTATTGTTTATTTTTGGCAGACTTTAATCATCAATTACTTAATAAATAGCAAAAAATGAGTGAGTTATAAAAAATCACTAAGCTAAAAAGATTAGGTTGTCACGTAATTGTTATTAAGTAAAATCGATGCTTATTACCGGGTATAAGGTAGCATACTGTAAATTATTTGCAAAGCAAAAAGTTGTTTAAGAAAGTGAGATGTAATGATATTAGCGAAATTTGCCAGCATTTCAAATTTCGCATATTTATGTGGTTGATTATTTAATCATGCAAAAGCAAAATTAAAACGTTTTTGGCATATGGCTCGTACAGTGTTTTTTTATTAAATAAATAATTTGCACAATAACAAATACCATAGCTTGAATAAGAATAATACACGCACTGGTTGCCGCGTTTAAATAATAGCTAATATAGGTACCTGATATCGTCGAAAACACAGCAACAAAGGTTGCAATAATCATCATATAACTAAGGCGTTTTGATAAGGTAAAAGCGGTAATACCTGGGGCGATAAGCATAGCAATCACTAATATTACCCCGACAGCTTGTAATGATGTCACAATGGTTAATGATAATAATGTTAATAAACCATAATGTAGTAATTTAACGGGTAAACCGATGACAGTTGCTTGGATAGGATCAAAACAAAAGAGCATTAAATCTCGGTATTTAAGAATGATAATAATAGAGACTAACGCTGCGATAATTAAAATTTGTATTAAATCCTTATATTGCGTTCCTAAAACGTTGCCGAATAAGACATGTGTTAAATGAACCGAGGTATCCACTTTTGAGAATAAGACAATACCAAAAGCAAACATGCCCGAAAAAACAATGCCCATAACGGTATCTTGTTTTACACGGCAATTTTGTTTGATAAAACCTGATGCAATTGAGCAACATAGTCCAGATACAAAGGCACCAAAGACAATAGGAATACCGATAACATAAGCAATAACAATACCCGGTAACACAGCGTGTGCGATAGCATCGCCCATTAATGACCAACCTTTTAATATCAAAAAACACGATAACAAGGCACAAACAATACCAGTTGCTAATGCTGCAATGATTGCTCTTTGCATAAAGGGGTAAGAAAGCGGTTTAATGATGAAGTCCCATATTTCTATCATTATGTTGTCCCCTTATTTTTTAATGAAGCGCTAATTCTTAAGCGTCTTGAAATTATACCTTGCTGAGGAGCAAATAAAAAAGCGAGGATAAATACAAGCGTTTGTAAGGTAACAATTACTCCACCTGTTTCACCGTTAATAAAATAACTTAACCATGCACCAATTGCGCTACTTAATCCGCCAATAATAATGGATAGAATGATTAATCGTGAAAATCGCTGACAAAGTAAATATGCCGTTGCACCTGGGGTAATGACCATCGCAATCACTAAAATAGCACCAACAGTTTGTAAAGCGGCAACGGTGCAGGCGCTTAATATTGTGAAAAAGATAATTTTAAGTCTTAAAGTTGGTAAGCCAATAGATTTGGCGTAAATTTCATCAAAAAAGGTGATGAGTAAGTCTTTCCATATTAAAAGAAGGATCGTAAATGAAATTAAAATAATTATTATTACTTGCCACATGTCACTATCATCAATTCCGAGTATATAACCAAAGGTGATAGTCATAATATCGACCGAGGTCGGGTTTAATGAAATGATAAGTAAACCGGCAGCAAAGAAGGTAGAAAAGATAAAACCAATAACGGCATCTTCTTTTAAGCGTAAATAATAACGTACAAAGGTAATACTTAGTGCGGCAAGTAAACCGGTAAAAAAAGCACCAATTGAATAGGGCAAACCTAATGCATAAGCACCTGCAACACCAGGTACTACCGAGTGGGAAAGCGCATCGCCCATTAAAGACCACCCCTTAAATATCAAAAAGGCGGATAAAAATGCGCATGCCATGCCGACTATTGCGCTTAATAAGATGGCTTTAGTCATATAAGCGTAATTAAAAGGCTCTAGTAAATATTCCATGTTAATTTATCCTTTTGGATCATGGACAAGGTGATCGATAAGTAGATCTTTGTGAGGAGAATCATGTTGACCTTCACCATAAAAAATAGCGGCTCTTTCATCATCGGTTAATATAGAAACTCTTCGTGGATCTTCATCATCATGTAAGGTATTACCAGAAAGGCTTAGATAACGTAATGTACCGCCAAAGGTCTGCATAAGATTATGGGGCGTAAAGGTTGTTTTGGTATCACCAAAAGCAAGAACAGTTCGGTTGATTAACACTACTTGATCACAAAATTCAGGTACACTACCTAAATTATGTGTCGAAACTAATATTAAATGCCCTTCATTACGCAATTCTTTAAGTAAATCAATAATGGCATTTTCTGTTTTAACATCGACTCCTGTAAAAGGTTCATCTAATAATAAGATTTTTCCTTGTTGAGCCAGAGCTCTAGCTAAAAATACTCGTTTTTTTTGACCGCCGGATAATTCACCAATTTGTCGATGTTTAAATTCAGTCATTGATACGCGTTTCAGCGCTAAATCAACCTGTTTTTTATCTTCTTTAGACGGGATTCGTAAAAAAGACATATGACCGTAGCGTCCCATCATGACGACGTCGGAAACCAGAACCGGAAAGTCCCAGTCGACTTCTTCAGTTTGGGGGACATAAGCGACGAGATTTTGTTTTAAAGCAGATTTGACAGGCTTATCATTAATCGTTACTTTTCCGGCTGTTGGACGCACCATTCCCATGATACTTTTAAATAACGTTGATTTGCCACTTCCATTTATCCCTACTAGCGCACAAATCGTTCCGCCAGCAAGAGAAAAACTGGCATCATAAATGGCCGTATGTCCATTATTATAGGTAACCGTGATGTTTTCGACATCTAACTGAATCTGACTCATTATTTTTCAAAACCCTGCGCAATAGTTTCAACGGTAACATTTAATAGATCAATATAAGTTGGGACTTTTCCATCTTTTGTTGATAAAGAATCAACATATAAAACGCCGCCGTATTTAATACCGGTTTCTTTACTGACTTGTAAAGCGGGTTTATTCGAAATGGTACTTTCGCTAAAAATAACCGGAATATTGTTTTTTCGAACAAGATCAATCACATGTTTTATTTGTTTAGGGGTTCCTTGACCTTCGGCATTAATTGGCCATAAATAAGCTTCCCGCAAATTATAATCTTGCGCTAAATAGCTAAAAGCACCTTCACTTGTCACTAACCAACGTTGATTATCGGGAATTTTAGCAAGACGTTCGCGTAAAGGCTCATCGAGTGCTTTGATTTTATCCGCATAAATTTTCGCATTTTGATTATAAATATCAGCATGTTTCGGATCATATTTGACCAGTGCTTTTCGAATATTTTCAATATAAACCAAGGCTAAAGTCGGCGACATCCACGCATGCGGATTGGGGTTGCCTTTATAACTTCCTTCTTGTATTGGTAAAGGATTAATACCTTCAGTAACAACAACAGCTGGAACATCTTTGACATCCTCAAAAAAACGTTTGAACCATAATTCAAGATTCAGTCCATTCCATAAAATTAAATCAGCAGAATGTACTTTAATAATATCTTGGGGTGTTGGCTCATATTCGTGTATTTCTGCGCCGAGTTTAGTAATTGACTCAACATCAGCTGCATCACCCGCAATATTTTGGGCGATATCTTGGATAATCGTAAAAGTTGTGACGACTTTAAATTTTTTTTCATCGCCATGAGCAAAATTTATAGATGCCAGTAAAACAGAGGCTAAAAGGGTAATAGTAAGAAGAACACTTATTTTGGATAAGCATCTAACGATTATGTTTCGATGATTTTTATATGCATTAAATGGAAGTGAAATCAAAGATAGTCTCCAAAAATAATTAATAATGAGAATTATTATTATTTAAATTAACTATGTCAATAACCTTATCATATTTAAGATTTTAAATAATGAAAAAGAAGAAGGTTATGGCTTCTTTTGAGCATCATTAATTTAAATAATCATAAAAATGATGATAGCCTTATTTATATATTGTGTATAGTCTAAAAAATAAAATCTTTCATTATGTTAAAAAATAATATTATAAAATAAGTTGATAAATTGATAAGTGATTGTATAAGTAATTTAATTAGGTTGTTATTATTTATTTTTAAATAAATTAGGAGTCGATGATGAAATTACGAAAAGTGATGATTATTGGTGTTGGGAATGTTGGTTCGACAACCGCTTACACACTTATTAATCGCGGTATTTGTGAAGAAATAGCACTTGTTGATATAAATAAAGAAAAAACCTATGGGCAACAGCTAGATTTACTTGATGCTGCAGCTTACCGCCAAAATATGATTAAAGTCAGTTTAAGAGAAGCGTCAGAATGTGCCGATATTGACATTGCAATTATTACTGTTACATCAGGTATGGCGAAAAAAAGTCGAGCAGAGGAACTTGATGGTACCTCAAAAATAGTCGAAGGCATTGTGCCGACAATGATGAAAAATGGCTTTAATGGTATATTTTTAGTAGCAACTAATCCGTGTGATGCGATTACTTATCAAGTTTGGAAACTCTCAGGTTTACCAAGACATCGCGTTATAGGCACCGGCGTTTGGCTTGATACAGTACGTTTACGTCGTTTATTAGGTGCCCAATTTGATATTGGCCCACAAAGTATTGATGCGTTTATTGTTGGTGAACATGGTGATTCACAATTTCCTGTTTGGTCTCATTCTTCGGTTTATGGTATCCCACTAAATAAATTAGAAAAAAGACAAATTGATTTTAAAGAAATTGGTGTTGAAGCAAGAAAAATGGGCTTTATTATTGCCGATCGTAAACATTGTACAGAGTATGGAATTGGTAGCACGATTACAGAAATTTGTCAGCAAATTTTTACCAATAGCCATAGAGCCCTCGCGGTAAGTTGTATTTTAGATGGGGAATACGGTTATAAAGAGGTTGCAATTGGTGTGCCTGCAATTTTAGATCAAAACGGTGTGAAAGAAATCATTCAACTTAAATTTGATTCTCAAGAGCAGCAGTTATTTGCGAATAGTATTGATATTATTAAAAGTTATTTAAAGCAAATTAATCTCCTTTAATAAGATAATTTTAATTTAGAATGTGTTGATTAATTTTTTAGAATCTTGTTATTGATAGATTAATCATAAAGTAATAATAAAAAGGATGAGAAATTAATATTTTCTCATCCTTTTTTGTATTTAGAATAATTATATGTGCAACTTATTTTTCATCTGGTAAGGCATAAGCAATTACATAATCACCACGTACAGGGGATTGGCGAGCCCCACTTGCTGAGATAACAATATATTGTTTACCTGTTTTAGGTGAGATATAACTAATTGGTGTTCCTTGGCTACCTACAGGTAAGCGCGCTTTCCAAACTTCTTCACCGGTTGCTGAATCAAAAGCACGCAAGTAGAAATCTTGTGTCGCAGCAAAGAATAATAAGCCTGATTTAGTTGTCATTGGTCCACCAATCGTTGGCATACCAATTGGAACAGGTAAATGCATTGGAATACCTAAAATACCTGTATCCATAACCGTACCGATAGGTTTTTGCCATACGATTTGTTTGGATTTAAGATCGATAGCTGTCATGGTACCAAAAGGTGGTTTTTGACATGGAATACCAAGCACAGAGGTAAATCGTAGGCGCATTGCCCCAAAAGGAGTACCTTCTTGCGGAACGATGCCCATCTCAATACCACTTGCATTTTTTGGGATATCTTTACGTGGGATCATCCAGTTAGTTAAACCAATACGCATGTCATTAACAAACATTAGATTTGTTTGCGGATCGACAGCAACGCTTCCCCAATTCATACCACCAAGTGAACCTGGATATTGTAAAGTCTTAGTCATTCCTGGTGGTGTGAATAATCCTTTATAATCCGATCCTGCAAAATCAATACGACATAATAGTTGATCGTAAGGTGTTGCACCCCACATATCTTCTTCAGTTAAAGTTTCATTACCAATTGATGGCATACCGACCGAGAAAGGTTGTGTTGCAGAATAATATTCACCTTCAACATTACCTGTTGGGACTAGTTTTTCTTGCACTTCGGCAATCGGTTTACCTGTTTCACGATCAATCATAAAAATTTGACCGGATTTAGTTGTTTGTACAAGCGCTTTTACAACACGATTTTGCCCGTCAGGAATATCATATAAAAGAGGTTGTGATGGTAAATCATAATCCCAGAGATCATGATGAACTGTTCTAAATGTCCATCGGATTTGACCGGTTTTACGTTCTAAGGCGACGATTGATGAATTATATTCATTATCGTATTCAGTACGGATACCACCAAAAAAATCTGGCGTTGCATTACCAGTTGGAACATAGATAAGATCTAAATCAGGATCGTACGCCGTTGTTGCCCAAACATTAACGGTGCCGCGAGTATAGGTTTGATTTGGCAACGGAACATCTGTAATACTTGGATTACCTGGATCCCATGCCCAAATTAATTCTCCTGTATGAACATCATAGGCTCGTACAACGCCACCAGGTTCACCAACTGAATAGTTATCGGCAACACGTCCCCCTACAACGATTTTGTCAGCAGCAACAAGCGGAGCTGCGGTAGGTTCGTAATAACCAGGTTTAATATCACCCATATTGACTTTTAGATCAACTACACCATGATCTCCAAAATCATCACATAATTTCCCCGTTTTTAAATCAATAGCCATCAGTCTTGCATCAACGGTATTCATAATAATACGTGATTGACATACTTGATTTTGATCATTTTGTTCATCAGGGGATTCTAGTTTAACATTTTGCGAATTCGCTAATGGTTTGTCAGTATAGAACGCAAGTCCTCGGCAACGGTGCCAATTTGGTGTTGTGGCTTTTGGATCAAAGCGCCATTTTTCTTTACCTGAATCTGCATCGACCGATATGACAATATTGTTTGGAGTACATAAGTAAACTGAATCTTCAATTTGTAGTGGTGTATTTTGATCTTCAGGACCTGAGCCACTATTGTAAGGAACATAACCTGTATGAAATTCCCACGCTTTTTCTAGATTTTTTACGTTCTCTTTTGTAATTTGATCAGCACCAGAAAAGCGGGTTCCTTTTGTTGTATTTGCATATTGTTGCCAATCAAGCGGGGCATCTTTTTTCGATAGGGAATTATTCATAATCACAATATCGTTTTTAATAACATTATGTTCTTTAAACATTAATGCTACGCCGATTGCGACAAGAATTAATAATAAAAATGCAATATAATAACCGCCTTTCCCTGCATTTGGATTGTCCGTTTTAAGTTGTAGTAGGCTTGGATAAATAAACGCAACTAACATAGCATAGCCAGTAAAAACTTCTAAACGCGTAAAGAGAGGCCAAAATTGTAGACCGACTTCACCAAATGCCCAAATGACGGTTAAAATATAGGCAATGGCATATATCCATACCCCTAAGGTGCTTTTTCTAAAAAGTAGGATAGCAGAAATAATTTGCGCAAGTCCCATTAGGCAATAAAAACAACTTCCATTTAAAGAAATTAATTTAAATCCAAAAAAGGTGAGATAAAGCCCACTAATTAAAAAAATGAATGCAACTAGCCATAAATAAAATTTACGGAACCAAGTTAAATTTACCATAAAATATTCCTTATTCTTTACTTTCTTTTAAGAAAGAGCCCCCTTGATTAAGGGTATTTAAAAAGCTATTTTTTAAAGATTGATAAAAAAAGTTATAAACAATTAATTTTGTTGCCTAATTAATGTCACAATAATAATTAAAAAAAATGATAAACATTATGAAAATAATATTTAAATTAAATTTAACGATTAATTAACATAATTAACAATATGCACTTAAATAGAAAGATAATCAATACTCTCAATTAAGGTATTTTAATTATTTTTTACTGTCTTTAATAATGATTAACAATACATATCGAGTTCATGAGAACAGATCAAAATGCTTATTTATTAAAAAATTTAAGGAAAAGTGAATAATAAAAAAAGCAACCAACATATTGATTGCTTTATTGATTCTATTTTTAACTTTTAAACTTTTATTGTTTTGAATTAGAAGTTTAATTAGGAGAGTTTGTTAAAAATAATTGTATTGAAGGATTATCGGTTTCATTGTGGAAATCATATCCTAATTGTGTTAAGTGTTGATTAAATTTTGCTTGACTTGCTGCATCAATTTCAAAACCAGCCAAAACTCGCCCACAATCGGTACCATGACTTCGATAATGAAACATTGAAATATTCCAATTTGTGCCAAGCGTTTGTAAGAATTTTAATAATGCACCTTGAGATTCAGGAAATTCAAAGCTATAGATTTGCTCTTCAATAGTTTGGCAAGGTTTACCGCCAATCATATATCTAACATGCAATTTTGCCATCTCGTCATCGGTTAAATCGACAACGGGGTAATTTGCTGATATCAGATCGCTCATAATGTCGTGTTTATCGTCGATTTTAGAAGTTTTAATCCCAACAAAAATACATGCCGATTTTTTATCATGATAACGATAATTAAATTCTGTTACCATGCGCCTGCCTAAAAGCTGGCAAAATTTTAAAAAACTGCCTTTTTGTTCAGGGATGGTAACAGCAAGTAGGACTTCGCGTTTTTCACCAAGCTCACAGCGTTCCGAGATATAGCGTAAATTATGAAAGTTTAAATTTGCGCCAGATAATATATGCGCTAAGTTTTCACCTTGTATGTTATGCAATGCGACATACTTTTTTAAACCGGCAAGCGCAACAGCGCCAGATGGTTCGGCAATGGCTCTTACATCATCAAAGAGATCTTTAACGGCTGCACAAATTTCGTCACTATCCACGGTAATAATATCGTCAAGATATTTTTGACATAAGCGAAATGTTTCATCGCCAATACGTTTAACAGCAACACCTTCAGCAAATAACCCCACTCGATTTAAATCAACAGGTTTACCTGCGTCGAGTGCGGCTTTTAAACATGCAGCTTCGACGGGTTCAACGGCAATGACTTTTATGTTCGGCATAATTTGTTTGATTAATACAGCAATGCCTGCAGCTAAACCCCCCCCACCGACAGGGACAAAAATGCGATCTAATTTTGCATTTTGTTGTATAAGTTCCATGGCAATACTGGCTTGACCGGCAATAACAAGCGGATGGTCAAAAGGGGGGATAAAAATTCGATTTTGCTGTTTTACAAGTTCTAGCGCTTTTGCTTTAGCTTCATCAAAATTTGCGCCATGTAATAACACTTCACCACCAAAGCTTTTTACGGCTTCGACTTTAATATCTGCTGTTGTTACAGGCATGACAATTAAAGAGTTAACGCCAAGTTTACTTGCCGAAAGGGCAACGCCTTGGGCATGATTGCCAGCGGATGCAGCAATGACACCTTGTTTGCGTTCTTCAGGCGTTAAACTGGCAATCATGGCTTGTGCACCACGGATTTTAAAGCTATGTACTAACTGGCGATCTTCTCGTTTAACGAAAATTTGATTATGTAAACGTGTGGATAAATTTTCCATTAATTCAAGCGGTGTGATATTGGCAACATCATATACCGCCGAGCAAAGCGTGGCCTTTAAATAATCTGCTCCAGTAAATTCGTTATTAGTTGGCTTCATGATGAATTACCTAATTAATTAGCAAGCTTGCTTTTATCACGTACAGCCCCTTTATCGGCACTGGTTGCAAGGCTTGCATAAGCTTTAAGTGCATAAGATACATAGCGATCACGGTGATGCGGCGTAAAGGCTTTATCTTGACGAGCCAATTCCTCATTACGACGTTTGGTTAGTTCCTTATCATCAACGATTAGAGCTAATTTTCGATTTGGGATATCGATATCAATAATATCGCCGTCTCGGACAAGTCCGATTAAACCGCCATTTGCCGCTTCGGGAGAGATATGTCCGATAGATAAACCGGATGATCCACCAGAAAAACGACCATCGGTGATTAGAGCGCATTTTTTACCTAATCCCATTGATTTTAAATAGCTAGTTGGATAAAGCATTTCTTGCATGCCAGGTCCACCTTTTGGTCCTTCGTAAATAATAACAACAACATCACCTTCAACAATTTTACCGCCTAAAATTGCTTCAACGGCATCTTCTTGACTTTCAAATACTTTTGCAGGACCTTTAAAAATAAGGTTTTCTGCTGCAACACCAGCTGTTTTTACAATGGCGCCATCTAAAGAAAGATTACCATATAAGGTGGCAAGTCCGCCGTCTTGACTATAAGCATGGGCTTTATCGCGGATACAACCATTTTCACGATCGGTATCTAACGAATCCCAATAACAATCTTGCGAAAAAGCTTGCGTTGTGCGAATACCAGCAGGACCGCTAAGGTACATCGTTTTAATTTCATCATTGGCGTTTTCAGTAATACCATACTGATCGAGAGTTTCTTCTAATGAAAGACCTAAAACGTTATGCACATTACGATTTAACAGTTTGGCTTTGTTTAATTCATTTAATATTGAAATAACGCCCCCGGCACGATGCACGTCTTCCATATGATAAAGCTGGGTACTTGGTGCGACTTTACAAAGATGGGGTACGATACGTGATAATCTATCAATATCAGACATTGTAAAATCAATTTCACCTTCTTGTGCGGTTGCTAATAAATGTAAAACGGTATTTGTTGAGCCGCCCATAGCAATATCTAATGACATGGCATTTTCGTAAGCTTCTTTTGTTGCAATTGAACGTGGTAAAAATGAATTATCATCTTGTTCGTAATAGCGTTTAGTAATATCAACAATACGATTCGCGGCATCTAAAAATAATTTTTCGCGCTGTTTATGAGTGGCAACAAGCGATCCATTACCCGGTAAAGATAAGCCTAATGCTTCGGTTAAGCAGTTCATCGAATTAGCTGTAAACATGCCTGAACATGATCCACAAGTAGGGCAAGCCGATTGCTCGATTTTATTGCTATCTTCGTCACTAACATTTGGGTTGGCGCCTTGAATCATCGCGTCAATTAAATCAAGCTTGATAATATTATCAGACAGTTTTGTTTTGCCAGCTTCCATTGGACCACCAGACACAAAAATAGTCGGAATATTAAGTCGTAAAGCAGCCATTAACATACCCGGTGTGATTTTGTCACAATTGGAAATACAAACCATAGCATCGACGCAATGGGCATTAATCATATATTCGACCGAGTCTGCAATAAGCTCTCTTGAAGGTAATGAATACAACATTCCTCCATGTCCCATAGCAATACCATCATCGACAGCAATTGTATTAAATTCTTTGGCATTACCGCCGGCTTTTTCGATTTGTTTGGCAACAAGTTGACCAATATCTTTTAGATGCACATGACCGGGTACAAATTGTGTAAAAGAATTAACCACCGCAATAATGGGTTTACCAAAATCTTCATCTTTTACGCCGGTAGCGCGCCATAAAGCACGAGCTCCAGCCATATTACGACCTTCAAAGGAAGTTTTGGAACGATATTTAGGCATTTTTTGCTCCCAATTTTTTTATTTTAAGCATCCCTTGTTGCTTGATTTCATATCAAGCATATCAAAGATTGCCCGTTAAACGTTTAACGGGCGTGAATTTATTTATTTTACAGGATCTAACCAACCATATTTATCTTCGGTTTTACCATCAAATAAACCAAAGAAGGCTTGTTGGATTTGTTTGGTGATTGGACCGGCACGACCAATGCCAATCTGGATACGATCAACACTTCTTACTGGGGTAATTTCAGCGGCTGTTCCTGTCATAAAGGCTTCATCAGCAAGGTATAATGCTTCACGCGATAGAGTTTGTTCGCGAATTTCGATACCCAGATCACGAGCTAGAGTTAAAACGGCGTCACGAGTTATGCCTGGTAAGGCAGATGAAGATAAAACTGGGGTAAATAAAATGCCATTTTTAATAATAAAAATGTTTTCGCCCGCACCTTCTGAAATATGACCATGAACATCTAACGCAATCCCTTCTTGGAAACCATTTAAACGAGCTTCTGAACCAATTAGTAAAGAAGATAAGTAGTTTCCTCCTGCTTTTGCTGCGGCTGGAATCGTATTAGATGCAACGCGGTTCCAAGATGAAACCATGGCATCAATACCTTGATCTAAAGCATCTTCACCTAAATAAGCCCCCCAAGGGAAAGCCGCGATGATAACATCTGTTTTATATCCAGGCGGTGGGTTAACTCCCATACCAACATCACCTATAAAGACCAGTGGACGAATATAAGCACTGGTTAATTTATTTTGTTTGATAGTTTGGCGCGTAGCTTCCATGATTTCATCAATGGAATAAGGCACAGGAAAGCGATAGATTTTTGCTGAATTTAATAAACGTTCGGCATGTTCGCGATGACGAAAGATAGCGGGTCCTTTGTGTGTATTATAACAACGAACACCTTCAAAAACCGATGTCCCGTAATGTAAAGCATGCGACATAACATGTACGTTTGCTTCTGCCCATGGTACCATTTTACCATTAAACCATAAAATATAAATCTGATTTTGCTGTTGATCCCATTTTTTCCCTCTTAAATTTTCATTATTAATTTAGAAATTGTGCACGTTGTCATATTTAATTAATCATGCCTTATTTCCAATTGCTTTTAACTATGTTGTGTTAAGTACGTTGTGTTAATTACATTGTCTTAACTTGTGTATATATCTTATTACGTTTAATTTCTTTAGTTTAGCTTTTTATGTTTAATGTTGCCTCTTAATGATTAATTGAAATGACATCGATTAATTTAGATATTTGATTTTTAATATTTGTCATCGATCGCGGACTACTTAATGTGAGTGTCATCGATAAACAATCATTAGCGATTTGTTGCATTTGCATAGCATGTATTTTTGCGCCTCGATGACGTATAACGCGTAGGATACGCTCTAGCGTTTCTAATTTATCGTATGCCGTTATGGTAACTTGATGGGTTAAATCATGCATAGTTTACTCCTGATAACTTTTTTCAAGCATGTGATGATTAGCTGCGCCTGGTGGCACTAAAGGCCAAACATTTTCAAGCTCATCGATGCAAACATGTAATAAATAGGCGTTTTTTGAATTGAACATTTCATCTAACGCATTGTCAATTTCCGATTTTTTATAAATAACTTTGCCGTCAATATTAAATGCATTGGCTAACATTAAAAAATCAGGGTTATCGCTTAAATTAGTCTCGCTATAACGTTCATTAAAAAATAATTCTTGCCATTGTCTTACCATACCAAGTCGTTGATTATCAATTAATACTATTTTGATAGGTAATTGTTTGCGTTTTATCGTTGCTAGTTCTTGTACATTCATCATAAAAGAACCATCACCGGAAATACAAATGACACAATCTCGTGGTCTTGCTAATTGTGCGCCAATCGCTGCAGGTAAACCAAAGCCCATTGTTCCAAGTCCGCTTGAAGTAATAAAATTTCGCGGATGGTCAAATTTCATATGTTGTGCTGACCACATTTGATGTTGTCCTACATCTGTTGTAAATATGGTATTTTGTGGTTTACGCTTTGATAGGGTGTTTAATAATGCAGGTGCATAAATATAATCGCCGGGATGATCATATCTTACGAGGTGCTTCTGGCGTAAATGGTCAATTTCATGGTGCCAGTTATTAATATCAGTTGTTACCATTAGTTGCGGTAAAATGTCTTTTAAATTTGCTTGTATGGTTAAATCAGCCTGACGTAATTTATTAAGTTCGGCTAAATCAATATCAATATGTAAAACTTGTGCTAAAGGTGCAAATTCGCTTAGTTTACCCGTTACCCTATCATCAAATCTAACGCCAAGGGCGATAAGTAAATCTGCTTCTTGTAAGGCTAAATTAGCGACTTTTGCGCCATGCATGCCAACCATGCCTAAATAATAGGGCTGGGTTGAATTAATGCTGCCTAATCCTTTTAATGTTGAAATACTTGGAATTTGTGTTTGTTGAATAAAATCATTTAATTCATCTACCGCGTCAGCTAATCCAATACCACCACCAATATAAAGTAACGGTTTTTTAGCTTGAGCAATCATTTCTTTTGCTTGTAATAGGATCTCGTCTGTTATAGGAAATGTATCTTGAGATGAAGAGAAGTGCGAATTTATGCAATTTATGTAATCTAAATCGGTAAGTTGGATATCTTTTGGAATATCAATTAAAATTGGACCCGGTCTTCCTGATTTTGCTAGATAAAAAGCTTCATTTAAAATATTCGGTAAATCCTCAGCGTTATTGACAAGGTAGCTATGCTTAGTACAAGCAAGTGATAAGCCTAAAACGTCAACTTCTTGAAAGGCATCGGTACCAATTAAATTATTAGGAACTTGCCCTGTAATGGCAATAATAGGGACTGAATCTAATAGCGCGTCGGCAAGTCCAGTAATTAAATTTGTGGCTCCTGGTCCTGATGTTGCAAGGCAAACACCAATTTTGCCAGTAGCACGGGCATAGCCAATTGCTGCCATAACAGCCCCTTGTTCATGGCGACATAATATATGCTCGATCCCGCCATCGTATAGCGCGTCATAAAATGGCATAATTTGCCCGCCAGGATATCCAAAAATGGTTGTTATGCCTTTTTCTTTTAATGTTTTAATGATCCATTGAGTCCCTAACATTATTTCCTCGCAACTATTTAATGTATTTTTAAACTTAAATTTATCATAAAAAAAACCCCCGCATATTTTGGCAGGGGTTTTGAAATTTAAGTCGTTCAAATAATTAACTCAAATGACGCCCCCGCGTTGGAATAATGACCACCACGCTGACAATAATTTTAATAAGAACGACTTTGAGTGAAAAATTCATAAAGAGTGTTAATTTATTCGTTGTTTTTTATAAAGTGATTTTTATAAATTACTCGTTTTTTTGAAAAGTGCAACTGTTTTTTTTACCATTAAGGAAAAGAATCATCCGATAAGATTAATATCAACCTTTAAATACAGATTAATTCTTAAAAAATAGCTATTTGCTGATGAATGTAAAACCTTATCCGACACGATAAAGTTTTACAAAATAGCAGATATTTTAAGGAATTATTCGAGGGGCTTGCCTTTTGTTTCGGGAATAAACAGGACAAAGGCGAAGGCTGAAATTAAGTAAGCGGCAGAAAGTAAAGCAAGCGCATAGCTTATAGAATAAATCGTTGCTAGATAGGCAATGAGCATTTGTAATAAACCAGCGATGCAGCGCCCTAAATTAAAAATAATATTTTCTGCACTTGAACGTGCATCAGTTGGGTAATGTTCTGCTAATAAGGCTCCATAGCCTCCCATCATGCCATTAACAAAAAATCCAATAAACGATCCAAAGAGAATTAATATTAATGTATCAGTTTGTTGAAAATAGATCCAAATGGATAAGGCTGATACTAATAAAAATACGATATAAGCGGGTTTACGTCCAACTTTATCACATAACCAACCAAAAATTAGGATCCCTAATGACATGCCAATCGTTGTTGATATTGTCCAAAATAAGGTGTCTTTAAAAGGTAAATGAAATTCTGTAGCAAACATGTTTGGCATCCAAATCATTAAGCCATAAAAACCAAAATTTTGAACAGTGCATGCAATGATTAATCCGAGAGTTATGCAAGCTGTACGAGGAGTATTAAACAGTTTTTGTACAGATATTTTATTTTTGTTTTGTTTTTTCAGTTGTTGCCAAATTTCGGGTTCGGCTAATCCTCGTCGTGTCCAAGCAACAAATAAGGCGGGTAATACGCCAACGGCAAAAGCAAATCGCCAGCCATATTTTTCACCAATAAAATGAACGGTTAGCGAAGCTAGAATGATACCTAATTGAAATCCTAATGCGACAATGGCGGTTGCTCTTGAGCGTTTATCTTTTACCCATGTTTCGGCAACGAGTGTCATACCGATGCCAAATTCGCCACCTAAGCCAAGTCCACTTAAAAAGCGAAAAATTAAAAAAGATTCATAATTGGGTGATATCGCACAAAGTCCAGTAAAAAGTGAAAATATTAAAATTGACCATGAAAAAACTTTTACACGACCATATTTATCGGCTAATACGCCAAATACAATGCCTCCTATTACTGCACCAATTAATGTGGTGGACATTAATGTACCTAGATCCTTGAGATCTAAATTTAATGAGAGAGCGATAAGAGGAAAACAAAAGCCTAAAATCATTAAGTCCATGCCATCGAGGGCATAACCTATCGTTGATGCGAATAGAGTTTTCTTTTGATAAGGGGTAATAGACTGCTGTACATGACGGATATTTTGGTCTGTCTTCATTTTTACCTCAAGTTAATTTATGTTTTATTCACCTGTTGATCTTAATTTTTAATGAGGATAATTCATACATCTTCGATGTTATGCCTCAGTATCATCAAAATATAAATAACCTTTGTTAACAAGTGCCAACAATCCTTGCAGATTTTTTTTATTGATTGATTTGTTATAAATTATTGTGGACGTTAATGTTAGATCATCGATAAGTTGCATTTCTAAAGGGATGATTTCGCCATGAATATAACCTTGATCTTGAATTTTAACGATGCGAATACTATTAACCTTATGCAAAGGTTCACCTGATTGAAATCGTTGTAAAAATTCATCATATTCATATTCTGGCTCAGGGACGACAATGTCTAATTCGTGCATTGGCACGGTAATATGTTTGCCAAACCAATCATGAAATAGCTCAGGTGTTTGAATAAGTTTTATCATGTGATTTTGCAATTGTTGCAATTCTCTTTGCTCTAACCGGCTTGGATCGTTCGATAATTGCAAAGTCGGATCTTGGTAAAAAATGCCGTTAGGTAAATTATCAATAATGTAATCGGCAAAACTGCTTAGCATCTCTTGAGATGATTGCGTTCTAAAACCGACGGAATAGCTTAGTGATTCACCTAATGAAACGCCATCATGAGGGCAACCGAGCGGGATATAAAGCATATCACCTGCAGTCAGGATTTCATCAATAATAGGGGTGAAATCTTTGACATGCAGTAACGCTTTATGGGCGCTAAATTGTTCATAATTATCATTGCGATCCCCAACCCGCCATCGTCGACTGCCCATACCTTGAATAATAAAAACGTCATAATTATCGATATGAGGTCCAACTCCCGCGTCTTTTGTTGCATACGAGATCATAAGATCTTCAAATTGCCAATGTGGTAAAACATTAAAAGGTTTTAGTAATGTCGCTGCTTCACTGTGCCAATGATCAACGGCTTGAACAAGTAAGCTCCAATTTTGTTGACCTAAATTATCGAAATTTGTAAAAGGACCAAATTTTGCATCCCACTTACCATTTTTATTACTGACGATACGACTATCTAATTCAGGCTCCATTGCCAGACCTGCCAATTCATCAGGCGTGATAGGATCAATAAAATTGTGCCAGGCTTTACGTAATAAAACCGGTTTTTTTTGCCAATAATTACTTAAAAAATCTTGCCAGTTGATTGTTAATTGATTATTCACTTAGATCTCCTTGAAGATTAAATAATTGACAAAAATTATGGGTGGTTTGTTTAGCAATGGTCTCTAAACTTTCATCTTTTAATGCCGCAAGATAGGTCGCTACGTGGCGCACATATGCGGGTTTATTTTGTTTACCGCGATAGGGTACCGGTGCTAAATAAGGCGAATCGGTTTCAATAAGGATACGATCAAGCGGAATATAACGGGCAACATCACGAATGGATTGTGCATTTTTAAAGGTTATAATGCCTGAGAATGAAATATAAAAACCAAGATCTAATAATTGTTTGGCTGTGTCTAAATCTTCGGTAAAGCAATGTAATACGCCCGAGTAGACGTCTTCTTCTTTTAATATTGTCAAGGTATCTTGTCTTGCATTACGTGTATGAACGATGACAGGTTTTTTAAGTTGCTTACCAAGCTGAATATGTTTACGAAATAATGCCTGTTGAAGATGAGTTGTCTCGTGATCATAGTAATAATCAAGTCCTGTTTCGCCTAAAGCCACAACACCTTGCTGACTTGCTAATTCATTAAAAAGTGTTTCATTAAATTCTTCATCGAGAATATTTAGAGGATGGATACCACACGAATAAGAAAGGTATTTCTCATAAGGTGATAGGGTTTGACGCATTGATTGATAACCAGATAACGTCGTTGCTACACTTAAACAATGTTTGACGTTATTTTGTTTCGCTTCTTGAATAATGTCATCGAGGGATTGTTGGTTAAAATCTAATGTATCTAAGTGACAATGTGAATCAATTAAAAACATAATTTACTCTTTTTTATTAGCATGAGATTCGAAATCTCGAATGGGTTTTATTGTTGCCCATGAACGACAAGCTGGGCAAAGCCAATAAAGTGTATTGACCGTTAGCCCACATTGTTGGCAACGATAGTTAGGGACATTTTTTATTTGTTCGCCGACCATATTTTTTAATAATAATAGGCTTTCTTTAGCACGACCTGCTTCGGCATCGGCTAAATGATAATTCATTAATCGATAAAATCCTTTTAAATTAGGATGTTTGATAAGTTCTCGATAGATATAATTTTGCGCCGAATCCAAGCCTTTTTGCTGTTCAATTTCGTCAGCTAACATTAATTCTGCGCTACTTCCTGTATCTTGTTCGACACATAATTTTAAAAATGCCATCAATTCGGTATTGTTATCCAATTTTGTATAGCATTCTTTTAAAAAAGGTAAGGCTTCGTTAATAAAATTTTTATCTTGCTGTAGGATTTGTTCAAAATACGTAATTGCTTGCGGTAATTTGTTTTGCGCCATAAGTACCCGACCAACCATAAGCGATGTGCGGGCGCAGTTATTATCGGCATTGGCAGATTTTTGTAATAAGTTATATGCTTTATCTAAATCATCGTTTGCAATAGCGAGTGAAGCTAATTCACAATAAAATTGAGCAATATTTTTATTATATTTAGTTTTACCAGCCTTAACTAATTTATTGGCAGCACTAATGGCATTTTGCCATTCACTTGTTGATTGGTAGATAGTAATTAATTGTGTTAATGCATATTGTTGAAAGTCTTCTTCATCGATTAAATGTAAAAACATTTCTTCGGCGCGATCATATAAACCGGCTGCCATATAATCCCGCCCTAATTCTTGAATGGCTAAAAGGCGCTGTTCAAAAGATAATGAAGCACTTTCCATTAAGGCCTGATGGATTCTGATAGCTCTATCGACTTCACCACGAGAACGAAAAAGATTGCCTAAAGTCAGATGTGCTTCAATTGTGCCGTCATCTTCTTTTAGCATATCTAAAAATAGATCAACGGCTTTGTCTTTTTGATTTGACAAAAGAAAGTTGAGACCATCGACATACTCGCGCGAGAGTTTATTCGATTCATTATGGTATTTTTGCCTAGCATTACGGCTCCCCATATACCAACCATAACCGGCAGCGACAGGAAGAAGTAAAAATAACAATTCAAACATAGGATTTTGTTATTGCGACTGAGTCGATGTTAATCGAATTTTTTGCAATTCAGCATTATCTTCTTCATTTTTCTTTTGTAATTTATTTAATTTATGCTGGGCAGATTTTAATTGAAATTTTGTTTTTAATAAGAAAAAACTCGTTAAAATCCAGCCAAGTAAAAAACCACTACCAAAGAAAATGGCTAAAAGTGTCGATAAGCGAGAGGTTATTTCGTCAATTAAATAATTAAATGTAACAATTTGATCATTGCTTGCACCCACTGTAATTGCGATAGCAAACAGAATAATAATGAATATTAAAACAACGAATTTCATAATGTTGACCTGTAGTTATTGTCTGATTAACAATATCTGAATTGATAATTAGTCGATCATTATCATTTTTTCAGTATGTGATTTAAATCTGATTCTACTATATGATATTTATTAGCGCAAAAATAACTGATTAACGAAATTAACCACGCCATTATGACCGCCGAAATAACATCATAAGGATTATGCATACCTAAAAGTAAACGGCTAATTTCAATCAAAATTGACCAAGATATGATTGCTGAAATTACTAAATAGTGTTTTCTAAAATTGAGTAAGAATAAAGCTAAAAAAGCCCATGTTGTTGCAAAAATAATATGCCCTGATGGAAAAGAATAATTAACTTCATTTTGCCAATGTTTATTTAACCATTTTGGTATGGTCGCTCGGCTGACTGTTTGTTGAATAAGCGCTTGCCTTTCTTTTTTAGATAGTGAATAAAATAATTTATCATCAATATGATATTCGTCTTTGATCCATAAAACGAAAGGACGCGATTCTGCTATGTAATTTTTCAATCCACTTTTAATGATGATGCCGCTTAATATGGCTCCAACTAAAATTATGCTAAGTATAAGAAACTTTCTTTTTGTTAGGCTAGGTAGTAATATGCAAAATAATACAAAAAAGAGGATAGATGTTACAAGCGCGTAGGGTTTACCTGCACTTTGTGTGATCCAAAATAAATAATGTGAGATAGAAGTTAAAGACTCTGGGCTCCAATACCATTTTATATAAAGAATAAAAATAGGTATCACTAATAAGATGATTAATAATACTAACGTCTTTTTTAAAATAAGTGCCATCCATTTAACCTATCGAAGCAGGAATTTTATTATTTTAACATAGATAAGAATAGATAATTAACGTTAATAAATAAATTTATATGCGTTAAATTTTCGGTGGAGAGAATAATGCAATTAAAAAAAATTGCTCAAGCAAAATTACCAACCCCTTGGGGGGAGTTTTTGATGGTGGGATTTGAAGAATTAAACTCCGGTAAAGAGCATGTTGCGCTGATTTTTGGGGATATATCAGGTGATGAACCGGTATTAACGCGTGTTCATTCAGAATGTTTAACCGGGGATGCTTTATTTAGTTTGCGCTGTGATTGTGGTTTTCAACTGCAAGCCGCACTCGAACAAATTGCCAAACAAGGTAGGGGTATTTTACTTTATCATCGTCAGGAAGGGCGTAATATTGGTTTGTTAAATAAAATTCGAGCTTACGCTCTACAAGATCAAGGTTTAGATACCGTTGAGGCGAATCTAAAGCTAGGATTTGCCGCTGATGAACGAGATTTTACACTGTGTGCTGATATGCTTGAATTATTGGGTGTTTCGCAAATCCGTTTATTAACCAATAATCCTAAGAAGATTGAAGTATTATCTGACGCGGGGATTAAAATAACTGAACGTGTACCGTTAGAAGTCGGTGAAAATCCGAATAATGAGCATTATTTAGCAACGAAAGCATCTAAAATGGGGCATTTATTGCATTTACATTCTGGACATAATCAGCATAAATAAGCTTATTTTTGTTGCTGTTAAAAAGGATCTCATTTAGAGATCCTAATTTGAAATTAATATTTTTCTAGGGATCTTTAATCTTGATCGCATTTCAAAACGCCAGCATTGGCAATTTGATCTTTACTAATTTCATGAATAATAATTTGCACAGCCTGCGCAGGGCAATTAAGCGTTTCACTAATGGCGTCAGTAACACGTTTCACCATTTCTCTTTTTTGTTCAATAGTGCGTCCTTCAAGAAAATCAATAATAACATTTGGCATAACTTAGGCTCCCAATAAATTAGGCTTATAAAATTTTAAGCATTAATTTTCTGTAATTGTTCGTCTGTTAAAGCAATTTCATCATTATGACACACGCCAATTTTGGATTCGATAATTTTGCTTGCAATGGCTTTAGCTTCATCTAACGAATGCATTTTATAAGTACCACATTGATATTCATTGAGTTCGGGAATTTCTTTTTGTGATTTAACCGTTAAGATATCTTGCATAGCTTTTAACCAAGCATCGGCAACGGTTTTTTCGTCAGGTTGACCAATTAAGCTCATATAGAACCCTGTTCGGCATCCCATTGGCGAAATATCAATAATTTCCACATTTTTGCTATTAAGATGATCTCGCATAAATCCTGCAAAAAGATGTTCTAAAGTATGAATACCTTTTTCAGGCAATTGATCTTTGTTTGGAATGGTAAAACGAAGATCAAAGACAGTGATATCATCTCCTTTTGGCGTTTGCATTTTTTTTGCAATGCGGACAAAAGGGGCTTTCATTTTGGTATGATCAACTTTAAAGCTATCGAGTAATGGCATAAGATTTTCCTTTTACACATTTTTAAAGCTAATATATTAGCAATATTAACAAATGTAACAATGATAATTTTTCGTATAAAACTTTTTTTTATACTATGTTATCTAATATAAATGATGTTTAGTTAATTCATTTATTAATTCTTGTTCATCGATCACTTGAATCCCTAACTGCTGCGCTTTTGTTAATTTAGAGCCAGCCGCTTCGCCAGCAATGAGCATATCGGTATTTTTTGATACACTACCTGTTACTTTACCACCCAGTTGTTTAAGTTTTTCTTTCGCTTCGTCGCGCGTTAAGTGTGTTAAGCTACCCGTTAATACGATTGTTTTACCGGTAAATAATGAATCCATTAAAGGGGGATTTGTAGCTAAAATCGGTTTAGCCCAATGTATACCTATTTCCGGACTTATTAATTGATTAATAACATCACGATTATGTGGTTCTTTAAAAAAGTTTTGAATACTTTCGGCAATAACAACGCCAATATCATTAACGGTTTGTAGTTCTTCTAAACTCGTGTTTTGAATATCTGTCAAATCACCTAATTGATTGACCAAATTCTCAGCTGTAACTTCGCCGACATTTGGAATACCAAGCGCATAAATAAAACGATTTAATGTCGTGTTTTTGGATTTTTCTAATGAATTTAATAGATTTTGAGCTAATTTTTCGCCCACTTTGTCTAAACTGCAAAGCAATGGTTTAGTCAGTTTATAGAGATCGGCAGGGGTATGAACATAATCTTTATCAACCAGTTGTTCAATGATACGATCACCTAAACCATCAATATCCATGGCTTTTCTTGAAACAAAATGTTTCAACGCTTCTTTACGTTGAGCAGGGCAAAATAGTCCACCTGAGCAGCGAGATATAGCTTGACCTTCATCGCGAATAATCAACGATCCACAAATAGGGCAATGTGTCGGGAAAATAATCGCTTCACTATCATTGGGTCGTTTATCTAAAATGACAGATGTAATTTGCGGTATAACATCACCAGCTCGACGAATAGTGACGTAATCAGAAATACGAATACCTAGCCGTTCTATTTCATCATTATTATGTAATGTGGCATTACTTACAATAACACCAGCAACCGAAACTGGCTCTAATCTTGCCACCGGTGTAATTGCACCTGTTCTGCCAACTTGGAAATCCACTTTTAATAATTGGGTGATTTCCTCTTGTGCAGGAAATTTATAAGCAATTGCCCACCTCGGAGATCTGGCAACAAAGCCTAATTCTTGTTGTTGCGCAATTGCATTAACTTTAATGACAACGCCATCTATATCAAAATCAAGTGACATCCTTTCTTGATTGATATGTTTAAAATAATCAATGGCTTGTTTTGCACCTTCACGTAATTGAACTTTATGACTAACTGGTAGCCCCCATTTTTTCAATTGCATTAAACGATCATAATGTGTATTAGGAAGATCGGCATTTTCGGCAATACCAATGCCATAACAAAAAAAGGTTAAAGGTCTTTTAGCTGTGATTTTAGGATCTAATTGTCTTAATGAACCTGCTGCTGCATTACGTGGATTTGCAAAGATTTTTTGATCGTGTTTTTTAGCATTATTGTTTAATTGTTCAAATCCTTTATGTGTCATAAAAACTTCGCCACGTACTTCCAGTCTTGATGGAATATTTTCGCCTAAAAGAACTAAAGGAATGACTTTAATTGTTTTAACATTAGCGGTAATATCTTCGCCAGTTGTTCCATCGCCACGGGTTGATGCCCGAATAAATTGTCCATTTTCATATAATATACTGACAGCTAATCCGTCTAATTTTAATTCACAACAATACTCAATCGATTGTTGCTCCTGTAAATGTAAACGTTCTTTTACGCGTTTATCAAATGCTAAAAAAGACGATTCATCGAACACATTATCTAACGATAACATTGGTATTTCATGATGAACGGTTGTAAACGAGGATAAAGGAGTGCCACCGACACGCTGAGTCGGTGAATCTGCAATAATTAGATTAGGATATTGTGCTTCAAGTTCCTGTAATTGTTTAATTAATTTATCATATTCTGCGTCGGGAATTGTTGGTGCATCTAAAACATAATAATTATACTCATGCTCACGTATTACATGACGCAAGTTTGATAAGGTTTTTTCAATTTTGTTTAATGATTTAGATGATTCTATTTGATTTGTGGTTAGATTCATTTGTGTCATGATTTTGCCTTTTACACATAAATTAGTTAGCCCCTAACTCATCTAGCTTAGCTGCGAAGCAATAAATACCATTTAATATATAAAAACACATTATTAATAAAACGTATTACCACAAAAACGCAAATATACTGTGAAGCAATAAAAGGGTTTAGGATTGCAATCCCTAATATATAAACCGCTAATAATTAGCGGTTTGTTAATAAATATGATATTGATATCATTAATTTCGGCTGAAAACAGCACGATTTTCAAGAAATTTAATCAAAAGTGATAAAATCACAATTCATTATTCGCTTTTTTGATTCTTTCTTTGTAATTATCAATTTTTTGAGGTGTTAACATACGATGTTCATCATCTAAAACAACGCCATTTACATCGTCGGCAATGCGCTGGGCTGTTTGTAACATTAATTTAAAGTTTTGTTGATTGTTGCCCTCGGTTGGCGCAACCATAAAAATAGAAATGCCGGGAGTTTTAAATTCATGCATAGTTTCGGGATCGAGATAACCGGGTTGAATCATATTGGCTAAACTAAATAAAACAGGACCATTACCAGCTGGATCTAAATAACGGTGGAAAATATTCATATCACCAAATTGAAAACCTGATTGAATAATACTACTTAGTAAAACATCTCCATGTAAAAGTTCACCTTTTAAACCCGTGACATTCAGGATAATAATATCTGTTTTAGGCTGTTCTACTTTTTCTGAAATATGGGTTTTGGGCAACTCATTAGGTTTATTGCTACTTGAGCCTTGTTCATCATGAACTGGGATGATCAGAGTTTCATCGGTCTCTGTTAATAATTCGTTATGGTGATCAGTGGGAATTTTAGGTTCATTTTCATTAATTATAAATTCTTTATTGCCGATATTTACATTGCTACTATTAACGGATTTAGGTTGATCATCCTCAAAGGTAGAATTTGCAAAGAGGTCATGCTGGCGTGGACGATCGGGTTCGACATAGTCCATAACTGATTCATCTATGATAATTGTTTTAGTTTTTTTTGTGCGATTGTCAGCATTTGTCGATGAATTATATTGAGACAATGATGGAGAATCTACATCATTTTTTGATTGATTTTGTAAAGGTGAGTTATCTTTTTTATTGTTATTTACATTATGTTTATTTTCATTAAATAATGAAGAACGTTCCTTTTTGTTTATCCAAAAACCATGAATCAATAAGGCTAGAATGACTAAGGATGCCACAACAATTAGAACAATACGTAAATTATCCATAATAATCATCTCAAAAAAAATTATTTAATTACTATATAATAAAGGTTGCTATTATAGTAGTTTATGTTAATAAGTTAAAACAGCTTTTATGATATTGTAAATATGATCAATAAATTTTTAACTTAATAGCCTTTTGTGTATAAAGTTTTCATATCTTACTTTATTTCTAACAATAATCATAATCATCAATACAATTTTTTATTTTTAGAACTCTGTGCTATAACATTGAATGTGACTTACATTTATAAATTATTTTCTGTAAAATTCCAGCTTCATTGTAACGAAACCTATTGTCATTTAAATATATATTTAATAAGTTTATTGAGGCGTTTTTGATATGAGATCTAATAAATTCTTTCCTACTTTAATGTTGCCGCTTGTTTTTTCAAGCGTTTTTGTCTTGGCTGGTTGTGATAATAATTCTCAAAATGATACAGCGCAACAAAATGGCAATGACGCCAATACAATTGTAAAGCAAGTACCTATAAAAGTTTTTGAAATAAAACCATTAACATATACGATTAAAGTTGCATTACCTGCACGTGTTGTCGCATCACAAGTAGCAGAAATTAGACCTCAAGTAGGCGGAATTATTCTAAAACGCGAATTTACTGAAAGTTCTAATGTAGAAGCGGGTCAATCTCTTTATCAAATCGATCCCGCTATTTATCAAGCGAATTATGATAGTGCCGTCGCCAATGTTGCAAGCGCGAAAGCGAGTGCTAATATTGCTCATTTAACATTAAAACGTTATGCAGGTCTATTACAAACCAAATCTATAAGTCAACAAGATTACGATAAAGCCTCTGCCGAAGCTCAACAAGCTGATGCAAGTGTTGCTGTTGCTGAAGCTAATCAAAATACCGCCAAAGTTAACTTAGGTTATACCAAAGTTTATTCTCCTATTGATGGTTATATTGGTAAGTCGAGTGTTACCGAAGGTGCATTAGTTTCAGCTGATCAAACAACGCCTTTAGCTGTTGTACAAAAATTAGATCCTATTTATGTCGATATGACCGAAGCAGCAACGCGTTACGATAAATTTCGTAAAGATGCAAATGTAATCTATGAACCTAAAACAGAAGATAACGTCGATATTTATTTTAATGATGGCTCTAAATACAATGAAGCGGGTAATATCAAATTTTCTGACATGTCGGTTGATCAAACAACAGGTACTATTACCCTACGAGCTGAATTTGCAAATCCTGATGCACAAATTTTACCGGGTATGTTTATTAAACCTCAGTTAACACTAGGTTATATTAAAGATGCGGTTGTTGTTCCACAAAGCGGTATCACCAGTAATCAACAAGGTCAATATACTGCAAAAGTGTTAAATGCGGATAATACAATTAGTACGCGAGTTGGGCTTGAAATCTATACCGGGTTACCAGGATATTGGGTAGTCACAAAAGGCATTAATCAAGGTGAAAGAGTGATTATCTCTGGATTACTTAAATTATCTAGTGCAGAGCAAGCCGCTATGACTGAACAAAATAAACCTGAAGGTAAAAGACAAAATATCATTGTCAAAGGGAAAATTGTTGAGGAAACAAAAATGGGACCTACAGGAAAACCTGAAGGATATCCAACTGAGGCTATCAGCTTTTTAACGCAAAGTCAGTTAGATACTTTAATAAATAATAATATGAAGTAATCAGGAGAACAGCAGATTATGGCTAAGTTTTTTATTGATCGCCCTGTTTTTGCTTGGGTCATCGCAATTATGATGATTCTGGGCGGTGCAATGTGTATCCAATTTATGTCAATTGAACAGTATCCTGATATTGCACCTCCTGCTATTAAGGTTAATGCGGTTTATCCTGGTGCCGATGCAAAAAGTATTGAAAATACAGTGACACAACTTCTTGAACAAAATTTAACTGGGGTCGATAATTTACTTTATATGAAATCGACCAGTAGTTCATCGGGTTCTGTTGAAACTGTATTAACATTTGCGCCGGGTACTGATCCCGATTTTGCCCAAGTGCAGGTATTAAATAAAGTAGAAAGTATTAAATCTCGTCTTCCTGAGAGTGTCCAAAAAAATGGTGTGTCTGTTGCCAAAAGTAATACTAACTTTTTAAAAGTTGTGGCTTTTACATCGACTAACCCAGAAAAAACAAAGGCTGATATTGCTGACTTTATTTATTCAAATGTGCAAGATACGATAAAACGTGTACAAGGCGTTGGCGATACGCAATTATTTGGTTCTGAATATGCCATGCGAATATGGTTAGATCCAAACAAACTTAATTATTTCAATTTATCAATCGAAGAAATTACCTCCGCTATACAAGCACAAAATGCGCAAGTTACTGCTGGGCAATTAGGTGCATTACCGGATGTTAAAGGACAAGAATTAAATGCAACAATTACTGCTCAGTCGCGTTTGAAAACTGTAGATCAATTTAAAAATATTCTAATTCGCGTTAATGTTGATGGTTCAACTGTTTATTTAAAAGATATTGCGACTGTTGAAATCGGTGCATCGGATTATAGTTTTATTTCTAAATATAATGGTAAAGTTTCTGCAGCGCTTGGGATATATTTAGCAACTGGGGCAAACCAATTAGATACCTCTGATGCGGTTGACGCAAAATTAATTGAATTATCTAAAGTATTCCCTGATGATATTCAATATGATTTCCCCTATGATACAACGCCTTTCGTTAAACTTTCTATCAGTAATGTGGTTGAAACACTTATCGAAGCAATTGTTTTAGTTGTTATCGTTATGTATATCTTTTTACAAAATCTGCGTGCAACACTTATTCCAACCATCACCGTTCCCGTTGTTTTACTGGGTACTTTTGCCGTTTTATATATTAGTGGATTCACCATTAATACGTTATCTATGTTTGCAATGGTCTTATCGATTGGGTTACTCGTCGATGATGCGATAGTTGTTATTGAAAATGTGGAGCGTATTATGAAGGATGAAGGGCTTTCACCTTATGACGCAACGGTTAAATCAATGCAAGAAATTACCCCAGCTTTAGTGGGTATCGCGGTTGTCCTTTCAGCAGTATTTGTGCCAATGGCATTTTACGGTGGCGCAGCAGGGGGAATATATCGTCAGTTTTCAATTACGATTGTAACATCAATGTGCCTTTCCGTTTTAATGGCGATTATTTTAACACCTGCACTTTGTACTCAAATCTTAAAAGCACATGATAAAGATACGAAACCAACATTGGCGCAAAAATTAATAAAATATCCTCCATTTAGTTGGTTTTCGGCTATTTCGCAATTTGTTTTCAAATGGTTCAATAAATTTTATAATTCTTGCTTAGTGCGTTATGAAAAAGGCGTGATTAAGGTTATACGCGAGCCATTCATTTGTTCTATAGCTTATGTAGTTATTGTGATTGTTTTAGTCTTTGGCTTTACGCGCTTACCAACTTCATTTTTACCAAATGAAGATCAGGGTGTTTTTGTTATGATTGTGCAATTGCCTTCAGGTTCCACTGCTGATCAAACACTGAAAGTATTAAATAAAGCCTCCGATTTCTACCTTAATCAAGAAGGCGATGCTGTTAAAGAAGTATTAAGTATTGCGGGATTTAGTTTCCAAGGCCGTGGTCAAAATATGGGTATGGCATTTGTGAAATTAAAAGATTGGGAAGAACGTTCTAAACCTTCTCAAAAAGTAGATGCATTAGTTGGTAAAGCGAATCTTTATTTTTCTACCTTCACTGAAGCTAATATTTTTGCTATGAATTTACCTCCAATAATCTCATTAGGAAATGCAGACGGCTTTTCTTATATGTTAAAAGATAGTGGTTCACAAGGTCACGAAGCTTTACTACAAGCCTTTTTCCAAATGTTATCTATGGCAAGCAATAGTGAAAAAACTGGCTTAATTAATGTTAGACCATCAAGTATGCTCGATGAGCCGCAGTATAAAATTAATGTTGATTTTGAAACAGCTCAAGCATTAGGCGTCTCAGTAAGTTCAGTCAATACCGTGCTGTCGACAGCGCTTGGCTCTGCATATATTGATGATTTTGTTTATAACAACCGAGTCAAAAAAGTATATTTACAATCTGCTGCACCTTATCGAATGTTGCCAGAAGACTTTAGTTTCTGGAATGTAAAAAATAGCTATGGTGAAATGGTACCTTATGATGCTGTTGCAACAACAACTAAAACGTATGGTTCACCGGCTTTAATACGTTATGATGGTGTTTCTGCAATGGGTATTACGGGCTCCGCAGCTCCTGGCAAAAGCTCAGGGGAAGCTATGGCAATGATGGAAGAATTATCTAAAAATCTACCAGCAGGCTTTACCTACGACTGGACGGACCTTTCTTATCAAGAACGCCAAACAGGATCACAAACAACAACTTTATATATTATTTCAGTTATTGTTATATTCTTGGCGTTAGCCGCTTTATATGAAAGTTGGAGTGTGCCGATTTCTGTTCTGTTTGTTTTACCATTAGGTATTATTGGTACGGTTTATGCAACTATGTCAAGAGGCTTAGACAACGATATTTACTTTATCGTAGGTTTATTAACGACGATGGGACTAACCGCCAAAAATGCGATTTTGATTGTAGAATTTGCTAAAGAGTCTTATGAAAAACAACATAAATCGTTAATAGATGCAATATTAGAAGCATGTCGTTTACGTTTACGTCCAATTTTAATGACTTCATTTGCCTTTATTTTAGGTGTATTACCATTAGCCTTAAATACAGGTGCTGGCTCTGCAAGTCAAAATGCGGTAGGTACGGGTGTTATTGGTGGTATGTTCACAGGTACTTTCTTAACGATATTTTATATTCCATTGTTCTATGTATTAGTGAATAAATTCTTAGCTAAAAATCCAACTGAGGCAGAACCAGAAAAAGCAACAATAGAACATAAAAACTAAGTTAATAGTATTAGTTAAAAAATACGGATAAAAAGCACTGATAAAAGTTACATTTGAGATTTATTAAGGTTAAAATGTGACTTCAATTCAGTGCTTTTTTATGCAGTTCATTTCAATCTTCAGTCATTGCTAACATTAATAAACTCATATTTTTGGCGAAATCAAATCTAAGTTATTGCATAAATACTTATTATTTTCTTTGTGTAAGAATTGAGTTTTACAGCGCAGGTAAATGAGGGTAGGATAATCGCTGAGTTTTAGCTTTATAAAATCACTTACAAGTTTAAAAATTGGCAAAATGCATTTTAACTTTTTTTATTTAAATTAAAATACCCTATATGTGCGTGCGTAATTGCAATTGCTAGTGCATCAGCAGCATCAGCTTGTGGACTAGCGGGAAGTTTTAATAATAATTTCACCATATGTTGCACTTGCTTTTTATCAGCAGCACCAGTGCCAACAACACTTTGTTTAACAAGTCTTGCTGCATATTCAAATACCGGTAAATCTTGATTAACAGCAGCAACAATAGCGGCGCCTCTTGCTTGCCCTAATTTAAGAGCAGAATCGGCATTTCGCGCCATAAAAACTTGTTCGATAGCAAACATGTCTGGGTTAAATTGTAAGATAATTTCGGAAACGCCGGCATAAATGCGTTTTAATCGAGACGGTAAATCATCAACTTGTGTACGAATACAACCACTACCAAGATAGGTCAATTGACGGCCAGTTTGACGGATTATGCCATATCCAGTCAAACGTGAACCGGGGTCGATACCAAGGATAATTGACATTAGAGTGTTGCAGCAACCTCGTCTGACACTTCGCCATTGTGATAAACTTCTTGTACATCATCACAATCTTCTAACATATCAATTAAACGCAATAATTTTGGTGCAGATTCAATATCTAAATCAACTTTAGTTGCAGGAATCATTGAAACTTCAGCTGCTTCAGCAACGATACCTGTTGCATCTAAGGCATCTTTTATTTCGCCAAATAATTCAGGGCTTGTAAAAACATCCATTGCACCATCATCATAAGTGACAATATCATCAGCGCCAGCTTCCAATGCAGCATCCATTAACTTATCTTCATCAGTACCTGCAGGATATGAGATAACGCCTTTTTTAGTAAATAGGTAAGAGACTGAGCCATCTGTTCCAAGATTACCACCTGTTTTTGTAAAGGCATGACGAACTTCCGAAACGGTTCGATTACGATTATCACTTAAACATTCAACCATTACCGCGGTTCCTGCAGGACCATAGCCTTCGTAAATGATAGTTTCCATATTGCTATCATCTTCGCCACCGACACCGCGAGCAATTGCGCGATTCATGGTATCTCGTGTCATATTATTTGATAAGGCTTTGTCCATAGCTGCTCGTAAACGAGGATTAGACGCTGGATCGCCTCCACCAATTTTGGCGGCAGTAACAAGTTCACGAATAATTTTAGTAAAAATTTTACCGCGTTTTGCATCTTGCGCTGCTTTACGGTGTTTGGTATTGGCCCACTTACTATGACCTGCCATAAAATTCTCCAGAATAAAAAATTTAAAATCGCCGCATTTTAACAAAATTAAGTGATAAATTCATTATTAATATCAAAATCCATCTAGAACAAAATTACTATTTTATTTATCTTAATTAGTAAAAAATTATCAAATAAATGGCAATAAAAATAGAGAAGAATTTAACAAATAATAATCGAATTCAATAACAATTTATTTTGTAATAATACCTTATAACTAAAATTAAAAAAGCGCGATTATATCAATTGCGCTTTTTTAAAAAGATAAAACGAGAAATTAGGGTTTAACTCATGCCATATTGTTTTAGTTTTTTGCGTAATGTTCCACGGTTAATACCTAACATATTAGCTGCGCGAGTTTGATTACCACGAGTATATTGCATAATCATATCAAGAAATGGATGTTCAACTTCAGCTAGCACTAGGTCATAAAGGTCATTAGGATCTTCGCCATCTAATTGTGATAAATAATTTCTAACAGCTTGTTTTACTGAATCTCGTAAAGGTTTTTGTGTTATTTGGTCTTGTGAGTTTACAGTTGTAAATTTAAGTGCTGCAGCTGTAACGCGTTGTTCTGACATAGTATTTTTAACTCTTTGTGTTGTTTTCAATTTGATTAAAAAATGCTTCTAGTGTTTTAACTTGTTCACTTGTGTTATCAAGTACACTGAATAAGCGCCTAAAATGATCGCTATTAACATAATTCTTAGTATACCAACTAACATGCTTCCTAGCGATACGTAATCCTTTGTATTCTCCATAAAATTGATAAAGAGAATCTAAATGCTCAATGATAATTTGCTTAATTTCATTCATTGTCTTTTCTTTTTTTAATTGACCGTGTTCTAAATAATAAGCAATCTCTTCAAATATCCAAGGTCTGCCTTGAGCACCACGTCCAATCATTATACCATCAGCATTCGTATATTTAAAAACTTGTTTAGCTTGTTGTGGAGTTGTAATATCACCATTTGCAATAACAGGAATACTGACTTGCTCTTTAACTTTTTTAATGGATTCATATTCAGCATTACCATTAAATAAACAAGCGCGAGTACGTCCGTGTATTGTCAATGCTTTAATACCACAGTCTTGCGCAATTTGTGCAATCTCTAAACAATTTTTATGCTGTTCATCCCAGCCTGTACGGATTTTTAATGTTACTGGAATATCAACCGCACTTACAACTTCTTGTAAAATTTGTTTTACAAGTTCTGGGTATTGCATTAAAGCTGATCCAGCCAATTTTTTATTTACTTTTTTTGCAGGACAGCCCATATTAATGTCAATTATTTGGGCACCATAATGCGCATTTAATTCAGCGGTTTTAGCCATTTCGATGGGATCAGATCCCACAATTTGCACAGCTTTAATATCTTCATTATTTGCTGTAACTAGCCGCAATGCTGATTTTTCAGTATGCCAAACGTCTGAATTAGCTAAAAACATCTCTGACACTGCTAAGCCTGCACCAAATCGCAAACATAAATCACGAAAAGGTGCATCAGTAATGCCAGCCATGGGGGCTGCAATAAGTTTATTCTTTAATGCCACATTTCCAATATATAGGAAATTAAGGTTGGCTATATTACGCATTTTTTGTTGAAGATAAAAGAAGAAAGATAAAATTTTTACAATTTATAGCCAGTAATTCTACACCAGTCGTCTTTTTCAACCAGCGGATCTAAATAAAAATGCGGCTTATAGGCGCTGCATACGGCTGTCGATTGAGTACTAAGAATGCCAGATAAACCTAATAATCCCTTTGGTTTTATTAATTGATTAATCGCAGGCTCTAATTCTTTTAAAGGTCCAGCAAGAATATTGGCAACTAAAATATCAGCGAGTATATTAGCGGGGATATCTTGCGTTAAATATAAATCTAACTTTTCACTTACGTGATTACGCTGTGCATTATCACGACTAGCTTGCAAAGCCTGTGGATCGATATCGATACCAATAACTCTTTTGGCACCTAACTTTAATGCTGCAATTGCTAAAATACCAGAACCGCAACCATAATCAATAACAGTTTTGTTATTAAGATCTAAACTTTCAAGCCACGTTAAACAAAGTGCTGTGGTTGGATGTGTTCCTGTACCAAAGGCAAGACCGGGATCTAACATCACATTAACGGCATTAGGATCGGGAATTTCTCGCCAACTTGGGCAAATCCATAATTTTTCACCAAATTGCATAGGATGAAAATTATCCATCCATTCACGTTCCCAATCTTTATCTTCAAGCTGCTCAAATTTATAAATATAGCTTTCAAGATAAAGTTGTTTTTTTAATGTTTCAATTTCAATATCGGCTTCATAAAGACCGACAATATCGGTATTACCCCATAGTTTAGTTTCGCCAGGTAAAGGTTCAAATACGGGGGTATCGTATGTATCTTGAAAAGTCACCGAAACTGCGCCAGATTCTAGCAATAAGTCACTGATGTGTTCAGCATGTTCGTTAGTCGAGCTAATTTTTAGTTGGATCCAAGGCATCGTTTTTTGATTTTTGACCAATAGGGTTTGTAAAAATAAACACAATTAAGCTAATAATTAATGATGAGATAATTGGTTTAAAAGAAAATATATCGATTTTATAATAGGACATTAACGTAAAACACAATGCCCCAGCAAGCATTGAACAAAAAGCGCCAAGAGCGTTAGCCTTTTTCCAATATAGTCCAAGTATTATAGGCCATAAAAATACAGCTTCAAGCCCACCAATAGCTAATATATTTAGCCAAATGATCATGCTAGGCGGATTCCAGGAGGTCACAATTATTATCATACCAAAAACAAAAGTTATCACAATTGAGATGCGCGTTAATAATTTATCGTTTAATTTGGCAGGTGGCTTAATAGTTAAATAAAGATCTTTTATAAGAACAGATGAAAGTTGTAAAAGCTGAGCGTTAATGGTTGACATAATTGCAGCGAGTGGTGCCGCTAAAAAGATCCCGGCAGCAAAAGGCGGTAATATATTGATAATTAACGTTGGTAAAATGGTATCAACTTCGTTTAGATTTGGAATAATTGCTCGCCCAAGCACGCCAGATAAGTGCATAGCTAACATAATTATAAAAATAACAATGGTGCCAATAATAATAGCCCTATGTAGTGATTTACTTTCCTTAAATGCCATACATCTGACAGCAGTATGAGGTAAGCCGACTAAACCAAAACAGACTAAAACCCAAAATGAGGCCATAAAAGGACCATCCATAAAATTATTATCACCTTCAGGTGTTAATAAAGCCGGATCCATTTCTTGTAAACGATGCATGATATTTGGTATGCCACCACCAACATAGATGACAGCAACAAGCAGTAATAATGCACCTATAATCATAACCATTCCCTGAAAAGCATCATTTAAGATACTTGCTCTAAACCCGCCAAAAGCAGTATAGATAACGGTGCCGATACCAAAAATAAGTAATCCTAAATTATATGGAATACCGACCGAAGATTCGAGTAATCTCGCACCTCCGACGAATTGAACAGTCAGCGAGCCGATAAAAGCGATAATTAAAGCGATGCTTGCGAACCAAACGATAGCATAACTTTTATAATGAGCATACAAGATATCGCTTAACGTAATGGCATTATATTTGCGTGATAAAATAGCAAATTTTTTGCCTAAAATACCTAGCGTGACAAGAACAGCTGGCACTTGAATTATCGATAATAACACCCAACCAAGACCATATTTATACGCAGCTCCAGGACCACCTATAAAGGAACTAGCACTGGCATAGGTTGCAGCAATTGTCATTGCTAAAAGAAACCCACCCATTGTCCGATTACCAATAAAGTAATCCATAAATTGATCGGTTTTTTCGCGTTTGGCATAAGCGTAAATCGATAAACCAAAAACAAATATTAAATAAATAATTAAGGGAATAATAATATTAGTATTTATCATAATTAAAGGATTAATCTAGTGGGATTTCTTTAAAAAGAAACTTAACGACGCACCAGCAAAGTAAAATGAATGCGACAGGTGAAAACAGACAAGATAATTCAAACCATAATGGAAAACCTAAAAATCCGACGCCATCGCCAGAAAAATAAGCGGTTACAATCCATGTTATTAAATAGATGAATGTCAATAGTAAAGAAAGTAGGGCTTCTTTATTTGCTTGCTTTATACGGTTATCCATAAAAAAACCTGTTAAGAAATTTGTCGCTAGAGTAAGAGAAAGTATATCGCTTAGCAAGTGTTTTGCAAAAAATGCAATATTAAATTTTAAATATATCAATTTTAGCAATATTAAAATTAAGATATAGTGGTAACCAATTAAATCTTAATAATAACTTATATCAACATTACGATTAATTAGAACTGTTAATTTAATAGCTAGTTGTAACTATATAAAGAGAGGATAAAATGTCGAATTATTTTAATCAATTAAATCTACGTGAGAAATTAGACCAATTAGGCAAATGTCGTTTTATGGCACGTGAAGAATTTGCAAAAGAAGCAGATTATTTAAAAGGAAAAAAAATCGTTATTGTTGGATGTGGTGCGCAGGGACTCAACCAAGGTCTTAATATGCGTGATTCAGGATTAGATATTTCGTATGCGCTTCGTAAAGAAGCGATTGATGAAAAACGTTCTTCATGGCGCAGGGCCTTTGAAAACGGTTTTAAAGTTGGCACATATGAAGAATTAATTCCAACGGCGGATCTTGTTATTAATTTAACGCCAGATAAACAACATTCAGCAGTTGTTAAAGCGGTTCAGCCTTTAATGAAAAAAGGGGCTGCATTAGGTTATTCTCATGGTTTTAATATTGTTGAAGTAGGTGAAAAAATTCGACCAGATATTACCGTTGTGATGGTGGCACCTAAATGCCCGGGTACTGAAGTACGCGAAGAATATAAACGCGGTTTTGGCGTACCAACTCTTATTGCTGTACATCCAGAAAACGATCCTAATGGGGAAGGTTTAGCTATTGCAAAAGCATGGGCGGCGGCAACAGGTGGTCATCGAGCTGGTGTTTTAGAATCATCATTTGTTGCTGAAGTAAAATCTGATTTAATGGGTGAACAAACTATTTTATGTGGTATGTTACAAACTGGCTCTTTACTATGTTTTGATAAATTAGTTGCCGAAGGCGTCGACCCAGCTTACGCCTGTAAATTATTACAATTTGGATGGGAAACAATAACGGAAGCTTTAAAACAAGGTGGTATTACATTAATGATGGATCGTTTATCGAATCCCGCCAAAATAAGAGCTAATGCTTTAGCAAAAGAATTAAAGATCATCATGAAAGATTTATATCGTAAACATATGGATGATATTATTTCGGGTGAGTTTTCAAGCACCATGATGAAAGATTGGGATAATGGCGATGCTAATTTATTAAAATGGCGAAAAGAAACAGGTGAATCAGCCTTTGAGAAAGCAGCAAATTATGAAGGCAAGATTGATGAACAAGCTTATTTTGATCAAGGTCTTGTCTTAGTAGCTATGGTTAAGGCTGGGGTTGAACTAGCATTTGAAACTATGCTGGAATCGGGCATTTTACCTGAGTCAGCCTATTACGAATCTTTACATGAATTACCACTTATTGCTAATACTATTGCTCGTAAACGTTTATATGAAATGAATGTGGTTATTTCTGATACTGCTGAATATGGAAATTATTTATTTTCTAATTTAGCTGTCCCTTTGTTAAAAGAAAAGTTCATGCCATTATTACAAACAGGTGATCTTGGACAAGCAATACAAGAAAATAGTATTGATAATGCGTTATTACGTGACGTCAATGAAGATATTCGTAATCATCCAATTGAGAAAATCGGTCATCAATTACGAAGCTACATGAAAGATATGAAACGAATTAATGTTGCGAGTTAAAGAACAATTTTAAAAATGATGCTTTTTTAAAACAACCTTAAAAAGGTACCAATAGGTACCTTTTTTTACATCTCACTTTCTTAAACAACTTTTTGCTTTGCAAATAATTTACAGTATGCTACCTTATACCCGGTAATAATCATCGATTATACTTAATAACAATTACGTGACAACCTAATCTTTTTAGCTTAGTGATTTTTTATAACTCACTCATTTTTTGCTATTTATTAAGTAATTGATGATTAAAGTCTGCCAAAAATAAACAATAAAAAAACGGAAATAAAACATGTACTACTATCAACTGCTCACCCCAAGCGAGTGGGATAACCTTATACAAGAATTTAGAGAGGGTGAAGGCGAATTTAGATGCAGTCCTTTTTTTCCTCGTCGCATTAAATACTTCCATAAAACCGACTATCACCCGATTATTAAAAAGCTCGTTGCCAATCCTAATAGCTGTAAAAATTTCTATCCCTTACTGCAAAAAAACGGCTTACATTATGCGGCTTATTATCACCGTTATCCCGATAAGGTCGCAAAGTGTTTATTACAGGCACTCTATCACGAACGACTTATTTTGCGCACCTTACCGATTTTCAATCCCGTTTTCGATATGCGCCCATCCTCTCCACCTATGCCACCGCCCATTCCATATAATAGAAAAATCCCGGAATACCAACCTGATTACACTTGGATTATTGTTGAGCTCATCAATCGCCCAGCACTACCCATCGGCTTTTATGATGGCGCAGCGCCTGACATTAATGCCGCTCATTTCCTGTTCAATCATGATTTTAGCCCCGATGAAATTTTTTTAGGTAAGAATAAAAGTGTATTTAGTACCGAAAAGGTGTATCCCAAAGTACATTTACTGCTAGGGGGCGGCTTAAACGCCATTGAACTTGCGGAAAGGGGGGATAAACGCTTACACGTTAAAAAAACTGGCACAAGCCTGGCTTGATGACTTAACCGCCTTATTAACCTCCGGCAATTCACCCTTTACGGTTGAGATAGATAACGCCCTGGCGGGTCAAATTAATTATGGTTATTCCGCCGAGCATTTTCGCTATGCCCCTTTGCTTTGGCAACAAAATATGTTTCGCCCGGATGAGCACATTGGGTTTATGTTTTATCAGCTACTGATATTATTAAACAACACCTATTTTTTTACCGCCGAGCAACGCATCGGCACGTTAGCGTATGAAGACAGCGAAGGAGCAACGTACCCGCCCATTTTCTACAAGGACGTGATTTCAGCCGTTAGTCAGCTTAAACACAGTGAGGGATTTGATAAAGCGGATTATCGCTATCATAATAGCGATATCGTTAAACGTGTCCGCGCGTATCTCTATAGCCCCCTTGTGTTAGATGGCACAGGTGATGAGCGCGATGAAGAAACACGCTTAACAGCGGCAATTAAAACCGCCACGCGACATGATAATCTTACCGATATCGAGTCCCTCTATGTTAACGCCTTTAAACTGCTCAAATACCTGCGGCAACCGGCTATTATTAAGCATGTTGAAACACGCAAAAAGTATCGGTTAAAAGGTACAAAGGTTGAATTTGCCTATACGCAGCTCCCCAAATGTGATGAGGTACTGCTTCAACTTCATTCCAGTTATAAATATAAAATCATTCCCCAGATTGAGGATAATCCTTATCATCTCGATAACGATACGGCAGATTGCCAATTAATTGGACGTTATAACCCCAAGGATTTATGCCGCGTTAAAATCCCTAAAAAATGGGCACATATCGAAAAATGGCAAGTGATTAATGAGCCCGTTGAGCCTGACTTTGTTGATAACAAAATAGCCAGGTACACATGGACCGAGCACGATAAACAAAATGTTTGGAATAGCTTTGTACTGAGTGAGCAATTCTGCCTGCCTTTTCGCATTACCCCCATCGGTGACTTAGTCTGCCACACAGCACTCGTGACTGCGGGTTATACCACCGAAGGCAAATCAAACGAAGCCCTTGAGCACGAAATGCCCCGCTTTTTAGGGGGGATGAAAGTCGTACAAGGTGCAGCGACGCTGATTGCTGCCAGCGCGTTAGCTGAAACCGGCATAGGTCTAGGGCTTGCAACCACGTTACTATTTTTTGGGCTAGATAATATCCAATCAGGGGCTCGGCAAGTAATATCGGGTGAATACACCTCAACAATCGGTGGCAGTTTAATTGAAGCAACCGGCATATTCCCCGATGGCACCGGCGAAGATATTTACGCATTAGCCGATATGACTGCAGCCGGTAAAGCGGGCTTAGTCATTAAAACAGCAACACAATCCCGTAATATCATCAAACTCACCAGCATTAAAGGCACCCCACCCGTTAAACCCAGTGAAATTGGTATCACCGTTGAGAATATCTCGCTTAATCAGCGTAATATGATTACTATTGACGAGCCAACGTTTAGTCCATATGGGTCAGAGGAGGTTAGAGCTGTTAAGAAGCAACTGAAATATGGTAAAAAAGAAACGACTGGAACATATATACAAAAATTTGAAATGGCTGATCGAGTTCAAGGACAATTAAATGATCCTAGGATGGGTAATTTAGCTGGTAAATTA
This sequence comes from Gilliamella sp. ESL1225, assembly GCF_058502635.1. NCBI lineage: Bacteria > Pseudomonadati > Pseudomonadota > Gammaproteobacteria > Orbales > Orbaceae > Gilliamella > Gilliamella sp. ESL1225. The sequence continues at coordinate 1,722,730 of NZ_CP196358.1, read as the reverse complement.
ACAGAAATCGATTTACAGAAATTAGCTAATAATCCAAATGCTACGAGAGTAGTAGATATGAGAACTGGACACATTAATATAATTCAGGAAATTGACGGCAGATTAATCAGAATTACAGTTCCAAAAGATGAAATGAAAATAATTTCTGTTGGTCCAATTCGAAATAATCAAGTTAATAATTTAATAAATAAAGGGGATTTTATGCCCCTTAAGACAGGAGATAAGTAATGGCATCAATAAATATAGAAGAAATTCAGGAATATTTAAAGAAGAAAGGAGCGAAAGATTCTTTACCCAATGTGCATAATGGAGAAGGTTATTTTTTAGAGATAATATTTGATAAAAAAGGAGATAGACCATCAGTTGTAGATGAAGAATTTCAAAATAAAATTATTACAGCCGATTGTCCTTATGGATTAGTTACGATTATTTTTGATGAGTATGGGCAATTAAAGTCCTTAGATATTAGCTGATTATTAAAGTTCAATAAAATAGACCCAGGGCTAGCAAATATATAAATGTATCATTAGATGGTAAAAGAAAAACCGGTAAGTATGTTGGAAAAAAGGCGTCATTATGGGAATAAGTGAAGAAGATGGTATTCCTTATGGATATAGTGTAAGCCTTTATTTTATGATGAAGAATATCTTATAGGATTTGATGTCGAAGAAGTTAAACCCACAGGTAAACAATTTAAACGCGAGGATTTTTGCCCGTCCTAAAAATAGCTTATTAAATAATAAATATCCTGTATAAAAAATGACGATTAACTCGTCATTTTTTATTAACTATCTCAATACAACAAGCGCGGTTAATAGCGCATTTATTGATGACTATTTTAGCTATCTTAACCCCCATCAGTTAAGTAATGCCTTCGAGGCGAAGGCCCATCCTGCTTGAAACACGCAAAAAGTATCGGTTAAAAGGCACCCGGATTGAATTTGCCTATACGCAGCTCCCAAAATGTGATGAGGTACTGCTTCAACTTCATTCCAGTTATAAATATAAAATCATTCCCCAGATTGAGGATAATCCTTATCATCTCGATAACGATACGGCAGATTGCAAACTGATTGGACGTTATAACCCCAAGGATTTATGCCGCGTTAAAATCCCTAAAAAATGGGCACATATCGAAAAATGGCAAGTGATTAATGAGCCAGTTGAGCCTGACTTTGTTGATAACAAGATAGCCAGGTACACATGGACCGAGCACGAAATGCCCCGCTTTTTAGGGGGGATGAAAGTCGTACAAGGTGCAGCGACGCTGATTGCTGCCAGCGCGTTAGCTGAAACCGGCATAGGTCTAGGGCTTGCAACCACGTTACTATTTTTTGGGCTAGATAATATCCAATCAGGGGCTCGGCAAGTAATATCGGGTGAATACACGTCAACAATCGGTGGCAGTTTAATTGAAGCAACCGGCATATTCCCCGATGGCACCGGCGAAGATATTTACACATTAGCCGATATGACTGCAGAGGGTAACAAGTTCAAGGACAATTAAAATCCTTAGATGCTAGCTGACTATTAAAGTTCAATAAAATAGAACTAGGGATGCAAACATATGAATGTATCATTAGACGGTTAAATTACACACTAATAAAAACAAAAATACAAATCGAAAAAAATAACTTTTTTTCAAACTAAATTATTAAATAATCTTTATTATTTATTCGATTGTTTTTTTTAATTAAAACATATGCTATATTCATATGCTAATTCATTTCACTTATTTGAGGATTTCAAAGCATGGTAGGAGAAAAAGCTATTCGCCCAGCAGATAGTTGGCGTTGGTATTTTGATCCAAACTACGATAGTTTAATGCTTGAAATATCAAATGATATGGTATTTCGTTCTTGTTATCCGAGTAAAATGCTTATTCCTGACGTGTTTATGGCTTTTCCATTTACAGTTAGTCATGCGGCTGTTTATTATCAGTTTTATGATAATAGCCAATATTTAGCGTTAACTGAAACTAAGCGCATTGAATTAACCATTAACGCTATTGTTGCCGCTAATTTTTTAAAACCACAAATGCCGAAAAGTTGGTATTTCGCCCCATCACAGGCTAATTTTAAGCCCAATTTTGCCGATATTGTGAAAGTAAATTTACAAAATACCCATAATGTGGTCAATATGATGGTTGTAGAGGCAGCTGAAAATGCCTCTCTTTGTGTTATTGCACAGCCTTCATTTATTGCAAGTAATAAAACGTTTTATTTCAGCGAAACAATCAAAGTAATGAATGATAGGTTAATACCATTCCATTATGATTATTTAGAAGACCATCAAGTAGCGGATTTTGCAGCTATTTCTTGATTACTTCAATCGTAATATCGGTTTTAGGAACTGTGCTGCATGCTAAAATGCGGTTATTTCGTTTAATCGCTGATTGTATCATCGCTGTAACTTCTCCTTTTATCAAACGAATTTGACAGCGTCCACAAATACCCGAACGGCAAGAATTTGGCATTAAAATTTGATGATGCTCTAATTGTTCCAAAAGAGTTTGCTTGTTGTTACCAAGGTATGTTTTACCCTGTACACTAATATGACAGATTTTATGTTGTTTTAGATTATGCGATGGGAAGCTTTTTATATAATTTTTAGCAATTTGCTTTTCTAGGATCTCAATGGGATCATTGATAGAAATTTGTCCATGATTACGGGCAATCATATTCATGCCAAAATCAATTTCACCTTGCTCATCCATTCGGAAATATCGTAGCGTTTTTAAGGGGTCATTATTAGCTAAGTAGTGATTATTTTTAACATTAATGGTTGTAATAACACAACGTGAACAGGGTTTTACAATATCAAAGATAACATCACCAATTTTTATCGTTTTCCAACCATCTTCGGCAAAAGGTAAAGCGCCATCAACAATAATATTGCCACGGAACTGTTGTATGTCTAATGTTTCTGGACAGTGTTGCTGTAAATAATCAAAGGAAGCTTGTGTTAAAAGTAAGTAAGGATAACCATCAGCAAAACTAACAGGTACATCTTGATAACGTTTTGTGCGCCGCGTTGAATGTAAACCGAGCCATCTTAATTGTACGTCTTTTTGTAAAAAGTCACTTAAATAACGATTTGCCATAATAGGTGCGATGTGCGAGGTAAAGCGACTCCCCCAAACTTCTGTTGGTTCATGGCTATTCGAAAAATCATCTAAATGAATACTTATTTCTGGTCCATCCTCTTGACCAATATACACAATATTATTTTTAATGGATGTTTTTAAAGTTAAAAGTTTGGGATATTCTCTTGCTGTAATAAATCGACCATCAGGCTCTGATACCATTAAAACCCTGTCATGCATAAACCCTCCATCAACAAGGGAAGCTTGAGGGACTGATATTCCTTTCATCGATTTAATCGGATAAATAAAAAGCTGTTTAACAGAGAGCATATTCATAGTTTAAGAAAATTAATTGCGCAATTATATCCTTAGCTGCCATAAAGGTGCAATTAATGGATTTTTATCTTTTTTTAATGTTTGAAAAAAATAAAAAATCAAATTTCTTTATAACTAATTGCCTCAATAGTATATAACATCTTACCATTTGGCGTTGTAACGCTAATTTCGTGATCAACTTGATGACCAATTAAAGCGCGGGCAACAGGACTATTAATTGAGATCCAATTTTTTTTGGGATCAAATTCATCGGCCCCAACAATACGATAAATCGCTTGTTTATCTTGTTCATCAATTAATTTTACCCAAGCTCCAAAATAAACTTTACCTTCTTGTCGTGGATCAGGATCGATAATAGTTAATATTTCGAGGCGTTTAGTTAAAAATCTTACGCGCCTATCGATTTCACGCAAACGGCGTTTACCATAAATATATTCGGCATTTTCGCTGCGATCACCTAAAGCGGCAGCGTCAGACACAGCTTGTGTAACTTGTGGTCTTTCAATTTTCCATAAATATTTAAGTTCATTCTCGAGTGCCAAGTAGCCCTCTCTTGTTATATAATTGGCGCTTTGCATACTAAAATTCCGTTCATTTTTAAAAATAGATTGAGAGACTATGATAGCAAATCGAATAAACCATATTATAGCGGATGAACTTGCCGTAAAACCAGAGCAAGTTTTAGCAGCCATCCAATTGTTAGATGAAGGCAGTACAGTTCCTTTTATTGCCCGTTATCGAAAGGAAGCAACAGGTGGTCTTGATGATACTCAATTAAGAACACTTGATAGTCGCTTAAGTTATTTACGTGAACTTGAAGATCGAAAACAAACTATCTTAAAGTCGATTACAGAACAAGGTAAATTAACTGCAGAATTGCAAGCAAGTATCGAGCAAACACTAAGTAAAACTGAGCTTGAAGATTTTTATTTACCGTTTAAACCAAAACGTCGCACTCGCGGGCAAATTGCTATTGAAGCAGGCTTAGAGCCACTAGCAGATAAATTATGGCAAGATGCTAAATTAGATCCAGAATCTGAAGCTCTATTATTTGTCGATAAAGAAAAAGGAATTGATGATGTAAAAAGTGCACTAGATGGTGCGCGCTATATTTTAATGGAACGTTTTGCACAAGATGCCGCCTTGCTTGCAAAAATTCGCCATTATTTATGGAATAATGCCCATTTAGTCTCTAATGTTGTGACCGGTAAAGAAGCGGAAGGGGAAAAATTCAGAGATTATTTCGCACAATCTGAACAAATTGCTAAAATTCCATCTCATCGAGCCTTAGCCATGTTCCGCGGACGTAATGAAGGATTTTTACAATTATCCCTTAATGCAGATCCTCAATATGAAGAAACGCCAAAAGAAAGTTATTGCGAGCAGATTATTGCCGAACATTTAGGTATTATATTAGATAATTTTGCTGCAGATAAATGGCGTAAAGCCGTCATTAATTGGACATGGCGTATTAAAATTTTACTACACATGGAAACCGAATTAATGACGACATTGCGCGAAAATGCCGAGTTAGAAGCGATAAATGTGTTTGCTACCAATTTACACGATATGTTAATGGCACCCCCAGCGGGAATGAAAGTCACCATGGGGATGGATCCTGGTCTGCGCACGGGTGTAAAAATCGCGGTTGTTGATGAAACCGGTAAACTTGTTGCGACAGAAACGATTTATCCTCATACAGGACAAGCCGATAAAGCAGCAATGATAATTGCAGCGTTATGCATAAAATACAAGGTCGAATTAGTTGCAATAGGAAATGGGACGGCATCGCGAGAAACAGAACGTTTTTATTTAGATATACAAAAAAAATATCCAGATGTTAAAGGACAAAAAGTTATTGTTAGTGAAGCGGGAGCATCTGTTTATTCGGCATCACAATTAGCGGCAGAAGAATTTCCAGATCTTGATGTTTCAATTCGTGGTGCTGTGTCAATTGCAAGACGGCTTCAAGATCCTTTAGCGGAATTAGTTAAAATTGATCCAAAATCAATCGGTGTCGGTCAATATCAACATGATGTTAGCCAAATTCAGCTCGCCAAAAAATTAGATGCGGTTGTTGAAGATGGGGTAAATGCCGTTGGCGTTAATTTAAATACGGCGTCGATGATGTTGTTATCACGAATTGCAGGATTAAATAAAGTTATCGCACAAAATATTATTGATTGGCGTAATGAAAATGGTCAATTTATTAATCGAAAACAGTTATTGAAGGTTGCTCGATTAGGTCCCAAAGCGTTTGAACAATGTGCAGGCTTTTTACGGATTAGTGATGGTGACAACCCGCTAGATGCTTCGGCTGTTCATCCTGAAGCTTATCCTCTCGTTGAACGAATTTTAGAACATAATCATAAATCTTTGAGTGATATTTTAGGTGATACCATTTATTTAAAATCTCTCAATGCGATCGATTATATTAATGATGATTTTGGTGTTCCAACCGTTATCGATATTATTAAAGAACTTGATAAACCAGGGCGAGATCCAAGACCCGAATTTAAAACTGCTCAATTTGCTGACAATATTGAAACTATTTCAGATTTAAAAGTTGGCATGGTGATGGAAGGGGCGGTGACCAATGTGACTAATTTTGGTGCATTTGTTGATATAGGTGTTCATCAAGATGGGCTTGTCCATATATCGGCTTTAGCTAACAAATATATTGATGATCCACACTCTGTTGTAAAAACAGGCGATATTGTTAAAGTTAAGGTAATAGAAGTTGATATTAATCGGAAACGCATAGCATTAAGTATGCGCCTTGATGATAAATCAATAAGCGGAAAATCAGCTCAATCAAGTGATGCAAATCAAAGCGTAAAATCGAATCGCAATGCAGTAAATAAACAAGCAACAAGTTTAGGCAATAGTGCGATGGGTAATGCATTTGCAGCCGCCTTTAAAAAAGGAAACAAATCATAATGCAGCATAAAATTCCTAATACCTTTGGCATTAATGTGATGGCATATGACGTAATTACAGTCACAGCGATTGAGGAACTATGGCAAACTTGGCAACATTATCATAATAAATTGCCAATTCTTATTTTAGGTCAAGGCAGTAATACGTTATTTACTTGTGATTTTCAAGGCATTGTTATCCTTAATCGCATCAAAGGCTTTGATATTTCAGAAACAGATAACGCTTGGCATATCAAAGCGGGGGCGGGTGAGGTTTGGCAGGATGTTGTCGAAAAAACAATTCAGTTAAATTTAGCTGGGCTTGAAAATTTAGCATTAATTCCAGGTTGTGTCGGTTCAGCGCCGATCCAAAATATTGGCGCTTATGGTGTTGAATTTGAAAAAATCGCTGATTTTGTTGATTTACTAGAATTACATAGCGGTAAGATTATTCGTATTTATGATGGCAAATATTCTTATCGAAATAGTATTTTTAAACAAAAATATGTCGATGGTTACGCGGTTGTTTCGGTTGGTATTAAACTTCCAAAACAGTGGCTTCCCGTTTTATCTTATGGAGAATTAACGCAATTTTCGAAGGCAAATGTGACCGCTAAACAAATATTTGATAAAGTCTGTGAAATTAGGCGAAGTAAATTACCCGATCCACATGTATTAGGTAATGCGGGAAGTTTTTTTAAAAATCCGATTATTGATAATACCAAGGTCGATGATTTATTAAAAATCTACCCTTCAATGCCAACTTATCCGCAAGCGGATAGCAAAAGTAAAATAGCTGCGGGATGGTTAATTGATCAATGTCAATTAAAAGGGTATCAAATCGGTGGCGCAGCTGTTCATGAGAAACAAGCATTGGTTATTGTTAATAAAAATCAAGCAACAGCAAAGGATATTGTTGATTTAGCGCGTTATGTCCGAAATACCGTGTATCATAAATTTCAAATCTCATTATCGCCAGAGATCCGCTTTATGGCTAGTAAAGGCGAAATTGATGCAGACGATTATTTATCGTTAACTCTAATCTAAATAAAAAAGACGTAACTATTTATGAAACACTCCCATTCCTTTTTTATATTATTAACAAGTTTATTATTTGTTACCATTTCTTTATCAGCATTAAATACTCAGGTTCCGCTTTGGTTAACGCATAATGATTTTCCGTTATGGCAAATTGGACTTGTAAGCTCAAGTTATTTTGTGGGTAATTTAGTTGGAGCCTTATTAGCGAATTGGTTTATTAATAAATTAAATGTGAAATACACTTATTCATTAACCTGTCTTTTGTTTGCTATCACAACAATTGGGTTAAGTTTATCGATGGATTTTTATAGCTGGTCCATATGGCGCTTTTTTATTGGTATTGCTTGTGCTATCACATGGGTTGTGATTGAAAGTTGCATTTTAGTCACAGGTACACTAAAAACGCGCGGTAAAATGCTTGCCATTTATATGACAACTTATTATTTTGGGACTGTTTTAGGTCAGGCGCTTTTACCTTATTTCCCGTCTCAAGTGCTTTATTTTGGACTTGTTGTTGCGGTATTATTGGCAATTGCTATTTTATTTATCCTATTAACACATTATAAATTACCAGTTCGCAAGCATAATCATTTTAATATCATGCCTATGATTTTATATAAACCTGCACGAATTGGGCTTATAGGTTGTGTTATTGCCGGCATGTTAATCGGCGTTTCTTATTCCTTAATACCTAGCTATTATTCTAAAAATTATAGTGATTTAGAAGTTAGCTATTTGATGATCGTATTGATTTTGTCAGGCGTCATTGCTCAAATTCCGGCAAGCAAATTAGCTGATAAGTATGGGCGATCGTTGGTATTAATTATCATGTCGATGTTAGTAATATTAGCGTGTGCTTTAATATTTTTTGATGTTTCTATTATTGTTGGTTTGATTCTTTTAGGTGCGGGCGTATTTACCATTTATCCATTATCCATGGCATGGGCATGTGGTAGCGTACCGAAACAAGATATTGTTCTTATGAATCAAGCCATGTTATTAATTAATACCTTAGGCAGCATGATTGCACCCGCTATCATTTCGATTGTGATGGATGAAGTCGGCGAAAAATACTTATTTGTCTGCTTTGCAATTATTTCTCTCTATTTTATTATTTTGTTAATGAAAAATAAGGCAACTCATGCGTGATTATTCAAATCTCCTTAAATTAATTGAATTACTTTCTGATGGTAGATGCTATTCAGGTGAGGATTTAGCTAAAGAATTTGGTATCACCCGTGCAGGTATTAATAAAAACATAAAGCAATTGCGGGAATGGGGTGTAAAAGTTATTTCTAAACAAGCTAAAGGTTATTGCTTAGAAGCTCCCCTAAATTTATTAAATAAAAATAAAATTGATCTTTTTTATCAAGGAAATAGTCAAGTTACTATCTTGCCAATCATTGATTCCACTAATCAATATTTTCTTAATAATATTAATAATTTACAGTCTGGAGAAAGTTGTGTAGCAGAATATCAAACAGCTGCACGCGGTCGTCGTGGTCGCCGCTGGTTTACTCCATTTGGCAGTAATTTGTATTATTCAATGTATTGGCGGTTAGATCAAGGTATTGCTGCTGCTATGGGACTTAGCCTTGTAATTGGTATCGTTGTTGCCGATGTTTTGCAAGTGTTATCAGGACAAAAAATCAAAGTCAAATGGCCAAATGATCTTTATTTAAATGATAAAAAACTAGCCGGTATTTTAGTCGAGTTGGTGGCTAAAACAGGTGATTATGCGCATGCTGTTATTGGAGTCGGAGTAAATCTAACAATGACCGATCCTGATCTAACGATCGTTAATCAAGCTTGGGCTAATTTAGGAGATATCGATCGTAATCTTTTAGTGGCGGAATTAACAAAGCGGTTACAACAAAAATTAGTCGAATTTGAGCAAAAAGGACTTACCGCTTTTCTTGATGATTGGAATCGATTAGATAATTTTGTTAATCGCCATGTAAAATTGTTGATTGGTGATAAAGTGATCCGTGGTATTGCACGAGGTATCGATAACCAAGGTGCTTTATTACTAGATGAAGGCGGGCAAATTAATGCTTATATTGGTGGTGAGATTTCATTGCGAGCTGATGAGTAATTAATTTAAAACTTTTTTATTAATTGGATTAACCAACTAAACAGAGATTTTTTTATGAAGCAGAATATAGATTTTAATGAGATTAATAAATTTTCGGCATTAGCATCTGAATGGTGGGATCCTAATGGAAAATGTAAGCCTTTACATATTATAAATCCTTTAAGAGTTGATTTTGTTCGTCAGCAATGCGGTGATTTACATGGTAAAACTATTTTAGATGTCGGATGTGGTGGCGGAATTTTAACAGAAAGTTTAGCAAAATTAGGAGCAAACGTAACAGGTATTGATTTAGCGGATGAATCGCTTGAAGTGGCTAAAATTCATGCTAAACAAAATAATTTAGATATTTTATATAAAAATCAGACAGTTGAAGAACTAGCTACTATGGAGCCTAATCAATACGATATCGTTACCTGTATGGAATTATTAGAACATGTGCCAAATCCTAGTTCTATTGTTAATGCTTGTGCTGCCTTATTAAAACCAAATGGATTATTATTTTTATCAACGATTAATCGTAATCATAAAGCCAGATTATTATTAATCATCGGCGCTGAATATATTGCTAAATTGGTTCCTAAAGGGACACATGATTTTAATCGTTTTATTAGACCTTCAGAATTAATGGCATTTGTTCAACAAGCTAATTTAACGGTCAAAGATGTGATTGGTATGGAATATCATCTTTTAAAAAATCAGTTTAAGCTTGGCTCGAATATTGATGTCAATTATATTTTGATGGCGCAAAAATAAGATTGTTCATTAGATCCTTAAAATTAAGTAAAAAACTAATTTTTTATAATAATTTGTATGCTTCTTAAGCGAATCATTAATTTACGCTAGTCTTTTCGCGTAAACATGAGTAGAATACGTCGGCAATATTTTATCAACTATTTAACTTTATGGTGAATATTGTTATGTCTCGTATAGTAAAAGAAGCCCTTACCTTTGATGATGTCTTATTAGTTCCTGCTCATTCAACTGTGTTACCTAATACTGCTGATATTAGTACTTATCTAACTCAAACAATTAAACTTAATGTGCCTATGTTATCCGCTGCGATGGATACTGTTACCGAATCAAATTTAGCGATTGCACTTGCACAAGAAGGTGGAATTGGGTTTATTCATAAAAATATGTCTATTGAAAATCAAGCTGATCATGTAAGACGTGTAAAAAAACATGAAAGCGGAATTGTTCAAGATCCGGTTTCGGTTTTACCAACTTCAACAATTCATCAAGTGATTGAACTGGCTAAAGAACATGGTTTTGCAGGTTTTCCTGTTATTACTGAGCGCCAAGAATTAGTTGGCATCATCACTGCTCGAGACGTACGATTTGCAACAGATTTATCTTTGCCGGTTACGGCTGTTATGACACCGAAAGAAAAATTAGTCACTGTTTTAGAAGGTGAACAACGCGATCAAGTTTTACAAAAAATGCATGAATATCGTGTCGAAAAAGTATTAGTAGTTGATGATAAATTTCATTTAAAAGGTATGATTACCGTTCGAGATTACAATAAAGCCGAACAAAAACCTAATGCATGTAAAGATGAAAAAGGTCGCTTACGTGTAGGTGCTGCTGTTGGTGCGGGAGCGGGTAATGAAGAACGCATTGCTGCATTAGTCGAGGCGGGAGTTGATGTATTATTGATTGATTCATCACACGGACATTCTGAGGGTGTACTGCAACGGATTCGAGATGCAAGACAAAAATATCCAGATTTACAAATAATCGGCGGCAATGTTGCAACGGCTGAAGGAGCGAAAGCATTAATTGATGCCGGCGTTAATGCAGTTAAAGTTGGCATTGGTCCTGGGTCGATTTGTACAACGCGAATTGTAACGGGTGTAGGTGTACCACAAATTACAGCTATTATGGACGCTGTTGAAGTTGCGAGAAAACATAATATTCCTGTTATTGCGGATGGTGGCATTCGATTCTCGGGTGATATTGCAAAAGCAATCGCGGCTGGGGCTTCTTGCGTAATGGTTGGCTCTTTATTTGCAGGCACTGAAGAAGCGCCAGGCGAAATTGAATTATATCAAGGACGATCTTATAAATCTTATCGAGGTATGGGATCGTTAGCGGCTATGTCTAAAGGATCGTCTGATCGATATTTCCAATCTGACAACGCAGCAGATAAATTAGTGCCAGAAGGCATTGAAGGGCGCATTGCTTATAAAGGTGCTTTGAAAGAAATTGTGCATCAACAAATGGGCGGATTACGGTCATGCATGGGTTTAACAGGTTGTGCAACGATTGCAGAACTTAGCACCAAAGCACAGTTTTATCGTATTACTGGCGCAGGTATTAAAGAAAGCCATGTTCATGATGTCACGATTACAAAAGAGCCACCTAATTATCGTGTTGTTTCTTAATTTTCGTTGTAAAGACAACAAAGAAGTCAGGTCCTATCATCTCAATTAAAAAACGATATTGCAGATAAAGGAGCGAAAATGAAAAACGCCACTTAGTATTATAAATAAGGGCGTTTTTTTATGAATTTAAAGATTATTAAAAGTCACTACCATATTAAAATTCATTGTTAACAAATGGCTTTCGAAACGATTTGCTGTGCTTCTTGCTGTATCTGATTTAAATGTGTTTCGCTAATAAAACTCTCGGCATAAATCTTATAAGCCTCTTCAGTTCCTGAAGGCCTTGCAGCAAACCAACCATTTTTAGTAATAACTTTAAGTCCACCAATTGCAGCTTGATTTGCGGGCGCTTTCGTTAATGATTCGATTATGCTATCGCCTGCTAATTTATCGGTCGTCAATTGATCTGCATCAAGTTTTGATAATTTATTTTTTTCGATAAAGGTTGCAGGTGCTTGTTTGCGTCCATAATAAGAAATACCAAATTGATCTTCTAATTGTTGGTATTGCTCAGCGGGATTTTTGCCCGTTTTGGCTGTCATTTCAGCAGCAAGTAAGCACAAAATGATGCCGTCTTTATCTGTTGTCCAAACTTTACCATTAGTCCTTAAAAACGAGGCACCTGCGCTTTCTTCACCACAAAATCCAAGATCGCCGTTAAAAAGTCCTTGTGAATACCATTTAAAACCAACTGGATATTCAAACAAAGGCTTATTTAATGATTTAGCAACTCTATCCATCATTGAACTGGTTACCAAAGTTTTACCAATTCCGACTTGACTATTCCATGTTGGGCGGTTTTGAAAAAGATAATTTACGCAGCTTGATAAAAAATTATTTGGATTCATTAAACCACTTGGTGTTACAACACCATGACGGTCAAAATCAGTATCATTCCCAAACGCTAAATCATATTTATCTTTTAATTGAAGTAAACCATTCATAGCAAAACGACTAGAACAGTCCATGCGAATTATGCCATCATGATCAAGATGCATAAAACTAAATGTGGGATCAATTTTATTATTAACGATATCTAAATGAATTTTATAATGCTCAGCAATTCGAGGCCAATAACTAATGCCTGCACCACCTAATGGATCAATAGCGATGTTAAGAGCGGAATGTCGAATGAGATCAAAATCTAAAATATTAACCAAGTCTATAATATAATCAGATTCATATTCTTTAAAATGAATAAAATCAGATTGTAATGCTTTTTCTAAACTTATCCGTTTAACACCATCTAAATTATTTTTTAATAATTCATTAGCACGAAGCTCGATTTGTTTTGTGATATGAGTATCAGCAGGCCCACCATTTGTCGGATTGTATTTTATGCCGCCATCTTCGGGGGGATTATGTGAAGGAGTAATAATAATGCCATCGGCTAAATGAGACTGTTTATTTTGATTGTAATTGAGGATGGCATGTGAAATCACTGGCGTTGGTGTAAAACCCCAATCATTTGCGATAATGACCGTTTGCTGATTGGCAGCAAAAACTTCTAACACAGTTTTTAGTGCAAGTTCTGATAATGCATGGGTATCTTGTCCAATAAAACAAGGGCCAGTAATGTTTTGTGAATAGCGATACTCCGCAATAGCCTGTGCAATTGCTAAAATATGCTTTTCGTTAAAAGTCGCTTTATTTGAACTGCCTCTATGGCCTGATGTACCGAAAATAACCAATTGGCTATTATCCTCGATATTAGGCTCTATCTGATAATAATTATTTAGTAATTGTGTAACATCAATAAGATCAGAAGGTGTGGCAGCTAATCCTGCACGAGCATTAATTTCCATTTCTGTGTCCTTATTTAAATGAAAATAAAAATAATATTAATTATTTTAAATCGAATCGATGACAAAAGTTATTCTATTGGACTATTTATATCCTTAGTAGTTCAATTGATAAGATAATTAATCAGTTGGTAAAGAAAATTGATTAATCACTAAATCAATTGTTTCTGCAGAGAATTCCATATTATTCATAATGGATTGCAAAATGAAAATTTTTCGTGCTGTATTGGTATTACTAATTACCCAATAAGGGGTACCTTCAATTTCACGTGGCTTCGTGTTTTTGCCGCTTAATTCGAGCGATGCCTTATCTTTGGCTAAATATTGACGTTTACTACCATGTAAAGAAGCGACAGATATCGAAAAAAGCGCAGGATTATAATGATAAAGCGCACTTAATATTAATAATAATCGACTGATATTGGATTTTTCATTAATAAAATTCTCTTTTTTTATTAAATTTGTAATAGTTGAAGTTGCTTTATCATTCATTATTTCTGTTTGAACGGTAGTTTTTTTAGGGGGATCGATATTTAATAATCTTCTCAAAATGCTAGACGCATCTTCGCCGATAAATTTAGTTTGAGAGGCAATATATTGGTATAACGCTTTGTCAATTTCGATTGTTTTCATGTGTTACTCATATTGATACGATGTCTAAAAAAATAGCGAATTATTAATAAAAGGCTTTCCGGGTTAAATTGAAAATATATTCTAAAAATATTCTTAATATTCCTATATAAGTTAGGATTAAATTTTTCGCCGAATGATAATAAATCGAGTGAAAAGCAAAAATAAACCAGGGTTTATTAAGAAAATTGCTTATGCTGGTTAATGCTAAATTATATTTTAAAGTATACCCTAACGCATTTATAATTTGTATTATTGATTGATAAAAAAAATGAAAATGCTATTCTGTTACAATTATTAACTAATAGCGAATTACTATTTTAATTAAGAATTGATTAAATTATTTTTGAGGATGAATCATGAAAAAAATCATTTCGTTATCTATTTTAGCTTTAATTGCAACTGGTTGTACAAATAGTGATATTTATTCAGGTAATGTATATACAGCCGATCAAGCTAAACAAGTCCAACAAGTTTCTTATGGTACTATTGTTTCTGTTACTCCGATAAAAATTCAAACAAATGCTTCAAATGGTCAAACTAATAACGTTATAGGTTCTCTTGGTGGCGCGATTGTTGGTGGATTTTTAGGGAATACTATCGGTAATGGTAAAGGAAACTCATTAGCTATTGCAGGCGGTGCTATTGGTGGTGCATTGGTTGGCGGAGCGATACAAGATAATGTTAGTAAAGTAGATGGTGTTGAACTTGTTATCAAAACAGGAAATGGTTCAAATATTGTCGTTGTACAAAAAAGTGATCCTAATATGTTTTATGTCGGTCAAGCCATAAAAATGGTAACAGATGGCAAACAAATTAACGTTTCGCCAAAATAAATAATCGGAATTAAAATGCGCTTATTACATACAATGATTCGGGTGGGTGATTTAACGCGTTCGGTTGATTTTTACACGCGTATTATGGGTATGAAAGTATTAAGAACGAGTGAAAACCCGGAATATAAATATTCTCTTGTTTTTGTTGGTTATCAAGATGAAAATCATGGCTCAGTAATAGAATTAACTTATAACTGGGGCGTTGAAAGTTATGAACAAGGGAATGCATTTGGTCATATCGCTATTGGTGTCGAGAATGTTGCGAAAATGTGTGACGCCGTTAAACAAGCGGGTGGTAAAGTCATTCGAGAAGCGGGACCTGTTAAAGGTGGAAGGACAATTATTGCTTTTATTGAAGATCCAGATGGTTACAAAATAGAGCTTATCCAAAACGATCAGGCAGAGCAAGCATTAGGTTGATAGATACTTTAATCAATAGTCAATAATTAACATAAATTTAAAAAAGTAATAAAAAATCCCGTCATGTTAAACATCGACGGGATTTTTATCATTTAAAATTTCAATGATATTTTAAATGAAGTTTAGCTACGTTAAAGTTGCTTAGTATTGCTTTATCTTGATTCTAACTTACTTTTTAGAAACACAAGCAATTAAATCAAGAACTTTGTTAGAATAACCAACTTCGTTATCATACCATGAAACAAGTTTAACAAAGTTATCATTTAACGCGATACCTGCTTTAGCATCAAAGACAGAAGTACAAACTTCGCCTAAGAAGTCAGTTGAAACAACATCATCTTCTGTATAGCCTAAAACGCCTTTCATTGAACCTTCAGAAGCCGCTTTCATCACTTTACAAATATCTTCGTAAGTTGCTTTTTTCTCTAAACGAGCAGTTAAGTCAACAACAGAAACGTCAGGAGTTGGGACACGGAAAGCCATACCAGTTAATTTACCATTTAATTCAGGAATAACTTTACCTACTGCTTTAGCGGCACCCGTTGAAGATGGGATAATGTTTTGGCTAGCACCACGACCACCACGCCAATCTTTTTGTGATGGACCATCAACAGTTTTTTGAGTTGCTGTGGTTGCATGAACAGTTGTCATTAACGCTTCAACAATACCAAAGTTATCGTTTAAAACTTTTGCTAAAGGTGCTAAACAGTTAGTTGTACAAGATGCATTAGAAACGATATCTTGACCAGCATAAGCTTTATCATTTACACCCATAACAAACATAGGTGTTGCGTCTTTTGAAGGGCCAGTTAAAACAACTTTTTTAGCGCCGGCTTGGATATGTTTACGTGCACTTGCATCATCTAAGAATAAACCGGTAGCTTCTGCAACAACATCAACACCAACTTCATCCCATTTTAAATTAGCAGGATCACGTTCAGCAGTAACACGGATTTTTTTACCGTTAACGATTAAGTGACCGTCTTTAACTTCGATTGTGCCATCAAAACGACCGTGTGTTGAATCGTATTTAAGCATATAAGCCATATATTCAGCATCAAGTAAATCATTGATTGCAACGATTTCAATGTCTGAACGTTTTTGTGCAGCACGAAAAACAATACGACCGATACGACCAAAACCGTTAATACCTACTTTGATTGTCATAACAATTACCTTCTTTTTTGATAAATGATAAAAATATTACTGCTAATATTAGCAAATTTTGGTTTTTTTTTCAATATATGCCTATTAAGGCATGTGCAAATATTTTATCAAATTAAATCAATTAGGAACCTTATTATTCAAGTGATAAAAATGGTAATAATAAAGCAATTTATATTGATTAAAGGTGAACAAAAAGAAAGTCGCCTAAGGGTTGACTCGATGCTAGACATTTTAGTCCAAAAAAGGTAAGGTATGCGCGCTTTTGCGTGGTTCGAAAACCTCCCACGAAAAAAAACTAAGGAATCTATATGCATAATATTACTTTACTCGGCGATAAATCCGTGGGTTATCCTACTAATTATGCCCCCGAAATACTTGAAGTTTTTGATAATAAACACCCAGACAATGATTATTTTGTTAAATTTAATTGTCCTGAATTTACCAGTTTATGTCCCATCACAGCGCAACCTGATTTTGCGACGATTTATATCTCTTATGTTCCAGATAAAAAAATGGTCGAAAGCAAATCGCTTAAGCTTTATTTATTTAGTTTTAGGAATCATGGTGATTTTCATGAAGATTGTATCAATATTATTATGAAAGATTTAATAAAATTGATGGAGCCTAAATATATTGAAGTATGGGGTAAATTTACACCGCGAGGAGGCATTTCAATAGATCCTTACGTGAATTATGGTAAAGCTGATACACCATGGCAAGAAGTCGCGTTTAATCGACTAGCCAATCATGATCTCTATCCAGAAAAAATAGATAATCGCTAATAAATGGCTCTATTATAAATTCAAACGATTTATTTTAATTGATTAAGAAGGATTGATTATGATGCAACCAAAAGCCCTTGTAATTTTTTCGGGTGGACAAGATTCAACAACTTGTCTACTAAAAGCTATTTTAGATTATGGTGTCGAAAACGTTGAAACAATAAGCTTTCAATATGGGCAACGCCATGCGATTGAACTTGAAAAGGCAAAATGGATCGCAAGCGATCTCGGCGTAAAGCAAATCATTATCGATGCAACTGTAATTTCTCAAGTAACAAGTAATGCCTTAATGGATACAAATCAAGCCATTACTATAGATAAATCAGGAAAATATCCGAATACCTTTGTCGAGGGGCGTAACGCATTATTTTTATTATTAGCCGCTACTTATGCCAAACAGCAAGGGATTAACACTATTATTTTAGGCGTGTGTGAAACAGATTTTAGTGGTTATCCTGATTGTCGCGATGTGTTCATTAAATCGATGAACGTAACTTTAAATCTTGCTTTAGATTATGCGTTTAATATTATTACTCCGCTCATGTATTTAACAAAAGCGGAAACTTTTGCGATGGCAGATGATTTAGGATATCTTGATTATATTTTGGCTCATACTCATACCTGTTATGAAGGGGTAGAAAGGGGCTGTAAAACATGCCCAAGCTGTCAATTACGAGATAAAGGCTTGCGTGAATATTTAACTTTAAAAAATGCCAAGTCTTTATAAGATAGGTTAGTTTTAAAAGCTCGACATGGGTTCCCTAACCCCATTTATCTAATTAAAAAGAGAAAATTAAAAAGGTCAATTATGTTTGCAAATATAACAAAATCATTGCATGATTCGAAACTTAAACAATATCAAATCGCTTTATATTGCTTAGCTTTTTTTCATGTCCTAATCATAATTTCAAGTAATTATTTAGTCCAAATTCCAATACTTATTTTTGGATTTCATACAACATGGGGAGCATTTACGTTTCCATTTATCTTTTTGACGACGGATTTAACGATTCGCATATTTGGTGCTTCGTTAGCGCGTCGGATTATCTTTGTCGTTATGATACCTTCACTATTACTTTCTTATATTATTTCAGTATTATTTTATGAAGGAAACTGGCAAGGATTAAGTGCTTTATGTGAGTTCAATATAATGAGTTTTAGGATTGCACTGGCAAGTTTTAGTGCATATTTATTTGGACAATTATTAGATATTACAGTTTTTAATTATTTACGTAAAAATCAACATTGGTGGTGTGCGCCTACTGCAGCAGCTATATTAGGTAATGCTATTGATACGCTTGTCTTCTTTTCGATTGCATTTTATAAATGTCCAGATGAATTTATGGCAGCGAATTGGACAGAAATCGCAACAGTGGATTATTGTTTTAAAATTTTGATATGTGGTATTTTTTTCCTACCACTATATGGCATTATTCTCAATTATATTTTAATCAAACTTATTCCATCATTATCTAAATTAAATAATAATCAATATTGTAGATAATCCGTAAATATTGATATATTACATTTGCCTCGTCGATAATATATGATTGGCGAGGCATAAGATCCCACATCGCCTTATTTATTCGTGTTTTAATTCCCTCAAATGCTTTAATTAACTTATATCATTATTTTTTATTTTCTTTGTGTTTTTTTACTTTTTCTATTTATTTAATAATGGTTGAATAAATGAGATACATTTAGCATAAATTTTTTGCTAAAGCATTAAGTCGAAGGCATAATAAAGGATAAGAAATTGTAATTTTATTAAAAAATCGATAATTAAAAACATGAGGTTAATAATGGCGTTAGCTAAGTTAGTAAATAGATTTAGTCTGTTGATTATATTAATAAAAACCATTTTAATTAATATAATTTTGATTGCAAATGTGCAAGCAGAATTTACTCTTCTAAAACCTAATCTAAAACCTAATGAAAACGTTCAAACCTTAACGACCACTACTGATAATAAATCGTCTGATCAAAACTCAATTTCTTCTGAAACTAATAATAGCCAGCAAATTAATAATCTATCAAATCAGACAGATTTTCATCCTAACGATGAGCTAATAAAAACATATCATAATCAAAAATTAACTGTTTTGGATAGCTCAGAAATGACAATAGATGGATCGAGTACATTAGTCATTACTTTTTCAATCCCTTTAAATCCTAACCAAAATTTTGCGAATTTATTGCGCCTTAGTGATACAAAATCAGGCTTTATAGAAGGTGGTTTTGAACTATCAGATAACGGTTTAGAATTACGCCATCGTTATTTAGCACCTAATCGAGAATTAGCATTAGAAATTGATAAATCACTACAAGCAATAAATGACACGATTCTTGATGAAAATTATACAACTACAATCAAAACCGAAGATCGCAAACCAATGGTAGGTTTTGCAAGTAACGGGTTTTTATTACCAAGTAAATCAATGAGTGGATTGCCGATTAATGTCTTAAATGTGGATAAAATTGATGTTAATTTTTTTCGAGTTAAATCCGATAAATTGAGTGAATTTTTAACCGTTAATAATGGCAGTAAACTCTTTTCGGTCTGGAACGCTACGAATTCAAAAAAATATTTGGATTTAATTTATTCGTCACGTTTTGATCTTAAATCAAAACCGAATATGCAAGAAACACTATTACTAGATTTAAAGCCAATTAATGAACTCAATAAAGAAGGGGTATATTTAGCTGTCATAAATGAAGCAGGTACTTATAATTACGTTAATCCGGCAACAGTTTTTACCATTAGCAACATTGGTTTAGCTTTACATACTTACGAGAATGGTAGCATGACTGTTTCAGCGCATACGCTTGATAAAGGTGAAGTATTAGCCAATGTCAATTTGACTCTTTTATGCGATCAGTCAGATAAAAAAAATTGTAAAACTATGCAAACAAAGACCGATGCTCAAGGTTTTGCGACATTTACACTTGAAAAAAATCATCAATACCGTGTTTTAGTTGCAACAAATGATAATCAAACTTCATTTATTCATTTAAATCAAAATAAGTTGGATTTAACCGATTTTGCGATTTCAGGCGGTTTATATGCAAAAAAACAATTATTTGCTTTTGGACCCCGTAATTTATATCGTCCTACAGAAACCGTTTATCTCAATGCTTTATTGCGTGATGCAGATGGTAAAATGTTACCAAATCAACCGATTAAAGTTGATGTGATTGATGCTAATGGTCAAACAAATAAAGAATTTGTTTGGCAACCTCAAGAGTATGAAGTCGGTTTTTATCAAACTTCTTATGTTATTCCTGCAAATGCTCCGTTAGGTAAATGGTCAGTACGCTTTAATTTAGGCGATGATAATTTTCGATATTATTATTTTAATGTCGAAGATTTTTTACCAGAACGGTTGGACTTAGACGTTTTTGCATCACAAACATTACCTATTTCATCTAATAATGACGCTATTTTTAATCTAAAAGGCTGGTATTTATATGGTGCACCAGCAAATGGCAATAGCATTGATGCTAATATTTATATTAAAAAAGAAGATTCATTTGCTGGCTTTACTATCGGTAACACGCTTAATGATGTAACATTAAGTCAAATTGGCTATAATCAATATGAATTAAGTAATGAAGGTTTAGGACAAATAATTGTCGATAAAGAAAATTGGCAAGCATTAACATCACCTATTCAAGTTATATTACAGGCAAGTTTACAAGATGAAGGAGGGCAACAAGTTACGCGCACGGCTAATCAAATCATTTGGCCTGCCGATGCATTACCCGCTATTCGTCCGTTGTTTAAAAATTCTGAACATTATGATTGGTCAACAGAACGTTATTTTGAACAACCATCCGTGAATGAAGATACTGCCGCCGAGTTTGAAATCGCTTACTTAAATCGTGATGGGAATAAAATAGCAAGTCATAATTTAACTGCTCGCTTTGTTCGTGAACGAAATGATTATTATTGGACATGGACTGAGGATTCTGGTTGGGATTATGTCACCCGTGTTAAAGAATTTGTTGTTTCAAGCCAACCATTAACGATTGAACATAACAGTACAACCAAATTAAGTTATTTAGCCAATAAAGCCGGCAAATATCGCCTTGAAATTGTAGATAATCAAACTAATTTAATAAGTAGTTTAAGTTATTGGGTAGGTTATGGTGATTATGGTGATCAATCTAATAACCCGATTGTAAGACCTGATCAAATTAAACTTACTTTAGATAAAGCAAATTATAAAGCAGGTGAAACAGCTAAAGTTCATCTTGAATCACCGATTTTAGGAGCCGGTTATATATCAGTTGAAACAAATGATGGTCAATTATGGAAACAAGCTATCTTAATGACCGATCATGCAATGGATGTTGAAATTCCCATTGAAGATTGGGCTCGGCATGATGTTTATTTGAATGCTTTAATTATTCGTCCATCGACTGATGCAGCCGTGCAAATGGTGAAACGCGCAATGGGTATTACTTATTTACCGCTTAATGCCAGTCGTCAATTAGCATTGCAGCTTGATGCGCCAGATAAAACGGAGCCTAATTCAGTATTACCTGTCAAAATTAAAGTAGATAATATGACGTTAGATAATAAAGAGCCAGTTACTGTACTTGTTTCTGCAGTTGATACCGGTGTTTTAAATATTAATCGTTATAAAACGCCAGATCCTTATTCGGCGTTTTTAGGTCGAAAACGGTTTAATGTCGATTTCTATGATGTTTATGGCAAATTAATCGAAGCTAATGGGCGAAATGTTAGTATGAGTTTCGGTGGTGATGCAATGAATGAAATATTAAGCGATAAGACAAGTGGTGGTAAACTTCCTTTTTCCGAAATGAGTATTGTTGCTCAACAATTAAAACCAGTCACATTAAATGAAAATGGCGAAGCAATCATTGAGCTTAATTTACCTGATTTTAATGGTGAGTTACGATTGATGGCACAAGCTTGGACTAGCCAGCAATTTGGTAGTACTGATAAAGCGTTAACCGTTGCAGCACCTTTGGTTGCGCAATTATTGACTCCGCGTTTTTTAGCTACAGGCGATAAATCAATTTTAACTCTTGAACTAAATAATCTTACCGATAAACCTCAAAGCGTTAATGTTAATATCCAAGCAGAGGGTTTTATTAAGCTTGTTAATCCGATATTCGAATCCGTTAATTTAAATAGTCATGAGCGTACTGTGCTACGCTTTCCTGTTACCGCTGAGAATGGATTTGGTGAGGGTAATATAATGGTTTCTGTCAGCAATATTAAACTTGATGATACCCGAGATTATCAAATTAATCGTAGTTGGAAAATTGGTGTACGTCCAAATTCTGTTGCAACTGTTATCCCTTATAATATTGAGCTTAAACAGTCTGAAAGTTGGCAATTATCCATTGATGTACTGAATAATATGGTTAACAATACGGTGGAAGGTCATTTAATTATTTCGAATACTCCACCATTTAATATAGCCCAATATATTCAACGTTTATTTACTTATCCTTATGGATGTTTGGAACAAACAATTAGCGGTATTTACCCAGCACTTTATGCCAATCATGAACAATTGCTAAAATTAGGTATTGATTCAGAATCTGATGATGCAAGAAGGCAAAAAGTACAATTAGGAATTGATCGTATTTTAGCTAAACAAAAAATAAACGGGAGTTTTGGTCTTTGGAGTAATGAAAGTCCGGAAGAATACTGGTTAACGGTTTATGCGACTGATTTTTTATTAAAAGCCGAAGAACGTGGTTACCAAGTTAATCAACAGGCATTAAGTCGTGCTATCAACCGCATAAGTGAGTATTTATACGACAGTAATTCTTTTAATAGTATTTATGATGAGCCAATAAGTGATGAAGAACAAGCTAAATTTTCTGTAGAAGCTTATGCTTTATTATTATTAACAGAGCAAAATAAAATTACACCAGCCGTACGCAGTGAAATTAAACGTTTAGCGCAATTAGTAAATAGTGATCAAAACCTTAGTTACTCTCCATTACCTATCACACAATTAGCGATTGCGGCTAAAAATGCGGGATTTGAAAATATTTATGACGAATTAGTGGTTAAAATATTAGCAGTAAAACGTTTGAATCCCGATATTTGGATTAAAGATTATGGTAGCGAAATTCGCGATAATGCAATTGTATTAAAATTATTACTGACTCATAAATTATTGGAAGATAAACAGGGTTATTTACTGGCTAATTTCAACGATTTAATTCAAGGTCAACGTTACTTTTCGACACAAGAATTAAACGCTTTATTTATATTGAGTTGGTCATTGCATGAAAAACGCAATAAATCACCTTTCACTGTAATGATTAATAATGTAATAAATATGAATGAAAGTTTATTAACGCATTCATTTAATGCAGATTCTTTAGCTAATGGCTTAAAAATTGTTAATAACAATGATAAACCGTTATATCTTAACTTTACCTTATCGGGTTATCCAATTACCCCTGATATGCCGACGTCAGCGGATAATATCTTATCTATTACACGATCCTATTATGACTTAAAGGGTAATCAAGTTACTCCCGATACTTTAAAAATCGGTGATATGCTAATTGTGTCCTTAGATGTTGAAGCTAAAAAAACTATACATGATGCTTTGATCGTTGATTTATTACCTGCAGGTTTGATGGCAGAAAATCCTGCCCTTAATCGCCAAAATCAATTAATGGCTGCTCTTCCTGTTATAGATAAATTATTAGAGAATGAAAATAATAATGATATCAAATATCAAGAATATCGAGCTGATCGTTTTATTGCCGCGGTTGATATTAATCAGCAAAAAGACGAAAAAAGTTATACTAAACGTGTTGCTTATATTGTGCGAGCCGTCACAATGGGTGATTACCAGGTTCCTGCTCCCTATGTTGAATCGATGTACCGACCAGAATGGTTTGCCATTGGTAATAAATTAGCAAGTATGTCTATTTTAGAAAGACAACATGTAGAAAAACAAAATAATGAGGTAAATCTTATTAAAAATGATTCATCAAATGATGCGGTTTCAACAGCAACAACACATTAGGCTGAATAATCGTTAAATATAGTTTAAGAAGCTGGTCATCATTATTAATAAATGTTTAAAAAATGCCTGTATAAAAGCAACTTCTTTATCCTGTTTATCTTTATGATAGATAGGATAGTCGGGCGATAATAGGGTAAGTCGATAATCTGTATGATAAAAAAAACTATTTGCACATTAATATTTTTGCTTTTTATACTGATTATTTTATTGGTAAGTGGATTTTTTATTATCGATAAATTATTCCCGTTACAGATTAATCAAGGAAGACCAACACAAACTATATTAGCTCAAGATAAAACGCCATTGTGGCGATTTGCGGATGATAAAGGCATCTGGCGTTATGATGTGCAATTAGATGAGGTACCGGATTATTATTTACAAGCGTTATTGCATTACGAAGATCGTTATTTTTATCAACATATCGGCATTAATCCTGCCGCATTAGTACGTGCTGCTTGGCAAAATTTTACGAATAATAAAATCATTTCAGGTGGCAGTACTTTATCGATGCAGGTGGCAAGGTTGTTTTATCCGCATGATCGCACTTTTTTCGGGAAAATTCAGCAAATCTTTCGTACGTTTCAATTGGAATTACATTATAGTAAGGACGAAATTTTATCGTTATATATAAATCATGCTCCTTATGGTGGGACGATTGAAGGAATTGGTGCTGCAAGCTTTACCTATTTTGGTAAAGCCCCCAAAAATTTGACACCGAATGAAGCTGTTTTATTAGCTGTATTACCCCAAGCTCCAAGCCGATTAAGACCGAATAAATATCCAGAAAGGGCGCAAGCCGCGCGTGATAAAGTCTTAGATCGCCTTTTGGTGGATAAAGTTTGGTCAAAAGAAGCAATTGACACTATCCGTCAAGAGGAAGTATGGATTAAGCCTCATAAAAAACCGCAATTAGCCCCATTATTCGCCACTTATTTACGATCCCAATATCCCAATCAGCCAATTATTCATTCGACGCTTGATGCGACTTTACAATATCGACTGGAACAATTAGTACTCAACCAAAAAAATCAATTACCCCCTAAAAGTTCTTTAGCGATTTTAGTTGTTGATCATACCGATATGTCGGTAAAAGCGTATATTGGATCTGCCGATTTTAATAGCGTCGCGCGCTATGGACAAGTCGATATGATACAAGCCTTGCGCTCGCCAGGCTCCACTTTGAAACCTTTTTTATATGCACTTGCTATTGATGAAGGTTTAATTCATTCGGCATCATTATTACAAGATGTTCCTCGTTTAAATACGGATTATAGACCCACTAATTTTGATGACCATTTTTACGGACCGATAAGTGCAAGCGATGCCTTGCGTCAATCACTTAATTTACCCGCGGTGCAATTGATTGAACTTTATGGAGCAAAACGATTTGCTAGCAAACTTTATCATATAGGATTACCGTTAAAGGCAATTGGTAATGATCCCAATATCTCCTATATATTAGGTGGTGCATCCCTAAAAATGGCAGATTTGGTCGCTGCATATAGTGTTTTTGCGCGCAAAGGTATGGCTGCTAAATTACGTTATACGCTTGAACAACCCTTAATCACAAAACCTTTTATTCATGAAGGAAGTGCGTGGATTATTCAGCAAATGCTCAGTAAGCAAAATGAAATGGTTTATAAAACAGGTACGAGTTATGGTTATCGTGATGCATGGGCTGTTGGTGTTAATCCTAAATATCTTATCGGTATTTGGGTAGGTCGTCCTGATGGTACGCCTGTTTCAGAACAATATGGCTCAGCAACCGCGGTGCCAATTTTGCAACAAATTAACCAATTGTTATTAAATAGAGAATATCGCTTAAATCATACATTACCTATTTTTAATCAACCTGATTCTGTTTCAACACAACCAATTTGTTGGCCCACCGGGCAAGTTTTATCAAAAGATGATCCGAATTGTCATCGTCAGTTTATGGCGTGGATATATAATAAAATGATCCCGCCAACTTTAACTACATTAGCAGAATTAAATAATCAAAGTTATATAGCTGGGTGGCAAACAATTTGGGTCAATGAAAAAGGGTTTCGTGTAGGCGCTGATTGTAAAGGAGCAATACGTAAGCGAATCGCTTTATGGCCAATAGCATTAGAAAATTGGTTACTCGTTAAAGAACGCCGACAAACCTTATTACCTAAAATTGATGTGACTTGCCCTGTTTTAAATCAAGATGCTTATATTCCACTTAATATTGTAGGTTTACTCGATAAGCAGGTCCTTAAACGGCCACCGAGTCAAAAAGAAATTCAATTAAATTTAAAAGCACAAGGCGGTCAAGGGAAAAAGTGGTGGTTTTTGGATGGTAATTTAGTGACAAATGTAGAAAATGATGAAAATATCATCTTAACTCTATCAAAATCGGGTAAACATCATTTATTATTGTTAGATGAAAGTGGGCAAAGCGCCCGAATGAATTTTAATATTGATTAGTCATATAGATTAATGAGGATATGACCATGGCTATAGAACGTACTCTTTGCATCATTAAACCTGATGCGATAAAACAAAAATTATTAGGCGCAATTGAAACGCGTCTTATGCAAGCAAAACTTAATGTTATTGCTTTAAAAATGGTTAAATTAACACAAAAACAAGCCGAAGGTTTTTATGCAGAGCATAGCGGTAAACCCTTTTTTGACAAATTAATCCATTTTATGGTTTCAGGTCCTATTGTTGTGCAGGTATTAGAAGGTGAAAATGCGATTGCACGTTATCGTGAAATTATGGGCGCGACAGATTTATCACAGGCAAAAGCCGGCACATTACGTTATGATTTTGCAACAAATATGACCGAAAATGCGGTGCACGGTTCTGATTCAATAGATTCTGCAGCGCGTGAAATCGCTTACTTTTTTGTGGATTCAGAAATTGTAAGTAAATAAAATAATTTTTTATTTTTTAAAATGAATAACTTAATAAATATATTAAAGTATAACTGCATTAAATCGGTTTTATTTACATATTAATATAATCATCAGTTATATATATTTAATTTTTTATTATTTAGTTCTAATATATTTACTTGTTAGAATAAATTTTTTATATAAGAAAGGTTGATAGGAAACTAAATGAAACTATTTTTTAAATCATTATCTTTACTTACTTTAGTTACTGCAGTTTTTACAACACATGTGGTGCGGGCTGATATTTTGGAAGATATAGAAAAACGGGGTGTAATTAACATTGCGGTCTTTGATAGTAATCCTCCGTTTGGTTTTATTGACAGTAAAACAAATAAAATTGCTGGTTTAGATGTTGACTATGCTAATGCAATTGCTAAAGGCCTAAATGTAAAGGTCGAGCTTGTACCGACGAATCCTGCAAATCGAATCCCTTTATTAACTTCTCATAAAGCTGACCTAATTGTTGCCAATTTTACCGTGACGCAAGAGCGTGCTAAAGTGGTCGATTTTAGTTTGCCCTATTTTGCAACAGGACAAAAATTTATTGCTCGTAAGGGAGTATTAAAAACGCCTGAAGACCTACGGAAATTACGCATCGGTGCCGATAAAGGTACGGTAATGGAAATCACACTGCGTGAAAATTACCCAACGGCGAAAGTAATTTCATACGATGATACTCCATTTGCTTTTGCGGCATTACGTAATGGTGTTGTGCAGGCAATAACACAAGATGATGCAAAATTAATTGGTTTATTAGCTAATGTACCAGACGCAGATCGCGCTGCTTTTGAAATTTCATCATTTAGTATTACCAAAGAATATCAAGCTGTTGGTATGCTAAAAGGAGAAACGCGTTTAAAAGACAAAGTTAACGAAATCTTATTAAATCTTGAAAAAGAGGGTGAAGCTGAAACGATTTATAATCGTTGGTTTGGTCCACAAACCGCTTCGGCAATGCCTCGTGGTGATTTTAAAATAGGGCAAGTGCAATAAAAAAATGCTGTTTACAGAATTATTAGCGCCACAATATTTAGGCTGGCTGTGGGATGGCTTTTTAGTCACCCTCGGTCTTTCTTTCGTAACGATTATTTTTGCCACATTGCTCGGTTTTATATTAGCTATGCTGGGGCAAAGCGAAAACAAATTTTTGCAAAATATTGTAAAAAGTTATAATGCGGTATTTCGTTATACGCCATTATTACCGCAGTTGTTTTTTTGGTATTTTGGCGTCGCTAATTTATTACCTCTCTCCTTTAAACTTTGGATATTTAGCGAACCTCATATTCAACTCGGTTTCTTCAGTATAAGTTTACCCTCGTTTGAGTTTTTGGTTGGGCTTGTCGCACTAACTTTTTATTCAAGCGCCTTTATTTGCGAAGAGTTTCGAGCTGGTATGCAAGGCGTAAAACCAGGGCAAAAGCAAGCCGCTTTAGCGCTTGGATTAAATTGGCGACAAATGATGGCTATCATCATTCTTCCGCAAGGGATTCGAATTGCTTTCCCACCGTTGATTGGTCAGTATATGAACATTGTGAAAAATTCATCATTAACGATGGCAATTGGTGTTGCTGAGTTATCGTATGCATCAAGACAAGTAGAAACAGAAACATTAAAAACCTTTCAAGATTTTGCAATCGCAACGCTATTTTATATTTTAGCAGTTGTTATTATTGGGACTATCGGCAATATTTATCAAACTAAATTTTTAGAACTGCCAAGGACACGCTAATGGATGTAAGTATAATCAATGATATTTGGATATCTATTTGCAATTTTCTGTATGGCTTTAATATTATTTGGCAACGCCTTGATTATTTCGTTTGGGGTAATTTTCCAGAAGGACTGTTTTTAACGATTATAATGAGCTTTGCCGCAATAATTTTTGCTTCAATTTTAGGTATTATAACAGGTATCGCTTTAACCGTTAGTAATGGATTTATTAAGAAATTATTGATTGTTGTGACAGGATTTTTACGTGCTATTCCAGTGATTATGTTAATATTTTGGACGTTTTTTTTATTACCAGTTATTTTTAATATTAATGTTCCAGCCGTTGCCACAGTTATTGTCTCGTTATCATTAATTGGTGGCGCATATATTGCACACTCAGTTCATGCCGGTATGAAAGCTATCAGCTCAGAACAATGGCAAGCAGCTTATTCTTTGGGTTTATCGTCCAAACAAGTGATTGGTTATGTAATTTTGCCTCAAGCCTTAAAAATGATGTTACCGTCTTTTATTAATCAATGGATATCTTTAATTAAAGATACCTCACTTGCTTCTATCGTAGGTGTTGCTGAATTTACATGGCTTGCAATGCAAGTTAATAATTCAAGTATGGTTTATCCGACTCAAATCTTTTTATTTGTCATTGTGGTTTATTTTATTATTTGTTGGTTATTAAATTTCGTAGCAAATTATATGACTTCCCATTTTTTATTTAAAAATAAATTCCGCCTTTAACCTTTTTCTTATTAGCCGTTTAAGATTAATTATCATAATTTAAACCATTATGATAATTAATATCATAATTTAAACCATTATGATAATTAATATCAAAATTTAGGTTATTAATGTTGCCAATAAACGAGATTTATATAACGTTTGTAAAACGAAGCAAGAACCAATACAATTAGCAAATTAATTTTATTAGCAATAATAGATAGGACATTTATTCCTTATGCAAGAACAATACCGCCCCGATGAAATCGAATCTGCTGTTCAAAACCATTGGCAAGAAAATAAAACTTTTCATGTTACAGAAGATCCCACAAAAGAAAAATACTACTGTTTATCTATGCTGCCTTATCCATCTGGTCGATTGCATTTAGGTCATGTGCGCAACTATACCATTGGTGATACGATTTCCCGCTATCAACGCTTAAATGGCAAAAATGTTTTACAACCCATTGGTTGGGATGCATTTGGTTTACCTGCCGAAGGAGCAGCTGTAAAAAATAATACTGCGCCTGCTAAGTGGACTTACGAAAATATTGCTTATATGAAAAAGCAATTAAAATTATTAGGTTTTGGTTACGATTGGGATCGTGAAGTAACAACGTGTCGACCAGAATATTATAAATGGGAACAATGGTTTTTCACACAATTGTTTAATAAAGGATTAGTTTATAAAAAAACATCGGCAGTCAATTGGTGCCCTAATGATCAGACAGTATTAGCTAATGAACAAGTGGTTGAGGGGTGTTGTTGGCGTTGTAATACACCTGTTGAACGTAAAGAAATTCCACAATGGTTTATTAAAATTACAGCTTATGCTGATGAATTATTAAAAGATTTAGATGCCCTTGAGAGTTGGCCAGAGCAAGTAAAAACGATGCAACGCAATTGGATTGGTCGTTCGGAAGGTGTTGAACTCGATTTTAGCGTAGATAATTATCATGATAAATTACGTGTCTATACAACACGGCCAGATACATTAATGGGCGTTAGCTTTGTATCGATTGCAGCTGAGCATCCGTTAGCGCAATTAGCGGCACAAAATGATGAAAAAATTGCTGCCTTTATTGCTGAATGTAAAAATACTAAAACCGCCGAAGCTGATATGGCAACAATGGAAAAGAAAGGGATTGCTACGGGCTTTTATGCCATCCACCCATTAACAGGCGATAAAGTACCAGTTTGGATTGCAAATTTTGTGTTAATTGAATATGGAACAGGTGCTGTTATGGCTGTTCCAGCGCACGATGAACGCGATTATGAATTTGCAAATAAATATCAATTACCGATTAAAGCTGTAATCTTAAATGAGCAAGATCAGGAACCAGATTTAACTGAAAAAGCATATACAGAACATGGTAAATTATTTAATTCAGGCGAATTTGATGGATTAGGTTTTGAACAAGCGTTCAATGCCATTGCTGATAAATTAACAGCACTTAATTTAGGTGAACGAAAAGTTAACTATCGTTTACGTGATTGGGGTGTTTCTAGACAACGTTATTGGGGCGCACCGATTCCGATGGTGACGTTAGCTGATGGAACGACTATCCCAACGCCTGCCGATACCCTACCGGTTATTTTACCTGAAGATGTTGAGATGAATGGTATTACAAGCCCTATCAAAGCAGATCCAAATTGGGCTAAAACGTCGATTAATGGTCAACCGGCGTTACGAGAAACCGATACCTTTGACACCTTTATGGAGTCGTCTTGGTATTATGCAAGATATACCTGTCCGAATTACGATAAAGGTATGCTTGATGAAAAAGCAGCAAATTACTGGTTACCAGTCGATCAATATGTTGGTGGGATTGAACACGCAATTATGCATTTACTTTATTTTAGATTTTTTCATAAATTAATGCGTGATTTTGGTTTAGTTAATTCTGATGAGCCAGCTAAGCGTTTGTTATGTCAAGGTATGGTACTTGCAGATGCCTTTTATTATACCAGTGAAACAAATGAACGGATTTGGGTATCGCCGTTAGAAGTTATACTTGAGCGTGATGATAAAGGTCGAATTACCAAAGCGCTTGATAAGCAAGGACATGAACTTGTTCATGCTGGCATGACTAAAATGTCTAAATCGAAAAATAATGGTATCGATCCGCAAGAAATGGTCGAAAAATATGGTGCCGATACAGTAAGATTATTTATGATGTTTGCCTCACCAGCCGATATGACACTTGAATGGCAAGAATCTGGCGTTGAAGGTGCGAATCGATTTATTAAACGCGTATGGCGTAGTGTTTATGAACATGTTGCCAAAGGTAAAGTTTCACCGTTAGATACGCATACGTTGACACAAGATCAAAAAGTTTTACGTCGTGAACTCCATAAAACAATTGCAAAAGTGACTGATGATATAGGACGTCGTCAAACTTTTAATACAGCCATTGCTGCAATAATGGAATTTATGAATCGTTTACAAAAAGCCGATCAAGAAAGCGAACAAGATAGAGCGATTGTTGATGAAGCACTAAATGCCGTTGTTCGATTACTCTATCCAATGATGCCTCATGCCTGTTTTGTGATGTGGCAAGCGTTAGGTCACCTTGAAAGTATTGATAATGCAACTTGGCCAGTTGCCGATAATACTGCAATGGTTGAAGATGAAAAGCTAATTGTTGTGCAAATCAATGGAAAGGTTCGCGGTAAATTTACGGTTCCAAGTGAAGCAACAGAAGATGTTGTGATTGAGCAAGCAAAACAAGAATCGAATATTCAAAAATATTTAGAAGGGGTTGCAATTCGTAAAGTAATTTATGTACCCGGTAAATTATTAAATATTGTTGTTAATTAATGCATTAAAGTTAATTAACAGGATAAAGATACGGATCGTAGTTAGATAATATTTAATATTAATTAATTTACACCATGTATAAAAATCGCTTTTCAAAGTAGGTATACCAAAAATAAATCCTTGCTCGATAGGGCAAGGATTTAAAATACAATAAACCTATCACTAATTTATTAAAACAGGTAAAAACATGAGATATTACTTAGTCATCAGTTTATTATTGACGATGTTATT
The DNA here is from genome assembly GCF_058502635.1 of Gilliamella sp. ESL1225. Lineage (NCBI taxonomy): Bacteria > Pseudomonadati > Pseudomonadota > Gammaproteobacteria > Orbales > Orbaceae > Gilliamella > Gilliamella sp. ESL1225. Next base: position 1,689,785 of record NZ_CP196358.1, on the reverse strand, counting down.
GTCAGCTTGTGGATTTCATCTACAACATGATACCGAAATTCCACCTGAATTTAAGACATTATATTATGTCAGTAACGATCCTTATGGACAATTATCCCGCAATCTTAAAGAAATCTTAATTGATAATAATGTCACTATCCTGAAAAATGGTATATCAACGGAGCATCCAACATTACAAATTTTAAATAGTAATATTAATAAAAATACGATATCGATTTATCAAGATGGTAAAGCTGCCGAGTATCAAATAGTGCTTAGTGTTGAAGCGCAAGTGGTTATTGCCAATAAATCCATATATCCGATTAAAGTACGTGTTTTTAGAAGCTTTTTTGATAACCCTGCAGCAGCATTAGCAAAAACATCAGAACAAGACCTGATTGAAAATGAAATGTATAAAGAAGCGGCAAACCAAGTTATTAGAAAATTAAAAAGCATTGATATAAGCAAAAATTAAGTCTATGTTAAAAATTAATGTTGATAATCTCCATAAACATTTAGGTGCGCCTTATTACTTAATTATAGGTCAAGATAGCTATTTGCAAAATCAGGCTTTAATTGAGTTAAAAAGAGCATTTAAAAAAGATGGATTTGGAGAACAATTAATTTTTACGATTGATAATCAAACAGATTGGACAGCTATTTATGATAGCTGTCAGGCAATGAATCTATTTTCAAGTTATACATTATTAATTTTAGATTTTGCCGATCAAGCTATTAATGCTTCTATTAACACAAAACTTAACAAGCTAGTTGAATCCCTTAATTCAGATATTGCGTTAATTATTAAAATAGCCAAAATTACAAAAACGCAAGAAAATAATTTATGGTATAAAACGTTATCAGAAAAATTAATTATTATTAATGCAGTAACCCCTGATTTTGCGCAATTATCGCAGTGGCTCAAAAATTATATTCATACTAAAGATATCATTTTAGAGCCAGAGGCAATTCAATTACTCTGTTATTACTATGAAGGTAATTTACTTGCTTTAACACAAATGATAGAGCAATTAGGTATGCTTTATCCAAAGCAACGAATTAATTATGATTTGGTTGAAGAAAGCATTAGTGATTTGGCGATATTTACGCCTTATCATTGGATAGATGCATTACTTGCCTTTAAAAGTAAGCGCGCCATTCATATTTTGCAGCAATTAAAAAGTAATGATTTTGAAGTATTAATATTATTACGGGTTGTTCAAAAGGAATTAATTTTACTCATTAATCTAAAAAAAGGTAATGAGCTAAATCCTCTAAAAAAGGTATTTGATGAATTTAAAGTTTGGCAAAATAAACGTGTTTTATATACGCCTTATTTAACACAAATGTCTTTACAGCAGTTATATCAAATTTTAGCTAAGTTAACCGAAATTGAAATTGCCTTAAAAAAGGATTTTCAACAAAACACATGGGAGGATTTAGCGACGTTTTCATTGCAATTTATGGGATTAACTCAATGCTAGTTGCTTTATTAGGTGGCACGTTTGATCCTATCCATAACGGTCATCTTTTCCCCGCCATCGCTTTAGCCAAAGAAGTTAACTTGACAAAAATCTCCTTGTTACCTAATCATATTCCACCTCATAAACCGCAGCCTAGGGCAACAGTCAACGAACGCATCGAGATGATTAGACTTGCTATTCAAGACAAACCATTATTTAGTTTAGATGAGCGAGAATTACAGACACAAGATCTAAAAAAACCTTCTTATACGATTAACACATTAAAAAGTTGGCGCGAGCAAAATGGGCAACAAGTCAGTTTAGCTTTTATAATGGGATTTGATGCACTGCTAAATTTACCTTATTGGCATGAATGGGAGCAGTTGTTAAATTACTGCCATTTGATTATATGTCCAAGGGCTGGTTATTATGTGCAATCAGTCAGTACGCAATTAAGGCAGTGGATTAACAAACATATCAGCGTTGATAGCCATGATTTACATCATCAAGCCAATGGCTTAATTTATTTTGCAAAAACGCCTTTAACAGATATTTCATCTACTCAAATACGTCAATTAATTGATGAGCAAAAAGATTACAGAGCTTTTTTACCAAAGCCAGTTTGGCAGTATATTTTGCAACAAACGCTTTATCAAACAAAGAAAAGTTAGAAAGCGCTTTACATCTAGCATTTTTTTCGGCATTATTTCGGCGCTAGCTTTAATTAAGCTCAATTAAGTTTATTTTTAATTTGTATTTACTAAGAGGCGCCAATGGCAAAAGAAGATAATATTGAAATGCAAGGTACAATACTTGATACACTTCCTAATACGATGTTTCGTGTAGAGCTTGAAAATGGTCATGTGGTTACTGCGCACATTTCAGGGAAAATGCGTAAAAATTACATTCGTATTTTAACTGGTGATAAAGTCACTGTCGAAATGACACCTTATGATCTTTCTAAAGCGCGCATCATCTTCCGCAGTCGTTAGTTATTTTCTCTAAATCTATGCCCAATCTATTATAAGAACGGTTAAATCAATAGGTAAAAGTTAAAGTCCAATAAACTATACCCCTTGTTTTGCCGTCGGCTTTATAACGACGGCAAAAATCAAATATTTAACAATTTAGTTGAGATTTATAAACAGATGTATTTTGTTTTGGCAAAATTGAACAACATCCCAAATTTAAAATTAATATAAAAAAAAACCGTCTAATAGACGGCTGAAAAGGAAATTAATACAACATTCTTTAATTGAGTCTACTAAAATCCATGTCTTTATATTTTACCCATTTCGTTTTCTTAATCAATTTATAACTAAATAATATAATAAAAAACAGCGGAATACTAATGTAGGTTGCAATGACGCCAATCCAATCAATTTCATCTTTATAAAAAGCTTCAATGTTTTGACCGAGTGTAATAATCAAACATAACACAAAAGCAAAAATTGGACCAAAGGGAAAACCACTAGCGCGATAAGGTAATTTTGATACATCAAGTCCTTGTGCCATATACCCCTTACGAAAACGATATTGACTTAAAGCAATTCCTAGCCAAGCAATAAAGCCAGTCATACCTGATAAATTAAGTAACCACCCATAAATAACTTGATCTTGAACTAATGAAGTTAACATACATAACATAGCGATAATACTTGTTGCAAATAGCGCCATGCGTGGTACGCCTGATTTTGATATTCGGGTAAATATTTTAGGTGCTTTGCCTTCTTTTGCTAATGCGTAAAGCATTCTTGTTGATGCATATAATCCTGAATTTCCCGCTGATAAAACCGATGTTAAAATAACGGCATTCATTATTGCTGCGGCTGATAATAAACCAGCGTGTTGAAATACAAGCGTGAATGGACTAACGCTGATATCCGTTTCATCGTTTCTTAATAAATTTGGATCGGTATAAGGTATAAATAAACTAATGATGAAAATAGCACAGATATAAAATAATAGGATCCGCCAAAATACCGATTTCATCGCTTTAGGGATATTTTTTTCAGGATCTTTAGATTCCCCAGCTGCAATACCGATTAATTCAGTACCTTGGAATGAAAATGCGACAACCATCGCAACCCCAATCATCGAAGCAAATCCACCAACAAAAGGCGCCTGTCCAATTGTCCAATTATGAAGTCCTGCGTTTTCACCGCCTTTTAAAATGCCAACTATCATCAAGAGACCAATGACGATAAATACAATTACAGTCACAACTTTAATCAGTGAAAACCAAAATTCTGCCTCACCAAAGCCTTTAACAGAAATATAATTTAGTAAAAAGATAATCGATAAAAAGAGTAGGCTCCATAACCAAGTAAATGCTTTTAAATCATAGCCGGATAAACCTAAAAATTGTTCAACCCATAAAAAGGCATCAGAATTAAACCAATAAGAAATAACAATTTGTGCAGCAACTAAATCGACCGCAACAGTAACAGCCCAGTTATACCAATAATTCCAACCAATGGCAAAACCAAATGCGTCATCTACATAGCGTGAACCATAAGTAGCAAAAGTGCCGGTGACAGGTAAATAAGCCGATAATTCACCTAAACTGGTCATTAAAAAGTAGACCATTAAGCCAATAATTGCGTAAGAAAGTAATGCGCCACCAGGCCCAGCTTGAGAAATAGTTGCTCCTGATGCAACAAAAAGCCCAGTACCAATTGAGCCTCCGATAGCTATCATAGATAAATGGCGAGCTTTAAGATCGCGTTTTAATTTATTTTTCATAGTCATGTTAATCAATCTAAAAATATAGGAAACAAATAATAAAAACTTATAATATTATTCAAGTAATTTTAATGAGGCGAGAGGTACATACCCCTCATTTTCTTAATAAACCCTAGATTTGCCTTAAAAAATTGTCAAAAGTGTATCAAAAAAAAGACGCATCGGGATAAATAATTCTAATAATTGCTGAGATTTATTAAATTTAAGCAATAACTAAGCCTTAGTGAGCCTTTCTAACTCGCTGAGATAATTTAACGCTTCATCTCGATTATTGCCGCACATTTCATAACAAGGTTTTAAATTTTTACACACCTGTGGTCTTAAAGGTGAGTTAAACAACTGGCAAGCAAAATTTTCATCTAAATGGGGGCACGGTACACCTGAAGGTTTGCCATTTGGCATTTTTGGTAAAGCAGATGAAATTGAGGGGGCAATGCAGCAAGCACCACATGATGAACGGCAACTAAAGGTGTTTATCATACATACCTAGCTTTAGAAAGATGACAATAAATGAAGAATTTTTTCAAATAAGGTAAATTTTATTGGAGACAATATCAAGTTAGCGCTAAAATAGCGAGCTAATTTTGCACTATTTCTTATTCTTAATTTATTAACTGATTAAAAAGATTTTATTATGGCTAAAGCAAACGAAATAAAGCGCGGTGATGCAGTCACCTATAACGGTAAATTATTATTAGTAAAAGATATCGATGTACAAAGCCCTAGTGCTCGTGGCGCAAGTACGTTATATAAAATGCGATTTACCGATGTTAAAACGGGTGGTAAGGTTGAAGAAAGATTTAAAGGTGATGATATTATTGAGACAATCGAACTTTTTCGTCGACCTGTAAGTTTTTCATACATTGATGGTGATGAATATGTTTTCATGGATAACGAAGATTACACGCCTTTTATCTTCAAAAAAGATCAAATTGCTGAAGAATTGCAATTTATTCCAGAAGGTGGCATGGAAGGTATTCAAGTATTAATGGCAGATGGTGCTGTTATCGCTTTAGAATTACCGCAAACGGTAGATTTAGAAATTATCGAAACGTCGCCAAGTATTAAAGGTGCATCAGCTAGTGCACGTAGTAAACCTGCGACTTTATCAACAGGGCTTGTGATTCAGGTACCGGAATATATTGATAATCACGAAAAAATTAAAATCCATATTGCTGAAAAGCGTTATATGAGCCGGGTAGATTAAGTCACTGTAATGAATAATTATAATCAAAATAAACTACATAAGCGATTGCGGCGTTTAACTGGTGAAGCAATCGCTGATTTTAATATGATAGAAGAGGGCGATCGAGTTATGGTTTGCCTTTCTGGCGGCAAAGATAGTTATACGCTACTCGATATTTTATTAAATCTTAAAATTAGCGCTCCTATCCATTTTGATATTATTGCTGTCAATTTGGATCAAAAACAGCCAGGTTTTCCTGAACATGTTCTCCCACAATATTTATCTTCATTAGGTATTGAATACAAAATTGTGCAAGAAAATACCTATGGAATTGTGAAAGAAAAGATCCCTGAAGGTAAAACGACATGCTCACTTTGTTCACGTTTACGTCGTGGGATTTTATACCGCGTTGCAAGCGAAATAGGCGCGACTAAAATAGCATTAGGTCATCATCGGGATGATATTTTAGAAACGCTTTTTTTAAATATGTTCTATGGCGGTAAACTTAAAGCAATGCCACCTAAATTAATGAATGATTCAGGGGAACATATTATTATCCGTCCGCTTGCTTATTGTAAAGAAAAAGACATTACTCGCTATGCTGAATTAAAACAATTTCCAATTATTCCGTGTAATTTATGCGGATCCCAACCTAATTTACAGCGTAAAGTGATTAAAGATTTATTAAATGAGTGGGATAAAAAATTTCCTGGTCGAATTGAAACTATGTTTAGAGCGACACAAAATATTACCTTATCGCATCTTTGCGACACAAACTTATTTGATTTTAAAAATATAAAACAGGGCGATAAGGTAATTAATGGCGGCGATTTAGCATTTGATCGCGAAGAAATCGCTGCGCCATCAACTGTAAATCATGAATTTCTAGCTCAGCAAACCCCCATTTTATGGAAAGAAATCAATGATTAATAATTAATTTACAAAATAATTAAATAAAGTTTGCTTTTTAATAAAAAAATGCTATTATTGAAACCAGTAATACATTTATATTCCATTCTACCCACTCGCAATTATTTGTTAGTGGGATTTTTTTTGCCTAAATATTTTTTCATAATGCTTCTTGTTATTTTCTGAAAGTATAGTTGGGTTTTATTTATATCTATCTACGTTAATACCTTCATATTGTAATAATGCGACTTTTTTATCTAATCCACCTGCGTAACCGGTTAAATTGCCATTACTGCCAATCACACGATGACAAGGAATAATAATTGAAATAGGATTACGACCGACTGCTCCACCGACAGCTTGACCTGACATGTTTTTCAGATTGTTTTGTTTGGCGATTTGATTGGCTATATCGCCATAACTGATTGTTTCACCATAAGGAATACTCATTAATATCTCCCAAACTTGTTTTTGAAAGGCTGTTCCATTTGGGTTAATAGCAATAGAAGGTATAATAGGTTGAGTTTTGTTTTTTTGTGATAAAAAACGATCATTAAAATAATCATCTAACCAATGTTTAGTCTGTTCAAAAATGGCAAGTTTTGGTGTCATCGAGGGGATATCATGATTTTGCAAACAGTTAGGTAAATATTTTTGACCTGCAAACCATAAACCTGTTAATGAATTTTTATCGCTTGCTAATAAAAGAATGCCAAGGGGGGATTCATACTCACAAAAATAATTATTACTATAATTCATTGTTTATCCATTAGTTTATGAAATTGTGTATTAAAGATAATTTAGAGTAACTTATATTTATTTTAATGGTAGATTTTTTAGAAAACAAAAAAATAATGGCTCAAGACATGAGCCATTATTAGATATGATTGCGAGTTTATCAAAAAATGATTAGTCAATTTGAATCTTTATTGAGTTTTTTGACCTTTTTCGATATAACTTACATCGTTATAGCTTTCGACAATAAATTTACCTTCATCTGTATAACGAATTTTAGTTACACTTGCATTTGCTAAAGAGGTTGTACTTGGAGTATCTAACCAATCTTGCACCATTGCTGTAATTGCCATACCGTGCGATACAACTAATACATTACCGCCGCCTTGTGCTTGAGCGGATTTCGCAATTTGTTGTAGTGAATTTTGCATACGTGTTTTTACAGCGTTGTAATCTTCTGCTTGACCTGATACTTCAACAGCAGCTATCGCATCCATCATTTGATTTAAGGTAACATTACCTTTAGCATAATCTGCAAATAAAGCTTTGTCATCGATATAACCTAAATGCTTAGCAGCTGGAGTCCACATATTTGGATCTAGATCACCTTCATAATTACCGAAGTTGGTTTCACGCAAACCTTCAAGCTCGCGTACTGTGATAGCTTCTTCACCTTTTGCTTCAAGCACAATGCGAGCAGTTTGACGAGCACGCCCTGAATCACTTGAATAAACAGCGATAAATGGAATACCTTGTAATCCTCGACCTAATTGCTGAGCAACTTCAACACCGGCTGGAATTAAAGGAGTATCTGACCAACCTTGAGCACGGTGAACATTATTAAACATTGTTTTACCGTGCCGGGTAACATATAAATAAACATCTGCGGCAAGAACATTTGTTGCAGTAAAAATTAATACAAAAAATACACTGACAGTTTTAAGTAATTTTTTCATAAAATATTCCTCTTATTCATTATGGGGTTAAAATAAATTAAATCGATATTCGGCGATAAACTCACCAGCCATAAAGTGTGCCATCTGCGCTTTACCATCACGCAAGACTGGCGTTTTATTTTTACTTTTGTATGACCAACCAGGTCCAAGCATACACCACACTGATAAACCTTTTAAACTTTGCTCAGTAGGTACCCATTGTGTGAATACATTAAACTCACCAGTATGTACGGTGGTATTTTTATAATCGAAATAACCATAATTTGTGGTTAAACCAACAGTGAGATCAGGACGTAATTTATAATCGATGATAGAGGCAAAGACCTTTTCACCATCGCGTAAATAATCTTCGCCAGCAAATGCCATAGAAATAAATGTACTTCTTGAATTACCTGACATATGACGATGGTAAATACCTAGCTCGCCATCCGCTTTAGGTGCATGAGTATAACCAAAACCTAATTTCGCACTCCATAAATCCTCTTGCCATTTTACGTCAAATGCATAATGGTTAGCATGATTATCAAAATAACGTTTTGATAATGACATTTTATTATAATTTTCAAGGGATTTAGTAAAGTAAAGCTGAGTACCTAAATTAAGTTTTTCGATCGGTTTATAATTACCGATAAAAATTTGTCGACGCAGATAATCTTGACTTTCACCAATGGCATATTCAGCACTAAAGGTATCATTTTTATAGACGATATCACCGGTTGCAATATAATCAATATCATGCTTTTTATCACGACTAATAAATTGTTTACGTTTTGGTGAATCGCGCTCCATAGAGTGCGTAATATAGGCTGCTTTTAAATTGAGATTACCATAATCTAATGTAGCACTATAACCTTCGTAAGTTGTTGGGGATAAACGAGTCGTGTTAGAAATAACACCAAAATTTTTCATAGTGTGCCAACCAATATTGCCTTTAAGTGCCGCATCATAAATATTGGCTTTTAATTTAACGTAGCGCTGTCCAAATTTTGTATAACCACCGGCATTACTTTTTTTCGCTTCATTACCTTTGTTATATAAAACACCACGGCTAGCAAAGTTATCACTGGCGGCGAGTTTCATTGCGGCATAATAGTCGGCATTAAACCCAATAAAATCGGCAAAATAACCAGATTGATAACTGACGGCAAAACCTTGCCCCCAAGCATTATGGACAGTCTTAGGATTTTCATCTTCTTCTTTTAGATATTTCCAATAGTTTTTAGTCGATAAAACGACTTTTGTGTCCGTAAAGAAAGGGTTGCTTAAAAAAGCATTTTGTTGAGTGATGGAGAGCCCATCATCGGCAAAAGCCGAACAGCTAATAAGACTAATTAAACAAATTGTTATGGTTTTCAATCGCATTATTTTATTCCTTTTCTTTTTTTATAATGAAAAAACCTAAATATGGCGATAAATAAAATCTTCACGCATATTTAGGTTTTGCCTGTTTTTAACAGTAACAATCCATTATGTTGAATAATCAATTTTGCTAAGTCATATTCTTAAGAAAGATAGATAAATCACTATTACTTTATGGCTTAACTTTTATTGCATTACGTTAAATTAAGTTAATATAAAAAACGATTATTTTAGTGACGCAATACCTTTTTTAACATACTCAAGACTACCAATTTCTTTTACGGAATATACTCCATTTTTATAAACAATTTTTACAACGCTCGCGTTCGATAACGGTTTATTTTTATCAATATTATAAGTTAAGTCCGAAATCATCGCTTGCATCGACATACCTGATGAGATAGCTAAAATTGTTTTTTGATTATTTGCTATTGCATTATTAACAATGGTATTTAATGCATCTTGAGTACGATTTTTTACTTGAATATAATTTTCTGCTTCATGTTTTGGATCAGTTTTTGCGATAGCATCAATCATGCGATTGATGGCTAGATTGCCTTTTTGATATTCTTTGTAATATTGTTCTACAGATTTATATCCGAGTTCTTTACCACTAATTTTTATCACATTTGCATTTGTTCCACCTTCAAAGCCACCAAAAAAAACTTCACGAAGTCCTTTTAATTCATGCATTGTATAATCATGAATATCTTTTTGTGCCAATATGACTCGCATTGTTTCACGTTGGCGACCTGCATCGCTCGTATAATAAGCATCAAAGTTAATATCTTTAAAACCTTCACCTAAATATCTTGCTACCTGAATGCCTTGTTCGGTTAATGGTGTATCTGCCCATCCTTGTACTAAGTCATAGGTATTAAATATAGTTTTACCATGGCGCGCAAAATAGATGGTAATTTCGTCATCTTTTTTGATATTTGTTGTCGAATTACTACAACCTGTCAGTAGGGTTACCGTCATGATTATTGCTGCTATAAATCCTTGTTTAATATTTTTGATTTTCATTTTCATTACCTTTTTAACTTGTGTTTTTTCGAGATCAATCTCGTTTAATGATTACCGATACAATTTAATAATATTTTTGTTATTCATTAAGATTGAGTAATCTTTATTCTATTTCTGACTTAATTCATTCAAGATGTTAGGCGAATTAATTCGCCTAACATCTGTATTAAATAGTTACCTTGTATTTTTTATTCTTTTAAAACGCCTCCTTTTGACGCAATAACAGATTTATACCAATTAAAACTTTTCTTTTTAATTCGATTTAATGTCCCAGTGCCATCTTGATTTAAATCGACATAAATAAAGCCATAACGTTTGCTGACTTCAGCTTTTGATGCACTGATTAAATCAATGGGTCCCCAGCTTGTATATCCCATTACATCAACACCATCCTCAATCGCTTCGGCGACTTGAACTAAATGATCATTCATATAATTAATACGATATTCATCATTAATTGTGCCATCATCTTCGATCACGTCTTTTGCACCTAAACCATTTTCAACAATAAATAATGGTTTTTGATAACGTTCATAGAGCAGATTAAGAAGGTAACGAATACCAATTGGATCAATTTGCCAGCCCCATTCAGAAGCTTTTAGATAAGGATTAGGCACCATATCTAAAATATTACCTTTTGATTTTTGGCTTTCGTCGGCAGTTGCACAGCAGCTCATATAGTAACTAAACGAAACATAATCGACAGTAGATTTAAGATCACGTTTATCTTGTTCAGTTATCGTTAAATTGACATTATTTTCTTTAAAGAATCGGTTCATATAAGTTGGGTAATAACCACGAACTTGCACATCACCAAAAAATAACCAACCATGATTTTCAAGGTGAGATGCCCAAACATCCTCTGGTTTTGGTGTAAGTGGATAGCTCACAGCACCTAATAGCATACAACCAATTTTTGCATCAGGAATGATTTCGTGACACGCTTTAACCGCACGACTACTAGCCACTAATTGATGGTGAATTGCTTGATAGACTTCCTGCTTAGAACTACCACGAGGTAATCCTACACCTGTAATCGGTTCATGTAGTGACATATTAATTTCATTAAATGTTAGCCAATATTTCACTTTATTTTTATAGCGTTCGAAAACAACTTTGGCATAACGTTCAAAATAATCAATAACATCACGATTTCCCCAACCGCCACAATATTTGATAAGGTGATAAGGCATTTCATAATGCGATAATGTTACTAAAGGTTGAATGTTATATTTCAACATTTCATCAAATAATTTGTCGTAAAAAGCGAGCCCGGCTTCGTTTGGCTCTTTATCATTACCGTTTGGAAAAATACGCGTCCAGGCAATAGACGTTCGTAAACAAGTAAAACCCATTTCAGCAAATAAAGCGATATCTTCTGGATAACGATGATAAAAATCGATTGCTTGATCTTTAAGTCCAGTAACGTTAATTTTTTCGCGATCAATGAGTTCGCCAAATATGCCATTAGGTTGGCAGTCAGAGGATGATAACCCTTTACCATCAGTTAAATAAGCGCCTTCGACTTGATTGGCTGCAATAGCACCGCCCCATAAAAACTCATTTGGAAATTGTTTAGACATTTTTACTCCTTTCTTAACAAATTAAACTAATGATAGGATCATTAAATTGCGCTTTGCCTTTTTCTTGCAAGGCAATGACATCAACATATTCATCAGTATTGGTGATGATAATAGGCGTTGTAATATCATAACCGGCTTGTTTGATGGCTTCGATATCAAATGTAACGAGTGTTTGACCTTGTTTAACTTCACTTTGTGCATCGACATGAGCTTCAAAATGTTCGCCATTTAATTTTACCGTGTCAAAACCGACATGAATCAGCATTTCAACACCATCATTTGTTCTAAAACCAATAGCATGCTTGGTTGCAAAAAGAGCCATAATTGTGCCATCGGCAGGGGCAACAACTTTCCCGTCGGTTGGGACAATGGCAATCCCTTTCCCCATTAAGCCACCTGCAAAAACAGCATCACTTACTTTGCTTAATGGTAGTGCATTACCTTGTAATGGAGAGTTTACGGTGCATGTGGTTTTTGGCGAATGACTTGAACCTTCATTTTTATTTGAAGCGATATTGCTTAAGTTTAAATCGTCTTCGTTAGTTGTTTTCGGTAGACCGAAAAGAAAAGTTAGAACGGCAGCAATGATAAAGGATAATAATGTTGCAAATACTGTCATTAAAACAACATGTAAGAGACCTTCAGTAAGCACTGTTCCTGGAGTATCTGGAATCAATTGCATTATGCTAAAAATACTTGGAAAAGCGAAAGAATACATATAAGGTTGATAAATACCGATTATTAATCCACCACATGCTGCGCCAATACATCCAAAAATAAAAGGACGTTTTCTTGGCAGATTAACGCCATAAATTGCTGGCTCTGTGACACCAAAGATACCTGATAAGACAGAAGATCCAGCTAAGGTTTTAAGATCTTTATCTTTAGTACGTAACATCACACCCAGTGAGGCACCTGCTTGACCAAATACAGCCGGTAAAATAATAGGAAATAAAATTTCTTTACCATTCACTGCAAGATTATTAATAAATACCGGCACAAATCCCCAGTGAATTCCAAAAATGACAAATATTTGCCAACAAGCGGCAAATATGATTGCCGTAATAATTGGATTAAAACTATAAAGTGCTTGGATACCATCAGCAATGCCAGTACTCAATGTTGTCGCAATAGGACCAATGACAGCTAGCGTTAAAGGAACGGTTATAACTAGCCCCAATAATGGTGAAATAAATTTTTTGAAAGAATCATGTAAGATTTTATTAAAAATAATTTCTATAAAGCTATATACCGCGCCGGCAAGGATGACGGGTAAAACAGATGACTGATAATTGATTAATGTAATAGGGATAAAGAAAAACGAAGTATCTAAACTCATAGGTACACCACCAACGACGGGTAAAAGTCCTACAAGACTAGGATGAACAAGCGCTCCCCCTAATGCCATACCGACAAATGGATTGCCGCCAAATTTTTTGACCGAGGTATAACCTAACATAATAGGTAAAAAGACAAAAGTTGCATCAGCTATAGCTGATAAAATAATGATTGTTGAAGAATCTTTATCTAGCAAATTAGTTGCGATTAAAACTGCAATAATCCCTTTTAAAATACCCGATGCTACTAAGATAGGTAAGATAGGCAAAAAGATGGCAGAAATAATATCAATAAATTTGCCTAAAATATTTTTTGATTCTTTACTTTCAGTTTGTTGATTTTGCTTATCATCTAAGTTTATTAAACTCATAATATCTTTATAAACATCAGGCACATGATTGCCAATCACAACTTGAAATTGCCCACCACTTTGGACAACAGTCAAAATACCTTTAATTTTTTTAAGGGCTTCTGCATCGGCTTTATTAGTGTCGTTTAGTTTAAAACGTAAACGAGTAGCGCAATGAACAAGGCTATTAATATTGCTTTCACCGCCGACCAGTTTAATAATTGTTTCTGCTAAATGTTGGTCTTTCATATCTTATTCCTATTAATCGAGCAAAAAAAAACCTAAATTCCCTACGAATAAGGAATTTAGGTTTTGCTTACATCGGGATTAACCATTAATCCGTTAATGTAATGACAATCCAAATATGGATAATTTAAGTTTTACTACTTAACGATATCTTAACATAAATTTTTTTTTGAAAATAGTGTTTAATCTATCTAAATTATAAGTTCGTGATATAGTTCACATTTTTGTCTTATTAGATCATTTTTTATTTTTTTATTATTACAATGATTAATCATTAATTTATTGTTTTAGTGATATTAATCAATTTATTAAATAAATATCACCTTATGAATCTTATTATAATGGCTGTCCTAATTCGTTTCTTAACCTTTCTATATGTATAGTTAAATATAAACTTTCATCTTCTGTTAAATTATATTGATAATGAGTAATAAGATGTTTTTCAATCAATTGAGTACATTGAAAGGCTAATGCATATTTTTGGCGAATAAGTTCATATAATGATGTGTTTTCTGACGGTACATTTTTTGGATTTAGTATACGTTTAGAAAAAAATTTTAAATGCATGATAAAACGTTGGTATGAAAGACAATTATCGTCATATTCGAGATGAAAGTGATATTTTACAATATGTAAAATTTCTTTCATGATTTTAGTAAGCGTTTCCAGATTACCTATCGAATCTTTATGCTGTGAATTGATAATATGAAAGGTTATAAATCCGGCTTCGTCTTCGGGTAATTCAATATTTAAACGTCGTTTTATTATTTCAAGTGCATATAAACCGATTTGATATTCATTTGGATAGAATTTTTTAATTTCCCAAAGTATAGCGTTAGGAATTTCTAATCCTTGTTTATGTCGGTTAATTGCAAAATTAAGATGATCGGTCAGTGATAAGTAAAGATTATCTTGAATTTTATTGTTTAAAACAGTTTTAGCATGTTCAATAATTAGTTCTGAAATTGCTAAAATTTCATCAGGGATCTGAGCTAATAAATCTGCAAATTTGGGTATTGCGATATTATTTTGTAATGAAAATTGTTTCTCGATTAATGTTGGATCCAGCTCATCTCCGATACGTTTTTTAAATCCAATACCACGACCCATAATGATGATCTCATTTCCTTGAGCATCTATACTTACGACAACATTATTATTTAATATTTTATGTACTTTCATCGGTGTTTTTCTATTTGTGACGTTCGGTTATTATCAATTTTCATTTAGAAATATAAAGTAAAAAAATAACAAACTGTGATGAGGTTCATATTTTTTTTCAGTAATCATGATGATTGAATAAAATTAACACAACTAAAATACTATTTTTCTAATAGATTACCATTAAATAGCAATTTACTTACTTTTTAGTATTTTCTTAACAATGAATAAATAATTCAAGAGTCATGAATTGATATTTATTTTTTTATTATTTTCGTATGATTTGATAGTTATTGTAAAGTTTAAATTTGCTTATCTATAGGTGAAAGCGTAAAATGCCAACCTATTTTGCTTAACCTATTACATAAAACGTAATACTGACTTGAAATCAGAGGCATTTTTAAATGACTATTCTTTATACAAAACCCGAACTGCTATCGCCCGCAGGATCACTTAAAAATATGCGTTATGCATTTGCTTATGGTGCAGATGCGGTCTATGCAGGACAACCTCGTTATAGCTTACGCGTGCGTAACAATGAATTTAACCATGAAAATCTTGCGATAGGCATTAATGAAGCTCACGCACAAGGGAAAAAATTCTATGTTGTCGTGAATATAGCACCACACAACACCAAATTAAAAACGTTTATTCGTGATTTAGAGCCTATCATTAATATGAAACCTGACGCTTTAATTATGTCAGATCCTGGCTTAATTATGCTTGTTCGTGAACATTTTCCCGATATGGAAATTCATTTATCTGTACAATCTAATGCCGTTAACTGGGCAACGGTTAAATTTTGGCATCAAATGGGATTAACGCGTGCGGTTTTGTCTCGCGAATTATCGATTGATGAAATTGCAGAAATTCGAGAAAAAGTGCCCGAAATGGAACTTGAAGTCTTTATTCATGGTGCGCTTTGTATGGCCTATTCAGGTCGATGCTTATTATCGGGTTATATTAATAAACGTGATTCTAATCAAGGCACATGTACGAATGCTTGCCGTTGGCAATATAAAGTTGCCGAAGGCAAAGAAGATGAAATAGGGCAGGTTGTGCATAAATATGAACCAGATTTAAGCAAACAAATCAAAGTGAATATTGAAAATAGCACAGCTAAAATGTTCATGCTCGAAGAATCAGGTCGCCCGGGTGAATATATGCAAGCTTATGAAGATGAGCATGGTACTTATATTATGAATTCGAAAGATTTACGTGCTGTTGAATTGGTTGAAAACCTTACGCAAATTGGCGTACATTCGCTTAAAATTGAAGGACGGACTAAGTCATTTTACTATTGTGCAAGAACAGCGCAAGTTTATCGTAAAGCAATTGATGCAGCTAGCGAAGGTAAACCGTTTGATCCGAATTTATTAATTGAATTAGATTCCTTAGCACATCGCGGTTATACCGAAGGTTTTTTACGTCGTCACAAACATGAAGAAATGCAAAATTACAAATACAGTCATTCTGTTTCAGATAGGCAACAATTTGTCGGTGAATTTAGTGGTAAACGATTAAATGGCTTAGCGGAAGTTATTGTTAAAAATAAATTCTCTGTCGGCGATAGTGTTGAAATGATGACGCCTAACGGCAATGTAAATTTTGTTATTGAGCATATGGAAAATAAAAAAGGGCAATCCGTAGAAGCTGGGCTTGGTGATGGTCATATTGTCTATTTGCCGATTGATGAAAGTATTGATTTAGACTATGCGTTATTAATGCGTAATCTCTCTTAATAATACGCTTTTGTAATCAATACCGATTTAGCTTATTTTCTTATTATGCTTTTCTTAGCCAGTTTTAACTGGCTAAGTATTGAAAAAAGATTAAATTTAATTATTTTCTGATTAAATCATCACCATAACCAATCCATTTATAGGTTGTTAAGGCATCTAATCCCATCGGTCCCCGAGCATGTAATTTTTGCGTGCTAACGGCAACTTCAGCACCAAGTCCAAATTGACCTCCATCAGTGAAACGTGTCGATGCATTAACATAAACGGCAGCAGAATCGATTAGATTTATAAACTTTTCAGCATTCGTTAGACTACGGGTCAATATTGCCTCAGAATGTCCTGTTGAGTAGGTTTGTATATGATTAATTGCCTCATCAAGGGTATTAACAATAACAACATTTAAATCTTTAGATAACCATTCACGACTTAATTCGCTTTCGTTCAGTAATTTAATGGTTTCATTAGGAATGGTAGAATAATGATCATGCAAATAAGCAATAGCGTGTTTGTCGATATGTAATGTAATTTTATTATCGATTAGGCTGCTGGCAATATGCGATAAATGCTTAGCGGCTATCTTTTGATGAATTAATAAGGTTTCTGTTGTATTACAAGTACTTGGGCGCTGTGTTTTTGCATTAATAATAATAGGTAATGCGGCATCAATATCCATACTTTCATCGATATAGGTATGACAAACACCAATTCCTCCTAAAATAACTGGAATCGTTGCTTGTTCTTTACATAATTGTTGCAAAGCTGCGCCACCACGAGGAATAATCATATCAACATATTTATCAAGTTTGAGTAATTCAACAATATACTTGCGATCAGGGTTATCAATATACTGAATGGCAGTCGAGGGTAAACCATGTAAGGTTAAAGCTTGCTTTATGACTTGAATTATAGCTTGATTAGTTTGTAGTGTTTCTTTACCGCCTCGTAATATTGCCGCATTACCTGTTTTTAAACAAAGTGCCGCGATATCTATTGTCACATTTGGACGAGCTTCGTAAATCACACCAATCACGCCCAACGGAACTCGACGTTTATGTAGTTTTAATTGGTTCTCAAGCGTGTAACCATCAATGATTTGTCCAATAGGATCTTTTAATTCTGCAACGTTGCGGACATCGTTGGCAATACTCGATAATCTTTCGGGAGTTAGCAAAAGTCTATCTATTAACGCGTCATTTAAATGGGCATTTTTAGCGGCTAAAATATCTTGTTGATTTGCCTTTAGAATGGGGGGGTGCTGCTCGATTAATAAATCTGCTAATGTCATTAAGACTTTATTTTTAATGCTAGTTGTTGATTGCGCTAATTGATAGGAGGCTAATTTAGCGGATTTTCCGATAGAATCTAACATGTGTTTTCCTTTTATTATTTGATAATCATGTCATCACGATGTACAGCAACCGCACCATATTCATAACCAATTAACTGATTGATTTCTTGCGAATGATGTCCGGCAATTTGTTTTAATGCATCGCTATTATAGCGGCTAACTCCACGAGCAATGCGCTTATTTTGGCGATCAAAAATATCAATAACTGCGCCGCGTGAAAAATCCTCTTTAACGCTTAAAATGCCTTTAGGTAATAATGAACTTCCTTGATTTAAAATAGCATTAACTGCCCCATCATCAATAATAATTTCACCGGCTTTAGGCGCCCCAAATAACCAATGTTTTCGATGCTCTAATAACGTTTTAGGAGCAAAAAATTTAGTGCCAACGGATTGGTTTTTAGCAATTTCTAAAATCACATTTTTTTGTCCACCTGAAGCAATAACAACTTCAATACCTGCACTACCGGCAATTTCAGCTGCTTGTAATTTAGTGCTCATACCACCGGTTCCTAAACCCGAAACACTATCGCCAGCTATGCTACGTAATTCATCATTAATCACATGAATTTCATGCAATAAAGTTGCATCTTTATGAAAGCGAGGATCTTTAGTATAAAGTCCTTCAATATCTGTTAATAAAATCAATTTATCTGCATTGGCTAAAATTGCGGCAAGGGCGGATAAATTATCATTATCACCTACTTTTATTTCAGCAGTTGCAACGGCATCATTTTCGTTAATGATAGGAATAATATGATTATTTAATAAAGCTTTTAAGACATCTTGAGCATTTAAAAAACGTTCTCTGTCTTCGAGATCAGCTCGAGTTAACAGCATTTGTCCTATATGAATATTATAAATTGAAAATAATTGTTCCCAACATTGAATCAGCCTGCTTTGTCCAACCGAGGCTAATAATTGTTTAGAAGCGACAGTATTGGGTAAATCAGGAAAGTTAAGATAAGCACGCCCAGCAGCAATAGCACCTGATGTTACAATAATAATTTTATAACCTTGCTGATGAAGTTGTGCGGCTTGGCAAATCAATTCAATCATACGAGCCCGATCTAATTGTTTTGTGCCATTTGTTAAAACGCTCGTGCCAAGTTTAATAACGATAGTTTCTTTTTTATTATTATGCATAATTTATCTCGTAAAATTAAGCAAATTTAGTCAGATATCAGCGCTTTCATCCAGTCAACTGAGGTTTGTAACGCATTGATTAAATTATGCTTTAAAGGTTTTGTTTGAAATGTTAATACCGTGTTTTTTTGTGATGAATTCACCAGACAAGCATCGGTTTTACTGCCTAATTTATCATTAGCAAAAAGAATATTAAGCACAGGAAAAGGACAAGGTCTTGTTAAAATACCTTGATTTTTTAATGAAAAACAATTTAATTCGGCTGATAAAAGCTGATCAGTAATTTCACTGCATCCAAATCGGCTTGCCAGCATATCTTTATAAATAAATGGTAAATCCATTTGTAACGATTTATCGACAAAAATTTGATGTAATAAAGGTGAAAAATTACATAATCCTCTAATTTTATTAGGCATTAAAAAAGCCAAACGAGTTGCAATTTGTGTACCAAAGCGAATACCTGTGATAAAAATTTGCCTATTATCAATCCAAGGTAATGTATAGAGTTGTTCTAAAGCTGCTTGGTATAATTCAGTGCTATTTTGACTTAATTTAAAGTTTCGACTATCGCCAAGAGTTGGGAAATCTAAAGTAAGTAAAGCAATCCCTTGTTTAACTAGATAATCGGTAAAATATCGATAATAATCGGTTTGTAAATTGCTCATTCCACTGCAGAGTAATACAACGGGGCAAGGTTTATCATCATTCGGCATATAAAGGCGTGCTGTCGCCGATTTACTGTTACAGATAAAGGTAATTTTACGAGTGATAAAAGGGCTATAATTCATCGCTTTATTAAAAGAATTATAGGCACAGGTTTGTGCATATAACGCTAATTCATCATTATGAAAATGCGGATAACTGGCAGTACTACAAAATTGTGTCGCAGTAAGATAATAG
Source organism: Gilliamella sp. ESL1225 (assembly GCF_058502635.1). Lineage (NCBI taxonomy): Bacteria > Pseudomonadati > Pseudomonadota > Gammaproteobacteria > Orbales > Orbaceae > Gilliamella > Gilliamella sp. ESL1225. Next base: position 1,669,615 of record NZ_CP196358.1, on the reverse strand, counting down.
TTAAGTAATTGATCCTTAAATTGTTCTGCTTGCGGTAATTTTGCTAAATCATCGGCTTTGTTTGACCATTTAGCTGATTGCGAAAGAAATTCGTAAATCCAATTACCGGATTGGAAGCCAATAACCGTATCTAACCATTTATTTGAACTATGCGGTTGATTTGATGCCGAAATCCGAGCGAGGACTTCGGCAGCTTCAAGAATAGGTAAAGAGGGGTTATACCACAAAAATGGGTTTATGTTGCGATACCAGTTAGTGGCAATTTTACTATCTATCGAGCTTGTTGCATTCCCATCTAGGCTATTTTTTCGAGTAATCAATGTCGATGTTTCGGGGTAAGCCAAATGCGGTTTAAACAATTTTATAGATAAATTTTCAATTGCCATTTAACTGATCCTTAATATTCAATTAATCCCTAATTTTCGACGAACTCTCAACCATTTAATTGACGCCTATATCGTCGACAAGACGTTTTTAAATACGTTATAAACCTATTATAAATTTAACTATGATCTGATATTGGTTTAACAAACATTAATCCAATATCCCACGGTTGTTCAATCCATGTGTCTTGTGGAATATCAATGACATAATCATCGACTAAAGGTTTACCATTAGGTTTTGCGAAAATAGTAACAAAGCGAGCTTTAGGGTACATTTGACGAATGCTCTGAGCGGTACTTCCTGTATCAACTAAATCATCAATAACGATAAATCCTTCGCCATCACCCTCAGCACGTTTTAATATCATTTTTTCACGTTGATGATCGTGATCATAACTAGAAATACAAACGGTATCGACATAGCGAATACTTAATTCTCGTGCTAATATTGCTGCTGGCACTAAACCGCCACGGCTGACTGCAATGATACCTCGCCATTGATTTGCCGGTAATAAACGTTCAGAAAGCTGACGACCGTACATTTGTAACATATCCCAAGTGACGGTGAATTTCTTTTTTTCGGCAATGATATCAGCTTTTAATTGCTTTTTGGATTGGATTTCTTCTTCAAATAACATTTGTTCAATTGACATGTGTGACCTACAATTTTGACGAAACTTCCCATTACAATAAAAACATATGAATGGGCTTGAAATGAATGTAAAATTGCACTTAATTATAGAGTGAATAACTAATAAAAACCACTCATTAATTTATTATTTATTTAAACAAAAGGTTAACTTATGCTTGAGACTCTAAAGCCCAAATTTGTGTGGAAAATTTTTAATGAGATTTGCAACATTCCCCATCCTTCTCATCATGAAGAAAAGATTCGCGAATTTATCATTGACTTTGCCAAATCGCATCAAATTGATTATCAAGTTGATAAGGTGGGTAATGTATTACTGACAAAATCAGCAACCAAAGGATTGGAAAGTTGCCCATCTATCGCTTTACAGGCTCATATGGATATGGTGCCACAAAAAAATGAAGAGACAGTACATAATTTTCAAACTGATGCCATTAAAGCTTATATTGATGGCGAATGGGTAAAAGCAAAAGGAACAACCTTAGGAGCGGATAATGGCATTGGCTTAGCATCGGCACTCGCTGTTTTAATTGATCCCTCCGTTGAGCATGGACCTTTAGAAGTATTAATTACTACATCTGAAGAAACGGGTATGGTTGGCGCGTTTGGTCTTGCATCCAATTGGCTTAAAAGCCAATTTTTAATTAATACCGACTCCGAAGAAGAAGGTGAGATTTTTACAGGATGTGCGGGTGGTGCTGATTTTTGTTCAAGTTTTCCTGTTACCTATGGTGTCACTCCTGAAGGACATGATTGTTATTTGCGCTTAGCTGTTAAAGGATTAAAAGGGGGGCACTCAGGATGTGATATTCATTTAGGTCGTGCTAATGCGATTAAAGTAATGGCTCGTTTTTTTGCGCAATACATAAATGATGTTCCTTTTCGATTAATGGATATAAAAGGTGGCTCATTGCGCAATGCAATCCCGCGCGAAGCGTTCGCCGAAATTTCGATAAATCCAATACACCGATCTCAAATTGAAGATTTAATTAAGCAATATCAAGCTATTTTACAAAATGAATTAGGTGATGTTGAACCAAATTTAAGTATTAGTGTCACTGAGATTAAAAATGATGGTGTTAAACGAGGATTATCATTTGATTATCAAACGCAAATCATTAATTGGCTAAATTCTGCTCCTAATGGTGTCGTCCGTATGAGTAATCAATTTGAAGGAATTGTCGAAACATCGCTAAATCTTGGCGTTTTAACAATTGAAGACAGTCAAGTAAAAGCTTATTTCTTAATTCGTTCCTTAATTGATAGCCAAAAAGATGCCGTGATTTCGTCATTAATTTCGCACAGTGAACTTGCTAAAGCGAGTTATGAAGTATCAGGCGGTTATTCGGGATGGCAACCACATTTAACTTCAAAACTGTTGCAATTAGCACAAGATAAGTATTATGAAATCTTTTCTAAGCAGGCAAAAATCAAAGTGATTCATGCAGGTTTAGAATGTGGTTTATTTAAACAATCTTATCCGCATTTAGACATGGTATCGATTGGTCCAACGATTGTTTCACCCCATTCGCCCGATGAAAAAGTAAATATAAATAGTGTTTATCGTTATTGGGAATTATTAATTGCAATACTTAAATCAGCAAGCCAATTAAAGAAAAGCAGTTAATAAAAAAGGGTTAATAACCATTTATTGGAAAAATACTTAATAAAGGGTTATCAATACCAACCAGCTAACAATAATTAAATCACCTAGCAAAATAGCGTATTAATTTTATTAATACGCTATTTTTTATATTAAAATCCTTTTAATATTTAATTACTGAAAAATTCAGTAATAAATTAGTCATTGCCAATTTGTGCTGTCATTTTAATTTGCCTATTATCACTAATTTCAAAATTTGACAAAACGGCTAATTGTGGAAAACTGCGCCGTAAAAAACGTGATAGCATAGGGCGTAAGGTATGATTAACAAGTAAAACCTGCGGAGCACCGATAACGGTTTGTTGGTTTATTGCCTGTTCGGTTTGTTTGATTAAGGTATCGGCGAGACCCGGCTCTAAACCGCCACCATTTTGAACGGCTTGTAAAAGGATCTTTTCAAGATTCATACTTAAACCAATCACTTGCACTTCATTATTTCCCGCAAACCATTGCTGAGTAATAGAACGACCTAAGGCAACACGTATAATGGCTAATAAATCAGCTGGATCAGTTTGTACTGGCGCATGCTCACAAAATGTTTCGATAATAGTCCGCATATCACGAATGGATACCTGTTCAGCAATTAATTGCTGTAAAACTTTATGAAAAACCGTCAAAGGTATCACATTAGGAATAAAATCCTCTAATAATTTCGGTAATTCTTGTTTTAAACGTTCAATTAAATCTTGTGCTTCTTGTCGACCAAAAAGTTCTCCAGCATGTAGTTGTAATAAATGATTAAGATGCGTTGCAATAACGGTACTATTATCAACAACTGTATATCCTGCAATTTGGGCGTGATCTTTATCGTTTTTATCGATCCAAACTGCTGGCAAACCAAAGGCCGGCTCTTTAGTTGCAATGCCGTCAATTTCTTCTGTAACATTACCGGGATTAATCGCTAGCCATTTATTGTGTAAAATTTCACCTTTATCCAGTTCGACACCTTTCATTAAAAATTTATATTGATAAGGATTTAAACTCATATTGTCATGAATATGCACAGAGGGTGGTAAAAATCCGATAGTCTGCGCGAATTTTTTGCGTAAACTGCGAATACGACTTAATAATTGTCCATCTTGATTTTGATCGACCATTGGAATAAGACCGTAACCGACCTCCATTGATAACGTGTCTTCAATATTGACATCAGACCAGTTAGCTTCAACTTGTTTAGGTTTTTCAGTCGCTTGAAGGGTTTCTTGCGCATCATTAGTGGGGATATGCTTATGTTTATTAAGCCACCAAGCTAACGATAATAAGCCTATAGTAAACACTAAAAAGACAAAATTAGGCATCCCTGGTATTAACCCTAATAAGCCAATGACAACGGCTGTTAAAATCAAGACCTGCGGATTTTTAAATAATTGTCCTAGCATTTGTTCACTGACGTTATCATCAGTACTAACACGCGTTACAATTACCCCAGCTGCAGTTGAAATAATTAATGATGGAATCTGTGCAACTAAGCCATCACCAATTGTCAAAAGTACATAAGTATGGCTCGCTTCGGAAAATTCCATATTATGCTGAGCAATACCAACGATTAGACCACCAATAATGGTAATTGCCATAATAAGTAAACCGGCAATTGCATCACCACGGACAAATTTACTTGCCCCATCCATTGAGCCATAAAAATCGGCTTCTTGCGTGACTTCGCTACGCCGTTTTTTCGCTTCATCTTCACCAATCAGCCCAGCATTTAAATCGGCGTCAATAGCCATTTGTTTACCTGGCATGCCATCTAACGCAAAACGTGCGCCAACTTCAGCAATGCGCCCAGCACCTTTAGTAATGACCATAAAATTTATAATAATTAGAATAATAAATACCACAATGCCGATAGCAAAATTACCACCTACTAAAAAATGCCCAAATGCTTCAATAACTTTGCCGGCCGCATCTGAGCCATTATGTCCTTTCATTAAGACAACACGCGTTGAGGCCACATTGAGAGATAAACGTAATAGAGTTGCGAATAATAATACCGTTGGGAAAGCAGCAAAATCTAATACCCGTTTTGTAAATAAAGCGACGATAAGAATAATAATAGATAGCGCAATATTGAAGGTAAAAAATAAATCTAAAATAAAAGCCGGTAAGGGTAAAACCATCATTGCTAGAATAAGCAAAATGAGTAAAGGACCCGCTAATACTTGATAATGCGGATTTTTTATTGCCTTTAAAGAAAGGAGTTTTGAAAAATTAGATTTATTCATATGCGGATAAGTCTCTTTTGCTAACAGCAGGATCTAAGGATGAAGGAACAGATAGATTTTGAGGTTTTATTGGCGCTTGTCCGCCCCATTTTTGCCAACGTTTTAATTGAAATACCCAAGCTAAAACTTCGGCAACAGCAGCATATAATTCAGTTGGAATCGTTTCGCCAACTTCACTATGACGATATAACGCTCTTGCTAAAGGTGGGGCTTCTAATTGAGGAATGTTGTGCTCATTGCCTAATTCACGAATTTTTAATGCAATTTTATCGGCACCTTTTGCTAACACTTTAGGGGCCTTCATGGTTTTTTCATCATAATGTAAAGCAACGGCATAATGCGTTGGATTAGTCACAATAACATTGGCTTTTTCAACATCTCCCATCATTTTACGCCGAGCTATCATCTGCTGCATTTGTCTGATTCGACCTTTAACGAGCGGATCGCCTTCTTGTTCTTTAAATTCGTCTTTAATTTCTTGCTTAGACATTTTTAGGTTTTTTAGATTACTCCATATTTGATAAGCAATATCAAAACTGACCATCGGCCATAATGCAAAAATGACCAAAAAACCACAAAAGAATAGTAAATAAAAAGCATCCTCTAGCGCGACATCTAAATTCATGGAGGGAAAGCGAATAAAATGAGGAAAATAAGTCCATAAAAACCACCCCGTAATAATGGCAATTAAAACGACTTTTAAAATCCCTTTGCTAAATTCGGCTAACATTTTTGTACTAAAGATTTTTTTTATTCCTGAAACAGGATTTAATTTTTTAAAATTTGGTTTAAGGGATTGAAAACTAAATAATAAACCGCCAATACAGGTGGGAATGATTAATGCGGTAATTGCCAAAACGGACATAATGGGTAATACAACCCAACCGCCGGCTTTTATTAGTGTAATAAAATTTACCATCATTTGCGTTTCGTCATCGCCTCGTTTACTTAAAAGCATTGCCTGTTGCATCATGATTTTTAAATCGGTAGCGATGTGTGATCCAAGTAACCATAAGATAACGGCACCCACTAATAAAATAACCATTGACGTTAATTCGCGAGAACGCGGAATTTGCCCCTTTTCTTTGGCTTTTTTTAATTTCGTTTGGGTGGGCTGTTCACTTTTTTCTAGGTCACTCTCATCAGCCATGAAAAAACTACTCTAAGTTTTATTTGATTTAGGTTTTATTCGATATTTCGCGTTTAAATTGTTGATAAGTATGAACGAAAATAAATGGCTTATTGACCCGAAAAACACAACTTTTTAGCGGTATTTTGCGGGATTAAAGGGGAATTTGTGCAACGAAGATAACATGTTGAGCGTTAATACCTATAGCTTTTTTAGATTCCTTAATTTTGCTGTTTTATGGTCTTAGAAGTAATAGACATATATCAATAAATAACCGTTTAGTGCAAAAATTAACTTTGCAATCTAGATTAAGTTACGTTTATACTTTGCAAACCGATTTCTTAATGTAATTGTTCAATGTCATGCCAATTTTATCAATTAAGCAATCTTCTCAAGCGGTTGAATCTTGTTCACCCTCTCCACAAATCGCCATTATTATGGGATCTAAAAGTGATTGGTCTACTTTAAAGCATGCGGCAGATATTTTAGAAAAACTTAATGTTAATTATCATTGTGAAATAATTTCTGCTCATCGAACTCCCGATAAACTGTTTCAATTTGCTGAGCATGCAAAAAAAAATGGCTTGCAAGTCATTATTGCTGGAGCAGGTGGCGCTGCGCATTTGCCTGGTATGGTTGCAAGTAAGACTTTAATTCCCGTATTAGGTGTGCCTGTGCAAAGTCAGGCATTAAATGGTCTTGATAGCTTATATTCTATCGTGCAAATGCCAACGGGTATTCCGGTTGGTACTTTAGCGATTGGTAAAGCAGGTGCTGCCAATGCCGCTTTACTTGCGGCGCAAATTTTGGCTTTAACTGATCCTAATCTTGAGCAACGATTAATGGACTTTAGGCAAAAACAAACCGAGGATGTATTAAATCATCCCGATCCTAATGTGGATGAATAATATGACAATCAAATCAGTATGTGTTTTAGGTAATGGTCAACTTGGGCGCATGTTAAAACAAGCCGGTGAGCCATTAGGTATTCATGTTTATCCCGTTGGCGTCGATGCTTTTGCGAAAGAAATCCCTTATCAACATTCCATTATCACCGCCGAAATTGAACGTTGGGATAAAACGCCTTTTACAGAGCTGCTTGCAAAGCAGCCAGCTTTTATTAATCGAGAAATATTCCCTATTATTGCCGATAGGTATAGACAAAAAAAATTATTGGATGAATTACAATTACCCACCGCGAGATGGTCACTCTTAAATCACTATTCCGATTGGCCGAATTTGTTTAATAAATTGGGTACACAGCTTATCGTAAAACGTCGCGAAGGGGGATATGATGGCAAAGGGCAATGGCGTATCGATGCTAATAATAACAAAAATATCTCGCAAGAAATTTATGGGCAAGCGATTGTTGAAGAAACTGTTCCGTTTAGTCATGAATTATCTTTAATTGGTGCGCGTAACACTCATGATGAAACCGTATTTTATCCGTTGACTAAAAATTTTCATCAAGATGGCATTTTACATATTAGTATCACTAACCCTTTTTTGCATGATCCATTACAGCACCAAGCCGAAAAGATGCTTAAAACGATTATGAATACATTAAATTATATTGGTGTGATGGCAATGGAGTGTTTTGTTGTAAATAATACATTATTAATTAATGAACTTGCACCGCGCGTTCATAACAGTGGGCATTGGACACAAAACGGTGCATCGATAAGTCAATTTGAATTACATTTACGATCGATTTTAAATTTACCTATGCCAAAACCAAATGTATTTGCACCTTCTGTGATGGTAAATTTAATTGGTACAAATTACAATAGCAATTGGCTTGAGCAGGAGCTTGTGCATCTACATTGGTATGAAAAAGAGGTGAGAGCTGGGCGCAAAGTAGGGCATTTAAATTTAACGCATACTGATGTTAATCGATTAATAAAGGGGCTAAATAATTTAATTCCTTTATTACCTGCTAATTATCACGATGCGCTAAATTGGGCAATGCAAAATTTACAAGCAATCAATTGAAAATGATGTGATAGCATAAGCCAAATAAATTGCAATGATTCGACTTTATTTGGCTCATTTTCAAGCCTGTTTTCAGGTAATTACAACTCCATTAAGTCTATAATAACCTCATTAATTTTACCACGCATATGGTCTTGAACATTTTGTTGATGGCTTTCAAACGATTCAGATAATGTATCAAGACCCAAAATTGTTAAATATCCATAAGACTTATAATCTGGCAAATCATGTTTTAGGTAGGTTTTTTTTCAATAATTTCTTTAATGCGCCATGCACTTAATGGTAATGGGATCTTCCTATTATTTCTATTAATAAATTTAAGATCACAATCATTGATTGATAATATTCTTCAGCTTTACCTGAAGCAGGAGCGAGCGAATTTTGAAAAGCAGTTTTATTTTTATCTATGAATTGTTCAAGTTGCTCAGAAGTGTAATTGGACGGGAAAGTGTTAATGTATTTTGCATTTGATTTGTTGACAGGAATTCCTTTAATTCCAAGTAATATTTGTTAAGCAGTCATTTTATTTTTGTAATCATTTGTCTTCCCATTATTAATAAGTTGATTAGCAATAGTATTTAATTTATCAAGCATTTGATTTGTAAAAATGATTCTTTCATCTGACTCGTTAAGAAAAAGGGGGACAGTGTAGTTTTTTAAATGGATTAATACAGAGGTATAATCTTTTCCTCTCATAGCACTAATTACTTCCTCTTTATTACTTTTAACTCCCTGACACGCTGTCATTGATAACGAGGCTAAAATGATAAAAGCAAGATAAAAAACACGCATAATTTTGTTTACAGCTATTTTAAATATTTTTATATAAAAAGATAATTTAAAGGATCAAGGGTTACCTTTGTAACCCTTTATTTATTTTTATCACAATGTTAATAAATCATTGGTAATACTGCGAATTTTCTTTTCCATATATTTTTGAGCATGGATCTCTTTATTTGAATACTGATCGGTTAAATTATAAATACCTGAAATAGTTAAAATTCCATTAGATTTATAATCACGCAACTTATATTTCAAATTAGAATCCTGTTTCATCATTTCTTTAATTTGTGATGCGCTTAATGGATAACTTTGACCTTCATCATCAGTAATTTCAAGATCACCATCATTAACAGTATAAGTATCATACAGTTTAAGTGTCATAACAATATCTGCACAGCTTAAACAATCGACAAATTTAATGCCACTCACTCTTATGATATCCTGTATGAAAGACGCGGTATTATTTTGTTTATCATCTTTAATGTAAATCTTAATTGTGCCTTTTTTAGTATATTCATCGTCAAGTTTGCGTGCATTTTTATAATCGCTTTTATAGGCAAGGTAAGCGTTGCGGTAATTAGTGGCCGCCTCACGATATTCCTTTCTGGTTTTGGCCTTCAATCGAATGGTTTCAGCTTTGTCATAATAGAGTTTTGCTTTTTCAGTTTGAATTATTTTATTGCACATTTCGGCTTTCATTAAACTGTCTTTATAAGGTATTGAAATAGAAGGATTTTCATTATCGACGTTTACAGTTGTCGCCCTTGCATAATAATAAGAAGCCGTTTGATAATCTTTTTCTGCCGCTAATTTTTCGGCCTTTTGATAATATTCTTCAGCTTTACCTGAAGCAGGAGCGAGCGAATTTTGAAAAGCAGTTTTATTTTTATCTATGAATTGTTCAAGTTGCTCAGAAGTGTAATTGGACGGGAAAGTGTTAATGTATTTTGCATTTGATTTGTTGACAGGAATTCCTTTAATTCCAAGTAATATTTGTTAAGCAGTCATTTTATTTTTGTAATCATTTGTCTTCCCATTATTAATAAGTTGATTAGCAATAGTATTTAATTTATCAAGCATTTGATTTGTAAAAATGATTCTTTCATCTGACTCGTTAAGAAAAAGGGGGACAGTGTAGTTTTTTAAATGGATTAATACAGAGGTATAATCTTTTCCTCTCATAGCACTAATTACTTCCTCTTTATTACTTTTAACTCCTTGACACGCTGTCATTGATAACGAGGCTAAAATGATAAAAGCAAGATAAAAAACACGCATAATTTTGTTTCCTAAAAAATGATTTAATTTCATTATAAGTTCTAATTTCTTTACTTGTTAACGATATATTTTTTGTCAACTGATCTAACTATTTATAGGTTAGAGTCAGTTATATGAGAATTTAAAAAAACAATTTAGTTAATAATTTTTTAAATCATCTTGGGCGTTATCTATCGCTGTTTTAATTTGTTCTAATAAATCTTGATACGCTTCATTTTTTAATTCTGAACGTGTTGGTGGCTCATCAAGAATAGAATGTGTGCTTGCTCTGCCATAACCTATTAACGTTGTATTTAACTTTGTTAATCCTGTTATTTTAAGTGAAGCTTTAATACTTGCTGATTGTTTCATTGGATCTATATTATCTTCGAAATGATAATTATTATCGAGAGTAAGGTTAATGGTAACATCAGCACAAGAGGTGCAAGTCACGATATTATAAGGATCGACTTTAAAAAAATTTTCAATAAGTTTGGCATTATTTGGAATGGAAATTGTGATCGCCCCTTTTTTTTCGTATAGTTTAGCGCTTTCTTCGGCATCTAAATAATTACCTTTATTCAGTTTAATTGATTCACGTAAATAAAAGGCTGCTGTTCGATAGTCTTTTTTAGTCGAGTGTTCCGTAATGTATTGCTGCGCTTTTTGATAGTAAGGATCAATCGCATTATTTTTTTTGTTTTGTTCGACTTGCTTTACCTTTGCCATATTTTTATATTTTTCATATAAAGCCATACTGTCTTTATAATCTTTTGATGGGTGGCATGGAGAACTAGCGGCATTATAAAAACTATCTGAAGCTTTAAGATAATCTTTTTCTTTAACATAAGCTAAACCTTGTTGATATAATTTTTCGCTTTGCATTATCGCTAATTTTTCGTTAGCTATGTTATATTGGCTTACCATTTTTTTATTGGTTTTGTCGTATTGCCATGCTTGTTTAATACTATATTCTTTCTTCAACAACTGATCGTATGTGTTAGCGTTATATCTTTGCGCATCTTCATAATAGAGTGATGCAATGGTTTTATTTAATTGGTCTTCATTATATTTACTGCTATATTGGGGAAAGCAATTTGTACAATTCCTTGAAATGTCAGCTAATTTTAACAATATTTTATAACCATAGATTTTTTTCTCATTGCCCTCATCTTCCGTTGCGTTTGTATTAATATATTTTGCGGATTCCACCATAATGGTATCAATGGTATTACTAACGTAACTCTTTTGACTACTATTGAGTGGACTTTCTGACTCAACATAACTGCTTAACCACTTAGCTGCATTTTCGATATCACCATCTTGAAAAGATTTTTTAATGAAATCTTTATCGTTAGGGTCAACCCTAGACGCGTTTTTAAAGGAATATGAGATGAATTCTAAATTTTGTTTGTAATTACTGATACAACCTGTTAATAAAAATGCACTCAGACACAATGATTTAATAACGATAAAACGCATTTTGATCCCTAAATAATTATATTAATACAATGTTTACACTAACTTTTTATTTTTTTTAAAATGTTATCCAATTAAATGTAAACGATAAAGGATTGCTTTGGCAATCCTTTATTTATAAAAATACAAAATTTAAGATAATCGTAATGTATTTGATTAGTTAAATCTGTTAATTAAGCGCTTGGGTATTTTAGTAAAAATATTTAAATCGGATACGGGCACCATAACGATCATCAGAATCATTACCTTGTTCTTTGCTGCGGTCTAAAATAGAATAATAAGCCCCAACATATATATTAAAATTATCCATTTCTAACACATCTTTAAAACGATAAGAGGTATTGAATGTATGAATTTTATATTTGCCTTTGTGTTCAACGAAAGTATGATCATTTTGCATAGATACATCTTCATTAAATTTTTTGATGTTGTTATTAGCAAAAATATACCCTAATCCAAAATTTTCTAACACCATATTTGCGCCAAGGGTTAAATCTTTTTCATCTTTACCGTTCATATATGAAGCACTGGCATTAATCAATAAGCCTTCGTTTTCGGCTGCAAAATCGCCTAAGCTATTCCATGATATGGTCCAACCGAAACCTGTACGTTTTGATTGATCATGAAATTTATCGTTTTCATCATAATGACCATAGGCATTTTTAACAACGTTAGTTTCTGCAGCGATAGCGCTTGACCAACTGTCGTTTTTCCAAGATAAAACAGGGCGAAGGTAGACAACATTTTTTTCTTTACTAATTTTATAACCATGGTATTTAGAGCCATCAAATATTTTTTCGCCATTATTGACTAAGGTATTTAATTCGAAATTAAAATTATCTAAAAATGGTTTATTAAATTGTAGACCACCACCTGTATTACTACGTCCTCGACCTTCTTTCATCATATAAATGTAACCATAACCATCTTTATATAAATCATTTGCCGTATTACCGGAATATTCGATAAATGTATCTTGCCCTAACGGGAACATATCATAAGCTTCATAACGGCCGACTTTTAAATTCCATTCATCTTTTTGACCAAAATAAAACGCTGCATCATCTAAATTCATGTCACCGCCGAGATCTGCCAATGGCTGAACGGTAAAGCCTGCATAGTTTTTCTTGTTGATTTCGCGATAGCCATCTAAACCGATTAATAAACGCCCATTAATATCCCATTTATCCCGATCGGAAATTTTATCATCTTTATTTGCGCTGGTTTTTGTTGAAACAAGTTGCCCTTTTTTACTGCTGGCATCTACATTAAATTCAACATCACCATACAATTTTAATGTTCCTTGTGAGGTATCCCATTCTATGGAAGCGTAAGCGGAGGGGGCGAGGCAGATTAAACTAAGTGCAACAAATTTTTTCATGTATGTTTCCTTTTTTAATGAATATAAACGTTAATAAATATGAATCGTTTTATCTTAAAATAGCCTTAAAACAAGGATAAATTTGTGTATTTAAAATATTAAATAATACTGAAAAAGGATATTTAACAATTAAAGCGCGTTAATTTTTTGGATTGCATTTCATCATATAAGGAAAGATTAAAATTTCTTAGCGTTTATATCTTATTCTGTGATTTAGCTATCATTTTTTTTATTTTATTATCTTTATTAGTGTATAAAATGCATTTATAAGATAAGTATTTGCTTAAGTGGTAAGCTTTTATTTGGCAAAGTAAATCCGTTTCTTAAAAAACGGATAAACTTACTAAATGTTTTAACTAGTTTATCCTTATTAAAATGGCATGATTATTCATTAAAAAAGCCATTATTTTATTATAGGAAATAATGGCTATAGTTCGTGTTATTGGTTGTTATTAATGATAATTAAGCGATTAAGATAAATATAGTTCGGGTTCATTTTTATCGGTTTTGTCTTTATCAAATAAGAAATAAGCAATTAACATGACAAAACCAGTAATACAACCCAAGATAAGGTAAGTATGGGCGAATCCCCATTTATCGTATCCAATACCGACAACGGGTGATAAAAAAGTTTGTGAAATGTTATTAACAAATTGGAACCCAAGCAAATATAAAGTTGCCGATAAACGATGGTCGAAATGCATAGCGATAAATTTGAATACAGCAACTAATAAAATTGGTAGTTCAATGGCATGTAATAATTTCATTACCGAGATCAAAACGGCACCTTCGACTAAACCTGAACCCACAACGCGAATGGTCATAATGATGCCACTTAACAGTAAACTGTTTTTTGCGCCAATTCGATTGACAAGGAAAGGGGCAAGGCCCATACCAATAGCTTCTAAAAATACTTGTATTGAATTTAAAGTCCCATACATTTCGTTACCGGTTTTGGGATTAACGAATTGATGGGCAAAATATTTGGCAAATTGCTGATCATAAACACTATAAATGCTAATACCAATCGAGAACACAACTAATGCCCAAAATTGTTTTTGGTTTAATAAAGCAAGGGTATCGCTAAATTTGATTTGACTGTTTTTGCCATATTCCAGTTGATTTAAGGTGTCGACTTTGGCAATTTTAACGAAATAAAGGAGCACTAAAAAGAATATCGCTGATATAGAGGCGATGATAAAGTTAATATTTGGGTTAATATTAAACATAAAACCAGCAATAAAGGTTGCGCTAGCCCAACCAAGCGATCCCCACATTCTAGCACGACCATATTCAAATTCGACAACGCGGCTTAAACGTTCAATATAAGATTCGAGTGCGCCAATACCCGCGGCAAAGGTTGCACCTAGAAATGCACCTCCAAGTAATGCACCTAAAATAAAATTTGTTTTAAGGAGTGGGGCGTAGATATAAATGTAAAATGGTCCTGTTAAAAATAATAAACAGCCAATCACCCACAATAGATTTTTACGTAAACCTAATTTATCTTGAATATAGCCATAAAACGGCTGTAAAAATAAGGCAACAAGTGCATTAGCTGAAAAAATCATACCTGTATCTTGCCCATTTATTTTCAGTGTTTGATCGAGCCAGATAGAAATAAGAGAAAAAGAAGATGACCAAGTAAAAAAGAAAAAATAGAATAATCCACTTAATAAAAGGTAATATTTTTTTTTGTCAAACATAAAAATCCCCAATAAATTAATTTATTTTGCGTTAATAATATAAGAATCTTGATAAACATGTTAACGTTAAAATATCTTTTTGTGATGATGTTAACATTTTTTCACTAAATAATTTATTTTTTTAACTTTTTTATTTGTTTCAGTTGTATATATGGGAGTTTGATAATAAATTTAAGATAATTAAAATAAGTTAGCTTTAAAATTTAATTCTAATGATATATTTGAAATTTTTGGATTGATCAGAATGGTTTTAGTGTTTTGTTGTAATTGATTAAATATAATTTACTTTATTGTTTTTTTTCACTGTAACTAAAATGTTGAAACTATATTTTATAGGGGATTTTGTATATAATGCGCCCTAAATTTAATTCTGTTTAAAATCGATATTATTTGCTATGAAACCGTCAATTATCAGTAAATTAGAAATGCTGCAAGAGCGTTATGAAGAAGTGCAAGCTTTACTATCCGATCCCGCCATTATCGCCGATCAAAACCGATTTAGGGCTTTATCAAAAGAGTATTCTCAATTAACCGATGTTGTAAAATGTTTTGCCAGTTGGAAGCAAACTCAAGACGATATCGAAACGGCAAAATTAATGTTAACTGATCCCGAAATGGCAGAAATGGCGCAAGAAGAATTAAAAGCTGCTGAAGCACAAATTGATGATCAGGAAAAACAATTACAAGTTCTTTTATTACCGAAAGATCCAAATGATGAATATAACTGTTTTGTTGAAGTAAGAGCTGGAACAGGTGGTGATGAAGCGGCTATTTTTGCCGGTGATTTAACGCGCATGTATAGTCGTTTTGCAGAGTCGCGTCGTTGGCGAGTCGAAATAATGAGCGCAAATGATGGCGAACATGGTGGCTATAAAGAGGTGATTTTATTGATTAGTGGCGAAGGTGTTTATGGCACCCTTAAATTTGAATCGGGCGGTCACCGTGTGCAACGCGTACCAGAAACCGAATCACAAGGGCGTATCCATACTTCTGCCTGTACGGTTGCCGTATTACCTGAAGTACCGGAAGCTGAATTACCGGAAATTAATCCCGCTGATTTAAAAATTGATACGTATCGCTCCTCAGGTGCCGGTGGGCAACATGTTAACACGACTGATTCAGCCATACGTATTACCCATTTGCCGACAGGAATTGTTGTTGAATGCCAAGATGAACGTTCTCAACATAAAAATAAAGCTAAAGCTATGTCTGTTTTAGCTGCGCGTATTCAAGATGCCGAAATGCGTAAACGTCAACAAGAAGAAGCTTCAACAAGACGTAATCTTTTAGGATCGGGGGACCGTTCTGACAGAATTCGGACTTATAATTATCCGCAAGGTCGAGTCACTGATCATCGTATTAATCTTACGATTTATCGTCTTGATGAAGTCATGGAAGGTAAATTAGATATGTTAGTCGATCCTATTTTGCAAGAATATCAAGCGGATCAATTAGCGGCATTATCGGAACAAGATTAATGACCTATTTACAATGGTTAAAATATGCAACAGGAACCCTGGTTGATAGCGAAAGCCCAAAGCGAGATGCCGAAATTCTGTTAAGTTATGTTACGCAAAAAACGCGTACATTTTTGATGGCATTTAGTGAAACGTTATTGACGGAAGAAGAATTATATGCGTTAGACGTTAATTTAAAAAAACGTCAAACAGGTGAACCTATTGCATATATTACGGGTGAAAAAGAATTTTGGTCATTAAAATTTATGGTATCGAATGCGACATTGATACCAAGGCCAGATACTGAAAAATTGGTTGAATTGGGTTTAGAATGTTTACCCAAAAAACCTTGCGAAGTGTTAGATTTAGGAACAGGTACAGGTGCGATTGCGATTGCATTGGCAACAGAGCGCCCTGATTGTTTGGTTACGGCAATTGAAAAAAATAAAGAAGCATTAATTTTGGCGCAAAATAATGCGACGCAAATTGGTGTACATAACGTTTATTTTTTACATGGTAACTGGTATCGACCTTTGCGTAATCGTAAATTTACCATGATTGTCAGTAATCCCCCTTATATTGCACCTTGTGATGTACATCTTTCGCGAGGGGATGTTCGATTTGAACCTCGATCTGCTTTAGTGGCGGAAGATGATGGGCTTGCCGATATTCGCCTTATAGTAAAAGGTGCGACAAAACATTTATGTCAATATGGTTGGCTATTAATTGAACATGGTTGGCAACAAGCTAATGCTGTGCAAGCTATCTTTAAACAGCATGGGTTTCAATTAGTGGATACGCAAACAGATTATAATGGTAATGATAGAGTAACGCTTGGTCGTTGGTTTAAACCCTAAACAAAAATTATGCAATTATCTTAACGTGTTTTAAGGAACAAAAGTTTTAAAAAACAATCGTTTTAAGGAACAATATATGGAACAAAAAGTAATTAAAATTGGTGATATTAATGTTGCCAATAATCTGCCGTTTGTCTTATTTGGCGGTATGAATGTGCTTGAATCTCGCGATCTTGCCATGAAAATATGCGAGCATTATGTCAAAGTTACGGATAAATTAAAGATCCCATTTGTTTTTAAAGCATCATTTGATAAAGCAAATCGCTCTTCTGTTCATTCTTATCGAGGCCCAGGGCTTGATGAAGGAATGAAGATTTTTCAAGAATTAAAACAACAGTTTGGCGTTAAAATTATTACTGATGTTCATAATGAACAGCAATGTCAACCTGTTGCCGATGTGGTTGATGTTATTCAATTACCAGCGTTTTTAGCAAGACAAACAGATTTAATTGTTGCCATGGCAAAAACAAATGCGGTAATAAACGTTAAAAAACCACAATTTGTAAGCCCAGGTCAAATGGGTAATATTGTAGAAAAATTTCATGAAGCGGGTAATGATCAAATTATTTTGTGTGATCGTGGTAGCTGTTTTGGTTATGATAATTTAGTGGTTGATATGCTTGGTTTTAATATTATGAAAAAAGTTAGCCAAGGATCCCCGGTTATTTTTGATGTGACGCATTCTTTGCAATGCCGTGATCCAATGGGTGCAGCCTCTGGCGGTCGCCGTGGGCAAGTTACTGAGCTTGCACGCTCCGGTATGGCGATTGGTATTGCTGGATTATTTTTAGAATCTCATCCTGATCCAAGTCATGCCAAATGCGATGGACCATCGGCATTACCGTTAGCTAAACTAGAGCCTTTTTTAATTCAAATGAAAGCAATTGATGATTTAGTGAAAAGTTTTGAAGAATTAGATACCGAAAATTAAGCTTGTTAGCTAACTTTCTTTAATTTGGGGTCTTTATCGTTAACTCACTTTGAATCAAGTGAGTTAACCCGCTTTGAATTTACATTTAAAATAGGATTGATTAGTAATGCTTATTGTATAAATGAGTAGACTATTAGTGTAAAGTTACTTCTTCGATTAATGCCTCATCATTTATATTGTCAGAGCCATCTTCAAAATAGGTCCCCCACCCATCATAATTTACGGTAAGCTCGTCGGCTAATTTGACCAGCTGCGCAATTTGTGCATTAATTAAGTCAGCATCAAGCGGGCTTTCGGTCACAATATCAAAGCCAATAATTTCGTTGCCGTAATCATCGACATCATCATCAGGATCTGTCGCTTCATAACCTAATTTGTAAGCTTCGACTGCCATTTTTTCGAGTTTGTCGAAATCGGTTGAAGAAATATGATGTTCAATAATATAAAGCGCATTAGGATCACTTCCATCTGCTAATAATTCATCGATTATGTCTTGAGTATTTTGCTGAGCAAGTAGAATACGATCTTTCATAGTTAACCTTTTAGTGATCATTCAATTTGTGTGGTATATTACACGCTTATTATTCATTTTCCGAGAAGAAAATAACAGAGCTTATAATGCCAGAACAGAAAACGTTAAAACAGCTAGTAAATGAACAACCAATATTGACATATCAAACACAAAATAAACCATTCATTGTTGATTTACATTCTCATACGACGGCATCCGATGGTATTTTAACGCCGAAAGAACTGGTGCAACGAGCTGTAGCTAATCAAGTTTCCCTCTTAGCGATAACCGATCATGATAGCATTAAAGGCATTCCGGAAGCATTAGATGTGATCAAAACAGAGCAACTTGCAATCAAACTTATCACAGGTGTTGAGATTTCGACTCTTTGGAAAAATAATGAAATTCATATTGTAGGATTAAATATTGATATAACTAATCCGGTACTTAATACTTTTTTAGATAAGCAACAACAACATCGTATAACACGTGCTCAAGCAATGAGTGATAAATTAGCTAAAGTGAGCATTTTAAACGCCTATGAAGGAGCACAACATTATGCAAAAGGAGATATTGTTTCACGTTCACATTTCGCGCGATTTTTAGTCGATAAAGGCTATGCTAAAGATATTAATCGTGCATTTAAAAAATATTTAGGTAAAAGTGGTTATGCTTATGTACCGCCTTTTTGGGGCAGCATTTCACAAGCCATCGAGGTAATTAAAGAGGCAGGTGGAATTGCTGTTTTAGCCCATCCCTCACGCTATGATCTAACCGCTACAAAATTAAAATTATTATTAGCTGATTTTAAAGTGAGTGGTGGGATGGCAATAGAAGTTTCACAAAGTAGACAATCCTTACAAGATACCCTTTTTTTAGCCAAGCTTGCTAATGAATATCATTTTTTAGCATCACAAGGATCTGATTTCCATGGTTTGACTCAATATTTAGATTTAGGTCAGTCATCAACGTTACCGGCAAGCGTTACGCCCGTTTGGCATAATTGGTGAAATAGCGATGAATTATCTTAAAAATTTTTCATTTGAAAGAATTTAACAATATGAATTTAAACAGAGAATTAAAGTATGAACCAAAATTTTCATATCCATCCCGATAATCCACAAAAACGACAGCTTGAGAAGGTTGCGTTGATTTTGGAAGATGGGGGAGTAATTGCGTTTCCAACTGATTCAGGATATTCACTTGGTTGTTTATTAAATAACAAACAAGGCGTTAAGCGGATTTGGCAAATTCGTGGTCTCGATAAACATCATTATTTAACATTAATGTGTCGAGATTTATCAGAACTCTCGCGTTATGCTTTGGTTGATAATCCCACCTTTCGATTATTAAAAAATAATACGCCAGGGCAATATGTTTTTATTTTGCCTGCTAGTAAAGAGGTTCCTAAACTTTTAATGAATGAGAAGCGTAAAACAGTTGGTTTACGTATTCCTAATAATGCGATTGATTTAGCTTTATTGGAACTTATTGATGCGCCACTTGTGACGACTTCGCTTATTTTACCAAACGAAATCGAAGCGCAATTTGATCCTAATGAAATAGAAAATAAATTAGGTCATCAATTAGATGCGATAATTCACGGTGGTTTTATTGGACATGATCCAACCACTATTATCGATTTAACTGCTGATGCACCAGATATAATTCGTTATGGCAGTGGGGATCCTTCTCCTTTTGTTTAATAATAGTTGTTGACTCTATAATAAATGTTAAAAAAGTGATAAATGCTAAAATATTATAGAAGTCAGTTTAATGATAAAAATCAGTTTAATAGACGATGATACCTGCGAAGGTAACAGTGAGGTTAGTATGAAAAAAAGTAATCCTACAAACAAAAATTTTAATCAAAATGGCGGTAAACAATATAATAAAAATAAGAATAAATTTGAAAGTGATACCAATAACAAGAATAAATTAAAAGCGCCTAATACGCTGACCCATCATCCAAAACCAAAAACAGTAGCAAATGCAAATCAACGAACGAAAGATAACACTTTAAAATTACAAAAAGTGTTAGCTGATTTAGGGCATGGCTCAAGGCGAGAAATTGAAAGCATGATAGCTTCGGGTCGCATTAGCGTTGATGGTAAAATATCGACCTTGGGGGATCGGGTTGATCTTTCCCTTAATCCAAAAATTCGCATTGATGGCCATGTGATAACGATACGTGCAAAAGAAAAAGAAGTTTGTCGAGTGCTGGTTTATTATAAACCTGAAGGTGAAATCTGTTCTCGTCGAGATCCCGAAGGGCGGGCAACGGTGTTTGATAGGCTTTTGCATGTGCGTAATGCTCGCTGGATTAATATTGGACGTTTAGATATTAATACTTCAGGTTTATTACTTTTTACAACTGATGGTGAACTTGCTAATCGATTAATGCATCCACGGCATGAAATTGAGCGTGAATATGCAGTGCGTGTATTTGGTAAAATTACCGATGCACAAATTATGCAATTACGTAAAGGTGTTCAACTTGAAGATGGTCCGGCTGCCTTCCAATCAATTAAAGCGCAAGGTGGCGATGGTATTAATCAATGGTTTAATGTCACGATTACTGAAGGGCGTAATCGAGAAGTTCGTCGTATGTGGGAAGCTGTAGATGTTCAAGTAAGCCGTTTAATGCGTATTCGTTATGGTAATATTGTGTTACCGAAAGGACTATCGCGTGGAACTTGGCAAGAGCTTGATAGAGATTCTGTTAATTATCTGCGTGAACTTGTTGGGCTTCCAGCTGAACAAAAAACATTTTTAAAAATCGAAGATAGTAAAAAATTTAATAAGCCGAAACGTGTTAAGTTAGATCATTTAACAAAATCAAAACGGGATAAAACGGCAGTTAGAGAACCTAGCACAAACCCCGCCGCACGTTTTAAAGATCGTTAATGATTAAAGCTAGATTCTATCTACTAAAATTCTATTTATTATCCTTATATTTTTTATAAATATCACTGCTTTTGAACGATTATGCTTTGGTTTTTAGCATAATCGTTAGCTGTTTTTACTTCTCGCTCATTTTTTGTAACTAAATGATTAATTTAATAATTTCTTGACTTATTTTTATTGAAGTCTATGCTTGATTATTGAACTGGTCATTATCTCATCACTAAATAAGCATGACATTTATTTATCAATCGAAATCAAAAAAATAGTTATTTTTTTTAATAAATAAATGTTGTAACAAAATGTCATAACTCAATGCTTTTTTTGTTTATAAATTCATTGATGTTGTAGTTATCTTTCTTTAATTTATTTTGGAGGTGAACATGAGTAAACCATCAGACGTTGCTATCAAAAATCCCCTAACTGCTTATCCTAAACCTCCCTTTGTTGAACAATACCAGCCTGCCCCAGGACTTGCTAGTAAAATGAAACCTATACCTGATCATGGCGAAACCAGTTATAAGGGGCATGGGCGTTTAAATAATCGTAAAGCCTTAATTACCGGCGGTGATTCTGGAATCGGACGCGCAGCAGCAATTGCTTTTGCGCGCGAAGGGGCAGATGTGGCTATCAATTATTTACCGGCAGAAGAGTCGGATGCCAAAGAAGTCATTGCACTTATTGAAAAAGCAGGTCGTAAAGCAGTAGCCCTACCGGGTGATATTCGTGATGAATCATTTTGTGAAAAATTAGTGGCTGAGGCACATCAAAAATTAGGTGGCTTAGATATTTTGGTTAATAATGCCGGTCACCAACAATTTTGCAATGAAATTGCTGATTTGACAACAGAGGCATTTGATACCACGTTAAAAACCAATGTTTATGCATTATTTTGGATATCAAAAGCGGCATTAAAGTTCCTACCTGCTGGTGCGTCAATTGTTAATACCGCTTCCATTCAAGGTATTAGTCCTAGCTCTAATTTGCTCGATTATGCAGTTAGTAAAGCATCAATTATTGCTTTTACTAAAGGTTTAGCTAAGCAAGTGGCTCATAAAGGTATTCGTGTTAATGCCGTCGCCCCAGGTCCTTATTGGACTCCATTGCAATCAAGTGGCGGACAACCAACCGAGGATGTAATGCAGTTTGCCGCTACAAGTCCTTTTGGTCGACCAGGGCAACCAGCCGAAATTGCATCTCTTTATGTGACGCTAGCATCAGATGAAACGAGTTACGCATCAGGTCAAGTATGGTGTGCAGATGGTGGTTTAGGCACAGCGTAATCAATGGATAAAACACCTCAAAAGCACATGATGGTTTGCTAGGGTTATAACATTTATGATTAAAAAATCCAACCAAATTATTGGCTGGATTTTTTTATGTTAATTCTTTTGGGAGTTAATGAGAGAGATATGATTAGTTAGAGTCGATTAGAACTAATTGAGAATATAGGGTTTTGTTGTGAAACAATTAAAGGTTAATTTATAGAGTTCGATGAGATTTATTCATCGTGCATAATGTCGCACAATATTGCCGGTTGTTTTATAACGTTTAAGCTTCCCCACGTTTAATTGAAACGGTATCATTTTGTTTATAACCACCGTGTGTATAAACATTATTATGATTATTAATTTGTTTAAATAACGATAATGTTTGTTGTGCATTATCAATGCGTTTTTTTAAAATAATTTCATTAGTTCGATTCATTTCTGCCAAAAGATGCGTTAATTGCGTAATCGTTTGCCATTGCTTGGAAAGAAGTTCATGATTTTCATATGGCATAGTAAGATGATATTTTTTATCAAATTCTAAGCGTTTATCATCTAATAATTTCAATTTAAATAATAATTCACTTTTCTCATCAATAATTTGGCTTAATTTATGCACCATGCCTTTGTTAATTAAGACTTGTTGTTCATTTTCTAAAATAATATGTAATTGTTCAAGGCTGTCATTCATCACGGTTAACAGTTGATAAAGTTCTTTCATATTTTATACCTTATTTTTTATCATATAATGTGATCGTTTGTTCAATTAATTGATCAGCAATTTTTTGACTGTTTACGTTAAATTTGCCACAAGATAAGTCATGTTTAAGTTGAGTAATTTTTTCGAAATCAATGTCATTATTAGCGTTTTGTAATAAAGCGGTATGAGTTTGACTTAATGTCACATTATCTTGATTAATACTTATTGGTTTAATTTTATTATCTAGCGAAGAATTTTTATATTGTTCATTAATTAATTCACGATTAAGTGAAATTGTGACATTCGGGATTATTTTAGTTGTATTTATGCTCATAATTGTACGCCATGTTAAATGAAACCTGTTTAATTACTTTTGTTATCGTCATGTTTTTAGAAATCTTTAGTGATTAAAAAATAATGTTGATTAAGTCTTTCTGTAACGTTTGTCCTCTTTTAACTATGAAGCCTATCGTGTAATATAAACATCATTATTAAAATATATATTATTGTGAATAATTTATGAATCTTTCGACTAAATTACTTTCTCTGCTTTTAATCACATTTTTATTAACTAGTTGTGGATTAAAAGGTCCTTTATATCAACCAAAACAAACCCAAACTTCTGATACAACTACAAATACGATTACAAATTAATGGAAGGAATAAAGCAATGAGCTTTTTACATTATCAAAATGGGCGATTATTTGCGGGTAAATTTTCAGTCGCTGATTTAGCTAAAAAGTATAGCACGCCAACTTATGTTTATTCGGCGCCTTTTATAAAACAGCAGTTTTTAAATTATGATGATGCTTTAAAAAATCGTAAACATTTGATCTGTTATGCTGTAAAAACGAATAGCAATTTAGCGATTTTGCATATATTAGCCAATTTAGGGGCGGGTTTTGATATTGTATCGCGTGGCGAATTAGAGCGCGTTTTAAAAGCTGGCGCGGATGCATCTAAAATTATCTTTTCGGGTGTAGCAAAATCAGAAGATGAGATTCGGCGTGCGTTAGAGGTGGGTATTAAATGTTTTAATGTTGAATCAGAAGCTGAGTTATATCGTATTAATGAAATTGCCAAATCAATGGCTAAAAAGGCACCTATTTCGTTACGGATAAATCCTGATGTTGATGCAAAAACACATCCTTATATTTCGACAGGTTTGAAAGAAAATAAATTTGGCATTAGCTATTCTTTAGCGATTGATGTGTATCTTAAAGCTTTGCAGTTAAGTAATATAAATATTGTCGGTATTGATTGTCATATTGGTTCCCAATTAACGGAGCTCTCTCCATTTGTTGATGCCGCTGAGCGCGTTTTATTATTAATTGATAAGTTAAAAGAACAGGGTATTTTACTTAAACACATTGATTTAGGTGGTGGGCTTGGCGTGACTTATGACAATGAAAAGCCGCCAGAAATAAAACAGTTAATCACTGCTATCGAAGCAAAATTGATTCATTACCCAGACCTTGAATTAATATTTGAACCTGGGCGATCGATTGTTGCTAATGCAGGTATTTTAATTACGAAGGTTGAATATATTAAGCATCAAGATGATAATCATTTTGCGATTGTTGATGCCGGAATGAATGATTTAATTCGCCCAGCTTTATATCAAGCATGGATGAATATCTTACCCGAAGTTGAAGCAGATAATACAAAACCCACTTTTAACTATACAATAGTTGGTCCTATCTGCGAATCTACCGATGTACTAGGTAAAAATCGCCAACTTAATATTGCGCAAAATGATTTATTAGTTATTGCTAGTGCAGGCGCTTATGGATTTGCTATGGCATCTAATTATAATAGTCACCCGAAACCTGCCGAAGTATTAGTTGATAATGAACAGCATCATTTAATTCGCGAACGTGAGAGTTATGAGGATTTATGGCAAGGTGAAAGAATTATCGAAAATGATAACAGCTAACATGATGCAACAAACAAACATTGATATAATCAAAAGGTAAACAATAATGAATTTTTCAAAAATGCACGGTCTTGGTAATGATTTTATGGTTATTGATGCTGTGACTCAAAATGTTTATCTTTCTACTGAAATGATAAAGCGCCTAGCAAATCGATATACAGGAGTTGGTTTTGATCAGCTATTAATTGTCGAACCGCCTTATGCGCCCGATAGTGATTTTCATTATCGTATTTTTAATGCCGATGGTAGTGAAGTTGAGCAATGTGGTAATGGTGCTCGTTGTTTTGCCCGCTTTGTTCGTTTAAAAGGTTTAACCAAAAAAAGACAATTAAAAGTGAGTACGGCAAAAGGTAATATTATTTTAACGGTGAATGAAGATGAAACTGTTCGCGTTAATATGGGTGAACCTGTTTTTGATCCGAGTAAAGTACCATTTAAAGCCATAAAAGAAGAAAAAACTTATATTATTCGAGCACTAGAACAAACTATTTTATGTGGTGTTGTCTCAATGGGTAATCCCCATTGTGTGATTCAAGTTGATGATGTTGCACTAGCGAATGTAGCCGGCATCGGCGCTGAATTGGAAAAGCATGAACGTTTTCCTGAGCGAACCAATGTTGGATTTATGCAAATTATTGATAGAAATACGATTAATTTACGCGTATTTGAGCGCGGTGTTGGTGAAACCAACGCATGCGGAACAGGAGCTTGCGCCGCCGTTGCTGTCGCGATTACTCAAGGGCTCCTTAATCATTCGGTTAAAGTTAATTTGCCTGGTGGGCAACTTCTCATTGAATGGCAAGGAGCAGGTCACCCCCTTTATATGACAGGAGCCGCAACACAAGTATATGATGGATTTATTTCGATTTAAGAGCAAAGTAGAATTGTTAAGTTAATTCATTATGTTAGATTGAAAAATTATGTGATTGGTGAATGATTTTAGCAAGTTAAATTTACAATGTCTTTGATGTCATAGCAGGTTAAAATACGATGGATCTTAAAACAAATTCTTTAAAAGAACGAACGTTACTCAAAGCCAATACGCCTAAAGATACCGTTTTAAATGATGAAATAATCATACAGTATTTATTAGACCATCCGGATTTTTTTATTCGTAATGCTAATCAAATCGAGCATATATCCATTCCACATCCTGTACGTGGCGCGATTTCGTTACCTGAATGGCAAATGGCAAAACAACGGAATAAAATTCACCAATTAGAATCCGAAATTACGCTTCTTATGGAACATGCTATTAATAATGAGATTTTATTTAATCAATTTATGGATGTTCAAATACAGTTAATTGATTGTCAAAATTTAACGCAGCTTATGGACTGCTTAAATAAATGGTGTAAATCAATAGGATTACAAGGCGTTTATTTATATTTATTTGATGATAAATGGGCTTTTGACTCATCATTAAATGACAAACAATATCAGTTAAATGCTTCGCAATTTGAGTTTATTCGCGTTCGTCATTTACAATATACTAAGCAATATTTAGGTCCATTAAATCGCAATGAATTGGATTTTTTATTACCCGGTTTAACGCAAATCGGCTCTGTTGCGATATCCTTATTAGGCGAATTTGGCGATTTAGGGATTTTAATTTTTACAAGCAGCAATACAAAACATTATGAGCCAGGGCAAGGTACGCTATTAATCGAGAAAATAAGTGATTTATTTCCTATTTTAATTAGTAAATGGATAATGCCTGTAACGTGAGCAAAACATGAATCCACAAATAAACACCAAGCAAAATCTCCTTATTGCCCCTGTTGAGCAATTTTTACTGTATTTAAAATCAGAAAAGCAACTTAGTCAAAATACTCAAATCAACTATAAGCGACAATTATATGTGCTGATAGAATTGGCAGATAAAATGGCGCTAAAATGTTGGCAAGATTTAGATGCATCGGGCGTTCGCGTTATGATTGCCAATAGTAAACGCACAGGTTTACAAGCAAGAAGTTTAGCACTTAGATTATCCGCGTTACGCAGTTTTTGCGCTTGGATGGTGAAAAATGAAAAATTAAAAGCGAATCCCGCAAAAGGAGTTTTAAATCCTAAAGCGGGTAAACCACTGCCTAAAAATATCGATATAGATAGCATTAATCAATTATTAGATATTCGCTATAATGATCCTTTATCGGTACGTGATAAGGCAATGCTTGAGATTATGTATGGTTCAGGGTTACGCCTTTCTGAATTAGTTGAGCTTAATTGTGCTGAACTTAATTTGGTTGATGGTGAAGTGAAGGTAACAGGTAAAGGTAACAAAGAACGCAAATTACCTTTAGGACGTGAAGCCATTAAATGGCTTGCACATTGGTTATCGATGCGTGATTTTTTAGAGCCACAAGATGATGCCTTATTTATATCAAAATTGGGTAAGCGCATATCAAGACGAAATGTCGAAAAACGTTTTGCCGAGTGGGGGATAAAACAAGGATTATCAATGCACGTCCATCCCCATAAATTGCGCCATTCTTTTGCCACGCATATGTTAGAGTCAAGCCGAGATTTAAGAGGCGTGCAAGAATTATTAGGTCATGCTGATTTATCGACGACGCAAGTCTATACGCATCTTGATTTTGCCCATCTTGCAGAAGTTTATGATTCTGCACATCCTCGAGCTAAGCGAGATAAATAATTATGATGATTTCTTCGTGCTTACCCAAAATAAAAGCGATCACTTTTGATCTCGATGATACGCTTTATGATAATACCCAAATTGTTGAAACAGCTGAGCTTGCCTCGTTAGAGCCATTACAGCAATATCCTTCATTACGCCATCTGAATATCAATGATTTTTATCAATGTAAAAAATGGGTTTTAGATAGAAACCCAGATATTTATCATGATGTCGTCAAGTGGCGAATTGCGGCATTTACTGCGTTAATTTTGCCTTTTTTATTTGAAAAAACTCAAATCGATAATGTAATTGATGAATGTATGGTCAGTTTTAATATATGGCGAAATAAAATAGAGATTCCTTTATCAACCCATCAAGCTTTAAAAGAGTTAGCAAATAAATATCCGTTAGCTGTTATTACTAATGGTAATGCCAATATGAGTAAAATTGGTTTAGATCATTATTTTTTGTTTACTTTGCGAGGTGGCATTGACGGTCGCTCTAAACCCTTTCCAGAAATATTTACCTTAGCCACGCAAAAAATGGCAACCTATAATCCAGAAATTGCTGCCGAAAATATTTTACATGTTGGTGATAGTCTTATTACGGATGTTACAGGCGCAAAAAAAGCCGGTATACAAGCGTGCTGGTTTAATCCTTATCATTTAGATGTTCCAAAAGAAATAGAGCAGGTCAATATGCCTGATAGGATAATTAGCCATTTATCCGAGCTTAATGATTTGTTATAATTAATCTCTATCTGTACAAATAAACAGTTAAATAATGTGATTTCGCTTATTAACTTCTATCAAGAATTATATGAAAAATTTATTGTTATCTGAGTTAAATAAAGAACAAAAAGAAGCCGTCACAACTGACAGTCAGCATAGTGTTATATTAGCTGGAGCAGGTAGCGGGAAAACACGCGTCCTTGTTCACCGCATTGCCTGGCTGTGTCTTGAAAAAAATTACCCAGCGCATTCTATTTTTGCTGTCACTTTTACTAATAAAGCGGCATCTGAAATGCAAGAAAGAATCGAAAATCTTGTCGGTGAAGGATATTTTAGTGGAATGTGGGTTGGAACGTTTCATGGATTAACTCATCGATTATTAAGAATGTTTGCCGAGCAGGCGAATTTACCCACTAATTTCCAATTAATTGATAGTGAAGATCAAAATCGATTAATCAAACGCATTTTTCGTGAACTTAAAATTGATGAAAAAGAATGGTCATCAAAAGAATGCGCAGCGTTTATTTCAACGCAAAAAGAAAAAGGATTACGTGCAAATGCCATTCATCCGCAAGATCCGAAAGAAGTCATGTGGCAAAATATTTATCGCGATTATCAAATGATTTGTGATCGAGTTGGCTATGTTGATTTTTCAGAATTAATCTTAAGAACTTACGAATTATTATGCCAAAATAATGAAATTTTAACCTATTGTCGTCAACGTTTTAGCAATATTTTAATTGACGAATTTCAAGATACCAACCTTATCCAATATCAATTGGTCAAAAAGTTAGCTGGTGATACGGCAAATGTAATGATAGTGGGTGATGATGATCAGTCTATTTATAGTTGGCGAGGCGCAAATGCGGATAATCTGCAGTTGTTTATTAAAGATCACCCTGATTCGCAAGTGATCCGTCTTGAACAAAATTATCGTTCAACAGGGACTATCTTAAATGTTGCTAATCATCTTATTGCTCAAAATAAAAATAGATTAGGCAAAAATTTATGGACTGACACAGGCGAAGGTGAAAAAGTTGCTTTATATGTTGGATTTAATGATATTGATGAAGCGAGATTTGTCATTGGTCAAATCATAAAGCGCCATCAAGAAGGCGATGATTACGCTAGCTGTGCAATTTTGTATCGCAATAATGCGCAATCTCGTTTGCTCGAAGATACCTTATTGCAAAATGATATTCCGTATCAAATTTATGGCTCTATCCGTTTTTATGAACGGCAAGAGGTTAAATTAGCCTTAGCTTATTTACGATTATTACATGATCACAATAATGATATGGCATTTGAAGCAACCGTAAATACACCGAGTCGAGGGATAGGTACTATCACATTAGATAAGATTCGTTCAATTGCCAAAAAACATGATCTTTCTTTATGGAATGCCTGTTTAATGGTGATAGAAAATAAAATGATGACCGAAAGGCAGCTGTCAGGCATTGCACGATTTTTAGAGCTGATCGAATCTATTTATGAGCAGGTCAATGATAGCCCTGTTTATAAACAAATAGATGCCGTCATGAAATTATCCGGTATTTTGCAAATGTATGAGCAAGAGCCAGGCATAAAAGGTCAAGCTAGGCTTGAAAATTTAGAAGAGCTGGTTTCAGCCGCCGAACAATTTCATCGTAAAAATGATGTTAAAGATCAGCTAAATAATACTATAGATAATGCTGATTCTGAGCAAAGTTTAACTGTTTTAGAATCTTTCTTAGCATTAACCTCGCTCGAAAATCGAGAAACATTGCGTGATCAAGATTCAGTGCAACTGATGACCCTACATTCTGCTAAAGGATTAGAATTTAATAATGTCTTTATGGTTGGACTTGAAGAAGGGTTATTTCCATCACAACGTGCAACACAAGATAACGAAAAATTAGAAGAAGAAAGGCGACTTGCGTATGTCGGTGTAACTCGGGCCAGGCAGCGTTTAACATTGTCATTATGTGAATCACGCCGCTTATATGGTCGTGAAGAAAGGCATTTACCTTCCCGCTTTTTAATTGAATTACCGGCTGATTGTTTAAATGAAATTAGTTATCGAGGTAATTTTACTCGTCAAAATGACAAAAATACGCGTTATGACTCGTTTTCACAAGAATATATAGCGCAAGAAAAAGCATATCTTACCAAACGCAAATCGTCTTTATTCGATACAGAGCAGGATAACAATGGCTTTGTACTGGGTAAAAAAGTCAAACATCAACGTTTTGGCGAAGGCACCATTATTAATTTGGATGGTGAAGGCGATCATAAACGTGTGCAAATCGCTTTTGTTAATGAAGGGATAAAATGGCTAGTGATAAAATTAGCCAATCTAACGCTAGTTTAACTTTTCGGTAATTGGCTAACTCCATAAGGTAAAGCTATGGAGTTAACCATCTTATTTTTGTGTATCCAGTGTTAAACCGACTTGATAAAGTTGATTCTTTTTGAGCCCGTATATTTCAGCGGTTACTGCCGCGGCTTTTTTAAGGGGTAATTCTTTTTGTAATAATGATAATGTGTGTATAACTTTTGCATCAATTTCGTGATGCTGATTAAATCCTTCAACAATTAAAACAAATTCTCCTTTTAAACGATTAGGATCTTCATTTAACCATTCGATCAATTGTTGAATGGGATAGTTAACAATGGTTTCAAAACTTTTAGTTAATTCTTTGGCCAATACGATTTGTTTATCACCGCCAAAAACCTGCATCATATCTTGTAAACAATCGAGTAAACGGTGAGTTGATTCATAAAATATAAGTGTTCGTGGTTCTTGACTTAATTCTGTTAAACGATCTAGCCTTGCTTTACTTTTAGCTGGTAAAAAACCTTCATAACTAAATCTATCCGAAGGTAAACCGGCAGCAGATAAAGCCGCAATAGCAGCACAAGCTCCAGGAATGGGTACAACCTTAATACCTTGCTGGCGACAAGTTTTGACCAGGTGAAAACCGGGATCGTTAATTAGGGGAGTACCTGCATCCGAAATTAAAGCGACTGATTGACCGCATTTTAATTTTTCGATAATAACAGAAACTTTTTGTTGTTCATTATGATCATGCAAAGCAATAAGATTTGCTTTAATTCCTAAATGCTGAAGTAGTAAGCCACTATGCCGGGTATCTTCGGCTGCAATAAGGTCAACCTTTTTTAACGTATCAATAGCTCTTAGCGTGATATCATCTAAGTTGCCAATCGGTGTTGCGACAATATATAAAGTCATGTTTTAGGATCACATTAAATTTTAAGAAAAGAAATTAGGCGAGTGATTTGTTTTTTCGTTATAATTTGTCCATTTTAAATGGATAGATAAGTTAGAGAACCTAGATAATCATTAAACAAAACGCCTAAAAATGGGGGCATTTTACCATTGATCATCCTTTTGATGAAACAGTAAAAGCGTTTAATAATGAGAATTTAAAAAAGATAAAACAATTTGACAACGAGTTATGCTGTCTTTTTAATTTAAAAACGATAAAATAGACACATTGTCAAAGAAATGTGCTAATGGCCATTAATATCCTGAACAAATATATATAAGGTGCTAAGTTGAAAAAAATACTAACATTAAGTTGCCTAAGTTTGCTGATAATAGGTTGCACTCAAACGAATCCTGCCGAAATACAAGATATTTCTGATTCCACGACTGACCAAAGTTTAACGGGGTACTCAAATCCGCCCGAGAATATTTCGAAAAGTTATCAAAATCAGCCAACATCTAACGATTATAACAATAATTTAAATAAAACCCGTTATAAACAAACCGAAAGTGAAGACACCGTTATTAGAGAAGAGCGAATTGAATATAATCGTAATTACAATGAAATCCCTAAAGGTGGATATGTCGGAGATACTTATACTGTTAGACGCGGTGATACCTTATTTTATATTGCGTGGATCACCGGTAATGATTATAGATCATTAGCTGTTAAAAATAACATTAAAGAACCTTATGCCGTTAATGTTGGGCAAATATTAGATGTTAGTGGTGGAACAACCGTTGTTGTTACGCAAAAAACGACAGAACAATTTGCGAATAAAAAAGCAGCAAAAAATAGTAAAACTCCTGTCACAACGATGCCGGTTGTTCCCGTTGTGACAACGATGACAACGACTGCGGTGACAACAACAAGCAACACACAGCCAAGTAAAAATATAAAAATTACAAATACAGTCACTGAACCCGTTTCTAACTCAAGCAATTTATCGACGTTATCTAACTCAAAATCGAAAGTTGGCAATATTACCTGGCAGTGGCCTGTAAAGGGTAAAATTATAGAAAAATTTTCTAATGCTAGCAAAGGCATTGATATTGCAGGCAGTCTAGGTAATAAAGTAGGTGCTGCTGCCGCTGGGCGTGTCGTCTATTCAGGTAATGCTTTACCAGGTTATGGTAATTTGATCATTATCAAACATAATGATGATTATTTAACGGCTTATGCGCATAATCAAACTATTCTCGTTAAAGAGCAACAAATGGTCAAAGCGGGTGATCCTATTGCGACTATGGGGGCGACAGGAACTTCGAGTGTGCGATTGCATTTTGAGATCCGTTATAAAGCACAATCTGTTGATCCTTTAAAATATTTACCCAATTAATTATTTAATATTATGTAACAAGGAGTAATATCTATGGCAGTAAAAAAATTAGTATTAATTCGACACGGTGAAAGCGTTTGGAATCAAGAAAACCGTTTTTGTGGTTGGACTGATGTCGATTTATCTGAAAAAGGTAAAAAAGAAGCGACTGAAGCGGGCGAATTATTAAAACGCGAAGGCTTTGTGTTTG
Organism: Gilliamella sp. ESL1225; assembly: GCF_058502635.1. NCBI lineage: Bacteria > Pseudomonadati > Pseudomonadota > Gammaproteobacteria > Orbales > Orbaceae > Gilliamella > Gilliamella sp. ESL1225. Next base: position 1,636,240 of record NZ_CP196358.1, on the reverse strand, counting down.
ATTTTGGTTACACATCAGTATTAAAACGCGCTATCCATACTTTATGGCGTATTTTAGATGCTGTTGACCAAGATTGGTTACCGCTTGAAAAAACATGGAAATTAAATGAACGCCATTATGGTGCTTTACAAGGTCTTAATAAAGCTGAAACTGCCGCTAAATATGGTGATGATCAAGTTAAATTATGGCGCCGTGGTTTTGCCATTACCCCACCTGCGTTAGAAAAATCAGACGAACGTTTCCCGGGTCATGATTCACGATATTGTCAGATTGATGAAAAAGATCTTCCATTGACTGAAAGCTTAGCATTGACGATAGATCGCGTTCTACCTTACTGGGAATCAACTATTGCCCCACGTGTTGCATCAGGTGAACGTGTTATTATTGCCGCACACGGTAACTCATTACGTGCGTTAATTAAACACCTTGATAACATTAGTGATGATGACATTATTGATGTTAACATTCCAACTGGCGTACCTTTAGTGTATGAATTTGATGATAATATGAACGTCATCAAACATTATTACTTAGGTAACGAAGCGGAAATTGCAGCAAAACAAGCAGCCGTTGCAAACCAAGGTAAAGCTAAATAAATTGATACAATAAGGCAAGTATAACTTGCCTTATTATCTTCATTATCTTCATTATCTTCATTATCTTCATTTACCTAAATCTTCAATTATAAGATTTACATTGTAAATACATAAGTATAAACTCATCTAATTATAAAAATTATTAATTAAAACAATTGATTATACTATTTTGTTGTTTTTCTCATATACGATATCTGATCAAAATAAGGTGATTTTTATATTGAATTTTTTAAAAATCATTGGAGCAATGTTTACCGTGAGGTAGTTTTGAGGTTATTCAATGTTAGGAGATAGTTTATGAAAAATGAGACATTACGTTCTACATCTGGTGCACCTTGGATTAATAATGAAGATAGTAAATCAGCAGGTCCTCGAGGTCCTTTACTATTAGAAGATTATCAATTATTAGAAAAATTAGCTCATCAAAACCGCGAGCAAATACCCCAACGTACTGTTCATGCTAAAGGTTCAGGAGCACATGGTGTATTTACCGTAACTAAAGATATTACCGGTTATACAAAGGCTGCGATATTTTCTGAAGTGGGTAAAAAAACAGATTTATTTGTGCGTTTTTCCATTGCTCTAGCGCAACAAGGCGCCCCGGAAACGGCACGAGATATTCGTGGTATGGCGATAAAGTTTTATACTGATGAAGGAAACTGGGATCTAATTTGTAACAATACACCGATCTTTTTTGTTCGCGACCCAACTAAATTTCCTGATTTTATTCATGCTTTTAAACCTCATCCAAAAACGAATATGCCATCAATGAAAGCAGCATGGGATTTTTTATCTTTATCGCCTGAATCCATTCATGAAACATTACGATTATTTTCAGACAATGGTTTACCTAGTGATTACCGTCATATGGATACCTTCGGATGCCATACTTATTCAATGTATACCAACGATAAAAAACGCTATTGGATAAAATTTCATTTTAAAACTCAGCAAGGGGTTAAATTTTTAACAACTAAAGAAGCTGCAGAGGTTGCGGCGAAAAGCGTGCAATCTTATCATGCGGATTTATATGATTCTATTGAAAAAGGGGATTTTCCAAAATGGACGCTGTATCTTCAAATCATGACCGATGAGCAAATAAAAAAAACCGATTTTAATCCGTTTGATGTCACTAAAATTTGGCCAGAAAAAGACTATCCACTTCATGAAGTGGGTATTTTAGAACTTAATCGTAATCCCGATAACTACTTTGCCGAAGTTGAGCAAGCTACTTTTTCACCTGCTAATTTTGTACCAGGCATTGCAGCTTCTCCAGATCGTTTATTACAAGGGCGTTTATTTACTTATCAAGATGCACATTTTTATCGTGTGGGAACTAATTATGAAATGTTACCGATAAATCGTCCTAAGGTGGCGGTTAAAAATTATCATCAAAATGGCGCAATGCGTTTTGATGCACCAAAATTAGGGGATGGTGACTATTATGAACCTAACTCTTTTGGAGGACCTTCTGTCAATGAAGACAATGCACCACCTCCATTTCCATTACAGGGAGATGCTGCATTTTATCCGCATGATGGTGAAGATGGCGACGATTTTCGTCAAGCTAGAGATTTATTTGCGACTTATGATGCCGATCAGAAGCAACGCCTTTATGATAATATTGCAGGTGCAATGTATGGCATTCCACAGCAAATTATTGATCGTCAAATACAATTATTTGAAAAAACCGACCCTGAATGGGCAAATGGTGTTAAAGCAGCATTAAATGCTTTAACTACATAATAAATTAAGTATCGTCTTGCAAGATTAGGGGAAAGTTTATCACTTTCCCTTTTTTGATGAATAAAGAATTCTTTAACAAATTTCCTCCAGAAGAAGTTCTAACTGAATAGAGTGTTAACTTGAATCCTATTTTAGATATGCGTATGATTAAGCAAGTAAAAGTTATCGATAAAAATATAATACTAAATAGGAAAGCAGGATGGCAAAAGAACGTATTATTATTGGCATTACCGGCGCTTCAGGATTTGTTTATGGCTTCAAAGCATTACAGTTGTTAAGTCATCTTGATATTGAGATTCATCTTGTTCTATCTAAAGCGGCATTATTAACTTTTAAATATGAAATGCCTGAAGTTCAGTTTGAACAACTTGTTCAATTAGCCGATAAAATTTATGATAATGAAAGCATTGATGCCGCAATTGCAAGCGGTTCCTTTAAAACCTTAGGTATGTTAATTGCTCCATGTTCAATGAATACCCTAGCTACTATAGCACATAGTTTTGCGCCTAATTTAATGACTCGCGCGGCAGATGTTGTACTTAAAGAAAGACGCCGCCTAGTCCTTATGACGCGCGAGACGCCCCTTCATTTAGGACATATTAAAAACATGGAAGCAGTAACGCTAATGGGCGGAATTATCTTTCCTCCTGTGCCGGCGATGTATAATCAAAACAGGAGCATTGATGAGATAATTACGCAAAGTGTTGGTAGAGCGTTAGATCTCTTTGGTTTAAATTTACCCACGCTAAGTCGCTGGGGTGAAAAATAGATTGTGAATAAAAATGTCTTTATGTATTAATGATTCTATTAATCGTTTTATTAAAAAGCAGCATGTTTTAACCGTGAGTATGGTTTTGCCCACACAGCAGTTATGGGCATGTAATGCATTTTATGCGTTTGATGAGTCGTTAATGCGTGTTTATATTTTATCTGAATTAAAAACCAAACATGCAACGGGTATGTTACATAATGCAAATGTTGCAGGTACCATAAATCGTCCTACCAATAATATTATTCATATCCAAGGTATTCAGTTTTTAGCGACAGCTAAATTGCTCGTTGATGATGAAGCCAAAAAAGCGTATTCGCTTTATTATAAAGCTTTTCCTTTTGCTCGTTTGCTATCTGCCCCCATTTGGGCACTAAATTTTACTGAATTAAAAATGACCAATAATAAATTAGGCTTTGCTCATAAAGCGTATTGGCGACGTGATGGCACAATTGTTAATACTGACTAAACAATAATCCTTTTTATATTCTGTTTAAACGCATCAATCCCGACGATTAAGACGGGATTGATGATGGAAAATAAAATACTTACATTTTGATAATGCGATCAAATAATGCATTATCAACAAGACGATGGGTAACCATGAGTAACGTTTTATTTTTACAGGTCTCTTTTATGAGTGCGACAATTTGTTGTTCAGTCTGACTATCTAGACTTTCTGTTGGCTCATCAAGCAAGATGAGCGGTGAATCATGTAATAATGCGCGTGCAATTCCAATACGACGCATTTCGCCGCCAGAAAGACTACGACCACCTTGCCCAATGGCTAATTGTAAACCTTGCTCGGTATTAAATAGTTTGGCAAGACCTACTTTTTGCAATATTGCCATTAATTCTGCATCAGTCGCATTCGGATTACCCATTAATAAATTATTTTTCAGTGTATCACTAAAAATGGTAATGACTTGTGGTACAACCGCAATCGCTGCTCTTAATGTTGTTTCCGATAACTGGGTGATATCGACATCATTAAGATAAATTTTTCCTGAGCATGGCTCCCAGTTTCGAACGATAAGATCGAGTAAGGTTGATTTTCCACAGCCACTTTTACCTATAATACCAATATGCTCACCGCGTTTAACCTGTAAACTAAAATCTGTTAATACTGAAAAAGGTTGATTCGGGTAATGAAAACTTAAATGTTCAATATTTAAATCTAGCGCATGTAAATCAATCTCGATACCCGGTGTAACAAATGTGATATCCGGTTTTTGTTGATAAAGATCCGATATCCGTTGGGCAGAGGTTAATACCTGTCCTAAAAAGATAAAAGCGTTTGCAATGGGTGTTAACATTTCGCTACTGGCTAAACAAACAAACACAAATAAAGCGATGAGCGGTGATGAGCTATAATGGCTGATTAGCGCTAAAACTAATAAGGTTAATGTTGCGACAATGACCAATACCAATGATGAAGATAAGGCCGATAAAGAGGCTTGCCGTTTTTGTGTTGTAAGCCAATCTGTCGCTAATTTATCTAATGTTTTTCGATAAGAAGTCTGCGCATCAAATAAAATTAACTCAGCTTGTCCTTGTAAATAATTAATTAATAATTGGCGATATTGATGCTGCTCTTTTGCAAGCTTTACGCCATATTGTTTACCTGCTTGATAAAAAATAATTGGAATTATCAATAAACTTAATACGAGAAAGAACGTAATCACTAACGCCACGGTCAAATTAATCATACTTAGGCAGATAAACAATAAACCAATCGTAATAAGCGCGCTGATAATAGGTGAGAATAATTTAAGATATAAATGATCGAGGTGATCAATATCAGCAATAAATCGATTTAATAAATCGGCTTTTTGGAAATGATCTAATTGTTTGGGACTTAACGGTAAAATCTTTTTAAAGGTACTTGTCCGTAAATGTGATAAAATTTTGAACGTCGTATTATGATCAATCAGCCGTTGAAAATAGCGTGCTACTGTGCGAATAATTGCCGCACCACGAACACCTGCTGCAGGTAGCATATAATTAAAAGTATAAAGTCCTGCTACACCGACAACCGCCGTTGAAGCTAAAAACCAACCGGATAATGAGAGTAAAAATAAACTTGCCGCTAACGTTAGAATAGCTAGCGATAATCCAATTACGATTTGCCAAAAATAATGTTTATAAAGTGCAAAGTAAGGGCGTAAACGTTTTATCATGCTTTGTCTCCGAACTTTGTCATTAATAATTTACCATTACTTAAGTGCCATATTTCATTAAAATGTTGCATCTCATCATTTTGGTGAGTAATAGTAATACTGTTTTGTGTGAAATTTAAATATTGCAAGTTTAAGATTGTCTCTTTATCTAATGATGCGGTTGGTTCATCTAAAATCAGTAACTGGTTAGGTTTTAATAAAGCTCTTGCCAGTGCAACACGTTGGGCTTGTCCGACAGATAATCTAATTGCATCTTCTCCGACTTGGGTATCAAGGCCGTTTGGGAGCGAGTTAAGCATTTGAGTTAAATCGGCGGCTTGTATAACCTTGTTTAGTTCTTGTTTGCTGGCATTGGGATTTCCCAGCAATATATTTTCACGTATTGAATTATTTAATAAATAAGGATTTTGACCCAGCCAGCTAATTTGGCGCTGCCATGCACTTAAATCTAATTGGTTAAACTCAATGCCATTTATTTTTAACGATCCTCGATAAGGTAAAAATCCAAGTAAGACATTGATTAACGATGTTTTTCCTTCGCCACTGGTGCCGATAATAGCTAAATTAAAGGGTGATGTTAACGAAAAATTAAGATCACTGATAATAACGTGATTATCCGGTGATAAGACCGATAATTCAACGGCTTCTATCGTATGCAAAGGATCTTTAAGGATAAGGTTTGCAAGTGGCTCTAGATCACGTTTGATGGGATTTGCTTTAGCTAAATACGTTTCAATGTTGTCAGCAGCGGCAACGGCTTCGGCTTTCGCATGGTAGAATGTACCAAGATCGCGTAGTGGTTGAAAAAATTCTGGCGCTAAAATTAAGGCAAAAAAACCGGCAAATAATGAGACACTTCCACTATAACTACCAAAATCAAATTCACCTAAATAAGAAAAACCAAAATAAACGGCAACGATAGCAATTGAAATAGAGCTAAAAAATTCTAATACAGCAGATGATAAAAAAGCTAATTTCAATACTTGCATTGTTTTTATTCGAAAATTTTCGCAAGCTCGTAAGATTTCTTCAGTTTGTACTTTACCCTGATTAAAAAGGCGAATAGTATTTAATCCTTTCAATCGATCTAAAAAATGACCACTTAAATAGGCTAATGCTTTAAAATTACGACGATTAATATCAGCTGCGCCCATACCAACTAAAATCATAAAAATAGGGATAAGCGGCGCGGTACAAAATAAAATAATCGCTGCAGCCCAATTAAAGGGAAATATGGCTAAAAATATTAATATTGGTGTGATGCTTGCTAAACGCATTTGCGGTAAATAATTTGCGTAAAAGTCTTGTATCTTATCTACTTGTTCAATAATCAGTGTGCTTAAACTTCCTGAAGTATTTTGTTTTAAATAAGCGGGTCCAAAATCTTCTATTTTATCAATTAATTGAGTGCGGATTTGCTTTCGGACTTTACAACCCAAATTGTAATTTATTTTTTGGCGATAATATCCCAAAATAGCCCGTATTAAAAAAGTAACCATTAAAGCAATAAAATAAAGCAAAATTGCCGAAAGCGTTTGTTTTTCAATAATTAATTTTTGCAAAATAAGGGCTAATAAGCCAGCTTGCGTAATGATAAGTAAAGTGCTAATTAAGCCCATTAAAACTGAAACACGCAATGCCGTTTTAAAGGCAGTTGCGTGTTTTTTTAACCATTTTAAAAGTTCGGTTTGTCGATTTTTATCGATTTGTGTATCTACAGACATGAAAACTCGTTTATGATTTTAAATTATCTAAATAAAGATCGGCATCTAATGCCGCCATACAGCCACTTCCAGCTGATGTTATGGCTTGGCGGTAAATAGTATCCATCACATCGCCAGCAGCAAATATTCCTTCAATGCTGGTTTGTGTTGCATTACCTTCTGAACCAGAACGTACTTTAATATAACCATTATTTAATTCTAATTGCCCGTCAAAAATAGCCGTATTTGGTTTATGACCAATAGCAATAAATACGCCGGTTACATCTAATGTTTCTTGCTTTTCTGCATCGAGGGTATTTTGTAATCTAACGCCGGTTACCCCTAAAGCATTACCAAGAATTTCGTCAACTCGGTATTGGGTATGTAAAATGACTTTACCTTCAGTAATACGTTCAGCTAAGCGGTTCATTAATATTTTTTCGGCTCTAAATGTATCTCGTCGATGGATTAAATGCACTTCACTGGCAATATTAGCTAAATAAAGAGCTTCCTCAACGGCTGTATTACCGCCTCCAACAACAGCAACTTTTTGATTGCGATAAAAAAAGCCGTCACACGTTGCACAAGCAGAAACACCTTTACTTTTGAATTCTTCTTCAGAAGGTAACCCTAAATATTGCGCAGATGCACCGGTTGCGATGATTAATGCATCACAGCTATACTCGGTATCGCTCCCATAAAGTTTAAAGGGTTTTTGGCTAAAATCGACTCGCTCTATATGATCAATAATAATTTCAGTATTGAATCTTTCGGCATGCTCTTGCATTCTTTGCATTAATTCAGGACCGGTTAAATGCGCATCGCCAGCAGGCCAATTTTCTAAATCCGTTGTCGTCGTCAATTGTCCGCCTTGTTGCACACCGGTAATTAATACTGGCGAAAGATTTGCGCGCGCGGCGTAAATAGCGGCGGTATAGCCAGCCGGTCCAGATCCTAAAATTAATAATTTGGTATGTTTCTTTTGCATGTTGATATCCTTAACAAATTAAAATTTGTAATTATATTCTTTAGATTATATTGTTATGATTAAAATTTGCATTAATACGATTAGATTATTTATTGGCAATTATATAATCATCTTGACGATAATAGTGTAATCCTTTTAATTTAAGTTCTTTTAATTAAATTAAAATAATAGGCTCTATTAATCACAATATCATATCTAAAAATAAAAAAATTAAATTGCTGAAATCAAAAATAACTATCATTTTAGCAAAGTTATCTATAGTTATAACGTAGGCTAAATTAGCGTTTAGTTGATTATTTTAATCGGTATTTTATTTTAGCCAAGTAACAATATTATCTAAAGACCAGCGTATTTTAGGTTGTGGCTGATTAATGCGATAGCCAAAGGTTAAACACAGTGATACGGCAAAATTTTCATGACTGATTTTTGGAATGGTCTTTTCTAAAATTGTCATAATTTTATTAGATTCAAAGCCACCTAATACACAAGAGTCGATACCTAGATAAGCTGCCGACGTAATCATATTGGTACTTGCGATATAAGTTTGCATTTCCGACCAATGATTAAGTGTTAAACCTTCGGCTAACCCTTTATTGGCAAAATTAATAAACGATTGGCAAGCGACATCAATTGCGGTTGTGTCATTCGGCGAAGAGATCTCTCGAGCAATCGCTTGTCGTAAATAATCGCTTTGCAAGGTAAAATTATTTGCCTTTCGATATAAGACAATGACAAGGTGAGAGCAGCTACTTACTTGTTTTTGATTATAACAAGCAAAGCGAAGCTCTGTTTTTAATTCTTCATTTTCAACCACAACAAAATGCCAAGGCTCTAATCCAAACGATGAAGGGGAATTTTTACCGGCTTCAAGAATTATATCCATATCGTGTTTTGCGATCTTTTTTTGACTATCGAATTCTTTACATGCATGACGAAAATCAAATGCCTGTATTAATTGATTCATTTTAATATCTCCGAGTTATTTTCTTTCCATGGCGCGACTTTTAATAGCAATAGCATGCCAGGGATACCTAAAATGATGCAAACGATAAAAAAGTATACCCAGCCAATATTATCAATAATGATACCACTCGTTGCGCTAATTAATGTTCGTGGGATTGAGGTAATACTGGTAAATAAAGCAAATTGAGTCGCTGTATAAAGGGGATTGGTATTTTTAGCAATAAATGTGATTAAGGCAACTGAACCTAAACCGACACCTAAGGATTCATAAATAATAACCGCAGCTAAACAGCCATTTTCATAAAAACCAATCGATTGAAAAGGACCGATTGTCGCTAGCCACACAAAGCCTAAAATCGAACTAATTTGAATAAATCCAAACCCCCAAAGGCAACGATTAACCCCTAATTTTAAGATTAAAATGCCGCCGAGTAGGGCACCAATAATGCTTGACCATAAGCCGGCATTTTTTGCCACGATCCCAATATCTGAATTACTAAATCCCATATTAATATAAAAAGGGGTGGCTAACGATGTTGCAAGCGCATCGCCTAATTTATAAGTAAAAATAAATAGCAATATATACATTGACATTTTAATACCATTTCTCTGAATAAATTCTTGAAATGGCTGAACAATTATTTCATTAAAGCTGTGATTTTTTATAATTTTAATGGCAGGCTCTTTTATAAATAAAGTCATTAAAATAGCCGGTAACATAAATAACGCGGTAATCATAAAGACACTTTGCCAAGGTATATAATCAGACAATATCAGCGAGAGTGAACCTGGAACAAGCATTGAAAGGCGATAAGCATTAACATGTATGCTGTTACCTAAGCCAAATTCATTATTAGTTAGTAATTCACGCCTAAAAGCATCTAATGCGATATCTTGCGTTGCTGAAAAAAAGGCAATAATAACACTTAAACTTGCTATCAACATAATATCTAAAGTTGGCGATAAAAAACCTAAAACACCGATACTCGCTAACAATAAAATCTGTGTGATTAAAAGCCAACTGCGCCGACGACCTAAGGCAAAAGGACAAAAATTATCAATCAAAGGCGCCCAAAGGAATTTAAACATATAGGGTAATTGTGTTAAGGCAAAAGCGCTAATAGCTTTAAGATTAATACCATAGTTTGTTAACCACGCGGGTAAAAGCTGCGTTAAAAGATAAAAAGGAAGGCCAGACGCAAACCCGGTTAATACGCAAATTAACATCTTACGTGAGAATATTGAATGGATTAAAGATTGTTGATTTTGCACAGAGCTCATAGATTAAACAATTAGGCAACTTAATTTAATAAGCCGTTATCATATCATATTTATCATCAATGTAACCTCGATGATAGGCTTAATTATATTAATCAGGATTGATACATTGATTAATTCATATAAAATCCATATTGTCTATAAATTGTATCATAAAAAGATGTGAAATCTTAACAAACATGCTATGTTACGTTTAAATAGTAATGAACAAGACATATTTATTAAAAGGAATCGCAATGAAAAAGAATTTAAGAATCGTCGTTTTTAGCAGTAAAGATTACGACAAAGACTATCTTGAAATGGCAAATAAAAAATTTGGTTTTGAACTGGAGTTTTATGATCACAAATTAAATCATAAAACAGCAATTACTGCTAAAGGATTTGATGCCGCTTGTGTATTTGTTAATGATGTTGTCGATAAACCTACATTACAGGAATTAAATAAACTTGGCGTCAAGATTTTAGCTTTGCGATGTGCCGGTTTTGATAATGTCGATATTAAAGAAGCGAAAAAACTTGGGATCACGGTTGTTCGTGTCCCTGCTTATTCGCCAGAATCTGTGGCTGAGCACGCCGTTGCGTTAATGATGACATTAAATAGGCGCACTCATAAAGCCTATCAACGCACGCGCGATGCAAATTTTTCACTCGATGGTTTGACAGGTTTCAATATGCATGGCAGTACAGCCGGGGTGATTGGTACAGGTAAAATTGGTCAAGCGGTGATTCGTATTTTAAAAGGCTTTGGCATGGATGTTTTGGCCTTCGATCCGTATCCTAATGATAAAGCTGTTGAATTAGGTGCTAAGTATGTTCCGTTAGATGAATTATATGCAAAATCTGATGTTATTACGCTGCATTGTCCGATGACTCCTGAAAATTATCATCTTTTAAATAAAGAATCCTTTGATAAGATGAAAGATGGCGTCATGATTATTAACACAAGTCGTGGCTCATTACTTGATTCAAATGCGGCAATAGATGCGTTAAAACAAAGTAAAATCGGTGCTTTAGGAATGGATGTTTATGAAAACGAACGTGATTTATTTTTTGAAGATAAATCTAACGATGTGATATTAGATGATGTATTTAGGCGTTTATCTTCTTGTCACAATGTTTTATTTACGGGTCATCAAGCATTTTTAACACAAGAAGCGTTATTAAATATCGCCGAGACGACATTAAACAATATTAAAGAGGTAGCCGAAGGAAAACCTTGCCCAAATATTGTTGAATAGAAAGTAATACGATTAAATATTTTCGGTAATAATGTTTTATGTTGTTTTTATGTTATTCAATAGTGTTCTATTACATACTATTGGATAATAGTAAGAAAAATGTATTTTAAGGGCAGTTTATGAAAGTTTTATTCGTTTGTTTGTTATTGTTATTAACATCTTGCCAAAGTAATTTGGGATCCGCTATACAGTCTAAACCGCAACGCGGTAAAGCGCTTGTTAAAGGTGGATTTTATATTGAAAATAATAAGGAACTTAAGCAAACTCAACTCATGGCGTTATCTGCCCCTAAAAAACAATTTTTGCAAGAGATGGTAACTAAGCATCGTTTTGATGAACGGCAATTACATCAGATCCTTGCAAAAACCGAGCAGCTTGATTGGATTATTAATGTAATGGACAAACAAGCCCCTCAAACCAGCAAGTTAAATAAGCCGAGCGGCGCGTGGATTAAATATCGAGATAAATTTATTACTCCGCAAAATATTCAAAAAGGCGTCGATTTTTGGCTAGCGCATCAAACGTCTTTAGAACGCGCGTATCAATTATATGGCGTGCCACCTGAAATTATAGTAGGTATTATGGGCATCGAAACGAAGTGGGGACGTTTGACAGGTCAAACGCGTGTTATTGATGCGCTTGCTACCTTAGCCTTTGCTTATCCAAGGCGGGCTGATTATTTTAAACAAGAATTAGAAGAGTTTTTATTAATGAGCCGCAACGAAGGCATTGATCCTTTTACAGTAAAAGGGTCATTTGCTGGGGCGATGGGATATGGGCAATTTATGCCATCTGCATTTAAAAATCATGCTATTGATTTTAATCAAGATGATCATATCGATTTGTGGGATGCGGATGATGCTATTGGCAGTATCGCAAATTATCTAAAAGCTTATGGCTGGCAGCAAGATAAAGACATTGCCATTAAAGCATTAGGGCAAAATTTACAATTAGAGACAGGATTTAAAACTAAGTACGATCCTTTATTTTTAACAAAACAGGGACTGAAGGCTACGACTCCTTTAAAAGATAGCAAACAAGTGAGCTTAATAAAATTAGATATGGGCGATCGTTTTCAATTTTATTATGGATTAAGTAATTTTTATGTTATTACCCGTTATAATCACAGCACACACTATGCCATGGCTGTTTGGCAATTAGGTGAAGCCGTTAAACAAGCCAGATAATCTTATAGTTTGCCGATAAAAATAAATTTTTTTTATAACTTATTAAATTTAAATGTAAGAGAGATTTATCTTCTTTCTAAGTAAAAAATAAAACGATAATATGTCTCTTTTCTAATAAAAAAACAGAAAGGATAAAAATTTATGTGGCAACAAATATTAAGTGGAATGATGATTACATTCTCTTTAATCGTCGCGATTGGCGCGCAAAATCTGTTTGTATTGAAACAAGGTTTACTAAAAAATCATATCTTATATGTTGTTTTAATTTGTTTTATTTGTGACTTTATTTTAATGACTGTCGGCGTTTTAGGTATTGGTGGCATTATCAGTCAAAATTACATTTTCTCAACTACTCTGGCTATCGCAGGGGCTGCCTTTTTAATATGGTATGGTACTAAATCTCTTCTTAGTGCAATAAAAGGGCAAAGCTCTCTTAAAATTGAGATCAATGGGCAGGAAAAAAATCAATTATTCGTGACAATTATTTCTACTTTTGCCGTCACCTTACTTAATCCGCAAGTGTATTTAGATACTATTGTTATTGTGGGCGGCATTGCTGGAACGCTTTCTTTTGATCAAAAGGTTTATTTTTTAATCGGTTCAGTTATCGTTTCTTTTATTTGGTTTTTTAGTCTTGGCTATGGTTCACGATTACTCTTACCTTTATTTAAACAAAAAAAAATGTGGGTAATCTTAGATTGTATTGTTGCATTAATTATGTATGCCATTGCAATTATGCTCATCATCGGGATATTTTAATTGAATAACTATGCGAATAGATAACCAATCAAAATAGTCGCATTTACTGCCTTGTTAGGTTTTAACAAGACAGTAAATTATAAGAATTTCAGTCAAATTGTTAATTTGTTTTTAACTATCAGCGGGTGGTTCAATAGCAGAATAAGTCGCTAATAATTCTAATAATTTATATTTAGCCGAAATCACTTTATTAGATCTATCATGTAATTGGTTCGCCACCGCAGGCTCAAGCGTCTCTAATCGTCTAAACCGTTGTTCTTTCAATAACACATCTGACAAAATTTCAGCAGCAGGTGGTCTTGAGTCGAGCACTAACGCGGGCTTGCCTTCTGCTTCACGACGAGGATCGTAACGATAAAGAGGCCAAAAACCGGATTTCGTTAGGTTTTTCATCTGTTCGTGTGATTTAGCTAAATCATAGCCATGCTCTTCACATGGACTATAAGCAATAATTAAAGATGGACCATCATAAGCTTCAGCTTCTTGAATGGATTTTAATGTTTGATTTAGCTGCGCACCTAATGAAATTTGCGCGACATAAACATGCCCATACATCATCACACTTAAACCAAGATCTTTACGGGCTTTGTGTTTTCCTAAATCAGCAAATTTTGAAACAGCGCCCATCGGAGTTGCTTTTGATTGCTGACCGCCTGTATTTGAATAGCATTGTGTATCAAGTACAAGAATATTTACGTTATTTGTTAAACTCATCACATGATCAAGTCCGCCATATCCAATATCATACGCCCAACCATCACCGCCAATTGCCCATACTGATTTATCGATTAAGTAATCAGCATCTTTGATTAATTCTTTGGCTTCTGGCGAGGTTAAATGTGCCAATTGCTGGCGTAATATTTTGATTTGTTCTCGTTTTTGATCAAGATTTAATTCGTTTGATTGTAAATAGGTTTTAATTTCGGGTGAAATTTCTCCCGTCACTAAATCTAAAAGTCGTGTTGCTCGTTTTTTGTGTTGATCATAAGCAATACGGTAACCTAAAGCAAATTCGGCATTATCTTCAAATAAAGAATTTGCCCAAGCAGGTCCTCGACCTTCGCGATTTTTGGTATAAGGTGTTGTTGGTAAATTGCCACCATATATGGATGAGCAACCCGTCGCATTGGCAATGGCTAAATGATCGCCATATAGCTGTGTTAATAATTTGATATAAGGTGTTTCACCACAACCAGAACACGCGCCCGAATATTCAAATAAAGGGGTTAATAATTGCGATGTTCTAACATCAATACGTTCAAGGGTATTAATATTTCGATCGGGTAATGCTGTAAAATAGTCATAATTAATTTTTTGTGTCTCAAGATTAGGAATGCGAGGCTCCATATTAATGGCTTTAATATCGTAATTATTACGATCTCGAGCCGGACATACTTCAACACATAAATTACAGCCAGTGCAATCTTCTGGTGCCACTTGTAACACATAGCGCTGTCCTTTCATATCCCGTGCTTTAACTTCAAGGGAGCTTAAAGAAGGTGGGGCACCTTCCATTTCAATTGGTTCAACCACTTTTGCTCTTATTGCCGCATGCGGGCAAGAGACAACACAATGATTACATTGTGTGCAAAGATCGGCACGCCAAATAGGGATCTCGTCGGCAATATTTCGTTTTTCATATTGCGTTGTGCCAACTGGCCAAGTTCCATCAGGTGGAAATGCTGAAACGGGAAGGCTATCACCAACACCGGCAAGCATTGCCGCTGTAACCGTTTTAACAAAATCAGGTGCATAGTCAGGTACAATGGCTGGTCGAAAGTGGCTTGTTTCATCAATGCAAGATAACGGGATAGCTTCAAGAGAGGCAACGGCTAAATCAAGTGCTTGCCAGTTTTTTTCGACAACATCTTGCCCTTTACTGCTGTAACTTTTGCCAATAACTTCTTTTAATTGTTCTAGACTAAAATCATTTTTGAATATTTCAACTAAATAGAAAAAGGCCGCTTGCATAACGGTGTTAATTTTATTACCTAGTTGGCATTCGCGTGCAATTTGTGCCGCGTTGATAATATAAAAATGCGCTCGTTTTTTAATTAATAGCGCTTGTACATCTTTGGGTAAGCGATGCCATATTTCATCTTTATTAAATGGGGTATTTAATAAAAAGATACCATCATCTTTTAATCTTTCGACAATGTGATATTTATCGATAAATTGATCTTGATGACAACCAATAAAATGCGCATTCGAAATTAAATACGGTGAATCAATTGGATTTAAATCAACGCGTAAATGTGAAGTCGTTAAACCGCCTGCTTTTTTCGAATCATAAACAAAAAAACCTTGTACATAAAAAGGCGAATTACTACCAATAATTTTAATATTATTTTTCGTAGCAGAAACGGTTCCATCGCTTCCAAGACCAAAGAATAAGGCTTCGAGTGCTGATTTTTGTTTGATGCCAGTTGACGGTAAAGGAAGCGATAAACCGCTTACATCATCATAAATGCCGACAGTAAAACGCGATTTAGGGGCGCTTGAATTTAATTCATTAAAAATGGCAAGGACACAATTTGGATCGAATTCTTTCGAAGATAGCCCATAACGACCGCCAATGATTTTAGGCATTCGCATACGTTCGCCGCGCGATAAACTTTCCGCGAAGGCTGTTATTACATCTAAATAAAGTGGTTCCGCTTGTGCGCCAGGCTCTTTTGTGCGATCAAGCACAGCAATCGTTTTGACCGTGTTTGGGATCACGTCTAAAAAGTGTTTAGCCGAGAAAGGACGATATAAACGCACGACAACAACCCCTACTTTTTCGTCATCGCCTAAAAGATGATCAACGACTTCTTTTGTTGTGCTATAACCGGATCCCATAATAATAATAATTCTGTCGGCATCTTTAGCACCGTAATATTCAAATGGTGCATAGTGACGACCGGTTTCTTTTGCAAAGGCTTGCATAGCTTCATCAACATGATCGTAAACTTTATCATAATAAGGATTAACGGCTTCACGGCATTGGAAGAAAGTATCTGGATTTGCCGAAGTCCCTCTGACAACAGGTTTATCAGGCGTTAATGCTCGATTACGGTAGGCTTCTATTGCTTTATTTGGCATTAGATTACGTATTTCATCATCACTAATTGGATGAATTTTATTGACTTCGTGTGAAGTTCTAAAGCCATCAAAAAAATGAATAAACGGGACTTGACTATTTAAGGTAGCAATTTGCGAAATTAACGCTAAATCTTGCGCTTCTTGCACTGAGCTTGAGCATAACATCGCAAATCCTGTTTGGCGAACCGCCATAACGTCCGAATGATCACCAAAGATAGACAGCGCATGCGTTGCAACTGTACGGGCTGCGACATGTAAAACAAAAGGCGTTAATTCACCGGCAATTTTATATAAAGAGGGGATCATTAATAATAATCCCTGTGATGAGGTGAACGATGTTGACAGTGCGCCAGTCATTAATGAACCATGTACAGTCGCAATTGCGCCAGCTTCGGATTGCATTTCTATCACATTTGGTACATCACCAAACACGTTGAGTTTATTAAATTCTGCCCAAGTACTGGCTTGCTCGGCCATCGGCGAACTTGGTGTAATAGGGTAAATGGCAATGACTTCATTAGTTCGGTAAGCGATAGACGACACCGCGCTGTTAGCATCAGATATGATCATTAAAAGACCTTGTAATTTATTAAATTATGACATTACTTACTTGCAAATAGTTTTATTATTCTATCAGAAATAGTCGTGATATCGGTAACGAATATCTCTATCATTTATAGGAATAGTAAATTGTTAAATTTTACGCGCAAAATAAAAAGTTTAAAACAGTTTTAATGAATTGTATTAAGAGGGGAAATGATGTCTATAATTTTTACGATGTTATTTGTTTTATTTGCTTCTTTTGCGCTGTTAGGTATTGTAAAACTGAAGGCGATTTCTGAACAGATTAAAAAATTTATTGCTAAATTTTAATGATAAAGGGTGTTTAATCAAACAAAATCAAAAACCGAGTAATATTAAATCCTATTAAAAATTGCCTTAATAAATCAAGTTAGTTAAGGCAATAAATTTTAGCGATTTTTAAATATCTCTATGACAGTTAAATTAACGGCATTATGATTAGTTAATGATCACGCGTTCGTTATCTTGACTACTAATAATTTCACCAATCACCCAGGCTTTTTCGCCATGATTGGTTAACAGATCGAGGGCTAATTTCACCTCATTTTTTGGTAAGGCAATAATCATACCAACTCCGCAATTAAACGTTCGATACATTTCGTAATCGCTGACATTTCCGGTTTTTTGTAACCAATTAAAAATTGCTGGCCATTGCCAACTTTGACTGTCGATGATGGCTTGCATATTATCAGGTAAAACACGAGGAATATTTTCCCAAAATCCACCGCCTGTAATATGTGCCATAGCATGAATATCAACTTTTTCAATTAAAGCTAAAGCAGAATTAACATAGATTTTGGTTGGCGCTAATAGGTGATCGGCGATCGGTATATTGTCTAGTTGACATTTTTTAATATCAATATTGTTGATCGCTAAAATTTTTCTAATCAATGAATAGCCATTAGAATGGGGCCCACTTGATGCAAGGGCAATTAACACGTCACCGGCTTGCACTTTACTGCCATCAATAATAGCTGATTTTTCGACAACACCTACACAAAAACCAGCGAGGTCATAATCATCACCTTGATACATGCCGGGCATTTCGGCGGTTTCTCCACCAACCAGTGCGCATTTAGCTTGCTTGCAACCTTCACTAATGCCTTTTAGTACGGTTTCTGCATTATCGACATGTAATTGACCTGTTGCATAATAATCAAGGAAAAATAAGGGCTCTGCGCCTTGTACGATTAAATCATTAACGCACATAGCGACTAAATCAATGCCAATGGTATCATGACGATTTAAATCCATCGCGAGCCGTAATTTTGTGCCGACACCATCAGTACCTGATACTAAAATAGGCTCATTATATTTATTCGGAATGGAACAAAGGGCTGCGAAACCACCAAGTCCGCCCATAACTTCAGGGCGTTTGGTTTGTTTAACGAGGGGTTTTATACGTTTGATTAACTCATTACCCGCATCAATATTAACGCCGGCATCTTGATAACTTAGAGAATGTTGATCTGACACGAAGACAACTCCGCTAAAAATGAGGTAAGGCTATTTTAACAAGAAAATATGACTTTAGCGATATTTTATATTTTATAACTTACTGATAATACTAACTTTATTCGCTGTTTTTTAGGTTTTTCCTTACAAAACAAACGATTAGCTTTAAAGACTATTTAGATCTTGTTATCTGATTGATTTTCAAACCAACTTTCTAGGATGATAATTGCCGAAGTTGCATCTACATGACCTTTTTCAAGCGCTTTATACCCCCTCGATGCAAAAATATGCGATTTTGCTTCAACAGTTGATAAACGTTCATCTTGTAAATGAACTTTATAACCAAACATACCATGTAATCGATTAGCAAATTTGCGTGCCCGAAGAGTAAGAGGTTGCTCGCTACCATCCATATTAAGCGGTAAGCCTACCACTAAATAATTAGGTTTCCAGTCATCTAAAATTTTTTTTATCTCTTGCCAATTTGGTTTACCCTCTTTGGCTTTAAAAGCACCTAACGGATTTGCAGTTTTGGTAATATCTTGACCGATTGCAGCTCCAATGCTTGCTGTGCCAAAATCAAAGGCAATAATGGTTGCCATTTTATGCATTTCCTACTTGTTGTGAGATGGTGTGAATATTAATACCTAAACGATTTGCAGCTTGTTGCCATCTCTCTTCAACGGGACAAGAAAATATAATCTCAGGATCAGCTTGCGTGACCAGCCAATCGTTACTTGCAACTTCTGCCTCTAATTGTAAAGGTTGCCAGCTTGAATAGCCCAAAGCGAGAAAAAATTCTTTAGGTTGTTGCGGTGTTGCGACGGATTGTAATAAATCTAAAGAAATTGTGATCATAATATCGTCAGAAATTTTGATACTTGAGGCAAAACCTTCTTGAGGATAATGCAAAATAAACCCTTGTTCATCTGTTAAAGGCCCCCCCATAAAAACAGGTTGTTGAAGTTCTTTACAATCTTTAGGGGCGATGAGGTCAAGGCGTGATAAGATTTCACCAATATTCATGTCTGGAATAGGCTTATTGATAATAAGTCCCATTGCACCTTCTTGATTATGTTCGCAAATATAAACAACCGATCGCTTAAATATCGGATCGGTTATAGAAGGCATAGCAATAATAAAGTGATTTTTTAAATTCATAGTATGGTTAGATTTTGCCAGTTATAAGGCGCATTTACCTATTTTTATTTTATGTTCAACATTGCAGTGCATCAGTATTTCTTCTTCACCATTTTCTTCATTAAAAGATTCTGCAATCGGCTCAAAATGCTGGGATTGGAAAAATTCAATGGCAGGAAGATTTTTTTTGTAAACATGAACCATAAGCTCGTTATGATATTGTTTAGCTTTATCTAAAAGGGCTTTACCGGTTCCTTGATGGCGATAATCTTCACTCACATAAAGACCCGAAATATAGTTATCTGATAAACCAATAAATCCTTTGATGCCATTTAAATCTTGCACATAGACTTGTGACATGCCAATAAACATTTTCACTAATTCGTAATTTTGTTTAAAAAAATCCGCCTCAATAAAAGAATGGTGTTTAAGATTACAATCTAACCAAAGTTGCATGATGGAATCTAAATCTGACGCTTGATATTGTCTTATCATAATTTATCTTATTTACCTTAAAAGTGAGATGAGATAACGCTGTATAATTGGAAATCTAGCAGTATATCTTTAAAATCATTAACTATCCAAATATAAACTATCCCAATATAATTTATTCAAATAGTAATTAAGCAAATTAGTGCTATTTTTTGCTTTTATCAATTAATCTTAATTAAGGCTTTTTATTTAATCGATGTTCAATCGCATCCATTAACATTCCTGTAATTGATAGACCGGTAATAGCGGATTCGATTTCGCGCACACAAGTAGGACTTGTTACATTTATCTCCGTTAATTTATTACCAATAATATCAAGTCCGACAAAAATTAATCCTTTTTGTTTTAAAATGGGTGCTATGCTGTTTGCAATATGCCAATCACTTTCCGTTAAAGGTCGAACTTCGCCATGGCCTCCCGCTGCTAAATTTCCGCGTGTTTCACCTTTTTGTGGAATTCTAGCTAAACAATAAGGTACGGGTTTACCATCAACAACTAATACGCGTTTATCACCGTCTTTAATAGCAGGAATAAAATTTTGTGCCATACAAAAACGTTGATTATGTTCGGTGAGTGTTTCGATGATGACAGATAAATTAGCATCGTCTGGCTTAATTCTAAAGATTGACGCTCCGCCCATCCCATCCAAAGGTTTTAATATTATATCGTGATGTTTGTGGTAAAAATCTTTAATCAATTGGGTTTGACGGGTGACAAGTGTTTCTGGCGTAAATTGTGCAAACCACGATGTATAGAGTTTTTCGTTACAATCACGTAAGCTTTGCGGTTTATTAATGATTAATACACCATCATCTTCGGCGCGTTCAAGGATATAAGTCGCGTAAATAAATTCGGTATCAAAAGGGGGATCTTTTCGCATTAAAATGACATCAAGATCACTTAATTTTAGGGTACGTTGTTCACCAAATTCGTACCATTTATTTTTATCATTAAAAACGGTTAAATTTTTAGTCGTTGCATAAGCCTCACCACCACTTAAAAATAGATCCTTCATTTCAATATAAAATAATTCATAACCACGTTTTTGGGCTTCAATCAACATGGCGAAACTGGTATCTTTTTTAATATTAATCTGGTTAATTGGATCCATAACAATACCAAGTTTTATCATGATATCTCCTTTTTTATTTAAGATTTAATGCGTTAAACAAACTGCCTCAAATATTTATTCATATTAATTGCAACTTGTTGCATTTTGTTAATAATAATTTAATGAATAGTAAATGATGATATATCATCGTTTTCCAAAGTAATATAAATTTATCATACCTGTAAGGCAGCGATTTGCCTAGTTTACCGTAAGATTTCTTTTTATCTTGAAAGCAATGTTTCGTTAGCAATACGAATTAATGATATTAAAGAATTAATACTAAAAAAAGCAATGATAAACAGAAGTATTAATTGTTAATATTCACCTTTTTTAAAAATTATGAATATGATAATTTAGGGAGTGTTCTAATTTCTGTTAAATTTCCATCTATTTTTAAATTAAAGGTAAAACTGTGAATGCCTATCTCTTATTAATGGTGGCAATTATTTTTGAAATAATTGCGACTTCTTCGTTAAAATTATCGAATGGCTTTACACAATGGGGTTATACGTGCCTCTCACTCATCTGTTACGGCGTGTCATTTTATATGTTGTCGTTAACGTTAAAAACGATTCCTGTCGGTATTGCTTATGCGATTTGGTCAGGGATTGGTATTGTGTTAATAAGTGTAGTTGCTTGGCTTTTTTTAAAACAAACGTTAGATTTAGCCGCAATAGTAGGAATGGGGTTTATTATGTTTGGTGTAATTATTATTAATCTTTTCTCAAAAGTCGCAGCTCATTAACCGATTTGAATTGTCTTTTATTCATGCCTCGTTGAGTTTTATGAGGCATGAATATTTATTAAATCGTCTAAACTTATTTTTACTTAGCCGCTTTTTTCAAAATCAAGTCATTGGGTTGTTTTTGAATATAAATCATTCTAGACAGTAATAATATAGCGGCGACCGATAGACCAACAATAAATCCAATCCAAAAACCAGCCGCATCCATATGTGGTGTTATCCAATCGGTCATAGCTAAAATATAGCCGAGTGGTAAACCAATCACCCAATAAGAAATTAAAGTAATGATTAATATACTTGTTGTGTCTTTGTAACCGCGTAAAACATTACTTGCAACGACTTGTAAATAATCCGATATTTGATAAATAGCCAGTAATATCATCAGATAAGTACCAATATGAATAACTAAAGGGGCATCATTAAATAAGCTGACGAAATCAATCCTAAAGTAAATTAAGATTATTGCGACGATAATTGCCGCAATTAGCGCGATACTAAGACTAATATATGAGGTTTGTTTTGCATATTCCGGTTGCCCTTCACCAAGCAAAAAGCCAACTCGAATACTTGTTGCGACGCCTAACGATAGAGGAATTGCAAAGGTCATACTGCTAATTGTAAATATAATTTGATGCGCAGCTACCGTTTCTGTACCAATTGGAGCTAATAATAAAGAAACAACCGCAAATAAACTGACCTCAAAAAAGTAAGCAAAAGCCAGAGGCAAACCTAGAAATGTAATGCGTTTAATAATATGTAAATCAATAAATTTTACTATTGGCGTTTGGCGAATATCACGCTGGCTTGGTGTAAAAAGGGTATAAAATTTTATTAAAGCAAACATCAACCAAAATATAATCGCGGCAGTAATACCACAACCAATACCGCCGAACGCAGGAATGCCTAATTTACCATAAATAAAAATATAGTTAATGGGAATATTGGCTAAAAGTGCGATAAACATTATTACCATTGCAGGTTTTGTGTTTGATAATCCTTCACATTGGAATCGATAAATAAAGAAGAATAAAAAACCGGGTACACCCCACATGATAGATCGCAAGAATCCTACTGCAACTTTAACCATATCAGGGTCTAGCGCATCGTCAGAAAAATGCTCACGTAGTAGAATGATCTTATCGCCATGATATAAAAAATACATCATTATGAGAGATAAAATTGACGCAATAATTAACCCTTGTCGGGTATTATTGGCGATTTGCTCTCGATTTCCAGATCCATTTAAATTGGCAATAATTGGAGTAAGAATAGTTAATAATCCTTGACCAAACAAAATAGTTGGTAACCAAATTGATACAGCGGTTGCAACGCCAGCTAAATGTGTACCTTTACCATTTGAATAGATATTATCATAATGACCTGCCATTATAGTATCAACAAAGGTTATCGCAGTTTGTGAAATCTGCGCTAATACAACAGGAATAGCCAGCGTTATAAGTGTGAATATTTCAGTTTTATAATTTAGTTTCATCATGTTATAAGATTATTTAATAATCGTTCCCCATAAATCATATTCATCTGAATGTTCAATTAAAACATCTACTATATCGCCGATGTTTACGTTGTTTTGTTCATTAAGGTAAATCACCCCATCGATTTCAGGCGCATCCGCCATGGTACGACCAATTGCGCCTTCATTATCTACTTCATCAATAATAACTTTAATCGTTTTACCAATTTTAGCGGCTAGCTTTTCGCTCGAAATAGTTTGTTGCAATTGCATAAAACGATCAAATCGTTGTTGCTTAATCTCATCGGGAACTTGATTTTCAATCTGATTTGCGGCGGCTCCTTCTACTGGACTATACATAAAACAACCAACACGATCTAATTTTGCTTCCGAAAGAAACGTTAATAGTAGATTGAAATCCTCTTCGGTTTCACCAGGATAACCAACAATAAATGTTGATCGTAATGTAATTTCAGGGCAAATCTCACGCCATTTATGAATTCTTTCTAATGTTCTTTCGATAGATCCAGGTCGTTTCATGGATTTAAGAATAGTTGGACTTGCATGCTGTAAAGGAACATCTAAATAAGGTAAGATTTTACCTTCCGCCATTAGTGGAATAAGATCATCGACACTCGGATAAGGATACATATAATGTAATCTTACCCAAATACCCAGTTTTGCTAATTGTTCGCATAAATTTAAAATATCCGTTTTTAACGGCATACCATTCCAAAAGCTTGTACGATGTTTAATATCAGCGCCATAAGCCGAGGTATCTTGAGCTATGACCAGTAATTCTTTAACGCCACTATCAGCTAAACGTTTAGCTTCTTCTAAAATATTGCCGATGGGACGGCTTACCATATCCCCGCGTAAAGAAGGAATAATACAAAAGCTACATCGATGGTTACAGCCTTCTGAAATTTTTAAGTAAGCATAATGTTTTGGTGTTAACTTAACGCCTTGTTCAGGGATTAAACTTGTATAAGGGTTAAAGGCAGGTTTGGGCGCATACTTATTCACATGCCCCAAAACGGTTTCATAACTATGAGGTCCTGAAATTTCAAGCACTTTTGGGTGAATTGATCGAATTTGATCTTCTTTCGCACCAAGGCAACCTGTCACAATAACTTTACCATTTTCGTCGAGCGCTTCGCCGATAGCTTCAAGTGATTCCTGTACGGCACTATCAATAAAGCCACAGGTATTAACAATCACTAAATCAGCATTATCATAACTCGAGACAACTTTATAACCTTGAGTACGTAATTCTGTCAAAATACGCTCAGAGTCGACTAAATTTTTAGGGCAGCCAAGGCTAACAAATCCAATTGTAGGGGGTAACATATTCATATCATTTATAAAAGTTAAATTTAACGTTATGGGGTGCTTTTTGATTCTGCATAAAATGCGCACATTCTAACATAGTTAAATTAACTTAACCTATAAATTATAAGAGTATTTAGTTACTTATTCATTTAAATGGTTTTTTTGTTTTTCTAAAATAGAGTTTATTTTGAATGTTTACATTTTATGCGTATTTGAGTAAAGTATGCAGAATTTTAGATATTGTGTATGATACAGATCATCATCTTTTTGATGATTTTATATTTTAAAATATTGTATTTTACATACTAATGACAAAGATTTTAGTCGTTTTCTGTATGTTATGATTTCTGGTAATAATTTTTATTTCGATTAGGATAAAAATAAACTTAACCAAAAATTGAGATCAAAAATAGAGACTATCGACATGTAGTACTATATTTTATTCATTTATAAAAAAGGGTTTTTTTATGTTAAAAGAACAAATGGTTGTAAAAAATTCAACGGGGTTACATGCTCGCCCTGTAACGGCATTAGTTAAGTTAGCAGGTCGATATAACTCTAATATCGAACTCATTTATAATGATAAACCGATTAAATTAAAAAGTATGATGGGTTTATTAGGTGCAGGCGTTAAAGGCGGTTCGACTGTCGAAATTATTTGTGATGGTGAAGACGAACAAGCTGCAATGGATGAAATCCGTGAGTTATTTGCCTCTGGGTTTGGTGAGTAATCTATAACTGTTTAGGCTGATGGGCTCTTTTTAATTTTCTAAATTGAGTTCATCATTTTTATATTTACTTTTTATTTCTTTTGCATAAATTGCTTCTATATTAACTGACACGTTAACTTTATATTTCTTCTTTTTTGCCTTTCTTTGCTTTTTTCTTTACTTATTTTAAAACAAAAAAATTTGTCAAACATAAGAATTTTCTTTATTGTGTTTAGCGATTATGTTAATAATAGCCTGTTTAGTTACAACGTCACAAGGTGAGAAAATGAAATATCAACAATTGGAAAACCTTGAGTGTGGATGGAAATGGCATTATCTGGTTAAAAGGCATCAAGAGGGCGAATTAATTACCCGTTATCTTGAAACCAGTCAAGCAGATCAAGCAGTTCGCGAATTACTGTTGTTAGAAACTAATCCAATTCATGTTTTAAAGTGGATTGAACAGCATTTAAATCCTAGTTTAGATAACCGATTAAAACAAACGATTCGAGCTAAACGAAAAAGGCATTTTAATGCTGAACAACAAAATACCCGAAAAAAGTCGATTGATTTAGAATTTTTAGTTTGGCAACGATTGGCTGAACTCGCAAAATGGCATGGCATGACGCTTTCAGAAACCATTACGCAATTAATTGAAGACGCTGAACAAAAAGAACAATTTGCAAGTAAAGTCACGACAATAAAAGATGACTTAAAATCATTACTAGATTATAAATAAAAGCAGTGGATGTTTTACAGCGCGTTAACTTGCAAATTTAAGCGTTATTTGTTTATGCAATATAATTGATAATAAATAGATGTTCCTGATGTTAATTCAGCAACATAAAGAAAATAATTTTACAGGAAAACAGGTTTTATTATGGGAAAATCCCTCGTTATTGTTGAATCACCCGCTAAAGCAAAAACCATTAATAAATATCTTGGTAAAGATTTCGTTGTGAAATCAAGTGTTGGGCATATTCGTGATCTTCCTGTGAGTGGAAAAAGTCAACGAGCCGATAATTCAACAAAAAATAAATCAGAAAAAGAAAAAACAGAAAAAAAAGTAAAACGCTCAGCTAAACAAGCCCTAGTCGATAGAATGAGCGTCGATCCTTATAATCATTGGCAAGCTCATTATGAAATCCTTCCTGGAAAAGAGCGAGTTGTTGCAGAATTAAAAAAATATGCTAAAGATGCAGATATGATTTATTTAGCAACCGACTTGGATAGAGAAGGAGAGGCCATCGCATGGCATTTAAAAGATGTGATAGGTGGCGATGATAAAAAATATCGACGTGTCGTTTTTAATGAAATTACAAAAACAGCCATCAAAAATGCGTTTAATGAACCGGGTCGATTAGATATGGATCGCGTTAATGCTCAGCAAGCTCGCCGTTTTATGGATAGAGTTGTTGGATTTATGCTATCCCCACTTCTTTGGAAAAAAGTAGCGCGCGGTTTATCTGCAGGGCGTGTGCAATCCGTTGCCGTTAGATTAGTTGTTGAACGTGAACGCGAAATACATGCATTTATTCCAGAAGAATATTGGGATCTCTATGCAGATTTAAAAACAGCAAGCCAAGCGCCGCTTTTAATGCAAGTCACGCATTATCAAAATGCCGCATTTGAGCCGAAAGAAAAAATGGCCATTGATATGGCCTTAGCTGAATTACAAAAAAACCAATATATTGTCGAAAATATTGAAGAAAAACCGACTAAAAGTAAACCTTCTGCCCCGTTTATCACCTCTACATTACAACAAGCCGCAAATACAAGACTTGGTTTTGGTGTTAAGAAAACCATGATGCTTGCTCAAAAATTATACGAAGCAGGTTATATTACTTATATGCGTACTGACTCAACTAATTTAAGTCAAGATGCGTTAAATATGGTACGAGACTATATTAATCATAGCTATGGCGATGAATATCTCCCTAAGTCGCCGAATTTTTATAGCAGCAAAAAGAATTCGCAAGAGGCACACGAAGCAATTCGCCCGTCGGATGTACATAATTTAGCTGACAATTTAAAAGATGTAGATGCCGATGCACGGAAACTTTATACATTAATTTGGCGGCAATTTGTTGCTTGTCAAATGACACCTGCAGAATATAATTCAACAATAATTACGGTTAAATCAGGTGATTTTACCTTAAAAGCTAAAGGGCGCACATTACGTTTTGATGGTTGGACGAAAGTACAACCACAATTAATTAAAAATAATGATGATGCGATTTTGCCAGCCGTTAAGGTTGACGAAAAAATGTCCCTTATCGCCTTAAATCCAAATCAGCATTTTACTAAACCGCCTGCTCGTTATAATGAAGCTTCGTTGGTGAAAGAACTCGAAAAACGTGAAATTGGTCGACCCTCTACCTATGCAACCATTATTTCGACTATTCAAGATAGAGGTTATGTTCGTTTAGATAATCGCCGTTTTTATGCAGAAAAAATTGGCGAGATTGTGACAGATAGATTAAGTGAAAATTTTAATGATTTAATGAGTTATGATTTTACAGCGCGGATGGAAGATGCGTTAGATGAAATCGCGACGAAAAAACAAGAATGGCGTGAAGTGCTTGATCAGTTTTTTAATGATTTTAGCGAACATCTTGATGTGGCTGAATTAGATCCAGAAAAAGGTGGTATGCAACTCAATCCATTAGTATTAACACCCGAAATTAATTGCCCGAATTGCGGTCGTGAAATGGGCATCAAGACTGCGGGTACAGGAGTCTTTTTAGCTTGTTCAGGTTATGCTTTGCCCCCTAAACTACGTTGTAAACAGACGATTAATTTGATTCCTGAGTATGAAACGTTAAATATTTTAGACGATAGTGAAAAATCTGAAACCGATGCGCTTAGAGCACGCAAACGTTGCCCAAAATGTCACACCGCAATGGATAGCTATTTATTAGATAGTGAACGTAAATTACATATTTGTGGTAATAATCCAATTTGTGATGGCACTATTGTTGAGCATGGTACATTTAAAGTCAAAAGTTACGAAGGTCCGATTGTTGAATGTGATAAATGCGGTAGCGAAATGCATTTAAAATCAGGGCGCTTTGGTATTTATATGGGCTGTACAAATGCGGAATGTAAAAATACACGTAAAATCTTAAAAAATGGCGATGTTGCGCCACCGAAAGAAGATCCTATTGATTTACCGGAGCTGGCTTGTAGTAAATCTGATGCGCATTTTGTATTACGTGATGGCGCATCGGGTATTTTTTTAGCAGCACATACTTTTCCTAAATCACGGGAAACTCGTACACCGTTAATTAATGAATTGCAACGTTTTAAAGATAGACTACCTGAAAAATTTATTTATTTAACGCTGGCACCTGATATTGATCCTGATGGCAATCCGGCTATTGTTCGGTTTAGTCGTAAAACCAAACAACAATATGTCACTTCTGAAGTAAATGGTAAATCGACAGGTTGGGTAATGCATTATATTGATGGAAAATGGATCAATAGTAAAAAATAAGCAATCTTCCCGCATTCATAAAGATAAAATGCGGGTCTTTCCATTATAAAAATAATAAGGGTTGAAATGAAATTACAACAGTTACGTTATATTGTTGAGGTTGCAAATAATGATTTAAATGTATCATTAACGTCAGAAAAACTCTTTACATCGCAACCTGGTATCAGTAAGCAAATCAAATTATTAGAAGATGAATTAGGTGTTCAGATTTTTACTCGTTTTGGTAAACACCTTGCTAAAATTACTCCCGTTGGTGAACAAATTATTACAGCGGCTCGGGATATTTTAAATCGGGCACATGATATTAAAGCAATAGCCAAAGAACATGCCAATCCTAATTTAGGTACATTAACGCTAACGACGACCTATACACAAGCAAGATATACTTTACCTAAAACAATTCAACAGTTTATGCAAAAGTATCCTGAAATTACATTACATATGGAACAAGGTTCGGCAAAGCAAAGCCTGTTACATGTGCAAAATAATGTCGCTGATTTTGCGATAGTAAACGATCTTTCTACATTAACCGATGATTTTATAGCCTTGCCGTGTTATCACTCTAACCAAGCTGTTATTGTAAAATCCGATCATCCCCTTGCTACAAAAGGATTATTGTCGATTGATGAATTAGCTAATTATCCCTTAGTAAGTTATGATTTTTCGAGCGATGGATCAGATTTAAATCAAGCGTTTATAAAAGCGAATCGCGAGCCTAATATTGTATTTAGTACAACAGATGCGGATTTAATTAAAACCTATGTAAAATTAGGAATCGGTGTTGGAATTATTGCGAAACTTGCCGTTGAAGATAAGCTTGATAGTGAACTTAAGATTATTAATGCCGGTCATATTTTCCCATATAATACAACCTATATTGTTTTTGCAAGGTCATTATTTTTAAGAAGCTTTATGTATGATTTTATTCAACTATTTTCACCTCATTTGACTAAATCATTTATTGATTCACTTTTACAATATGAAAATAACAATGAAGTTTTAGCTAGATTTAATGGTATCAAATTACCGATTTATTAATGTAATTAATTCCATTGTAATAACTGTGATTGTTCTTTACAAAGCGCGTCTTCGAGCTGGATCTCTAATTGATGAATGGCTTTATTGCAGCGATAAATACGATTATCAATAGCGGCGAGTTTAACAGGATCAAACCCATCTTTTTGTGTTTGATGTTCATATTTCATTTGTTCTAAGCGTCTTAAATAATCTAAATGCCTTGAATGTTTTTCGGCTAATGATTCTTTTTCAATTTCTTCATCTTTAACTCTTAATTGATGCGAGCCTAATTCACGCTTTAATGCAGTCATTTGATTTAATAACGATTCCGCAAAATATTGGATACGTTCAAGTTCTTTATTATGGATGACAAGTTCTGCCAGCATTAGATATGTTTGTTGAATTCTATCAAGATAAAACGATAAATCTGTTTTTATTTTTGTATTATGAAATAACTGCTCATCAAAATAATGTTCTTTAAATTCAACTAATTCTGCTTGCAAAATTTGTTTTTCAAGCTCATTAATTTGAGAACGTATTTTGCTTAATGATGCGTCCATTATGATATTTTCCTATTATTGCTGCTCATTATCTTGACCAAAATAACTGCCTAAATGCAATTTAGCTAAATGAATTCGTTGCATGAATGTAGCAAAATTTAATGGCTCCAGTGGTTGGTTTTTGGCAATTAATTCTTTAGCCATGAGTTGAAGTGTTATTTTATTATAAATATCAACAAGGTTTAGAGGAAGGGGAGATAACGAACGTTTACCAAGCCATAAAATACCTTGGACAGGTAAACTTAATGCAAATAGTGCAGTAACCACTGTAATCGCAAGTGGCGCATGCATTAAATATTGCCAGACAAAAAGAGCAATAACAATTGGCGGTAAATAATTAAAAGACAGGCGGAGATAACGAATAATTTTAATTTCTGGAAATGAATAAGCCAAATTTTTATCTTGTGGGCAAAGATGCATATAACTAAGCCCTGATTTAAATAGTTTTAGCAGTTTCATGATGTCTTGATTCCTCGACAATCGTTGTTTATTGGCATAAAATAGATGCACTCTAAAATAGAGACTTTGTCTATTTTAACCCAAATATTCAGGTTAACGCAAAATCAGCATGTCTAAAGTCTCCTAATTTAATATTGATTGTAAAATCATAAATTTATGTCACTGATGTTAATTGGTGGCTATCTTTTATTAAAACTCTATAGGAATTACTATGTCATCGAGCAATAATGTACTTGTACTCAATTGTGGAAGCTCATCGTTAAAATTTGCAATTGTTGATCCGCAAAACGGCGATGTTTTTTTATCAGGATTAGCAGAAAGTTTTTATCTTCCTGAAGCTCGTATCAAATGGAAACTTGATGGTGATAAAGGTGAAGCTCCATTAGGTGCTGGAGCAGCCCATAGTGAAGCAATTAAATTTATCATTGATAAAATCTTCCCACAAAAACCTGAATTATTAGATAGCATTAAAGCAATTGGTCATCGAATTGTTCATGGTGGCGAAAAATATACACATTCAGTTATCATCGACGATAGCGTCATTAAAGGCATTGAAGATGCAATTGTATTTGCACCGTTACATAATCCGGCGCATTTAATCGGTATTCGTGAAGCATTTGAGCTTTTCCCTCATTTACGTGATAAAAACGTTGCTGTATTTGATACCGCGTTCCATACAACTATGCCAAAAGAAGCTTATTTATACGCTATTCCACATGAACTTTATAGCCAATATGGCATTCGTCGCTATGGCGCTCATGGAACAAGCCATTATTTTGTAAGCCGAGAAGCTGCAAAATTGCTTAATAAACCAGTTGACGAAACTAATGTTATTACTTGTCATTTAGGCAACGGCGCATCTATAACAGCAATTAAAAACGGTAAATCTGTTGAAACTTCAATGGGATTAACGCCGCTTGAAGGGCTTGTTATGGGAACACGTAGCGGTGATATTGATCCTGCAATTATGTTCTTTTTACACGACAACTTAAATATGTCCGTTGATGATATCAACACGTTATTACACAAGAAATCAGGCTTTATGGGTTTAACAGGTGTAAGTAGCGATTGTCGTTATGTGACTGATCATTATGGTAAAGATGAAGGCGCAACCAATGCTTTAGATGTTTTTGTTCACCGTTTAACTAAATACATTGGTGGTTATGCAATGTTACTTGATGGACGTATTGATGCTATTGTATTTACAGGTGGTATTGGTGAAAATTCTTATGAAGTACGCGAAATGGTAATGGAAAAACTAGGTATTTTAGGTTTTGCTGTAGATAAAGATAAAAATCTAGCTGCTCGTTTTGGTCAAGGTGGTGAAATCAATAAAGCTGGAACAAAACCTGTTTTTGTTATCCCTACTAATGAAGAATTAGTTATTGCACAAGATGCTGCTCGTTTAACGAAATAATATTAATAAACCGCTATAAAGGCGGTTTTATTTTATCTAACTAATTTTATTAATTTTTATTTAACAAATACTAAAGAGGAAATTATTCATGTCTCGTACAATTATGCTAATCCCTACAGGTACTAATGTTGGATTAACGGGCGTGAGTCTTGGTGTAATTCGTGCAATGGAACGCCAAGGCATAAATTTAAGTTTCTTTAAACCGATTGCTCAACCCCGAGCAGGTGGAGATGCGCCAGATAATACGACAACTCTTGTTAGCCATAACTCGTCTATTCCAACAATTCAACCTTTAAAAATGAGTTATGTTGAAAATCTATTAGGATTAAATCAACAAGACGTATTAATGGAAGAAATTATTGCGTTATATGCTAAAAATACTCAAAATGCTGATGTTGTATTAGTTGAAGGTATCGTACAAACTAGCGATTATCCATTTGCCAATGAATTAAATTACAATATAGCTAAAACGCTAGGCGCCGAAATTATTTTTGTGGTGAATTTAGGGACAGATAAACCAACGCAATTAAAAGATCGTGTTGAAATTGCTCGTGCAAATTTTGGTGGCATTAAAAATGATAAAATCATTGGTGTTATTGTTAACAAAGTTAATGCACCTATCGACGCGCAAGGTCTAACCAATCCTGATGTATCAGAAATTTATCACACACCTAAATTTGATAATAAAAAAGTAACGCTTGACGAGCTTAAAGTAAATTGTCCGTTACCGATTTTAGGCTGCATTCCATGGAATATTGATTTAAGTTCGTGTCGTTCGATTGATTTAGCGCATCACCTTGATGCAAAAATTA
Organism: Gilliamella sp. ESL1225; assembly: GCF_058502635.1. Classification (NCBI taxonomy): domain Bacteria; kingdom Pseudomonadati; phylum Pseudomonadota; class Gammaproteobacteria; order Orbales; family Orbaceae; genus Gilliamella; species Gilliamella sp. ESL1225. The sequence goes on along the minus strand of NZ_CP196358.1, from coordinate 1,602,950 downwards.
TTAATGAAGGTCAAATTAAAACTCGACGCATTAAACACGTTTCTTTCTGTTCTCGTAGCGTGCCAAATATTATTAATCACTTACAACCTAACGCACTATTAGTCACATCTGCTGATAGAGCAGATGTTCTTGTTGCGATTTGTTTAGCAGCAATGAACGGTGTACCTATTGGTGGTGTATTATTAACAGGGGGATATGAAATTGCCGAATCTATCCAAAAATTATGTAAGCAAGCATTTAATACTGGCTTACCGATTTTCACTGTTAATACCAATACTTTCCAAACTTCGATTAATTTACAACAATTTAATCTCGAAATTCCAGTTGACGATAAAGAACGTATTGATGAAACACAAAATTATATGGCGGATCATATTGATTCAACATGGGTGAAATCATTAACACAAGTTAATAATTCTGTACGTCGTTTATCACCGCCTGCTTTCCGTTATCAATTAACTGAACTTGCTCGTCAAGCGAAAAAAACGATTGTATTGCCAGAAGGGGATGAGCCAAGAACTGTTAAAGCGGCAGCAATTTGTGCAGAACGTAATATTGCAAAATGTGTTTTATTAGGTGATCCTGACGAAGTCCGTAAAGTGGCTGAACTGCAAGGTGTGACTCTAGGCAATAATATCGAAATTTTAGATCCTGAAAAAATTCGAGAAAATTACGTGCCACGTTTGGTCGAATTACGTAAAAGTAAAGGTATGACCGATATTATGGCTCGTGAGCAATTAGCCGATAATGTTGTTTTAGGAACCATGATGCTTGAAGCAAATGAAGTAGATGGCTTAGTCTCAGGTGCTGTCCATACAACGGCAAATACCATTCGTCCACCACTTCAATTAATCAAAACAGCACCAGGTAGCTCATTAGTATCTTCTGTCTTTTTTATGCTAATGCCAGATCAAGTCTATATTTATGGTGACTGTGCGATTAATCCAGATCCTAATGCAAAAGAACTTGCTGAAATTGCCATCCAATCGGCAGAAACGGCTATCGCATTTGGTATTGAGCCACGTGTTGCGATGATTTCTTATTCAACAGGAAGCTCAGGTCAAGGGGCTGATGTAGAAAAAGTAAAAGAAGCAACTCGAATTGCGCAAGAAAAACGACCTGATCTGATGATTGACGGTCCACTTCAATATGACGCTGCTGTCATGGCGGATGTCGCAAAATCAAAAGCGCCAAATTCGAAAGTTGCTGGTAAAGCAACAGTGTTTATCTTCCCTGATCTCAATACGGGTAACACGACTTATAAAGCGGTACAACGTTCAGCTGACCTGGTTTCAATTGGTCCAATGCTACAAGGTATGCGTAAGCCTGTTAATGATTTATCTCGCGGCGCTTTGGTTGATGATATTGTTTACACAATTGCCTTAACCGCGATTCAATCCGCTCAAGCAGATAACACAAATTAATAAGCATAAAAGCAACCATAAAATAAACCTTATGTTTATTTTATCAACTTATAAGAGGTGGTATAATGCCGCCTCTTATTTTTTTATCTGATCATTACTAGGAACAGTCATTAATGAAGAAAGACATTCACAAACAGCGTATATTGATTCTTGATTTTGGATCGCAAGTAACACAACTCATTGCGCGTCGAGTACGTGAAATTGGCGTCTATTGTGAACTCTGGCCATGGGATGTATCCGAAGAAAAAATTAAACAATTTAATCCTAAAGGCATTATTTTATCGGGCGGTCCTGAAAGTACAACCGACGATAATAGTCCACGAGCACCTGAATATGTTTTTCATGCAGGGGTGCCAGTTTTAGGTATCTGCTATGGTATGCAAACAATGGCGATACAAACCGGTCAAAAAGGGCAAGTAACTGGATCTAATGAACGCGAATTTGGTTATGCTAAAGTAGATATTGTAAATCCTTCAAAATTAACCGATGGCATTTTTGACAGCCAAACTGTACAAGGTAAAAATCAATTAGATGTATGGATGAGCCATGGCGATAAAGTGACCGAAATTCCAGAAGGTTTTAAAGTGGTTGGATGCACGGATAATTGCCCATTTGCTATCATGGCGAATGATGAAAAAGATTTTTATGGCGTACAATTTCATCCTGAGGTTACTCATACTGTAAAAGGTTTTGAATTATTACAACGTTTTGTTATTGATATCTGCCAATGCGAAAAACTATGGACACCGGCATCAATTATCACCGATGCAGTTGACCGTATTAAACAAAAAGTCGGTACTGATAAAGTCATTTTAGGTTTATCTGGCGGGGTTGATTCATCGGTCACGGCATTATTATTGCATCAAGCGATTGGCGCTCAATTAACCTGTGTTTTTGTTGATAATGGTTTATTACGTTTAAACGAAGCCAAGCAAGTTTTAGATATGTTTGGTAACAAATTTGGATTAGATATCATTGCTGTTAATGCCGAAGATCGATTTTTAACCGCACTAAAAGGCGTCAGCGATCCTGAAACAAAACGTAAAATTATTGGTCGAGAATTTATTGCAGTATTTGATGAACAAGCCAATCAGGTTAAAGACGTTAAATGGTTAGCGCAAGGTACAATTTATCCTGATGTCATTGAATCAGCCGCATCTGATACAGGTAAAGCACACGTAATCAAATCACACCATAATGTCGGCGGATTACCTGAAGATATGAAAATGGGACTGGTTGAACCATTACGCGAATTATTTAAAGATGAAGTGCGTAAAGTTGGTTTAGAGCTGGGTTTACCCTACGAAATGCTATATAGACACCCATTCCCAGGACCAGGCCTAGGCGTTCGAGTACTTGGTGAAGTAAAAAAAGAATATTGTGATTTACTACGCAAAGCCGATGCTATTTTTATTGAAGAATTATACAAAGCCGATCTTTATCATAAAGTCAGTCAAGCCTTTACCGTCTTTTTACCGGTTCGTTCGGTCGGTGTAATGGGCGATGGTCGTAAATACGATTGGGTTGTTTCCCTTCGCGCTGTTGAAACCATTGACTTTATGACCGCTCACTGGGCGCATTTGCCATATGACTTTTTAGGACGCGTTTCCAACCGCATTATCAACGAAGTTAATGGTATTTCGAGAGTAGTGTACGACATAAGCGGCAAGCCACCTGCGACGATTGAGTGGGAATAAAAATACACGATTCAATACGGTCGTTTAAGTTCAGCAAAGCCTTGTAAATTAAATATTGCAAGGCTTTTTTATTTTATAATGACTACAAAACGAAAATTGCTTTATCGTTATATTTAACGTTTTGACAATAATATACTGTCTTAAATTAAATATGATAATGCCTTAAAATTACTATGATTTATCTTATTTTTATGATTTTAATTATGGTTATAAAATCTATAAAAACGATTTGATTTTTGATCGATATTGTTGTAATTTAATCCGATTATTGATAATAAATCACCTGTATTTAATAAAAAGAATAAAATAGCTAATAGCAAAATAAGTTTTAAATGGGAAATAAAATAATGATTAATTTGTATCACTTAGTTCTTCTTTCCAATGCACCAAAATCTTTTGTTAAAAACCGCTATACCTTATCAATACAAGGGATATTACCTAATATTCCCTTGCAATCTCCGCAGGTTTGCACCCACAAGTGTCATTAGCAATATAAATTAATTTTTACTCTTAGTAATTAAAGAAACCCATCAAATACAACTAAACAGCTTGACGTTTTTAAACAATTATAATGTTTTTTATTAATACAACTTAATTCGGGAGAAATTCATATGAAAATAAATAAAGCGCTAATCTTTATATTCACCACTTTAATGATGACTTTGATTGTTGGATGTGAAGATAAAATGCCAGAAGTTAATGATGAAAATTGCGGTAATCGTGAAAAAATAAAAGCTATGCCTAAACAACAAAGAGAAGAATTTTCTTCTAAATGCTTTCGTCGTGGTGATTTCAAACCTAGTACAGGGCGTTCTTGGTAACAGAATTTATTTGTGATATACAATTTTACTTTATAAAATTATATCGATTACAGTATATACTTAAAAAAATATTTCATGTTGCTAATATTCGCTTATTCAATGTCATCCGATTAACATTCAAAATAGTAAATAAATAGAAATGATCTATCCAAATAATCTATTTAAGGAAGATCAGTTATATCATTTGATTGACTGGTTTTTTTGCTTATAATTTAACAGTAGAATAACTGAAAGATGTTCCTTCAATATAGATAAAAATTATTTTAAAAAAGTTAGAACTGAATCTAACTAAAAGTTTTTGCAAATAATGGAGCAAATGAGTATGTATTTAGAAAGTTTTACCATCAAAAATTATCGAAAATTTAGAGAAATCAATAACACAATATATTTTGTCAATGCCGATGAAATATGCCATTCTGAAGAGGCGAAAAGAGATAATTCTCAATCTTTAATTTCCCCATCAAGTACGTTAATTATCGGAAAAAATAATACTGGAAAAACAACAATAACCCATGCCCTTAATTTAATTTGTAATAAAAAAATAAAGTCCCTTCAATCTTCCGATTTTAATATTTATTATTTAAAAGATTTACTTCAAGGTTATATAGATGCCTATGAAAGCAAATCTTTCATTTCAAATCTTATTGCTCCTCAATTAGAATTCTCTTTATGTATAAAACTCGACAATGTTGATATAAATGAAAACGGTGATTTAGTTAATAATCTTTCTGAATTTTTACCTATTAAAGAAAACGATGATCTTATCAAAACCGCGGAAATAAAAATCATTTATGAAATAGAGGAAACAGAAGTTTTTTTTGAACATGTTCAAAGTATTATAGAAAAGTATTATTTGATTAAAAAATCTGTAACAGATAAAAATTCATTAAATACCCTCTTAGGAGAGTTTTGTGAACTTCTTGATAATTCTGAAATAGTAAACTATAAAGCCACTTATAAAAATTTCAATGATATCGAAATAGATTCCTTTTCACTTCATAAACTCATTGTAATTAAAAATATAAAAGCAAATCGTCATTTAAATGAAAACGTGCTTTCGAACGTTTTTCAAAAAATAATCGCTACTCAATTTCAAAATGAAGAATCAAAAAAAGCATTTAGTGAAGATATCAAGTCTATCAATAAAACCATTAGTGATAGGGTAAAAGATCAAAATACATTAGTCTCAGAAATTTTACAACAAATAGAACAAAAACATCATGTAGGAATGAATTTAACAGGTAATGTCAATCAAGAGAATATTTTAAAAAGTTTGATTAAATATCATTTTACTGAAGGAGATGATTTTATTCCTGAAGATCAATTTGGTCTTGGTTACATTAATTTACTTAATATTATAGGTGAAATTATTCACTATATTGAAAAATATGAAGAAAATTGTCATCAAAGTCAGATTAATTTATTATTTATTGAAGAACCCGAATCATTCATGCATCCACAGATGCAAGAATTTTTTATAACACGTATCGATAATGCCATATCTAAAGCATTAGAATTATTTCAGGTAACTTCTGCTTCAAAAAAAATATTGAAATGTCAAATTGTTATAACCACTCATTCGTCTCATATTGTTAATAGTAAAATTCATAGTTGTAATTCATTTAATAATATCAATTACTTAACTGTCAGTGATAAATGTACTAAATCAATATCTTTAAATGATAAAAATATCATGGATGATAAGAATATAAATAAAGAGCAAGATATTCTTTTTTTAAAAAAGCACATTAAATATAAAGTATCTGAATTATTTTTTTCGGATGCTGTTATTTTTGTAGAAGGTGCCACAGAAGAAACATTATTGCATTACTATTTGGAACAAATTAATAATTTAAGGAACTATTATATCTCTATTTTTAGAGTCGAAGGTGCGCACAGTAAAGTATATTTAAACCTGATAGAAAAATTAGCTATTCCGTGTTTAATTATTACCGATTTAGATATTAAGCGATATGCTTGCGAACAAAATAAGAAGCATAAAGATAATGATAATGATAAAAGCTGTCCTATATGCAATAATCTCGATACCTTTACTAAATATGCCCAGATAACATCTTTAAAAGATCGGCAAACAACAAATCAAACGTTAAAATTATTAATAGAGGAAAATTCACTATTATTAAATAACGAAGAAAATCCTCCCCCTATTAATTTAGCAACTATAACAGAATATATAAAAAAATCTCATCTTTATGTCGTTTTTCAAAAAGGAGCTATTAAAAGCCAATATGCCACAAGTTTTGAAGAAGCTTTTATATTAACTAATTTTGAAAATAAGTTTTTTAATGCGATATTAAATGAAATTAGACCCGATATTTATAGTGAAATTACAAAGGGTGGAAAAAATAAAGAAGGGTTAATAGAGTATTCATATCGTTTACAAAATAGCCTAAATGATAGAAATGGGAAATCTGAATTTGCCAGTAAGTTACTTTATAAAATGATTACTTTAGAAGCAAAAGATAAGCCAGTTTTACCCGATTATATTTTGGATGGTTTCAAATGGTTAGAAGAAAAGTTAACGGGAGTTTTTGAACATGACTCTAGCTTATAACCTTGAACAAGAAAAACAAATACAAAAGCAAATTATTGAGGCTATAGAGAATTATACCTGTTTTCAGTTTAATGCAGGAGCGGGCTCTGGTAAAACCTATGCCTTAATTGATTCCATAAAATACATTTTGAAAAATAAAAAGCAGAATTTAAATAAGAACAATCAAAAGATAATTTGCATTACTTATACTAATGTAGCAGTTAATGAAATTAAAAAGCGACTTGGTAACACTCAATTATGTTTAGTTTCAACGATTCACGAAATGCTGTGGGAACAGATAAAGTTATATCAAAAAAATGAATTAGCCGATTTGCACTTGCAAAAACTTAAATACGAATTAGCTGAAATTCAAAATAAAATAAATAGTTATGAAACAGATAAAAATCTTAGTATAATTTTCAACGCTGATTCTAAGGAATTCCTTACTTTTATTAAAGAAACTAAAAATTTATTTTATGAATATCGAGATAAATCATCTGATAAATTTAAAAAATGTTATAAATCTTCTTCAATTATATATAAAAACATCGATAAAGTATTAGAAAATGTTAGTAATTTCAAAAATTTGGTTTCTGCTTTGTATAAAAAAGAGAAATATGAAAAAGCTATTACAATAATCGAAAATCCAGAACAAAGAAAGAAGATTACAGTTCAATATGACAGTAAATCCAATTCCGACCGATTGGAATATATGAAATTTAGTCATGATACATTATTAGAATATAGTTATTTATTGATTGAAACATACCCACAACTTAGGCGAATTATGGTTGATAAATATCCTTATATATTTATTGATGAATATCAAGATACTCATGAAAGTGTGATAAAAATCATCAAAATGCTAAATGACTATGCTATAGATAAAAATAAAAACTGGTTGGTTGGTTATTTTGGTGATAGCAAACAAAATATATATGATGATGGAATTGGAGAAGAGATAAAATTATTTCATTCAAATTTACACACTATCAATAAAATCTTTAATCGTCGTTCTCAACAACAAATAATTGATTTAATTAATAAGATTAGGAATGATTCGATTAAACAACTACCAATCGATCCGACAAAAATAAATGGTCATGTTCAATTTTTTTATTCAAAAAATACAAAAGACAAAAATGAACTAATCCATAAGTTTTTAGAAAAATATAAAAAAGACATTCCATGCGACCAAAGCCTACATTGTTTAGTATTATTAAATAAAACGTTGGCCGAATTAGAAGGATTTCAAGAATTATATGATGTAATTGATTCTTCTAAAATTATTAATTGGAAGGATCTTAAAACTAAACTTTTATCTAACCAATTAGAAAAATTGCATCCTGCATTACTTTATTTTTATAACCTAATCAGTTTGTATAATAAATTAAGAAGCGATAAGACAACCTATCATGACTTACTGGGAAATTTTAATCATAAGATTACTTTTAAAGATGCACGAGAGTCGATAAATTTATTAAAAAAAGCTAATGGTACGACCATTAATGAGTTGTTAAAAGAATTTTCTGAAATAATTGGAAAACATGATATTGAAAATTACCATTCGGCCATTCAGTACTGTTTAACTAATGCACTTTCCATTGTTTATGCAGATTTAAAAAAATCAGGTAATTTTTATAATTATATAACAAACCTAATTTATCATAAATTTTTTGGTGATTATGAAGTGGGTGACGACACTACAAATGAAAATAATCAAAAATTCGAAAAGATATTAGATATTAAAATTTCCCAGTGGCAAAAATGGATCTCTTTTATTAATAGAGAACCAAAAGAAAAGGATCCGATTGTTTATCATACTTATCACGGAACGAAAGGCGAAGAATATGATCATGTTGCAATTATAATGGAGCATAGTTTCGGGGCGAAAACAGGTAAAGATAAATTTAAAAAATATTTTAATCATTTTCACCTGGATAAAGATGAACAGGATAAAAAATTAGAAGATGATACCTACAAGAAAGTTTTTATAAATACGCAGAATCTGCTTTATGTAGCCTTTTCTCGAGCAAAACAAAATCTTAAAATTTTATATTTAGATGATATTTCAGAAATTCAATTTGGTATTAAAGAAATATTTGCTGAAATAACAGAATTTGTTGATTGAAAAACGTTTTTACAATCATAAAAATCTCATGATCAATAAGTTAGAATAATTAAATTTTAAAAAGCGATCCAAGTTGAATAGATCGCTTTTTTTTATAAATCTTAATCTATAAGCTCATAGAATTAATTTTAAGAGGAATTTGGTGATTAGAAATTAATTTCAGTCCCAACAAAATATCGTCTACCTTCCAACGTTTTACCAAAATCTTCATTAACGACATCTTTATCAAATAAGTTATAAATACCTGTGTAAAGTTTAGCTTGTTTAGTTATATGATAAGTTGCACCTAAATCCCAGAAAGTGTATCCAGGGTAGGTAATATATTTTGTTTTATTTTTTTCTTTTTTGGTTGCATTTTCTTGACCATAATAAGCCACTTTTGCCCAGAGATCCCAGTCAGTTGTAATGTACCAATCCAATTGGGTATTAAATTTTTGTTTTGGTGTACGATTTAATGCATGCCCTTTATTGGCTCCACTTTTTTGTTCGGTTTTGTTCCATGAATAATTGGTCGACAATAATAATAAATCGGTAAATAAAGGTGTTTTTAACGAAAACTCGACGCCTTTCAAATCGGCTTTATCAACATTTTCTCGCTTTTGTACAAAGTCAAAACCACCAACACCATTGATTGAGCAAGTCCCACTGCCTGCACCATTATTACAAATATAATAAGATTGGATTTTATCTTTATATTTAGTATAAAAAGCAGTTAAAGAGGTATCTAAACCATAATCATTGGTATAACCTAAGCCAATTTCAAAATTATTCGTTTTTTCAGGTTTTAAATTAGGATTACCAATAATAACGCCTTTATTACCAGTGCCTGAGCCGCCTGTTACTTGTCCCCAGTCTGAAACAACATAACGCAATTGAGGCGTAGCATAGCCGGTTGAATAACCCCCTTTTAAGGTAAAGTTATTATCAATATTCCAGACGCTATAAACGCGAGGATTCCAGTTATTACCGTAATTTTCATCTTTATTAAAACGTAGACCAAAAGTAAAACTTAAGTCTTCTAATAATTGAAATTCGTCTTCGCCATAAAGTGCATAATTCCAGCGATCAATTTTAGTTAGATCCGCAGTTAATTGATTACCTTTATCATGCAATTCTTGATAAGTATAATGCGCACCAAGGGTTAACATATTAGCATCTAATGGAATAACGGCACGGGTATCGACATCGGTATTTTTTATTTTCATATCACGTTCAGGATTATTATTCCCTTCGTAAGAAACAAACGACGTTGTTGAAAAATGATCGAAGTTGCCATTATGCGTTAATGCAATGGTATTACGGCGATTATCACGCTTAAAATCACCACGAGAAAGCGGTCTTGTTTTACCTGCTGTGGCTTTACTATTTTGTAAAGAACGCCCTAAATTTAAATCAAATTTTTGCGTTTCTGTGGCATTTAACGATAATTTACCATTGATGCTGCGTAATTTCTGTTCAGCATGACCATTTAAAAAATCATCTTCTCCGCGGTCAGAATATTGACCGTATAATTGAATACCTAAAACATCATGAATAATTGGACCTGTTACGGCAAAATTGCCGTTGTAATAATTTTTTGCTTTCGAGTCATCTTGAATGACTGATTCTAAACGAATACCACCTTGCCATTGGCTTGCCACTTTTTTGGTAATAATGTTAACGACACCCCCCATGGCATCAGAACCATAAAGCGAAGACATAGGACCGCGGACAACTTCAATACGATCGATTGCCGAAAGGGGAGGTAACCAACCTTGTTCAAAGCCAGCATTATCGCTATTTGGACGAGTTTCGCGTGTACTGACCTTTTTACCATCCACTAAAATTAAAGTATATTTAGCATCCATTCCTCGAATACTAATATCAGTACTATCACCGCTACCTGAAACAGTAACACCAGGAATATCTTTTAAAGCATCAGTAACATCTCGGTAAGATTTATTGCTGATTTCTTCTGGCGTAATGACTGAAATTGTTGCGGGGGCTTCTTTAATCTGTTGTTCAAAACCTGAAGCGGTTACAACCATGGTATCGGCTTCGGAATTATTGGCAGCGATAGCTGTTGATGAAAGAGATAACAGTAAAGATGAATTGATGAAGCGCGCGAGCATTTTTATTTTTTTCCGATTACCCATACCTTGAAACTCCTTGTGGTTTAATAAAATTAACGAGTTAAGTTATTATTAATTTATATTCTTATTTAAAAAAATTGGTAAGAAGTTACATTAAATGAGAATTATTATCAATATCTTTGATGATTTATTTATTGCTAGACTTTTTTATTTTATTTAATGATAATAATTATCATTTACTTAAATTCTACTTTCATAAAGATAAACTAAGGTGACATCATGAATAAACGCAAAAAATTACTCTTTACCAGCCTCGCTGCAATAATGTTTAGCTTAGTCGGTTGTAGCTCACACACAGTAGGAGTTACAAATAATAATCAAACGGTTGAAGTGCCAAAATCTCCGCAAAAAATTGTGGTTATGAATTATGGGGCTTTAGATACCCTTGATGCATTAGGTAAAGGGGAATTAGTTGTTGGAACGCCTTTATCATCAATTCCAAGTTATTTACAGCAATATAACAATTCAAAAGTTATTGATACTGGTAGCATGAAAGACCCTAATGTTGAGACAATTAAAAACATCAAACCGGATCTCATTATTATTGATGGACGTGCCGCTAGTAAATCTGAACAATTGACAAAAATCGCCCCAGTCCTTAATTTTAGTGTGGACAATAAACATTATGTTGAATCGGCAGAACAACATATTCAATTATTAGCTGAATTAACTGATACTAAAAAAGAAGCTGATATTATTGTGCAATCTTTAAATGATAAAATCATCGCAGCGCAATCTCTCAGCGAGAATAGCCCGAAAAAAGCTATTGTTACTTTACATAATGAGGGTAAATTAATCCTAATTAATAACAGTGCAAGTGCAACGCTTATTCATGATGTTTTAAAAGTAAAACGTCGAATCCCTATTGTTGAAATATCACCTAATTTAATTGGTAAACCGGCACCTATTTTTGTGGATAATGAATTTATCAAACAAAATAAACCCGATATTATTTATGTTATTGACCGCAGTAAAGCAATTGGTAAACCTGCGATGAACGCGGATTATTTTAATCAGAAAATCCTTAATAAAGCACACAGTAAAGTTGTTTATTTGACGGCTGATCTTTGGTACTTATCAGGTGGTGGTGCAGAAAGTATGCCATTACAAATTGATGAAGTTATTGCAAGTATTAAATAAATTGTTATTTTCACACTCTAAATAGGTAATTAAAGTAAAATAAACCTTTATCGAATGATAAAGGTTTTTTATATTTTATCACTATAGAAATTTATTTATGTAGTTTAGAAAAACGTCATTTGAAATCATATAAAAAGAATATAAATAATGGATTATTAAAAAAGACTATTTTTTAAATATTTTATTAAACCGATTAGTTATTTTTATAAGCTGTCATTGTGAGGCATAATATTCTTAATTATAATGGCGCAACTTCTAACTTTTCATATAGATATTAAAATGAAATTAAATAAAACATTAATTTTTAGCGCACTATTACTTAGCGGATTTTGTTTATATGCTACCGAAAAACATTGGGGATATGGTGATGAAAATGTTCCAAAGCATTGGGCGGATATCAACGCAGAATATTCTTTATGTGCGACAGGGCAGAATCAATCACCGATTGATATTAATGACGTTTTACTTGCACAAAAACAAGGTTTAACGCTTACTTTTGATCCAAAAAAACAAAATATGATTAATAATGGACATACTATTCAAGTTAATGTCGATGAAGATGATATGTTATTTCTGGATAATCAATCATTTAAACTGCAATAATTTCATTTCCATTCACCGAGTGAAAATACCTTAAAAGGGGAACATTTTCCATTAGAAGGTCATTTTGTATTTAAAAACGAAGAGGGTGAATTATTAGTTTTGGCTGTATTCTTCAAAGAAGGTCAAAATAATATAGAACTAGATCGTATTTGGGTAAATTTACCGGAGAAAAAAGGGTAACAATTAGATATAAAGAATCTTATTAATGTCGAAGCGCTACTTCCTGATTCATTAGATTACTATCGTTTTAGTGGATCACTAACAACACCACCATGTTCTGAAGGTGTTCGTTGGATTGTTCTAGCAAATGCTGTCGATGTATCAAAAGAACAAGTAACGAAATTCCATTCCATAATGAAGCATGATAATAATCGTGAAGTACAACCATTACATGGGCGCATTATTATTAATTAATTAAAAGAGGAGATTAACGCCAATATTAAGTGTTTTGTTAATAAAATCGTTAATCTCTTAATTTATATCCTAAATGACTAAAATAGTTATTTCATTTGAAACAAAGACATATTTTGCATATTCAAATAGGTTTGTTGCGCAGCTTGTAAACTAAATTGTAAAAGCGTGTAATCACTAATCGCATCATACCAATCAACGTCTTCAAGATTACTTATTTGTGTTTTAAAGTTAGTATCGAGCGAAGCGCCTAATTTAACCATTTGCTCGATTTCTGACATCACTTCACCACCTGATGTACGGACTTTCGAGATATTCGTTAGCGTACTGTCCATTCCACGACGAGCTTTTCCTAACGTTTCTCTAAATTCATTTAATTGTGCTTCATCACCTTTATCAACATTCATTTTTAAAGCACTAATGGCGTAATCGATGCTTTTAAAAACATTGCCTTCAGTAGGAGAGCCATCAGGCTCTTTACTATTAGATCCGGTTAGAAAAGCTTCGATACCGGTAAAGCCCATTTTAACTTCTCTTGCTTCATCAATACTCACCATTACTGATGTATCCGCGCCGACATAACTGACTTCACCGGCTTCGTTCATTACAAAAGGGGGTTTGTCATTTTGTATACCGCCAAATAAATAATTACCATTGGTATCTTTAGCATTGCCTAAGCTCATTAATTCGTCTTTCATACGATTTAATTTCGTGATAAGTAATTCACGATCTGAATCATTAAGAACTTCACTACCTGCTTGGACTAAGGTTTCTTGAATATTTTGCACAAGTACAGTTGCATCTTTCAAAATAACATCTTGATGAGATAAAAAACTATCTACTGTTTTACGTGTATTTTGAAATTGATCATTGCGATTCATCGCCTTTTGATAATTTAATGCTTGTGCTGTACCAACAGGATCATCAGATGGTGTTAATATTTTTTTACCTGATGCTAAATGTAACCCTGATTGTTGCCATTTAGTTTGGGTATTTAAAATTGTATTAAGATTATTTTGATAAATTGAATTTGAACTAATACGCATTTTGCTTCCTTACTTATTTCATTATGCCTAAAATGGTGTCAAATAAAACGTTAGCGGTATCAATGACTTTGGCATTAGCTTGGTAATACTGCATATAAACTTGCATCGATATATATTCTTCATCTAAATTAACGCCCGAAATAGATTGATTCTCATCATTAATCTGCTTAACAATATTTTTATTAGCCACAGCAGAAATTTCGGCTGATTTTGTTTCATTACCGACAAAATTTACTAATCCTGCGTAGGCACCATTAATCGTATTACTTCCACCAATTAATTTTTCATCTTGAATCGCTAATAATGCTTTAACATTACGATTATCACTGACTCCATTTTGATCATCACCAAGACCTGTAGCTAATTTTGACGAATCTGTAATTAATACCTCTAACGAATTGGCAATATCAGCTGTCGGCTTAATGATAAAAGAATCGCCAGCATTAGGTTTGCCTTGTACTTCAATCGATAAGCCATCAAACTGTAATTTACCTTCTTTTAAATCTGGTTTGATTTGTGTATTATCTGATAGGCGAGTAACAACCCAATCATTGCCGTCGAATTCAATGCGGTAATCCGATGCTTTAACTTCTTTGGCAGAAGTAAAATCAATATTTAAGCTAGCATTACCTGTATTTAGGGTATGAGAAATACTACTTGGTTTATTATAAGCAAATATTTCTTCACCTTTATTGCCATTGAGATCAATCCCCGCGGTATGCACTTCATTAAATCTTTCGGCTAAATTTAAGGCAATAAGACCTAATTGATTCCGCGCATCTGTTAATGGTCCGTCACGATATTGTAAAATACCCTGTAATTTACCTGAATTAATATTTTGGCTTGTTAATTCACTTGTTGCGCCCGAAGTATGTGTATAAACAATTATATTTAAAGAAGGATCGGCGGACGAAGGCTGGACATTCAGCGGATTGACATTAGTGCCTTGTACTAAGTTCATACCATTGTTTAATGAAATATTATATTGACCATTTTGTTCACTCACCGTTACACCAATTAATTGATTTAATTCAGAAACTAACTGATCACGCTGATCGAGTAAAGCATTCGGTTCACTTCCCCCCGTAGCCCCTTGCAAACGCCCAATTTTTTGATTTAATTCTGCAATTTCTTTGGTATAACGATTAATTGAGTCGACATTAGACTTTAATTCATTATTAATATTTGAATACTGTTCTTTTAATTGTGAATCGGTTTTATTAAATTGATTGACCAATGATTGGAAATTATTTAATACAGATTGACGAATGGACAGATCATTAGCATTCGTTGATAATTTTTTTATATTGTTAAATAAATTATTTGTTTGTGCTGAAATATCTATATCATTTTTCGCAAAGAGCTTATCGATTTTTGTTAATTCACTATAATAGGCATTAATAGAGCTACTATGAGTTTGTGCGCTACGTAATTGCTCAACCATTAATCCATTATAGACACGGCTAATTGAATTGGTCTTAACCCCATTTCCTACAAATCCTACCGACGAAGCGGTACCATTAGCTTGACTTAATAATAATTGCTGACGGTTATATCCTTTTGTATGAGCATTACTAATATTGTTACTCACTACATTAAGCATATTTTGCGCAGCATTAAGCCCACTAACCCCTGAATTCATTAATGAATTTGCCATAAATAACCTCAAATAAATCAATGCGATTTGTCACATTTTATTTTTAACCTATTTAATTATCGGCATAAATAATAAAAACTTGAGGATTTTATTTGTTGGATGAATAGGGAAGACAAAAAGGATCCTTATTATTTGCGAACTACCTCGCAAATTTAATAAAAATTATTTAATGGCACAATTTCTTCTTTAATTCTGCTCTCAAAACGACGCAACGACATTTAAGTTACCGCGCTTTTATGCTATATTTTTTAACCAATTTACTCCCTAAGTCTAACGCATAGGCAATCGCAATGGATATTAAACTCAGCAAGAACGATAAGCAGTATATTAATGGTACCGATGATGTATTTGAAATTATGCGTCGAGTATTATTGCGAGATAATAAAATCGATCAAGAAAAGGAGCATTTTTGGATTATTGGTCTTAATACAGCTGGCTTTATTTTGTATATTGAGCTTATTGCACTTGGTAGTGTGCATTCGGTTGATGTCGAGCCGATGAATGTATTTCGGGTTGCTGTGATGAAAAATGCCACGCGTGTGATAGCTATTCATAATCACCCATCGGGTCGGTTAGTACCGTCTGATGAGGATAAAGATATAACCGACCGATTAATACAAGTGGGGCGCATTTTAAATATTGAATTGACCGATCACTTAATTATCAGCCCTAAAAACTATGTCAGCTTTCGTTCTATTGGGTTAATGAATGAACTAGAGAAGAGTTTAAAATATGTGCCAACGTATCAGGTAGTTGAACAAATCCGTAAAGAAGAGCGGGCTATTGCGAAAGAAAAGCTGAGTATTGCAAAACAGAAATTAGATATAGCAAATAATAAAATTGCTAACGAGAAAAACAAAACTAAGATTGAACAAGAAAAAGTGAAAGCAGAACGTGAAGCAAAAAAAATCGAAAAACAACGACGAGAGAAATTAGAACAAACGATGGTCAATACGTTACTTGAAAAAGGAGTTGATGTTGAAAGCATCGCTAAAATTATGGATATGAGCCCAAAAGAGATTGAACGTATTATCAATCCACCTCATCAAGAATAGGCGAAAGTATGAGTAATGCGATATTTAAAATCGGGGTGATGTTGTAAAAAACGTTATTATCAAAAGAATAACGACTTTCATCCCCCCTAAAAAGCGGGGCATTTCGTGCTCGGTCCATGTGTACCTGGCTATTTTGTTATCAACAAAGTCAGGCTCAACTGGCTCATTAATCACTTGCCATTTTTCGATATGTGCCCATTTTTTAGGGATTTTAACGCGGCATAAATCCTTGGGGTTATAACGTCCAATTAATTGGCAATCTGCCGTATCGTTATCGAGATGATAAGGATTATCCTCAATCTGGGGAATGATTTTATATTTATAACTGGAATGAAGTTGATATTACTATTTCCAGTAAAATACTTTAAATACATAAATTTATATAATTGGTTGATAGTTTATTTTATAATTTTTGCCTAATTCAATTTGTAATTGTTCTTGTAAATATTTACCTTTAGCTTTGAAATTATTTTTTTTATCAGTATTTATAAACCCTGACTCTAATGGGTTGTTTAAGTTTAAAGTTTGATCATATTCATCTGACCATTCATCTAACTCTTTTTTAAGGCTGTTACTTATTGGTAAAGTATAAGGATTAATATTTCCAAATTCCGTTTCTGAATCAAACCATAATGGATAACATTCATAATCTGCCATTAATTTTATATATATCACTTTTTTCCTCCTGCGGGGTTTGCCCCTACAATAAACCCATTATTTCCAGTTGTTATAGCTATCCTTTGCTTTTTATTATTAATAGTAATTTCATAGATTAGTCGTCCTATTCCTTTGCCTTGATAATCGACAATTTTGCCATTTGATAATGCATCTATTATTACATCTGCTATTTCTGACTCTGATACACCTATTTTAGCAAAATCATTAGCATGTTGCTCAACAATATGCTGAAATCCCGCAAAGGATGTTCCTTTTTCAAGAAAGATTATTTTGTCGTCAGATAACTTTTCGATCCGTAAAATATTTTCTGGAGTAAATTTCGTACCATTTTCTATCAGTTCTTTTATATATTCTTCTTTTAAAATCTTTTTTTCTATATTAATAATATTATCTACTTGAACAGATTCTCCTTCAACCAACTTCACCTCACTAAAATCCTGAAACTTAATGGTATGACGTTTAAATGGCGTATTAGGTAAGAGGTTTGTTGCCCCGACTTCAAGGCTTTTAATGTCATCGGCAAAGGTACCATTTGGTGTACTTGTTGTTATTTTATTAAATGCCGCCATATTATGACGAGTATGAGCCATTTTGTTAATGGCATTTAATTTACTGGCTGCACCAATATCAACCAGTCCATAAGTGATACCTTCATACCCTTTAGGGACAATGCCGGTTTTAGCAATGATTTTTTCACCGATGGTACTGACTTCGTTATCGGTAATAAACCGGCTCGCACCAGCGGCGATATTATCTGCGCCAATAAAGCCAATACCCAGGGCAAGAGGTGTTCCGCCGCCCACGGTCGCCGCTTCAACGCCGGCTGCGGCAATCAGGGTGAGTGCCCCGCCAATGACTTGCAAGCCACCGATAATTTTATTTTCATATTTATCAATAAACGCTTGGTTTTTCTCTGCTTGGGCTTTTAGTGTATCACCCCAAAAATACCCGATGATGCCACTTGTTATAGTCGACACCGGGGATATTAACGAGTCAGGACGGGTTGCCGCATCGATGGCATTACTTAATTGATGAGGGTTAAGATAGCTAAAATAGTCATTAATAAATGTGCTATCAACCACACTTGTTGTATTGAGATAGTAATAAAAAATGACGAGTTAATCGTCATTTTTTATAAAAGATGTTTATTATTTAATAAGGTATTTTTAGATATATTATAAGGAAATGTTATATTCATCGGCTAATTTATTAAGCATATTTCCATACTGTATAACTTCTTGTTTTGTCCAACCTGTTAAAGTCGGTATTTCCTGTTCATGACAATAACGTAATACAAGTTGTTCAAGAGAACGAACTAAATTAAATTCTCTTTCATTCATTTCAATTGTTAGTATATTATCTTGTTTGTTTAAAATTTTCATTTATTACCTTTATGCTGATTGTTTTGAAAAAGCATTTATTAAGTTATCAAAAATGCATTATAAAGTAGTTTATAAAAGAAATTTTGTTTTTGCTATACAGCCATTACAAGGAATTGAATTTAAAAAAGAGAAATTCAATCAGCAAAAAATATAATTTTCTAGTAATAATATTATTTATAAAATAATGCCATATTTATCTATTATTTCAATATTAGAATCGAAAAACTCCCAAAATTCTTCTTCTGTCCAACCTGTTAACCTTTGCCTTTTATCTTTACTACATGAAATAGAAATAGCAAGCATTAGAGAATGAATTAAATTAAATTCATTTTCAGTCATTTCAAGTTGTAATGAATCATTTTCTTTATTTAATATTTTCATTTGACATCTCTATTTCGTTATTAGTTAGTTGATTTTCTTAAAAATTTAATATATTTTTCCCAACCCTTATCATAATCTGGTCTAAAAGCTGTACTTTCGCCACTTATTGGATTTTTAAACACAACGGTACGTGTATTGTGATCTAGATATAGAATACGCCCATCGTTATAATATCGCACATCACTAGCCTTATTTACAATATCTTCTACAAATTGTCTATATTGCTCTCGCGTTCTTATTCCGAGTGATTCAAATTCACCTTGAGCTAAAACGTGTTTTTCGAATGCATGTCCAGCGGCAATTTCTTTGCTAATTAATTGATTATTTAATTTTGGTTTAGTCGCAACATTCTCAGCAAGCGTTAAAAAATCAAATTCTTTACTAAAATCCTGAAACTTAATGGTATGGCGTTTAAATGGCGTATTAGGTGATAAGTTTATTGCCCCGATTTCAAGGCTTTTAATGTCATCGACAAGGGTACCATTTGGCACACTTGCTGTTATTTTATTAAACGCCGCTATATTATGGCGAGTATGCGCCATTTTGTTAATGGCATTTAATTTACTGGCAGCACCAATATCAATCAGTCCATAAGTGATACCTTCATACCCTTTGGGGACAATGCCAGTTTTAGCAATGATTTTTTCACCGATAGTGCTCACTTCTTTATCGGTAATAAACCGGGTCACACCAGCGGCGATATTATCTGCGCCAATAAAACCAATAGCCAGGGCAAGAGGTGTCCCAAAGCCCACGGTCGCTGTTTCAACGCCAACAGCGGCAATCAGGGTGAGTACCCCGCCAATGACTTGCAAGCCACCGATAATTTTATTTTCATATTTATCAATAAACGCTTGGTTTTTCTCTGCTTGGGCTTTTAGCGTATCGCCCCAAAAATACCCGAGGATGCCACTTGTTACAGAAGTAAAAGGTAGTAGCATCTTAAACAATCAATTTGTTTTATCCTTTTAATTATGTATTACAAAGCACAAAACTTAATCCCAAATCACAGTCAACTATTAAAGGTTGGTTTCGGGCTATCTGAATTTTATATAATATTATGGAGCTTTATAAATTAATGGTACTTTCCCATTTGAATTAATTGTATAAAATCTGATTATAAGTCTAAAATTCAGAGTTATTTTTTTTGTTTTCATATTCTTGGATATAGATATTTAAAGGATATGCTGTTCCTAATTCATATATTTTTCCACTATCTTTATCAATTATGAATGGACAATTGCCAATTAATTGTGTTGAAAAATCACCAGTCTCTAAAAATTCTCTAGATTGAAAACAAAAAAGCCACCCTTCAGAAAATCTGTCTATTACAGTAATTTCTACAGGAATATCGTATTCAGTTAAATAATTTTTAGCTATATTTACTGCTTCGGTAAAAGTAATCATCAATTAGTCCTTAAAAATTTGAAAGAATTAAATTTGCTCATATCTGCAACTTTACCTGTTTGACCATCTAAGAAACGTATTTTTCCATTTTGATTAACAACATTAAAAACATGCCCAGGTTGCCCTGTTCCATAAGAACCAAATACAATACCTCTTGCGCCAACTCCTGCATTTGACATCTGATCGCTAATATTATTAGCGCTATTAACATTTTGAAATTTTGTTCCAAATTGCTTTTCTAACACGGATATTGGAACTCCACTTTTTGAATTAATAGGTAAAGCAGAGGCTGGATTACCGCCTAATGTTGCATCAGTAGCGATAGCACAATTGACACAATTATGAGTTCTGCCTTCTATAGGATACCCTCTATTTACATCACGTATAGTTCCAGCGGTATCATTAATTATAATTTTCGTCGTCTGATTTTCGGCATATGGACTAAACGTTGGCTCGTCAATAGTAATCATATTACGTTGATTAAGCGAGATATTCTCAACGGTAATGCCAATTTCACTGGGTTTAACGGGTGGGGTGCCTTTAATGCTGGTGAGTTTGATGATATTACGGGATTGTGTCGCTGTTTTAATGACTAAGCCCGCTTTACCGGCTGCAGTCATATCGGCTAATGCGTAAATATCTTCGCCGGAGCCATCGGGGAATATGCCGGTTGCTTCAATTAAACTGCCACCGATTGTTGAGGTGTATTCACCCGATATTACTTGCCGAGTCCCTGATTGAATATTATCTAGCCCAAAAAACAGTAACGTGGTTGCAAGCCCTAGACCTATGCCGGTTTCAGCTAACGCGCTGGCAGCAATCAGTGTCGCTGCACCTTGTACGACTTTCATCCCCCCTAAAAAGCGGGGCATTTCGTGCTCAAGGATTTCGTTTGATTTGCCTTTGGTGGTATAACCCGCAGTCACGAGTGCTGTACTACAGACTACGTCACCGATGGTCGTAAAGCGAAAAGGCAGGCAGAGTTGCTTACTCAGTACAAAGCTATTCCAAACATTTTGTTTATCGTGCTCGGTCCATGTGTACCTGGCTATTTTGTTATCAACAAAGTCAGGCTCAACGGGCTCATTAATCACTTGCCATTTTTCGATATGTGCCCATTTTTTAGGGATTTTAACGCGGCATAAATCCTTGGGGTTATAACGTCCAATTAATTGGCAATCTGCCGTATCGTTATCGAGATGATAAGGATTATCCTCAATCTGGGGAATGATTTTATATTTATAACTGGAATGAAGTTGAAGCAGTACCTCATCACATTTTGGGAGCTGCGTATAGGCAAATTCAATCCGGGTGCCTTTTAACCGATACTTTTTGCGGGTTTCAACATGCTTAATGATAGCGGGTTGCCGCAGGTATTTGAGCAGTTTAAGGATATTTTTATGTTGAAATAGTTATAAAGTGACGGTATTAATCGTCACTTTATTGGGTGTAGATAATGTAATAATAAAACTGATTTGCAATATCAATTACTATCCAGTTATTTCGATTTCTATCTCGATATCATATTTTTTAATTTCCTTCGCAATATAAGATAAAAAATCTATACCTTTTTGAGGCAATTGATGTTTAAAAGTTATTTTTAGCAAATATTTCTTAATTAAATAGTTAGGATAAATATCTTTATATTGTTTACTCTCAATAAAAGATAAATAGTTATTAATTTTGTCTTGTAAAATTTGAAGGTGTGTTAATTCTTCATGCCAATTTAAGTGATCAGTTATTAGTAAAATTAATACATTATTTTTCTCATCAAATGCTAACCCATCAATTTCATTTAAATTTTCAATTGTCATTTTTACCTCTTAATTTATTCTATAATTGGTGGTCTAATAATTTGAATTTCTACTTCTTCTGGTAATATCTTGATTCCTCCTATAAATTCTCCTTTACCTTTGCCTACAATATTACCACCATGAGTTTTTAATTCAGGAAATCCTATTTTTTGATTCTTTGTTAATGGAGCTAATAATGAAGATTTATATTCTTCTAAAATTAATTTCCCAGTCTCCGGATTTTTAGCCATAGCGTCAATTCTAAATTTTGTACCTTTAGTTGTTTTTATTGAAATTTGTTCAACTGCATTCGGATATTTATTTTTAAGATTTAGGAATTGTTGTTGTTCATATAATTTACCTTGTTGAGCATTTTTTATTATATTAGGTAAGTTATCAAATTCCTTAAAACTAATTACATTACGTTGATTTAATGAAATATTTTCAATAATAATGCTAGTCTCGCTGGGCTTAATGGGTTTTCCAGTTGTTAAACCTTTAAATTTAACGACATTATAAGCACTGACTGAGCTTTTAATTAAGGTAGTTGCTTTAGTTGCTAAACCAAAATCAATCAGTGAATAGGCAATTTCGCCGTAACCTTTAGGGACAAGATCTGACCATTCAATAATATCTGCACCAAAGGTTTGGGTAAATTCATTGGTGATTAGTGAACGTGTGCCGGCTTGAATGTTATCAATAGCAACAAATCCAATAACGGCAGCGAGAGGGACACCGATGCCAGTTGCACCTAGTGCACAGGCAACACCTAAACTAACAACACCCATAGCCACTTGAACTCCCGCTGTTATTCGGGTTAAATTATTTTTTATAAATTCAACGACGGTATTAAATGTTTTATTAATAAAACTTGGCTCAACCGGCTCATTAATCACTTGCCATTTTTCGATATGTGCCCATTTTTTAGGGATTTTAACGCGGCATAAATCCTTGGGGTTATAACGTCCAATCAGTTTGCAATCTGCCGTATCGTTATCGAGATGATAAGGATTATCCTCAATCTGGGGAATGATTTTATATTTATAACTGGAATGAAGTTGAAGCAGTACCTCATCACATTTTGGGAGCTGCGTATAGGCAAATTCAACCTTTGTGCCTTTTAACCGATACTTTTTGCGTGTTTCAACATGCTTAATAATAGCCGGTTGCCGCAGGTATTTGAGCAGTTTAAAGGCGTTAACATAGAGGGACTCGATATCGGTAAGATTATCATGCTGCGTGGCGGTTTTAATTGCCGCTGTTAAGCGTGTTTCTTCATCGCGCTCATCACCTGTGCCATCTAACACAAGGGGGCTATAGAGATACGCGCGGACACGTTTAACGATATCGCTATTATGATAGCGATAATCCGCTTTATCAAATCCCTCACTGTGTTTAAGCTGACTAACGGCTGAAATCACGTCCTTGTAGAAAATGGGCGGGTACGTTGCTCCTTCGCTGTCTTCATACGCTAACGTGCCGATGCGTTGCTCGGCGGTAAAAAAATAGGTGTTGTTTAATAATATCAGTAGCTGATAAAACATAAACCCAATGTGCTCATCCGGGCGAAACATATTTTGTTGCCAAAGCAAAGGGGCATAGCGAAAATGCTCGGCGGAATAACCATAATTAATTTGACCCGCCAGGGCGTTATCTATCTCAACCGTAAAGGGTGAATTGCCGGAGGTTAATAAGGCGGTTAAGTCATCAAGCCAGGCTTGTGCCAGTTTTTTAACGTGTAAGCGTTTATCCCCCCTTTCTGCAAGTTCAATGGCATTTAGTCCACCGCCTAGCAGTAAATGCACTTTGGGGTAGACTTTTTCGGTACTAAACACACTTTTATTCTTACCTAAAAAAATTTCATCGCGGCTAAAATCATGATTGAACAGGAAATAAGTGGTATTAATGTCAGGTGATATACCATCATAAAAACCGATGGGTAGTGCCGGGCGATTGATGAGTTCAACGATAATCCAAGTGTAATCAGGTTGGTATTCCGGGATTTTTCTATTATATGGAATGGGCGGTGGCATAGGTGGAGAGGGTGGGCGCATATCGAAAACGGGATTGAAAATCGGTAAGGTGCGCAAAATAAGTCGTTCGTGATAGAGTGCCTGTAATAAACACTTCGCGACCTTATCGGGATAACGGTGATAATAAGCCGCATAATGTAAGCCGTTTTTTTGCAGTAAGGGATAGAAATTTTTACAGCTATTGGGATTGGCAACGAGCTTTTTAATAATTGGGTGATAGTCGGTTTTATGGAAGTATTTAATGCGACGAGGATAAAAAGGGCTGCATCTAAATTCGCCCTCACCCTCTCTAAATTCTTGTATAAGGTTATCCCACTCGCTTGGGGTGAGCAGTTGATAGTAGTACATTTCCTTGACCCATTTTATTGTATTTATTAATTAGTATCGGTTAGTTTGGCGCGTTATTGATATTGAATAAAACCGATAATTATTGTGGTGAGAAGATTAGCATAGGAATTATAAATTGCAAAGAAAAATCTTATAAAACGTTAACCTAAAAAAGTACGCTAAAGAATAAAAAAAAGCTACAAAATAAAAGAATAATGAATTGTAAATGGTATTGAAGCGAATAAACAGTGATAAAAAAGGATTATAAAAGAGGTAACTAATGCGATATTGCGATTTAATTAAAATCGGGAGCATTGCTATATCGCATTAGTGTTTTTATTGTTTTCTCTTTTTTTAGGTTTTGGTTAATTTTTTATAGGATCTGTGCTTATCGGGTTTTTATTATTCGGAATCTGTTGCTCGATGATCGAATTTTGTTTTTGCTCTTGATGGTATTTTTTCAGTAAATCAATCCCTGTTATTACGTTTTCTTCTTCAATATATTGTAAACTTGCACTATTTAAAATAAGAATACTAATACGACGATTGGCATCGGTTGAGAAGTTGGGTCTATTGAGATTGACGGTATCTGCTAAAGCAATGACACGAATAATTTTGTTACTTTCCAGCCCGCCATTAATTAATTCACGTCTTGAAGCATTTGCTCTATCGGCTGATAACTCCCAATTACTATAACCTTTATCGCCCGTTGCAAATTGCCTTTCGTCGGTGTGGCCAGATAAGATAATTTTATTAGACATAGAATTTAGAATTGGTGCTATTGCATATAAAATATCATGCATTTCGGGGCGGATTTTTGCGCTGCTTAAGTCAAACATAGGTTGATTATTATTAGCTAAGATTTGTAACAATAATCCACGTTCATTTAATTCAATAATTAAATTAGATTCAAGTTTTTTTAAGCGAGGATCTAATTGAAAGGTTTCAAATATTTTTTTACTGACGGCAATTAATTGATGCTTTTCTAATTGTTGATGTAAATAACTTGAATTATTAAGATGTAATTGTCCGAAATGCGTTTCACCCTCTGTTTTTAAAATATCGTCCCCACCGCCAGGTATAGGGTTGGCGCTGTCGCTTATTTTCTCACCTGTTGTCATACCAAAATTAAGTGGTGTTCTAAAATATTCGGCAATGCTTTGTAATTGTGATTCAGTAGATTGGCTTATTAACCACATGACTAAAAAAAGTGCCATCATTGCTGTCATAAAATCGGCATAAGCTATCTTCCACGATCCGCCATGGTGACCTTTAGCATGAGATGATTTTTTTTTACGGATGATATATTGCGTATTTTGTTTATCTTTACTCATAATCAGCTATTTTTTTCTTCTTTATTGTCCGATGAATGTTTGGTTTTTTCGATATAGTCTTCTAATTCAATAAAAGAGGGTCTTTCACTTGAAAATAAAATTTTGCGTCCAAATTCAATGCTAATTTGTGGTGCATATCCCATTAAATGAGCGATTAACATGGTTTTTGAGCATTCAAAAACCTTTGTAGCATCTTGATTTCGTTGGCGTAGTAAAGCCGCTAGGGGAGAAATAAAACCATAAGCAAGTAAAATACCTAAAAAAGTCCCAACCATAGCATGGGCGATGGATTCACCTATTTCACTTGCTGGTCTATCTGCTTGAGCTAGGGTATTGATGACGCCCATAACCGCGGCAACAATCCCAAAGGCTGGTAATCCATCACCTATATTAGCGATCGCGTCGGCAGGCTTTTCTAATTCATCGTGGTAGGTTTCGATTTCTTCTTCCATCAGGCTTTCAATTTCGTGAGGCTCCATATTACCGCTAATCATGAGGCGCAAATGATCAGTAATAAAATCGATAATAGCTTTATTAGCAAGAATTTTCGGGAACTTTTTAAATATTTCGCTTTCAGATGGATTTTCAATATCTGTTTCAATAGATAACATGCCATTTTGACGGATATTCGTCAAAATCATAAAGTGCAAACCGATTAGATCGGTATACAGACTTTTATTTTCTTTACTTGGAATAAATAATTTACCAATCGATTTTAGCGTTAAAAGGATAACTTTAGGTTTATTTCCGACAATAAAAGCACCAATCGCTGCACCACCAATAATTAATAATTCAAGCGGTTGTAATAAAGCCGCTAAAAAACCACCGCTTAAGATATATCCGGCTAAAATACATGCGACAACAACAATATAACCAATGATAATGGGCATACTTCTTCCTTAATTAGTACACTGAACATAAAATACATTTAACATAAAATACTGTGAATAAAATCTCATCAATAGAGTATTTCTTCCTTGTTATAACAGTAGCTCATGTTGAATAGAGCGGATAGAGAGGGATGATAAAGCTTGCATAAACTTTTGTTGATTTTCCTCGTCTGTTTTGGTGTTTTTTTCAACTCGAGAAGGAGGTTGGCACAAACTGCAGGTAAAACTATTATGCGGTTGGTAGACATGGGTAATAAAAACCCCTTGGCATTCTTTACAGCAAGACTGTTGCATGACTTTTGTTTCAACAAATTTTACTAAAATCCAGGCGCGTGTTAGTCCTAAAATAGGCTCTTGATTACGTTCAGGTGGACATTGTTCTAAATAGAGTTGATACGCTTTAATAATCGAAGTAACGCCTTTTTTATTATTGTGATTCACCAAAAATTGGTAAGCATTATAAAAAATGCTGGAATGAATATTGGCTTCCCACGTCATAAACCACGTTGTTGAAAAAGGCAAAAGTCCTTTTGGTGGCGGATTACCTTGGAGCTCTTTATATAACTTGATTAATTTACCACGACTTAAACTAGTTTCACTTTCTAACATTTGGATACGAGCGCCTAACGAAATTAACTCAATCGCTAGCTCAATATCTTTATATTCTTGCAAGATCGTTTTATTTGACAATTTGTTTCTCTCTTAATTCTTTAGTGATTCTAATAATAAACTTGATAATAAAATACCTGTATGCATTTGTTTAATATCACTAACTCGAGATTCTTCGGTTAATTTTTTTATGGTATCCGGATCGACGATACGTAATTGGAAAACTAAATGATTAGTTTCTGAAAGGGTTAATAGCTGCGAAGCATTTAACGAAGTAATAATATCGGCAGTTTCTTCATTAATTCCTAAACGGTACATAGCAACGGTTTTGTCTTTTTCGAGCATGCGCTGACTTAATAATAACGCTGAAAGATTTAAATCATGAATTGATTTTAAGGTTTCTTTGTCGATCTGACTGTCCAATTTGTCTTCCTCTGTTTCTTTGGTGAGCGTAAAAAAAACTATTTCACCAAAAATCAATGTTTTAATGTTTTGATATTACTTTTTAAAGTTTTTAAAATCAATAAAAAACATTTTTAAATTCTTATCATTTTTTTTGCGATAAATATTTGTTTGTGTTTTTGCCATTAAATCAATAATTTAGATTTTATTCTTTTTATTGCTTGACTATGAAGTTGACTGACTCGAGATTCACTAATTTCAAGTATAATTCCAATTTCTTTTAAATTTAGATCTTCTTGATAATAAAATGCCAAAATTAACTTTTCTTTTTCTGGAAGAGAATCAATATGCCTCGCTAAGATTTGTTTAAATTCAGCATTTAATAACATCCTTTTCGGATCAGCGGTTTGCTCTGCATCTATTAAACCATCTATGCTATCGCCTAATTTTTCATGTAGTTCTTCGTATGAATACATTTCAGCGGTATTTGTATCGCGCAATAATTGGCGATATTCTTCTGACGATATATTTAAAGCGTGAATAATCTCTTCTTCAGTTGGATTACGACCGTATTTTGCTTCTAATTCTGCTATTGATTTCGATAATTTTTTAATTTCTTGCCGAACATTTCGAGGTAACCAATCTCGCAAACGTAATTCATCAAGCATTGCGCCTTTAATGCGTTGAGTTGCATACGTCGAAAAAGCGGTGCCTTGCCCGCTATCATATCTTTCGACAGCACTTAATAGACCGATATAACCAACTTGCAATAAATCATCTAACTCGACACTGCTGGGTAAACGGGCGACTAATTTTAATGCCTCGTGACGTACTAAAGGTATATAACGTTGCCAATCTATGCGGTTTATCACGCCTTGAGCATTATATAAACCTTCATCCATAACCAGATCCAGATTAAACATATGATAAAATTAATGATCTTTATTATGCTGTCATTAACCAAATTTAATATGCGAAATAAACTAACAAATATAAGCTATTTTTTACATTTGTTTTTACTTTACAATTAAAAACGCTTAATCAATCACGTCTTCATTAGTTATTTAACTGCAAAAAAGCGATATTTTTTGAAAAAACACAACATTAATTGCAAAAAAATTATTTAACTCTAAATAAAGTCAAATATTAAAAATAAAGCAGCTAAAAGATTAAAAAAAGAATAATCGATATAGATATGATTTCTATATCGATTGAAAAATTTTTATTGCTCATTTTTTAAATAAGCAATAAAACATTTTATTAAAAACTTATTGTAATAAGCTTAATACTGATTGTGGTACTTGGTTAGCTTGAGAAAGAACTGAAGTACCAGCTTGTTGTAGAATTTGACCACGCGTCATTTCAGAAACTTCTGCCGCATAATCTGCATCTTCGATACGGCTACGAGCAGAACTTAGATTATTAACAGTATTATTGATATTGTTAACAGTTGATTCAAAACGGTTTTGGACAGCACCTAGCTCACCACGTAATTCATCAATTTTTGATAATGCCGCATCAATTGTTTTTAATGGGTCAGCGGTTGCACTTTCACCTGAAATGTTAAAGCCATCTAAGCCTAATTCTTTACTATCAATTTTCTTTAAATTGATAGTGATAGTTTCGCCATCATTTGCACCAACTTGGATAGTTAATGATTTTTCTTCAGATAATACTTTAGAGCCATTAAAATCAGTTTGCGCAGAAACACGGTTAATTTCATCTAAACGTTGAGTAATTTCGTTTTGGATTGAAACTAAGTCGCTTGAAGAGTTAGTACCGTTAGCTGATTGTACAGTTAATTCACGGATACGTTGTACGTTGTTGTTGATTTCGTTTAGCGCGCCTTCAGTTGTTTGCGCAAGAGAAATACCGTCATTTGCATTACGTGCAGCTTGGGTTAAACCTCTGATGTTAGATGTGAAACGGTTAGCAATCGCTTGACCTGCTGCATCATCTTTTGCACTGTTGATACGCATACCAGAAGATAAACGTTCAATCGCAGTACCTAATACGCTTTGTGAAGTATTAAGGTTGTTACGAGCAACGAGCGACATAGTATTAGTATTAATTACCTGAGCCATAATGATATCCTTTATAAAATGGTTAATGTTATCAGCTGCTTATTTTTCTAAGCTGATTAGTTTCGCTGATAAATAAATTATCGGAAGCTTCATTTGGATCTTTAATTTTTTTTTATAATTTTTGTGAAATGAAGTAAATTAAAAAAAATAATATGATTTAATCTTTATAAATCAAAAAATTATTTTTGATTAAAAAATTTTAAAAAAATGGATTTTCGAAACATTTATGAAAAAATAATTAGAAAAAAGTGACTAAAAATTTTATTAAACTTTTTTAGATTATTGCCGATATTACTTAGCAGGAAATCTTTTTTATTAGGAAATGATATGTCTTTAAGTATATTAGGAATTGGATCGGGTATTGATCTTACGGAAGTGTTAACACAACTAGAATCTGCAGAAAAATCACGATTAGTACCTATTACGTCACAAAAAACAACAATTAATGCCAAAATTAGTGGATTTGGTAAATTAAAAAGTTCGTTAACGGCATTTCAAACCGCAACGCAAAAATTACAAAAGCCCGAACTTTATCACTCTCGAACTGTAACGGGAAATGATAATTATTTCACTGCAACCGCTAATAGTAACGCTTTAACCGGTGATTATACTTTAAATATTGAACAATTAGCTGCGTCGCATTCTATTGCAACAGGGGTAATTAGCGATAAAAAAGAGCAGTTAGGAAGTGGTGAGAGTACCATAACCATTGTACAAGCCGATGGCAGTAAGTTAGAAGTTGAATTATCAGGTGAAGATACATCAATGGAAGCGATTGCTGATGCGATTAATAAAGGCAAAATCGTTAATGCCGATGGCAAGACTAATCCATCTAGCATTAATGCAACAGTTGTCAAATCAGGCGCTGATAGTTATCAATTAGTATTATCATCTAAAGAAACAGGCGAAGAAAAAGCAATTACATCGGTTACTTCATCCGATAAAAAGTTAAATGAAAAATTAGGTTTTGATAGCAAAGCTAATGAAGGTAACGCGATGAGCGTTGTTACTCAAGCTAAAGATGCTAAATTTACCTTAAATGGTATTGCCATTACTAGTAGTTCAAATAACGTTAAAGATGTTATTACGGGAGTTGATATTACTTTAAAAGCAACAACATCTGGCGATCAAAAAATGTCGATTGCTGCCAATAATGAGGATTCACAAGAAGCCATTAAAGAATGGGTTGATGCCTTTAATCAATTACATGCGACCATCTCATCATTAACTAAATTTACTGCATCTGAAGCTAATTCGGGTTCACAAAATGAAACTAATGGTCCTCTAGTCGGGGATTCGACGCTACGTAATATCGATCAATCTATTCGATCGATTTTTTCAATGGGGCAAGAGGGCGAGTTAAGTGTATTGGCGCAAATTGGTATTAATATGGATAATACTGGCGCATTAAAAATTGATGAACAGAAATTATCTAAAATGCTAAATGACAATAGTTCTGCCGTTGCACAATTGTTTGCAGGTGACGGTAAGACAACCGGTATTGCGACGCAATTAAACGATAAAATCACCCAATTTTTAAGTAATGATGGAGCGCTCGATACTGCAACTAAAGGATTAAATAATAACTTAAAATCGTTAGAAAAAAGTGAGCAGCAGATTAACAAATCAATTGAACAAACGATCGAACGTTATCGAACACAATTTACAAGTTTAGATATTCTTATCAATCAGTTAAATAGCACCAGTGCTTATTTAACAACGCAATTTGATATGATGAAAAACATGCACAAATAGGTGATGACAATGTATCAAGCGGATCTTTCTATATATAAAAAAATTAGCCTTGAAACTAGTGTTAACCAAGCGTCACCCCATGAATTAATTACGTTATTATTTGATGGGGCTTTAACAGCGATCAAGTTGGCAAAATTATATCTACAAAAAGGCAAAATAGCTGAAAAAGGTACGCAAATTTCGAAAGCGATTAATATTATTGATAATGGATTAAAAAGTAGTTTAGATTTTGAAAAAGGTGGCGATATTGCCGCCAATTTAGAAAACCTTTATCAATATATTAGTCGTCAATTAATATTGGCAAATTTACACAATGATGAGGATAAATTACAAACTTGCTTTGATTTATTAAATAATGTCGCTGAAGCTTGGCGAGAAATCGGATGAATATAAGGGACTATCATGCCAAACAATCTTATTTTGTTTTATCAAGAATTAACAACGTTAACAAATAAAATGCTTGAAAAAGCAAATGCTAATTTATGGGATGAACTCATCGAATTACAGAAAAAATATGAAGCGTTTATTCGACAAAATCAATTTTATTCGTTAAATGAAGTGAATGCGAAATTAGATAAAGGCATGATTGAAGCAATAGAAAAGCAGATTAATGAATGCCATTTAAGCCATTTGCAGTTGCAACGAAAAATCATTCATTACCGTACTAAAATTGCGCAAATTATTGATGGAAAAGTCAATCAACGTAATCTTATTAAAAGTTATCAAGAAATAACGAAATTAAATTAACGTGTTATTTCGTTATATTTTGCTTTTTGAGCATGACTATCAACATTAATATTATATGCTTAGGCGTTTTACTTAGTTGTTTGATGAGATTAAAAACTAAGATGAAATAAAGGAGAATGATGATAAAAAAGATATGATTTTTAATTATATTAATATAGTTAATTATTATTTAATGTTCCAAATATTTAATGCTAGATTGAAAACGATATATAAATGAACAAACGTTTATAAATATTCAATTTATTATTAATAGGACGTAAAATCATGTCATTAGAAAAAGCTGCTAGTAATAATATTTCATCTAAACAAGTCTCATTTAAAAACGCATTAATTAATAATTTATCAACAAACCGGATTGCCACTTCCGAAAATATCCACGAAATAAATAAAGAAGGCAAATTTATCCGTCAACAAAATCGATTTAGCGTGCCTTTTGGTACAGGCAATGGTCATCTTCCGGTTGAAGCTGGGCGTTATCGATTATTGTGGGCTGCCATTTGCCCATGGGCACATCGTCAAGTAATTGCGATTAAATTACTGGGTTTAGATGAGGTCATTAGCCTTGGCAAAGCAAACCCTGTTAGGACCGATAATGGATGGGAATTTTCGTTAGATAAAAATGGCGTTGATCCTATCTTAGGCATTCGTTATTTACCTGAAATTTATGCTAAAACAGACCCAACCTATACAGGGCGTGCAACTGTTCCAGCGGTTGTTGATTTAAAAACAGGTATGGTTGTGAATAATGATTATTTTAATCTGACTTATTATTGGGAAACCGCATTTAAACCTTTTCATAAAGAAAATGCCCCGGATCTTTATCCAGAGCCACTACGTAAAGATATTGATGAATTAAATCAAATCATTTTTGATGAAGTCAATAATGGGGTTTATAAAGCCGGATTTGCACAATCTCAATCCGCTTATGAGCAAGCTTATCATTTAGTTTTTAATCGATTGGATGCACTTGAACAAAGATTAGCAAAATCACGTTATTTATTTGGTGACAAGATCACAGATTCCGATATTCGTTTATATGTTACCTTAGCGCGTTTTGATATTGCTTATTATTCGGTCTTTAAAACAAATCGCAATCGATTGATTGATTACCCTAATCTTTGGGGATATGCACGTGATTTATACCAAATCTCAGCCTTTGGTGAAACAACGGAT
Organism: Gilliamella sp. ESL1225; assembly: GCF_058502635.1. Classification (NCBI taxonomy): domain Bacteria; kingdom Pseudomonadati; phylum Pseudomonadota; class Gammaproteobacteria; order Orbales; family Orbaceae; genus Gilliamella; species Gilliamella sp. ESL1225. The sequence goes on along the minus strand of NZ_CP196358.1, from coordinate 1,569,284 downwards.
TTTGATGCTATCAAAAAAGGGTATCATTTAGGGAGTCATTCAGCTAATCCCTATAATATTTTGCCGATTGGACCTGATCTCGCTATTTGGCATAGTCCTCATAATCGTTGCCGTCATTATGATAGTTAAGTTAAAAAAACAATCAATTATAAAAAAGGATAATACATAATAAATGATCTAAATTAAGGGATAGTCGATGCCAAATATTATTGATTTCGGACTTATTTTTACCCAAATACCTATACTACTAAAATATTTGCCAATGACACTATTTATTACCTTTTTTGCCATGGTATTAGGCGTTTTTTTAGGTCTGATTATTGCAATTATTAAAATTAAACAAATCCCCGTACTGACGCAACTTGTGCAAATTTTTGTCTCTTTTATGCGAGGTACGCCCTTACTTGTGCAACTTTATTTAAGTTTTTATGGCATTCCGGTTTTGTTACGTTATATTAATTATTTTTATAACACTGATTTTAATATTAATGCCATTCCATCGTTATTATTTGTTTTAGTCGCCTTTTCATTAAATGAAGCCGCCTATAATTCTGAAACAATACGCGGCGCACTTCAATCAGTTAGTAAAGGGCAAATTGAAGCCGCTTATTCAATGGGTATGTCTTATCGACAGGTGCTGACCCGTATCATTATTCCTGAAGGGTTTATTATTGCATTACCTAATTTCGGTAACACTTTAATTGGTTTATTAAAAGGGACATCGTTAGCTTTTGTCTGTTCAATTGTTGAAATGACAGCCGAAGCAAAAATTTTGGCAGGTATGAATTATCGTTATTTTGAGGTTTATATATCCCTCGCTTTAATCTATTGGGTATTAACGATTTTAATTGAAATGCTGGTTAGATTTATTGAGCGTAAAGTGACAATCCCCGATGCTTTTCAAACCCTTAATACAAAAGATATCAATAATGACAATATACCCAGTTATCGACAAGGTAAGTTTTTATGATAGAAGTTAAAAATTTATGTTTATCGTTTAATCATATTGCGATTTTAAATCATCTTAATTTTACCATTAAAAAGCATCAAATTGTGGCGATTATTGGTGCATCAGGTGCCGGTAAATCAACCTTGCTAAGATGCATGAATCTGCTAGAAAAACCATCACAAGGCACCATTAAAATCGACGATGTTGAATTGAATGCAGCTAAAGCCTCAATGAAAAATATCATTCCTTTTCGGCAAAAAACCGCCATGGTTTTTCAGCATTTTAATCTATTCCAGCAAAAGAATGTGTTACAAAATGTTATGGAAGGATTAATTGTCGTTAAAAAAATACCGAAATCGGTTGCAGAGTCAATCGCTATAGAAAAATTAACTAAAGTGGGCTTAAAAGAACGCCTTTTTCACTATCCTAAACATTTATCGGGTGGGCAACAACAGCGAGTTGCGATTGCCCGCGCTTTAGCGATGGATCCAAAAGTATTATTACTCGACGAACCGACATCAGCATTAGATCCTGAACTGGTTGATGAAGTTTTAGCCACAATAAAACAAGCGGCAAGTGATGGGCATACGATGATGCTAGTTTCACATGAAATGCGTTTTGTGTATGAAATTGCAACGCGTGTTTTATTTTTAGATAAAGGGCAAATTATTGAAGATGGCACGCCGCAAGACGTCTTTAGCAATCCGAAACACGAAAGAACAAAAGCCTTTTTAAAACGTTATCATGCCAGCTTACATAATAATTATGAAATTTAAAGAGTGATTCAAATTGTTTGTAAATGATAGTTTGAGTTTAATTGTTTAATTTAATGATTAAGTTAATTATCAGATTGTTTAATTCGAACAAGATGTCATAAAGGGAAACATATGCAAATCATTGTACAACAACATTGCAAGGATATTAATTGGCAAGAAGTCAGTGATTTATTGGCTTTTTATGGTTTAAGTCATTTTGAACCAAAGGCGCAAGCTGAGGTTTTTGAACGTAGTTATGCCGTTGTTTTTCTACTACAAGATGATCAGGTTGTTGGCGTTGGTCGAGCTTTATCAGACGGTATTTGCCAAGCAGCGATTTATAATATTGCCGTCGCAAAACATTTGCAGGGTAAACAGTATGGGCGATTGATTGTCGATTTACTGGTTGAACGTGTTAAACACTGTAATATTATTCTTTATACGCACCCTAAAACGGTTGAATTTTATAAAAATCTAGGCTTTGATTTAATGAAAACAGGTATGGCGCGCTATGCCTTAGATCACCGTAATGAAATGCTCGAAATGGGATTTATTTAACTTATCAATAACGTCAATTGAATTAGGAAAGATATCATGAAAATACGGCAATTTATGTATCTCATTAGCTCTATCTCGTTGGTTTTAACACTATTAACAGCTTGTGACGATAAAGTAAAAGATAATTTAGACCAAACGGCAGCCCAAACTCATCTTGAAACCATTATCGTTGCAACGATGGGCTCACCAAGTCCTTTTAGTACGGTTGATAGTAACGGTCAGTTAACCGGTTATGATATTGATGTGATCAAAGCGGTATTTGCTGAGTTACCTAAATATAAAATGCTACTAGAAAAAACAGAATTTGAATCCATTCTTGCTGGGTTAGATTCAGAGCGTTATCAAGTCGGTGCGAATAATTTTGCCATGAATGAAAAACGCAAAGAAAAATATTTTTATAGTGATCCTATTTTTAAAAATAAATTTGTGATTGCCGTTACCCCAACAAATACTGATATTAATCATTTTAGTGATTTAAAAGGAAAATCAACCGAAGTGAATCCTGGACTTAATTATGCAACAGCATTAGAAAATTATAATAAAGAAAATCCAAAGCAGCCGGTTATCATTCATTATACTGATACCGATCTGTTAACGACTTTGCGTAATGTTGAAAGTGGAAAAAACGATTTTCAACTTATTGATTTGCCCATGTTGATGCAATTTATTGATAAACATCATTTAAATCTAAAAATTGTTGAATTAAACGCTCAAGAGACAGCTCGTATCGGTAAACCTTACAGTTATTTTTTAATTAGTAAAGGCAAGAAAGGGCAACAATTGACAGAGGATATTAATCAAGCGTTAAAGAAAATCACCGATAATGGAAAGCTAGCAGAAATTAGTTATCGCTATTTTGGTGAAAATTATTCACCGCAATAACGAGTAACTTATCTTAAATGGGCAAGTAAAGATTATTTTTTTAGTCTATGGTAAAATGTAAAGCCTATTTTTGCTTAAGTAAGTATGGTGATTATGAGTTATCAAGTCCTTGCACGTAAATGGCGCCCTAAATCTTTTGCCGAAGTGGTTGGTCAAGAACATGTTTTGAAAATTTTGATTAATGGACTTTCATTAGGACGAGTTCATCATGCTTATCTATTTTCAGGTACGCGGGGCGTTGGTAAGACATCAATTGCAAGGTTACTTGCTAAAGGGCTTAATTGTGAACAAGGTATTACGGCAACGCCTTGTGGCGTGTGCGATAATTGCCGTGATATTGAGCAGGGGCGCTTTGTTGATTTACTGGAAATTGACGCCGCCTCTCGAACAAAGGTCGAAGATACGCGTGAAATTCTTGATAATATACAATATCTACCAACGAAAGGTCGCTTTAAGGTTTATTTGATAGATGAAGTCCATATGTTATCACGCAGTAGCTTTAATGCCTTGCTTAAAACATTGGAAGAGCCTCCTGAGCACGTTAAATTCTTATTAGCAACAACCGATCCACAAAAATTACCCGTAACAATCTTATCACGCTGTTTGCATCTGCATTTATCGGTACTGAATAACGATTTAATCCAACAGCAAATTAGTAAAATTTTGCACTTAGAACATATCGAAAACGATCCTAAAGCGATCGCATTATTAGCCAAAGCGGCTGAGGGAAGTATGCGTGATGCCTTAAGTTTAACCGATCAAGCTATCGCCCTTGGCAATGGACAAGTTGATGTCGCATATGTTGCAATTATGCTTGGCACATTAGATAAAAATTTACCATTTTCATTAATTGAATCACTTCATCATTCTAATGGTAATCATCTAATGGAGCAGATTGAGTCAGCTGCAAAACAAGGCGTTAATTGGGATAATTTACTGGCAGAATGTATTACATTGTTGCATCAAATTGCTTTATTACAAGTTGTGCCAACAGCAATAGGTGAGTATAGCGATAACGAAGAGCGTATTCGTTTTTTAGCCCAAAATATGGCACCTAATGATGTGCAGTTATTTTATCAAGTGTTATTAATGGGTCGAAAAGATATTGCTTATGCACCTGATAAAAAAATGGCGATTGAAATGTGTTTTTTACGTGCTTTAGCTTTTATGCCAAAACCACAAGAGCCAATTAAACTTAATCCAGAAGTAAGATCACCTAATACAATTCAAATAGCGAATACCCCATCTACGTCGATAGATAAGGGTCTATCGCAATCGATAAAACCATCATCAACAAAAACATTGGTAACAAAATCTACTAAAAACGGTGTTAAAAACGATGTTAAAAACGAGATAAAAAACGAAAGTTTAGATAATTTTGACTCATCACTTATAAACGATGCTGATGACAAGCCATCAGACGATAGTTATCAGCAAGCTGCGCAAATAAAGGATGATGACATGTCGGACGCGACATATGAAATGACTAAAAATATTTTGGCAATGCGTGAACAGTTGATTGAAGAGGAAAAGAATCTAAAAAAGTTTGAAAAGGTTGAAAAACCGCCAAAATTAACATTTCCGCAACCCCGAATTGTTAATAAAGTAAATCGTGATATGCCAAATGGCGATATGTCGGCGCAATTATTTAACTCGTCATTACAAACAAATAAAATAACAGCTAACGATAACAAAGCTTCTGATGAAACCGCTAATAAAACCGTACAGAACATTGTTGCCGAAATAAATAGTGAACTTGCGAGCACAAATGATGATGAGATTGAAGTGACGGCTGAAAATTATCAATGGCAAGCAACAAAACCCATTGAAAATAAAAATGATTTGACGAATGAAACGCGCGCTTTTAAAGAATCATTAGCAGGTGAAAAAACGCCTGAAATGATGCAAAAATTAATTGATGAAATGGCAATTAAAGATGATTGGTGTGCTGAAATTGAACGTTTGGATGTGCCGCCAATAGTTAAACAAATTGCAATTAATGCGGCGCTTGAAGAAATTAGTTCAACACAATTAATTTTACATGTGCGTTCAAACGTTAAACATTTAATTAATACAAAGGCTAATCAAATAAAATTAACGGATGCCTTAGCAAAATTACGGCAAACGAGTGTCGATGTTGAATATATTATTGATGACTCGATGAGTGAAAAAACGCCGATAATACTTAGGGAAAATCTTTATCAACAAAAATTATCAGAGGCAAAAAAAATCATCAATAATGACGAAAAAGTTTCGTTGATTTGCCAATATTTCGAAGCAAATATTGATGAGGCGAGTATTCGTCCTGTATAATCGTCACTTAATTTGTTAAGCATATATAAGAGGAATAATTATGTTTCCAGGTGGAAAAGGTGGCTTAGGCAATCTAATGAAACAAGCCCAACAAATGCAAGCAAAAATGCAGCAGGCTCAAGAAGAAATTGCCAAAATGGAAGTAACAGGTGAATCTGGCGCAGGGCTTGTTAAAGTGACCATTAATGGCGCTCATAATTGTAAACGTGTTGATATTGATACTTCTCTTATGATTGAAGATGATCGCGAGATGTTAGAAGATCTTATTGCAGCAGCATTTAATGATGCAAGTCGTCGTTTAGATGAAGCGCAAAAAGAAAAAATGTCAACGGTAACAGGCGGTATGCAATTGCCACCAGGTTTTAAAATGCCATTTTAAAAAAGGCAAATAAAAAATTAATTACCTCATTTTGATGATGAATTTCATAGAACAGCGTTATATACGCTGTTTTTTTATGCTCGCAAATCTATAAAAAAAGTGGAATTGAGTTCTCATAATTGATATTTATTGCGCTTTAATTTTGTCAATTACGTTATTGTCGATGATAATTATCATCTCGGACGATCGATTATGGTCCGCTTATATTATTGGGATATCCAAGCCTTTATATTTTTAATTAGCTCAATGCTATTATTGTATTTACATGTTTTACCCGATCTTTCACTTTGGTATTTTATTGCAATAATTACTTTATTGATTGCGTTATTGAATATAGTTTTATCAACGTTTTTATTAAAATTGATTGCGATCATATTACTCGGTTTTTTATGGTCAACTGCCATAGCAAAACAATATTTAGATAATCTTTCACCTTATATTGATACTTTAATCACTGTGACCGCCGAGGTCGTTTCGATTAATCATCATCAAATCGGGGAAGAATCAAATTATTTTGTGGCATTTAACCTACAAACAATAAATAACGAGTCGCTTAATTCATCCTTACCCATCAATGTATATTGGACAAAAGCAGAACATCCATTATCTGGGCAAATCTGGCAGATGACATTAAACAGTAAAGTGGTGCATAGTTATTTAAATGAGGGGTCATTTGATAGCCAACGATTTGCGATAGCCAATAGGACATTATTGTCGGCTAAATTAGTTGAGGCAACATTAATAGAAAATACGCCTAATATTAAACAACGATTAGTTAATCAAGCCTTGCCTTATATTAAATTATTTCCGTATCAAGGAATAATATTTGCTTTAGCATTTGGTGATCGTTCAATGTTAACTCATTCGCAACGTAATCTTCTTATGGAAACGGGCGTTGCACATTTAATGGCTATTTCGGGTATGCACATTATTTTAGTTTATCTCATGAGTTATTATTTGATACTTGGATTGTTATTGTTACTGCCTAATCGCTTGCAATATTATTTTATCCCCATGTTAATTGCTGGATGTTGTGCTGTTTTTTATGCATGGCTGACGGGATTAAATCCGCCAGCCATGCGCGCCATTATAGCGTTATCTTTTTTTCTCTATTTGCGAATGAGTCATCAATATTTAAGTGCTTGGCAAAAATTAATTCGTATTGTTGTGTTGTTACTCATTTATGATCCGTTAATGATCTTGTCGGAAAGTTTTTGGTTATCTTGTTATGCTGTTATGAGTTTAATTTTTTTATATGAATGGTTGCCACTTCCAAATTATATGCAAATAAAAAAAAGGTGGTATTTTGTACGTTTATTGCATTTACAAATAGGCTTAACATTTTTATTGTTACCAATACAAATTTTTATTTTTCAAGGATTGAGTTTAGGTTCGTTAATAACTAATTTATTAGCAATTCCGCTTATTTCATTAATTACTTTTCCGGCTATTATTATGGCGTTAATATTTGCCTTATGCCATCTACAATATATTAGCTTGCTATGTTGGGTTATTACTCAGCAATCTTTAGCTATTTTATTTAGCGGTTTAAACATGTTAAATTTAGGTTGGTTACCTATAGCTAATAAATACCTTTGTTTGGGATTTAGTGGTTGGTTAATGTTTATTATTTTGCGTGCTCAATTATGGCGTCGCTTTTATATCACAATCGGTTTGATATTGGTTTGTATGTTAGCTTTTATCATAAAACAAAAAGAGTATTTATGGCGTATTGATATGCTAGATGTGGGGCATGGTTTAGCCATCGTTATTCATGATGGCCATTCAGCAATCCTCTATGATACTGGCGCAATGTGGCAAAGCAGTTCAGCTGCCGAAAAAATTATTTTGCCATTTTTAAATTATCATCATTTACAGGTTGAAGGATTTATTATTAGTCATCAAGATAATGATCATATCGGTGGCTTAGCTTTCTTACAAACTCACTTTCCTCACGCTTGGCTTATTAGTTCCTCTCATCAATTACAAAATGAAATAAATTGTGTGCGCGGTATGGTCAAAGAATGGAAGGGATTAACATTGACTGTATTATCACCAACTACAAGCGTTGATTATGCTAAAAATGCGGATTCTTGTGTAATAAAAATTGATATTGAACATTTTTCATTGTTATTAACCGGTGATTTAGAAAAAAAACAAGAATATCAATTAATTTCCGATTATGGCTCTGCATTAAAAGCGACGTTACTTCAAGTCCCTCATCATGGTAGTCGAACATCTTCGAGTTTTGCATTTTTAAATTATGTGGATCCTGCAATATCGCTTATTTCGGTCGCCCGTTATAATCCATGGCATTTACCTTCACAGTTGATCATAAATCGATATAATGATTTGCGATTAAATCCGTATTTAACTTCCGAAGTTGGGCAAATCAGCCTTTTTATTAATAAGAAAAACTGGTCACTAAAAACAATGCGAGAAAATATACAGCATAGGTGGTATCATAATTCGTTCAAATCTCCGATTAAACATGACTAATATAAATGGGTAAAACATGATTCAAAAACTATGGTATAACAAAAACCGTTTATATTGGTTACTTGTGCCTTTTTCGTTGTTATACGGATTAATTGTATTACTGCGACGCAAATTCTATCAATTAGGCATAGTTAAATCATGGCGTTCCCCCGTGCCTATTGTCGTAATTGGTAATTTATCGGTCGGTGGCAACGGTAAAACACCCTTAGCGATTTCGTTAATTGAAACATTGCAGAAACACGGTTTAAAAGTTGGTCTGGTCTCGCGTGGTTATGGCGGCAAAGCCGATCATTATCCGTTAGTTGTCAATAGTCAGAGCAATGTATTGCAAACGGGTGATGAGCCGTTATTAATCTACGAACGCACCAAGATCCCAATAGCAGTTAGCCCAAAACGTAGTCAAGCAGTAAAATGTTTATTACAGCAAGCCAAATTAGATGTCATTTTAACGGATGATGGATTACAACACTATGCGTTAGATAGAGATATTGAAATCGTGGTTATTGATGGCAAACGGTTATTTGGTAATGGTTTTTGGTTGCCTGCAGGTCCAATGCGTGAAAGAGCTAGGCGTTTAAATAGTGTTGATATGATTTTTATTAATGGGATTCAACCTAAAGATATCGATAATCATCCTATCAAAAAAATGCATAATACAAAAACGTACCCAATGCATCTTGTATCTAATTTGGTGGTTAATCTAAAAACAGGCGAAAGAAAATCCCTTACTGAGTTAAAGGACATTTGTGCGATTGCAGGAATAGGCGATCCTGACCGATTTTTCGATATGTTAAAAACATTAAACGCGGATATTCAAAAAAAGGTGCCTTTTTCTGATCATAAATCTTTTACTGTAACGTTATTAGATGAGGTGATAAAGCCACACCAAACACTATTAATGACCGAAAAAGATGCGGTAAAATGTCGTTCATTTGCAAGAGAAAATTGGTGGTATTTACCGATAAATGCCGACATAGCTCCCGAAGCTATTGAAAAACTTATTCATCAACTTAATTCATTAATACAAAATAAAGAGAGTTAAAATGAGATCACAGTTATTAAGTACATTAGCTTGCCCAAAATGCCATGGGCAACTTGATTATCATTCTGAAAGTGAACAACTTATTTGCCATCAAGATAATTTGGTTTATCAAATTAAAGACGGGATTCCTGTTTTGTTAGAGGTAGAAGCCACTAAATTAAATGATGAATTACAAGAACAAATTACTATCACAACCATAACAACAATAAGTTAAAGGTTTTAATTATGAAATTTTCAGTTATCATTCCGGCAAGATTTGCTTCAAGTCGTTTGCCCGGTAAACCGCTTGCTGATATAGAAGGCAAACCCATGATAATTAGGGTGATGGAGCAAGCGCAAAAGTCGTCTGCCAATAAAGTGATTATTGCAACGGATCATCTTGATGTATTTAATACGGTCAAAGCTCATGGTGGCGAGGTTATTTTAACCAGTGATAGACATAATTCAGGCACGGAACGATTAGCAGAAGTAATTAATCGTTATCAATTTGCGGATGATGACGTTATTGTTAATGTACAAGGTGATGAACCATTAATACCTCCTGAAATTATTGATCAGGTAGCCAAAAATCTTATTCAATATCAAACCGGAATGGCAACGCTTGCTGTACCGATCGAATCGAGTGAAGAAGTCTTTAATCCAGGAGCTGTTAAAGTCGTCACCGATCATAATGGTTATGCGCTCTATTTTTCACGGGCAGCCATTCCTTGGGATCGCGATGGTTTTGCTCAAAATCATTCACATATAGGTAATTTTTATAGGCGTCATATTGGTATTTATGCTTATTTAGCGGGATTTATTCGTCAATATGTTCAATGGCAACCATCACAACTGGAACAAATAGAAATGTTAGAGCAATTACGTGTTCTTTGGTATGGCGAAAAAATACATGTGGCTGATGCGCTAAAAATTCCTGCAATTGGTGTAGATACGCAAGAAGATTTAAATAAAGTCCGTGAGATTTTTAGACAAAAATTAACGCAATCTTAATTTAAGCTATTGTTATTAATGAAGTAAAAGTTAATTAAATTAATTGTTAATAAAAAACAGAAAGATTTTCATAAATCTAACAAGTTAATTTATAAAAAAATGGACGTCTATGACGTCCAGCAAAAATTTAAGGAATAATTATTCATTAAAAGGGGATGTCGTCATCAAAATCCATTGGTGGCTCGGGCGTTTTAGATTGAGCAGGCGTACTAGATTGTCGATTAGGAATAGAGGGAGCCGAAGAGGAATTATTACTACTTTGCCCCCATTGTTGATTAGTATCGTCAAAATTAGCGCCACCATTGCGTGAACCTAAAATTTGTAATACGCCGCCTAAAGGATTGATAACAACTTCGGTCGTATAACGTTCAACACCTGATTGATCTTGCCATTTACGTGTTTGTAATTGACCTTCTAAGTAAAGTTGACTGCCTTTTTTGACATATTCTCCAACGATTTCGGCTAATTTGCCAAATACGACAATACGATGCCATTCGGTCTTTTCGCGTGTTTCACCGGTTTGCTTATCTTTCCATGTATCAGATGTTGCTAAACTCAGATTAGCAACGGCACCCCCATTTGGCATATAGCGGATTTCTGGATCGAGTCCAATATATCCCACTAAAATAACTTTATTAATTCCTCGGCTTGCCATTAAAAGCTCCTAACATTTACGTTAAATTTAAGATAGGCATTGTAGCATGATAGATAAGGAACATTATAGAATTTAATTCGGGAATGCGAGCTATATCGCAAAGCGCTTTACACTAATAAAATCCTATTTGTCATAGGCATAGGAATTTTTTTATTAAGCGAGTATAATGCCCATTTTTATTAAGTTAGTGACTAAAAATTATCCAAAGGAGTCCTTATGATTAATTCATATGGTTTAAAAAATAAACAACTCTTCAAAATTAATGAAGAACGCGACATCAACGAGTCGATTTGGGTGGATATTGTTGAACCCAATGAAAAAGATCGTGATTTTGTTTTATCTCATTTAGGACAAAACTTAGCGACAAGTATTGAACTTGATGATATTGAAGCATCGGCTCGTTTCTTTGAAGACAAAGAAGGTCTACATGTTCACTCCTTCTTTTTTTATGAAGATGCTGAAGATAGAGCAGGTAACTCGACGGTCGCTTTTACTATTCATAATGGTCGTTTATTTACGCTACGCGAACGAGATTTACCTGCGTTTAGATTATATCGAATGCGTTCACGTTATCAAAAATTGAGTGATGGTAATGCTTATGAAGTTTTACTTGATTTATTCGAAGTAAAAGTAGAGCAATTAGCGGATCAAATCGAAAATATTTATAGTGAGCTTGAAGAGTTAAGTCTTATTATTATGGATAGAGCTGCGCAAGAACATTACGATGAAGCTATTACCAAGTTATTAGAATTAGAAGATACCGCATGGAAAGTCCGTTTATGTTTAATGGATAGCCAACGCGCTGTTAACTATTTAATTCGCCGAGCCAAAATGCCTTCAGATCAATTAGAACAAGCTCGTGAAGTTATTCGCGATATTGAATCACTTGTTCCACATAATGAATCATTGTTCCAAAAAGTAAACTTTTTGATGCAAGCGGCGACAAGCTTTATCAATATAGAACAAAGTCGAATTATTAAAATCTTCTCGGTTGTATCGGTTGTCTTTTTACCTCCAACGGTTGTCGCATCGTCTTATGGTATGAACTTTACCCACATGCCCGAATTAGATTGGACATTTGGTTATCCATTTGCATTGTTTTTAATGTTAGTTGCAGGTCTTGCGCCTTATATTTATTTTAAAGCTAAAAAATGGTTATAAATTAAATTTATACCTAATTCAACAAAGATTAAATATCGAAAGTTGAACTATATTTATCAGATTTAGATTATATAACTGTAATGCATCTAAAAATTTTTAAGTATTTATATTCATATAACTGACCATTATATTCATGATGATTAGCTGATAGAATATATAAGTACTTAAAAATTTGAAAGCATCGGTAAATTAGCAAAAGCACAATAATTGCTTGAACGAATTAAATTTATGGCTTAAATAAGGATTATTATGTCTCAATATGCACTTGTTACTGATATTGGTGGAACAAACGCTCGTTTTGCTTTATTTAATTTACAAACTAACGAACTATCAGCGATAACTAAAGTTATCATTGCTCATGATGATATTTTATTAAATTTAATAAAAAATTATTTAGATGAGCAAGCTGTTAAAATCGATATAGCTTGTATTGCTATTGCCTGTCCTATTGATGGTGATAGGGTCACAATGACGAATAATAATTTGACTTTTTCACAAGCAGAATTAATTAATGAATTACAATTAAAAAAATTAGCGGTTATAAATGATTTTACCGCTGTTTCATCCTCTATTTTACAATTATCAGCGCAAGATCTTATTCGCATTGGTGGGCAAGAGCCTGATTTAAATTATCCGATTGCGGTTTATGGTGCAGGCACAGGGCTAGGGGTTTCTTTTTTAGCTCAAACGCCACAAGGTCATATTATTTTTTCGGGAGAAGGTGGACATACCGATTTTCCGATGATAAATGCTAAAGAAGATCAAATTTTAGAACAATTACGTAAAAAGTTTGGACGTGTTTCTGCAGAACGTTTTTTATCAGGTCAAGGAATTGTTAATATTTATCAAGCGTTAATTTTAATTAATGCTAATACAGATAATACAAAAACGCATAAGACAATATTAAATAATTCTGACACCATCACCCCAGAAATGATTGTTGATAATGCTTTATCTAATCAATGCCCAATTTGTGTTGAAACGTTAACACTCTTTTGTACGTTTATGGGACGTTTTGGCGGTAATCTTGCTTTAACGATGAATACCCAAGGTGGGGTTTATATTGCGGGTGGTATTGTCCCTCGTTTTATTGAATTTTTTAAACAATCTCCTTTTCGAGATGCCTTTGAACATAAAGGTCGCATGTCGTATTTAGTTAAAAAAATTCCAGTTTATGTGATAACTCATCCTGATCCCGGTTTGTTAGGGGCAGGCGTTTATTTACAAAATAGTTTAAAATTATCAAATTGATACAATTAATAGCGTATTACAACGGAGAATCATGATGTGGTGTTATATTTATCGTAGTAGCAAAAAAGAGAATTGTTATTTATATATAGCGCAAAAAGATGATTTTAATAAAGTTCCCGAAAAGGTTTTGAGTATTTTTGGAAAACCCATTTTTGTGATGCAAATATCTTTAGATGGTCATCGTCAATTTAATATTGGCACAAGTGAAGAAATTAAAGCAAAGATCGAAAAAGATGGTTTTTTTCTGCAATTATTAAAAGATGATGATTTCAAACAATAATTTTTTACTTTTTCTTAAACACTGTTTTAAATGAATACACCTATAAATAAACCATTTTGGCAAACAAAAACGCTTGATCAGATGAATGATGAAGAGTGGGAAAGTCTGTGTGATGGATGTGGTCAATGCTGTTTAAATAAATTAATGGACGAAGAGACAGACGAAATCTTATACACGAATGTTGCTTGTAATTTATTAGACGCCAATACGTGTCAATGTAAACATTATTTTAATCGATTTAGTTATGAGCCTGATTGTATTAAATTAACCCGTGATAATTTACAAACGATTGAATGGCTGCCGACAACATGTACCTATCGTTATTTTAATCAATATGGCAAATTGCCAACATGGCATCCTTTAATCACGGGTAATAAAGAAAAAATGCATGAATTAAAGATTTCAGTTAAACGCCGAATTGTGTATGAAAAGGATGTTATTTGTTGGGAAGATCATATTTTATAAAGGATTATGGCGATATTTTATATTTTAATGCCTTATTATTTCTAATTTGCAAAAATGTTTGTTATAAAAAAAGGGCTAACTAAGTTAACCCTTTTTTTATAACTGCCGTCAAACTCACAAGATAGGCTTATAAAATTTGCCAGACTAAACCAAAAATATCCGTTGCGAACATATTTAGGAAAATCAAAACAAAAACTAAAATCATAAATGAGATATCAATCACCCCTAAAGGTGGCACAATACGGCGAATTGGTGCAACAAAAGGCTCTGTCAATTGAGTAAGCAGTTCGTCAACTTGCATTTGTCCTCGATTAAACCAGCTGAGAATTGCACGAATAAATAATAACCAGAATAATAAATTACCAAAATCATGCAAAATGGCCAAAATGGCATACCATAAGAAATCAAAACTCCATAAAAGAGTCGAAAAACCAGTAGCGGCCGAAAAGATAAACAAAACTTTTAATAATGCAAAGACATATAAGAGTAGCCAAGTTGCGGTATCAAATTTACCGATAGATGGAATAATATGGCGTAAACGCCCAATAATAGGTTGAGTGAGCTTAATAATAAATTGTGTAAATGGATTATAAAAGTTTACTCTAACTCGCTGCATCCATATCCGTAGAATTAACACGAATAGGCAAAGTGTGAGTATGGTTTTGCCAAGAAAGATAATGGATGTCATGAAATACTCCTCATAAAATTAAAACAATATAGCATAAAAGATAGCACAAAAGTTATCTTGAACCAAAAATCGCAGTGCCTATTCTTACCATGGTACTACCAGCTACAATCGCCGCTTTCATATCGCCCGACATGCCCATCGATAATGTGTTCATAAAAGGATAACTAACCTGCAATTTTTGCAATAAATCTTTCATTTTTTGAAAAGTCGCTAATTGGGTTTGAAAATCGTTATCTATTTCAGGTATTGCCATTAATCCTTGCAATTTTAAATTAGGTAAATGTAAAACTTGCTCAATTAAGGGTTCAATTTCATTAGGAAATACGCCAGATTTACTCTCTTCATAACTAATGTTGACCTGAATTAAAACATTAAGCGGGTCAAGGTGAGTTGGGCGCTTTTCACTTAAATGTTTCGCAATTTTAAATCTATCTAACGTATGTAACCAATCAAAATGCTCTGCAACAAGTTTACTTTTGTTAGATTGTAATGGACCTATAAAATGCCATTGTAACGGGATCTCAGGGTAATGTTTTTTAAAATAGAGCACCTTTTCGATCCCTTCTTGTACATAATTTTCACCAAAAATATATTGTCCTGCATTAATGGCCTCTAAAATTTGATTCACAGGTTTGGTTTTACTGACTGCAATGAGTTCAATAGTTTTTGGATCTCTATCGCAATTTTGTGCGATGCTTTGGATTTGATTTTTTATATTCTGTAAATTAGTGGCTATGTTATTCATGTTCATTCTCTAAAAGTGATGATGACTCATTCATTCTTAACGCAGTTATTAATAATTAGTGTAACGCAAAAAGCGTCGGATTTACATTTATCGAGTAATGCTAAGCCATGTATTCGTAAAAATGGGCAGCTCTATTTTTTAAATAGGGATAATTTGCAACCACTAAATTTAAAAAGCGAATTGTTTAACATTTTAACACAATCACAAAAATATCGGTTACTAGCAGATAAGCAACTTGATTTTGCCTACTATTTGCCAGATGTTAGTCGTTTTCGTGTTAATATTTTTTATCAATACCATGGTATTTCGGCAGTTTTTCGTATTATAAAGCCAACAATTCTTTCGTTAGAAGAATTAGGTGCACCTGGAGTTTTTCAAACGCTTATCGCTAAAAAACAAGGTTTAATTTTAGTTACTGGATCGACTGGTAGCGGTAAATCAACAACGCTTGCAAGTATGATTCAACATATTAATCTTACGATGACAAAACATATTATTATGTTTGAAGATCCCATTGAAGTCATTTTTCAAAACCAAAAATCACTGATACAGCAGCGCGAAGTTAACCATTATGATGAGGCATTAATTTCTGCCTTAAGACAAGATCCGGATATTATTGTGATAGGAGAATTGCGTAATAAAAGCACCATTCAAACCGCATTAACTGCAGCGGAAACTGGTCACCTAGTCATTGCAACGTTACATACAAATTCAGCTCTGCAAACTATTACTCGTTTAATTGATGTTTTTGAAGGTAATCTTCGCGATTTTATTAGATTTCAATTATCGGAGACTTTGCAAGCTATTATTAGTCAACAACTGATCTTACAAGATAATAAACTTAAACCTGTGTTTGAAATTCTTATTAATACACCTGCTGTAAGTAATTTAATTAAAGAAAACAAAATAAAGCAAATACATTCGATTATGCAAACAAGTCAGCAATTTGGAATGCAATTACAGGAATAATCCAAAAAGGCAAATAGATAGCGAAGATTAATATAACAAAATAAAGGTTAAATTGGTAAAAGGCATGATTGTAACCATAATGATTAAGTAATGAATGCATTTGAGTTTGGTTATAAATGATATGAAAATGCACTGAAAGAATTATCGAAGGTTTAGAAAACCAAAAAGGGCATTTAGCCCTTTTTAGCTTTTTATATCATTAATGATTTGCTTATTGTCAAATAGTTAATAAAGCAATTCTTATTAAATACATAAATCTATGGGTTTAAAGGCTTTTACATCAAATAAACCTGTGCAGGTTAATTTTAATTCAGGAATTACAGGTAAAGTCATAAAAACCAATGTCATTAGCGGATGAGCATCGGCATTAATATTGAGTGAACGCCACGCAACATCTATCATTCTATGTAATTCATCTGCAACTTCTTGCGCTGGTTTATCAGACATTAATCCGCCGACGGGTAGCGGTAAATGAGCAATAATTTTACCATTTTGGCAAATTGAAAATCCACCCCCCATTTGTTCAACATCTTTTACAGCAGTAAGCATATCAGCATCATTATCACCGACAACCACTAAATTATGAGAATCATGAGCAACGGTTACAGCAATGGCTCCATTTTGTATTCCATAATTAGCAATGATACCAAGCCCGATATGACCGGTTGCATGATGACGCTCAATTACGGCAAGTTTATTTAAGCCAGGATTTAATTTGGCATCAAAATGACCTTTATCATCAGCTTTGACGTCTAATTGTAAATGGCTGGTTAAGACACTTTTGGGTTTTACACCAATGACGTTGGCTTTGGTACTTGTTAGAGGAAGATCAAAACTGGATGATGTTAATTCAGGTAATTTTACTGAATGTAAAACTTTTTCGTCTTGATGGTTTTCCCATTCGACAAGTAATTTTCCCTCGCGTGCAATTTCTTTACCGGCAACAAAAACATGCTTTGCATTAAAAGAAGTCAAATCGTCGACAATTAATAAATCTGCATCAAAATTAGGTGCAATAGCACCTTTACCTTTTAATCTAAAACATTCGGCCGCATTGAGTGTGCCGAGTGTAATGGCAATTAATGGATCTAATCCATTTTCGACAGCAAGGCGCAAGCTTTTATTGATATGTCCTGTTGTTAAAATATCGGCTGGCTCTCTATCATCAGTACAAAGTACGCAGCGTCGAGAATTTGCAGGAGTAATTGCCGGAAGAAGTTTTAATAAATCTTTACATGTCGATCCTTCGCGCAGTAAAACATATTGTCCTAAAGCGATCCGATCTAACATTTCTTTAGGTGTGCTGCATTCGTGATCTGTCATAATACCTGCCATGACATAAGCAACCAGATCTTTACCTAATACGCCTGGGCTATGGCCATCGATGACTCTATCATGATCTTTTGCCATCCATAATTTATCCATCATATTATCTTGATGAAAAATGACGCTTGGATAATCCATAACTTCACCTAATCCTAGCACATTAGGATCATTAATTAATTTCAAAAGCTCATCAGCGTCAAGAACATATCCGGTTTTTTCGTAGGGCGTTGCAGGAACGCAAGAGGGTAACATAATTTGTACATTAAGCTTAGATTTACGAGCCGAATCTAACATAAATCGAATACCATCTAAGCCACAAACATTACCAATTTCGTGGGGATCGGCAATAATAGTTGTGGTTCCAAATGGTAATATACAGCGAGCAAATTCAGCTGGGGTGAGCGATGACGATTCAATATGTACATGACCATCAATCAACCCTGGCATCACGTAACCGCCTTTAGCATCGAAAACTTCTTTGGCTTTATAGTCAAAACCAAAACCAATAATTTTGCCATGTCCAATAGCGATAGGGCC
The DNA here is from genome assembly GCF_058502635.1 of Gilliamella sp. ESL1225. Classification (NCBI taxonomy): domain Bacteria; kingdom Pseudomonadati; phylum Pseudomonadota; class Gammaproteobacteria; order Orbales; family Orbaceae; genus Gilliamella; species Gilliamella sp. ESL1225. The sequence goes on along the minus strand of NZ_CP196358.1, from coordinate 1,550,840 downwards.
TTCGGCAATTTGTTGATTATAAACATCAATCACTTTACAGTTAGTAATGAGTAAATCAGCCTCTTTACGACCGGCTGCCATGTCGATTAAATCATTAAGTTGTTCGCGTTTATTCATGATATTTCTCATTATAAAATATGAAGTTATCTAATTATTTCTTAATTAATACAGATATAAAATGACATAACTGTATCAATGATGATCGTTAAAAACGGATAATTAATGATGGCATTTAGGATGTAATTTGCCATGCGTACATCCACAGGTAAATACAGGATCCATCACGGCTTGATCATGAAAATCAATTACCCCAAGATCAGTAATGGCATAATCTGGGATCGCCGTGATTTGTAAACAGCACATGTAAAATAAAGGATCCGGTAGGTCGCAGCCTAAACGTCGGGCTATTTGTAGAAGTTTTTCTTCTTCTTCTGCCATTAAATGTGGATCTAGATCGGATACAATACCGCAAATAGGAAGCGATAAAAATCCTAAAATCTGTCCATCTTTAACAATAACTTGCCCACCACCATGCTCAGCTAAATAGTTTATTGCGATTGCCATATCTTCTGAATTCGTTCCGATACAAACAACATTATTATCATCAGGCGCGCATGAACTTGCCATTGCGCCCGCATTCAGTTTCCAACCTGAGCAGAATCCAACTTTAGGTTTGCCATCGGTTTTACCAAAGCGCTCGATAACGGTTGCATAAAGCACATCATTTTTAACATCGGGCAAAACAATACCGTCTTTAACATTTAATTCCACTTGTCGTCCCCGACGCACAAATGGAATATCGAAATCAACATCTAATGATAAAGCATGTACTTTATTTTCTTTTAAATCGGTACGAACGTTAAGATCTTTGGCTGAAACGGGTTTTAGTTTCATGCTTTGCAGTAAAACATCACTGCGTTCAGGTGGAGTAAATTTAAATACGGTTTGCTCATCTAAGACAACAATTTCACCTTTGGCAATGACGGTTGTTATATTGAATTTAATGAGATCATCAACCAGTAATATATCAGCAAATCGTCCTGGCGAAATCGATCCGACAAGGTGATCAATTCGGTAAGCTTCGGCAGCATTAATCGATCCCATTTGAATAGCCGTTAAAGGATCGACCCCATTAGCAATTGCCATACGGATTAATTTATCCATATGCCCATTAGTGATTATGTCAGAGGCAATCACATCATCTGTACAAAAACTGACTCGTCGAGAAAGTCGAGGATTTAAATGTGTGATAACTTTGACGTTTTCTGCTAGAAAATGCGAAATAGAAGATTCACGAATAATGACATTCATACCTTTACGGATTTTTTCCATCATTTCTTCATGATCATAACTTTCATGGTCAAGCCTAACACCTGCACATAATATCGCATTTAATTTGTGACCGCGGGTCATTGGTGCACAGCCGAAAATAGGTAAGCGATTTAGTCGAGCATATTCAATAGCTTTCATTACATCGCTATGCTTGTTTTCGATAAATTCACTAACGGTTTCCCATACGCCAAACACTTCTGTCCATTTTTGTACTTCTTCATGAGTGCTTGCTGTGACATTAAAACCGACATTGCTTTGTGGTAAAGTATAAGGTGTTAAAAATGGCAGTCCCCAAAACACTTTAAGGGGAGTTGCATCAATTTCTTGTAAGATTTCTTTAATACCCTCTAATCCCGCTGTAACGACATATTGATCTAATCCTGAGATAACACTTGTTGTGCCATGAGGTAGAACGGCTTTTGCGAAGCTGGTCATTGATAATTTGCTGCATTCAATATGTAAGTGACCATCAATAAGACCGGGAACAATATATTTTCCTTTTGCATCAATGATTTGAGTTTTATCGCTTTGATAACCACTAACATCGCCAGTTGCTACAATACGAGATTTGTAAATTGCGACATCGGCTGGGTAGATTTCGGATGAGGTAACATTGACTAATTGTCCATTTTTAATAATAAGATCTGCAGGAATTTTAGCAGCTCCCGCATCGATCATTTCACAAATATCTTCTTTGTACATGCTTGTCATAAATGAAAATCCTTATTCATTCTTATTATTAAAGACAAATGTTCTTTAATAAGAATGTTTTTATGTTAATTGTTTTTATATTGGTTGGATTGTTATGTTTAAACCAATATAACGTTAATGAGTTTTAAATTACTTCTTGTTTAAAGCTTTCTGCTTATATGAAGTCCTTTAACATATCTGTTTATTAAATTTATGGTTAAATATTTTTATTTAGCACTTTTTAAATTGAATGATCTCAATAGTTATAAAAATATATACCGTGCCAAAAATAAGATAGCCATAATGATTGAACAGAGTGTTAAATCTTTATATTTACCAGCGGCAATTTTCATAAAGACATAAGTGATAAATCCGGTTGCAATACCTTCTGTAATTGTAAAGGTAAAGGGCATCATAATGCAGGCGACAAAAGCGGGCACAGCTTCAGTTAAGTCTTCCCATTTAACGCGAGCGAGATCCGATGCCATTAATACCCCTATATAAATTAATGCGCCCGTTGTTGCATAAAGCGGCACCATTTTTTCGAGTGGTGATAAAAACAAAGAAAACAGAAATAGCACACCTACACCAAGTGCCATCATTCCAGTACGTGCGCCAACCGCTACACCTGCTGCACTTTCGACATAAGCCGTTACAGCCGACGTGCCCATCGCAGAGCCAAGCGCTGAACACGAACTATCAATATAAAGAGATTTTTGTTGATTCGGGTAGTGTCCGTCTTTATCGGCAAGACCGGCTTTATCCGTCACAGCAATGAAGGTGCCAGAAGATTCAAATAAATTAATCAGCATGACAGATAAAACAATGCCTAGCATTGAAACGTCCATAATTTTATTGAAATCAAATTGTCCGACAATGCCTGAAACATCAGGAGGTAAACTCACTAAACCATGATATGAGACATTTGGATCTATTACCCAGCCTATTAAGGTAACAATAATAAAAGATAATAAAATTGAAGAGTTCCATTTACGTTGAGCAAGTCCAACAACAATTAAAAAGCTAAGACAACCGAGGATAAAAGGAATTGATGTTGGATTTCCGAGTTTAACCATCGTATCGGCATCGGCAACAATGATATGAGCATTATGTAACCCGATCAATGTAATCAATAAGCCGCATCCACTACTGACGCCAATACGAATTGATAATGGAATATTGGCAATCATCCAATAACGAAGTTTAAATACTGAAAGTAAAAATAAACCTGACGCACCCATAAAAACTAACGTCATTCCTTGTTGCCAGCTGAGTCCCATCGAACCAACAAGAACATAGGCAAAATACGCATTTATTCCCATACCCGGAGCGAGGGCAATAGGGAGCTTGGCAATAATCCCCATTAGAATACAAGAAATGCCTGTAATTAAGGCGGTTGTCACAAAAACGGCTTGAGAATCCATATGAGCATCGCCTAAAATTTTAGGGTTAACAAATAGGATATAAACCATGGTAATAAAGGTGGTAAAACTTCCTATTAACTCAGTACGTAATGATGTTTTATTCTCTTGAAACTGAAAATAACGATCGACAAATGATCGTTGTGGTAACGATTGATTTTTAGATGACACAAGATAGCTCCTGTTAAGAGATTGTTTTTAAGAAGAACTGCAAAGAAGAGTTTTGATAAAATCATGCAATTAAAAACAATGAGAATATGATGCACTTTGGCGCGACGCACGCTAATAATAGTTCATCATATTGAGTGCAAAATTATAACAACTTCAAAAAATGAAGTCGATAGCAAAATATTGGAAATAGGGAATTTTGCGACTAAAAATAACTTTAAAATATGTTATTTAATTGATTAATTTATTTTTTGTATAAGTTAAGATTTGAAATAATTAACACAATTAAGGACGAAATTTTAAAAATAGTAAAGGTTTTATAAGCAGTTTTATCATCAAATGTGGAAAAAAAAGTTTGGCACTTGATTAAAATAAATACCCAGATTAATATCATTTTTTGTTATAAAATTTAATTAAATAAAAATGAGGTTTTAACAATGAATAAACGTATTGGATTTATTGGGCTTGGTAATATGGGGGGGGCTATTTTACGTGGGATTTTAGCCAGTAATCAAATTGCGGGGTCGCAATTTTATGTTTATGGTAGGCACTCTGAAATAGGTGAATCTTATCATACCCATTACGGTGTTAATAATATGACGTCGGCGCAAGAAGTTGTTGAGAATGCCGAAATTGTTTTTTTAGCTGTTAAGCCTAATGGTATGGAAGCGTTATTAAATGATATAAAAAATCATCTTTCCAAAGAAACGATTTTAGTTTCGATAGCTGCAGGTATATCGATTGAGACAATAACTCAGATAATAGGCAATCAGCATAAAATTATCCGCGTTATGCCAAATACACCTGCGCTTGTTAATGCGGGTATGAGTTCAATTACCGCAAATCCTATTGTTACAAATGATGAATTGATCGAAGTAAAATCTTTATTAGATTGCGTGGGTCGAACTGAAGTTGTGCCTGAATATTTAATTGATGCAGTTGTTGGAGCAAGTGGATCCTCGCCTGCTTTTGTATTTATGTTTATTGAAGCATTAGCAGATGGGGCAGTGAAAGGCGGATTATCTCGCAAACAAGCTTACCAATTTGCGGCGCAATCTGTACTTGGATCGGCTAAATTAGTATTAGATACAGGAAAACATCCCGCAGAATTAAAAGATATGGTGTGTTCACCAGCAGGTACCACTATTGAGGGGGTACAAGTTTTGGAAGAAAAAGGACTAAGGGCTGCAGTAATGGATGCTGTCGCCGCGAGTATTAACAAATCGAAACAGATGTCTTTAAAAAAATAAAACATAAATTTAATAAAAAACGCGCTATTTATTAAAGCGCGTTTTTTAAATTCATTTAAATGATTGATGCAAATTAACAAAGATTAATCGAGACGTTAACCACCATTAAAGACACTGGTTACAGAGCGCAAAAATGATTTTTGCTCATCTTTTGGCATATTTGCTAAATTTGCTTCAATCAGTTTATCCACTTTATTTGCTTCGACAGTTAAACCTAATTGATTATAAGCATTGCGCATCAGAAATAAACCGCGTTTTGTTGATTCAGTATCAGAAAAATCTTTTAACATTCCCGTTACACGATTTACAACAGCTACATAAGCACCGCGATCAGTATAATATTGTGCAATTTTTAATTGATAACGTGCGAGTCGATTTTTTAAATAGACTAATCGTTTTTGCGCATCAGTTGCATATGGGCTTTTTGGGTAACTCGTTACAAGATAAGTAAAGTCTTTAAAGGCTGCGTTAGCAAAATCCGGATCCCTATCAGAACGATCAACATTAAACCAGCCTTGAATTGTATTTTCATCTTGCGCCATATTGGCAAGACCACGAATATAAATTACCCAGTCAATATTAGGATGTGTCGGATTTAATTTTAAGAATCTATCAATGGAGGCAATCGTTAAGGATAAATCACCTGATTTATAATAAGCGTAAATTAAATCAAGTTGTACTTGTTGTGAATAAGGTCCAAATGGAAAGTTTTTATCCATCGATTCTAAAATGATAATACTCGATTTAATATTGCCGTTTTCGAGCTCTTGTTGGGCTTTAAGGTGTAAGTCAAATTCAGATACATTGTCTAAATTAGGTTTAGAGGTTGTACAGGCAATAAGTAGGCTACTTAGCACAATAGGCAATATCAATAATGAGGGTAAACGCAGTTTCATCCAGTTTTCAATCCAAATATAAATTAAACATTAAGCACCATGAATGGTATATAATACTCTAAAACCTAACAGCTTAAAATAGATAAATTAAGAATGCATGCGCTAAAATTAACAACCGAAATTGAAATAAGTCAGCTTGGAATGCGATTAGATCAAGCATTATCGGAACTTTTACCCGATTATTCTCGTTCGCGAATCAAAGACTGGATTTTACAAAATCAAGTAAAAGTAAATGGGATTATTATCAATAAACCTAAAGAAAAAGTTTTAGGTGGTGAACAAATTGAGATTAATGCTGAAATTGAGACCGAAACTTACCATCAAGGCGAAGATATTAACTTAAATATTGTTTATGAAGATGACGATATTTTAGTGATTAATAAACCTCGAGATTTAGTTGTTCACCCAGGTGCAGGTAACCCAAATGGTACGGTATTGAATGCACTACTTTATCATTATCCTGATTTAGCTCATGTTCCAAGGGCTGGCATTGTTCATCGTTTAGATAAAGATACAACTGGCTTAATGGTGGTTGCTAAAACCATTGAGGCACAAACTCATTTAGTTGATGCTTTACAAAAACGTGAGATCACCCGTGAATATGAAGCGGTTGCTATGGGGATTATCACAGCCGGGGGGACGATTGATGAGCCAATTACACGGCATCCAACTAAGCGCACTCATATGGCAGTATTTCCAACCGGTAAACCGGCTGTGACGCATTACCGTGTTATGGAAAAATATCGAGCTCATACACGCTTGCGTTTACGATTAGAAACCGGTAGAACCCATCAAATTCGGGTTCACATGGCGCATATTGCTCATCCATTAGTCGGTGATCCGCTTTATGGAGGTAGACCAAGACCACCAAAAGGGGCAAGCGATGATTTTATGCAAATTCTTCGCGAATTTGATAGGCAAGCATTACATGCAACAATGCTGCGCCTGTATCATCCGATTACAGGGGAATTAATGGAATGGCATGCGCCGATTCCTAATGATATGGAGCAATTAATCGCCGCATTACAACAAGATACGCAATTACATAAAGACGAACTTGATTGGTGAAATTATGATTAAATCCATTTATCCTAACTGGCATGCGCCAAGTAATATTCATGCATTTACAACCACTCGATTAGGTGGCGTAAGTAAAACGCCTTATGATAGTCTTAATTTAGCTTCTCATGTTGGTGATGAGATTTCAGATGTTATTATTAATCGAAATCGCGTGAAAATGCATGAAAAAATACCGAATGAGCCTTATTGGTTAACGCAAACTCATAGCGTGATTGTCAAAGATCTTAGTCAGCTACCTGTATCTTTTGCAACTGATAATAAGATGGATAATGGGCATTTATCATCTAATCCATTACAGTTTAATCACTTTCCCATTATTGAAGCCGATGCCAGCTACACACAGCAATCTAAACAAGTTTGTGTTGTTATGACAGCGGATTGTTTACCGGTATTGTTTTACTCTAAATCAGATCAACAAGTAGCCGCTGCTCATGCGGGTTGGCGTGGCTTATGTGATGGTATTTTAGAGGAAACGGTAAAACAATTTTCCGGTAATCGTACCGACATTGTTGCGTGGATTGGACCTTGTATTTGCGCCGATGCTTTTGAAGTCGGGCTTGATGTTAAAACAGAATTCGAATTACAAGATCCTGATGCAAAAATCGCCTTTAAATTAATTAATGCTAAAGAAGATAAATATTTAGCCGATCTTATTCTTATCGCCAAACAAAGATTACACGCAGTTGGTGTGTATGAAATTTATGGCGGTGATTATTGTACGTACCAAGATCCGCTAAATTTTTATTCTTTCAGACGCACATCCGTTACAGGCAGAATGGCTTCAATGATTTGGTTTGATTGATTTTATAAAATGATTATTTAATATTTTTTTAGTTAATCAATTAAGATTATATTTTTCTGTTAGTAGAATCTTTTATTCATAAGAATAATTGATACTGTAAAGGAAACTAGATAAGCTATTTTATTGAATTAGCTTGACCATGATCAATTAGTAGGTGTATAAAAGGATTAACTGTTTGAAAAATTAAATCAAATTATTTCAAGGAGATAAGTATGCGCTTAGATCGTTTAACGAATAAATTTCAGCAGGCACTATCCGACGCTCAGTCTATGGCGCTAGGTAAAGATAATCAATATATTGAGCCAGAGCACGTTTTAGCTGCTATGTTATCGCAAGATGGCAGTAGTATTCGTCCATTATTAACGAGTGCTGGCGCCAATCTTTCTTCTTTACAACATGAATTAACAAATGTCATTGATAAATTCCCACAAGTACAAGGAATTGGCGGCAATATTATTCCATCACAAGAATTAGTTCGTATCATGAATTTGTGCGATAAAATTGCACAAAAAAATAATGATACTTATATTTCATCGGAAATATTTGTTTTAGCTGCGCTTGAAGAAAAGGGTAAATTAGGGGATATATTAAAAAAATCAGGTGTAACAAAAGAGAGCTTTACACAAGCTGTCAATCAAGTAAGAGGAAATGAAAACGTGAATGATGCAAATGCAGAAGATCAGCGTGATGCGCTTAAGAAATATACCATTGATTTGACTGAGCGTGCTGAACAAGGAAAATTGGATCCTGTTATTGGGCGGGATGAAGAAATACGTCGAACTATACAAGTTTTACAAAGAAGAACAAAAAACAATCCGGTATTAATTGGTGAGCCAGGTGTTGGTAAAACGGCAATAGTTGAAGGTCTTGCTCAGCGTATCGTTAATGGTGAAGTGCCAGAGGGATTACGTAATAAACGAGTTTTATCTCTTGATATGGGGGCTTTAATTGCTGGTGCAAAATATCGCGGTGAATTTGAAGAAAGACTTAAAGCAGTTCTAAAGGATGTGGCAAAAGAAGAAGGTCGCATTATTTTATTTATAGATGAAATCCATACCATGGTTGGTGCCGGTAAAGGTGACGGCGCTATGGATGCAGGTAATATGCTAAAACCTGCTTTAGCACGTGGTGAACTGCATTGTGTTGGTGCAACAACGCTTGATGAATATCGCCAATATATCGAAAAAGATCCCGCTTTAGAAAGACGTTTCCAAAAGGTCTATGTTGCTGAACCGTCTGTTGAAGATACTATTGCTATTTTACGTGGACTTAAAGAACGTTATGAAATCCACCACCATGTGCAAATTACGGATCCTGCCATCATTGCTGCAGCTACCTTGTCTAATCGTTATATTTCAGATCGAATGTTACCGGATAAAGCAATTGATTTGATCGATGAGGCTGCTTCAAGCATACGTATGCAAATGGATTCTAAACCAGAATCATTAGATCGTTTAGATAGACGCATCATCCAATTAAAACTTGAACAGCAAGCATTGAAAAAAGAATCTGACGAAGCCAGTAAAAAACGCTTAGAGATGCTTAATGAGGAATTAATTGAAAAAGAAAAAGAATATGCCTCACTTAATGAAGAATGGCAAGCAGAAAAGGCTGCTGTATCGGGAACACAAAATATAAAAGCAGATTTAGATAAAGCGCGTACTGAAATGGAGCAAGCAAGGCGGGCTGGTGATTTGAATAAAATGTCTGAATTGCAATATGGGCGTATTCCTGAGCTTGAAAAGAAACTTGAAAAAGCGACTAAGCTTGAAGGTAAAACGATGAAGTTATTGCCTAATAAAGTCACTGATCAAGAAATCGCTGAAGTATTATCAAAATCGACCGGTATTCCAGTATCAAGGATGCTTGAAGGTGAAAAAGAAAAATTATTACATATGGAAGATTACCTTCATAAACGTGTTGTTGGACAAAATGAAGCGGTTTCAGCTGTTTCGAATGCTATTCGTCGTAGTCGTGCAGGATTATCCGATCCAAATAAACCGATTGGCTCATTCTTATTTTTGGGTCCAACCGGTGTCGGTAAAACCGAATTATGTAAGGCCTTAGCTAATTTTATGTTTAATAGCCCTGATGCGATGGTGCGAATCGATATGTCTGAATTTATGGAAAAACATTCAGTTTCACGTTTGATTGGTGCTCCTCCAGGCTATGTGGGATATGAAGAAGGCGGTTATTTAACGGAAGCTGTTCGCCGTAGGCCTTATTCGGTTATATTGTTAGATGAAATCGAAAAAGCACATCCTGATGTGTTTAATATCTTATTACAAGTTTTAGATGATGGTCGATTAACCGACGGTCAGGGACGCACTGTTGATTTCCGTAATACCGTGATTATTATGACTTCAAACTTAGGTTCAGATCTAATTCAAGGTCAAGCAAATCTTACTTATGATGAAATGAAAACATTAGTAATGACGGTTGTTAGTAAACATTTTAGACCTGAATTTATTAATCGTATTGATGAAACTGTTGTCTTCCATCCTCTTAATGAAGAGAATATTAAAGCAATTGCTAAAATACAATTACAACGTGTTGAAAAACGTCTTGATGAACATGGTTATCAAGTTTCAATTACCGATGGAGCTCTTGAACATTTAGCGAAAGTTGGTTTTGATCCCATCTATGGTGCAAGACCTCTTAAACGAGCTATTCAACAAGAGATTGAAAATCCTCTTGCCCAACAAATGCTTGAAGGTATTTTAGTACCAGGCAAAGAAATTAAACTTGAACTAAAACACGATAAAATTATTGCTAAACAATAAGATTTGTTTGTTTTTAATTGGAGCGCACGTATTTAACGGCGCTCTTTTATTTGAATAACAGAAAATATTTTAATTGCTTATCCAAAATAAATTTACCGATTATTAACCCTTAATTATTAACTATAAAAATTATCAGAAGAAAAAATGCAAAATTTCGAATTAGAAAAAATTCTTAATCAATATCTGCAAGTCAATAAATATCGAGATTATGCCCCAAATGGATTGCAGGTGCAGGGAAAATCTACCTTGAAAAGGATTGTAACTGGAGTGACAGCTTGTCAGTTATTATTAGATGAGGCAGTAAAATTACAGGCTGATGCGGTGCTTGTTCACCATGGTTATTTTTGGAAGAATGAACCCCAAACATTAACGGGAATTAAATATAAACGTATTAAAACACTACTGGATCACCAAATAAATTTATTCGCTTATCATTTACCTCTTGATGGGCATCCTATTGTTGGTAATAACGCACAATTAGCGCAATTATTTTCTATCATTGCTGATGAGAAACAAGATATTACTGATTTGCTTGCAACGGGAACGTTAACTAACTCTATGACAGCATTAGATTTTAAAGAATTGGTCCAACAAAAATTACAACGTGAACCATTAATTTGCTTTGATAATGCAAATCCTATTATTAAGCGTATTGCTTGGTGTAGTGGAGGCGGACAAGATTTTATTGAAAATGCCGTGCAGCTTGGTGTTGATGCATTTTTAACGGGAGAAGTATCTGAAAGAACGATTCACATAGCGCGAGAATATGGTATTAATTTTTATGCTGCAGGACATCATGCAACTGAACGCTATGGAGTGCAAAAGTTAGGCGAATGGATTACGGCTGAATATGGTATCGAAACAATTTTTATTGATATTGATAATCCTGTTTAACATATATTGGTAATCCTATTTAACAAAAGTTGAATTTAGCGATGAAATATCGCATACTTAACGCAAAATTTTTATTTTGTTAACTTATCACTTATGCGAGGTTGCTCTATGTTCACAGGAAGTCTTGTTGCACTTATTACGCCAATGGATCCGAAAGGTAATGTAGACAGCAAAAGCTTGAAGAATTTAGTTAATTATCATATTGATAATGGTACGTCCGCCATTATTTCTGTTGGTACTACAGGCGAATCTGCGACCCTTGATCATCAAGAACATATCGATGTCATCAAGCAAACTATTGATTTTGCAGACGGTAAAATTGATGTTATTGCAGGTACTGGCGCTAATGCGACAAAAGAAGCGATATTTTTGACTCAGCAAGTTGAAAATAGTGGTGTCGTTGGTTGTTTAACCGTTACTCCTTATTATAATAAACCGACTCAAGAAGGCATGTATCAGCATTTTAAAGCGATTGCTGAAAATACATCACTTCCTCAAATCCTTTATAATGTCCCTGGTCGAACAAGTAGCGATCTTAAACCCGAAACAGTTGCTCGTTTAGCAAAATTAAAAAATATTGTCGCTTTAAAAGATGCGACAGGGGATTTATCGCGCGTTTATACAACAAGGCGTTTAGTTGGGCAGGACTTTAAGTTATTGAGTGGTGATGATTTAACCTTTTTAGATTTTATGATTTTAGGTGGTGATGGCGTTATTTCGGTCACCGCTAATGTTGCTGCTAAAGCGATGGCAGATATTTGTCTTTTATGTGCTGACAATAAAATTGAGCAAGCTCGCGATATGAATGAAAAACTATTATCGCTACATCGTAATTTATTTATTGAATCTAATCCTATTCCTGTTAAATGGGCATGTTCACGAATAGGATTAATTAAAGATACTGCCATCCGATTGCCGTTAATGCCGCTAACTCAGCCTTCAGTGCCAATTGTTGAGCAATCATTAAAACAGGCTGGTATTATTTAAATCCTTTTTATAACCATTAATTTATAAGCAGATAGCTATGTTAAAATCATTTTTACTAAATCAAAAATTCCTAAAAAAGACCGGCTTTTTAGCGGTATTTTGTACCATTGTTCTAACTGGTTGTGGCAATGATCAAAATTATAAACGTGAAGTCGATGGTAGTTTAGATTATTTAAATGCACCAACTTTAACAAAACTTGTTGTCCCACAAGGAATAACGATTCCACCTTATTCAAGTGATTATATTGTTTATTCAACGAATGCAAAGGGGGAATTAGGCAAAGATGTTGATATTAGACCACCAGCCTTACCGTTACCTTCTATTAGTGATGCCATTGCCACTTATGATAAGAGTGAAATTATTTTAGATGCTCCGCTAAATAATGGTTTTTGGCAAAGTATTCCACAAACTTTAGCAATACAAAATATTGGTATTGAGTCAATTAATTCAACGGCAATTAAAACGGCAAAAACATTCATTTTCCGTGCTGATGAAAATCAACCTGTATCGGCTTCTTTTATTATACGTTTACATCAAACTCGAGATCGTGAATATATCACTATGCGATTAACCTCATTAACACGCAATGGAGTTGATATTATGAATGATTCGATGACTGTGCAACGTTATCTTGTCGGCTTTTTTAATTATTTGATGGATGCTGTCGCGCCACGAGAATTATCACCAAGAACCCCTGATAGTAAAAATTCTGCCGAAAAGAAAGAGGATGAAAACATAACCTCCGATAGCAAAGTTGATAAAACTTCACAATTAGAAAAAAATAATTAAGAATTATCTTTATTAAGGCGCATTGGCGCCTTAATCATTTTAATGCAATAAACCATAAACACGTACACAAATAGAGATAAAAGAGATAATAAAAATACGAATTAAAAGGATCCGGTAAACTCATCAATTAACGTTTAGAGGATAAAAATGCAGAAAATATCAGAATTATATCGTGGTAAAGCTAAAACGGTTTATCATACAGACGATCCAAATTTCCTTATCTTAGAATTTCGTAATGATACCTCCGCGTTTGATGGATTGCGCATAGAAAAATTAGATCGAAAAGGTGAAATTAATAATAAATTTAATTATTTTATTATGAACAAGCTGAAAGAAGCAGGAATACCGACGCAAATTGAAAAATTATTATCAGACAATGAAGTACTTGTTAAAAAATTACAGATGATACCCGTCGAATGTGTTGTACGTAATCGAGCAGCAGGTTCAATCGTTAAACGATTAGGTATTACCGAAGGTGAAATACTTGATCCGCCAACCTTTGAATTATTTTTAAAAGATGACGGTTTGCATGATCCAATGGTAAATAGCTCACTTTGTGAAACGTTTGGCTTTGCAACAAAAGAACAATTAAACAAAATGCGGCAACTAACCCTAAAAATCAATACTATATTAAGTCAATTGTTTAAACAATCAGGGTTGATTTTAGTTGATTTTAAATTAGAATTTGGCCTTTACCAAGGTAGCCTTGTGCTAGGTGATGAGTTTTCTCCTGATGGATGCCGGATCTGGGATGCAATAACCCTTAAAAAATTAGATAAGGATCGTTTTCGTCAAGAGCTCGGTGATGTTATTGAATCTTATGAAGAAGTCGCGAAAAAAATAGGTGTGCCATTATAATGTATGCTCAATTTGATATATCATTTTTTATTTTACTGGCTTTAGCTGCCTTATGTTATGTTACACATAATAATACGGTGACTTTTGCTATTTTGATCTTATTATTATTTAAGCTAACCCCACTTGATCAATATTTTCCATTTTTGCATCATCATGGCTTAACAATTGGTATTGTAATTTTAACAGCTGCTATGATGGTACCACTGGCTGATGGATCTTTAAATATCAAACAAATTGCGAAATCCTTTATGACATGGCAATCTATTGTTGCAATTTTTGTTGGTATTTTGGTTTCATGGCTTGGTACTCGAGGTGTTTCATTAATGAACGGTGAACCAACGATTATTAATAGTTTAATTATCGGCACGTTAATTGGTGTTGCCTTTTTTAAAGGTATACCGGTCGGTCCATTAATTGCAGCAGGTATACTTTCATTGATTATTGGCAAAAGTTAATGCATGTTTGAAACAGTTTTACCCTTGAGTTCCTCTTCAACAATAAATCCAGCTATTTTTGCTTTATCGCGACAATTAATTGTGATAAAGAAAAGCTGGATCCAAGGGATCACTGAATCGCTAGATTTAACCAAAGCTTGGCAAAATCAAAATTATAAAAATTATGATGATTTATCTGTTAAAAATAACTTACAAGTTGATCAACTTGAATTTAAAACTCAATTAGAAAAATTAATCATAAACTTAAAGCGTCAAACATCTGGCGATTGGATAATTGCTTCAAATCAGACATTTACGCATTTAATGCTTAAATCAATTCATCATGCTAAAGCCAAAAATTTATTAGGAAGTGAATTCCAACATGCAATTTTTGATGCAACAGATAGCTTTAATTTAGAAGCTTTCGCCATATTATCAGGCACATTAAAAGTGAATAGTTTATTGATTCTACTATTAGCCGATGATCTAAAAACTTGGTATGATTTTGATAGCTTACGTTGGAATGAGGGATCGCAACCTATTATTACAACAAATTTTAATCAGCATTTAGTTAACACATTAGCAAAATATAACATCAATGCTAATAATGAATATGAAGCTATTGTTAGAATAAAAAAATTATTATCGGTGATTAATAATCCTGTCTTTTTTAATAATAAATCTCAAGGTTATGATGTTTTAAACTCATCGTTAATAAATTCAGTTTGCCTACCTTTAATCAATAACGAAAATTCTAATCAATTACATCTGAATCAATGGAGTGATGAGCAGCAACAAACATTACATAAATTATTACAATCTACAAAATTTATTTTAATTTTAACGGCAAAACGAGGGCGAGGGAAATCAGCACTAGCGGGATTTTTTAGTCATTATTATGACTGTATAGTTACAGCTGCTAATAAAAGTGCATTAACCAGTTTTTATAAGTTTGCCAACATAAATACGCCTTTTTATGCGCCTGATGATCTACTGCTAAATGAGCAAATAAAATTAAAACAATTTTTAATCATCGATGAAGGGGCGATGTTGCCGCTTCCTATTTTAATTCAGTTAATTCAGTTAGCTAAATTGCACCAATGCCGAGTACTTTTAACTTCTACTATTGATGGTTATGAAGGAACAGGGCAAGGTTTTTTATTAAAATTATGCAATGAAGAAGTGTTATTTTCAACTGACCGTTATCATGATAATGTTGATTTTTTTTCATTACAAAAGCCGATTCGATGGTGTCATGATGATGTATTGGAATTGTTTACTGAGAGTTTATTACTTAATGATGAATTGCCAATAGAGCAAAGCTCCAACCCTATAGTCGCCAAAGAACACAATATAACCAATCTGAGTATAGACAATTTAAAAATAGAAAAGCAAAATCGAAACGATAAAAATTTAATAGAGCCAGATTTAATAAAAAAATCACAGGTAGAAAGAAGTGATATAAATAGCTTAAAACAGGTTTTTTATTTGTTAAAATCTGCTCATTATCGAACAACACCCGTTGATTTAAGGCGACTTCTTGATGCACCTAATCTTGCGATTTGGCAAGCAAAAAAACAAGATTTAATGGTTGCAGCAGTAATAACTATCAATGAAGGAGGGCTAAACGACGAACTTATTAACTTAGTATGGCAAGGTAAGCGGCGCCCACGCGGTAATTTAGTTGCGCAATCTTTCGTTGCTCATGCTGGTGATAAGCTTGCTGCTAAATTACATTCTTGCCGTATCAACCGTATTGCAGTATTAGCAAAATATCGACGCAAGCATATTGCGCGGGATTTGATCGAACTGATTGAAAGACAAGCCTGTCAAGATAAGAAAGATTTTTTGTCGGTTAGCTTTGCTTATAGTCGCGAAACCTTATACTTTTGGCAAGCTGCTGGCTTTAAACTTGTTCATATTTCTAGCCATAAAGAAGCATCCAGCGGACAATATTCGTTAATGGCGATTAAACCAATTTCTTGTCAAGGTCAACAATTGGCTTTAAGATTACAAGCGAGATTAGCGCGTAATTGGTATTGGCTAACAAATTTGATTGATTTAGATTTCACTTTTGCTATTGATGATGATCAATCATTGAATGAGCAAGATATTGAAGATTTAAAAGGATTTGCTTATTATTTTCGATCTTTTGAGGCCAGTTATGGGTCATTATGCCGTTTAAATAGCTTGATTATTGAACAAAAAATAATGGCAAAGTTTCCGCTATTAGCGACAATCATTTATCATAAAAAACAAGATCAACAATTAACGTCTAAATCAATTATGCTTAGCAAAAAACAATTTAATCAACAATTAAAAGTTGAAGTCAAACACTGGCTTGAGAAATTTAACTAAATAACATATTGCGCACGATTTAATCAAAAGGTTTCTGTGCTTAATTATCAACGCATTCCTTCATCAACACGTACTGGTGTTTCGTATTTTATTATAGGCTTTAAGTTAGCATTTAACCCTGGCATTAAACGCTATCTATTTATGCCGATTCTAGCCAATATTATTATCATAGTTTATAGATGGGTATGCCTGAAAGTAATACATCATGATGGTCATTGATATCATTCATTTATTTAATTATTATGCCAATTGCTGTTTGTCGTGCCTCAGCCATTTGGGTTGATAAATATCGAACAGCTGCCTTATATGCTGCGTTAAATCAATCCTCTCAACATTAATGAGCTATTTTTTAGATGGGTGATTATTTTCTTCATTAGCTTTAGGGGTGTTGGTTGATGTTGAATTGCTACTTGGCCAATCATCGTCATCATCTGTATAGGGAATGGGTTTTATACCCTTCTTTTTTTGTAAGTAAGATTTAAAGCTGACTTTATTTAGAGCTTTAATGGTATTAATAAATATTCCTAATAAAACGATAAGAATTAGCCACCAAAATTGTCTTAACCACTCCATTTGCTCCCCTCAACTTACAGTAATAAAAGAATTAAACTATTAAAACTCTATTTTATCGCATTTTTTTATAACATAATGATATAAATCATTTTAATTAAGAATGGTTATTTATTAAATAACCATTTTTTAATTATTATTTATTCAATAATAATGTTTCTAAAATTTGTTTATAAATATTTTTTAACGTAATAATATCTTGGCATTTTACATTCTCGTTTACTTTGTGAATGGTTTTATTAAGGACACCTAATTCAATAACTTCACAACCCATTTTAGCAATAAAACGCCCATCGGAGGTGCCACCCGAAGTAGATAATTTTGTTTTTACGCCGGTTAATTCTTTAATTGCCGATGCGGCTGCTTGAGTGAGTTTACCATCTGCCGTTAAAAATGGATGACCTGATAAACGCCAATTTAATGTGTAATTTAATTTATATTTATCTAATATATCGGTAACCCGTTTTTTAATAATTTCATCACTGAGTTCACTACTATAACGAAAATTAAATTGTACCGTTAAATCACCCGGTATAACATTTTCGGCGCCAGTTCCCCCGTTAATATTGGCAACTTGCATGGTAGTTGGTGGGAAATATTGATTACCATTATCCCAAATAGTATTGACTAATTCGTTTAACGCGGGAGCAAAAAGATGCACAGGATTAGCCGCTAAATGAGGATAAGCTACATGACCTTGTATACCATGAATGACAAGATTCGCGGTTAGAGATCCACGACGTCCATTTTTAATTTGATCGCCAAGTATATTATCGCTAGAAGGTTCACCGACAATACAATAATCTACTCTTTCATGCTGATTCATTAATTTATCTACGACTTTTATTGTCCCATCGGTTGCTGAAGCTTCTTCGTCAGAGGTAATAAGAAAAGCGATTCGACCAGGATGATTTGGGTATTGAATAACAAATTCTTCTGCCGCACAAATCATTGCAGCTACACCACTTTTCATATCGGATGCACCGCGCCCATAAAGTATACCGTCTTTATCGATTGTCGGTGTAAAAGGAGGGGATAGCCATTGGCCTTCATCACCAGCGGGTACAACATCGGTATGACCTGCAAACAAGAGCGTAGTTTGTGAAGGATCACCATGATAAGCCCATAAGTTTTTAGTTTGATTTATATTAATTTCTTCAATAATAAAATGATGTTTTTGTAACCGATCAATTAAGATATGTTGACAATTTTTATCATCTGGACTAATTGATTTTTCTGCCATTAATGCTTGCGTTAATTTAATAACCGTATCCATTTTGATTTATCCTTTCGATGAATTATTTTAAATCAAACCATAATTTAATATTGTGGCGCCTATAAACTTTAATGAATGTTTAAAGTCTATGAGCTTAATCTTTTTTATTAATAAAATTTTGGTAACTTTCGTCCGAAAATCCTAATAAAGCATTATTTCCATTAATCAGTAAAGGGCGTTTAACAATAGATGGATTAGCTAATATAATTTTTTTGGCACCGGCTTTTGTACTTATCGATTCACGCTCTTCATCTGTTAATTTACGCCAAGTTAATCCTTTTTTATTAATAAGATCTTGATAACTTATCTTTTGCAAAAAATTATTTAACAATTGTTCAGATAAACCTTCTGTTTTGTAATTATGAAATTGATAATTAATATGATGTGAATCAAGCCATTGAAATGCTTTTTTCATCGTGTCACAATTTTTAATGCCATAAATAATATACATTTATGTTACCTCAAACCAAATAAGAGCAATATTATAGCAATGAAAAGAGCAGATCTCTATGAAATCTCTAAGCATTTATCGATTTAGATTAATAGATATTTTTAATTAAAGAATTTGTAAAATAATTGATAGATTTAGTAAAGTTTTAGCTCTACAATAGTGCTGTTATGTGGTTTTCATCTCTAAAAATGAGGTGTTATTTAAAATTATAAAATGTATTATCGTATTTTTTAATATAAAAATAACCACATAATGATCTCAATAATTAGGAGTGTTTGAACCCTTTATTTATGACATAAACAAGGAGTATTTTGTGTTCAAACTGTTTATTGCATGGTATAACAAACGATTTAGCGACCCTCATATTATTTCTTTATTAGTCGTTATTGTTGCTGTTTTTTTGATTATTTATTTTTTTAATAAAATATTATTTCCTATTCTGATTGCCATCGTTTTATCTTATCTATTAGATCCCGCGGTGAATTTTTTTCATAAGAGGGGCTTACCTCGAACGCTCGCCGTGGTCATGGTATTATTAATATTTATTATGTTTGTGCTAGCCGGCATTATGATTTTATTACCGCTGATTTGGCAACAAAGTGTCAGCTTATTTAAAAACATTCCCAATATGCTTAATTTTACCAATCAATTATTTATGTCTTTACCGCAAAAATATCCCGAATTAATTGATGTTGGTTTTTTTGATTCAATCATTCAAAGCGTAAAAGAAAAGGTTATTGAAACGGGAAACTCATTATTACAATTTTCGATTGTATCCTTATTTAGCTTAATTTCGATTGTTATAAACTCGGTATTAATTCCAATAATAATGTTTTTCTTATTAAAAGATAAAGCATCTATATGGGGTTATTGTTCACTTATTTTGCCTAAAAATCGCAGTATATTAAATAAAGTCGCCAAAGAAATGGATCAACAAATTGCCAATTATATGGTTGGCAATGTCCTACATATACTGATTTTATCGATTTGTGTTTATATCCCATTTTATTATTTTGGTTTAGATTATGGATTATTATTAGCAGTAATTGTTGGTATATCGGTTTTAATTCCTTATATAGGCATTATTATTTCAACAATCCCAGTCGTTATTATTGGATTATTCCAATGGGGATTAACGAGTGATTTTGGTTATTTGATGTTTTTTTATGTTTTAATCCAAACTTTAGATGGGAATTTATTAGTTCCTTATTTATTTTCTGAAAAACTAAATTTACATCCTTTAGTCATTATTGTTGCAGTTATTGTTTTTGGTGGTTTGTGGGGATTTTGGGGGATATTTTTTGCGATTCCTTTAGCCACGTTAGTAAAAACTATTATTAATGTATGGTCAAAAGAAACCAATACATAATAAAAAGGAATTAGCGCCAATGGCCGCTAATTCCTTTTTAGGATACCCATTTACGTGGTATCAATTAAGAGGCATGAGTTTTAAGATAATCTAAGACAATGTCATGATGATTAGTTGTTTTAAAATCATCGAAAACTTTTTCAATCTTACCATCTTTACCAATTAAAAAACTAATTCGATGAATACCTTCATAGCTTTTACCCATAAAGGTTTTGCTGCCCCATACCCCAAAAGTTTCGGCTAAGGTATGATTTTCGTCGGATAGTAAAGTAAAATTAAGCATTTCTTTATCAATAAATTTTGACAATTTTTCGGGCTTATCAGTTGAAATACCGACAACGGCAACATCATACTGGTTAAATTTATCCATATTGTCACGTAATTGACATGCTTGAACCGTGCAGCCAGGTGTCATTGCTTTAGGATAAAAATACAATAATACTCGTTTACCATCAAAATCTTGAAAGCTTATCAATTCACCGTCTTGATCGGGTAATGAAAATTCGGGAACGACTTCCCCTTCTTTTAGTGGACTTATCATCGTACAAACACCTGTGATTAATTTTAAATATAAATTTGAAATTTTTATTGCATCGCAATAATTACTGGTTATAAACAAGCATAAGTTTTATTGCTTGTTTTATGTGTTATTTCTAACAAATTAAGTTAACAGTTAAGTGAGATCCATTTATGAATCATTAATTTGTTAACTGACTAAAAAAACGTTCTGCTGCCTGAATGGTATGGATAATTTCGTTGTCTTTATGCTGTAAAGACATAAATCCTGCTTCAAATGCCGATGGCGCAAAATAGACACCTTCTTTTAACATGTGATGATAGAATTTTTTAAACATTTCAACATCAGATTTCATTACATCTTGATAGCTGGTGACTTCTTTATCGTTTGTAAAAAATAAGCCAAACATAGCGCCGGCAGAATTTACCACTAATGGGACATTATATTTTTTTGCCGATGCTAATAATCCGGCGGCTAATTTCTGCGTTTGTTCGCTTAAGAACTCGTAAATTCCCACATTATTCAATTTGTTTAAAGTGGTTAAACCTGCCGCCATGGCAACGGGATTGCCGGATAATGTACCTGCTTGATAAATCGGACCTGTCGGCGCTAACTGAGCCATAATTTCTGCACGCCCACCAAAAGCGCCAACTGGCATGCCGCCACCAATAATTTTTCCTAAACAGGTTAAGTCAGGAATAACATTATAAAAATCTTGGGCTCCGCCTAATGCAACGCGAAATCCCGTCATCACTTCGTCAATTATCAATAATGCGCCATATTCATCGCATAAATGGCGTAGCCCTTGCATAAATTCGGGTTTAGCGGGTATACAATTCATATTGCCGGCAACCGGCTCAACAATAATAGCCGCAATATCATTTGGATAGGTTTCAAATTGTTTTTTAACGGAAGAAAGGTCGTTATAATCACACACTAATGTATGTTTGACAAAATCATTAGGAACTCCTGGTGATGTCGGGTGACCAAAAGTCAATGCACCAGAGCCGGCTTTGACTAATAAATAATCGGCATGACCATGATAACAGCCTTCAAATTTGATAATCTTATCGCGCCCCGTAAATCCTCGAGCAACGCGAATAGCACTCATTGTTGCTTCAGTACCTGAGTTGACCATGCGTAACATTTCTATCGATGGCATTAATTTTGTGACTAAATGGGCAACTTTGCTTTCAATTTCGGTTGGAGCGCCATAACTAAGACCATTTTTTACTGCATTAATAACACTTTCTCTGACGTCAGGATCATTGTGTCCTAAAATCATAGGTCCCCACGAACCGACGTAATCAATATAGGCATTGTCATCAACATCATAAATATAGGCTCCATCAGCACGTTTAAAAAATAAAGGTGTGCCGCCAACGCCATTAAATGCTCTAACTGGAGAATTAACTCCACCTGGCATAACGGTTAAAGCATCTTTATAAAGCTGAGCAGATTTAAATTCATTGCCATGCATATTCAATTCTCTTTAAATAAACGAAAGGTATTAATGATTAAACTGGGCATATTTAACATGATTAAAAAAATTATTGCAAAAGGATTTATCACTGATTTGATTTAATTGTGATTTTTTTCTATTAAATAAGGAATTTAGCAAACCTTATTTTTTTAATTTTCTTGTTTATTGCTAAATTTATTTTAAAAATGCGTTAATTGCATCAGGCAACTTATCAAGTATATAATGGATACCATTAAGAAGTAGGAGATCAAAATGAGCGATGCTTTACCTTTAAATTTTACAGATGCAGCAGCTAATAAAGTAAAATCACTAGTTATTGAAGAAGATAATCCAAATTTAAAATTACGTGTTTATATTACCGGTGGTGGCTGTAGCGGTTTTCAATATGGCTTTACCTTTGACGAAAAAGTCAATCCTGATGATTTGTCAATCGAAAAAAATGGCGTGTCACTGGTGATAGACCCCATGAGTTTGCAATATTTAGTCGGTGGCACAATCGATTATATCGAAGGATTACAAGGCTCTCGTTTTGTCGTTGATAATCCAAATGCAACAACAACCTGTGGCTGTGGTTCTTCATTTAGCGTGTAAATGAAATCGTTTGTTAATTACTGATGTTTTTTATATTGCTGATTTTTTGCTTAAATAATGAAATTGCGCTTAAAAAATCACACTAAAAATAATAAAGATTAAGCAATCAATTCATTTTTGTTATTTTTCTATTGACGAAGTATTTAAGATAAGTAAAATGCATCTCATTCAAAACGTAGCAAACTCATCCATTACTACGCTTTGAGCCCGGGTGGTGAAATCGGTAGACACAAGGGATTTAAAATCCCTCGGACTTTTTGTCCGTGCGAGTTCAAGTCTCGCCCCGGGCACCACTTTTATTAATTCTTTTGCGGGAATAGCTCAGTTGGTAGAGCGCAACCTTGCCAAGGTTGAGGTCGCGAGTTCGAACCTCGTTTCCCGCTCCAATTATTAATCTACAGACGTCCAATAACGTTTGAAAATTCAAGATAATCAAAGCATTACGTATCTCATCTTTCCAAGCAAAGCCGTTGAAGTGTACTAAAATACACGACACATAAGTACACCTTTAAGTACATCGTTTTTCAAGTTAAGTACTTGTGTACTCATTTCTAATTTAGTCTGATGCTACCTCGTTCGGCAGGTAGGTCGACCTCTTGATGTTTTCTGTTTTTCAAATTTCTTTTTTCTTTTTATCTTTTATCAAGAGGATATGGGTATGAGTCGTTTAACGGATTTAGGTGTTCGCCGTGCTAAGGCGAAGTCGTCGGTGTATTCGCTATCTGATGGGCGTGGTTTGGGGTTAAGAGTTGAACCCAATGGCGCTAAACGGTGGCATTTTCGGTTTTATTGGCAAGGTAAGCAGCAGCGTATTTCGTTTGGTTGTTTTCCTGAGGTCGATTTGTGTTTAGCTCGCGAACGTCGTGAGGAGGCTCGTCAGTTGTTGGCGCGTGATATTGATCCGCGTTCAGTTGAATCGGCAAGTCCTTCTAATGAATCAGCGGTGGCTGTAGTGACATTTGGTGAGTTTGCTGAGCAGTGGAAAGCACTCAAGTTGTTAAAGTTAGGGACTGAGCTTAGGCAACGGCAAAGTACACGAGTGCAGATTGAGCGGTATTTGCGTAAGGATATGTTGCCAAGTTTAGGACATTTGCCACTTGATAAGATTTCACAACGAGAGGTATTGGTAGTATTACGCCAAATTGAGGCACGAGGAGCTTTATCGATTGCCGAAAAGTGTCGTGGATGGTTGAATGAGTTGTTTCGACATGCCATTGCAGAGGGGTTAATTCGAGTTAATCCCGTGAATGACGTGGATGTGGTATTGTTACCTTGTCGTCCCCCTCGTCACAATCCATTCTTGCGAATGGAGGCATTACCTGAGTTATTAAATCGATTACATTGTTATCAAGGGGAACGGCGGATCATGTTAGGCGTTAAGCTATTATTGTTAACGGCGGTTCGTCCCGGTGAGCTACGTTATGCAGAGCCTTGTCATTTTGACTTAGATAAAGGTCTTTGGAATATTCCACCAGAACAGGTCAAGCAGCTACAACGACTAGCCTTATCATTACCGAAAGGTGCTGTACCGCCATTTGTGGTACCCTTACCTAAGCAGGCAGTGACTATTATCAAAGAATTATTACATTTACGTTATGCTGGACAAAAATATTTATTACCCCATCGCAGTGAACCTCAACTGTGTATCAGTGAGAATACCTTGAACCAGTGTTTACGACGTTTAGGCTATCAAGATAAACTCACCACCCATGGTATTAGAGCCACAATATCCACCGCATTGAATGAATTAGGTTATCCAAAAGAGTGGATTGAGGCACAATTGTCACATTCAGATAAGGATCAAGTCCGTGCGACTTATAATCACGCGCTATATGTCGAACAGCGACGGGAGATGATGCAGGCGTGGGCAGATAAATTGGATGGATGGACGCAGGAGGCTTTAATATTAAATGTCATTAAAAGCTAAAGGTAAAGCATAAAAATTTGTGATAGTTAGTTTGTATCAACATAAAGACAGCTCATTGGTAGATAATGTTGATCTTATTAATTAATGTCATAAAAAGGCTGATGTTTTTCAGCCTTTGCACACGTCTAAATTCATGTTAATGGAATCACTCATCATCATAAAAAGCACGCTGTAAATGCGCTAACTTATCCCACAACATAAACATTAAAGATTCTCTAACCCCTAAATGTTCCGTGTGCACCATGGAATAAATTAAAGCACAACAATGTTCGAGTAGCTCTTCTGCGGTTAATGGGGTTTGATTAAATAAAGAGGTATTCATAAGATAAGTTTCCGCGGTAAAGTGAATAATAACCCCACCAGAAAACGTCAAATAACTGGTGGTGACTCAAACGGCGTTGACGTACCAGCTACCACGAACTGGCCTCCTATAAAGGAGCACCGCCTGAGCCACCATAAAAAATAGGCAGACACAAGCCTACTTAGAGAAATCTCTAAGTATCGCGGTAGATTTGGAACGTCAATTCCAACTACAGATTTTGCTGTAGTCGAATTAATATAAAGTAAAATTTCGAATCGTCAAGATGTAATAGATAGATTAGATACTCACTAAGCGCGATTCACTTTAATAAATATCTGTTGCAGCGTTGTAAAAATAATTTCCCCACTTTTGGAAAATTTTACTCATTCCATTAAAGTCTGACGTCATTTATTGAGGTTCAAGGCGGTATCCTAACCCATTATAAATAGTAAAGCACAACAAAAATAACATTTGATTTCAATTGGATAGCGCGCCATAATTGAAGTATGTCTCGCTAACGTGGTTAGCAACATACCCAGGCTGACATAACCTTTAAGTCGGCGGTAGGTCTTTGAGCCTATTGGTTAAAAGCCACCCACATTAGTTTCCGCTCTGGTGGGGGATTGCTGTGATCACCCATATTGCAGTGAAGGTTACAGGAAGATTAAACATTAGCGTTACTTAATGTAAGACAAAGTGCATTAGTCGCATGATTCAATTAACACGTTTAAATAGCACGCTAGTGATTTTAACGCATAAAGCATCCCTATTAATCCATCACGTTGGACAATCTTTTTACCACACAAAATTACTGTTTAATTAACGGCAACTTTTTTGCAAACAAAGCACCGTCGTAGCGTCACTTTCGCATGAATAATGAGAAAGTGACGCTACGTAAATACCGCAAGCGAAGTCTTAGCCAACAAGGGATATCTCTCTTGATGAGTAAATGACATGCCATTTTTTAAGCTTTCAACGCTAAAAAATCATCATCACGACAACTGTTTAATCACTGAAACTATCTCAAGAGATTAATCACTCAAATTGTATTTTTAACCCAAGTTAACGCCCGTTACGCTATTCGCGTATAGAAAATCGTTAACCATTATTTTAGGAGTATGTTGACCGATACCGACGGCTGGTCACCGCCAGTGGGATTTCCTGTTTTTGATAACAGGCGGCTGTACTGAGTACATCACCGAACCCCAATACCTCAACACCGTTTCGCTCTGGTGCATAGGTATCGTCAACGGCAAAGCAAGACTTTGTCATTTGTAGCACGCGCCAGAGAGGGCTTTATTGTAGTAGTAATCTTTTTTAATAATTTATTTTTATGAGTAGTAAGTAATACCGGTAGCAACTAACAAGTTAGGAAAAGGGAAAATAGGATGAAATTAACAAAAGCACAAACTAAAACGAAAATGAAGCGCAATGGTCAGACTAAGGCAAAATCTAAGTCTTTAAAACAGCAACTCACACATACTGCTAGGCAAGCAGGTGGTGCCCATAAGACCGTACATAATCGACACATTATTGTTGAACGTTTCGGGCAGTATCTAAAAGACAACAATATTCAAATTCAAGCGATTACTCAAATTAAGGTCACTTATATTGAGGGCTATATTCAAAGCAGACTAAACCAAGGAATCGGGAAACGCACCCTACAAAATGAGATGTCAGCCATTCGTCAAACATTAAAAGCAGCAGCAAGAGACAAACTGGCTGACCATCCCAGATTAACCAATCAAGCACTCGGTATTAATGGTGCTAGCCGAAAAGGCACTAAAGTTGCCATTACCGAACAGCAATACAAGAATATCTATCAAAAAGCGTTGCAAAAAAGCCCAGCACTGGCTGCGACCATAGACATTGCCGCCACCTTGGGACTACGCGGTGAAGAAGCGGTACAAAGCTGCCAATCGATGAAAACATGGCAAATAGCCTTACAACAAGGAAAAACCACCCTTCACGTTGTATTTGGCACCAAAGGAGGACGGCCAAGGGATATCCACATCATTAACCCACAAAAAACGCTACAAGTGATTAATAACGCCTTAACTATCATGGCACAACAAAACGGCAAACTGATTGACAAACCCAACCTAAAACAAGCCATGACCTACTGGAAGAATCACACCTATCGTTTAGGCTTAACAAGGCAGATGTCACCTCATAGCCTACGTTATGCTTTCACTCAAGACCAAATAGACTACTATCTAAAGCAAGGCTACAGCGAACAAGAAGCACTGGCTAAAGTGTCGATGGATTTGGGGCATGGGGATGGGCGTGGAAGGTTTATTAAGCAGGTGTATGGGAAAACTTAAATACTTGACTTACTAATTTGAGTGCTTGAAATATAATTAAATTTAGGGGTAGATTGGTACCAATAATAGACATTGCTAAGATATAAGTGTATTTATCAATGGTGAGTAGGCCAAAACACTAGGCGCCAAAAGCATAGTTTAGACAACAAAATTCAACTTCAAATTGCAAAATGTTACGCCAGTGTAAAATTTGTGGTATTCTTTCTCATAATCAAGAAAACTACAACAAGAAAACCACAAGAGGTATCGCCATGGTTCGCTGCCATCTCGCCCGTATGATGGGTGAACGCAAGATGCGTATTGCAGACGTTGTCAGAGAAACAGGGCTCAGTCGCATTACAGTTACCTTGCTCTACAAAGAGACCGCTCAGAAAGTGGATCTCGAAACGCTCGATAAATTGTGTGTGCTATTCGACTGTGGTATTGGTGAACTGTTAGAGCGTACGATGCCGACAGCCAATAAATATCAACTGCATAACGCCAACCAATAGGTAGGGACGTGGAAGCATGGTCAATCAAAATCCAGAACAAAAAGCCCGCGATCAAATAGACGCATTGCTCGCGCAAGCGGGGTGGGTAGTACAAGACAAGAAGAAGATCGATTTTTCCGCTTCTTCTGGTATTGCCGTTCGTGAGTATCAGACCGACGTAGGACCTGCCGATTATGTGCTATTTGTTGATAAGCAAGCCGTAGGTGTGATTGAAGCTAAACCTGAAGCTTGGGGTGAGAAGATCACCACGGTTGAAGAGCAATCACAAGGATATGCTTTCGCTACTTTAAAATGGGTCAACAATAGCCAACCTTTGCGCTTTGTCTATGAAAGCACGAGCATCATCACTCGTTTTACAGACGGGCTAGATCCACATCCACGCTCTCGCGAAGTGTTTAATTTCCACCGCCCGGAAACTCTCGCCAAGTGGCTTAAAGAGCCTAAAAGCCTGCGAGGTCGTTTGCAGGATTTCCCTCTACTAATAGAAGAAGGTCTGCGTGATTGTCAGATTACGGCTATCACCAATCTAGAGGAGTCCTTCAAACAAGACAAGCCTCGTGCGTTGGTACAGATGGCTACTGGCTCTGGAAAAACCTTTACTGCGATTACCACCAGTTACCGCCTGTTACGCGAACCGGTGAGCGCTAACCGCATTCTATTTCTGGTGGATACTAAAAACCTTGGGGAGCAAGCTGAACAAGAGTTTATGAGCTTTGTGCCGAACGACGATAACCGAAAATTTACCGAGCTTTACACGGTACAGCGATTAAAAAATCAATACATCGCCAAAGATGCTCAAGTCTGTATCAGTACCATCCAACGTATGTACTCTATTTTAAAAGATGAGCCATTGGACGAATCTCTTGAGGAGCAAAATCCGGCGGAGCAAATCACCAAGCCCAAAGGCGCGTTGCCCGTGGTTTACAACGCAAAGATTCCGCCTGAATTTTTTGATGTGATTATCATTGATGAGTGCCACCGCTCTATCTACAACCTGTGGCGGCAGGTACTGGAGTATTTTGATGCCTATCTGGTCGGACTCACCGCCACACCGGACAGTCGCACTTACGGTTTCTTCCGTAAGAATGTTGTCAGTGAATATAACCACGAAAAAGCTGTGGCCGATGGTGTTAATGTTGGTAACGAAATCTTTGTTATCGAAACCGAGAAGACCAAGCAAGGCGGAAAGATCGAAGCGAAGCAGCAGGTAGAGCGCCGTGAACGTACCACCCGCCGTAAGCGCTGGGAGCAACAAGATCAGGACGAAGCCTACACTGCCAAACAGCTTGACCGCGACATCGTTAACCCAGATCAAATTCGCACGGTTATCCGTACTTTCCAAGATTCGCTGCCGACCATCTTTCCCGGTCGTCAAGAAGTACCCAAAACGCTTATCTTTGCCAAAACCGACAGCCACGCCGATGACATCATTCAAATTGTGCGCGAAGAGTTTAGTGCAAGTAATCAGTTCTGTAAAAAAGTCACCTACCGTGTCGCCAATGATAAAACCGATGCCAAAGGCAACGTGATTGAAAAAGGTGAAGATCCAAAATCCGTGCTCGCCCAGTTTCGCAATGACTATTACCCTCGAATTGCGGTCACCGTCGATATGATTGCCACTGGTACTGACGTAAAAGCGCTGGAATGCCTGATGTTTATGCGTGATGTGAAAAGCAAAAACTACTTTGAACAAATGAAGGGGCGCGGTACCCGTACACTGGATAAAGACAGTCTGCAAAAGGTTACGCCATCTGCTCAGAGTGCTAAAACACACTATGTGATTGTCGATGCGATTGGTGTCACTAAGTCGGTTAAAACCGCAAGCCAACCGCTGATAACCAAACCTAGTGTATCGCTTAAAGACTTAGCCATGGGCGTCATGATGGGGGCAAGCGATAGTGATACTGTCTCATCGCTAGCCGGACGCTTAGCACGATTGGACAAACAACTTGATGACAAAGAGCGTGCTCGCATTGCTGAAAAGGCCGGCGGTACGCCACTACTGATGATTGTGGGTGAACTTTTCAATGCCATTGACGGTGATCGCATCGAGCAAAAAGCATTGGAAATGGTCGGCCAGCCGCTCGGTACCGACCCCGGTGAAGATGCCCGCAACAAAGCTCAGCAACAGTTGGTTAGCCAGGTGGCAAACGTGTTTAACGGCGAATTGATTGAGCTGATTGATTCTATCCGTCGTGACAAAGAACAGACTATCATTCATGACGATCTGGACACAGTACTCAAAGCTGAATGGGATGGGGAAACCACCGAAAATGCCAAGGTACTGATACAGGAATTTGCCGACTATCTGCAAGAGTGCGTCGATGAGATTGATGCACTTACCATCTACTTTCATACTCCCGCGCGCCGGTCAGAGGTCACCTACCCACAAATCAAGGCTCTGTTGGAAAAGCTCAAGCAAGATCGCCCTAAGCTGGCACCACTGCGTATCTGGCAGGCTTACGCTCATTTGGATAACTACCAAGGAGAAAACCCATTGACCGAACTCACCGCCTTAGTTGCACTGGTTCGCCGGGTGTGCGGAATCGATAGTAAAATCAAACCCTTTAGCAGTACCGTAAGAAAGAATTTCCAGGATTGGATTATGAAATACCACTCAGGTAACTCAGAAAAATTTAATGAACAGCAAATGCAATGGCTACAAGCCATTCGCGACCATATCGCCAGCTCGTTTCACTTTGAACGGGATGATCTGGATATAACCCCCTTTGATGCCAAAGGTGGTTTGATGGGCATGTACCAGCAATTTGGCGACAAGATGGACTGGGTGATTGAGGAAATGAATCAGGAGTTGGTTGCGTGATGGCAAATAAGGTACCTCGAGGCTGGGAAAACTGTGTGTTCGGTGATATCGCTAAAATTCGTAATGGGTATGCATTTAAAAGTAAAGATTTCAAAAATAGCAAAGAATTATCTACGGATATCCCTTTGGTAAAACAATCTCAATTAATTGGAAGCAAAATTGACCTCAGTGAGGCGGTATATCTAGCGAAGGAATTTGCAGAAGAAAATCCAAACTATTTGCTAAAAAAAGGCGACATTCTTATCGGCATGTCGGGTTCTATTGGAAAATTATGTTATTACGAACACAATTTTGTGTCATTACAAAATCAGCGAACAGGTAAGATTGAGATATTCGCTGAAAATTATCTACATTCAAAATATATAGGTCTTTATCTATCAAATATAGAAAATGAGCTCGTAAATAAAGCGAAGGGAATGGGTGTTCAAAATATCAGCGCCAAAGATATAGAAGCACTGGCATTTCCGCTCCCTCCCTTCGATGAACAAAAACGTATCGTCGCTAAAATCGAAGAGCTATTTTCCGAATTGGATAACGGCATTGTCGCACTGAAAACTGCCCGCGAACAACTCAAAGTCTACCGTCAAGCCGTGCTTAAACACGCCTTTGAAGGCAAGCTCACTGCGAATTGGCGAGAGAAGAATGCGGATAAGCTGGAATCCCCAGAACAACTTCTCGCCCGTATCCAACAGGAACGCGAAGCCCGTTACCAACAACAACTGGAAGAATGGAAAGTAGCGATAAAAGCATGGGAAGTTAATGGCAAAGACGGGAAAAAACCGGGTAAGCCAAGAAAACAAAAAATAGAGCCTATTGAAAGTTCAGATTTGGATGATTTATTCGATATTCCTGAGCAATGGAAATGGGTTTTTCTAAACGAATTATCTGAGCATATTGTTGATGGTACTCACCATACGCCTGATTACACTGACTCTGGTGTTCCGTTCATATCCGCCAAGGATATTAAAGATTTTAAAATAGACTTTGAAGACACCCGCTTTATAGACGATTTTCAGCATAAAGAATTAATTAAACGGTGTCGACCAAGAAAGAATTCGGTGCTTTTAACAAAAAGCGGAACAATTGGGCGGGTAGCACTGGTAGATATAGATCTCGAATTTTCTTTGTTCGAAAGCGTTTCGAATATTCCTCTCTTAGGAAATTTGCAAGGCCGATTTGTAATGTGGGCTGTATATTTCCAAGTTTCGACCTACTTTGGTGCAAAAAATCAGAAGGGCGTTGCTGTTAGGCATCTCCACCTTGAGGATATTAGACGTCTTCCTGTTCCGTTGCCTAGTTACAACGAGCAAACTACATTTGTTCAAAGAATAGAAAATATTTTTGATAGAATTTCAGAGAACGAAGCTGTGATTGATACTGAATTGCTTCGCACCGAAACCCTACGCCAATCCATCCTGAAAAAAGCCTTCTCTGGCCAGTTGGTGCCGCAAGACCCTAATGACGAACCGGCTAGTAAGCTGCTAGCTCGAATTCAGGCGGAAAAAGAGGCCCGCAACACTCAGAAAACCACAAAAACAAAGAAGACACATTCAACAAATGGGCATTAGACGATACACGACAAATCGATTTTATATGAGAGCCATATTGATGCGCTTTTTACCCATTTATCAAGTTAGGACAATGTAACAATGAATACATCAACAATTATCTCCAGAGTCTGGAACTTTTGCACCACCTTACGCGACGACGGTGTGGGTTATGGTGACTACCTTGAACAGTTAACCTATCTGATCTTCCTAAAGATGGCCGATGAATACTCCAAACCACCTTACTCCCGTGATGTGGGGATTCCTGCAAAATATAATTGGCAGGCGCTCACCAGTAAGAAAGGTGCAGAGCTTGAAGTACTTTACGTGGAATTACTGCGAGAATTAGGTAAGCAAAAAGGTATGCTTGGCCAGATTTTCACCAAAGCGCAAAACAAGATCCAAGACCCAGCTAAGCTGTATCGCCTGATCGATATGATCGATAGTACCCAGTGGATCATGATGGGAGCCGATGTTAAGGGCGACATCTATGAAGGGTTGTTGGAAAAGAACGCCGAAGATACCAAATCTGGGGCTGGTCAATATTTCACACCGAGGCCATTAATCCGCGCTATGGTAGAGTGCATTCGGCCAGAACCAGGAAAAACCATCGCCGACCCTGCATGTGGTACCGGTGGATTTTTCCTAGCGGCCTATGACTTTCTAACAAATCCAGAAAACACCTCACTCGACAAAGAGCAAAAGCAATTTTTGAAACATCGCACTTTCTATGGTAACGAAATCGTCGCCAATACTCGTCGCTTGTGTCTAATGAATATGTTTCTGCACAATATCGGTGAAATTGATGGCGATAGTCTGGTTTCCCCTAATGATGCGCTCATTGCGGCCAGTCCTATTAGCGTGGACTATGTACTCGCCAACCCACCCTTTGGTAAGAAAAGCTCAATGAGCTTTACCAACGAAGAAGGCGAGCAGGAAACGGATGAGCTTACCTATAACCGACAAGACTTTTGGGCCACTACCTCCAACAAACAGCTCAACTTCGTTCAACATATTCGTAGCATGCTGAAAACCACTGGCAAGGCCGCAGTAGTTGTACCGGATAACGTGCTGTTTGAAGGTGGCGCAGGGGAAACGGTTCGCAAGAAGCTGCTAGAAAATACAACTCTGCATACCATTTTGCGTTTACCCACCGGCATATTTTATGCGCAAGGGGTTAAGGCGAACGTGCTGTTTTTTGATAACCAGCCAGCTAGCCCAAAAGCGTGGACAAAAGAGGTGTGGTTTTATGATTACCGTACTAATATTCATCACACCTTGAAGAAAAAGCCAATGCGCTTTGAAGATTTGGCTGACTTTATCGAATGTTACAACCCGAAAAATCGAGCCGAGCGTAAAGAGACTTGGGATTCCGAGAAAAATCCAGAAGGTCGCTGGCGTAAATACACTGTCGAGAAGTTGCTTGCACGGGACAAAACTAGTCTGGATATTTTCTGGTTAAAAGATAAAAGTTTAACCGATCTTGATAACCTACCAGAACCAGATGAACTTGCGGAGGAAATCATCGAAAATCTGGAAGCTGGATTAAACAGCTTCCGAGAAGTGCTTGGCGAGCTATCTAAGCCATCCACTTAAATATCAATACCAGCTTTGGCAGGGTACTGCTAGTATCCTGCTTGAAAAGCCCCATACACATACGAAGTAGATTGGGCAAGTGAGGCCGGCAGTAATGCTCTCCCCAAAATCATAGCCTTCCATTTCTTCCTGACCTGCTCTTCCATTGATTAATACACCACGATTTGAGTAATATCTCCATCAGTTTTGAGAACACCTATGATTTCCGCTGATCGCTCATTAGAGTTGAAACCAATTTTTTATTTGATGCAGAATTACAAATTTGCTGTGACAAAAAAGCGAACTTGTGTGTCAACACATCTTATTGCTGAATCAACAACAACGAAAAAATAAAAAAACATGATTTCCACCAAAGTCTCCAACAAAATCCATTGCATTACGCAAAAAATAAGGACATAATTGAGGACAGAAAACATCAGTTGTTAATTAGATTTGTTTGTTTTCAATAGGTTAGCTCGCTTATTTGAGTTACGTTTCCCGCTCCAATATAACTTCCTAGATAGCCATAAGGGTCTGCAAAACTAAAATTTATACAGGATCACCTGGTTTTACTTTCCAGTATAGAACTGAATAATCCCAAAAATAGGTTAACGTACTAATATTTTTTTGAACAGTTTGTCTAAATATTGACTAGCTATCCTTCCTGTCATCAATAACATAAGCAATGCCCCATTACTTATTCTCAGAGCATAAAATAAAGATGGATCAATTAGTATTTTTATCTTTTCTCAGAAAATTTGTATTAATTTTAATGGAAATTTTTTAATTAAACATGTTTAATACGGTGGATGAAATCAAATTTAGTGGGGAATAAACATATGAGTAAATTAAATAAAAATATGTCAATTGAAGAATTTGATAATAACTATTTTTACGCGATTGAACTTAAAGAATTCGCTAAAACTTTAGGCATAAATGTTGGTTGCTTGAGGAAAAATGAAGTTGAGGAACATATTAAGGCCTATCTATCTGGAAAAACAAATCTACTTTTACCTAAGAATGTTTCAAATCGCAAAACAAGCGGAAATAGAGATCGGTTATCTTGTGATTCATTAGTCATTAATTATGTTAGTGACAAAATTACTAAGTCTTTTCTAAAAGAAGAGATACATAAAATTGCACCAAATATAAAAGACAAATCAGGTCAGTGGTATTGGCTAAATGACTGGAGAAAAGAACAAATTAGAAATAATAAAACATTGACTTATTTAGATTTAATCAATCAACTATATAAGTTAATGACTACAGAAGGAAGATTGCCAAGGATTCCATCGACTCGCTATAATAATTTTATTACCGATTTTTTGGCCGATAGTGACTATAAAGATATAACACGTCAAGAAGTAATAGCTCATTGGGAAAAATTGAAAAAACTTTCGATTCCTAAAAATTATCAAGAGTATAAAAATTATTTAATGAAGAAATAAGTAACAGAGATCTGTTTAAATGGCAATCGGAAATTTTTTCTCTGAAGAGATGTTTTTTTGGGATCATAAGATTAACGATGTTATTGTGCATGTTTGTACTTTTACTTCAGAATATTATGATGATAATTTATATGAAAAATATGATATTTTTTTTCCAAAACAAATAATGCTTTCCGTGATAAAGCGAAAAATGGAGTATCTAGCTGGCAGATACTCAGCTAGTGTCGCAATTCAAAAGATATTAATTAAGAAATTTCAAATATTAATTGGAGAAAATAGAGTTCCAATATTCCCTTTTCCGCTTAAAGGCTCTATATCTCATAGTCAAGGCAGTGCATGCTGCGCTGTTACTAAGAGCTCAAATATTATCGGTATAGGCGTTGATATTGAACATATTATTGATAATGAAACTTGTAATCAAATTAGTAAATATATTATTTCTGATTATGAGAATCAATTTTTATTAAATAAACCAATTTCATATAATTGCCTGTTTACTACTATATTTTCTGCTAAAGAAAGTATATTTAAAACTTTATACCCAAAAGTTGGCTTCTATTTTGGTTTTGACTGTGCAATATTGAAACATGTTAATCTAAAAGATAATGTTTTATTATTTGAATTAGATAAAGATCTTTCAAGTGAATTTCAAAGACATAAAGTTATTTATGTCAAATTCTATTATATTCGTGATAAAGTCCTTACTATTACAATCATATAAACTAATTAGAAAAGACCCTGCCTTAAATATTTTTTTCAGAAGAGAGATAGCAATATGGATGTTATTTTTTGTGAAGAAAGTCTCATATTAACCTCTTGTAAATATTAAATTTATGTTATAGAGTGTGAAATTATAGAAGAAAAAATATACAAGAATATAAAAATACTGAAGTAAAGAATAAAAATATAAACGGGTTAATGATATGGTTATTCAAAAATATAACGTTAATCTTTAATTACGATAATTATGTTTTTGTATCATTATCATTGTCTATTCCTTATTATATAAAGTGAATAAAATGATTAAAGAAATAGATCTAGGAACCGAATCAAATGACTATTTTTTAACTTCTATTCCAAAGTTATTTGATAAGATATGTTCCCAAAATCCTGAAAGTCTAGCCATTATATGGTCGGAAAACGGCAAGCAAAGTATAACTTTTAGCAATCTCCGTTCGCTTGTCGGTCAAACTGTCGCCGCCCTTGAGGAAATGAATCTTTCTCAAAATAAAGGGTCTTTTATTGGAGTTCATTGTGACAAAACACCATTTTTAGTTGCCGTTATAATTGCATTATGGCATTTAGAATTAGTATATGTTCCAATAGAGAAAGAGCTGCCAATAGAATATAAAAAACAACTAGTCAAATCGACTAATCTTAGTGCTATTATGTGTGATGGCGATGTATCAAATATATTTACAGATACTAGATTAATTTCCTATGAACAAGTTATTTCATATAATGCACCTGACAATCTGATATTAGATGGTTGTTCATTAAATATCCCCGCCTTTTTGATATATACTTCTGGTTCAACAAGTAAGCCCAAAGGAGTTGTACATAGTCAGAGATCTGTTTTGAATAGACTCGTCTGGATGTTGAATAGCTATCCATTAAATCAAAATGATATTATTTCAGTCGTATCTAGAATAAATGTCATTCCCTCAGTGGGTGATTTGCTTTGCGGCTTATTAACTGGAATAACTACAGTAATGATTCCCTCCTCTTTAATACAGTCCCCTCAAAAAATGCTTGAATTTTTAGCTGATAATAGAATTACACATATAACAACGGTACCTTCTATATTACGAATTCTTATGAATTATCAAAAAACTCAACATCTAGTTAATAATCTCTGTTTAAAAAGAGTGATTGTTTGTGGCGAAATTCTTCGTCGTGCTGATGTTGTTGATTTTTACTCTGTATTCCCAAATTCACTTCTTTTAGAAGATTATGGTTCAACAGAAACTTATACTATCGGCTTTTCCGAACGAACACTAGATTCAAATTCTCCTTCCGGATTTTTGTCTATACCCAACTCAAATATTGAAATCCGAGATGAGAATTTGAATCTAGTGGAAGACAATTCTGAAGGTGAAATTTGTGTTTCAGGTCACTCACTAGCTCTTTATTATTATGATTTACCAAGTGTTACAGCTCAACGTTTTATCGAATTAAAAAATAACACCATTAATGGGCACAGAATCTATCTTACTGGAGATTATGGCTATCGTGATCAACATGATAGATTTATTTTAAATGGAAGGCGAGACAATAAAGTAAAGATTAATGGGCAAGCTGTAGAACTTAGTGCAATAGAAGAAATCATCTTAGAAAATCAATCTGTAAATGAAGTTTGCGTTACATGTAGAGAAACTTCTCGTGGTAGTAAACAAATTATAGCTTGGTATACTGAAAATAATGGACTAACTGTTCCTGAGCATATATTAAAATCAGAGATTAGTTCTAAAGCACCAGCTAGTATGGTTCCTCATAGACTCATTTGTTTAAAAAGTTTACCGAAGTTAATTAACGGAAAAATAGACCGCGTCGACCTTATGAATCGTCCGATTAATGATGGTTCGTTGGAAACTTTAAATACATGCCTGACGATGGAGTCCTCAATCGATCAAATACGACGTACAATTGTAAATGCTGTTCAGTCTATACTACAACGTAAGGTTGGAATTGAAGAGTATAATAATAATTGGGTTAACTTAGGTTTTGACTCAATCACAATTATCGAATTAAAAGAAGCTTTATCGATATGTCAAAAACAACCCTTAGATATTTCAGAATTATATAATCACCCTAATATTTATGCATTATCAGAATCGTTAAGTAAAAAGGATTATATTGTTGAACATACCACGGAAATAAACAAAAATTTAAGTATCGAAGATGATATCGCAGTAATTGGAATGGCCGGCAAATTCCCAGGGGCTGAATCTATTCCAGAATTATGGCAACTGATAATTAACAATCAGACTTCCATTAAAGAGATTCCTCCTGAACGTTGGTCTCTAGAACAGTTTTATGATTCTGACAACTTACAATTAGGTTATTCGTCAAGTAAATGGGGTGGTTTTTTAGACGATCCATTTAGTTTTGAAGCTGAATTATATGGTATAACACCAAATGAAGCGCTTTATATGGATCCTCAACAGCGCCTTTGTCTATCTACTGTAAGACAAGTTATCCAAGATGCAGGATATTGTCGTAATGATTTAAAAGAGAAATCTATAGGTGTGTTTATTGGTGCACGCCAGTCTGAGTACCAGAGTGTATTAAAAGCAAATGAACAATATAAAGGTGCAGCTGCATTTGTTGGTAATGATAATGCTTTTCTTGCTGGTAGAATTTCCTATTTACTAGGTATTCATGGACCTTCTTTTGTATTAGATACTGCATGTTCATCATCGATGGTTGCGATACATATGGCTTGCTCAAGTATTCGTTCTGGAGAATCTCTCATGGCTTTTGCTGGGGGAGTATCGCTAGCACTTGATCCTGATTTTTTCGTAAAATCATCTGATCTTGGAGTATTGTCTCGATCTGGAGAATGCCGGCCTTTTGATAATCAGTCTGATGGTTTTGTAAATGGAGAAGGGGTGGCTTTTATTCTTTTGAAAAAATTATCACAAGCTATTGTAGATAAAGACCAAATATATGGAGTTATAAAGGCAAGTGCAGTTAATCATGATGGATACTCTAACTCAATAACGGCTCCTAATGGGGACTCTCAAGCTAATTTGTATAGAAATATACTAGCAAAGGCTGATATTAAACCAAATACTATTGGTTATGTAGAAGCACATGGTACAGGAACCAAACTAGGGGATCCCATCGAAGCTCAAGCATTACTACAAGTTTTTGGTAATGAACGAAAAGACCAACTTTGTGCCATCGGCTCTTTAAAATCAAATATTGGACATTTAGCTGCTTCCTCTGGAGTGGCTTCGCTTATAAAAGTCTTACATATTGTTAAGTATGGATTAATTCCTCCACAAAGGAACTTTACTGAATTAAACCGCTATATTAATCCAAAATTTTCTAATACCTTTCATATACCAACTAGCCTTCAAACATGGAATCATCCAATTCGCAGAGCCTGTGTTAGTTCTTTTGGCTTGAGCGGGACTAATAGTGCTTGTTTAGTAGAATCATGGGATCCATTACCAATTAAAAGTAATGATGCTATTTCTGCAAATGAATGGCAAATAGTAATCACTGCAAGTAGTATTAAATCTTTAATACATTATTTGACAGCTATTGCAAACTTTTTAAAGCATTCTGATGAATCTATTACGTCTATCGCCTTTACTCTAGCAAATAGAGAAGTAGAGTCTTATGGTTGGGCTTTTTCCGTGTATTCAGTAGAAGACTTCGAAAACTGTTTAAAAATAGCAATTGATAAATCTACAAATATTAATAAAGGAATTAACTTGTTTGAAGAAAGTTCACCTCAACTGAAACTTTTTGCTAAGCAAGTCGAAAATAATGGTAATTCCATCGCGAAAGAGCAATTCAAGGGAACAGATTATCGCAAGATTACGTTACCAATAAGTAGAGATTTTGGGAAAAAATATAAATTTTCTATTCCAGAAAAAAAAATGGAAATAGATTTAAATCTAGACCAACAATATAGGCAAGTTGGAAAGATTAATACTCCAAATATTTTGGAAAAGATATTAGAAATATTTAAAGAAGTAATTGGCATTGAATATGATGACTCTATGTATGAGCAATCATTCTCAAATATTGGACTTGACTCGCTAAAAGCTCTTTCATTACAGAAAACTATTTATCAAGAGTTTGCCATCAAAATTAATGTTTTTGACATTATGAATAATATTAGTTTTGGTAAATTAATAGATCTTATATTAAATAGTGCGAGTAATTGTATTGAAATATCATCGAATGATAATTTGAATACACAAATTCATAAAGGACTCAATAAAAATAGAATTGATTTACCACTTACAGACCTTCAAACTAATAATATAGTCTGTAAATTATCAAGAAAAGGGATTGATGCGATAGGTAGTTGTGTATACTCGGAAATTTTATTTCCAAATATTTCAATAGAATTACTCCAAAATACCTGGAATAAACTGACAAAGTTTCATCCGATGCTCAGAGCCATGATAAAGAGTGACGGAAAACAGACAATATTAAATGAGATTGAAGAGGAAAAGATAAAATATGAGGATTTATTATTAACAGGCGAAGATATTGAACATCATATTGATAAAGTATTCAAATCTATGTTAAGCAACATATCTAAACCTGAACGTTACCCTCTTTATGAAGTCTTTTTATCAAAGATAGATGCTTATAACTATATACTACATCTATGTATAGATTCTTCAATAGTTGATGCTCATAGTGCTAAAATTTTACTTCATCAATTATATATGTTCTATCATGAGGAACATTATAACCCTGTTGTACCTAAGTTTAGTTTTGCCGAATTTCTTGATTATCAGGTTAAACTTGAGACAACTAAAGAATATAAAGACTCATTATCATATTGGGCTATTAAATTAAGTGGCGACTGGGAACCTGCATATTTACCTAGAATAAATCAGCCTAGAGATCTTATAACAAAAGAAGAACAGCAACTCGTTACTGAGAATACAAAAACAGAGGCTGAAGCGGTACCATTTATCAGATTACATATGCATTTACCGGTAAAAATATCTGAAAAGATGAAACTTATTTTTAAACGTCTATCTATTACTACTTCCTGTGGGTTATTTGCAGTTTTTCTTGACTGGCTTTCTATTTATCAAAAGAAAAATTCTTTTGCTCTAGTAATGACATTAAAAAATCGCCCTCCGATTCATCCAGATATTGATCTTGTTGTGGGGCCTTTTTCCTCTAGTATGATATATATTGCTGATGTGAGAAAAAACGAGTCTTTTTCTAATTTTGCTCAGAATATTCAAAAAAACTTCTATCATGACCTTGAACATAGCCAGGTAAGTAGCGTTAAAGCTATGCGTATAAATGCGATAAATAAGAAAATATCGATTGTCTATTCTGGATTTCAACATATTCATAATGAGTCAAGTTTCTCTAATTATATAAATGAAGAGCAAGGAATAGCTAGCGGAGTAAATCTACACTGTAAAATTATTGAAGAACAGGAGCTAATTTCACTATGTTGGGACATAGATCAACGTTTTCTCCCAAAAGATGAAGCAAGTAAACTAATGGAAGAATTTGTTAACCATTTTGAGTTAATTATTAAAAATGAAATAGATAAAAACAACGAACAGATAAATTATTTAAACTTTGACGGCAATTTAGATAAGCAGGTCAAGACTGCACCGTTAACTTTTTTGATGCAGTCCTATCTCACTCAAAATCATATGAACCCAAATAATATAGATTCATATGTTGTTCGGGGTTATAAAGTTAATGAATTAAATAAGAATAAGCTTATTAATATTTTAAATGAATTAGAAACAAAACATAGTGTCCTAAAAACAGTAATTAACTTTAGGGGGCAGTCATATTTTGAACAGTCTTCTGTAGATTATCCTTTACTCTATATTAACTGGGCTAATGTTTATCCAGAAAATATTGACGCAGCATTTCAAGAGTCTGAACGCCGACTGATATTTGAAATGCTAAAAAATCGAAATCAATGGCCTGGATATTTTATTGCATTAATGGAATATGATGGATGCTATTTTCTTCAATTTCTATTTAAGAGTTTATATTTTGATGGTTTTTCAATAATAAAGTTTTCTGATGAAGTTATTACTAAATATAATTTGTCTTCAATAGACGAACAACAAAGCGAATTATCATTCACAGCATCATTAGACTATGCAACTCTGCAACAGAGTATGAGTAAAAATAGTATTGGTAAGGTTGCAGAAAAATATTGGTCCAATAAGTTGGATAATATATTTTCAGAGATTCCTATTTATTCACCAAGTAAAATAAACTCAACAAATACGTTAAGACATAAGATTGATGGTCTAGATAAGTTAATTACCCTTTCTAATCAACAGCAAGTGGGTCTAGATGCAATTATTATTCACTTTTTTCGAGCAGCCCTGCCACAAAAAATTCAGAACCAGCCAATATTAATTGTGGAATATATACATCGCAGGCTAAAGCCTGGTTGGGCTAATTCTTTAGGTGACTTTAGCTCATTTGCTGTTTTATCTAGTGACTCAAGTACATTCAATCAAATACAAAACTCACTGGATTATGATCGGGCAAATAGTTTTTTTAATTTATTTTCTATTATGTCAAAAAAACATAATCTAGCATTTTCATTTGTATTTACAAATGCTTTAGATGCAAATCAAATAACAACAGCAAATAACTGTGTTTATTGTAACTCAAATACACATGGTGTAATGATTGATTGTTTCGTTTACCGTCAAGACAATACCTTATGCATAGAATTGACATATGCTCTAAACGAAGTTTTTGGACCGCTTATACCTGTGATGTTCGAAAAATTTAAAGAACTGCTTGAGGATGAAATCAGTAAAGGCTCTGAAAAACGGCTCTATAATAATGTTATAGATCCTTTCGAACTACAGATCAAATTAAATCAAACTAAAGTCGATTTTAATCAAGAAGATACTATGGTTAGCTTATTTGATAAAGCTGTTCAAAATAATAGCCTAAATATTGCAACAATAGAAGAAAGTCTAGCTTTTACTTATCGTCAATTACAGTTTCTTAGCTGTCATTATGCTAAATATTTAAATGAAAAATACCATATATCAAATGGTGATGTGGTTGCAGTAAAAATGGAGAGAAATACTCAGCTATTGGCTATTTTGTACGGTATTTTAAGGCTTGGTGCAATATTTGTACCGCTAAATGAAAATGATCCAGTTGATAGACAAGAAAAAATGTTAAAACGCTCAAAATCTATTTTATTGATAGGGGATCACCAATTGATTGATTCATTTAATTCCTCAGATATTGCAAAACTATATACTGAATCATTTTTAAAATGGGATGACCTTGATTCGGATTTTGAAATTATTGACTATTCTAAATCAAATACCTTAGCTTATATTATTTTTACTAGTGGTAGCACTGGTGAACCTAAAGGGGTTATGGTTAAACATCGTCCTGTCATTAATTTAATTGAATGGATGAAACAGCAATACCATTTTAACCATTCAGATCGTGTTTTATGGGTAAATTCAATAGCTTTTGATTTATCAATATTTGATATATTTGGATTTTTTTCATATGGTGCTAGTGTTCGCATACTGTCTAGTCAGGATAAAAAGGATGCTTTAGCAATTAAAAACATCTTATACAATGAACCTATTACTTTTTGGAATTCGGCCCCAGCATATTTTCAAATGATAGCTCCATTTTTAATGAAACCCGACGTAATTAAAAAATTAAGTTTAAGGTTAATATTTTTTAGTGGCGACTGGATACCCATAAGCCTTTCAAGTCAGATCTTAGAATATTTGCCCAATACTCAATTAGTTTCTTTAGGTGGAGCTACCGAAGCGACAGTATGGTCAAACTATTTTAATGTGACGTATATAGATGCAAATTGGAATAGTATTCCTTATGGAAAACCAATTCAAAATGCACGTTACTATATTCTCAATGATGAAAAAAAACCATGTAATATAAATGAGGTTGGAGGACTCTTTATTTCTGGTGACTGCCTTAGTGAAGGCTATGTTAATGCTGAAGATTTAACTTCTAAATCATTTATATCAGATCCATTTCAAAATGATAGTCATATAAGAATGTATGATACCGGAGATAAAGCTCGTTTTTTACCTGATGGTAATATTGAATTTATGGGAAGATCAGATAATCAGGTAAAAATTCGAGGTTATCGAGTCGAATTAAGTGAAATTGAATCAGTAATGT
The DNA here is from genome assembly GCF_058502635.1 of Gilliamella sp. ESL1225. Taxonomy (NCBI): domain Bacteria; kingdom Pseudomonadati; phylum Pseudomonadota; class Gammaproteobacteria; order Orbales; family Orbaceae; genus Gilliamella; species Gilliamella sp. ESL1225. Next base: position 1,506,517 of record NZ_CP196358.1, on the reverse strand, counting down.
CTTCTATTGGTTTCATTGACCCCATTGTATTAATAGATAAATCAAATTTGTCATCTCCAGTATTAGTTGGATTTTTCTTAGCGCCTCTTGAAACGGATTCATTTCTTTTATCTAAGTATAAAAATATTCTTAAGCAAAGTCTTCCGAATTACATGATTCCTGATCAGTTTGTTTCTGTCTTAGAGTATCCCATAACCGAAAACGGAAAAATAGATAGAAAAGAATTACTCTTATCTTTAAAGAACATTTAAGGAATATACATGAGTGACATTAAAACAGTAAATAAAAAACAGTATAATGAAATAAAGTTAAATATTCGTAATGCTATATCAGAAATTGCCAATATTTCTCGAGATACAATTGACGACGATATAGGTTTAGGGCAATTAGGGTTTAATTCTCTCCATTATACTATTTTAAGCGCACAATTAGGTGATATGTTTAATAGAGAAATTAGCCCCGTTTTATTATTTGAGTTGCCAACGCTCAACCATTTAGTTGATTTTGCTATAAAGGAATTGGATAAATCTGATTCGATATCATTGGATAAAATTGAGTCTGAGTCTGAATCATGTTCCCTTAATGAAACATCTAGTCCTGGTAAAATGATGTTAAAAGATGACATCTATAAGGGCTCTTTAGCCATTATTGGAACTCACTGTCGTATGCCTAAAGCTAATAATTTAGATCTATTTTGGCAAAATATAAAAGATGGTCGCGACTGCATTGATAAAATACCCACGTCTCGTTGGAGTTGGGAGCAAATATATGGTCATAATGGTAACACATCTAAAGCTAACGAAGGTGGGTTTATCGATGATATTTATGAGTTTGATGCAGCCTTTTTTAAGCTATCTCCTAGAGAAGCAGAACTTATGGATCCGAAACAGAGACTACTGCTACAAGGTGTATGGCATACATTAGAAGACTCTGGTTATAAACCGTCTGATCTTAAAGGGGAAAATATTGGGGTATTTATTGGTTCTACTGGCGATGAATATAATAATCTATTAATTCAGGGGAAGCATATAGTCGATGGCTTTACCTTAACAGGATCGGGACGTTCGTTTATTAGTAATAGGATTAATTATGTTTTTGACTGGAGTGGTCCTAGTGAAACTATAGATACTACTTGCTCAAGTTCTTTAGTTGCTCTTCATAATGCACAAAGAGCAATTAGTAATGGCGATTGCTCAATGGCTATTGTTGGTGGAATTAATTTACTAATGGATCCTTATACCCAGATAAGTTTATCTAAAGTAAATGTGTTAGCCAACGATTGTCGTTGTAAAACATTTGACTCAAGGGCAAATGGATACGTTAGAAGTGAAGGACTAGGTCTTATATTAGTTAAACCATATAGTAAAGCTGTCGAGGATAATGATCATATTTATGCGATTATTCGCGGTTCGTCTGTTAATCATGGCGGACATTCGTCGTCTTTAACTGCTCCCAATGCAAAAGCTCAATCAAATTTAATTCAAAAAGCCTACAAAGACTATAAAGTTGATATTGATGGTCTTGGTTACTGTGAGGCTCATGGCACAGGAACCCAGCTAGGAGATCCCATTGAAATTGAAGGATTAAAAAGCGCGATATCATCATTAGCAATTGAGCAAGGGGGTATACAATTAATGCCTGACAGTATTTCTGTTGGTTCAGTTAAAACGAGTATTGGTCACTGTGAAGCTGCTGCAGGTATTGCCGGTATATTAAAAGTTACTATGTGTTTAAAAGAACGATTAATTCCACCTATAGTTCACTTAGAAACTGTAAATAGCAAAATTAATTTAGAAAATAGTCCGTTATATTTATCTAAAAAATTACAATCATGGAGCAGTTCATCTTTTAAAGATATTACTAGAAAAGCAGCTATTAGCTCATTTGGCTTTGGTGGTGTTAATGCACATGTAATAGTTGAAGAATATAAAGAGTTTCCCGCAAAAGTTATAGCGAAGACTCTATTTTTACCTGTTTCTGCTAAAAGCGAAGAACAATTATTTGAATATGTAAGATTAATTAAAGACTCGGTTGAAAAAATAGATGAAAATGAACTTGCTAATTTACTTTATACTTTTCAAATAGGTCGAGAACAATTCAATAAAAAAGTTGTTTTTCTAGCGACTAAAAAGCAACAGTTAATTCAAGCCCTACATAGTTTTTATAATAAAGACAAATCCTTTTTAATAAATGAAAAAATAAGTGATGGTGAGTATTCTTTATATGGTGAGAAACAGTGTTTCGAACAAAAAGGAGTAATCAATATTGTAAAGGGCTGGTTAGACAAAATAGAAACAATAGAATTAGCAGATCTATATGAGGGTAGCCCTAAAAGAATTCCAGCTATAGTGTATCCATTCGCGAAAAATACTTTTCTTCCTAAGGTATTGTTGGAGTCTCATTATAATAAAATCCGTTACTGCTTATATCAGTTAGAACAGAATAAATTCCAACTTATAATATCCTCTAAACATAGGTATGTCCGTGATCATGTTATTAATAATCAAAAAGTCTTACCATCAGCAGCCTATATTTCTTTTATAGAAGACATCGCTTATAACCATTTAGGACTCCGTGGAATAATAAGCATTTGTAATATTGTGTGGTATAAACCAATCTTGTTTCTCTCTGATTTCCCTGTTGAAATCAATATTGAAATTGAAAAAACAAATAATGATAGTAAAAGTATCTTTTTTTATACTTTTCAAGATGATATAAAAATCAAGAATTGTAGCGCCGACATTAAATGTTGCCCGGACACTATATCATCGGAAAAACTGTCAGATGGAACGAAAGAATTTGATAGTTCTATGTCTGATATTGATATTTACACTAAATTTAGTGAGATGGGTATTAGATTCGGTGAAAGTTTAAAAATCATTAACCAAATCTGGTTTTCTGAAAATGAAGCGTTAAGCCAGATTAAAGGAAAAGAAGAGGTAACGATAGATGAGTCAAGTATTGATCTAAAAATTGCAGCTATTGATTCAGTTCTCCAAACGTCGATTCTACATCAGTGCTATGTTTTGCCGCAACAGCTATGTATTCCTTTTTCAATCGACAAGATACTTATAAATGGACCCGTCGAAAAAACTATGTATGCACGGGTATTTCGGATAAATAGCCAAGCTAATGAATTAGCAAAATACCATATTTTAGCATTTAATAAGTCAGGGACTGTACTTATGGAAATAAATGGGTGTATAGGACTTGCTATACGACCAGAGAAAGCAGAAGATCACCATATAGAGCCACAGCAAGCGACAAAATTTGTTGAAACATGGAAAAAAGTCGAATTAGAAACAGATAATACTATCTATTTGAATCACCAGTGTCTTGGATTTGGAGCCGACGATAAAGAAGAGAGGTTTGCTTTAATGCTAGATGCTCCATTTATAAATATTTTAAATGATGATAATCCTGGTAGTTTAATAAATACCTCAAGCATTACAAATATACATGAAGATGCTAAGAAAATTGATGTATTAAATATTGTTGTGAATGCAAATCGCTTTACATTAGAGCAAGCACTTCATTGGCAAAAACGAGTTTATTTTTGGACTCAAAAATGGATTAAGTCTAAAGTAAAACAAAAGGTTTCATTGAATATTATTATAATGTATGAAAAAGAGAATGAAGCATCATCGTTATTGAAAGCAATAGATGCTTTTGGGAGAGCAGTTTCGCATGAGTGCCCTCTGATTTCAGTAAAAACTATTATAATACATTCTGATAAAAACATTGATCTTGATACGATTTCTTCAGATATAAAAAGAAAAATAGCGTTAATCTCCTGTCAAACAGTATCAACTTCTTTCAAGATTCATCTAGATAGTCAGGCAATTTATACATTAACCTTGAAAAATGCTGGTGATATAGGAAGTAAAAATAATGACTGGAAGATCGATCCATCAAAAGTCTACTTAATTACAGGAGGAATGGGAAGAGTTGGTAGATTTATTGCCACTTACATATCAAATTTAGGTGCTAAAGTAGTATTAATGGGTACTTCTTCATTAGATGAATTATCTTTTGAAAAAAGGCAGTTACTTTCTGATAAATCAAAAAATTGGGAATATAAACCGATAAATGTGACAAATAAGGAGTCGGTTTTTAACATAGTTTCCGACGCCCGGAACAAATATGGATCTATTGGAGGAGTAATCCATTGCGCAGGTATGCCACCTAACTCTCTTATGATTAATAAAAAAGAAGAAGACTATGAGCGTATTGTTCGAGGCAAAATTCTGGGTGCTTATTACTTTGATGAAGCCACGAAATTGGATAACCTCGACTTTTTTTTAGTTTCTTCATCATTAGTTTCTATTACGGGCCATGTAGGATGCACTGACTATGCCTTTGCTAACCGAGTATTGGAGCGTTTTACTGAGTATCGATCATCACTTGTGGAACAAGGGCTCCGATCTGGAAGGAATATATGTATAGCTTGGCCAGCTTGGAAAGATGGTATGAACATTTCTCAAAAAGAGTTAGCGTTTATTGAGACAAAAGGATTTATTCCATTAGAAGATGATACTGCATTAAATATTCTAAAAAGTGTCACAGAAAACGCTAATCTAGAAATAGATTTCTTAGCTTGCGGTAATAAGCTTGTATATGAAAAATTTTTGAATTCCTTGTATATTTTTTAAATATAGTAAACTGAATATAAACAATTTTTCCTAAATAAATGATGGTGACTTTATAATGAATATTAAAAACTTTACATTTGAATTGATTAAAAAAGTAATTAGTAATGAAACAATGATCGATCCATCGCTATTAAAAGAAAATGTCGCTTTTGATGAATATGGTATTGATTCGGTTATGAGCGTATCAATTATTAGAGTATTAGAAAATACTTTTGGGGAATTAAGTAAATCGTTATTATTTGAGTTTCCAACTATAGCAGAATTAGTAGAATATATATTAGGTGAATATGCAGATATTTTAACCGAAAAAATGCAAAAGCAAAATACGTCTCTTCATCATGTCCCTCATTCTGAGCTACAGGGTGATTTTAGAGCTAAAGAAGACTCTACGTCGCAGCTTAAGGATATAAATCATAATTCTCATATTATACCTAAACAAGAGCCAACTATCACTCATTTAAATACCGATAACAAAATTATCCCTCCAGTTTTTGATACTAGTCCTTCAATTGTATCTAAATCAAGAAGTGAGCAAATTAACTCTATTGATGAAACCCCAATTGAAAGCCAAACAACAGTGGCACACGATGACCCAAGTTATTCTAAAAACGATGTGGCAATAATTGGTATCGCAGGTCGTTTTCCTCAAGCAGATGATATAGAGACTTTTTGGCAAAACTTAGTTAATGCCAAAGACTGTATTACTACTGTTCCAGAACGGTTATGGAAATGGCAGGATTATTGGGACGAAAAAAAAGGAATGGCAGGGAAGTCCTACCTTAAATGGGGCGGATTCTTAAGTGATCATCGTACTTTTGATCCTTTGTTCTTTGGTATGAGTAAACTTGAGGCAGAATCATTAGATCCTCAAGAAAGACTTTTTCTCGAAACCGTATACCATACATTTGAAGATGCTGGGTATAATCAGAAAAAACTAGCTAACTATAAAGTTGGACTATATGTGAGTGTTATGTGGGGACTTTATCATCTCTATGGTGCAATGGATGCATCTACCGGATCGTCATATGCCTCGATTGCCAATAGAGCATCTTATTTTTTTAATCTAAAAGGTCCAAGTATACCGTTAGATACTATGTGCTCAGGATCAATGACAACAGTTCATCTTGCTTGTGAAAGCATTCGTTCTGGTGAAATAGATATGGCTATTGCTGGTGGCGTAAATTTAACAACTCACCCAAATAAATATTTTGTTTTATCTAAAACGGGTTTTGCTTCATCGCATGGTCGTTGTAAAAGCTTTAGTGCTGATGGAGATGGTTATGTACCTTCAGAAGGTGTTGGAGCAATACTGCTTAAATCCATGAGTCAGGCTATAAAGGATAACGACCACATATATGGTGTGATTAAAGCGACAAGCATAAATCATGGCGGAAAGGTTAATGGATTTACCGTACCTAGTGCTAAATCTCAAGCTGAATTAATGACTTCAGCATTAGAAAGATTTAACATTGATCCTTCGACAATTTCATATGTCGAAGCTCACGCCCCAGGGACGGCTCTTGGTGACCCTATTGAAATCAGGGGAATGATGATGGTCTTTGATAAATATACTAATGACAAGCAGTTTTGTTCAATTGGTTCAGTTAAATCAAATATTGGACATCTAGAATCTGCGGCTTCATTTGCTAGCATAGCTAAGGTTATCAAGCAACTAGAAGAAAAAACTCTAGTTCCATCAATACATTTAGAAAATGAAAACAAAAATATTCAGTTTGATAAAACCCCGTTTTTTCTACAAAAAAGTCTAGGTCCATGGAAACAGCAATTAATAAATGATAATGGTTATTTTAAAGCATTACCAAGAAGAGCTGCAATAAATTCATTTGGTGCAGGCGGCTCAAATGCACATATGATTATTGAAGAATATATTTCACCAACTATTGAGACTAACATCAGTGACGAATATATATTTCCAATATCAGCTCGTGATGATACCTCTCTTAATAATTTAATAAATAGTTATTCAAATTTTGTTGATGAGTTATTGCGTATACGTGAAAAGATAGAAGAGACTCCAATTGTTGAGACGATTATGAATTCTTTAAATGAGGTAACGTCTATCAGTACTTCTTTACTCAGCAATAACGATTTATTAACAGATTTATTAACGATGGAGGAAAGCACGTCTGATTTAATTGTCGCATTATCTAAAAATTGTAATATTTTTATAACTGAACAAGAGATTAGTCAGTGTAAAACTGTTTTTGATTTAAAAAATATTGTAATACCAAAAAAATATAAAAAATATATAGCCGAAGGAAATGCTGAGCGTTTATATCTTAGCTCAATGGCTTATACGATGCAGACAGGAAGAGAACATCTTTCTTGTAGAGTCGCTATAACAGCAAATAGCTTATCAGAGTTTCAATCAGTATTAAAGGACGCATTATCAGAAAAACAAAATACAAAAATTTTTACGGGTAATCTTAAAACTAATCCTGCAATAACTCCACAAGTTGGAGAAAAAGATAAAACATTTATTAAACAGCTGATAGCGCAAAAAAATCATATAAGGGTAGCTGAACTCTGGTGTAAAGGTGTCGATATCGATTGGGATACATTCTATGGAAAAGAAAAGCCTATAACTGTTTCATTACCCCTATATCCTTTTGCTAAAATAATTTGTTGGGCTCCAACAGCGGTTTTACCCAATATTAAGGATATTGATTCCTCACCTATCATAGAAACCGAAAAAAGTATTTCAAACGTTGATTCAAATAAAAACGAAGCAAATGATTTATATTTTTTATCAAGCTCAGGGCTAAAAAAAAGTTTTCTCCTTGGAAGATTAATTCAAAATTCTTATGAACATTTGACTAAAGGATCTTTTCATATAAATGATATATCTTTACCAGCTAAATTGATTGATTTATCTTCAATTACCGTTGATGCTATACAAGACTCGACGGCAATGAAAATAAGTCTTTTTTACTCTGATAATGAAGCGCCTATTGCTAGTGGATATGTAACAGCATCAGATCTAATAAAAAGTGAATTTGTTAGTAATAATGCTCACTTTTTATTACAAAAAAATACAGCTATAAATAATAAAAAGAAACTAGATCTACTTGGTTTAGAAGGTATTTTTATGACAGAAAATACCATTGTAGCCAGCTATATAGAGATACCCAAAGTTTCAGCTCCAATTATAGCTATATCAATTTTACATCAGCTGTTAGCCGACTTTATCGGTGTTAAAGATGAAGATATAAGCGATATATTTAATAACGATATACTCCTATTAGATCGCATATCGGAAGATGGATGGATTGTGTTAGATAGAAATGAAAATGGAAGTGTTGATGCGATTATTTTCAATAATAAAAAACAACCTTCACTCTACTTCTCAAGTAATACTAATAATATATTTCCGAGGGAAAATACTAGTTATCGGTTTTTTAGTCCAAAATTCGGAGTAGCAAATATAATAAATACAGAAAGCATCGATAGAAATAATATTGAATGTTTGGTCCTTTTACCTAATAAAGAAGATTTAAATATTGAAAAACTAGTAAACGCTTGTCACTTTAAAAATGTTTACACTGTATTTTATGACGTTAATTGTGAAGCAAAAAATATAGATGCTACCCATTGGGTAGAAAACATAAGTCAATTAAATTTTATAGAGCAAATTTTAAAAGAAAATAAAAACATTAATCAAATCATGTTTTTTGGTGACTCGTTTTGTCAAAATGATATGAGTATTGATCCCGTACAAGAAGTCACCTTTTTTCATAAACTAATGAAGTGTCTCCTAAATATTAAAGATAATAATGACAACAATGATAACAAATTTAGGATATATGTGTTTACTCGCTTTTGTGAAGCAGTTAGGGATGTTGATGAAATATCTACTTTAGCTGGCGGGTTGTCGGGGTATTTGAGGAGTTTTGCAAGAGAATACCCTAAAATTAATATTAAGTTAACTGATGTAGACTGGCTTAGTTCTGTCCCTGATAATTCTTTAGCTATTCTTTATGGACAATTAAACAGCAGTTATGAAATGGAACATTTTATCAGACGTGATGAATTGCTAACTCGTCAAATAGTTGAGTATATTCCTGAGCAAAAAAATCACTATCAAGAGGTGTTCAAAAAAAATGGAGTTTATTTATTAATTGGAGGGGGAGGAACGGTTGGATATCAACTCAGTAAATATTTAGCATCAAGTCAACAGGCAAAAATTGTCTGGATAAACCGATCACCACTAAATGAGTCTCGCAAAGAGAAAATAGCGTTTATAAACCAATTAGGAGGTGAGTGTCTCTATTATTCCCTTAATATTCAAGATATAACAAAATTGACAGAAACTGTAGAGGATATTGAGCATAGATTTGGTAAGATAAATGGAGTATTACATCTGGCAATGGATAAAGAAATTTGTCGAATAAATAATTTGTCTGATTCAAAATTAAGTCAGGCTATTTCTTCAAAAATAACAGGTACTGAAAACCTCTCAACTCTATTTAAAAATAGACAACCAGACTTCATTATTTTATTTTCATCTGCCGAAGCGTATGTCGGTAGCATTGGATGGAGTTCATACACCTCGGGATGTTCATATCAAAATCAGATTTCAAAATCTATTTCACAGAAAGGAATTACTGCTTATTCTATTAATTGGGGGTTTTGGGAAGGTATAGATGATAATGCATCAAAAATGTTAAAAAATAAAGGAATAGGATTTATTAATATTAATGAGGGTATTAGGATTATTGAATATGTTATTAGTAATAAGTGCCATCAATTAATTGCGCTCAAAGCAGAAGACAATGTTATAAATCAAATGGGATTTAAAAAGACGATAAAAAATGAAACGGCTATTTTAGTATCAGACAAAACTGAGAAAGGAGTAGCTAACCAAATGGAACAACATGCAGTTATGTCTACTATACAGACAGCATCATTAGAAAAAAATGATTTAATTACTACTTCCGATCTCAGTATTGAGAATTTACAAGCTAAATTAGTTAGTCTATTTTCTGAAGTCTTAAAAATTGATGAGAGTGACATCGGAGCAAATGATGACATGTTAGTTTTTGGCGTTGATTCATTGATTTTGTTAAGTATTCATAAGGCACTTGAGGAACGAGCTGGTCAAATTAGTATTAATGTTTTATTAGATAACCAAACTATCAATGATGTAGCTATATCCATGTTTAATGAATATAGCGAGCAAGCTATATCATTTCTAAATAATGCAACATCTCTAGGAATAAAATCAGTTCAAAATATTGTCTCTAACCTAAAAGATACTTTAGAGCAAGAAGAACCTTCTTTTAAAGAAAAGTCGAAAGTGGTTGAATTTAATGAACCCGAAAAACTAGAAATACTAAGAACAATGGATTTAAATGAAGGAGAAAAATTTTTAAAGGAATATTACCAATATTATAAAAGTAAGACATTAATTCCTTCTTTACAAAAAAATTCAATAAATAAATTTGATCCTACAGAATGTATCATGCATGGTTTAGTCGATACAGACTACGGGAAAATGGAAGTGGTAATTAGCGGACAAGGAATCCCTGTGATACTAATGCCTGCGGTTGCATTGACGGCACCCACGTGGCTTTATTTATTAAATTCGTCATTACGTACAAAATATCAATTCATCGTAATAAACCCACCCGGCTATGGTTTAAGTGATCCTGTATCTGACTGTAATACTAAGGGTATTGCAACAGCAGTTATGCGAACAATTGATGCCTTAGAAATTAAGAGACCATTTCATCTAGTTGGTTCCTGTTTAGGGTGTATTGCATCGATGTACATAGCTAAACAATATCCAGAAAGAGTGTCATCTTTAACGCTCATTGGTGCATTCTATGATACGTCGGATCTTAATATTACAGATTCAAATAACTTATCGGGTGATCAATTTGAACAGTTAGCAAATTCTTCTACTGAATTACTAAGAGAAGACTTTAACGCTATTATTAATAATTTTAGTGAACAAGACCAATGGCAAGCAGATATAATAAAAGAACGTTGTGAACTCTTATTAAATTCTCAATGCGTTAATTTTCTTGTCGCCTTGAGATATTTACATGAGGTGACAAATATGTCTATTCTACCGTGGCTACCTGAATTGAATATCCCTACCCATTGCATTTATGGTGATGTAGATAGAATTATATCTCCTCGCCATTCAAAAGAAATTAGTGATGGAGTAAAAAGGTCTCAGCTAAGCTTGATACCGGGTGCGGCCCATTTCCCATATTTAACACATGAAAAATTATTTATCCCTATTTTTGAAAAATTTATTGACGATCATGAATAAATCGTAAAAACAAAGCTAGTGGCTTTATTACTTATATTAATTTTGCCACATTTTCTTTAGATGGCTCTCTAGCAAGGCTGTTTTTTAGAAAGCACTAAATAGAAGCCATTATATTATCGTTATATAATACAAGGACTATAAATGAATTATAAACTGCCTTTTACTATATGGTCTCTAAGCATACCAATATTCATCGATATGATACTGTCGTTTTCTATGTTTTTTATTGATAATATTTTTCTAAGCAAAATATCACTTACAGCCGCTGCAGCAGTTGGTGCTGTTTTACCAATAATAATAATATCTATAATGCTATTTATGATGATAGCACAAGGTGGTATAAGTGTTTCAGGGCACTTTCTGGGTGCTCAACAGCTTGAAAATGCAAAGTTAACATACACTGGAACATTGATCATTAATGCAATGCTTGGACTTATATTATGTATTGTATTAATTTTCGGATCTTCAACGCTAGTTAGCTTATTTGGAATGACAAACGATTCAGAGAATTTCGCAAGCAAATACCTTTCATGTATGTCTGTCGCCTTGTTTTTTATGGCTCTTAAGTTTTCAATGAGTGTAGTATGTATGTCTCAAGGTAAAACACAGTATAATATTTATGCAGGTGTTATTGTTAATATTCTTAATATCGTTTTTAACTATTTATTTCTCTACTATTCCAATATGGGTATATATGGTGTCGCATTAGCAACAATCCTTTCTCAATGTATTATCTGTTTATACTATCTTTATGTTGTAATTAAGAAAATGCATCACCAATATGATTTTAGTAAAGTTTTTAAAAATTTCAAGAAAGTAGTCCATCCGATTCTAGCAATAGGTATTCCTGCTGCTATTCAACCTGTTTCTACAGAAATAGGTATGTTTGTTCTTTCACTATTTACTATTATTATTGGTGAAGTCGCGATGGCAACAAGAGTGTTTGTCTTAAGTTTTCTGACTGTCTGTATTTCGTGGGCATCGTCGATATCAATTGGGAATCAAATTATGGTATCTCATTTATATGGAGCAAAAAAGTATATTCTTATCAATAAGATAATTTCCATACACATGCGATTAGCTATGTTTGGTAGCCTGATAATAGCAATAATATTGTTTTCATTTGGTGATAAGCTATTAATGATATTTACAAATGATCCATTTGTTATTTCAACTGGTCTTATTTTGCTCAGCCTTGGAATAGTAATTGAACCAATACGTAGTCAGGTTACCATGTTATCTTATAGTCTAACAGCAACTGGAGATGCTAAGTTTCCTGCATTTTTTAGTGTATTTACTACATGGTGTATAACTATTCCCTTAGGTTACTTTCTAAGTATAAAACTTGCTATAGGCTTGCCTGGTATTTGGATTGTCCTATTAGTCGATGAAACGGTTCGAGCTGCAGTTTATAATAGCCGATGGCTTTCCGGTAAATGGCAAGTAGCGAATAACCAGCATTTACATTAGTTCAGTTTTAAAATAACTAAACGAAAAGGTTAAACGATGACATATATAAGAATTTTTCTCGGTGTAATCATGCTATTTCTGGGGCTTAATAAAATGTTTCATATAATACCTAACGGGTATTTGAGTCTTGACACATCATTAGAAACCGAAAATGTAAGTCAATTTTTTTCATTATTGATGATTTTTATTGGGGCCTTACTGGTCGCAAACAGTTTTGTTCCTGTCGCTCTTTTATACGGATTATTTTTGTTGTTCTATTATCTTTTATTTCATTCTGTTTTAACAAAAGAAACCATTTTATTAATTGTTATAGCTTGCCTGTTAGATATTGTCTTGATTTATTATCATCGTAAAATTTTTATTATTTTTCTAGGAAAAAATAAAGTAAAAAATAGAGTTTAATTAAACACTGTTACTTAAACAATAATAGAAACCAGAATATAAAGATATCATCATAGTAAGCATAAGTGAAAATTCTGAAACTAATATAGTAAGAAAATCTCCTTTAAATAGGGTCAGGTTAGTCATTTTTCCATTTGTTGGGGGGATTGCATCTTCTTTTTATAGATGGATAAAGGACTTTCCTTTTAAAAATGAAGTATCGATTAGTATTATCGAACTACTTGGAAGAGGTAAAAATTCTCGCCCCCTTATATAAAAATTTTTTGAATATACGAGGAGAATAAATATGTTAACGATAATGTTTCCAGGGCAAGGGACTCAATTTAAAGGTATGGGGGTTCATCTTTATGACAAATACAATAATTTATTTCAAATAGCGAGTAAAATTTCAGGCTTTCCTATTCGTGAAATATGTGAGCATGGAGGAAAAGAGCTGAATAGAACAAGCATAACTCAAATTGCACTATTTACGATAAATTCAATGTATTATGAAGAGGCTAAAAGTATTGGAATACAACCTGATTTTTTATTGGGACATTCACTGGGTGAATTTAATGCTTTATATGCATCAGGTGTTTATGATTTTATTACTGGAGTTGAGATTGTATGTAAACGAGGGAAGTTAATGGAGAGCGCACATACAAATGGTGGCATGTTAGCAGTCATTGGCGTCAGTCAAGATATCATTGAAGACACATTAAAAAGTTATAACAAAGTATTTATAGCCAATTTTAATTCAGCAAAACAAATAACTGTGTCAGGCGAAATAGATCAACTTGAGTTATTTAAAAATCAAATTGAATTAGTTGGAGGAAGTACTATTCCACTGAATATTTCGGGAGCTTTTCATTGCCCACTGATGCAAAATGCGTCTGAGGAGTTTAGTGATTTTTTATCAAATTATACTTTTAATCCGCCAAAGATTAAAGTAGTATCAAATTTCACAAAAGAAGTCTATCTTGATGGCTTTATCAAAGAAAATATGACTTTTCAGATGGTAAATCCGGTGCGTTGGGAAGAAAGTATCAAGGGAATCGCCAAACAAGGATTAGGTATTTATATTGAATTAGGGCCCAAAAACGTACTGACTAAACTTAACAACTTTATTTTATCGTCACTATAAACTACTGACTGTAGTTGTGTAGTAACCTATCAAGCAAGGGATGTCTTTTTTTATCTGCAAATAGGGTTACTTATTCTTAAAAAACTAAATTTGTTGAATAGTATCAATCCCCAAAAGGGTTCACAGCTAAGCAATGCTATTGCTTTTTAATTTAATGGGTTTGAATATTGTCTAGGATTATATGTTATTTCTTTTTGGATAATAAATATGTTTGATGCAAGCAATAATTTCCATTATTGCTTGCTATTTTGTTATATCAACTAAATAGTTAATCCAGGTAAATCCGGCAATGGTTCCGAGGCTTTTTGTAAATTGATATGACAATAACCATTAGGGTGTTTGTCTAAATAGCTTTGATGGTGTTCTTCAGCGCGGAAAAAATGTTGCAAAGGTAATACTTCAACTTGAATAGGCTTACTATAAAGCTTTTGCATGGCATGAATCACTTTATCGATAATTTCATGATCTTTTAAATCCGTATAGTAAATTCCAGTACGATATTGAGTACCTATATCATTGCCTTGACGATTTAAAGTCGTCGGATCAATCACTCTAAAAAAGTGCCGTAAAATATCAACAAGCGAAATAGTATCGGCATCAAAAGAAAGTTTTATTGTTTCAGCATGTCCTGTATTGTGGTAACAAACGTCTTCATAGCTAGGATGCTCAGTTTTACCATTAGCATAACCAGATTCTGCACTAATTACACCGTTAATTCGTTTAAAATAGGCTTCTAATCCCCAAAAACATCCCCCAGCAAGATATATAGTTTTTTTATTCATAGCGATTCACCTTATTAACGAGTAATACTATTTATGATTAACAAATTATGATTATTAATCATTTGGTTACATGCTATCACTTGTATCAATAAAACAAAAGATTTTAAATATCTCCATAAAGTTAAGTTAAAATCATAGAATTAATAAAATAAAAACAGACGGTTTTATGATATAAGATCCTAAAATGGTTTAATCTTGGCTAATAGGAAATTGCAAAGCATGCCAAGCATAAAAACCACCTGCCATTGAATAAACTTCGCTGTATCCCATTTTAGCTAAACTCTCAGCGACTAATAATGAGCGATAACCAGCTGCACAATAAGCGATAATGGGAGTATTTTTGTTTGGGATCATTGTTTCAATATGACTTTCGATGATACCTCGACTTAAATGGATAGCATAAGGTAAATGTCCATTTTGCCACTCATGGTCTTCTCGCACATCGATTAAATAAGGTAGTTTCTTTTCATCCATTAAATTTTTAACATCTGAAAAATTGATTTCTTTTACCTGTTGCCTTGCTTGTTCGCATAATTGCTGAAATGCAGATAGAACGACCATATTAAATCCTTTTTAATTAATTTAGATTAAACATCTTATATTTAAGAATAAAAACTATTCTAATCGAATCATTGGTAAAATGAAGTTTTTTCTTATCGTTGTTTTTTTAAGCACAAAATGAAAATACTTAAGCGATTAATAACAATAGTTAGATAGGTTAATAACGAATTCTTTAGTAGATATAATCAAGATTGTAGAGCTATTTTATTTAACCATTTAATTTTGATTTAAAATATATTGTTATCAACAACAGTTATATTTATGTAATTTTAGTAAATCAACGTTAATTAAAAGTGTCTATAATTGGTTTTACTTCTATCTTATGCTACACTTTGCCCACTCTAATCATTTGAGATAATTATGAATAGTGGATTTATTGATTATTATGCTATTGGACAGAGATTAAGAGCTTATCGGATTGCCGCATCTTTAAAAGCTGAAGATATTGCAAAGAGTTTAAAAATTTCTAGGGCTGCCGTTTACCGATTAGAAAAGGGCGAAATTATCAAAATTGAGACCTTAGAACGTTTAGCTTATTTATTAGATACCTCGTTCGCCAGTTTATTAGGAATTGATACGGAATATTATTCAAGTGGCGAAGGCTTTTTTGAAAGGATGAGACAGTTAGAGGAGCGTTCATCTGATATATATTCCCACTTTGATCCTTTTTCTTTTTTATTAACTTCTCCCAATTATTTAGACCTTCTTACCGTTATGCTAACTGAATCTACATCGGCAAGAGAACAGCAAAAATATTCTATTACTTTATCAATTTTAAAAGAACGTAAAGCACAGTTTGAAAAAGCATCCCCTAAAGTGATTAATCTGATAAGTTTACGAAATATTGAGCGTTTTTTACATTTAGGGTTAGTGGGTAATTTAACTTTGCCACTTGGCAAAAAATCAGAAAGAGTACTTTTAGCACGCCAAGAGATTAATCATTTAATTGAATTACTATCACATCCTGATTCTGCACCTATCGTTGGCATTACACAAGAAGCTATTCCATCTATCACGTTTCAGATTTTTTATGACGGTGGGCAATCACTTGCCTTAGCGATGAGTCCCTTTCGATTAGGAGAATTACCTAATGTCACAACTGGCATAGCTTCGATTACTTCATCAGAAAATGCCATTAAACGTTATCGATACTTATTTGATAAATTGTGGCAAAATAGTGCAAAAGAACAAGATGCCATTAGTTTATTAAAGGCAACATTAGATAAATTTTAAATTAGTGAGATGAATGAGAGAGTTATGATATCACTTACACTTAAACCGATAAAAAAAATACAAGGCACGATCAATTTAGCAGGCTCTAAAAGTGTGTCTAATCGGGCATTATTATTGGCAGCTTTAAGCCAAGGTAAAACGCGATTAATCAACTTATTAGATAGTGATGATGTGCGTTATATGTTAGACGCACTAAAAGCGCTTGATGTTCATTTTCAGTTATCAAATAATAATACCCTTTGCGAGATAGAAGGAGTTTGCGGTAAATTATCGAACGCTCATCCATTAGAATTATTTTTAGGAAATGCAGGCACGGCAATGCGACCACTCACAGCTGCATTAAGTGTGTCTAATAACGAGAATATGACTAATATCATATTAACGGGTGAGCCTCGAATGAAAGAAAGACCCATTGCTCATCTAGTTGATGCTTTAAGGCAAGGCGGCGCTAAAATTGAATATCTTGAGAATGAAGGGTATCCACCATTACGCCTTTCTGGAGGGTTTAAAGGTGGAAATATTGAGGTAGATGGTTCTGTATCTAGCCAGTTTTTAACAGCATTATTGATGGCATCTCCACTTGCTGATAATGATACAAAAATTACCATAAAAGGAGATTTGGTCTCTAAACCTTATATTGATATCACCCTTAACATGATGGCAACGTTTGGTGTAATGGTTTATCATCAAAATTACCAAACCTTTATAGTTAAAGGTCGGCAAACATATAAGTCGCCAACAGAATATTTAGTTGAAGGTGATGCATCTTCTGCCTCGTATTTTTTAGCTGCAGCAGCGATAACAGGTGGAACAGTCCGCGTAACAGGTATTGGTAAAAATAGTTTACAAGGTGATATTCAATTCGCCAAAGTACTTGAACAAATGGGGGCTAAAATCACCTTTGCAGATAATTATATTGAATGTACAGGTGCTGAGTTAAAGGGAATAGATATGGATATGAATCATATACCTGATGCGGCGATGACAATCGCAACGACAGCTTTATTTGCAAATGGCTCAACAACAATACGCAATATTTATAACTGGCGCGTAAAAGAAACGGATCGCTTAGCTGCTATGGCTTGCGAGTTAAAAAAAGTAGGTGCGATAGTTGATGAAGGACAAGACTATTTAACGATTATACCTCCAAGAGAACTTAAACATGCTGAGATTGAAACCTATAATGATCATCGTATTGCTATGTGTTTTTCATTAGTTGCGCTTTCTGATGCCGGTGTGACTATTTTGGATCCAAATTGCACATCAAAAACGTTCCCAGATTATTTTGAAAAGTTTAAACAAATGAGCCAATATGATGAATAAGACCATTCCAGTAATAGCCGTTGACGGACCAAGTGGCGTAGGTAAAGGCACGTTATGCCAAGCGCTAGCAAACCATTACAATTGGCATCTTTTAGATTCAGGTGCAATTTATCGTGTACTGGCTTTTGCAGCTTTAGCTGATCATGTTCCATTGAATGATGAAAAAACATTAGCAGAATTAGCACGTAAATTGCCCTTGACGTTTGATAGTTCACATAGTGAAACACAGGTGTTATTAAACGGTCAGAATGTTACAAGGCAAATTCGCACTGAAGAAATCGGCGGTGCAGCGTCAAAAGTTGCGGCATTAATTGAAGTTAGACAGGCTTTATTAGAGAGGCAACGTGATTTTAGGCAATCTGCAGGATTAGTAGCAGATGGTCGTGATATGGGCACCGTCGTATTTCCTGATGCTCAAGTAAAATTGTTTTTAGATGCGAGTGCGCAATCGCGTGCGGAAAGGCGATTTAAACAGTTGCAAGAAAAAAATATTTATGCTAAATTCGGCGATATTTTGCAGGAGATAGCGGAACGTGATGAGCGGGATCGAAATCGCACTATTGCTCCTCTTAAACCAGCAAACGATGCACTTATAATTGATACCACATCATTATCCATTCAAGATGTTTTTAACCAATCAATTGCATATGTGAATCAAAAATTAGCGCAAAAACTATAATTTTGATAGTTTCTTAATTTTAAAACTGTTTTTTGCTCTTCTTGAATAAGAAATTCTCGATTAAGAAAATCTTATTGATTAAAAAATAGTTATAAAAATGAAACTAAAAATTATTGTAAGTAGTAAAATATACACTCTAACCAGAAATAGCGTTATGAAATCTATTTTGGTGACCGTAGCTCTGCGACAAGGATGTACAGAGTATGATAAACAACCCCACTAAACACGATGTAATGTGGACGTTAAATTTTAACTAAAAGTAAATTAAATATGACTGAATCTTTTGCTCAACTCTTTGAAGAGTCTTTAAATCAACTAGACACTCGTTCTGGTAATATGATCCGCGGTACTGTCGTTGCAATCGACAAAGACGTTGTTTTAGTTGATGCAGGTTTAAAATCTGAATCAGCAATTCCTGTCGAACAGTTTAAAAATGCCCAAGGCGAATTAGAAGTTCAAGTTGGTGATGTTGTTGATGTTGTGCTTGATTCAATTGAAGATGGATTTGGTGAAACCATTTTATCTCGTGAAAAAGCAAAACGTCATGAAGCATGGTTAACATTAGAAAAAGCGGTTGAAGATGCTGCAACTGTATTAGGTGTTATCAATGGTAAAGTTAAAGGTGGCTTTACAGTTGATCTAAATGGCGTACGCGCATTCCTTCCTGGTTCACTTGTTGATGTTCGTCCTCTACGTGATACATCTCACATTGAAAATCGCGAAATTGAATTAAAAGTCATTAAATTAGATCAAAAACGTAATAACGTTGTTGTATCACGTCGTGCAGTGATCGAATCTGAAAATAGTGCTGAAAGAGAACAACTTCTTGAAAATCTACAAGAAGGATCAGAAGTTAAAGGTATCATCAAAAATCTTACAGATTACGGTGCATTCGTTGATCTTGGTGGCGTTGATGGTTTACTTCATATCACTGATATGGCATGGAAACGTGTTAAACATCCAAGTGAAGTGGTTGAAGTCGGTCAAGAACTTTTAGTTAAAGTCCTTAAATTTGATAAAGATCGTTCACGTGTATCACTAGGTCTTAAACAATTAGGCGAAGATCCATGGGTTTCTATTGCTAAACGTTACCCAGAAGGTACTAAAGTAACAGGTAAAGTAACTAACTTAACGGATTACGGTTGTTTTGTTGAAATCGAAACAGGCGTTGAAGGCCTTGTTCATGTTTCTGAAATGGATTGGACAAACAAAAATATTCACCCATCTAAAGTTGTTAGTCTTGGTGATGTGGTTGAAGTTGTTGTTCTTGAAATTGATGAAGAACGTCGCCGTATTTCACTTGGTCTTAAACAATGTAAAGCAAATCCATGGTTACAATTTGCTGAATCTCATAATAAAGGCGATAAAGTTAGCGGTAAGATCAAATCAATTACAGATTTCGGTATCTTTATTGGTTTAGATGGCAATATTGATGGTTTAGTTCACCTTTCTGATATCTCTTGGAATTTACCAGGTGAAGAAGCGGTTAAAGCTTATAAGAAAGGCGACGATATTTCAGCTATCGTATTACAAGTTGATCCAGAGCGCGAACGTATTTCTTTAGGTATCAAACAACTTGAAGAAGATCCATTTAATAGTTTTGCTGCAAACTTCAAAAAAGGTGCAATTATTAAAGGTAAAGTGATTGCTGTCGATGCTAAAGGTGCAACAATTGATATGGCTGACGGTATTGAAGGATACTTAAAAGCCCAAGATATTGCTCGTGAACGTATTGAAGATGCTACCTCTGCGTTAAAAGTAGGTGATGAAGTTGAAGCGAAAATTGTTAATATAGATCGCAAAACTCGTGCAATTTCGTTATCTGTTCGCGCTAAAGACGAAGCTGACGAAAAAGAAGCTTTAGCAGCTGTTAATAATACGACAAATCAAGAAGATGCGTCATTTACTAATGCAATGGCAGAAGCGTTTAAAGCCGCGTCTAAAACTGAATAATAGTTTTTAGTCCAAAAGATGAGAGGGTAACCTCTCGTCTTTTGCATTATACTAGGAAGAGTAAGAAATATAATGCATAAATTATAAAGGGACATATTCATGAATAGATCAGATTTAACAGAGAAAATAGTAAGCTCTCGACCTCATTTACCGGTGAAGTTAGTGGATGATGCTGTGAGAGATATTATTGAGCAGATCGCTATAACGATGGAAAATAATGGACGCGTTGAAGTTCGTGGTTTTGGTAGCTTTGGATTGAACTATCGTGCCCCACGAAAGGCAAGAAACCCACGAACAGGCGGAAATGTTGAAGTTAAACATAAATATATTCCACATTTTAAGCCAGGTAAGGTATTACGTGAAAGAGTGAATGAATTAGCTCAGGAGTAATCACTGAAAGTTTTTAACTTAAGCCTTTATTGTTTAAAAGGCTTTTTCTTTTTTTATGCAAGCACCATCAAGTGAGTAAAATTTATATCTAAATAACTCGCCAAAGCAATATCTAAAATAGATTTATTATAGTATCAATGCTGTATCTAATAATATCGAAAACAATTATCGATTAATATTTACAAACTAACCTACAAATATATTATTAAATTTGAAAATCAATCGTATTTTATTAAAAAAGAACAAACGATAAAAAACTAAATATAAAAAATTTAATGTCTATAACATAAAATGGAAAAGAAATAAAATGTGTATTCATAAAATAATCTTAATTAATATAATATTAAATATGAAAATATTCAAATCGATATATTCTATTAAAACGATTTGTTTAATAATTGTATTTTTCACTTTAATGAGCAGCAAGCAAGTATTAGCGGAGATTTTAGATTCTTTGAAACTAAATGAAACTAATATAACTATTGATACTAATAAAATCAAATTAAATCAAATATTGCCATTGAACATTGAGGCAACAACGAAAGGTAATATACAAGGTTCACTTCCTCTTTTTTCTGTTGATGGTGGGGTAACTAAATCTGAAAACATGAATGAACTATTTACGATAAAACTATCGGATGGGCGGTTATATAAAAAAGCAGATTTAGCAAATTTTACCCAATCAAATCCGATAGTATTACCGGATGGTGAACGGACGTTTTCAACAATTAGCCAATGGTTACCAGAAAATACGATTAAATTATCATTAAGAGATTTCACTCAATATTGGCAGGATGACGATGGAGATATTGTCAATCCATTACTAAACTCGGCATACTTCAAAATGGATATTAGAGATACTAATGATAATATAATACCTACTACCGAAACTTTAAAAACTTGTCAGTCCCCTTATAAAATCATTTTAACGCACGATGAAGCAGCAATTAATACGCGTTATGGTTTGCCAAAAACAAGAATTGTACCAAATGCAAGAACAATTTTTTATATGAAACCTTATCCTGAAAATCAAGGGAACCCCTATGTTTGTTGGGCACAAGCTGTCATATTTAACTTCAGCAATACAAATATTAAAACTTCCGATTATGATAAGGACAATGGTTTTTTATTAAAAAATGTTAATATTCCAAGCGATAACTTCCCGACAACGGGATTTGACCAAGCCTATTTTTATTTAATTTTTGCTAATACTGATTCAAGCGAGTTTGAAATAACCAAAGAACCAAGCACATCACCCATAAATGTGTCTTTAGGCGGTTGGAGTAAATCGGATCGCGAAAAGAATTTTTCGAATCCAAAAAAACGATGGGGCTATAAACTTGTACTAAATGGACCTAATAATAGTTCAACAGCGACGCAGGCATTATCATTTATTCCGACAACATTCAAATTATACTTAAAAGGTGATCGTTCTTCACCTGTTTATAGTTTTACGATCAGTAAGTGGTTTATTCCACTACCAACAGGTTATTCAAGAAATGAAACTTCTAAAGCAATTAATGATTGTAACTTATATGGTTATAATGTACCAAAAGTTCGAGATATTACAAATTCAAAATCGCGTTATTTAGGGTGGAATATACCTGATGCAAATCCAAAAGCAGATGTTTATTATGTTCCACAAATTGGAGCGGGATTGATCACTGAATGGCAATCTTTTATCAAAGATTATTATCCTAACCCAGGTATGACTATGACAACATTTTCTCATACGTATTTAGCTCAATACGAAAATAATTTTTATTGGATAGGCAGTTCGGGTGCCGACATTTATAATTTAACTTATACGAATATTGGTTATATTGCCTGTGTTAATCCCTATTCGAATACGCAATAAAAAATGGCAAAATTAGATTTATCGATCCAATTATGATAAATGTTTGTATTTAAACATTGAAAGGAAATAGGAAGAGGATAAAATGGTTTACATTGAAAAGATAATCTTTTATGGCGAATTGATTAAACACCTACCATATTTTGTTGATTCTAAAAATATTAATGAAAATCAGTCTATTATGCATGGGTTAATCAAATTGTTTATTATGTTTAATTTGCCCTCTTTATTGAAGTTAATTAAAATAGCATGGAGAACTTTATTATCGTTTGGTATTGTTGGTATTTTTTTAATTCAATTAATGCTTATGGTGCACCGAAAAACTTAAGTGCAACAACGAGTGGCAAAATTCAAGGTACTTTGCCCTATTTTTCAGTCGATGATAAGATAACAAAAAAGCAAAATATGGATGAATTATTAACAATAACATTTTCAGATGGTCGAATTTATCGCTTACAAGATGCAAAAGCAAGTAAGGATAATCCGATCAGATTAACAGAAAAAGAAAGCACAATTAAAGATGTTTTTAAACAAATACCCAACGATATCATTTACAGTCGAGGCCGTTATGATATTTCATTCAATCAATTTAAACAATATTGGTTTGATGATGATGGGGATACAATCGATATGAATGGTTATCTTCATATGTCAATTACAAATAAAAACGGGACAACCCTACAAAATTCTTCAATATTAGTTCCATGTGATGCTCCCTACCGTATTTCTTTTCAGGCTGATAATAATATAACAATAACTCCAAGAGGTTATCCCCATAAATTACTTATTCAGCCTATAACATCAAATAATATAGACTATTACGTTATTAATAAACAAGATGTAGTTTGTCTTATACAACCAAATATTAGTGCTTATATTCTTTATACCAATACGTCTGATTATCTGATGAATTCTGGGTTTCTGACTCAAAACGTAAATAACCCAAGTAAGAACTTTCCAACAACAGGATATAATGGAGCTAGTTTTTATATTAATTTTAGTAGTGGATTAAATTCAGGCGAACTTGAGATTGAAAAAATACCTAATACATCCCCTATAAACATAACATTAGGCCGATGGGGGGTATCAGAACAGGGTTATTCAGCCACTATAAAAGAATTTTGGGGCTATAAATTAATATTAACAGGACCAGATCAAAATTCAAACTATGAACAAACATCATCATTTGTGCCGACGACTTTTAAGTTATACTCAAAAGGAGATAGAACAAATGTTTTGTATAGTTTTGTTATTAGCAAGTGGTTCCTACCATTACAAATTTCTTATGTATCAACCGATATGGCAAAGGTAGATGACGCATGTAACCAGTTTGGTTATAAACTAGCTGATTTAACCGATATGACTAATGCAAAACCCCGCTCAGGGCAGACTAATATTCCAACTATTCCAACAGCTAATCCTCTCTCTAAAGATGGCATGATGGTTCCTCAAATTGGTGGGGGCATATATCCTGAATGGGGGCAACGAGGGTTAGGAGGAGTTTATTATGCAAGGTATAACAATAATTATTATATAGTGGAAAGCGAAGGTAAAATTAATAATTTAACGAACTCAAATTATCCTATGTGCGTTAATCGAAGTCAATAATATTTAACAAGAAGTAAATCTTTAAAAGACTTGATAACGATAATAAGCAAAATATCAAAAAACATAAAAATAGACCTAAACTTTTTTCACGAAATTTGTCTATTCGCAAAATTCGTGATTTTTTGATATAAAAGGTTAAGTTAAGATCAACTATAATCAAACTTAAAATTATCTTTGTGTAAACCAATATTTACCTGACCACCATGTTGTAATTTACCAAATAATAGTTGCTCAGCAAGGGGCTTTTTAATATTTTCTTGAATTGTGCGAGCCATTGGTCTTGCACCCATGGCTTTATCATAGCCTTGGTTTGCAAGCCACTCTTTAGCATCTTGTGTAATTGTCATTTTGACATTTTTAGCTGTTAATTGTTGTTTGAGTTCGGTTAAAAACTTTTCGATAATAAGTAAAATCGTTTCTTTTGAAAGATGGTTAAACCATATAATATTATCTAACCGATTACGAAATTCAGGCGTAAATAAGCGATTAATTTCTTTCATGCCTTCTTGGCTCGTATCTTGTGGATTAAAACCAATGGTTTTTTTGATGGTTTCTTGCACGCCTGCATTACTTGTCATAATTAAGATTGTATTTTTAAAATTGACTTTACGTCCATTCGAGTCTGTCAAAATGCCATTATCCATAATCTGTAAGAGCAGATTATAAATATCAGGATGCGCCTTTTCGATTTCATCTAATAATACAAGTGAGTAGGGATGTTTACTGACTGCATCAGTTAATAATCCACCTTGTTCATATCCCACATATCCGGGCGGTGAACCAATTAAACGGCTAATAGTATGGGATTCTTTATATTCCGACATATCATAACGCAAAAACTCAATATTAAGTTCTTTTGCTAATTGAATGGCGATTTCAGTTTTTCCAACGCCAGTGGGTCCGGCAAATAAAAAAGATCCAATGGGTTTGTTATCTTGTTTAAGTCCCGAACGGTTGATCATGATGGCATCACATAACGCAGTAATAGCATTGTCTTGCCCAAATATAGCATTTTTTAAATGAGGGGATAAATGTTGTAATCGTGTTTTGTCAGAAAGAGTGATTGATTGTTCGGGCACTCTTGCTATTTTAGCAATAATTTTTTCAATATCTGCAGTATTAATGATTTTTTTACGTAATTTAGGTGATAAAAGGGCATTTTTCGCACCAGCCTCATCGATTAAATCAATTGCCTTATCTGGCAAAAAACGTTCAGGAAGATATTTTATCGATAAATCGATAGCTGCTTGCAAGGCGTCTTGGGTATATCTTATGCCATGAAATTGTTCATAATAATTTTTAAGTCCTTGTAAGATTTTATAACAATCTTTTGGTGAGGGTTCGCTAATGTCAATTTTAAGAAATCGTCTAGCAAGGGCGTTATCTTTAGCAAAGATACGACTATATTCTTGATAGGTCGTTGAACCAATAACTCTTATGCGATTTGATGTTAAAAGCGGTTTTAATAGATTGGCCGCATCTAACTTACCCTCGCCAGCTGTGCCGGCACCGATGATCATATGAATTTCATCAATAAATAAAATGCAATTTGCTTTATCTTCTAAAGCTTGGGTTAATTCTTTGAATCGTTTTTCAAAATCACCACGAAATGTAGTGCCCGCTATTAATGAAGAAATGTCGAGTGCATAAATCTCACTTTGCGCAATGACATCTGGAACGGCTTTTTGTTCTATCAACCAGGCTAAACCTTCAATGATCGCTGTTTTACCGACTCCGGCTTCACCCACTAAAATGGGATTATTTTTACGTCGACGGCTTAAGGTTTGTAATAGGCGGTCAATATCTTCTTGCCGGCCGATTAATGGATCGATTTTGCCTGTTTTTGCACGTTGATTAAGATTAATAGTATATAGATTAAGAGGAGTAACATCGTTTATTTCAGCAATCTGATTTTTTTCAGTGTTTATTTGCTCTTTATGGTCGATATATTTTTTTAATTTTGGTAGATCAAGCCCATAGCGATTTAATATATAGGCAGAATAAGATTCTTTTTCATGTAAAATAGAGGCAAATACATCAAAAATACTCACTGTTTTTTTAGCTTGCTCAGCTTCACTAATTGCTCGTTCAATAACACGTTGAAAAGACAAAGTCGGTGTTGTACCAATTTGATTATCATCAGCTAAAAAACTGGTATGATTTTCAAGATAAAATTGTAGTTCATCATAGATAGCTGGCATATCGATATCAAGGCCGATAAAAATACGTTGGATAGCAAAATCATGGAGAAATGCTAATAAAAGATGTTCGGTTGTGACATATTCATAACCATTAGCTTGCGCATCGTTAAAGGTATCATTAATGATAATTTCTAATTGTGGATCCATCATGATGATTGTATCTCCATCGTGCAACGTAAAGGAAAATGATGCTGGCTCGCATAGTGTAATACTTGTGCTACTTTTGTTTCAGCAATTTCGGCGGGATATATGCCACAAATTCCCTGTCCTTGCGTATGAATAGTTAACATTAGTTCTGTTGCTGCGTTAGAATCATAATTAAAAAATGTCATTAAAACATCAATAACAAAATCCATAGTAGTATAATCGTCATTATGTAAGATAACGGCATACTTAGGTGGTTGCTCAATCTGATTTTGTGTTGTACTCTTAGTAGCTATTTGCTGGTGACTCATACTTTCTGCTCTATAATGGTAATTAGTTAGTTATCATACGCATTTTTTTATTATTAACCTAAATTTAAAAGATTATGAATAATATGTTGGAGATATCTCGTCCTAAAAATAAATGGCAACTTTTTAATTGGCTGTGTAAAGGTAAATTACAGCTTAATGAATTATGGGCAAAGCCAATTTATCGAGTAAAATTTTTTTTTAGAACACTATTTTTTAGCCCAATTACTTTAAAGTGGTTAGGTAATTTAAGTCAATACCCGCTATTAGGTTATTTTTTTTCGTGTCAAACCAATTTACCCTGTAAACTGCAACGTCCATATTTAGCGTCATGTTTTAATCAAAAAACACGTTATGATGCATTGGTTTATCATTATAATTTTTTAGCAAGCCATCCTGATGGTTTGACAAAAGCCTTTTATAACCCTGATTTAGCCTGTTTACTTTCGGACATGTACGTTAAAAATGAGGCTAAATTCCAAATTGCTGCACAAGCGCGCAATAAATTTGGACGAGAAGGTGAAATCAGCCTGTATTTTAATGATAATGAAGGTGTCAATTTGGCAACTTTAACGTTTTCTATCATTTGTTATGATAAAAAACCGACTTTGTTTATTGCTGGCTTGCAAGGTACAAGTGGCAATGATATACGCGCTCAAATCCAAAAAGCAACTAAAGATTGTTATGGCATGTTTCCTAAAAGAATGGTGGTCGAAGCCATGTTAATTATGGCTAAATATTTAGGATTACAACAAATTGTTGCGGTTGGTAATAAAACGCATATTTATAATAATTGGCGCTATACGAGTCGAAACGAGCGGGTGCACTCTGACTATGATGATTTTTGGCTTAGTTTAGATGGCAAAAAGCAAAGCAATGGTTTATTTATTTTACCTAACCAAATTCAACGTAAAGCGATCGAAGATATTGCCAGTAAAAAACGATCCGAATATCGAAACCGTTACGCGACCTTAGATCAACTTGAATCAAATATTATCAATCAGCTCAATACATTAATGACATCTCAACCATAAAAATTAAAATAATAACTAAAATGGTAACTAGAATAAAATTAACGTAAAAAGATAAATTGAATGTTAAATATTAATGGTTAATCATTGATATTTTGATTCATTCAATGAAGATTTCTTATTAAATAGTCAATTTAGATACAATGCCATTTATTATCAATAAATGGCTTGATAATAGAATTAATAACATAGGAATAAAAAAATGTATGAAGGGATTATTTTTGCACTAACGCCGTTATTTTTCGGTTATTTGATTAAGTGTCAAAATCAATATTGGCTAAATGGTATTAATAAGACGTTAAGTATGATTGTGTATTTAATTCTTTTTATTATGGGAATTGGTCTCGCTCAGATTGATAATCTCGCTTCTCATATTCAAACAATTGCGCAATATACGATTGTATTATTTATTTGTACGTTTGGTTTTAATTTTATTTCCCTTGCGGTTATTGATTGGTTTTTTCCATCGGAAAAAGGAAACGGTAAAAAAGATTTTGATTCTCGTTTTAAGATGATTTTAGAATCATTGCGAGCCATTTTACTTTTACTGGCTGGGTTTTTATGTGGTCTAGTGCCATTATCGATATGGCATTATCATGAAATAACAGTACAAATTATTTTAGTCTTTTTGCTTTTTTTAGTCGGTATACAATTACGCAGTAATAATATATCGGTTCAGCAAATTTTGTTAAGTAAAATTGGCATACTGACAACAGTAATTGTTACATTAACAGCTTTATTGGGTGGTATTGTATTTGCGTTAATTGTTGGCATAAAAGTGCATCAAGGTATGGCGATGGCATCGGGATTTGGTTGGTATTCCTTGTCGAGTATTCTAATGACAGAAGCCGCCGGAAATATTATTGGCGGCGTAACATTATTAAATGATGTTCTGCGTGAAATTTGCGCTATTATACTGATTCCAACCTTAATTAATCGTTTTCGATTGACGGCTTTAGGTGTATCGGGTGCAACATCACTTGATTTTACATTACCCATGCTTCAAAAAGGCGGAGGGATGAGTATTGTTCCTGCTGCGATTGTGCAAGGATTTTTATTAACACTCATTATGCCAATCAGTATGTCACTCTTTAATTCATTTACGTTTTAAAGATTAATTAGCTGTTTTTAAATATCAAAAATTGACTAGATTAAGATCTAGTCAATTCCTAATACTTTTCGACCATTGTGGGTTGCTACATTAATAATATTATCTAGATTTGTATATCGGCAACCCGTAACCAATAATTTTAACTCTTCCCACATATTGCCGGTAGAAAAGGGTAGCATATAATCACTAATATTATCAGTTCCGATAGCAACAGGAATGCCTGCGGCAGCAAGTTCATCAACAGGTGTTAACGAATTCCGTGTTGGTCCATGATCTTCGCGCCTAGGGCTATCAATCCATGCAAATGGGCATGCAATCACCATCATTTGTGCTTGTTTCATTTTCTCGTAAAGTTTTTGTCGATATTCAAGGCTGTGCGCGGTAATTGAAATACTATGTATTGCAACTACTCGCCCATGCATATTATGTTCAAGTGTTTTATCGGTTAATTGTTCAGTTTCTTTTTCATCAGGTGAATTAAATTGATCAACATGTACATGTACCATTTTGCCTTGCGATTTGCCAGTTTGAAGTAAGATATCAAGATGCTTTAATCCCATGCCTTCGCCATGATCCCGTTCGTCACGGCGAGGTAAACCACCAATGATATCAACGAGATCGGCTCCTTTATCAAACCAATATCTGGCTTCTTTATCGATAACTCCTTTTAAAGTTTGATTAATCAATTTTATGGTAATATCGTTTTTATAATGTTCACGCGCTTTTAAAGCCGCATTGATGGCACGCTCTTGTGCAATGGGATCAATGTCAATAAATGATCCTATGGCGTACACGCCTTGCTCTATCATTGATTCGACTGCCATACTAAAATGTCGGTAATAATCATCTTCGCTCATTGCGGCTTTTATTTTGTCTAAGGTATCCCACTTTTGAATAAGAGATTGTTTTTGATAGACTTCAAAACTATCAGTTGTAATGGTAAAAGCACGATCTGCATGGCAATGGCTGTTAACCCAGCCCCCATTTTGTTGAATATTATTCATAATAAAGCTTTTTAAACTTTGATTGCGGTGGGCGAGTAATATTTCTTTATTGCTATTTATCATAATTTGCCTCAAAAAAGTTTATAAAGGGGAATTTAATGCAAAAAAATCCCCCATAAATAGGGGGAAGAAAACGAATATCATAATGTAAAAAGGTAAGAGGTTTATGACGTGTCATTTTATTGATAAAGCGCTTAGTTGCCATAAATTAATGAATTTAATTCTAACGGATATTAATGGAAAGGCAAGCTGATTTTTTAAAAATATTCATATAAATTATAGTGTTAATGTTTAATTTTTGAGAATTTTTTTATAAAATTGACACTTAATTTTAGAAAAACGACTATATTAAATCCTTAATAAAGTTAATATCTTAATTTTATTGATAAATTGTTATCGCAAAAATGAGATTAATAATAATTTGCCATTAAAAATAAGCGGCTAAGTTAGAATGAATGTGGAGAAATAAAGAAGAGAAGAATAGAGTCAAAATAAAACGATCATAGTCCTAATCAATATTAAGACAATGACCGTAATTAACAATGATAAATTACATTTTTTCGACTGTTTTGATGCCGAGCATATCTAAGCCTGTTTTTAGAGTATTGGCAGTTAAAGCCGCTAATTTAAGGCGGCTAAATTTAATTTCATCACTTTTTGCTGATAAAATCGGACAATTTTCATAGAAACTTGAAAATAAGGTGGCAATATCATATAGATAATTACAAAGGACATGTGGCGTACCTTCGTTAGCAACCATATTAATTGCTTCATCAAATTGAAGTAAGCGCACGGCTAAGGCACGTTCTTTATCTTCATTTAATTGAATTATTCCATTATGATCTAAAGGCGATAATTGCGCTTTTTTGAAGATGGATAAAATTCGCGTATAGGCATATTGTAAATAAGGTGCCGTATTACCTTCGAATGAAAGCATATTATCCCAATCAAAAACATAATCGGTGGTTCTATTTTTAGAAAGATCGGCATATTTAACGGCACCAATTGCCACAGCATCAGTAATTTCTGCTAATTCTATCTCATTAAGATCAGGATTTTTTTGACGAATTAATCGAGAGGCTCGTTCACTTGCTTCATCGAGTAAATCATTTAATTTAACGGTATCGCCTGAACGAGTTTTAAATGGTTTACCGTCTTTGCCAAGCATCATACCAAACATATGATGTTCAAGTGGAAAGTTAAATGGAATATAGCCTGCTTTTTGGCTAATTAACCAAACTTGTTCCAAATGCTGGTGTTGTCTTGAATCGGTATAATATAAAATGCGGTCAGCGTTAAGGTCATGATATCGATATTTTAAACAGGCAATATCCGTTGTCGCATAAAGATAGCCACCATCGCTTTTTTGAATGATAACGCCCATAGGTTCGCCGTCTTTATTTTTAAATTCATCTAAAAAAACAACGGTTGCGCCTTGGCTTTCGGTTGCAAGGCCTTTTTGTTTAAGATCGTCAACAATTTTTGGAAGCATTGCATTGTAACGACTCTCGCCCATAGTGTCTTCTAACGATAAGGTAACATTGAGTCTTTTGTATGTGGCGATATTTTGTGACATGGTAATGTCGATTAGTTTATGCCACATAGTCAAACAATATTCATCGCCACCTTGTAATTTAACAACATAGTTACGAGCTTTTTCGGCAAAAATAGGATCGTCATCATAATGTTTTTTAGCTGCTCGATAAAACTCCTCAAGATCAGCTAGCTCCATATTACTAGCATGTTCATTTTGCATTTTTTCAAGATACGCAATTAGCATGCCGAATTGTGTACCCCAATCGCCGATATGATTAGCACGAATAACATTATGACCTAAATAGCTTAAAACACGCACACTTGCATCACCAATGATGGTAGAACGAAGGTGACCAACATGCATTTCTTTAGCAACATTAGGTGCAGAATAATCGACAACAATTGTTTGTGGTGTATTCGGTAAAGTAATATTGAGTTTATCACTGGCAAGAGCAAGTTCGTTTTGCGCGGCAACCCAGTCTTTATTTAGAAAAATATTAATAAAACCAGGTCCGGCAATTTCGATTTTTTCCGCAATATCATCAAGTTTTAGATGGCTAATGACTTGCTCAGCAAGTTGCCTAGGTGGAATGGATAATTTTTTGGCAGCCGCCATAATACCATTAGCTTGATAATCACCAAATTGTGCTTTAGCTGATTGCCTAATTTGTGCATCACTGCCGGGTAACGCGCCAGCTTGTTCCATTGCCTCTAAAACACGTGATGTTAATAATTGTTGAATATTCACAGTAAACCTAATTTTTATTTAGAAAATGGCGAATATGATAGCGATAAAGTCTTAAAAAGTCACTTATCGCCTTCAAGATTCGCAATAATTTGTCAAAATAACCCCGTTTACAAGTGCATCACTTACGAATAAACTAAAGCCGTTCTCAACGGGGTGCCTAATTATGGCTGAGAATATCATAAAAATGGTATAACTCGTCGAACCTGATCTGGTTAATTCCAGCGGAGGGATTTGAGTTAAACAAGTTTATTTTTACTCAAACCTTTTGTCTTTTAATTAATTGTCTTGGAGGCAAAATGTTTCGTCTTATTTTATCTATTTTATGTATGGGATCAATTTTTTGGAGTCCTATCATTTTCGCAAAAACAACATTAACAGTTTATAGTTATAGCTCATTTGTTTCAAAATGGGGGCCAGGTAACAAGATCAAACAAGGATTTGAAGCTCAATGCGATTGTGACGTTAATTTTGTTACAGCTGGTGATGGCGTTACATTACTCAATCGCCTACGTTTAGAAGGTAATAAAACTAAAGCGGATGTTATTGTCGGTATTGATAATAATTTGCTTGAACAAGCAAAACAAGCCGATATTATCACCCCTCATCATATCACTAAACCCGAAAATCTTAATACTAATTGGTGGAATAGCGATTTTATGCCTTATGATTATGGTTATTTTGCATTTATTTATGATCAAAATAAAATTAAAACGCCACCGAAAAGTCTTCATGAGCTAGTAGATAATCAAGCAAATTGGAAAATTATTTATCAAGATCCGCGGAGCAGTACCCCAGGTTTAGGCTTATTATTTTGGATTAAAAAAGTTTATGGTGATGAATCTAACCAAGCATGGCAAAAAATCGCTAAAAATACCGTGACAGTTACGAAAGGCTGGAGTGAGTCTTACGGGATGTTTTTAAAAGGTGAAGCGGATTTTGTATTAAGTTATACCACATCGCCTGTCGCTCATAAACTAAATGATAATAATGCACCTTATAATGCGGCTATCTTCAACGAAGGACATTATCGACAAGTCGAAGTGGCGTCATTGATTAAATATAGTCAACAGCAAGAATTAGGTCGTGCTTTTTTAACTTATTTATTAACACCAGATGTGCAGCTTGAAATTGCCACTAAAAATATTATGTATCCTATCATTAAAACGGAATTACCGGACGCTTTTAATGAGATTCCCAAGGTTAATAAAGCATTAGAATTTACTCCACTTGAAATTAGTGAAAATCAAAAAACGTGGATTCGCGAATGGCAAAATGCAGTAATTCATTAACCTTAAGCTCAGCACGAATAAATATCAAAAGCTTAGGGGCTGGCTTTTTTGTTGCCGCCTTTATCGTTCTTTTTTTAGGCTTAGCACTGTTTAGCTTATGCCATTTTGCTTGGCAAAATGGCAATATTAGTCTATATATTGATAATTATTTATTTTACGTTATTGGTATTACGTTTTTTCAAGCTATCTTATCAACGATTATTTCAATTACAGCGGCTATTATGCTTGCTAAAGCGTTGGCTATGGTTGATTTTAAAGGAAAATCATGGTTGTTGAAATTATTACCTGTAACGTTTATTTTACCCTCACTAGTTGTTGTGATGGCAATGTTAGCGGTATATGGACAGCATGGCATAATAAAAGCAGGATTTGATTCAATAGGTTTGCCCTATGTTGGGCAAATATATGGATTAACCGGGATTTTATTAGCGCACGTATTTTTAAATTTTCCTTATGCTTGCCGATCATTTTATCAAACGCTAATCAGCGTTCCAAACGAACATAAACAACTTGCGGCGCAATTAAATTTTTCGCAATGGGCATATTTTAGAATAGTCGAATGGGCATTATTACGAAGGCAAATGTTACCGATGGCGAGTTTGATTTTCATGCTGTGTTTTTCAAGTTTTGCGATTGTTCTATCGCTCGGCGGTGGACCAAAATATACCACGCTAGAAGTGGCGATTTATCAATCATTTCGAGATTTTGAATTAACTCAAGCCGTTTTTTATGCTTTATTACAATTACTATTTTGTGTAACGTTTATTTGGTTAAGTCGAAAATTTAATGCTATGTCGAAACTGCAAAGCCAGTTTCGACAAGTTTTATATCAATGGCAAATATCAACCTTCTATAAAATAATCTGTTTTTGTATTATTGTTATTGGTACGTTATTTATTATTTTACCGATTACTTGTCTTTTATTTGATGGCTTACGTTATTTTCATTTTTCATTATTAGATAAAACCTTTTGTCAGGCATTATTTTATTCGATCACAATTTCAATCGTATCGGCACTATTAGCGCTTATCATGGCGTGTTTGTTACTTGCAACGAATAATAAATTATTAATTCATCAGGCTTTGGCTACGAGCCATCGCCTTATGTTGATAGCCACATTAATTTTAGCGATCCCGAGTATGGTGCTTGCAACAGGTTTTTATATTTTATTTATTGATTATATCGATAACCCATTTATTGTTTGTTTGCTATTAAGCCTTTGTAATGCGTTATTGGCATTGCCGTTTATATTAAAAAATCTTGAATATCCTATGTATGATATTGCCAATAAATATTATAAATTAAGCTTATCGCTTAATATTACAGGCATAAAACATTTTTATTTAATTGAGTATAATGCCTTAAAACACTTAATATGGCGTAGCTTTGCTTTTGCGGCGATTTTATCGCTAGGAGATTTTGGTATTATTGCCCTTTTAGGTGGGGAGGCAGTGATTACATTACCTTATTATTTATATGATCAGCTTTCTCATTACCGTTTTCAAGAAGGGGCATTTACAGCATCTTGCTTATTAGTTTTATCTTTATTTTTAATGGTGATGATGGATGATGATTGAGCTTAAAAATATAACCTATCAATATGAAGATTTTTTATTAGCATTAAATCTAAATTTAAAAAGAGGTGAAAAAGCGGTCATTATTGGACCAAGCGGCGCCGGGAAAAGTACTTTATTTAGTCTTATCGCAGGTTTTATTTTTCCTTGTGCGGGTGAGATTATTCTTAATCAGCAAAATATGACCGATGCGCCGCCGGCAAAAAGACCGATAACTATGTTATTTCAAGATAATAATTTGTTTAGTCATTTAACAGTAACGCAAAATATCGGTTTAGGGATTAAACCCTCTTTAACTCTTTCAACGCAAGAAAAAAGGCAAATTGCTGACATTTTAGCTAAAGTTGGATTAACCGGATTTGGTCATCGTTATCCTGATGAAATGTCGGGGGGGCAGAAGCAGCGAGTTGCTTTAGCACGTTGTCTTATTCAGCATAAGCCAATTTTATTATTAGACGAACCTTTTTCGGCATTAGATCAAGCTTTACGTTTTGAAATGCTAACCCTTATCGATAAAATATGTAGTGAATATTCAATGACTTTATTGATGGTTTCTCACTATCTGGATAAATCTTTATTGGAATTTAATCGTTGTATTGTTATGGATAAAGGCAAAATCATTTATAACAAATCACCGCAATCGCTTATGCTACCAAAATTTGAAGATATCCAACGGTTGTTAGGCCTAAAACAACTAAATCAATGAGCTGCTAATAAATTTTACATTAAAAATTTTTAAAGATATTTTTAAGTGTAATTACACTTTTTACTAATAATCCCTAATGTTTAAAATTTATTTTTTGATAAAAATCATTTTAAAAATCAATTAGTGAACTAAGTTTTAATTTATTTGTCTACAAGTCACCTATCATTAATTAATGTTTTATTTGATGTTTTTTATTATCTAACTTTTTTAATTATCGTTTGCGATTTAATTCAGTTAGATTTAATAAATTAAATGTCTTTAATAAAATAGATCGAAGAGATTATGACAAATTTAAAACAAAAAAAACGTTCAAACTTACTGGCTTTTATTTTAGACCTCATTTTTTTTGCTTATTTTTCATGTGCCTTACAATTATATATTTACCTATCAGGACATTCGAATGCAAATGGATTGCGAGATGCTTTTATTTATAGTTTAATCTGGTTAATTCCTCTCATTATTTTTCCTAAATATACACGCCGGATTTCAGCTTTAATTGGTCTAATTTTAGGTGCCAGCTCATTGATCGTTGTGGGGTATTTTGCTATTTATCGGCAAGAGTTTTCGCAAAGTGTTTTTTTTGTTATGGCAGAATCCAATATTGCTGAAGGGCAAGAATATATTCAACAATACTTAAATATGTCTCTTATTTTATTTCTTGTCGGCTTTACTGTCATTGGTATTATTTTATGGTTTTTTGTGAGACCAATTTATGTTAGCAATTTAACTAAATGGGTTTTATCTTTCTTTATTTTAGCATATGCTGCAGCACCATTTTATTACCCATTTATTGTCAAACATTATTCGTTTGAAAGAGCTGCTAATCATTTACTATCACGTATGGAAACAACAGTCCCCTGGCAATTAATCTCTAATTATATTGCTTATCGTAATCAATTAGGTTCGATGGAAAATATTTTATCTCGTTATGATAGCTTACCCCCTTTACAACATTTAAAAGATAGTAATGATGATAAAATGCCACGAACATTAGTATTAGTGATCGGTGAATCGACAACAAGGCAGCGTATGGGGATTTATGGTTATGAACGAAATACGACGCCATTAATTGAGCAATTTAAAAAGCAAAATCCTAATTTTTATGTGTTTAATGACGTTGTGACGTCAAGACCTTACACAATTGAAATATTACAACAAGCGTTGACCTTTGCGGACGAAACCAAACCAGATTTATATATTAAACAACCATCAATTATTAATTTAATGAAGCAAGCAGGTTATAAAACTTATTGGATAACAAATCAGCAAACTATGACAAAACGCAATACCATGTTAACGATATTTTCCAAACAAGCAGATGAGCAATTTTATTTAAACAATGATCGCAATCAAAGCGCACGGCAATACGATGAAAATGTCTTAGAGCCATTTAAACAAGTTTTAAACGATCCATTTGAGAAGAAATTTATTATTGTTCACTTGTTAGGTACACACATGCAGTATGAATATCGTTACCCTAAAGAGGCAAAATATCAACAATTTAATGACCAGAATAATTTACCCTTTGCGCTTAATTCGCAAGAGTTAGAAGATTATAATAGTTATGATAATGCCGTTTTATATAATGATTATGTCACATCATCCTTATTCTCGATTTTTAAGGAAAAGGGTGACAATGGATTTATATTATATTTCTCGGATCATGGTGAAGAAGTCTATCAAACTAAGCCACATAATATTTTAGGGCGTAATGAAAAAGCACCTACCAAAACGATGTATACTATTCCTTTTATGCTATGGACATCTAATAGTTGGCAAAAAATACATCCTATCCCTTATCAAGATTATGTTAATCGTAAATATAGCAGTCAGTATTTGATTCATACTTGGTCAGATTTAGCAGGTCTAAGTTATGATTTGTATGAGCCTCAAAAAAGTCTTGTTAATAAAGATTTCAAACAACCAAAAAGATGGATAGGGGATCCACATGATAAAAAAGGTTTAATGGAGTTCGATAATTTAACGGATTAACTATCAATAAATAATTAAAAAACGAATAATAAATTATTAAAAAATGATTTATTAAAATAAAAAACTAGACTAAGCGTATAAAAGCAGTATGATATTGTATATTTATACAGTGATTTGTTGTGAATGTTTTTTATTGAATATTCATAATGATGACGGATTTTTGTTTATTATATTACCGATATGCGCAAAATTATTCATGTGGATATGGACTGCTTTTATGCAGCTGTTGAAATGCGAGACAATCCCCGCTACCGCAATATTCCGATTGCGGTAGGTGGCGATCCTAAAAAACGAGGTGTTGTTGCGACAGCTAATTATCCAGCAAGGCAATTTGGTATTCATAGTGCCATGTCAATGGCTCAAGCGATTAAGTTATGCCCTAATTTAAAAGTGATTGCTTGTCGTTATGCTGCCTATAAAGACGTCTCTAAACAAATTCATCAAATATTTCGACGTTATACGCCATTAATTGAAGCGATTTCGTTAGATGAAGCTTATTTAGATGTGAGTCATTGTCCTTTACATAATGGTTCTGCGACTTTGATAGCAAAAGAAATTAGGCAAAGCATTTTTAATGAATTACAGTTAACGGCATCGGCTGGCGTTGCGCCACTTAAGTTTTTAGCAAAAATTGCTTCGGATATGAATAAACCCAATGGGCAATATGTAATAACCCCTTCACAAGTAACCAGTTTTATCGCCAATTTACCGCTAAAAAAGATCCCTGGAGTTGGGACTGTGACCGAGAAAAAACTAGCCGATTTAGGGCTGTTTAAATGTCAAGATGTACTAAAATATGATATTAGCAAACTGCTTAGTCATTTCGGGAAATTTGGTCATATTTTATATGAAAGGTGTCAAGGTATTGATGAGCGAGAAGTAATAAATGATCGGCAACGTAAATCAGTGGGTGTGGAGCAGACCCTAATTGAAGATATTTATGATTGGCAAGATTGTCTTAGTGTAATAAGTGAACTTTACGAGGAACTAGAAAACCGTTTAAGTAAAGTCAAAAAAGATCTTTCCATTGCAAGGCAAGGGGTGAAATTTAAATTTAATGATTTCCAACTAACAACTCAAGAGCATGTTTGGACAAAGCTAGATAAGCAAGATTTAATCCAACAAGCCCATCAAGTTTGGATGGAAAGACGCAATGATCGCGGTGTAAGGCTTATTGGCTTACACGTAACTTTGATTGATCCGCAATTAGAAAGGCAATTAGTATTAGATTTACAGTTTTGTCATCCTTTTACTAATTAAATAACCCCATAATTGGCGCGATACTCTTCAACTTGCTTTATTTGGTGTTTTCGATCGTTATCTTGATATAAATAATGAATAAGATCATCAAGAGTTATAATTGAAATTACCTCACAATGATAGGTTTGTTTTATTTCTTGAATTGCTGATAATTCCCCTTGTCCTTTTTCTTGCCTATCAAGGCAAATTAAAACACCGGCTAAAATAGATTGATTATCTTTTAATATTCGCATTGATTCTCGAATAGCAGTACCAGCTGTTATTACATCATCAACGAGCATAACACGCTGTTTAAAAATAGAGCTACCAACTAAATTACCCCCTTCACCGTGATCTTTAGCCTCTTTACGATTAAAACAATAAGGAATATCAACATTATATTGCTCAAACATCGCGACAACGGTTGACGAAACAATAGGGATACCTTTATAAGCAGGTCCAAAAATAACATCGTAATCTAATTTAGAGTCATTTAAGGCAGCCGCATAAAAACGCCCTAATAAAGCTAGATCTTTACCTGTATTAAATAATCCTGCATTAAAAAAATAGGGACTCTTGCGTCCCGATTTTAATGTAAATTCGCCAAATTTTAGTGCTTGTCTATCTAATGCAAACCGAATGAATTCACTTTTGTAAGATTTCATGGGTATCTCCTATTATGAGTTTTGCAAAGCCTGTTTTTGAGCTGAAATAATTGTTTTTATACCATTTTGAGCTAAATTTAAAAGGGTTAATAATTCATCATGATTAAAAGGTTGTCCTTCAGCAGTACCTTGTATTTCGATCAGTTTGTCATCTTCTGTCATGACGACATTCATATCCGTTTCTGCAGTTGAATCTTCGCTATATTCTAAATCACAAATGGCTTGACCATCCACAATCCCTACAGAGACCGCGGCAATAAATCCTTTAATCGGATTTTGTTTAATCTGCCCTTTTTGTAACATGTCTTGAATTGCATCATGAAGCGCAATGCAAGCACCCGTTATTGCGGCTGTACGTGTACCGCCATCGGCTTGGATCACATCACAATCAAGGGTAATTGTATAGTCACCTAATAATTTAAGATCAATCATAGCACGTAAGGAACGTCCTATAAGGCGTTGAATTTCCATTGTACGACCACTTTGTTTACCTTGCACCGCTTCACGTTGCGTTCTCGAATGAGTGGCTCTTGGCAACATAGCATATTCGGCTGTTACCCAGCCTTTATTTTGCCCTTTAAGGAAGCGAGGAACACCTTCGGCAATTGTGGCGTTACAAAGTACTTTTGTTTCACCAAATTCGACTAATACAGAACCTTCTGCATGCTTTGTATAATGACGGGTGATGGTAATAGGGCGGACTTCTTCCGCAGCTCGGCAAGACGGGCGCATGCAATTCTCCAGCTATGATAATTTAAATTAATGCGTAAAAATTTTATCGTTTAAAATTTTAGTGTGTAAAAAATAATGATTTATTGAGGGCAGCGATTCGATTAATCGATGCTTAGCTTAAGCTAAGAGCGCATTATACAGAATTTATGTTACAATGCCCAGTTAGATTTTACAAAATTAGGATATTAATATGATTCGCAGTATGACAGCTTATGCTAGGAAAGAAGTAAGTAAATCCTTTGGTAAAGCATCATGGGAAATTCGATCGGTTAATCAGCGTTACCTTGAGACTTATATTCGTATGCCAGAACAATTTCGTTCACTGGAGCCGATTATTCGTGAAAAATTACGTAATCGTTTAACGCGAGGCAAAATCGAATGTAATTTACGTTTCGAAATGGATGCCGCCTTTCAAAACCAAGATTTAACGTTAAATAAAGAATTGGCTCTCCAACTTATCAATGCGGCACAATGGTTACGTAAAGAGTATCAAACAGGGGATATTAATCCGATTGATGTCTTAAAATGGCAAGGCGTTATGTCTGCTAAAGAGCAAAATCTTGACGAAATTTCGCAAGAAATTTTATCTTTATTCGATAATGCACTTGATGAATTTATTAGTGTTCGTGAACGTGAAGGTAAAGAGCTAGAATCTCTTATTACGCAAAGGTTACAAGCTATCTCATTTGAAGTTAAAAAAATCAGTAAATGGATGCCTCAAATTTTAGAATGGCAAAAAGAACGCTTAAAAGGACGTTTAGAGGAGGCTAAAATTGAACTCGATTCGGGTCGACTTGAACAAGAAGTGGTGGCATTAGCTCAACGCATTGATGTTGCCGAAGAGTTAGATAGATTAGTCACGCATGTAAAAGAAACCTATGCTATTTTAAAGAAAAACGAAGCGGTCGGGCGACGATTAGATTTTATGATGCAAGAATTCAATCGAGAATCAAACACTATCGCATCTAAATCGATTAATGCTGCTGTTACCGCAAGTGCCATTGAACTTAAAGTATTAATTGAACAAATTCGCGAACAAGTCCAAAACATTGAATAGATAATATTCATTCTATCAATAAGTTTAATTTACAAAACCTTTTGGGTGATTTTTATACTTTATTAAGTACAAATTTAGCTAAGGAACTTAATTGTATAAAATAACACCATATTTTGGCTGTTAATCTTAAAAAAGGGATCAATAAATATAACCCGTTTTGGTTATCATTTTCTTAACAATAAGTTAACAGTCAAATAGATTCCCTTACAATTCCAAAACCAATAAATAAAATTTCTTATTTATTCCTCTTTTTTTATTTTTTACTATTACTATTTTTGTTAAAGCTTTTATTTATAAGCCTTAAAGCTAATTTATTAACATTAATTAGCTAATAAAAACAATTTAAAAATATACATCTAACTATCCTTAGTCAAATTAATTATAAAAAATAGAAAATTGTTTTTTATTGTCGATAAAAAAATGTTTTTACTATTTAAATAGATTTTTTTAATTCATAAGTTATTAAAAATAAACATGTTTTTTTAAATAGATGCAAATAATCTAATTAAAATAAAAGCTAAAAAAAGAAATTAAAAAATTATTTCAATAGATAAAAATTATCATTGTAATAGTTGTAAAGATTT
Organism: Gilliamella sp. ESL1225; assembly: GCF_058502635.1. Classification (NCBI taxonomy): domain Bacteria; kingdom Pseudomonadati; phylum Pseudomonadota; class Gammaproteobacteria; order Orbales; family Orbaceae; genus Gilliamella; species Gilliamella sp. ESL1225. The sequence continues at coordinate 1,464,264 of NZ_CP196358.1, read as the reverse complement.
GTAAATTTATTATTTTTGTGTAAGATCTGCGTAAACTTATATTTATATAACGTAAAGAAATAGTTTGTTTTATTCAGTAACTATAAAAAATAAACATTCCATTACTTGAATACTAATAAAAGAAAACAATGGATTTCAAAACGATCATTTACATAATTAAGGATACTTAATGTTGTGTTTTAAAAATTTTTTTCGGTCTATATCGATTGATAAGCAATTTAATTTATTACCTATTCGTCGTATAACTTTTACATTTGGATTGATAGGTTTAACTACACAAACAGCTTATGCTGTTCAACCCGCTTTAGATGGTTATGGACGCCCAATTACAGCCACGACTCAAGGAATAATACAAGGTGGATCTATACCTTATTTTTCAATGGATAATGGTGTCACTGTAGCCGAAGACATGAATGCCTTATTTGATATTACTTTTCCAGACGGACGAGTGTATGGAATTCAAGATTCGTATGAATCGCATACAACTCCTCTTATTTTAGGTGAAGGATATACAATTTCTGATATAAAAATGAATGTACCACCGGGGAAAACAAGTGTCCCACTAAGTAATTTTGCTCAGTTTTGGCAAGATGCAGCTGGCGATATAGTACAATATTTAAATGGTGATCTTACGCTTGAGATGATAGATAGCGATAAAATGGGATTAGGTTCAACGGATATTTTAACGGAATGTCTCGCTCCTTATTCAATTAAATTAGCGCATCCAAGGACAACAGTCGTAACTCAATATGGAACACCACGCATACCGCTTATTGTTGAGGCAAGTTCGGCAATCTACTATATTAATCCCAAAAAAATAAAACCTGCTGCATGCTGGGCACAACCAGTATTATATAGCCCGCAAGAAGATCGATATGCTGCAAGCCCAGGAACGTTTTGGAATGCAGATTATGGCTATGAAATAATAAGTAAAACGGATCCTTCAAAGAATTTCCCAACAATGGGACTCAATGATGCAAGCTTCTTCTTAATGTTCGGGGGTATAAAAGGCGGAAATTTTACTTATACTAAATCACCCGCAAATTCACCACTTGATCTTACGTTATCATGGGAACAAAGTTTTAATGATAATGATCGCCGTCCACCAAAATTAAGGTATGGTCTTAAAGTGACACTTAAAGGTCCTAATAGTAATTCGACGGCATATGAAGCTAGAAGAATGACGCCAACTACGTTTAACATTTTTGTTCCAGGCGATACAATTAATCCGGCATACAGTTTTAAAATTCAAAAATGGTTTATAACAAATACAAGTAAAACCGATTATACAACTACAGCTTGGAACGAAGTATCATCAATTTGTAGTAAATATGGTTATGAAGTACCTTCACTTAAAGTTTTAACCCATACTACCCTTGATAAAGTTAATGCGTCAGTTGTAGGAGATGTTTATAAACCTGGCGCTTTATTCTCGGAATGGATGAAAACTTTTTATCGAGCATATGGTGGTAAATGGTTTTTAACAAATGATAGCCGTTATGTTGCATATTCAGGCTATAGTCAAATTTTTGATTATAATCATTTGCAAGTTACAGGTAGGGTTTGGATATGTGTTAATAGTAATTATTAACTTCAGCTAAGAGAGTTTATTTAATTATTAACTCTTGCCAAAATGGCAAGGGTTTTAATTACAATTTTTTAACGCAATGTTAATAATATATTTTACTTAATAAACCAAGTGAACCAATTATAAACAATTTATATTTAGTTGTTATTTTTCTGATAGTTAATGCGTTAATTCTTTTTAAATCCAAACTTTTATCCACAGATTTTGTGGATAACTCTATTTTTACAAGTAATCGTTTTTCATAAACAGAACTGATTTTAGTCATTATTACCTTTATTTATCGATCCCTTCTAAAAGATTTTAATCATTTAGAAGGGTGTTTTGGGAAATAATACCTTTTATAATGAACAAAATAATAACTTAAAATCATAAATGCCATTAATGATGATAAAACATCGCCAACGGATGCAGAATACCAAACTCCATACAAACCGAAAAATCTCGGCAAAATATATAAAGTTGGAATTAAGATTAAAATATGCCGCGAAAGACTTAAAATAATCGATATTTTAGCTTTACCAATACACTGGAAAAAGCTCGTTGTCACCATTTGAAAACGACCAAAACGTAAGCAAGTGTCATATATCGCAATGTGGTTGCAGACAATTCAATCATATCTGTGTCTGAACTAAATGCACTTACAAACACGTTTGGAATAAAAAAACCCAAAATAAATCCGCAGCTGGTAATCAGAGTGGCAATGATAATGGCATAAAAAAAAGTGTGTTTAACCCGATTATAATTTTTAGCACCATAATTATAGCCAATAATTGGCTGCATTCCTTGATTAATGCCGATTACAATCATTAATATTAAAGTAATCAATCGATTCGCATTCGAAAAAGCGGCAATGGCATCATCTCCTGAAATTCCTGAAAGCGGAGCATAATGATTTAATTGCCAATTAATAAAGACAACGACAATAGAGGTGGCTATTTGTAGAAAGAAAGGGGATAGACCGATAGAGATAATCGATTTTACAATGGTTAGATTAAGATTGAGATTTTTGATTCGTAATCGAATAAAACTTTTCGGACTAGTAAAATGATGCATGACAAATACAAAACTAATTATCATTGATAATGTGGTTGCAATCGCAGCCCCTTGCATTCCTAAGTTTAATAATATAATAAATATTGGAGCTAAAATAATATTAGCGATTACACTAATAAACATGGTTATCATGGCTTTAATTGGATAACCACATGATCGCATCATATTATTGAAATTAAACGTAAATGTTAAAAATAAACTTCCCGGTAAAAAGATAACTAAGAATTGTTTTGCATATTCATGGTTATCAGGGCTAGATCCGACAAAATGCAATATAGGATCAATAAAATAGACAAGTAAGGCAATCGTTATGCCACTTAATAAAAGCGTCAACATAAACGATGTCCCTGCGATTTCTTCCGCTTTTTGATGGTTTTTTTGCCCTAATAATATCGAAATTCGGCTCGCCGAGCCTACTCCGACTAGCAGACCGACTGCTGTTGATATATTCATAATAGGTAAAATTAAACCGCTGGCACTTAATGCATTACGACCTACCCAATGACCAATAAATACTCCATCAATAATATTATATAATGTACTAATTGTTGAGCCGATAATAGCAGGAAGCGCATAACGCCAAAAGAGTAAACTTATTTTTTGATATTGAAATTTATTATCGATTGAGTTCGTTTTAGTTACCATGATGTTGTCATTTTATTGTGAAAAAGTTAACGTTAAAATTTATGTACTATTTCTTGAAAATTAAGTGCTAGAGATGTTTAATTTTATTTGAAATTGTTTTTGTTAGTAGCGCTTTTAAAATGCTTTGTTAGAATAGTTTATTCTTAATTCATATTAACTCAATAGGATTTTTATGAGCCTCCAAATCGAACATGTTATTTTACATAAATTAATACGTCAAAATGACAGTGATTTGCAATTACAATTACGCGATTCAACCCTAAAAAATCATCATAATATTGAACAGCTAATTACCGACATCAATCGTATTTATAATAATAAAAATAAAGCTTATGGGCTTTTTAATGAGCAAAGCTTATTTAAAGAATCACTTAATGAATATGAACAAGGTCAGCAAGATTTTTTAAGTTTTAGTCAAGAATCTACTAAACAATTACGTAATGAATTAGCTAAATATCCCTTTGCACAAGGGGGGACGGTAATTTTTTGTTTATATCGATATTTATCGGCACAATATTTAATTATCGCTATGTTAAATAGCTGCCCAAGTATGCTAGTAAATGATGATCTTGAAATTAGTGAAACTCAGTATTTAGATTTAGATCATGCTGATATTATTGCTCGAATTGATTTAACTGAGTGGCAAACCGAGCCGGAATCAAATCGTTATTTAACTTTTTTGAAGGGGCGGGTTGGTCGTAAAGTCTCTGATTTTTTTATGGATTATTTAGGTGCAAGCGAAGGTTTAAATGCTAAAAATCAAAATAAAACATTGGTAAAAGCAGTTGATGATTATTGTAATTCAATGCAATTTGATCCTAACGAGAAAACCCAAATTCGAGAAAATGTCTATGAATATTGCCAATCTCAACTTGAAGCGGGTGAAGAAATCCTACTAAAAACATTATCGAGTGAAATACCCGCCAAAGAAGATCAAAATTTTATCGAATTTATAAAAAATAGTGAGTATGATTTAGAAGAAGCTTTTCCTGTTGATCGCAATGCATTGCGTCAGCTTAAAAAATTTTCCGGTAGTGGTGGGGGATTAACGTTAAGTTTCGATTCCGATTTGCTCGGTGATCGCATTAAATGGGATCCACAAGCTGATACACTTTTTATTAAAGGTATACCACCAAATTTACGTGATCAACTTCAGCGTTACCAAAGTGGAGAGCGTTAAATTTTCCGGTGTTTATCTTTTGATTCTCGTTAATTAAAGAGGTAATACAATGAAATACATAGGTTCTCATGTTAGTGCTGCTGGAGGTGCTGAACATGCACCGATTAATGCGCAAAAAATTGGTGCTACCGCCTTTTCATTTTTTATTAGTAGCCAACAACAATGGTATAGCAAACCCCTTGAATCTTCGACTATTGATAAATTTAAAAAAGCGTGCGAACAATATGGCTATACTGATAAACATATATTACCTCATGATAAATATTTGATTAATCTGGGTCATCCTAAAGGGGATATGTTACAAAAATCACGCGATGCATTTTTAGATGAAGCAACACGCTGCGAAGCGCTTGGATTATCATTATTAACCACGCATCCAGGTAGTGATTTAGGTGAAATTTCGTTAGATGATTGTATTTCTGTTATTGCGGAGTCAATTAATCTCACCCATGATAAAACTAAAACTGTCGTAGTAGTACTCGAAAATGTTGCTGGTCAAGGATCTAATTTAGGGTATAAATTTGAGCATTTGGCAGCCATTATTGATAAAGTGCATGATAAGAGCCGAGTCGGTGTATGTTTTGATACTTGCCATGCGTTCGCGGCCGGTTATGATTTGCGTACTGAAAAAGCCTGCAAAGAAACCTTTGACGAATTTGATAAAGTAATAGGTTTTAAATATTTACGCGGTATGCATCTTAATGATGCGAAAAGCGAATTTGCAAGTCACGTTGATCGTCATGCAAGTCTTGGTAAAGGTAACATTGGTGAAACCGCATTTAAATTTATCATGCAAGATCCTCGTAGTGATGGTTTGCCATTTGTTCTTGAAACCAGTGAGCCTGAATTATGGGCAAAGGAAATTGCATGGCTTAAAAAACAAGCAGGACAATAAGCTGTTATTTAATTTGTTAATATAAATTTAATTGCTTGGATATTTGTTTTTTTTCTTTTCAACGCGACATAATAACCTTCGTCCATTTAAGCCATTATTTAAACTATTATTTAAATAAACCACTTAATTGGGCGAGGGATAAAATTTATTTAATTCGCGATGAATATTTTTGTCTTAAGGTAACACTAATTGATAATAATTCCGGTAAAATATCTAGAATTAAAATTAATTGTTGCATAATTAATAAATCGTTATCGATTTGTTCACTCTCTATTTTATTAGTGGTGATTTCATCGATTGAAAGGGTATCGATATAATTAATTAGAAAATGTTTAATTTCCTGATAATCATCACACAATTTACCATCACATAACATGATAATAATATCGACGGTAACATCATCAAATAAATCCAATGTTTTTGCCGTTAGCGTTTTGCCACGGTGTGCACCAAGGGTTGAAAAATAACTAATTAAAGTTTGATTAAGCGTTAATAACCGCAATCCATCATCAATTAATTGACGATCGATATGTGGCTCTTTACTAATAAGATTAATAAAGGACGATAAATCAGCATTATCATCATGCACTGCTCGCCTAGCAATACGATACTGTAAATCATCATGCTTCCCGTTAATGTATTGACTACCAATTAAGGCTAGATAATGGCTATTATCATTTGTAATGCGATTTATTAATGTTTTTAGATTACGAAATTTCCAATCAGGAAAAATAAAACTGACTGCCATCCAGGCGATAAAACAACCTATTAACGTAGCAATAAGTCGTTCAAATGCGACATTGATACTATTTTCGCCGACTAAGCCAAAAATAAAGAAAACCAATAATGTTATAAATGCTGTTGCATAAGCATATTGTGAATTTTTGAAGAGAAAAAACAACCACCCAGCTAAGATAATTAAAAATAGTTGTGCCCATACCGTTGGAAAAAGAAACGTTAAAGGGATACCGAGCATAATCCCTAAAATTGTACCTATTACTCTTAATTTTAAACGATATTTAGTTGTTGAATAATTAGGTTGGCAGACAAAAAGACTTGTTAAAATAATCCAATAACCATGTTGTAGATGAGTTAATGAAATAATTAAATACCCTATAACTAAGACGATGCTCATACGAATCGCATGCCGAAATAGTGATGATTTAATACTGAGATTTTGTTTTATTCTATTAAAAATATTTCGAAATCCACTAAATTCATCATTGATATATAAAGCATAATTTTGTTTTTCAATTGAAGTATTTGCGTTATTGATATTACTGAGTAATAAATCAATAGATAATAAATTTTGATAAAGATTCTGTAATGATTTTAATAGTAATAAAGACGATTTATGATTAATTTTGTATTGTAAAATAGCATCTTCTAAATAAGAAAAATAACGTTTAAATAAAAGATCATGATGATAAGTTTGATTAAATTTGATGGCATTGGCGAATTTGGCACACGCGCTTGCTTGCAAATTAAGGATACGTGCAAAACGAAATAAGATATCACTATGTTTAAAATGGTTACTAAGTGCTTGGTATTGTACATGAGCTGAGCTTGCTCTTTCATGGATATCTTGCGCGATAAAATAATCACTCATTAATTTTTGTAGATAAGATTGACTACGAAAGCTTTTTAAGTAATTAAATAATGATCGTTTTGCATCATTAAAGACTTGTATCAGTTGATTATTAGTTAGGGTTAATTGTTCTGATTGTTTGACAAAATTATCAGTTTCATCAGGATCAAACATTGCAGCTTTAGCATTTAAGTAATGTGCCAGTTCATAAAAGCAATTCGCGAGCATTTGTTGTGTTGGGCGAATAGGTTGCATAATAGATTCAATGATTGAGACAAAATAGTACCATAATGCACCTAATAATAAGAAACAGGATAATGTCCAACAGTCGCTAAAACTATCATGCCCAAGCATAGTGTAGGCGGCAATAAGAAGTGTACCAAAGGCAATTGTGGCAAACCGTTGTCCAATTGCGCCTAATAAAATAAACATAAAGCTCGAAGAGATTAAACCTAAAATAAATAAGTAGGGATAATCAAATAAAAATTCGACCGAAAAACTGGCAATAGCAAAACAGATTAATGTCAAAATAATCGTTAAAATACGATTTAGAAATCGAGCATCGAAATCTGTTAAACCTGCAGCTACAACACCTAATGTTAGAGGAATCACTAATTTAACATTTCCACAAGTATAAGGAATAATCGTGCTTCCTGCGAGGCTAATGAGCATTCGTAGACTATAGACAACATTACTTTGGTAAAAAACATTTCGTAGAGTTAAATATAAATAATGCACAATGTATAACTTATCTTTAAGAACAGTTAATAAATATTAGCATACTACAATACAAATAGGCTAAGAGTTAAAAGACATCAGCAATAACATTAATAGTAGTAGCCAATCGCCACCTATTTAAATCTGCGATAGAATAGATTTGTTGTTAAATAATATTTACTTTTTCTTTACAAAAAAATATAACTTCAGTTATTCTATTTTTAGAATTTTGTTTCTATATTAATGTCTTTTTAAAGAAATGTAAGAAAGGAACTTAATGAGATGATTAATGAACTTACCGTGATTGAAAAAATCCAAAAACAAATAGCCGATAATCCTATCATTTTATATATGAAAGGATCCCCTAAATTACCAAGTTGTGGTTTTTCAGCACAAGCTGTGCAAGCATTATCACAATGCGGTGTTCCTTTTGCTTATGTTGATATTTTACAAAATCCTGATATTCGCTCAGAATTACCGAAATTTGCTAATTGGCCAACGTTCCCACAGTTATGGGTTGAAGGTGAACTAATAGGTGGCTGTGATATCATGATCGAAATGTTTCAAACAGGTGAACTACAACAACTGATTAAACAAACTGCCGAAAAGCATTCTCATAGTTAAGGTCGTTTTTGAGAAGGTAAAACGTTTTCTTTAAAATTTTTCATATAATAATGTTTATTTAAAAAATTTATATTTAAAAATTGTTAATTAACGCCTTTTTAATTAACTTACATTTAATCATAAATCATGTATTATTTAGTTCTCTATCATATAAAGTTTTAAATATATATTTTTATTTTTATCTGTTAACTAAACATCCTAACGTTAAAATCGTTAATTAAAAATCCGTTAATTAACATCAATATGTTATATATTAAATTAAAGAATCGATTGATGTTTAAACTTGTTCCTCGCCTTATGGGCGAGGTTTTAATTATTTATTTAATGTGTCAGTTTTTCATTCTCTCGGTGAGAGTAGATGAGTTACCCTTAAGATAAGCAAGATCACGCTTTTGATGAATTAGAATTATCTTCAGCAAGTGGCCAACCTCCTAAACGTTTAAATCGATTGACAATCTCACAAAATAAAATAGCGGTTTTTTCTGTATCATATAAGGCTGAATGGGCTTCTTTTTGGCTAAAAGAGATATTGGCAAGCTCACAGGCTTTTGCAAGCACCGTATGACCAAAAACTAATCCACTCAAGGCAGCTGTATCGAATGTAGCAAAAGGATGGAATGGATTACGTTTTATCCTTGCGCGCTCACTTGCCGCCATTAAAAAATGGTGATCAAATTGTGCGTTATGTGCAACCATAATAGCACGATGACAATCTTCCTTTTTCATACCACTTTTAACCATTTTAAAAATAGCTTCAAGTGCATCTTTTTCATCGACAGCATTACGTAATGGATTTGTCGGATCAATACCATTAAAAGCTAAAGAGGAAGCATCTAATATAGCATCTTCGAAAGGATTAATATTAAATTGCATAGTTTGATCAGGTAACAGCCAGCCATTATCATCCATTTTCAATGTTACAGCAGCAATTTCAAGCAGGGCATTTTTTTTAGGATCAAAGCCTGAAGTTTCAATATCGATAACGACTGGGTAAAACCCTCGAAATCGTTCACATAATTTAGCGTTTGGCACAAATCGTTTTCTAATTAGTAAATAAGGCTTTTTATTATGCCATTTTTTACCATTTTCGACTAGCTAATACTCTGATTGATTTGTAACAGTTAATAAATAGAATGTAATTAAGCAAACTATTCGCATGATGCATTTTTTTAGCACAATAAAAGAAACAATTAACCGTTTACTCTTAAAAAAAGGATTTTTGAATAAATGATAAGCGTTAAAGTAAGATTTTTATTATCAAATTTGCTAAAAAATTGTATATTATGCGTTTCTATAAATTAACGAGATTATGAATGATGAAAAAAATAAGTACAGTATTTGCTGCTCTTTGGTTTATTTGCCTTCCTTGTATTGGGCAAGCGGATTTACCAAAAGCGATTAATATCGGTTCGGATACTTCTTATGCGCCTTTTGATTATTTAGATGCTGAAGGTAATATTACCGGTTTTAATATTGAGTTAACTAAAGCACTTTGTGATCGAGTCCAAATTGAATGTCATTTTTCGACAGTCGATTTTGATGCACTTATCCCTTCGTTGCAATCTCGTAAAATTGATATGATTTCATCTTCATTAATGATCACAGAAAAACGTAAAAGACAAATTGCGTTTTCGGATCATATTTTCTTAGCATCACCACGATTAATTGCTAAAGAAAATTCCGGCTTATTACCGACAGTCGAATCATTAAAAGGAAAAAAAATTGGTGTTGAACAAGGCACAACGCAAGAACATTATGCGTATGATTTTTGGCGAAAGCAGGGTGTGAATGTTGTATCTTATCAAAATCAAATGCAAGTTTTTGCTGATCTTGTTGCCGGTCGTTTAGATGCTACTTTACAAGCTGAAGCAACCGGTAGTTATGCCTTTTTAAAACAGCAACAAGGCAAAGGATTTGCGTTTGCTGGTCCTGCTTTAATTAATGAAGAATATTTTGGTGTTGGAGCTGGGCTTGGTTTTCGTAAAAAAGATAATGAATTGCGCGAAGCATTTAACAAAGCATTGACAGAAATTCTAGCAGATGGCACATATCAAACTATTAATGACAAATATTTTGATTTTAATATTTATGGTATTAAAAATAATTAATGCACGGTTATTTTCATCTTATTTTTCAGGGCGCCCTTATTACGATTAGCATGGCAATTTTATCGTTAATTATTGCTATTATGCTTGGTATTATTTGCGCATTAGGAAAGTTATCACACACGCGAGTTGTAAAATTTTTATGTCAGATATATACCTCGTTAATTCGAGGTATACCCGATCTTGTTCTAATGTTTTTAATTTTTTATGGTTTACAATTTCTGATCAATGATATTTGTGATTATTTTGATTTGTCAATTATCCAAATAAGTCCATTTTGGGCGGGTGTAATTACCTTAGGATTTATTTACGGTGCTTATTTTACTGAAACATTTCGTGGTGCATTTATATCCGTTCCACACGATATTATTTTAGCTGCGACCGCATTAGGGCTAACGAAGAAACAACTATTTTGTTATGTACGTTTTCCATTGATGATGCGATTTGCCTTACCAAGCATTGGTAATAACTGGCTTGTTATCTTAAAAGCGACGGCATTAGTTTCTATTTTAGGTCTATCTGACTTACTCAAAGCAGCTAAGAATGCCTCGGGTGCAACACTCGAAGATTTATATTTTTTACTTGTTGCTGCCGGCATTTACCTATTTTATACAACACTCTCAAATATTCTACTTTGGTGGCTTGAACGCCATTATTCCGTCGGTATCAACAACAACAAAGCAAAACTTTAAGGACCATCATAAGAATGTTAGCGTTTTTGCAACAAAAAATGATCGATTTATATCCTCAGCAATTAATAGAGATTTTGCAAGAATATTGGAAACCTCTTTTATATAGTGATGGTTTTCAAACAACAGGTATTGCGATGACACTTTGGATATTAATTTTATCGATTGTGTTAGGTGGTTTATTATCATTGCCATTATCAATTGCTCGTAATTCATCAAATCTTTTTATTAAAGCACCTATTTGGCTATTTACTTATGTATTACGTGGTACACCGCTTTATGTGCAATTACTAATAGTATATTCAGGTATTTATTTATTGTCGTTTGTCAAAAATAATATGGTGTTGGCGGATTTTTTTGCGAGTGGTTTTAATTGTACAGTACTTGCTTTCGTATTAAATACCAGTGCTTATACAACCGAAATATTGGCAGGTGCAATTCGAAATATTCCAAGAGGTGAAAGAGAGGCGGCAATTGCATTAGGCTTTAACAATTTCCAATTATATTTGAATATTATTTTTCCTCGCGCGTTTAGAATTGCATTACCGGCTTACAGTAATGAAGTCATTTTTGTATTACATTCAACGGCAATCGCATTTACAGCGACGGTACCTGATATATTAAAAGTCGTGCGTGATATTAATTCAGATTATTACATGACAATTGAGGGCTATTCGATAGCCGCTGTGATTTATTTGTGCATTAGCGCCGTATTAATTTATTGTTTTAAATATATAGAAAAACGCTGTTTAAAATATACGACTTATAACCAAAATCGCATTAATAATTAAGCCTTCATATCATGAAGGTTTAATTATCATTCTAATTTTATCCATTAAGACTTAAAACGTCCTTTTTAAAGCAGAGTAGGCGTTAAAAATTTAAGTTTTGATCGATTCCGTTATCTGCATGATCATCTTCTTTTGAATCAGGATATGCACGTGCTCTATCGATAGTTACATAAGCGCCGCTAGCTGTTCTGATTTGACATTCATTTAAAAAAAAGGAATATTTTGTTTCGGCATGCATGCTAACACCTCTGAAATAGCAATGGGCCGCGTTATATAATTGATGCCGACATAAAATTGCAATAACTAACCACACAATAGCGATACTTAATGCGATCCATTTTAAATTATGCCATATGAATGCCCAAAATTTATGTTTGCTATATTTGCAATAAGCAATGATTAGCACAATGATTGCTAAAAAACTTAAAAATTCATAAAGCCAAAATAGCCACATGGTTATTCTCCGTAAAGGAAATAAAGTAATTTTATTTTAACTAAAGTTTTGTATTACATCCATGATCCATTACGTATAATTCCAACGGCGAGTCCTTCAATAACAAATTCTTGCTGTTCTAGATCGACTTTGATTGGCGAAAATTCCTCATTTTCAGGTAACAAGTATACATATTTACCTTTATGGGATAGGCGTTTGACGGTCACATCATTATCAATACGAGCTACAACAATTTGACCATTTTGTACATCTTGTGTTTTATGAACGGCTAATAAATCACCGTCTAAAATACCGATATCCTTCATTGACATACCATTAACGCGTAGTAAAAAATCCGCCTTAGGCGTAAAAACAGATGCGTCAATTTGGTAGTGGCTTTCAATATGTTCCTCGGCAAGAATTGGGGATCCACCAGCAACTCGACCTATTAGTGGTAAACCTTCTTCATCATTGGTTGGGGGCTTTTCTAATAGTAAACGAATGCCACGAGATGAACCGGCGATCATTTCAATCGCACCTTTTTTAGCTAATGCTTTTAAATGTTCTTCGGCAGCATTGGCAGAACGAAACCCAAATTGACTCGCAATTTCGGCACGTGTTGGTGGCATGCCTGTAAGTTGGATGTGATCTTTAATTAGGTCATAAATTTGTTGTTGTCGTAAAGTTAAAGGTTTCATAGGTCACCCTGTTTTTTTATACATATAGTGTTATTATATACAGTTACAAAGGGATTACCAGTGTTTTTATATTATTTCTATTAATATTTGCTTAGATTTATCGTTTCTATCATTGCCTTAAGATTGTGTATGCAAAATCTCCTGTGATATACTGATTTATCCTTTTTATTTGAGACTATAGCTATGCCAAATGTTATTGCCCTTAGCGGAGGTGTGGCAAGTGGCAAAACAACAGTTGCCAATCTTTTTGCCGAGTTAGGCGTTGCAATTATTGATGCTGATCAAATTGCTCAGCAGGTCGTAAAACCGCATAGTGAAGCACTTACAGCCATTGTTAAACATTTTAGTCAAGAAATCCTTTTATCAAACGGAGAGTTAGATCGCAGTCAATTACGCGATATTATTTTTCATAATGATCATGAAAGATTATGGTTATCCAATTTATTGCATCCCCTTATTCATAAAGAAACTATCAACCAAATCAAACAACAAAAAGGGCTTTATGTAATATGGGTGATCCCTTTACTTATCGAGAATAATTTGCAAGAATTAGCTGACCGTGTGTTAATTGTTGATATTCCGGAATCACTACAGTTACAACGATTAATATTGCGTGATAATCTAACCGAATCCTTTGCAAAAAAAATGATATTGGCGCAAGCCTCGCGAGAAAAGCGCTTGTCTTTTGCTCACGATATTATTTGTAATACAGGCGATTATTCATTATTGAAATTTGAAGTTACGAAGTTACATCAATTTTATAGCGATTATTTTGTTGATGATTATTAAGCTTGATTTTATTTTTTACTTTGTTGTTAAGCGTGTTAAGTATTAATTTTAGATATAAGTTTTGAATATAAATTTTATCTATTAATATAAAAAAAATTAGTAAGAAAAAATGAATATTTTTTTAAGTATGAAGATAAATGGCAAAGTCTCATTTCAAACCACCAGATGGTAAGAAACGGTAACTATGAATAAGATTATTTTTGAACATCCTTTAACTGAAAAGATGCGCACTTGGTTGCGAATTGAATTTATCTTACAACAGCTTAATATGTATCGAACATGCGATAGAATGAGTGCTTTACCTTTTTTTCATGCGTTTTCGGAATTATTAGAAATTATTGAACGAAACGATATAAAAAGTGATTTAATTAAAGAAATTGAAACGCAAAAGCATAAATTGTTGGGCTGGTCCAATTATGCGGGTGTTGATCATATTCGTTTAAATGCATTTATAAATCGTTTTGATATGCTATTAACGAAATTAACTCTTATCTCACGCTTAGGTCAGCCTCTAAAAGAAGATCGTTTTATTGCCAGTATTCGCCAACGTTTGATGATACCAGGAGGATGTTGTAGTTTTGATTTACCTTCGTTACATTTATGGTTAGAACAACCACAAATCAAGCGCGATCTGCACATCAATGAATGGTTTTCGCATATTACAACGTTAGAAGAAGCTCTATTAGCTTGCATCCAAATGATTCGTCAATTAGGTGAATTTAAAGTCTATCAATATACCTCAAGTTTTTTTCAAGAAACGGCTAATGAGATTAATCTTATTCGCATTCGTATGGATGAGGATTCATTGGTTTATCCGCAAGTGTCAGGATATACATCACGTTATAGTATTCGTTTTATAAAATTAAATGTGGATGAAAACTCACAAATTGATGCGATAAATTTTGAACTTGCTTGTTGTTAATTTATGAAAAAAATGTATTCAAATATGAAGGTATTTATTTTTTACCATTTAGAATGAAAGTTTTATTATTAACCCCTATTTTAAATCATGTTATTAACACACTATTAATAATCCCGGTTATTACATTCACTCAAAAGAAAATTATGAATAAATCTAACTTATTAATGATTAAATGCCCAACCTGCCAAAAAACGGTGGAGTGGTCAGAAAAAAATCCATTTCGTCCTTTTTGTAGTAAACGTTGCCAATTGATTGATTTAGGTGAATGGGCAGATGAAAAGCACCGTATTATCGATAAATCGATTCCCTTTGAAGATGTCTGGAGTGAAAGTGACGAAATTGATATTACAGGAAAAAACGAATGAAAGTATTAGGTATTGAAACGTCGTGTGATGAAACGGGAATTGCCATTTATGATGATAAGCAAGGCTTAATTGCCAACCAGCTATATAGTCAAATAAAATTACATGCAGATTATGGAGGCGTTGTACCGGAATTAGCCTCACGCGATCATATTCGTAAAACAATCCCCTTGATTCAAGCAGCCTTAAAAGAGGCAAATTTGACTGCAAGCGACATTGATGCTATTGCTTATACGGCAGGCCCAGGATTAATTGGCGCGTTGATGGTTGGCGCATCTATTGGTCGTTCATTGGCATACGCCTGGAATGTTCCAGCTATTAGCGTTCATCATATGGAAGGGCATTTATTAGCACCGATGCTTGAAGAGAATGCTCCACAATTTCCATTTGTAGCTTTACTTGTGTCGGGTGGTCATACGCAATTGATTAGTGTTACTGGCATGGGTGAATATCAATTATTAGGTGAGTCAATCGATGATGCCGCTGGCGAAGCGTTTGATAAAACCGCGAAATTATTAGGTATTGATTATCCTGGTGGAGCTAAATTATCTGTACTGGCTAAACAAGGATATCCAGATCGTTTTCATTTTCCACGTCCAATGACCGATAGACAAGGTCTTGATTTTAGTTTTTCTGGCTTAAAAACAGCGACTGCTAACTGCATAAATAAGATTAAATTAGAATTGGCAGATAATGATATTAAAGTAGCGCAACCGGATACAACTAAGTCAGGAACACAAAAAACTCATCAATCACTTGTCAATGATTCAGAGATAGATGTGCAAAGTAAAGCAGATATTGCAAGAGCCTTCGAGGATGCATTAGTTGATACCTTAGTGATTAAAACCAGACGCGCTTTAGAACAAACAGGATTTACTCGTTTAGTTATTGCAGGTGGTGTTAGCGCTAATCACACATTAAGACAAAAATTAACGGAATTAATGAGTAAACGCAAAGGGCAAGTTTATTATCCAAGAACAGAATTTTGTACAGATAACGGGGCAATGATTGCTTATGCAGGAATGATGCGCTTAAAACTCGGAAATGAAACGGATTTAAAAATTGACGTTAAACCACGTTGGCATTTACATGATATCATATCATCTTAAAACAATAAATGAACGCTTATCTCTCTTTTAAAATAGACGTAAAATTCTTTTTATCAGAGAGATAAATTAAGATTGCGTATTGATTATTGGCTATCCGTTTTATCATCATTTACATTTTTTGATTGTAATGTAACAAGTTTTTCAAGATTGCGATTAATGCTAAATGAAACACAAATTAGCTCAAAACTAATTCGCGTTATAATCAAACCGAAAACCAAACCCATTAAACCGCCAAAAAAACTAAATTTTATCATGACATATAGATTATAACAAACCACGATTGCTAACACGATCCAATAAATAATTGTGATAATTGTTGGCATAATTAAACGATTGAAATAAAGTAAATCTTTAGGTGAAAAATTATTATTCATTCCTTTCTCCTTATTGAGATAAATTTTTTGCTTAATTAATATGTGATTACTGTATACAAGCTGATACATTAGAGAACATTTTTATTAATAAATCAACAGATATATTAAATTGAACTATTATCTTAACCATTAATTATTAATCGTTATTATATTTATATTTTAAACTAAGAGAGCTTATGAAAACCTATATTACAGGCAAAGATGCCGCCCTTGAAGATTCGATTAATTACTTTCATGAACAATTAGCTAACTATGACCTTGATGTTAAAGAAGCCTCTTGGTTAAATCCTGTTCCTAATGTATGGTCAGTACATATCCAAAATACGGAGTGTCCATTATGTTTTGCCAATGGTAAAGGCGCCAGCAAAAAAGCGGCGCTTGCATCAGCATTAGGAGAATATTTTGAACGACTTTCGACTAATTATTTCTTTTCAGATTTTTATTTAGGTCGAGAGGTAGCAAATAGCGATTTTATTCATTATCCCTCAGAAAAATGGTTTCCAATTACAGAAAATAATAAAATTCCAAAAGGAATATTAAATGAAAAACTATGGCAATTTTATGATCCGGCAAAGGAATTACAAGCAACAGATTTAATTGATTTGCAATCAAGTGCTAATGAGCGTGGAATTTGTGCTTTACCTTTCTTGCAACAATCAACACAAGAGATTGTATATGTACCTGTTAATTTAATTGCTAATTTATATGCTTCTAACGGTATGTCAGCGGGTAATACTAAAAATGAAGCACGTGTGCAGGCGTTATCGGAAATTTTTGAACGTTATACAAAAAACAAGATTATTAGCGAAGCAATTAGCTTACCCGAAATTCCTCAATCTATTTTAGTGCGTTATCCATCAGTTGTTGAAGCAATAACTAAGCTTGAAAGCGAAGGTTTTCCAATCTATTGTTTTGATGCATCATTAGGTGGTGAGTTTCCTGTTATATGTGTCGTCCTCTTTAACCCTGAAAATGGTACCAATTATGCTTCATTTGGCGCACATCCTAATTTTGGCGTAGCGCTTGAACGTACAGTGACAGAATTATTACAAGGACGCAGTTTAAAGGATCTCGATGTTTTTTCGCCGCCGAGTTTTGATAATGATGAAGTCGCCGATCTAAGTAATCTTGAAACGCATTTTATTGATTCAAGTGGTCTGATTTCATGGGACATGTTCAACAAGCAAGCGGATTATGATTTTGTCGACTGGGATTTTTCTGGCACGACAGAACAAGAATTTAATAATTTGATGTCGATTTTTGAAGATCATCATGTTGATGTATTAATTATGGATTATGAGCATTTAGGTGTTTATGCTTGTCGAATTTTAGCGGTTGGCATGTCCGAAATTTATCCTCCCGAAGATTTGCTGATGGCAAATAATAATATGGCAATTCACTTACGGGATCTCATTTTATCGCTACCAAAGCAAAAATTAACAAAGCAAAATTACTTAACCATTATTGAACAATTAGATGATGAAGGATTAGATGATGCTGCCCGTGTGCGAGAATTACTCGGCATAGCAACAGGTAAAGATAATGCGTGGTTAACATTACGCATCGGTGAATTAAAAGCTATGCTTGCGCTAGCAGGTCAAGATTTATCTCAAGCGGCTTTATGGATCGATTGGACAATCGAAATGAATAATTCCATATTTACTTCTGAACGTAATAAAGATTATCGAACATTGCAAACATTGGTTAATTTTATTCTGGAACGGGGCGAAGAGAAGTTTGCTAATTATCAAAATGCCTTTTACAAAATGTATGGTGAAGATCGTGTAAATGCGATGTGGCAATACGCCACAGGGCAAAAAACCTTTTTAGGTTTAACGCCGTTTTCGTCGGATAACGAGGGCGATTTAAGCCAATTTTCTATGCATCAAAAATTACTGGCTGTGTATCATAAATTACATCGAAGCATGCAAAAATAGATTAACGATTGGTCTCACTTTTATTTAAAAAGGCCTAAATTTTAATTTAGGCCTTATTCTATTTGTCAGTTTATTAGCTACATGGCGTATTTATCGAAAATTAAGTCAACATCAAATGGCAGAAGCGGCAGGGTTGACACAATAAGCAATAGCACAAGCAGAAAATAAATCATCAAAACCACAATTAAAAACTAGAGAACAATTAGCAAAAATTTATGAATGTAAACCTGAGCAATTAGTTTTATAACATTCTCACGCATAAAACTAAAATAGACAAATTAATTTAAAGGGCTTAAAAGCCCTTTTTTCTTAGCAATTTAATTATTGAAAGCATTTTATCGGGATGACAAATTAATTAATCGTGATGTGCTAAGCGATACAGAATACTACCTTAGTGATATGAAGCAAGGCAAATATAGCGCAAAAGTGCGCGGCGTTACGGAAGATGAAAAGCTAGGTGATGAAACGATGATTAGTTTTTCAATTTTACCACCGACAAAACCCCAAACATTAATATTAACGCCAAGCCGTCGAAACCAAAACAAATTATTTAGGGCGATCGATGACATTAACAGATGTAGATTGCCTGCCAGATACAATTTATTGGCATGGGGTGAATGCGGTAAATTCAGTGGGGCGATCTGAGCTGACTATCGCGCAAACAAAAACCTTGATAGCAGAAAACGGCGCAGGGGGTGTTTTTCGTATTCAAACAAATGACGGGGTATTTCCTGATAGCGATAGCGCGACCCAATTATTTTATCGTGAATTTGGTTTTTATCCTGCTCGAGATACGACGCTCATTATTTATTCCTTAGCTCTGAATGGACAAGTCGCCCATTCAGAGCCAAAAATGTATAACGGCACGAAATGGATTTCACTGCGATGTTTTTAGATGGCGATTTAATCGCAACAGGTACCCTTCGTGGCGATAGATTAATTGCAGGAAGCGAAATCAAAGCGCCTTTAATTACAAGTGGCAAACTTGTTGCGGGTAGTGTTATGAGTGTTATCGCAAGTGAAGCATGACAATATTATTTGTCAATGACGTTACCTTTACTCGCTCTAACAACAGTCATATTAGTAGCGGTGATTCTAACAGTACTAACCAGACAACACCGATTCGTGGTGATTTACGGTTTTTATTTAATAACGACTATCCAATAAGGGTAAATAATTTAAGGAGAAACAAGAATTTAATCCAGCAAATGATTTTAAAAATTCCACCATTTAGAGAAGGTGAACGCATTGATATTACACTAACTGTCACTAAACCAAGTTCAGGAACAGTGAAATATTATTTTGGATTTAATAGCCTCATGTTATTGATGAATAACGCTTCTGGATTTATAGAAGACGACTACTTGATATCCCCCCGCCCTAAAGGACGGGGATTCCTACTGCGGTTAGTTTATGGCTAACTCGCTTCGGTGGGTTTCTGCTGCTGACGACATTACAGCATCGTTCACTTCACAGACGCTTCGGGTATGTCCTACCCTGAGTATATTTAATGCACCAACAACATCAGCATTTTCTTTGTAACCACAACTGACACATTCAAACTTAGCTTGTGTTTTTCGATTATCTTTTGCTACATGATAACAACAAGGACAGGTTTGACTTGTATACTTCGGATCGACACTGTATACAAAACCTCCTCGCCAATAGTTTTTATAGTCAAGTTGCCGTCTAAATTCTTACCACGATTGGTCAAGTATGGATTTATTTAAAGTTGATTTTGCTTTGACGTTTCTCCCATGCTCTACTTGATTACCTCTAGCTGATTTAGACATATTACTTACTTTTAAATCTTCGGTGTATATCATGGCGTGGTTTTGGCTGATTTCATTCGAGATTTTGTGTAAGTAATCTTTTCGAGCATTCGCTATTTGATGATGTAGTTTAGATACTTTACGCTTAGATTTGATCCAGTTTTGGCTAAATTTTTTCTTATGACTTAGTTGTTGTTGTAATTTTTTTAATTTTAATTGATTCTGTTTGAATATATTCAAGGGTTCAAAATAAGCACCATTACTTAACGTTGCAAAACGGCAAATGCCCATATCAATACCTATTTCAGTATTAGATTTATGTATCGGCTCTGCTTGCTCATATTCGGTTTGAATAGATACAAACCATTTGCCACAGACTAAACTGACAGTGACATTTTTAATGGTACCAACAATTAATTGGCTCTTTCTGTAACAGATATAACCCACTTTAGGAATGAATATACGCTTATTATTTTCGTCTAGTTTTGTTCCTTGCGGAAAACGGATGCTTTCCTTGACTCCTTTTTTCATAAATTTAGGAAAATCAGATTGTTTACGAAAAAAATTACGGTAAGCACTTTCTAAGTCTTTTAATGATTGTTGTAAGACTTGGCTATGACACGTTTTTAACCAGTTATATTCTTTCTTCCATTCCGGAAGTAAATTAGCAATTTTGGTATAACTGAACTTGATAGTCTTATCTCGTTCATATTGCTTTTTTGCCACGCTAATACCTGATTAAAAACAAAACGAGAGCATCCACAAAACGGTTTAAGTTTACGGATAGTTTCACCATTTGGTATTAATTCAAATTTGAAGCCTTTGCGTATTATCATATCTCTATTTTACTATTGCTTTATGAATAGACAAAATGAAATTAGACATGGTAGACACTGTGTATTTAAAATACATGCCATCTTACTTTGCTGCAAGTTGCGGTGGTGCCCCTATTGCCATTATTAGATAATATATAGAACAACAACGAACTTCAGCCTAAAACAGTAAAACGACTTCGTCATTTAAGCCTTACATCCTCGCACTGAAGGACGAGGTTTTTCGGTTCGACTGATAAAGCCATAAATGCGGGTTGCATTATATTTGATGATTTAGCATATTCGGAGCCAAAACCGTCAAGAAAAAGGTAATAAGAATGTTTATGGATAATAGATAATAAAAAATGATATTTTTTATTATCTATTAATTAGCATGTCTACAAACCGTTAGAAAATGGATCAAAATTATAATTATAAATCCAATTTTTAACTTTACATTAGTTGTCTTGCATAATCTGCTGCTTGTTGAATTAATTTATCATTTGGTCTTATGCCAGTATATAACACAAACTGCTCAACAGCTTGCAAAGTAGCGACATCTGCGCCTGATATTAATTGTTTATTTAAGTGATGCGCTAAATTAATTAGTGGGGTATTGACCGGTAAAGCAACCACATCAAAAACAATATCAGCCGCTTTTACCATGGTTTCTGAAAAGGCTAATTGATCGTGTTCTGTTCCACCTTGCATTCCTAACGGCGTGACATTGATTAACAGCTTTGCTTGTTTAAGTGGGAGATGATTTTCATCACCTATCCAATTATAATCATATTTTCCAGCTAAGGCTTGTCCTTTGGTTTGATTACGAGCAGCTATGACCCCGTATTTAAATCCTGCATCATAAAAAGCACCTAAAACGGCATTTGCCATGCCACCGCTACCTTTTAATATAAAGGGGATATTTTTATCAATATTGTGTCGTTCAATAAGAGTTCTTACCGCTATATAATCTGTATTGTAGGCTTTAAGATAATGATCAGTATTGACAATAGTATTAACCGCTTGAATGGATTTTACTGAAGGATCTAATTCATCCATATATTGTATACATTCTTGTTTATAGGGCATTGAAATAGCACAACCTCGAATACCCAAAGCTTTAATACCATAGATTGCATCTTTTAAATTATTCGTGGTAAAGGCTTTATAAGCATAATTTAAATTTAATTTATCATATAAATAATTATGGAAACGTGTACCAAAATTACTTGGTCGTCCTGACAACGACATGCAAAAGGTAGTGTCTTTATTTAAAATTTTCGACATATAATTTTTCCTAAAAATAACATTAAATTAATATTGCTTTACTTTTTATTTAAGTAATAGAGAGAATAATGCATAAATTAAGAATGAGCAATTAATGCCTGTTATAAAAAAATAAGGTTAAATTTAATGTGTTTTTAGCTATAATCCGTTACAAATTTACGTTAATTTTAATTTGTAATTGCAAATGAAATGATTTGTGAATGCAATAATTTAAAGGTAAAGGTTTATCAAATGTCTATTGCTGTTATAGAGATTGATCGAAAAGCAATTTTACATAATATTGATTATTTTAGAAAAATCGCTGCCAATAGCCAATTAATTGCTATTGTTAAGGCAGATGCTTATTGTCATGGTATGGTAGAAGTTGCGCGACTTATTGAAAATAAAGTTGATGGTTTTGGTGTAGCGCGTTTAGCTGAAGCTATTGAATTGCGCGAAAAAGGGATCCACAAACCCATTATTTTATTAGAGGGATTTTTCCCTCATGATGATATTGGTTGTTTAATTGATTATAATTTTGAGCCGGTTATTCATAGTGGTTGGCAAATAGATCGGCTTAAAGAAAATGCTTTACTTAATCAGATTCAAGTCTGGTTTAAAATTGATACAGGCATGCATCGATTAGGATTTAGTTTAAAAGATGCTAAAATTGAATTACAACGCTTAATCGAATGCTCAATGGTTTGTAAACCAATTAATTTTATTAGTCACTTTAGTTCAGTTGATGAACTAGATCCCTCCCAAACATTAATGCAATTAAAATTATTTAATGATTTTATCAAATCTATCGATGCGACATTAGTTGGGCGCCGTTCAATAGCTGCTTCAGGGGGAGCAATTGCCTGGCAAGAATCTCATTTTGAAACGATTAGACCAGGTATAGGAATATACGGCGTATCGCCTTTTTTAGATCCTATTGTGGATTTAAAACCTGCCATGACATTAAAATCTGAATTAATTGCCATTAGATCGCATCAGAAAGGACAATCTGTTGGTTATGGACAAATTTGGACCAGTAATCAAGATACTCTTTTAGGCGTTGTAGCTATGGGCTATGGTGATGGTTATCCACGTCATATCACAACAAATACGATGGTTCTCATTAATGGACGTAAAGTTCCAATTGTTGGACGAGTATCAATGGATATGTTAGTTGTTGATTTAGGTGCAGATTCACAAGATCGTTTAGGTGACGAAGTTATATTATGGGGTAAAGGTTTACCTGTTGAAGAGATCGCAAAGCACACAGGAATTAGTGCTTATCAATTAATTACTTGTCTTACGCATCGAAGTAAAATTCATTATATTAATTAATACATTATGCTTAAAAAAATTATATATTCTTTTCTTATATTTGTGGTTGTTTTGGTTAGCTGCTCTTCTTTCGGTTACTATTATTTACAGAAATTTTCAAAACAAGAACTCATTCTAAATGGAAATAAACAAATATTTACGCTAGAAAAAGGCACAACGATTCAACAATTGACTAAACAAGTTAATAATGAAAACCTGATGCAAAATAGTTATTTATTACCTTATTTATATAAATTTACACCTAATATGGGATCCCTTAAAGCTGGCACTTACCAATTACAACAGCATATGACGGTGAAGGATTTCTTACGTTTATTAGCATCAGGCAAAGAAAATCAATTTTCCATACGATTGCTAGAAGGTAAAACTTGGCGAGACTGGTCAACCGCTTTACAAAATGCTAAATATATTAATCAATCAATAACCCATCTTACCGCCGACGAGATAGCTAAACATCTCGGTATTCAAGGATCACTCGAAGGATGGTTATCTCCTAATACCTATTTATATACTGCACATACCAGCGATAAAGATATCTTAAAACGTGCTTATAAAAACATGCGTAGTAATCTGAAACGTGTATGGGAAGGAAGAGATGAAAATTTACCTTATAAAAATGAATATGAATTATTAATTATGGCTTCTATTATTGAAAAAGAAACGTCGTTAGCCTCGGAGCGAGCAGTTGTATCGTCCGTCTTTATCAATCGATTAAATGCAAATATGAAATTACAAACTGATCCCACCATTATTTATGGATTAGGTGATAATTATACGGGTAGTATTCGCCGTTCAGATTTGACAGATAATACTAATATTTATAATACATATGTAATAAAGGGATTACCGCCGACTCCGATTACGATGCCAAGCTTAGAGTCATTAGAAGCTGCAGCACATCCAGCTAAAACGGATTATCTTTATTTTGTTGCAACGGGCAATGGAGGACATACTTTTTCAGAAAGTTATGATAAACATCGCCGGGCTGTAAATAACTATCGAAAAATAATTAAAAATAAAAATTAAATTTAATTTAATTAAAACAAAAAACACGAATTCCTTAATAGCATTTAGTGTTTTTTTGCTTCATCAATAGCGACAAGATCATCTAATTGTTTAATTAATGAAAGGAGCTTATTTTTTTCTTGTTGATCTTTAAAGGCTTCCTCAAAATAAGGATAAAGCTTAAAGCCTAGCGGTAATTGTGATTTTGCGTCAATAATTGCTTGCATACGAGGGATAAATATCCATTGTAGCCATTCTGATGCTTCTAATTTATCGATAGCAAAAGGCTCTTGACTAGCCAAAGCATCTTTATTGGGTGGATTATTTGTCCATAGTTTGATGTTTTGCATTTCATTTTTAATTTGTTTGAGAGACTTATCCACTGAATTTACCAAAGCGATATCATTAAGTAAGACTCGATAATAAGACCAGTTAAAATAAGGTCCTGGATCGGTTTTGCGCGTAGGTGCGATATCACTATGACCTGTGATATCGTTAATTGGATAATGAGATTGAAGTAAAGCTGTGATCTCTGACAATTTTTGGTATTGAATATCAGTAAATTCATCTTCATCTGATCCCTCAAGTTCAATTCCAATTGAAAAATCATTACAATTATCTTGGTCATTAAATGCGGATTGACCAGCGTGCCAGGCACGTTTATTGAACGGTACAAACTGAACGACTTCACCATCACGGCGAATAAAAAGATGGCTAGAAACTTGCAAATGAGCAATTGACGCAAAATAAGGATGTTGATTTGCTTCTAATTGACCTGTAAATAATTGTTCTACATAAGGGGTGCCATATACTTTAGGCGGGAGGCTAATATTATGAATAACCAGTAAAGAAACCGGTTTATTGCAAGGTCTATCATTATAAAAAGGAGAGGGTATTTGGCGTGCTCCTTCTAAATAATCATTCACAATTTTAAAGCCCATTTTAAAACCTTCCTTTATAACGTTTAAATTTTGATAATGCTATAGTTAATATTGCCTTAATTATTATATCGTTCATTAAATGATAATGTCGATATTAACGACGTCTTATTATTTTGCTATTTATTGTGCGATGCCTCTCAAAATTGAACAAATAATTTTTTGATTTATAAAAGATTGTTATCTTTTTCCCATTTCTTCATCTCATATTTTTAGAGAAAAAATTTTTTGCTATAAATAGGGCATTTAGCAAACATAATAATTTAGGTGAAATGCATGACAAAACAAACAGGATTTACCTTATTTGAGTTAATGATTGCAATTGTGATTATTGCAATACTTGCTGCGATAAGTTTGCCTTCTTATCAAGGGTATATACAAAAAGCAGCGTTGACAGATATGTTGCAGGCAATGGCTCCCTATAAAACAGCTATTGAAATTTGTGCATTAGAACAAGGTAATTTAACAAATTGTAATAATGGTAAAAAAGGAATTCCTTCGTCAAAAAGCAGTCAATATGTCTCCGCGATTAAGGTTAAAAATGGCGTAATAACAATGTCCGGTAAAAAAACATTAGAAGGCTTAACCGCTGAATTAACCCCGGCGATAAATAACAATTACGCCACCCTTGATTGGTCAAGTAAATGTGGCGCTTCACCATCAAATACAGATTTAATTCAAGCTTGCGAAGATATTTTTAAATTTTAATTTTTCATAATTTTTATGATGGGATCTTGCACAATGAATACTGAATATGTGGTTGAACAAATCGATCAACTTATTTGCGATGCATTACAGAAAAAAGCATCAGACATCCATTTTGAACCTTATCAAAATTATTACCGCGTCAGATTACGTATTGATGGTGTGTTAGAAGAAATTTGCCGATTTCCGCTAAATTATGCAAAACAAATTACAGCACGATTAAAGATTATGGCGCAGCTAAATATTGCCGAGCAACGTTTACCTCAAGATGGTCAATTAATTTTAGAAAAAGATACTTTGCGTATGGCAACCTTGCCTGTTATACAAGGCGAAAAAATTGTCTTGCGAGTGATGGGTAACCATGAACATCAGTTATCACTTTCAGAATTGGGATTATCTATTGATGATTTAGAATTATTTAAAAAGATTTTGCATTTACCTCAAGGTTTGATTTTGGTTACTGGACCAACAGGAAGCGGCAAGACAGTAACGCTATATAGTGCACTTAAGCAACTTAATCATCCAAATCGCAATATTTGTAGTGTTGAAGATCCCATTGAAATTCCCCTTGAAGGAATTAATCAAACCGCTATAAATACAAAAGCAGGATTAAATTTTACCTGTATTTTACGGGCTTTATTACGGCAAGATCCTGACGTAATTATGATAGGAGAAATTCGCGATAAGGAAACGGCTGAAATTGCCATACAAGCAGCTCAAACGGGACACCTTGTTTTATCAACTTTACATACTAATTCAAGTATAGAAGCAATAAATCGTTTAAAACAAATGGGGATTAAATCCTATTTTGTCGCAAGCTGTTTAAAGTTAATTATTGCACAGCGCTTAGTGCGTAAATTGTGCTGTAAATGTAAAGTTGTTGCGGATGAATTAATTAATATTACAAATACGTTAACTCCGCATTTTATCGCCCGTGGTTGTCAATTTTGTATGGGAGGATATTATGGTCGAATAGGAGTATATGAATTATTATCAGTTACAGCAGAAATTGAAAAGCAAATCTTACTGCATCAACCGATCGAAGCAAAAAATAGATATTCCTTAAAATCAGCTGCTTTACAGCTAGTCCAAAATGGAATAACGAGTCTTGCTGAAATTAATCGAGTTTTAGGTGATATTGAATGAAGCGTCTTTATTGTTGGCTGGATCAGGATTTATCACCCCATTACACATTAGCCTATTCAAAACGTGAGGTGATGCGACAAGCGTTATTAAATCATAAAACTGCGATAAAAATTCAAACAGGTCAATTTATTAGTCAACACGCTTTTTCTCAATCTGATTTATTAATTATTACACAACAATTAGCGACCATGTTACAAGCAGGTTTACCCATTGTTGAAAGCCTTGCTCACATCGCCAAGCAGCAAATTAAAAAGAATTGGCAATATTTATTACATGATCTTAAATCAAAGCTACAAAATGGCGAATCGTTATCACAAAGCATTAAACAATATCATTATGTATTCCCTCATTTTTATCAAGAATTAGTCTCTATTGGTGAGCTAACTGGGCAATTAGATGACTGTTTTAAACAATTAACGAGGCAATTAGAAGAAACAATTGCGATTAAAAAGCAAATAAAAAAAGCGATGCGTTATCCCTTATTTTTGTTAATCATGACATGCGTAATTACCTTGATAATTTTATTAATAGTTATCCCTAAATTTGCCGAAGTCTATCAAAGTTTTGATAAATCTTTACCGATATTGACGGAGCAAATTATTTTTCTGTCGGATTATCTTTATCAAAATGGGTTATTTTTATTGTTATATATCAGTTTTTTATTTTCAATTTTTCATTATTGCATTAAAAAAAAGATTAAACGATATATTGATGTCTTTTGGTTAAAAGTACCCTTAATAGGAACCATTTTAAGTAGCGGATATTTAAGTCAAATTTTTTTAACATTGAGCATTACTGAAAAATCGGGGATACCCTTACTTAAAGGCTTACAAGCAATATTTAATATTGTCGATAATGATTATTTTCGACAAAGTATCCAAATTATAATTATATCAATTGAACAAGGTCATGAATTTAATCAAGCAATTAAACAATTAAAATTATTTCCAAACTTATGCAGTCAATTAATTCAAATAGGCGAAAAGTCAGGTACATTAGATACAATGTTAGGTAATTTGGCGCAATATTATCATCAACAAAATATGGAATTAACCGATAATTTATCGCAAAAAATGGAACCTTTATTAATGATGATAATAGGTTTAATTATCGGTACATTAATTATCGCCATTTATTTACCTATTTTTGAATTGGGTAATGTAATGCAATGATGTCACTTATTTTCTTTATCGTTGGTTGTTTAATGGTAATAGTCATAAAAATTGCCTATAACTATTTTTATATAACCTATTTTTATTCTAGAAATAAAAAGAATCGAAAAAGGGACAGTTTTTCAATTGTAACTCTTTCCCTTTTTTCATTAACATCAAATTTTGATAAAAAAGTAAGTATATCATTTTATATTTTATGTCAATTTCTCAACGGTTTAGCTTTCAATTTAATTTATTTAGATAGAGGTTTAAATCTTCAAAGTTTAAGTTTAATGCTATTATTAGATTGGTTTATATTATTAATAATAATGGATATTAAACATTTTTTGTTACCCGATCTTTTAACGTATCCTTTGCTTGGGTTTGGATTAATGAATGCCCTTTTACAAATGAGTCAATTAGCATTTTATGATGCTTTAATAGGAATAATATTGGGATATAGTTTATTAAAAATACCAGCAACTTTTTTTTATATAATTACTAAAAAACGAGGATTGGGAGAGGGTGACATTAAATTATTCGCAGCATTAGGGGCTTGGGTACCTTATTTTTCGTTACCAAAGTTATTATTGATGGCATGTTTATTGGCAATAGGGTATTTTATTTTATTGATGATTTTACAAAAACAGCGGATTAAAAGAATTCCATTTGGTCCTTTTTTATTAATCGCCGCATGGTTAGGATTATATTGATAATTCAAAATAAAATTTTTAATAGATCAAAACAATGATCAAATTAAAATATTATCAAAAAATCCTCGTTATCGTTCACTGACAGTTATAACTAAATCAAATATAAATAGTCAAATTAGCTATTTAGCAAAATAACGATTTTATATTATAGTCTTTGATTAAATTATAGATTATTTATCTAAAATCATAGTTAAATGAGTAATTATTATATTCAGTTAATTGATAAGGATCTAAAAATGAATGAAATCTCTGAATTAAACGATCTAATAAAATCATGGCGTCATCATATTCACGCTCATCCTGAAACTGCTTTTGAAGAGCGTAATACAACAAAGTTTATTATAGATAAACTTAAATCGTTCGGAATTACAGAATTACATACCGATTTTGCGCCGACAGGCGTTGTTGGTATTATTCATGGCAACCAAGAGGGACGTTGGATAGGGTTAAGAGCGGATATTGATGCTCTTGATATTACAGAAGATACAAATGTTGATTATCGTTCAAAAATTGCCGGTAAAATGCATGCATGTGGTCATGATGGTCATACTGCTATTTTATTAGGTGTAGCCAAATATCTTGCTGAAAATCGTAATTTTGCCGGAACGGTTGTTGTTATTTTTCAACCAGCTGAAGAAAATGAAGGTGGTGGGCGTATTATGGTGGAAAATGGTTTATTTAAACGTTTTCCGATCGACGCAGTATATGGCTTACATAATCAGCCTAATATGGAACTTGACCATTTTTATGTTTCGCATGGCGAATTGATGGCTTCTTATGATGTGTTTGAAATTAAAGTAAAAGGACTTGGTGCGCATGCTGCAGCTCCTCATTTTGGTAAAGATTCTATTGTAATTGCAAGTCAAATCGTTATGGGTTTACAAACTATTGTAAGTCGAAATACCGATCCAATTAGCTCTTTAGTCGTTAGTGTTACACAAATTCATAGTGGAGATACTTGGAATGTATTACCGCAAGAAGCGGTAATTCGAGGCACAGTACGGACATTTAATGCCCAGATCCAAAATCTAGCCGAAAAGCGTATCACTGAAATTGCTGAAGGAATTGCTTATGCTTTTGGGGCTAAAGTTGATGTGAATTATCAACGACGATATCCTGCAACGATTAATCATCCAAAACAAGCGGATATTGCTATTAAGGCGGCAACAAGTATCGTCGGGCAAGACAGAGTTATCATTGATCCTAAACCTTCTATGGGATCGGAAGATTTTGCTTTTATGTTACAAAAAATTCCTGGTGCTTATGTTTGGTTAGGGGCGGGCAAAGGGGCTAATCTACATAATCCCGCTTTTAATTTTAATGATGACATATTGCTCACTGGCGTTAAATATTTTATCGAATTAGTGCGGCAAGAACTGAGGGAATAGCGAAATTTAATCTAAATTATTTTTTTATTATTCAAGGTTTATTTGTTGATGTTACTATTATTTAAAAAAATAAATTTTATTCATTCCTTTTATTAATCAATAGATAAAAAAGTATCTATTGATTAATTATTGGCGATTTTTAACATAATTTTAAAAGACTGTTCGGATCATTTTTTATCCTAAATGGTGTTTTAATATCAATGCCATTATTTAAAACAACTTGCACATAAATCATTGAATTATCGATGGGAGTTGCTGCAAGAACTTGTCCACTTTCCCGCCAATTATCACCAATTTGATATTCTAATGTATCGCCAATTTTGGGTAGGCTATTGGCTTGTCCTTTAAGTAAATATAAACCACGTTTATTAATACCACGATATTCTGCTCTGGCAACCATTTCTTGTCCACAATAACAGCCTTTATTAAAACTAATAGCATTGATAAGTTGCAAATTACATGCTTGAGGTAGCAGTGACTGTATGTTTTCTTGATCAATAATGGGATAACCCGCTTCTAAATCAAGGCGTAACCATTCACTTGAAGGTAAAAGCGCGGGTTTTATAGGATCTGGCGTAATCTTAATATAACGCTTATATGGTAAAGGTAATTTTAGATAAGTAATTTTACCATCATGATAACAAGATTGGTTCATTAACGCCGCGGGTATTATTGGATCATCATCTTTTGCAACAAGACCAATCATATTTAAATCTGTCACGAAATCAATTTGGGCTTTAGAAAAAATCATATATTTTTTTAATTCAACCATTTGTTGATTAGCAACACTTTTACGTACGATATAATAAACATCGTTATCACGCTTAAATAATAAAAGATTACTCCACATTTTTCCTTTTGCATCACAATGTGCTGAAAATAAGAAGTTTTCAGGCGTAAGTAAATTAATATCAATGGTTAATTGCCCTTGAAGATATTTCAGATTATCGTCCCCACTAACTTTAATAAGTTGCCAATCAGCGAGCGAAATAGATTTTAAAGTCGTTGTGATCATAACTATTCCTTAATTTTTTACTTAATACATTTTAGCATATAACTTATTACTGTTAATAATTGATTAATAATATGGCTAATTAAATGTTGTTTTCTTGATAGAATTTGACAATATTTTTGTTTATTTTAACAATGATTACTTATTTGATTTTGATAACAAGTTAATGCAAAATGGAGGGATATTAATTATAAATAAATGATGGAGACAATAGACATGTTAAAATTGTCAGGCGCAGAAATGGTAATACAATCATTGATTGATCAGGGAGTAAAGCAGATTTTTGGTTATCCTGGTGGAAGTGTTTTAGATATTTATGATGCTATTCATACAATTGGAGGAATCGAACATATCTTAGTACGCCACGAACAAGCTGCAGTACATATGGCAGATGGATTTGCTCGAGTTACAGGTGATGTAGGGGTAGTTTTAGTCACATCGGGTCCTGGTGCAACAAATACAATAACAGGCATCGCGACTGCTTATATGGATTCTGTTCCGTTAGTCATCATATCCGGACAAGTGTCTACTCAATTGATAGGTAATGACGCTTTTCAAGAGTGCGATATGGTCGGTATTTCTAGACCGATTGTTAAACATAGTTTTTTAGTTAAAGAAACCAAAGATATTCCTGAGATAATAAAAAAAGCGTTTTATATTGCCTCAACGGGTCGACCCGGTCCCGTTGTTATTGATCTTCCTAAGGATGTTATGAATCCTGCGGTAAAATATCCTTATACTTATCCTAAAACAGTATATCTACGCTCTTATAATCCAACTGTGCATGGACATAAAGGACAAATTAAGAAAGCGTTATCAACGTTACTTAATGCTAAAAAACCAGTTTTATATATTGGTGGTGGCGTGATTACCGCAAATGCAAGTCAAGAAATTCTGACTTTGAGCGAAAAATTAAATTTACCCGTCACATTATCTTTAATGGGATTAGGTGCCTTTCCTGCAAGCTCTCAACATTATTTAGGAATGATCGGGATGCATGGTGTTTATGAAGCCAATATGGCAATGCATAATGCCGATGTTATTTTGGCGGTAGGCGTTAGATTTGATGATAGAACTACTAATAATGTTTCAAAATATTGTCCAAATGCCAAAATTATTCATGTAGATATCGATCCAACATCAATTTCAAAAACGATTCCTGCCTCGATTCCGGTTGTTGGTGATGCTAAATTAGTATTAAGAGATATGTTAACGCAACTTGATGAAATAACTGTCGAACGTGATTTAGATGCCTCAGTTGATTGGTGGAAACAAATTAATCATTGGCGTTTAACACATTGTTTAGATTATAAAAAAGATTCTAATGTGATTAAACCGCAAGAAGCAATCGAGGCTATTTACGAGTTAACGTTAGGGAAAGCTTATGTTGCAACAGATGTTGGACAACATCAAATGTTTGCAGCTCTTTATTATCGTTTTGATAAACCCCGTCATTTTGTTACTTCTGGCGGACTTGGAACGATGGGATTTGGTTTGCCAGCCGCACTTGGCGTTAAATTAGCCTTACCTAATGAGCAAGTTATTTGCGTAACAGGTGATGGTAGTATTCAAATGAATATTCAAGAATTATCGACCGCACAGCAATATGGGTTACCGATTATTATTATTAATCTAAATAACCGTTTTTTAGGGATGGTAAAACAGTGGCAAGATATGATTTATGCGGGTCGTCATTCAAGTTCATATATGGAATCATTGCCTGATTTTGCTAAAATTGCTGAGGCGTATGGTCATGTCGGTATTGAAATTAATCACCCTGATGAATTATTACCGAAGTTGAAGGAAGCTTTCGCAATTAAAAATAAACTTGTTTTTATTGATATAAAAACAGATGCAACTGAACATGTCTATCCGATGCAAATCCGGGGTGGTGGGATGAACGAAATGTGGTTAAGTAAGACGGAGAGAACCTAATGCGTTATATATTATCAATTTTAACGGAAAATGAACCTGGCGCATTATCTCGCATTATTGGTCTTTTTGCGCAACGTGGTTTTAATATTGAAACAATAACAACCGCACCAACCGATGATCCGACAATGCATCGGATGACTATTCAAACAACAGGCGATGAAAAGGTAATTGAACAAATTCAAAAACAATTACATAAATTAGTTAATGTATTTCGCGTATATGATTTAACAGATGGCCCACATGTTGAACGTGAAATTATGTTAGTAAAAATTTTAGCGAAAGGCTCAGAAGCACGTGACGAAGTTAAACGTTGTTCAGATATATTTCGTGGTACAATCGTTGATGTGACGGCAACACAATATATTGTTCAATTAGTTGGTACCAGTGATAAATTGGATTCATTTTTAGCTACAATTCGTGAAAGTTGTGATATTATCGAAATTGTTCGTTCTGGCATTATTGGATTATCACGCAGCGAAAAATCATCTAAAAATCCGACGACTCATCATAATCAAGCGATAGCATAATTTGATGATTATATGAATTTAAAATAAGAATAAATTTAAGAAAGGATATTATTTCTTTGCCATAAAAATTTTTTATGGCAAAGTTTTCTTATTTAACTTTATTTTTATTTTGCTTTAACAAAATGGAAAAAGTTGACAAAAACTATACACAAGAAGTCCATCAATAATGAAATATTCCATTGTCGGCTTTTGTCTATTCTGCTAAACTAGACTCCCGTCTGATTCAACGAGTATTGTGTCTTTTTTTATTCATCTAAATAACATAATGCCACTCTAAATTTATTAAAGAATTGTTTAAAGGTCTGAAATTAATGGTCACTAATTATATTTTTGTTACGGGCGGTGTCGTTTCTTCTTTGGGTAAAGGTATTGCCGCTGCATCGCTTGCAGCGATTTTAGAAGCCCGAAATTTAAAAGTTACTATGTTAAAACTTGATCCTTATATTAATGTCGATCCGGGTACGATGAGCCCAATCCAACATGGTGAAGTTTTTGTGACTGAAGATGGTGCTGAAACCGATCTTGATTTAGGTCATTATGAACGTTTTATTCGTACTAAAATGACGCGTAAAAATAATTTTACAACAGGTCGTATTTATTCAGATGTATTGCGTAAAGAACGTCGTGGGGATTATTTAGGCGCGACGGTTCAAGTTATCCCTCATATTACTAACGCGATTAAAGAACGTATCATCGATGGGGCAAAAGGATTTGACGTTGCCATAGTGGAAATAGGTGGCACAGTGGGCGATATCGAATCTTTACCTTTTTTAGAAGGTATTCGCCAGTTAGCGGCAGATGTTGGGCGTGAGCACACACTTTTCATGCATTTAACACTTGTCCCTTATTTAGGTGCATCGGGTGAAGTTAAAACCAAACCAACTCAGCATTCTGTAAAAGAATTATTATCGATTGGTATTCAACCAGATGTCCTTATATGTCGTTCTGATCGTGTTATTCCAGCAAGTGAACGTGCTAAGATAGCATTATTTTGTAATGTGCCTGAAAAGGCAGTAATTTCACTAAAAGATGTAGATTCTATTTACAAAATTCCGGCTTTATTAAAAGCACAAAACCTTGATAGCTTTGTTTGTAGTCGATTCCATCTTGATTGTGTAGAAGCTGATTTATCTGAATGGGAACAAGTTATTTCAGAAGAAGCTAATTCAATTGGTGAAGTCACAATTGGTATGGTAGGTAAGTATATTGAATTGCCTGATGCCTATAAATCTGTCAACGAAGCATTAAAACACGGCGGGCTTAAAAATCATCTTAAACTACATATAAAATATATTGATTCAGAAGCGGTTGAATCTCGAGGCACTGAATTATTAACTGGTTTAGATGCTATTTTAGTTCCTGGTGGATTTGGCGCTCGAGGTGTTGAAGGTAAAATTATTGCCGCTAAATATGCTCGTGAAAATAATATACCTTATTTAGGTATTTGCCTTGGTATGCAAGTCGCATTAATTGAATATGCTCGCAATGTTGCCGGTATAACTGATGCAAACTCAACAGAATTTGATAAAAATTGTAAAAGTCCTGTGGTTGCTTTGATTACGGAATGGAGCGATGAATCAGGTAAACTTGTACAACGAAATGAACAAAGTGATCTGGGTGGTACCATGCGTTTAGGTGCTCAAGTTTGTCATCTTGAAGCAGATTCTTTGGTTTCTACTATGTATAGAAAACCATCAATTGTTGAACGCCACCGTCACCGTTATGAAGTGAATAATAATTTATTACCACAAATAACAAAAGCCGGTTTAAAAATTACCGGTCTTTCAACGGATAAGAAATTAGTTGAAATTATTGAAATTCCTAATCATCCTTGGTTTGTTGCTTGTCAATTTCATCCTGAATTTACATCAACACCTCGTGATGGGCATCCTTTATTTAGTGGTTTTATTAAAGCAGCTTATAATTACCAGCAACAAAAACAATCTTAATAGTGCTGGTAATGTTTAATTACTTTTATTAATTATTTTTATAAAAGCAGAAAATTGCTTGAATTCAGTAGGAATAAACAATCATGTATATGCCTGCTATAATTCTTACATTAGGATATATTAGTTTTATATTTATCATATAGAGGAAAATGATATGGTTAAAATTGTTAAAGTACATGGTCGCGAAGTTATTGATTCACGTGGTAACCCAACAGTTGAAGCAGAAGTTCATTTAGAAGGTGGATTTGTTGGTTTAGCAATGGTTCCATCTGGAGCATCGACAGGTTCTCGTGAAGCATTAGAATTACGTGATGGTGATAAATCTCGTTTTTCTGGTAAAGGTGTTTTAAAAGCGGTTGAAAATGTAAATGGTCCAATTGCGAAAGCAATTTTAGGTAAAGATGCATTAGATCAAGCTAATATTGACCAAATCATGATCGATTTAGATGGTACTGATTTTAAATCTAATTTAGGTGCAAATTCAATTCTTGCAGTATCTTTAGCTAATGCTAAAGCAGCTGCAGCGGCAAAAGGTGTTCCACTTTATCATCATATTGCTGATTTAAATGGTACTCCAGGTCAATATTCTATGCCATTACCAATGATGAACATCATTAATGGTGGTGAACATGCCGATAATAATATTGATTTACAAGAATTCATGATTCAACCAGTTGGTGCAAAAACTGAACGTGAAGCTATTCGTATGGGCTCAGAAGTTTTCCATAGTTTAGCCAAAGTTTTACATGAAAAAGGAATGAATACCGCAGTGGGTGATGAAGGTGGTTTTGCTCCTAATCTATCATCTAATGCCGAAGCTTTAGCGTGTATTAAAGAAGCGGTTGAAAAAGCGGGGTATGTTTTAGGTAAAGATATTACATTAGCGATGGACTGTGCGGCATCTGAATTCTACAACAAAGAAACAGGTAAATATATTCTTAAAGGTGAAGGCGGTAAAGAATTCACAGCAGTAGAATTTACTCATTATTTAGAAGGTTTAACCAAAGAATATCCAATCATTTCAATCGAAGATGGCTTAGATGAAAGCGATTGGGCAGGTTGGGAATATTTAACTAAAGAATTAGGTAATAAAATTCAATTAGTTGGTGATGATTTATTTGTTACTAATACTAAAATCT
Source organism: Gilliamella sp. ESL1225 (assembly GCF_058502635.1). Classification (NCBI taxonomy): domain Bacteria; kingdom Pseudomonadati; phylum Pseudomonadota; class Gammaproteobacteria; order Orbales; family Orbaceae; genus Gilliamella; species Gilliamella sp. ESL1225. The sequence continues at coordinate 1,426,972 of NZ_CP196358.1, read as the reverse complement.
TTAAAGAAGGTATTGAAAAGGGTATCGCTAACTCTATTTTAGTTAAAGTAAATCAAATTGGTACATTATCGGAATCAATTGCAGCTGTGAAGATGGCCAAAGAAGCTGGTTATACAACCGTTATTTCTCATCGAAGTGGCGAAACCGAAGATTCAACAATTGCTGATTTAGCGGTTGGTTTAGCTGCAGGTCAAATTAAAACAGGTTCAATGAGCCGTTCTGATCGTATTGCAAAATATAACCAATTAATCCGTATTGAAGAAGCGCTTGGCTCTAAAGCTCCTTTTAGAGGTATTAAAGAAGTTAAAGGTCAATAATCTTTTTCTAATATGCTTTCAAAACAAAAAACGGTGAAATATTCACCGTTTTTTTGTTTTGTTGATACCTATATTAAACTCATTTTCTAATATAGCATTGAAAATTAAAATTATTTTTTATATATATTTCAATATATTTATAATTTTTTCTCCATGAATTTTTTATATATTTTTAGTTTAATTTTTTTAATTTATGAGAATTAACACTATGACAGAAAAAGAAAGTAACAATCGAATTATTATCTTCAGATAGAACTAGAACATTACCTAAACTATTAATGTTTAAAGAATCTAATGAAGTATTACAAGAAAAACTGATTGATTCAGAGACACTTGGATACCTAATGATAAATCGCCTTCCGTCTAGCGCTTATTAGAGCCTTAAAGTCCTTGAAATAAAGAGTTTTTTGGTCTATACAGTTTTTTACAGACCTTCCCCAACCCTCTAAAATCCTCGTTTACTTACGGTATATTTACCTTACTGTTAAATGATGATTATTGAAAATGCTATCTGTAAAATAAGTGATTTCGCTAAACCTTTAAATAAGCCGAATAAGCTCATCGACGGCGCGGGGCTATATATCTTTTATACCTCAGGTAGTATCTTGGCGTTTTGATTACGCCTTTAACGGCAAACGTAAGACTTTAAGCTTCGGAAAGTATCCTTATATTTCGCTAGCAAATGCTCAAGAAAAAAGGAATTCGGCTAAATCCCTACAGGCTCAATGTAAAGATCCAACCTCTCTTAAAAATCAAAATGTCAATTCTGACATGCTTACCCTATTCGCCGCCGTTGCAGAAGAATGGTATAAAGCAATTGCTGCAGCTGGTGGAACATCAGAATTAGCAAAACTATTAGGAGTTAAACCTAAGAATATTAGCATTATAAAAAAGCGGGAGGGGGGTATACCTACTTGCAAAGTTTCTGCTGATGAATGGTCAACTAAAACAGGCTTACCTAAAAGTGAGCTGTTTCCTGAATATCAATAGGGATAACTCAATGACCGTATTATCGAAAGAGTTAGAAGCAAGTTCAAACAAGATTCAATCAATTATCTTGCAACGACTTGCCCGTGTATCTCAAGTTTCTGTAGTTATTGAACTTGGAGTTAGAGAAGACGTAATTTCAAAATTTAAATCAGATAAATTGGCTTTTGCTTGCGATTTTATAGCTGTTCTAGGATTAAAGATAGTACCTGATGACTCAGTTGAAGTATCACAAGACGAAATACAAACACTAAAAACTCAAGCTGCAAAATACTTTATAGCTGATGAAATTAGGAGAAAAAAAGCCACTAATTAGTGAGGCAATCATGCAATGACTTAATCCAAAATAACAGCAAGAGGGTTGATTAATATGAATCCTACAGAATTTATTTTTAAAAATATAAATCAATTATTAATTCAAGATGGTTTAAGTGAACAGGTTGTGTCAATTTCGGTAGAAAAAGCCGTTATTGAATATAAACGACGACCTTGCACATCACAAAACGGAAAAATATTTGATGATTGTTTAAATGTCGTAAATATTCATGCAAATAAGTCGATCAAGTCAGCTTATTAGGTGCGAACTAATGAGCATAATAATTTAGGAATAGCATATGAAATTAATATCAAGATATGAATTATTAAGCAAGACAGAGCTTGACGAAGTTATCAAATATGGGTTTACAAAAGAGGGATTTAAGAAATTCAAAAAATCTTATATGAAAGCTAAGGAAAATTTATGTCAACAGCAAAAATAATTCAATTAGACTGTGAGACCAAGCGTATTAGCAACACAAGGCAAGGTATTGTTTTGCATAGAAGCGTAAATAACGCCGATTGAGCAAGCGATGCTGTATCGTTTACTTTATGGGCTAAGTTACTTTGCATCGCTTCTTACAAAAATCGTACTCATTTGTTTGACGGTAGATTGTGGGATCTTAAAACAGGGCAATTAGTTAGCACCTATGCAATTTTAGGAAAAATGACCAAAGTGAATGGTGTAGATACAGACAAAGCGACTGTTCGCAGAATCATCAATTTATTTTGTGAAAAAGGCATGTTAAGCAAGGCTAGACAAGGAAATTCGATTGTTATTACTATCACAAATTAAGTGCAATATCAGAGCGATTTTTTGACACACCTAAAATCACACTTGAAAGTACATCTTGCGACACACCTAAAGTCACACAGAACAATACATTAAATAATAAAAATAATATGTCATCTGATGATGACCAATCTGAACCAAAAAAACTCAATTGATTTTAATTTGGTCATGGATGCATTCAACGATGCTGTAGAAAACAGATTGCCACAAATTCAAAAAATGACCACCGCACGAAAAAACGCAGTTAAAAAATTACTCAACGAGTTTGAAGTACCAACATTTCAAGCCTTGGCAAATTATTTTTATGATTTTGTTGATAAAGCGAAACCATTCTATTTTGGCGAAAACGACAGAGGGTGGAAAGCAGATTTTGATTACATCGTGCGACCTGCGACATACGTAAAAGTTTTGGAGGATTCGCTATGAATTTGCCACCACAAGATTTGAATGCAGAGCAAGCCGTACTAGGCTCAATTTTAATTAATTCACAATCGGAAAGCTGTCAAAACGTACTGAATTTCTTATCTGGCAATTCCTTTTACACTCGTCATCATCAGATGATTTTTACAGAAATGGTTGAATTAAATCGTAAAAATCAACCAATTGATTTACTTACTGTCTCAGACGGGTTAGAAGCGCGAGGAGAGTTAGGCAATTGCGGAGGATTAGCTTATGTCGCAGAGTTAGCAAAAAATACACCCTCTGCACTTAATGTTAGGGCTTATGCAAATATAGTTCGTGATAAAGCAATTGAACGTTATGCATTAAAAAAATTACAAGATTGTAGCGCGATGATTATTGAAAAATCATCGTTATCAACAAGTGATAAATTATCGGCGATTCAAGCGCTTTTTACTCATATTGATGATTATAACAAAACGGGAAAAATCGTTGGGTTGAAGTCATTGCAGAATATTGCTGAAAAATGGACTGATACGTTTGAGAAGCGAATTACGCAAGCAGATAGCGTAAGAGGATTATCAACGGGAATTGAGGAGTTAGATAAAAGATTATCGCCTAAAGGATTGGTTAGGGGGGCGTTATTTGTGGTAGGTGCGCGTCCTAAAATGGGTAAAACCACTTTCGAAATTAATATGGCTCGTCATTGTGCATTACAGGAAAAATTACCTGTCTTAATGTTTTCGTTAGAAATGCAAGATGAGCAAATGCTCGAGAATATTTTAGCACAAGAATCCCTGGTCAGTAGTGATGTTTTTTATGGTGGGTTTAATTCAGATGACCAATTATCGATTGTAATGACGCACTTAGGAAGGTTAATCGATTCGAATAATATTTTTATTGATGATACTCCAGCAATTACGCTTTCTCATGTGCAAGCGGAATCTCGGCGAATGGCTAGAGAGAAAGGGCAAATTGGCATGATTATGGTTGATTATTTAACGCTAATGAGCAAAGAAAAAAGCGGAGATGAGCAGCGTAATGATTTAGTTTATGGCGCGATAACGAAAGGGCTCAAAGCGCTCGCTAAAGAGCTTAATTGTGTTGTTGTAATGTTAACGCAATTAAACCGTAATCTTGAATCTAGAGCCGATAAACGCCCCGTACCGAGTGATAGTCGAGATACAGGTCAAATTGAACAAGATTGTGATTACTGGATAGGTCTCTATCGTGATGCGGTTTATAACGAAAATGCAGATAAACATTTAATGGAAATTAATATCGCGTTAAATCGTCATGGCGCGGCTAATTTTAAAGTTTATGCAGGTATTAAAAATGGGCGTATTTATGAGGTAAATCAGAATGAAGCTCATATAAAAGCTACCCCTGAGCCACCACGTAAGGAGCGCAAATATGCGTCACAATAAAATATTACCACATCTTAATGCCAGTACGCATGGTTATGCGCAAAGCGTTGTTAGACGTTTAACCCGCGATAATCGCGCAGAATTAGAGGCGGAAATAGCCTTAAGAAGTGATGAAGCAGAAGTAAGGCAAGAAATAAATAGAATGCTGAAATGTCGTAAGAAAAACAGAATAGCAAAAAGCAAAGGGATTGAGTGATGAAGCTAAACACGAAAAACGGAAGTAAAAATCTTGAAGCGGTATTTATGGTTGATACAACACCGCTAGAAGAAAAATTAAAACTATTATTTGAATTTAAAATTAGTGTTTTTGAGAGCATCTTTGATGAGAGATTCCGCGAAAGATTTAGTCGCACTTTTGATTCTACTGTCAATAATAGCGATATCTTCATTCGTGATTTTGTGACTACATCTTTCACAAATGAAGCCAACCAACTCCTCTGTGTTTTTGATTTTGACATCACCAATTTTATTAGGCAATGGGGCGTCACAATGGGGGCATGTAATTTTAATCGTAATAGTTTGTTTCATAATCATTCCTTAAATTGTAGGGGTGATTAAATTATAACTCAGTTCTTGTTGTAGGGGTATGACAAGGCTCACATGTTAACCGAGTGTGAATAAATAAATCGGTACCTAAATAACAGAGCAAGCACAAGGAAACCATAAACAATGTATAAAATAACAGCAAGCATCAATAAAGTCGGACACCCCCCCATTAGTTGGACTCATTTTTGTAAGCAGGCATTAACACTTGAGCAGTGTTTATTAAAGCTAAGTGGCAGAAAAAAAGATAGTTGGGGTCATAAAGATTACCCCATAAAGCTAAGTGATTTTGAATGTGTAGAAGTTAATTAATAGGGTGAGCAATGATTAAAGAATATCGATTAGTTCACGAATCAGTACGTAATAACGCAATTAATTTTATTAGACAATTGCCGATTGATAACACTCATCCGTTACGAATTGTTATTGATGAAGACAAACGCTCTTTAGCGCAAAATCGAATGATGTGGAGCGTTTTAAATGATATTGCTAAGCAAGTTAAATGGGATGGTGAAAAGCTGACTGCTGAAGAATGGAAACATCTAATAACCGCTAATTTACACGGACAGAAATGCGTAAAGGGTTTGCAGGGTGGGCTTGTGTTTATGGGGTTATCTACCCGCAAAATGAATAAACGTGAGTTCGCGGACATAATCACTTGCGCTGAGCAGTTCGGCGCTGAAAATAAAGTTATTTTTAGCTATGAAGCACAAGAAACCATTAAATTAGCCGAGCAATACAAAGACCAATTATCAAAGGCGGCATGATGTCAAAAAAACACAAATTTAAAAAGTCAACTTTTAAATGTCCTGAATGTGGCGGTAGCTGTTTATATAACCTTGATAAAGATTTATTTGTGTGTGACCGTCCATTAGTCGGCGTAAATGGCGAAGTTAAAGGCTCATGCGGTAAGTTTTACGCGAATGGAATTAAATTTAAACATGGTTGGAATTAACGGGTAAGGCAATAAAAGATGAATAAAAAACATGCGGAAATATTAGCAGCAATGCCGTGTATTTGTTGTGAGTTGCTTGGACAAAGACAAAGTGGACGCACTTGTCTCCACCATATTAGAGAAGGTCAAGGACTCGCGCAGCGTGCGGGTGATTATTTAACTATTCCACTTTGTTTCGATTGCCATCAAGGCGCGTTGGGTATCCATGGCGATAAAACCTATTTAAAAATCCTAAAAAAGACAGAGCTTGATTTACTTAATGAAACGCTTAGTCGCATGTATAAGGTTATTGCATGATTAAGCTCACGTTACCTTATCCGCCAACGGTAAATCATTATTGGGGTACGTCTGGCAAACGGCGATTCATTAAACCAGCTGGTGAATTATTTCGGCAAAATGTTATAGCCATCATTTTGGCGAATAAAGCAAATAAAAAGCTAACGAGTCGACTTAAAGTAGATATTAGTGCCTATATGCCTGATAGACGAAAACGCGATTTAGACAATATTAATAAAGCTCTTTTTGACGCGCTAGTGCACGGTGGTGTGATGTTGGATGATGATCAGATAGATATCATCCATAGTGAGCGTAAAGACGTGATCAAGGGTGGAAAGATTGATATTTTGATTAGTGAGTTAGATGGAGGGAGTAATGAGAGAGACTAAAGACATTTTAACGGCGTGGAAAAACACAAGGATATTAAAACGAATTGGAACAGAATATCCATCTAAGTCAGCTGGCATTAATGGTGCTTTTCGTGATTTTGATTTTAGACAATATTTGACCGAAGAAGAGGCGGAAATTGTTGATAAAGCAGTACTAAAACTAAAGGCTGATAATATGGAATATTGGATAGTTTTAACTTCTTTTTATTTAGAAAATATGTCTTGTAGCAAACAGGCAAGAAATGTCGGGAAACAAACCTCGGAGTTAACGAAAGTATTACTGGCTGCTGAGTGTTTTATTCGGGGTCATATTATTGAATTGTTTTCAAAAGTAGCTTAGTTGACAATGAGTATGATTAAATTGTATAGTGAAAAGACGTTAGCAAAATCTAGCGTCGGGATTGGCGTCCTGATTTCATTATTGGCAGATGAACTGCGAAAGCGGTTTTTTTGTACCTAGTCTATGGTGGACTGGGTAAGGGAGCTGAAAAGCTCGCTGGGTTTGCCTTTAGTGACCAGTACGCCAACCTTGCTTAGTTCACCGCCCAATATTGGCGTGTTGGTGGTGATAATTTTAAATTACACTGGAGGTACAAATAATGACTAATCAATTATCTTTTCATAACACTACCATTCAATCAATTAAACAAAATAATCAAATTTGGATTACTTCAAACGATTTATCTAATTTATTACAGTATGCAGATTCTAAATCAGTTACAAGACTTTATAATCGTAATTCCGATGAATTTACTAATAAAATGACAATGGTAGTCAAAATGACCACCAATGGCATAAACAATAGTTTACGGGAAAAAACAGTCCGTATTTTTTCCCTCCGTGGTGCTCATTTAATTGCAATGTTTGCTAATACAGAAATAGCAAGAGAAGTAAGAAAATGGTTACTTGATTTAGCAGATAAAGAAATTGGAATTACAGAAACAATATCACTTGAACAACAACAGCAAATCAAACAAGCGGTTAATGAGCGAGCATATAGAACTGGCGAACACTATCAATCTGTATACCACAAATTATACGAACATTTTAAAATCCCCCGCTATCAAGATTTACCCGCAAGTAAATTTGAGGAAGCCATTAAATTTTTAGGTGGAATAAATTTAAAACAAGGATTAAGCGAGGAAGAATGGTACGATTTGGCATGGCTGTATAAAGCTGCAGATATAATGCGGAATCAAATTGAATTAATAGAGCCAGCATTACGAATCATCGACTCAGGTTTTAAAGGGGCATTCTACTCAATGGCACTTGAATACAAACGAACGTTAAATAATGCTAAGTTAATCATTGAGCGAGAAACCGCGCATATTACAACGAAAACCATCGCAGATAAATGGCATCATGTATTGCCTATTATTAGACATCACTAACAATCTCACCTAAAGGGCCTAACCGCCCTTTTTAATACTCTTATTGACATAATCAAATAAATGTGATGTAATTAGTCACAAACCAAAGAGGTTAACATGATAAAAAGTTTCAACCACAAAGGATTACAAATATTTTTTGAAACTGGATCGGTTCGTGGTATTAGAGCTGAGCATGCAAAGAAACTTAGAAACATGTTAGCTGTGATAGATGAAATTACCGACATTGAGGAACTACAGTTTCGTTGGAAGTGCCATAAATTGAAAGGCGACCGAGTGAATACATGGTCGCTAAACGTTTCGGGTAATTGGCGAATGACATTTGAATTTGAAAATGGTAATGCTTATATACTTGACTATGAAGATTATCATTAAAAGGGGGGAGTTATGAGAATGTTCAACCCACCGCATCCCGGTGAAATATTATTAGATGAGGTATTGCCTGAGCTAAATATGACAATTAAGGATTTCGCAACTCACTTAGGTTTTGCAAGAGAGACCATGTCTCGAATATTACATGGCAAAGCACCAATATCAGCAACGTTAGCGTGGCGATTAGAGCAATCAGGAATTAGTACGGCAAGATTATGGCTTGCCTTACAATCTAAATACGATTTGTGGCAAGTGGAACATCAATCGGAACAAAAAAAGATAACGCAATTAATTCACGTAATAGTTTAAAAACACTTGACTGTATAAACGTTTATACGGATAATGTGCCTAAGATGCGGTTTTAACGCATAAAATATAGAAGCTCGCAAATGCGGGCTTTTTTATTGGCAAAATAAAGCCTCAGTTAAGAGGCTCTATTGATTGAAGATAACTCATTAATCGCAGCTTCTGCTAAAAAATTACTTCTATCTTTATCATCAATAATGAGCCATATATCACAGTGATCATATTCTTTGTTATTTTGGTATGAAATATGATGATTATGAATATCCCTAATGTCGTATTTACCGGATTCAATCATATCTTGAATAGTTAATAAAATAGCTTCTGTTGCCATTGATGGGATATCTTCTTCGCTATCAGCAGCAGAAAAACAGCTATATTCGTTATTGCATAAAGCTGGAATAATAATTCCATAAGCTTCATTATCATTTTTCGGGGATTCAATTCCAAGAGTAAAAAACATAATGGCCGCCAAGGATGTCAATAGAGTTAGGTTGAAACTTTAGGCAATACTTAATTCAAGATGTTTACCTAAAGCAGATAACGCTTTACTAATTGTATCGATTTTTGTTGTATGATTTAAATTAACAATACGCTGTAACTCTTGTGGTTTTACATTAATACGTTTTGCAAGTTCAACATTTGACATATTTTGTTCGATCATTTCATTAAGTAGTAACACTTTAGCAAAAATACTTGTTGGTAATTCAATTAAATGTTCACCACGTTTGGCTTTGCTTGGTAATGGTACTTTACGATGATCTTCAAAATAAAAATCCATACTTGTTATTAATGCATCCTGAGCCATTTTTAATGCATCTTGCAAGTCATCACCACAAGTAATTGCTTCAGGAATATCTCTAAATGTTACGGTATAACCGTTATCTTCTTTATCTAATTTTGCTGGATAAAACATATTAACCTCATTCAAAACAAGCCCCCTTACGAGGGCTTTAATTAGAGATTTAGTTGCTTTTTGATTGCAATCATTGTGCCGTTTTTTAACTCCTTACTTGGATGTCTTGGCATGGTTGATTGTTTTCCGTTGTAATAAAGTTTCAAGTGATTACTTCCTTGTTTTACTTCAACGCCTTGAGCAACTAACCATCTTAAAAACTCACTTTGTTTCATTATTTATCCGTGTTGTTTTAAGATAAGATAATAATAAACAAAAATGTTTACTTTGTCTACATTAAAATAAACAAAAATGTTAATTTTTTTCAAAAGAAGACTATCAAAATGTACAAAACAACAATTTTAAATTGGTTACAGGATAATGCCCCGTTAATTTATGGGGTTATCCTGTCTTTCCTAATCGCCTATGGTCGTTTAACGTATGACGGTGTGGGTGGCCGCCGTAAATGGGTCGAAGCATTACTTTGTGGTGCGCTTTCGCTAGCGGCAAGTAGTGGACTTGATTACTTTGGTTTGCCGGTGAGTTTTAACCCTTTTCTTGGCGGTGTGATTGGCTTTATTGGTGTTGACAAATTAAGGCAAATATCTAACTCAATCATTAACAAAAAAACAGGTAATTGTAACAATAAGGACAATGACTAAAATGAAACTCTCCGAAAAACAAGCACTATTTACGGTAATGACGGCAAAATTAATCGTATTTGCAGATTCGAAAGGATATCAATTAACGTATGGCGAAGCTTACAGGACACCTGAACAAGCGGAGTTAAACGCTAAAACAGGAAAAGGAATTAAAAACAGTTTGCACACTCTGCGGCTAGCAGTCGATTTTAATTTATTTATTAAAGGTGTTTATCAAACCTCAACCGAGGCTTATCGAACCCTTGGCGAATATTGGGAAAGCTTAGGTGGAACATGGGGCGGTCGTTTTACTAAACCTGATGGTAATCATTTTTCGCTTGAGCATGAAGGTGTTAAGTAATCATGATTGAAAAATTAAAAACGCTTTACAAGATTTCACCAGTCTTTTGCCTCTTTCTGACTTTGTTTGCTTTTTATTTAGCGTACCAATGCTATAAAGGTGAACAGCAGGCATTAGCGGCAGTAAGTAAGGTAGAAAACGAATTCAATCGCTACAAAGAAGACAATCACCTTGTTAAGAATTTAGAGAAAAATATTATTGAGGCATTAAAAGATGGGCAAGCTAAAACGAATAATTTACGCGATGCTGTTAATAATGGTCTTGTCGAATTGCGCGTCAAAGTCGATTCAGTCATGCGAGATAACACCACCACCAGCACTATTGCTAACAGAGCCTTACGACTTGCAAAATCTTCTGAACAAGATTATTACCGTCTCTCAGACGCCATCACTTACAACAAAGCCATGATTGAAGGATGGCAACATTATTATTGTGATGTGATTGCGCCAAAAAATGGCAGTGAGTTCATGTGTATGAAATGAATATTTAATCGTTTTGATTGCATAAAGTCTAAATTTTTCCGCGGTTATATAAAAAATAACTGCATATTTATCCTCGAACCGCTTAATTGCGGTTTTTTTATGCCTATTGCAAGTCACTTATTAACAAGAAGTGGTCCAGTATTTTTAAAGACATTCCAACTCACATGAATAGCACGACGGTGTGAAAGTGAAAAGCTGCCTATCATGCGAGATGAAGTAATTAAAACCTCCGTCTTCATAATGAAGACGCAGCTAGATGGTGATATACAAAAACGTGAAGTTGTTTATTTACCGTTATCAATGCTAAATGGTTGGCTGTTTGGTGTTAGTACCAAGAAAATAAAACCAGAATTAAAAGACAAGCTAATTAAATACAAACGAGAATGTTATAACGTTTTGTACCAATATTGGACAAAAGAGCGATTTGACTTCATGAAAGAAATAAACAAACTACTTTTTGAGTTTCAATATGAAAAAGAGGGAGCTAGCCAAGCAGGTCGGATCCTATCTAACTGGAAACGTATAAAACCAAATATTGAGAATAAGCTCGACTCACTCATGAATAAATCACAATTACAATTAACAGTATAGCCGCCTAGTGCGGTTTTTTTATGCCTGTCGCAAGGCAATTTTAACAAACACAACCCAGTTAGAAATGAACCCTATAGGAAATAGTTAGGTTATTACTTTCCTGTTGTGGGCTATTTTCTTTGCGACTAGGGTTCATCTCTAAAAGGAAAAGTAATGAATATAAGGAAAGCAGCTAAAAAGAATATCAAGTCACGCATTCAAGCGTGGGAAGATAAATATCAACTTAAATTTAATTACGAATTGATTAGTACAGGACTACGCGTTAATCAGTTACCAACATAAGGAATGAATATGGCAAAAAGGGAAAAGAAAAAAGTAGGTCGCCCAAGTGAATTAGCTGAAAGTTTAAGTAAAGCTAAGGAATATCTACTTGGGGGTTACGAAACATTTGGCGATGTAGTTCCTAGTGTTGCAGGATTAGCTTGTTATCTTGGTAAGCATAAGTCATCAATGTATGAATATTCAAAGCAAAGTAAAGAATTTTCCGACACGTTAGAAGCAATAAAAACGTTACAAGAAAATAAACTAGTAAATGGTGGGTTAACGAATTCTTTCAACGCCATAATTACAAAGCTAATGCTTGCTAACCATGGTTATAGTGAAAAGCAAGAGATAGATCATCAATCATCAGGTGGGACTATGACACCAAAACCAACAACAATATTATTAGTAGGCACGTAGTATGACAACAGCAGAAATAAAGATTCCTAAAAAGTTGGTGCCTGTATTTACTGCTGAAAATAAGAGATATAGAGGCGCTTACGGTGGACGAGGTAGCGGAAAAACAAGATCCTTTGCATTAATGACGGCTATAAAAGGTTATCAACTTGCAGAAGCTGGAACAAGTGGGGTAATTCTTTGTGCTCGTGAGTTTATGAACTCCTTAGCTGATTCAAGCATGGAAGAAGTTAAACAAGCTATTACGTCAGTTAACTGGCTTTCAGATTATTATGATGTCGGTGAAAATTATATCAGAACTAAAAATAAGTTAATTAGTTATGTATTTTGTGGACTCAGGCATAACCTAGACAGCATTAAATCGAAAGCAAGAATATTACTCGCATGGGTAGATGAAGCTGAAAATGTTTCAGAGATTGCATGGCAAAAACTAACCCCAACGGTTCGAGAGACGAATTCTGAAATATGGTTAACTTGGAACCCAGAAAAAGAAGGAAGCCCTACAGATAAGAGATTCCGGAAAGAACCTCCTAATAATTCAGCTATTGTCCAACTTAATTATAATGACAACCCTTTTTTTCCAGAAGTGTTAGAGCAAGAAAGACAAAATGATTTAGCACGATTAGATTTTGCAACTTATTCATGGGTTTGGGATGGAGAGTATCTTGAAAATTCAGAAAAACAAGTCCTTCATGATAAATACGTTATTCAACCATTTGATGATGCTCTGTATTTACAAGCAGAAAGGCTATTATTTGGTGGTGACTTTGGGTTTGCCAACGATCCTAATACTCTTATTCGCTCATTCATACTTAATGATTGTTTATATGTCGAATATGAAGCATACGGTGTTAATGTCGAACTGGATGAAATGCCTGAATTCTACAATTCAATCCCTGAAGCTCTTAAATGGCCAATAAAAGCTGACTGCTCAAGACCTGAAACTATTAGCCACCTTAGACGCAAAGGAATTAATATCTCAGCCGCTAAAAAATGGCAAGGTAGTGTTGAAGATGGGATTGCATTCTTACGCGGATTTAAACAAATTATCATTCACCCACGATGTAAAAATACGGCTAAAGAAGCCCGATTATATAGCTACAAAACAGACCGCGTTACAAATGAGGTTTTACCAATTATTGAAGACAAAAACAATCATTGTTGGGATGCGGTGCGTTACTCGCTGGATGGTTATATTAAACATAAACGCTCGGCAGGATTATTTATGAGGTAACAATGAGTTATTCAAAATTAACTGATGAACAGTTATTAAATACTGCTCAAATAGCAATTAATAGTAATCAGGATATAAACAGGCAACGATTAGCGTATGCGTCACAAGGCTTGGTTAATAACACTAAAAGGGCTTACATCGATCGCGAGTTCGGTTATCCAGAAAACCTTACTTTCACAGATTTTTATAAGCTATATAAGCGTAATGGTGCGGCACGTGGTTTTGTTGAGCGATTAAGTGATATTTGTTGGTTAGATTATCCTAAATTTATTGATGGCGACATTCGGAAGCAAGATTCAAAGCTGACAACGTGGGAGCAAATAGTTACTGATTTATTTAACGATAAATTGTGGCCGGTGATCATCGAAGCTGATAAGCGCGGCATCGTCGGTAAATATGCAGGGCTCATTATCCAACTTCGAGACGGCAGGCGGTGGGATGAGCCTGTTGATACCGCAGTATTGAATCGACTAAATCCACAGGACGCCATTGTTAAGTTAATTCCTGCATGGGAAGCTCAATTAACCGCGTGCGAATGGAATAGTGACGAAGCAGATGAAAACTATGGTCAAGTCACAATGTACCAATTTAATGAAATGGCGGTAGGTGACAAATCAGGTAAGCCAAATATTTCTCGAAAAATAAATCCAGATAGAGTGGTCATACTCAATGAAACATCCGTTATTAACTCCATAGATGATGGCGAGTCACAGCTTGAGGTTGGCTATAACGATCTAATCGATATGATGAAATATTCAGGTGGTAGTGCAGAAGGTTTTCTTAAAAATGCCAGTAGACAGGTTCACTTAAATTATGATACTGACACTGACATGGAGGAGCTTGAGCGAGAATTAAGAAATAGAGGATTTGAAAAGCCTGCTGATGCATTAAACCGACAAATTGCGTTGTTAAATTCAGGTACCGACAGCGCATTAATTACAGCAGGTGCGACAGCTAATATCTTATCGGTTGCTCCTGCCGATCCAAGCGCTGGATGGTCAGTGTCTGCAAACAGTTTAGCAGCATCTGTCAGAATGCCATTTACAATTATTTTTGGTCAACAAACAGGGCGTTTAGCATCAGATGAAGATAAGGCGGATTATGCAAAACGTGGAATGTCACGCCGTAATGGATTTTTAAGTACATTAATAAAAGAGTTTGTTAATCAATTAATTCGGTTGAAAGTTATTAAACCATTAGTTAACAAAACGCTTACTCTAAAATGGTCAGATTTATTAGCGCCAAGCCAAGCCGAGCGAATCGATATCATGATTAAGATGTCAGATGTTAATGTCAAAGCGCAACAATCTATAGGGGTTCCTGTATTTACTCCCAATGAAATACGAGAAGCTGGCGGTTATGAACCCGATCCTGATTTAGAGGACATCGATATTGAAGAAACCGAAGATAATAAAACCGATTCCGAAGAATCCAATTCTACCGAGAAGCAAGAATAATCCAACCCTCACCAATAAACAAATTCTTCAGATGCGTAGCGAAATACAAAAACGCTACAAAACTATCAAGCAATCAGTTATTGAGTATATCGAATTAAGTTTAGGCTACTATGCTAAAGAGTCGACTAAAACAGCGATATTTATTGAAAATACACTCTATGTCACAAACGCCAGTGTTAATTACACGGTTGATGGCAACCAGCTTGCTAGGGTATTGACTCGTATTCAAGAAATTGTTGATGAAAACCTGATTAATGGCGGTATCGAGAAGTTTTGGGCGGGCAAGTATGTTGCTGATATGTATCAAATGGGTACTAATCGGACATTTCAAAACTTATCTACACAATCACAGTTGTATTCGCAAGCCACATCACTGGAATCATTGTTATTTAGTGATGTTTACATTCGTCGAATAGGACTTGCCTATACAGCAACATTCAACGACTGGAAAGGACTTGCGGATAATCTAAAGAGCGATTTGGGCTCCGTTTTAAGTAGCGCTGTGGCACGAGGAATTAACCCACGAGAAACCGCTGATATTATTAGTAAGCGCATTGATATCTCACAAAGTAGAGCTAAATCTATAGCGCAAACTGAGCAAGTAGGCGCGCTTCGCCAAGCTACAAGGGATGAAACTAAACGCACTCAAGAAGATTTAGGGCTAAAAACAGGCTTATTACATATGTCTGCATTAAAGCCTAATTCTAGAGCCTCGCATGTTGCTAGACACGGGAAAATCTATACTGTTGAGCAGGTTGAGGAATGGTATGAAGAAAATGGCAACCGGTTCAATTGTTATTGTGCTCAAATAGCGGTATTACTTAATGAAAAGGGCGAGCCGTATAACCAATCTAGCATCGACAGATTATTAAAAGAAGCCGACGAATGGGAAGATCAATATAACCGGAAACAGCAGGCATTAACGGAAGTAGAAGAGCTTAATGACTGGTCAAGAAAGAATATTACTGAAATTTCTAATATACCTAATGATATTGACGCTAAAGAACTGACGCCATGCTTAAAATTGGTATCAGAAATACAGGAACGGTTCGATTTACCCCAGTTTAGATATGCAGGGTCAATAAATGGGGATGTTCATTACTATGGCGAGCCAAATAAAAACATGCTTGCAGCATTTGCTCCAAACACAAATGCCCTGATTATTACAACAGGTAGTGTGGATAAAAAAGAATTGCTGTTGGCTGATTTATATAGTAAAACATTAGGATTCAAGAACGAGTCGTTAAATTCTGTTATTAAGCTTAAGAATCAGCAATTAACTAATATAATTAATGAAATGGATTATGTTACGTGGAACGCTGTACCAACGCCTAGAGGTGTTTTTGCTCATGAGATGGGTCACGCATTACATAATCAGCATCGTGTAGAGATTGATAACATTATCTCTACAGGTTGGAAACAGGGTTGGCAATATGCTATTAGTAAATACGGTCAGGATAGCAAAAGTGAATTTCTTGCAGAGTCCTTTTCGCTTTACATTGAAAATCGCATGGAAGCTAAAAAGCGACTATATCCAGAATTATTTAAATTTCTTGAGTCATTAGATAAGGGCGTCAAATGGAAAAAATAAAAATACTAATTGATAAAGCGTCAAAACTTGTTAATTCCGTACCGCTCCCCGATGACGCTGAGGAGCAGTTAGAAACGATAATTAAGCAGGCGGATAATGAAACTGAAAAATTTATGTTAGCTCGCTATGCAGAGTCGCTTTTTATTAAAAGACATTCATAATCAAATCTTTTAAACCGCTTCTGCGGTTTTTTTATATCTAAAATCCACACGAGGTAAAGCATGACACTTAAAAGTGTGAATGTTTTATCTGTCGTTAATAGTAAATCCAAAATATCAACACAACTCATCGATGGTAAAGAGCACATTGTTATCAATGATGTGGTTCCGATCGTGGATGATATTGTCATGAATGGAATTTTCTATCCGGCAGATGAAATTAATAAATCTTACATGACACTGAATGACAATTTAATGCCATTAGACCACCCACGAATAAATAACGAGCATGTTTCTGCATTAAACCCACAAGCTATTAATAACTTTTATATTGGTGCATGGGGTAGAAATGTTCGCAAATCTAATGGCAGGGTGCTTATGGATGCGTATATCGATAGGAAATTTGCAGAAAGCACCGAAAAAGGGCGAATGCTTGTAAATCGTCTTGATGACATGATGAGCGGTAAAAACACCACACCAATTCATGTGTCAACAGGACTAACTTACACTCCCGACAATCAATCAGGCACATCAAAAGGCAAACGCTACAAGTCAATTGCACGAAATATGAAATTCGACCATGTCGCTATATTACCCGATAAAAGAGGCGCAGCCACACCAGATGATGGCGTTGGTATTTTTGTTAACTCGGATGGTGGAAAATCGCCAATTGAAAATGTAAGTCTTTTTGATAGTCATCAAGATTCACTCGGCGATGTCATTAAAAAAACCATTCAAGAATCATTAAAGTTATTTAAATTTAATCAAAAAGAGGAACAAGACTTAATGAAAGAAAAAATCTTACTGGCTCTAAATGCTGCAGGTATTAAAACCGATGGCTTATCAGATGAGCAACTATTAAAGGTTTATAACGAGCAAACAACCAAGGAAGCGATTGAAAAACAGAAAGCTTCCAAGGTAGAAGAAAAGAAAAAAGACGAAGAGGAGAAGAAAAACGCAACGAATGTCGAAGATGCACCAGCGTGGGCAAAGTCATTAATGAGCAAGGTTGCCAATCTAGAATTGGCAGTGAATGCAAGCACAGAAAAAGAGCTATCAGTTAAACGAGAAGCAGTAAAAGCTAAGTTCAACATGACACAGACCGCAGTAAATGCGCTATCTGGTGAGCCACTAGATGCTTTATATGCACAGTGTGTTAAAGCAGCGCCTATTAGTGGTGGTTTCGCCAATAATTCAGATAATTCACTATTAAACATGGAGGCACCAGAGTAATGCTTAGATTTAAAACTGTGATTGGCGGTCCTGCACGCAAAAACGACCCGCAAACAATTGACTTAAAAACCGGTGAAGCGATTACGCCGTGCTCTTTGGTTGCTGTGGTTAACAATAAGTTAATGAAACATCCAACAGCAGGTGAGCAAACCCAAGCCCTAGTCATCACAAACGATTATCTAGGCGGGCATGATATCCGTGTCAACGTACCTAGTGACACATCAGGCATCGCAATTATTTGTGAAGATGATGTTACTTACCATGTTTTAGTAAAAGCTGGCGAGGCTTTAAAGGTTGGCGATAAATTAGCTTCTAACGGTGACGGCACATTAAAAAAAGCAAGCGGTACTGATGCTGTGCTGTTCTATGCATTTGAAACCTATACCGTTGGTACAACCGCTGAACAAGTCCGAGTTCGTAAAGCTTAAGGAGTAATAATGAAGAACGAAAAAATTATATTTAACAAGAAACTGATCACCAATTCAGCTCAAGTTGCTCAGGCTTGGGATCAGTTAAAAGCAAGTCGTCAAATTTTTAACAACGCCCAAAAACAAATGAGTGAAATGCATGGCAATGCTATTGAAGTTAATCAAGCTGCAATTTTAACTCAAGATTACTGGCGTGAAGTAGATAACGTGACTACCCGTGTTATTCGTGATGATGAAGGCGCTCCGTTACTTGATGATTTATTATCATTGGGTACACCAATTTCAATTGGAAAGACGGCAGCGTTATATCGTGTTTCAAGTGATGCAGGCTATGTTAATCGCTCTATGTCAGGACAAGAGCCAGAAACATTAGATAAAGTTGTTTATGACCATTACGGTGATCCAGTTCCAATCTTTAAAACTGGTTATAGTCGTGAATGGCGTGAGTGGTTAGGGCTACAAACTGAGAATATTGACGCTATGTCAGATGACCAAGAAGCGGCAACTGCAGCTCTCCGCCGAGATATGGCGCAGTATATTTTAACTGGTGACGACAAAATCAAGGTTCAAAACTATGAAGGCAAAGGGATTACTAACCACCCTCATACAAATCAAGTTGACTTAAGCGCATCAAGTTTCAATATTGATTTAACTTCTATGGCAACCAGCAATGACAATATTATCAATTTCTTCACAAAGGATTTTAGTGTTGTTCTAGATGCCAACCTGGTTTCCGAGAAATTAAAATTCTATATTTCTCCTGAAATTGAACGTCGATTGAATGTGCCTTATTCAAACTCACAAGGATTCAAAGAAGGAACACTGAAAGACTACATCTTACGTTATTGCGTTTACATTGATTCATTTACCAAAACGTTTGAATTAAAAGGTAACCATTTCATTAGCTATGTTCGCAATGCTCAGTACATCAAAACTCGTATTGCTGCACCAATTGGCTCATTCATGAAACAACGGGTCAATCCTCATGATAACTATCAAACTCTTGTTTGGTCTGCGTTTGGTTTGCAAATCAAACGAGATTTTAATGGCAAGAGCAAAGTCTTTAACGCAAGGGGGTAATGATGAAATTAAGAGTTACACAGCGTGGCTGTTACGGTCGCATTGATGGTGAGGTTGCAGAGCTACCGGTCGATCATGAATTTGTTGCAAAAGATATTCCGCCTGCTTTTGTTGGGCGTGTAATTATTTTAGAGCAACAATCTGTTGAAGCTGAAGAAGATAAAAAGAAAAAAGGGAAATAATTATGACGGTACAGATATCAGCGGAAAATGTTAATCAAATGTTATCAGAGCTTGGTTATTCTGTACCTAGCTTAGTTATTGACGCAATTCTTAAAAAAGTAAATGCAATTAGTGATTGTTTGGTAGCGCATGATTATTCAGACGCAGACCAGCTTTTAATATTAATTTACTCTGCTTGCCTATTGGCTCAAATGCAAGGTGCGAGAAAAATAGCGTCACAATCTGCCCCTAGTGGTGCATCAAGATCCTTTAAGTATGATGATGAGGGTTTTAAATCCATGTATTCATTGCTAAAAAACCTTGATGTCCACGGCTGTACTGATTGTCTGGGTATTTCTCGTTCTAATAAGCCGTTATTTTTAGTTGTAGGAGGTCATAATGAGTAACGTAGCTAACTGGTCCTATACAGCAATAGCAACAATTTGGCGCGTTTTAGGTGAAAATGAATATGGTACAAAAACGTTTCATCCTCCTGAATATCTCTTTTGCGATTATGGTTTAGATTCTAAAAAAATGGGCTTAACCACTGCAGGAATAAGCGGTATGGGTCAAGGAATAAAAATAAAAAATACGTTTTGGACAGAATATACCAATGCCAATAAAGGGGACTATATTGTAATTGGGCAATTTTCTGAACCTAATCCTGTTTTGGTGGGGGCTGATATGATTGTTAATGTAATACAGTATGCAGATACCTTTGAAAGATTAGCAGATGATTTTGTATTAATTACGGCGGTATAAATGGGAATTAAAGTAAAAGGTGTTAAAAAATGTATCACTAATCTAAATAAAAGAGTAAATGACATTCAATCTCGTAAAGCGGTCAGAGCCATACAGGCGTCTATGTTAATTGGCTCAACACAAGCTGCTTTGTATACACCTATTGATACGTCGACACTTATTAATAGTCAATTTAGGGAAGTCGTAATTAATGGCTCACGATTAACGGGGCGTGTAGGTTATACCGCAAATTATGCCACATACGTAGCTGATCCTAATATAAAAATGAGGTTTAGACGCTCAACAGCTCAAAAAGATTTTTTAAATAAAGGATTTAAAGATACTGCTTCGTTACGAGATGAGGTAGTAAGACGAGAATTGAAATTATGAAAATGTATAAGTTATTTCAAGAATATATTGCTAAATCAGGATTAATTGGTTCGGAAATAATTCAGTATTTATTTTGGAATGACAATGGAAAGGAGAATACGTATTTAGTATTTAGACCTAATGGTGGTTCATCTTTAAGTGACACATTATCTAATGATTACTTTATTTTACTTGATATTATCGCACCTGATAACGCAATTGAAAAAATCGAGACCTTAGTCTCAAATCTGGTTATGTATATAACAAATCATCAACTTGATGATTGCTTAGGTTTAATTCAAGTAATTAATGGTATTCCACCGCCCATTATGACCGAAGATAGACGGCTGGTTTATCGGTTACAAATATCAATAAAACATGGGAATTAATCATTAACCGCTTAATTGCGGTTTTTTTATGCTTGAAACAGAGGGGAAACATGGCTCAATGTAAAACAAACAACAGTAAATTATTTGGCGGCGCGGTTGTGCTTGAATTAGCAAATGGTTGCCCAGATAAAAAACCACAGGAATCAGAATGGCGATTATTCATGCCGGGAACATCTAAAGGAATGGATTTAAGTTTAAACACCGTTACGAGTGATGCGGATGATTCGGGCTCTTATTCTGAAAATATTGTGACAAACGCAGATTTAACCATTTCATTCGATGGGGAAATTAGAAAATCTGATATTGATTCTGAAATGGGTTTCCATCGAACGTTAAAATACATTCATGACGAATTGCAAGCATTAAGGCAACCGACTTTATGGGTAAGATTAAATCAAGGGGGAAGTTTATTAACGGCTTATATGGTTATTACCTCTTTTAGCTCGGATGGTGGCACGCGAGATTTATACACGTGTTCATCTGAATTTAAAGTTGCTGCAGGTAAAACAGTATCAATTGAATTGTTAAATTCTACTGATAATGAAAATGGAAATACTAAAGTGGCAAAATAAATTTTTATTAACATAAAGCCCTTATTTAAGGGCTTATTTATAGTGAGCAAATCATGATACGGCATGAAATTGGCGAGATTTTAATAAAGTACAAAAAAAAAGGATTATTTAATAAAAAAACAACGATTTTTAAATTAACACCTTCTTTTGAAAATATTGCCAAAATTGGGGATGCTGAAAAAATTATTAATATCTATACATCTTTATTGAATGCCGATCATATAAACCAACTTGGATTGTTAAACGTAGAGAGCGCTAAGGTAACAATTAAAAGAATTAAGCAACAATTAAAAGATAAAATACAAATGGCTGAGTTAGTTTTGCAAAGTTGTTGTGATTACGATATAAGCAAAATTAAACAAGACAGCGATACGATTATTAACGTAGCAATAACATTATTAATTTATGGCGTTCGTGGTAATGCGAAGGTTCGCATCTCACAAAGGAATGAGGTAAAACAATACGAATCTAAATTTGACATTAACACCTATATAAACCACGCAAGAATTCATTTAGGCTTAACTTTGGACGAAGCGAAAAAGTTAACGATGACTGAGTATATTTTTTTAATGAGTGCTAAATATCCCGATAATGAAAGCATGACAGCTCAAGAATATCAAAATGTGATGGATGATTATAAAAAGCGCAAGCAAAAACGATTAGAAAAGGAAAGATTAAATGGCGTCTTTTACTGAAGGTAATATTGTTTATGAAGTTTCATTAGAAACAAAAAATTTACTTGAGAATAGCGGAAAAGTGCAAGGTGAACTATTAAAATTAGTTAAGAATGCCGAAAAAGCCGATAAAGAATTCCAGAAAATGGAAATGTCGGTTGATAAAGTAAGTCAATCGATGGGTAAGTTAACCACAATTGCTAAAGCTGTATCGGCTGTATTAGTCGGAAATAAAGTTATTTCATACGCGGAAAGTTGGAACGAGCTAGAAGACCGTATCAATAATACGGGAGCAACTGCTTTACAAACAAAGGCTATTTTAGACGAATTATTAATCACCTCAAACCGTAATGGTCGAGCCATCGATGAATCAGCAGAATTGTATATCCGCCTATCGAATTCTATGCAAGAGATGGGCTATAACACGCAAAATACGTTATCATATATTGATACGTTATCTAATTTGTTTACTATCAATAAAACAAACGCACTGAGCGCTGAATCTGCGACTAATGCGTTAACAAAAGCACAGATGAAAGGTAAATTATCCAGTCTTGAAGCGTTAACGGTATTTAATGCGATGCCGAGTATTTTAAAAACATTAGCAACACAATTAAGTAAAACCGGCAAAACCTTTACAGAAATGGATGTGCGTAAATATGCTGCCGATGGTAAATTATCAATGCAAGATTTTATTGATGCCGTGATAGCGGCACAAAATGAAACGGCATCCCTTGCTGATAATATGCGTAATAACGTCAATGATGGAATTAACCGCGTTACAAACAATCTAAAAAAATATTTTGGCGAATTAAATAATTCGACAGGTGCGACGAAAATTCTAGTCGACTCATTAATATTAATGTCAGAGCATGTTGATGTGTTAGTCACGGGGATAGGTGTTTTAGCGGCTATTTACGCGGGTAAATATATTACTTCGCTCGCTGCTGCAACAAAAACAACTGCCGAAAAAACCATAAACGACATTAAATTAGCACAGGCTGAAACAAGAGCTGCCCAATCAGCATTAGCACAAGCGCAGGCAGAAGTTGCCAACACAAAAATGGCGCAGCAATCATTAGTATCACAATTAAAATTAGCGCAAACAGAACAAACAAGAATAGCTATTCGTACGCAGCTTAAAGCTAACACCGTTGCCTTAACAACCGCAACCAATGCCGAAGCAGCGGCGCAGGCAAGACTAACAACAGCAATGAAAGCCTCATCTTTGGCAACCACTGGTTTAAAATCAGTAATGAATATGCTAGGTGGACCTGCTGGAATCATGATAATGGTTGCAGGAGCATTTTTAAGTTGGTCATCTAGTATGGAAACAGCAAAAGAAAAAGCTTTAAATTTAGAAGATGATATCAAAAATTTAACAGAAAAATTTGCAGGATTAAATCAACAACAAAAAGAGTACGAGCTTTCAAAATTGGCGGTTAATATAGATGATCAAAATAAAGCAATAAGAAGACAAACACTTGAGCTAAAAGTGGCAAAAAAAGAATATGAAGATTATAAAAGGAGAGCAGAAGGTTGGATTTCTAGTCTTCTTACTTCACAAGAAGGATTAAATGAAAAAAGGGAAAAATATTTAAAAGCAGAATTAGATCTACAAAAACTACAAAAAAACAAAAATCTATTATTAGAAACTCAAACTAAATTAACCAAAAGTGATAGTGATGCGACAAATAACCTCGCTGATACTAATAATAAACTTAATGCTAGTCTTTCAAAAGAAGCTATAGACAATGTCACAAAAAAAATGTCTAAACTTTCACAAGAAATAGAAATTTCAGAATTAAAATTAAATAAACTCAATAAAGAAGCTTATATCTATGAAAATGTTTTAAACACTTTAGGTGAAGGTTCGGACAAATATAAAACAGCTTTAAAAGGATTAATAACGGGATCTGCTGAATTTGCCGATTTATCTGAAGATGCGATTCAAAAATTACAACCACTAATTGATACTTATAGTAAGTTGTATGAAAATAATAAAAAATTAACAAATGGGCAGAAAGAAGGTGAATCATCAACAAAAAATTATGCTGATGAAATTAAAAATCTTAAAGATAAGTTAGAAATCGCTAAACTTGAAGCACAAGGGTTAACTACTGATTCTGAATTATTAGCACTCTCTCAACAGATGGGGACAAAAGCAACGTCCTCTCAAAATGCAGAATTGAAGAAATTAATAGAAACAACACAAGCTTATAAAAATTTGGCATCCTTAAAAAATCCTAATGAGCTTGAAGATGAATCTTATAATGAGTCAAAAAAAGCCCTTGAACAATTAAGCAAAGAAGATATAGCGAATCAAGAAAAATACTACGCGAAACTTCAAAATTTAGAAGTTAAACATCAGCTTGCGATGGCAAAAATTAAATCAGATGGGGTAGTTTCTGATATTGATAATGCCGTTGCACAGGTTGATCCAATTCAAGCCCTTAAAAATGAAAATGATAGAAAACTCGCCCTAATTAAAGAGTTTGAAACACAAAAAGGGTTAACCGAGGAAAACGCACTAGCACTTCGAGAAGCAGCTAATTATCAATATGAACAAAATCGAATCAATGCCCAATGGGAGATTTGGCGGAATCAAAACGACGCAAATAATTTTTTAGCCAGCTCATTAGATGGTTTAGCCAGTAGCGCGACAAGTACGATATCAGGTTTAGCCTCTGGTACGATGACAGCAACACAAGCCATTCAAAATTTCGCTAATGTGATTTTAAATGAAGCCATTGGTTCATTAGTACAAATGGGGTTGCAATACGCGAAAAATGCGATAATTGAACAATCAACTTCAGCAGCAACAACGGCAGCGCAAATAACTCAAGCTACGGCTTTAGCGGCAGCTTATCAACCAGCAGCTATGCAGGCATCAATCGCAACTGAAGGAGCCGCAGCTACGCTTGGGGCGGAGTCTTACGTTAATGCTATCGGTACGATGAGCGCCGCATTAATAGCCGGGGCACGTGAACATGGTGGTCCCGTTAATGGTAATTCGATGTATCGAGTTGGTGAAGGTGGGAAACCTGAAATATTAATGCAGGGTGGTCGGCAATTTTTAATTCCAGGTGAAAATGGACGAGTATTAAGTAATCGCGAAATTTCAGCAAAAGGTGGGAGTGGCTCGGGCGTTAATATGACCTTTAACACTTCGATTCAGTTAGGGGAGGATAATTTATCGGAACAAGACGGGCAACAGCTAATGAAAAATATCGAGCAAGCGGTTAGACTTCAAATTCAAAAAGAGCAACGTGTAGGTGGTTTGTTAAATAGACGTTGATTTGATAGCTGAAATTTCATACTATTATCTTTCTAAGATAAAAATACGAAAGAGAATGGTATGAAAAAATTAATATTACTTAGTTTAATTGGATTAACTTTAATCGGTTGCGGCAAAAAAATAACCGAAGAAATGCTTATTGGTAAGTGGTCATGCGTAATACATAATCAATATGCAGAATGGGAAAATGGTGCTTTTCAAGATTTTAAAGACATAGAAGCATCTCAAGATTCTGTTTTTTTTAAGGATGAGAAAGTCGTAATTAACTTTGTAAATAAAGATGGTAAACTTTTTTCGGAAGTTGGTGATACGCTAAATCCAGTTGATCCGAAAATGTTTACTGGCGATCCCATAGAAGTAGTTACCTCACATGGAACCAAAACACAAACAGAACATAATAATATCGAATATATATCAAATAATGAGTTCAAAATAATTACTATTTTTGAAACGGTAGATAGCAATGGCACCGAAAATAATAGTAGACAAAAAGTCATTGCTCATTGTAATCGATTTAAAAGTTGATGAAATACATTACTCTTACTCATTTAATCAACTTAATATTATTTGAATAGATGTTGATTTGATAGAAATAAGCCCTAAAGAGGGCTTAATTTATTTATCTAGTACAAATTTATCCACAACAACAATTTTAGTCATTGAAAAAAGAGATGTTATTTCCATAATGCCACCATCACTTTTTTCTGCAAATATAAAAGGTCTATATCCATTATATCCACCATAAGAATTTTTAGCGTTCACGTCAACCTGAACCATCCAAAAGACAGTTTTTGTTGATGCTCTATATGCTCTTACTGGTTTATAAAAAATATATTTTGCTGAATCTGGATCTTTTAATGAGATAGCAAAATAATTGAGTATTAGTGATTTATAATTTGATGGCAATTCTTTAGGATGAGAATTATCAATTTCTTCTTGAGTTAATATATAATAAACTTCCTGTTTGTGAGTGGTACATCCAGTTAAAACAAAAACGCCAAAGAATACAGCTACTAATACAACCTACTTGACTGTAAACTGATTTTAAGTTAGATTCTAAAAAGAGGCGTAGAAACCTTAACAACACGGATAAATTCACCCCGTTAGCGTGATTTTTTTATACCTAATTTTCGACTATGGTCGAGAGGGCGATGAATAAAATACCTTTATGGGAATAAATCCGACCCTTGTTGTGGGTTTTCTAACCTCTCGACCACCATTATTTTTAATAGTGGGTAACTTAGAAAATTACAACTAGGTATAAAATTATGTCAAATCAACTATTAATCGCTTCAACTAATGTACGTCAAGTTAATAATCTTTATTCATTAAATGATCTTCATCAGGCATCAGGTGGAGATAAAAAACATCAGCCAGCTTTATTTTTAAGAAATTCTCAAACAAGAGATTTAATATCTGAAATAGAGCGATCTACAAATATGCAGAACGCTGTTATTACAAAGCGTGGGGGAGATTTTCAAGGAACATTTGCTTGCAAAGAGATCGTTTATTCTTATGCAATGTGGATAAGTGCGTCTTTTATGCTTAAAGTTATTCGCGCTTATGATGAAATGCTCGGTTATAAATCATCACTAACGATTAATACAGAACAACAACAGCAAATCCAACAAGCAGTGAATCAGCGAGCCTTTAGAGTAGGTGAAAAGCATCAAGCTATTTATGTAAAACTACATCAGCAATTCAAAATCCCCCGCTATCAAGATTTACCCTCAAATAAATTTGAGGAAGCCATTAAATTTTTAGGTGGCATACATTTACAACAAGGATTAAGCGAGGAAGAATGGTACGATTTGGCATGGCTGTATAAAGCTGCAGATATAATGCGGAATCAAATTGAATTAATAGAGCCGGCATTACGAATCATTGATTCAAGTTTTAAAGGTTCGTTTCACTCCATGTCACGAGAATATAAATTTACACTTGAAATTGCACGAAAAATTATAGAGAAAGGAACGAATCACATTAATCCACCAAAATTTAATAACACATGGTGCTATGTGCTCCCTTATATTCGCGATAAAAAGTAACAACTTAATCTAAAGGGCTTAACAGCCCTTTTTTAATATTGACTGAGATTAGTGCCGTGATATAATTACATCACAAAAAAATGACGTTAGCATTATAATATGATTAAAAGTTTCAAACATAAAGGACTTGAACAATTATTTATTAATGGCACGTCTAAGGGCATTCCAACTGTCCAAACTAAAAAATTGCTAATCAGATTAGACTTATTGAATAGAATGAAAGAGGTATCAGAATTACCGCCAAATTTAAATTGTCATCAACTGAAAGGTGATAAAAAACATCTCTTTTCTATAACGGTAACAGGTAACTGGAGAATTACTTTTGAATTTGATGATGGTGATGTCTATATTGTTAATTATGAAGACTATCATTAATGGAGATATTTTATGAAGATAAACAGAAAACCGACCCACCCCGGTGAAGTTTTATCAGATATGTTATCTGATACTAATATATCCATAAAAGATTTTGCCGAACATTTAGGTTTTTCTCGAGAGACTATATCACGCGTACTTCATTGCAAACAACCAATTACCGCAAATTTAGCTCATAGGTTAGAAGATGCGGGGATAAGTTCAGCTCGATTATGGTTATCCTTACAGTTAGATTATGACTTGTGGGAATATAAACAGCATCATAAATCAGATGTTAAGCCTTTGCTATTAGTTCACGCCTAAAAAATATATAAACGATTAACTTTCAAAATACACGCATAACACAAAGATAGACAAATCAATTTAAAGGGCTTAATGCCCTTTTTTCTTAGCAATTTAACTATTGAGGGCATTTTATTGCCTGAAAACGAGGAATAAATTAATGGAAACATTTCATTGGAACGCACAGAAAAATAAATCGATTACCGCCGAGCCTAAAATTAACGTTATTAAATTTGGTGATGGTTATGAACAGCGGTTTAAAAAAAATATAAATAATGATTTAAGACAATATAGTTTGACGTTTATCGGGTCAATAGATGAAATTCAACAAATCGATACTTTCTTAACAAAACAAGGAGCTTTACATGCCTTTTTATGGCGGGATCCTGATTCAAGCCATATCATCAAAGTGGTATGCCGATCTTGGTCGATATCTCAAGACGGTTTGTCAAAAACATTAAATGCAACATTTGAACAAGTCATTGCTTAAGGATAATCATGATCCCCTTAAAAATGCAACTTGATATCACCAAAATAGAGCAAGACACGATAATCAATCTCTATGACGTGGATTTAACCCATATCGTTGGCAGCAAAACTCTATTTCGTTTTCATAACGGGTTAAATGAATTAAGGCGCCCAGTCGTTTGGCAAGGTAATATTTATGAGCCTCATCCTATTAAAGCGCAAGGTTTTGAAAAAAGCGGTCAAGGTACCAGTAATCGCCCGACTTTATCGGTAATGAATGCCGCGGGGATTATTACTGAGCTTGCAAAAAATTATGATGATTTACTGGGTGCGATTGTCACACGGCACGAGGTGCTCGTTAAATATCTTGATGCGACTAATTTTGAACAGGGCAATAACCATGCCGATCCGTTTTGTGAAATTATCTCTAATTATGTCATTGAGCAATTAAAATCTTTAGATGCGACAACGGCAACGTTTGAGCTTGCTTTACCGTGTGAAAGTGATGGCGCTTTAATACCTGCAAGAACAATTATTGCCGCGACCTGTACATGGATTTATCGCTCGTCGGAATGTGGATTTACGGGCGGAGCTGTCGCTGATGAGTTTGATAATCCAACCGATGATCTGATTAAAGATAAATGCAGTCGCTGTTTAGCTGGCTGTAAATTACGATTTGGTAAAAATAGTATTTTGCCGTTTGGCGGTTTCCCGTCTTCTTCAAAACTTTCTTAACGTTCTTAATTATGAAAAAAAAGATACTTCATCATGCGATTTCTTGCGGTGAGAATGAGTGCTGCGGTTTTGTTATTGATAATACTTTTTATTTACCTTGTCAAAACATCGCAAGTGATCCTAAAAATCAATTTGAAATAGCCCCAGAAGACTTAATAAAAGCGGAAAGTTGCGGCACGATAACCGCCGTTGTTCACTCTCATCCTAATGGTTTACCGATATTAAGCGAAGCAGATCAGATCTATCAATATCATAGCGGCGTTGATTGGTGGCTGGTTTGCGATGACGAGATTTATAAATTTAGGCATATTGCACCATTACTGGGGCGAGAATTTAAACATGGCAAAACGGATTGCTTATCACTGGTGCTTGATTCTTATATGTTAGCTGGGATCACACTACCAAATTATACACGCGCTAATGACTGGTGGCATAACGGTGAAAATCTGTACCTTGATTTACTCCCTAAAAATGGGTTTAAAGAAGTACACGACCTGCAAGAAGGCGATATTATTTTAACCTGCCTTGGGGCGACTGTGCCTAATCATGCGGCGATTTATATCGGTAATCAATTTATTTTACATCACTGCCCCGATCGTTTATCAAAACGCGATTTATACGATGGGTATTGGCTTAAATACACGCATTCAATTTGGAGACATAACAAATGGCAACAATCAAATTTTACGGCAATCTTAAACAATTTGGCGATAAATATAAGTTAAATGCTAGTACGGCAGCCGAGGCTTTAAGTGCTTTATATTATCAACTGTCCGGCTTTAAAAAAAATATTATGGACGGTTATTTTCGCGTTCGTATTAACGGTCAAGATATGACGGAAGAGAATTTACAGTTTGGGCTGCATAGTAAACTGCCACAAAATGCGGTTATTCATATCATCCCGAAAGTAGCCGGGGCTAAAAATGGCGGGATATTACAATTTGTGGCTGGCGCTGTCATGGTCGTTGTCGGGTTATACACATCATGGGCCGGTGGTGCGGCACTTGTCGGCGCAGGGATCGGTCTGATGGTTGGTGGGGTTGCGCAGATGCTAACAAAATTACCAAAGACCGATAAATCATCGAGTGGCGATACAAACAATAATACAGCGTTTTCGAGTTTAGATAATACGATAGCACAAGGGGCACCGGTTCCACTTTGTTATGGATTAATGAAAACGGGCTCTAAGGTGCTATCGCAAGGATTGGAGACATTAAATGGGTAAAAGTTCGGGTAAAGCAAAGACACCTAAAGAGGTTGCCGACAATCTTAAATCACATCAGCAATTAACTATCATTGATTTAGTCAGCGAGGGGCAAATAGACGGACCCATTGGGGGACTTAAAAGTATCTTTTTAAATGACACACCGATACAAGCGCAAGATGGCTCTTATAATTTTACAGGGGTTGAGGCAGAATGGACAGCCGGCACGCAAGCGCAAACCCCTTTAGATGGATTTGCGGCAACTGAAAATGAAATTCCGGTCAATCTTGAAGTTAAAAAAACAACACCGATTGTTAGGACGATAACTGACCCGAATGTAGATAGGGTCCGCGTGACTGTCGGTACCTCATCATTATATTCCCAAGATAAAAACGGCAATATCAATAACACTTCCGTGATTTTAGAATTACAAATTGGCGGCGGTAATTCCTGGAAAACTTACCATACTTTTACTATCGAAGGAAAAACACGTAGCCAATATTTAACCTCAACTATCTTGAGCGATTTGCCGCCCCGTCCTTTTAATATTCGCGTCATTAGACATACAGACGACAGTACACAATCCACGTTGGTTAATTCGACATTATGGAGTTCATACACTGAAATTTATGATATTAAACTCGCCTATCCGAATACAGCAATTGTCGGGCTTAAATTTGATTCATCACAATTTAATGGCGTGCCACGTCGCAATTATTTAATTAAAGGGATTATTGTTAAAGTACCTGATAATTATGATCCCGAACGGCGAATATATGACGGATTTTGGTCAGGGAATTTTAAATTAGCTTGGACAAATAATCCCGCGTGGATTTTTTACGATCTATTAACGAATACAAGATACGGATTAGGAAACAGGTTAAAACAATTTGGTATTAATAAGTTTATGTTATATAGCATTGCACAATATTGTGATCAGCTTGTTGACGATGGTTATGGTGAGCTAGAGCCTCGTTTTACGTTTAACAGTTATATCACGGAACAACGTCAAGCTTATGATGTTATTCAAGATTTATGCTCTGTTTTTCGTGCAATGCCAATTTGGGATGGCGGCCAATACACGGCGATTATGGATAGACCGAGTGATATGGTTGCCATCTATACCAATGCTAATGTCGTAAATGGTCAATTTAGTTATACCTCATCCGCGCAAAAAACACGTCATACAGCCGTACATGTTCGCTATGTCGATCCAAATAATAACTGGGAAACAACCACCGAATATGTTGCAGATGATGAACTGATTAAACGCTTTGGATTGAATGTCGCTAAAATTGACGCGTTTGGTTGTACCTCTCGGGGACAAGCCCACCGTGTTGGCAAATGGTTAATTCAGACTGAAAAATTAGAAACGCAAACCGTCACTTTTTCAGTCGGACGTGACGGGATCCGTCATTTGCCCGGCGATATTATTGGCATCGCCGATAATGATTATGCCGGCGTTGTCGTTGGTGGTCGCGTGATTGATGCCAAGAATAACATCATCACATTAGACCGGGAAGTTGATCTAAAAAATTACAAAGATGCTTACATTAGTGTGACCGATACCACGATGACATTAATTAAAATTAAAATTAAAATACAATCCCAATCCGCGCCAAATCAACTGGTTTTAATGCAATCGGTTGATCTGGATTATTATTCCGTATGGGGACTTTATGATAATCACGTCAAACCAAGGCTATTTAAAGCGATCACAATCAGTGAAAATGATGAGGGTACTTATTCTATAACCGCCTTACAACATGAGCCAAATAAAGAAGCCATTGTTGATAACGGAGCTGTTTTTGAACAAGACGATAAACCGATTTTTAGTTTAGCTATTCCCCCGGTTGAACAGTTACAAATCGAATTAATCCCCGAATCTGATTTATATCAAGCAAGGTTGTCATGGTCGACACCACGCACGATAAAAAATTTAAAATTTGAAATAAAAATTTATCGGGATGACAAATTAATTAATCGTGATGTGCTAAGCGATACAGAATACTACCTTAGTGATATGAAGCAAGGCAAATATAGCGCAAAAGTGCGCGGCGTTACGGAAGATGAAAAGCTAGGTGATGAAACGATGATTAGCTTTTCAATTTTACCCCCGGCAAAACCCCAAACATTAATATTAACGCCAAGCAGCTTTAACGTTGCGATTCGCCCTGTTATGGCATCGGTTACCAGTCTCGGCACCCAATATGAATTTTATAAAGGTCTGACTAAACAAGACGTCGAAGCCAAAACAAATTATTTAGGGCGATCGATGATGTTAACGGATGTAGATTGCCAGCCAGATACAATTTATTGGTATGGGGTAAATGCGGTAAATTCAGTGGGGCGATCTGAGCTGACTATCGCGCAAACAAAAACCTTGATAGCAGAAAACGGCGCAGGGGGAGTTTTTCGTATTCAAACAAATGACGGGGTATTTCCTGATAGCGATAGCGCGACTCAATTATTTTATCGTGAATTTGGTTTTTATCCAGCTCGGGATACCACGCTCATTATTTATTCCTTAGCTCTGAATGGACAAATCGCCCATTCAGAGCCAAAAATGTATAACGGCACAAAATGGACGTCGCCGGCGATGTTTTTAGATGGTGATTTAATCGCAACAGGTACTCTTCGTGGCGATAGATTAATTGCAGGAAGCGAAATCAAAGCGCCTTTAATCACAGGTGGCAAACTTGTTGCGGGTAGTGTTATGAGTGATGGCAATCCGCCGGCGTTTGAATTACACCCCGATGGTACTGTCAATGCACGAAAAGCAAATATTACTGGCAATATTCGGGCTAACTCTGGTGAGCTTGAAAATGTCACTATTAATGAAAATTGTCTTATTAAAGGCAAGTTAAACGTTAATCAAATCAAAGGAAATATTTTATCGGCAGCCGTGATAAATAAAACGATCGTTATTGAAGAAACGAATCCTAATCAAACAGTCTATGTTATGAGTGTTATCGCAAGTGGAGCATGGCAATCCTTATTATTTGTCAATGACGTTACCTTTACTCGCTCTAACAACGGTCATATTGGTAGCGGTGATTCTAACAGTACTAACCAGACAACACTGATCCGCGGTGATTTACGGTTTTTATTTAATAACGACTATCCAATAAGGGTAAATGATTTAAGGAGAGACAAGAATTTAATCCAGCAAATGATTTTAAAAATTCCGCCATTTAGAGAAGGTGAACGCATTGATATTACACTAACTGTCAATAAACCAAGTTCAGGAACAGTGAAATATCATTTTGGATTTAATAGCCTCATGTTATTGATGAATAACGCTTCTGGATTTATAGAAGACGACTATGTAAAGGTATGATATGACAAGAATAATCGGCACTTTAACTGATGGTACAGGAAAAATAATTAATAACTGTACTATCGAATTACACGCCAAGAAAACAACCCGCTCAGTACTCACACAAACCCAATCATTTAATGTTACGGAAAACGGTCACTATGACATGGTTGTGTTACCTTGTGATTACGAAGTAAGTTTACTTATTGATGGTTTCCCACGAAAAAGATTAGGTACGATTCAAGTTTTTGCGAATTCACAAGAGGGTAGCCTAAACGATTTTTTACTGAATCCAACCGAAAGTGAACTAATGCCGGCTATCGTGCAACAAGTGATTGATGCCCGAAACGATGCCGAAAATTCCGCTTCAGTTGCTATCCACTGTGCCAACGAAGCGGAAATGAATGCCAATATTGCGATAGAAGAAGCAGACACCGCGATTAAAAATAAAGAAGAGGCACAAAAAAGTGCCGAAAGCGCCCAATCTAACGCGGCTATTGCTGAAAAGTCGGCTCAATCCGCTAAGCAAAATACAGAGCAGGCTAAAAAGAGCGCCGAGGAAGCCAAAACCCTGGCAGAATCAGCGCAGCAAGAGGCAATAAAATCTGAAAAAAATGCGAATGATGCTAAGTTATCAGAAACTAACGCCAAGCAAGCTGAAGCGCGTGCCGTAAAATCACTTGAAGAAATAAAAACTATCGCGGAAGATGTAACGAGTATTGTTCATATTAGCGATGCGTCAACGACGCAAAAAGGGATTGTAAAACTTAGCTCCGATATTAATAGCACGTCTGAAAACGAAGCCGCGACACCAATTGCTATAAAGAAAACGAATGATAATGCAAATGAAGCACACAATAGGATTAATCATTTGACTGATAAATTTTCATGGTCTGATGAAAATCAACAATCCGTTATGATGTCACCTAATAAAAAATATCAATTTATCGTTAGAAATGATGGATTAGTGGGCGTCTACTCTACTAATCCAGAGAAGGCGATTTGGTCATTTCTTAATGAAAACTTCACTAACGGGATGATTGATGTTAATAACATTAAAAACTTTACTCAAGGTGTTAATAATTTATTCCAACAAGGCTGGAATGATTATGCGGGATTTGTGAAATTGCCTATTGGCGTATTAATTCAATGGGGAAGTGTTGACTACAAAGGGAGTTGGGGGAATGAAGGAGGGATAGGGTCATTTTATACGTCATTCCCACACGGATGTTTATCTATTATTTGTACTGACCGTGGAGCAGGGGCTAATTCTTGCGGGGCACTTCCTATAAGTCAATCACAATTTAAATTCTGGGGTAAATATAATGGAAACAGTTATACCGATACCATACTTGGCTATATAGCGATTGGAGTATAACTATGAAATATTTTTATGATAAAAAAACACAATCATTTTTTATTAATGTTGTAAATGAGCAAATCCCAGCCACTGCTACTGAAATTACCCAGGAATTACACAATGAGTTATATAAAGCCATAAATGCGGGTTGTATTATATTTGATGATTTAGCATATTCGGAGCCAAAACCGTCAAAATTTCATAAATGGAATGGGTCAAAATGGATTGAAGATACTGATGAAAAAGAAAACTATATTCGAGAAAGTAATCGTTCCAAAATTGCAGAGTTAATACAAGAAGCCAATCAACTGATCTCAACACTTCAAGATGCGATAGATTTAGATATGTCAGAAGAAGGTGATACTGAAAAATTAAAAGCATGGAAGAAATACAGGATATTGTTATCCAGAATCGATTCAAATCAGTTAGAAATTGAGTTGCCAATTAAGCCGTAACTATCTTATCCGTTAAACCTTAATATTCTCCTCATTCTGAACAACGAGGTCTTACTGCTTAACGGAATAATTTTTACGAAATGTTGTTGGTTTTACCCCTATTTTACCCCAGTTCTACCCCTAGGATTAAAATTGATAGGGTTATAATTCGCGTAATGTATTGATATATAAGGCTTTAGAATGGTACGCCCGGGTGGACTCGAACCACTGACCCCCACCATGTCAAGGTGATGCTCTAACCAACTGAGCTACGGGCGTATTGTTGAAACACGCAAATATTAGCTGTCTATTTCATTTATCGCAAGTAAAAAAATTTAAAATAGCTGATTTTTTAAGCTTTCAGTTTTTTTTGCACATAACTTAGACAAGAGTTGATTAAATTTCTATTTAGCATATAGATTAAATGCGATCTGCGTCGAAAAGTAAAAATTAGATTCTTGTTAATGTGAGTTTAACGGTAGTTTATTTTACTTATTTTGGTATACTTAGTCGCTAATTTTAGATGAGGTCATATTGCTGACATGTTAATTAAAGATCAAATAGACGATGTATTGCATAACGTTTTTGGTTATAAAAATTTTCGTAATCAGCAAAAAGAAATTATAGAATCCATCATTGACGGTCGTGATATTTTAACTATCATTCCAACAGGAGGAGGTAAATCACTTTGTTATCAAATCCCGGCAGTTTTAATGTCTGGGGTAGCTTTGGTTATTTCACCTCTTATTTCATTAATGAAAGATCAAGTCGATCAGTTAACTGCGATTGGTATAACAGCCGCTTTTCTTAACGGTAATCAATCGAGTGAAGAGCAACATGCCGTTTTAAATCAATATCAGGCACAATCAATTAAATTGCTCTATATCGCTCCAGAACGTTTAGCGATAGCTTCTTTTATTACACTTATTCGACAATATCCGCCATCGTTAATTGCGATTGATGAGGCGCATTGTATTTCGCAGTGGGGGCATGATTTTCGACCGGATTATCGTCAATTAGGTCAGTTTTCGTCTTATTTTCCTCATGTTTCAATTGTTGCATTAACGGCAACGGCAGATAAAATTACGCAAAACGATATTTTAAATCAATTGCATTTACATGATCCGATGATCGTCGTGCAAAGTTTTGATCGCCCAAACATTCGTTATACCGTTGTAGATAAATATAACCTTACTGATCAATTACTCACCTTTATTGATAATCAAAAGGGTAACAGTGGCATTATTTATTGTTCTAGCCGTTCTAAGGTAGAAGACATCACAACAAGGCTTATGGCAAAGCATTATTCTGTTGCTGCGTATCATGCTGGATTAAGTCATGAAGCACGTAATAAAGCGCAAGAAGGATTTTTAAAAGATGATATTCAAATTATTGTTGCAACAGTAGCATTTGGTATGGGAATTAATAAGCCTAATGTGCGTTTTGTTATTCATGCAGATGTACCAAGGACAATAGAATCCTATTATCAAGAAACGGGGCGAGCTGGACGTGATGGCATTGCTGCCGAGGCGATATTACTTTATCAAAGTAATGACATGAATTGGTATAGAAAGAAGATTGACGAAAATATTTCAAGTGAACGCCGTGATATTGAGTTACATAAATTAAAAGAGATGGAATCGTTTGCTGAGGCACAAACTTGTCGACGAATCGTTTTATTGAATTATTTTGGTGAGCAACGTCATGAGCCTTGTAATAATTGTGATATTTGTTTATATCCACCTGAGCATTATGATGGATTAATCGAAGCTCAAAAAGTCTTATCATGTATTTACAGGGTAGGGCAGCGTTATGGAGCGCATTATATTGTTGATGTACTGAGAGGGTCGAGCCGTATTCAAATAAAAGAAAACGATCATCACAAATTATCTGTTTTTGGAATTGGTAAAAACCAATCAACAGAATATTGGCTAAGCATCATAAAGCAATTAATCCACCTAGGTTATATTCAGCAAACGATTCAGACTTATGTAACGCTAAGTTTAACGCCATCGGCAAGGCAAATTTTAAAAGGAGAAATCAAATTACAATTGGCAAAACCTCGTTTAGAACTTGGCAAAAAGAATAAATTAAATCGCTATGCGCGAGCGAGTAATTTAACCGGTATATTGTCATTTGAAGAAAAAATGCTATTCAATAAGTTAAAACAATTACGAAAAGAACTGGCAGATGATGAAGATGTACCACCTTATATTATATTTAGTGATGCAACGTTGCTCGAAATGGTCGAATTTAGACCAGAAAATAAAAATGCATTATTATCTATTTCGGGCGTTGGTCAAAGAAAATTAGCCAAATATGGTGATCTTTTTTTAGATGAAATTAATGATTTCTATAACTAGCTTTTGCTGGACTTTCCGCTTCAATACAGATTATGTTTAATTGTGAAATAATTGTTTTTATTAATATTTTTGACAAATTGATAAGACAAGAGTATTAATAATCATGTAGTCACATGCAATCTGATTTGACTATACTTATTTAACGAGTTATTAATTAACTTAACTGTAATTGGAGGATAAAATGACCGATAAACTTAAACCAGGAGATAAAGCTCCTAAAACTGGTAAATATGGAGTTTATGATGCGAATGGAACTTACACCGGACAAGAAAAATCCATCAAAAAAGATGAACATCTTCCACCGACATCAAAACCAGGTGAACATTATAAATTATTAGATGATTCACATGGCGCAAGTCATAAAAAGTAATAAGTATGTCAAATTAGGATTTTAACTAATTCTAAATAATAAAACCCGTTAGTTGATAACTAACGGGTTTTTAAATGGAGAAATAACGAGATGGCATTACTGTTTATAAACTATTTTACCACCGATTACTGTCATAAGTACTTGTACTTGATCCAATTCATCAGTCGGAATTTGGAAAAGATTACGATCTAAGGTAATAAAATCCGCAAATTTACCCACTTCAAGTGAGCCAATATAGTGTTCACATTTTTGACCATAAGCTGAATCGATAGTCATTGCTCGTAGTGCTTCTATAACGGTTAGATCGCGATCATTATCTAAGCGTGGGTGAGGTTTGCCATTTATATCACGCCCTCGTCGTGTTGTTGCGACTTTAAGAGCAAACCACTCATCTAAACTGTCGATAGGCCAATCACTACCAAAAACGACTTTAGCGCCAGCATCGATAAATTTAGCAATCGGTTCTAAATTTTGAAAACGTTCTTCTCCGAGCATATTTTTTTCAATTTCGGCGATCTCGGGCGAAGGGGCTGCCCATTGGAAAGATAAAAAAGGTAATACATTTAACTTCGCAAAGCGAGCAAAATCTTTTGCTGCAACTAATTCATTATGAGCTAAACCCGGACGAATATCTTTATTAGGAAAAGCTTGGCGCATTTTTTCAATAGCATCAAGCGACAAAGAGATTGCACCCTCACCGACGGTATGCAAATGAGGATCTAAATCATTCGCTGCGATTTCAATCATCAAAGCATCAATCACTTCAGGGGGAAAATACAAATCACCTAATCTATCGACTGGTTGCCAATTGGGGTGTTCGTTCGAGCCTTTATTTTCACGATATGGCTCTAATAAAAATGCTGTACGAATAGGGGGCTGCAAAACGCCATCAATAAATAATTTCACTGAGTGAACAGCAATACCGGGCTTAGGTGTCCACTCGACTTGATTATGCGCTTTTGCAAAGGCAACAACATTCGCAACGGCGGCTTTTGCATCTTGTGGTGTAGGTACGTCGGCGGGAGTAATTTCATGACTGCCTAAAACGCGTAAATGTAGCATTTGACGTTGCTGTAAACGTTTAAAAGTATTAAGTTGCACAGCACCAACACGCGCATCCATAACGGTTGTTACACCTTGAGAATTTAGCTTTTGTTGCACCAATTCAGCAACATGATCATTTTGCGCGTCGCTTGGTTCGGGTAAGCTATCTGAGGCACGCATTGCAGGTGCATCTTCTAATATTCCCGTTAGTCTGCCTTGTTTATCTTTACCGATTTTGCCATCTTTTGGTTCAGCAGTATTTTCGTCAATACCAAATAACTCAAGCGCACGGCTATTTGCAACTAAAGTATGGCAATCGTTCGAGAAAAGAAAAACGGGTCGCTTGGTGTTTAATTTATCTAAATCATAGCGCGTCATATCAGCACCTTCTGGCAGCATTCCTTGACGTAACCAAGCCGTTACACGTAGCCAATCATTTTCACCCTTTATAGGATCTTGATCTAAATAACGTTGGACATGCGTTAAAATTTGCTCGACTGTTAACGATTCATAATTAAGTGAACAACCTTTTAATTGATTACCTCCCCAAAATGGGTGCATATGACCATCTATAATACCTGGCATCATCATTTTGCCTTGTAAATCAATATGCTGCGTTTTTTCGTTACAATAAATACCTAATTCGTCTTTTGTGCCAACGCCAATAATAAATCCGTTAGCAATCGCAATAGAATCAACGATACGA
The DNA here is from genome assembly GCF_058502635.1 of Gilliamella sp. ESL1225. Classification (NCBI taxonomy): domain Bacteria; kingdom Pseudomonadati; phylum Pseudomonadota; class Gammaproteobacteria; order Orbales; family Orbaceae; genus Gilliamella; species Gilliamella sp. ESL1225. The sequence continues at coordinate 1,386,767 of NZ_CP196358.1, read as the reverse complement.
TTATTTTTATCGGCGGTATAAATATAGCCATTACTATAAAGATAATCTGCGATAGGTTGTGTCATTATTCAAAATCCTAATAAAATATTTATCATCGAGTCAATCTTTATTGACTCGATGATAAAATTGATGAATAAAAATTACTGATTGATGATGTCATACATTTCTTGTTCTGAAATGGTGGGTAATAAACGGCTAAAAAATCGTGTCATATAAAGCAAATAAACAGTACCAATTGCAAGCCAAGACAGACCAATAATCAATGCTGTTGAGTCAAGATTTGTCCATAGCCAAAGCGTTAATAATACACCAATAAAAGGTAATAATAAGCAATTAAATACTGTTTTTAGATCACGCGCTTTGCCATTGATAATATAGAGTTTTATCACCGAAAGATTAACAAAGGTAAAACTAATTAAAGCACCAAAACTAATCATTGACGCGACTAAATTTAACGACATTATTAGTGTTATTAATGAAAAAAAGGCCACAAATAAAATAGCTAAATAAGGTGTGCCAAAACGGCTATGTAATTTAGCGAAAATACTTTTTGATAATACCCCTTCACGCCCCATGGCATATAAAATGCGAGCAATGCTTGCTTGCGACGTCATGGCAGAGGCAAAGACACCCGTAACAAAAATGGCAATAAATATTGATGAAAAAACACGCGCTAAAGAAGGGAAAGGTAAATTCTTTTCACCGACATAGTTCATAACCACTATACTTGCCGTATCTGTATCACTAATAAAATTCTGCCAAGTTGGATAAGCAAGTTCAGCAACATATGAAATCACGATAAATAAAGTACCGGCGATTAATACTGTTAAGATGATAGCTTTTGGAATACTTTTTGTCGCATTATGCGTTTCTTCTGCCATTGTTGAAATAGCATCAAATCCTAAAAAAGCTAAACATAAAATAGATGCCCCACTAAAAATTTTTGACAATTGATTGTCATGATAAAGAAAAGGGGCAAGTAATTTTTCGGCACTAAATGATTCAATCGTATTAAAACAAAAGAATAAAAATACCGCTAAAAAAATCAATTGTAAGCTTGTTATCAAGATATTCATTGAGCTAACTAATCGAATACCTAATATATTCAAGCTTGAAACTAAAATAATAATAGGAATAATGAGTGCCCATTCAGGGATCATAGGAAGCAATTGATGGGCATAAATGCCAAAAGCTAAATAATTCAGGATCGGTAAGAAAAGGTAGTCGAGTAACAACGCCCAGCCAACAAGGAAACCCACATTACCGCCAAATGTTTTTTGTACATACGAATAAGCTGAGCCCGATAATGGCAATTTTTGAGACATTCGAGAATAGCTTAAGCCGGTAAATAGCATGGTTGCTAAGGTAAGCATATATGCGATAGAAAGGTGACCTTCGCTTTGTACGGTAACTTCACCATAAGTAGTAAAAATGCCTAAAGGCATCATATATGCTAAACCAAAAAAAATTAATGCTGGCACTGTAAGTGCTCTTTTCATTTGAAAAGCATGTTGTTCAATCATTTTCCAAGCCCTTTTCAATAGCCCAAAAAAACGCGTTAAATTAAATAAATTTAACAGTTATCTAAAATATGATTATATTTGTTTTCCTTTGAGGGTTATTACTATGAAAGCTTATTAACCGACGGATATAATCATAAGGCGTGTACAATATAGCAGTCTATTTAATTAATCAACATAAAATTACAATTAGCACTAAACTAATTAGAAAATATAATAAACTGAATATTAATTTCGTTATGTTTCTATTCATTTATCATAATCTTAGCAAATAATTTGCGTTATATTATGGATAACTAAATCCTATAATTGTGTTAACAAACAAATCTAACACCTCCTTTTTTGATTAATTCAATAATTAACGAAAATAACAGGGTATTGATTACTTAATTATTTATTTTTTAATGATATAAAATAAATAAAACGTAAAATTACAATCATATTAAGAAATAATAGAAACAAAATAAACAAAAAATAAAAAAGACTGAAAGAAAAATACGCCTTTCAGTCTTTTTTGTTAGATAGGATTAATGCAAACAAAGGAATTTATTTACTTTTCGGTTTTTTACTATATTCAATATAATATTCATCTATCAACTTACGCACAGCTTTACCGATAAGAGAATATTCATATTCATTTAAATTAGCTAATGAAACACGTACTGAAGGATGTTGCACAGCAAAACCTTTACCTGGTAAAACAACTACGCTGGCTTCATCGGCTATTTTAAATAAAATTTCGGTTGGATTTTTAGTTTTAAGCATCCAATCGGTAAATTTACTATCGTAAAGTTGTGTACATATATCCTCAATATCTAATAATGTATAATAATCGACGCTTTCTTCATTAATTTTAAATGGAAGACCAATATGTTCATAAAGCGCCGCATCACGACGTCTAATCAGTGTTTTTAACGTTGCTTTATAAGATTGTTGCGCATCAATTAATTCACAAAGTGCAAATAACACCATTTGTACTTGTTGAACAGTTGAAAGACCGGCAGTATGATTTAAAGCAACCGCTCGGCTATCTGCTACTAAGCGGTCGATAAATTTAAAATCTTCCGGATGAGTGACAAGTGAGCTATAACGTTTGTCTAAAATATCGCGTGTTTTTTTCGGCAGCGCTTTAATTTTTTTATCGATGATATTGCTATGTGTCATGGCAATAACACCTAAACGCCAACCGGTTGAACCGAAGTATTTTGAGAATGAATAGACTAAAATGGTATTATCAGGGCAGATAGAAAAGAGCGATTTGAAATTATCGGCAAATGTTCCATATACATCATCGGTTAAAATAAACAAGTCAGGACGTTTTTTAACGATATCGGCAATAATTTTCAATCCTTTATCATCCAATTTAACCGAAGGCGGGTTAGATGGATTAACGATAAATAATGCTTTAACTTTTGGATCTTCTAATTTACGTAGTTCAGATTCGGGGTATTGCCAATCAAGTTTCGGATCGGCATTAATCAATACTTCAACCAATTCATAATCGTCTAATTCTGGAATTTCTAGATAAGGGGTAAAAATAGGTGCGGCGATACCAATTTTATCGCCTTTTTCAATTATGCCATTTTCTTTTAATGAATTGAAAATATAGGCGATTGCTGCAGTACCGCCTTCAACTGCAAATAGGTCAATCTCTTCTGGGTGGATTTGTGCTGCGCCCATTTGATGTAATACATAATGTTTAACGATATCTTCGCTGAAGGTTAACATTCTGTCTGGATCCGGATAATTACAACCTAAAATGCCTTGTACCATTTCATGAATAAAACCATCTGCATCAAGACCGATTTGATCGCGCACATACGAGAGAATTTTCCCTAAAAAAGGGATACCCGGTGTTTGGTAATTACGTTGTAAAAAAGCTTCAAAACGAGCTGTTAATCCTCTGGCAAATGGAAATCCGCCTAAACCTTCATCTAAATAAGAGAAAGACATTTCGGACTCTTGAATGGCAAATAATCCAAGTTGAAAAAATGCCTGACGTGGACGAGTCGCTAAAAAGTTAGGATTGCCACGACCGGCATTAAGAAGTAAACGATCAGAATGACTTTTTGCAAGTTTAATTAACGCATTTTTAATTTCAAATGGGCTTAAATTTGCATATTCAGAATAGTCTTTTTGATTTTTCATAACATATATCCTCGATTAAATCGTTAATTAAACAAATGCTACAATCAATGGTCCTAATAATGTTAAAAATACGTTTGCTAACGCATAGGTTATGGCAAATGAATTGGTTGGCGTTGAATTACCCGCTTTATCTAGCACTTCACCAAATGCCGGGTTAGCACTGCGTGAACCGGCTAAGGCACCGGCAAAGATGGCGGCGTTTTTATAACCAAGTACATATTTACCAAAATAGATCCCTAAAATTAGAGGTAATAAGGTAACAACAATACCGATTAAAAAGAGCGATAGGCCTTGATGTTCAATAGTTGTAATGGCATCTAAACCTGTATCTAAACCAACAGCTGCAACAAAGCCTGCTAAACCAAAATCTTTTAATAATTGCGCAGCACTCTTTGGTAGATTACCAATAGTTTCATGACGAGCGCGGAACCAACCAAAAATTAAGCCTGAAAGTAATGCGCCTCCACCAGCACCTAACGTGATTGGAACATCGCCAAATCGAATAACAATTAAACCAATAACTAAACCAAGAGCAAGACCTAAGCCATGATAGATCCAGTCAGTTTTTTCACTTGGTGTGATAGGTGTCCCGATTTTATCCATAATACGTTTTAGATCGCTGTCGGCACCGTAAATGGTTAACACATCCCCGCGTTTTAATACGGTATCGTCACTAAGCTTGACAACTTCGCCATCACGGTGCAATGCGGTTAAAAACACACCATGTTTTAATTGCACAATTTCTGATGAATTAAATACTTGTTGAATGCTTTTACCAACAAATTCATCATTACGCATTTCAACATCGAGGTTATTCATCACAATATCCATATCTTGCGATGTGCCAATTTCGTTGCCAAAGAAATTTTTAGCTTTAATAATCGCTTCACGATGACCAACAACAAGCACAATATCATTGGCTTTTAATTGTGTATCGGGCGTGACTTGGATGATTTTATTATTACGCTTAATCCGTTCAATCGACAGACCTTGAATTTTTTCCTCAATTTGTGACACCGTTAACGTCATATTTTGAGTCAATTGATAAAGCCTGCCATTGATATCCGTTAATGCAAAACTTTGATTTAAACCGAGCAAAACCGAATTATGTAACATTTCGGATTCCGCTTTTATGGCATCATGACGGATATCACTCCCCATGATCTTCGGTAGTATATTGACACAAACAATAATGGCGCCAATTGAACCAAAAATATAAGTGACAGCGTAACCAATAGGTACATTACCTTGTAACCGTTGTAACTCTTCTGTACTTAAGCCTAATTGCCCAAGTGCATCTGCCGCTGTACCCATAATGGCTGATTGCGTTAAACCGCCGGCGGCAAGCCCTGCGGCAAGTCCTTTATCGAGATGAAAGATTTTTGCAAAAATAAGTACGGTTATAAATCCTGTTACCGCAATAAATAAGGCTAAAAATATCTCACGAAGCGTTTTAACACCCAAAGATTGAAAGAATTTAGGACCGCTTTGATAACCCACAGCATAAATAAATAGGGCAAAAAGAATAGCTTTTACGCCATCGTCAATTTTGACATTAAAAATACTAAGGGCAACGGCGACAAGGAGGGAACCTGCCACGCCACCTAATTGGAATTTACCGACGCGAATATTACCAATTAAATAACCAATACTTAGTGATAAGAAAAGTAAAATTGAAGGTGATTCTTTAAGTCCATCTAAAATCCAGTTAGAAAACCATTGAAACATAACAATTGTCCTCAAATTTTAGGAAAAAAGAAAAAGGTTGTATGGAAGGAGCCTATTCATAACCGATTTATGAATATTTCTATATTACTCTTCTAAGTAATAATTGATAGTTAATTTTAGGTAGATTTTATTAAATAAAACAAATGATTAGCGGAGTTAATGCTAGAAACAAGATAATAGTTCTTATCGGTTACCCTTCATTTTATTAGCGCAATAATGAGGCTTTATATGGCTAAAAAAATACAAATATTTGCCTATAATTTTCAATAAAAAATTGGATTGAAATAAATATTTAAAATAGGCAATTCAGGGCAAAGGGTAATACATCATTAATGAATGAAATAAAGATTAATAAATAAAATAAACCGACGGAAAAGCAGATTAATACACGATTAACAATTAAATATTTATTAATAGTGCAGTCTTATTAAAAACTAAATATTGAGATTCATGATTTCTTGATAAGCGGCAACCACTTTATTACGTACTTGAATTCCATATTGTAATGATACGGCGGATTTTTGCATATCGACCATAATTTCATTTAATGAAACCTGACTATCGCCTAACTCGAAAGCTTTAGCTTTATTTTCGGCATTAATTTGTAACTGACTGACTCTATCTAACGTAGCTTTGAATTCAGCAAAAAAATTCTCACTAATACTCGATGGTTTAACATGTTGGTTATCGATTTTATCAAGTAAATTGACAAGGGGTAGAGCATCATTATTAATGGCAGAAAGCACGGCATAATTTTCCTTTACAGAATTAAACGAGGCTTAATTTACCATAGCTTAAAAAACTTAATAGCAATAAGTAACCTTAAAAATCGCCGTTTTTTGCGCTATTGAATTTTCTTTTTCTAATCATAATACAAAGTGAAATGAGTCGAATTATGGTGATATAAAGTTAGTATGGATAGCCAAGTGCCAAGTGACAAACGTAAATCGCTAAAAGAAAAGTTATCTTTTATCAATAAAATTATTCATAAACCTAAACTGCTTATGTTAGTAGGTTCCGCTGTTATTGCGTTAATTATTGTTGCGATGCTGTGGATGAAAGATGCGCCTTATGGCGTTTTGTTTAGTAATATGAATGATAAAGATGGCGGCGAAATTGTTGCGCAATTAGAGCGCATGAATATTCCTTATAAATTTTCGGCATCGGGTTCAACCATTCTTATTCCTGATGATAAAGTCCATGAAACCCGTTTACGATTAGCGCAACAAGGCTTGCCAAAAGGGGGCGAAGTCGGTTTTGAATTACTTGACCAAGAACATTTTGGTATTAGTCAATTTTCTGAACAAGTTAATTACCAACGTGCTTTAGAAGGTGAACTATCAAGAACAATCGCAACGATTAATAGTATTGATAGTGCTCGCGTCCATTTAGCATTACCGAAAGCCTCGCTATTTGTTCGAGAACGAAAACAACCGACAGCATCGGTCACGTTACATCTATTACCGGGTCGTGCCTTAGCACAAGGGCAGATAGATGCAATTATTCATCTTATATCAAGCAGTGTGCCTGAGTTATCGGCTGATAAAGTGACGATCATTGATCAGAATGGAAATTTATTAACGGGTGAATTTAATAAAAATAATGGTTTTAATGCCTTACAAATTGAATATACCGAGATTTATGAAAATAGAATTCGTAACCGAATTGAGAAAATTCTTGCTCCAATTGTTGGTAAACATAATTTAAGTGTTCAAGTTAATGCAGATTTAGATTTTAGTCGTCAAGAAACAACGATTGAAAGTTATGATCCTAATAGTGATCGAGCAAATCAAACCATCCGCAGTAAGAAATTATCAAAAAATACGCAAAAGGGAGCGATTAATGGTATTGGCGGTGTACCTGGTGCTTTATCCAATCAGCCAATACCTGTTATGAGTGCGCCGATTAATGCAGATGATAAAGATGCGGATAATCAACAGGCGACCAAAGACATCAATCGCGATGAGAGTAAAAAACAAGAGCCGTACCAATTACAAACTAACGATACAATTAATTATGAGGTTAATCGACAAGTTACGTTAAGTAAAATCCCTGAAGGACGTTTAAAGCGTTTATCTGTTGCTGTTCTTTTAAATGATCAGGCGATTGAGAAAATGTTAGCAAAAGACGATGTTGAAAAAGAGGGTAACGACGTTAAAACGGCAGCAAATGCTCAAGAGTTAGAAAAGTTACAGGCCGAAGTCATCGCCAAAATAGAAGCGTTAACTCAGCAAGCAATGGGTTATTACGAAGAACGAGGAGATAGCTTAACAGTCGCGAATGTGCAATTTAGTGCAGATAAAGACGATGACGCTATCCCTTTTTGGAAAACGTTCGAATTTTATCAGTTAGTATGGTCAATAGCGAAATACCTGATTTGTATTGTTGTTGCTTATTTCATATACCGTAAGGCGTTTAAACCATTCTTGAAAAAACTGCATGAAAATAATTATAACTTTAAACGTTTATTTGCTGAAGAAGAGGTTGTCAGTGAACAGCAGGTTTATGATAAAGCGGTCAATAAAAAGATATTTGACGATAGTATGAAACAAATCGAGTATATCAAAAATATCATTGAAAAAGATCCGCGTATGATGGCGTTAATTATTAGTAAACAACTTAAAGAAGGCGATTTGCAGTGAGTGAACTTACGGGAGTACAAAAAGCAGCGACTATTTTAACTGCAATTGGTGCGGATTTAGCCGCTAAAGTTTTACAGCATATGCAAAGCCGTGAAGTTGAAAAAATTAGTAGCGCCATGGTGTCATTACCCCAATTATCGGGTGGGCAATTTAAAAGTGTTTTAGATGAATTCCAGAATATTATTGACCAATATTCATTACTGAATGTGAATACGAATGATTATTTACGTTCAGTGCTTGAAAAAGCGATTGGTTTTGAAAAAGCGTCGTTATTGTTAGATGAAATATTTGATAATGTCGACGACTATGAATCAAGTGGTTTAGATATGTTAAATCATGTTGATCCAAACATGGCAGTTGGTCTAATCAAAAAAGAACATCCACAAGTTATTGCCACTATTTTAATTCATTTAAAACGTGAGTTGGCATCGCAAATTTTAGATTTATTTGACGATGAATTACGTAATGATGTTATGTTACGTATTGCCACATTTGGTGGTGTTGAACCGACAGCTTTACAAGTATTATCTGAATCTTTATCAACGCTATTAGATGGACAAAGTATTAAATTAAGTAATATGGGCGGCGTACGTACGGCAGCAGAAATTATTAACTTAATGAAAAAACAGCAAGAAGAAACGGTTATTAGTGCTTTAAAAGACTACGATAAAGATTTAACGCAAAAAATTATTGATGAAATGTTCTTGTTTGAAAATTTATTAGATGTTGATGATCGTAGCATTCAACGTTTATTACAAGATATCAATAATCAAACATTAGTGGTTGCGTTAAAAGGCGCCTCGCACGAATTACGTGATAAATTCTTGAGAAATATGTCTAACAGGGCAGCGTCAATTTTGCGTGATGATTTAGAAAACCATCCACCAGTGCGCATTTCACAAGTTGAAACAGAACAGAAAAACATACTCTATACTGCTCGTAACTTAGCTGAAAATAATGAAATTATTTTAATGCGAGGTGATGATGAGTTTGTCTAATCGATTTGTGCAATCCGATTGGCAAAGTTTTAATTTTAAAGATTTTTCGTTAGATGAAAATCAGACGGGAAATGATGAGCTTGTTAAGGATTTTAATCATTATACGGATATAAGTGACGACGTCACTTTTGATTTATCTGAAGATGAAAGTCAACTTGAAAGCGATCAGACATTTAATAAAAAATTAGACGAACATGAACTCGTTTTACTTAAACAACAAGCTTACGAAACCGCCTATCAAGAAGGTTTAAAAGCCGGGCAGCAAGAAGGATCACAACAAGGTTTTGCGCAAGGAAAACAAGCGGGGCATCAAGAGGGTTATGAGGTTGGGCTTGCTATGGGGCTTGAACAAGGAAAGTTACAATCAATCGAGCAATATGAACAAACCTTACTTAAGCAACAACAAGAAGCCGCCGAGCAAATTAATCAATTCATTGCTGATTTTCAACGCGCATTAACAGATTTCGATAATACAATAGTGCCGAAATTAACAGAGCTTGCGATAATTGCTGCCAAAAAAATGGTTGATAATTTGCCTAACTCAGCTGAACTGCAATTAGCATCGTCGATGAAAATGTTAATCAAGGATTATGCACCTTTAGCTGAACCGATAGAATTACACATTAATCCGCAAGATCATAATTTTGTTTTGAATTTTATCGAACACGAATTGAATCAATACGGCTGGCATTTAATTAGTGATCAATCGATAAATCGCGGTGGTTGTAAAATTATCACAAACATTAACGAAATCGACGCGACAGTTGCGACAAAATGGCAAACTATGCAAGCCATTGCTAATGGATAATGACGTATGACGTTTATTGATAAATGGCAAAACCAGCTCGATAAAATGATCGAACAAATCAATGCGGCAAATTTAAATGGTTGTTATGGACGCTTAGTAAAGGCATCGGGCTTAGTCCTTGAAGCCACAGGATTAAAATTACCGTTAGGTGCAACGTGTTATGTTGAGCGCTTAATGAATGATAAAATAGAGCCTGTCGAATGTGAAGTTGTTGGTTTTAATGATCATAATTTATATCTTATGCCTTTTGAATCAACCGACGGCGTGTTATCGGGGGCTAAGGTATACCATTCTGCACCAGGAACAAAACGCACATCTGCTAAATTATTTCCACTTAGTCATGCTTTACTTGGGCGGGTCGTTGATGCAACAGGTCAACCTTTAGATGGTAAACCTTTGCCTTTTGATGTAGACATGCAAAGCCTACACAGTAAAGTTTTAAATCCCTTACAAAGAGCGCCTATTCAAGATATTTTAGATGTCGGTGTGCGAACAATAAATGCCTTGTTGACGGTTGGACGAGGTCAACGCATGGGACTTTTTGCCGGCTCTGGCGTTGGGAAAAGCGTTTTATTAGGGATGATGGCACGTTTTACCAAAGCCGATATTATCGTTGTTGGCTTAATTGGTGAACGCGGTCGTGAAGTTAAAGATTTCATTGAAAATATTTTGGGTGAACAAGGTTTGGCTCGTGCGGTTGTGGTTGCAGCGCCAGCCGATCTTTCTCCTTTATTACGCCTACAAGGTGCGGCATATAGCACCAAAATTGCTGAGTATTTTCGTGAGCAAGGATTTAATGTGTTATTGATTATGGATTCATTGACTCGCTACGCCATGGCTCAACGTGAGATCGCGCTTGCGATTGGTGAACCCCCTGCTACAAAAGGTTATCCGCCATCGGTATTTGCCAAATTACCGGCATTAGTTGAAAGAGCGGGTAATGATGACGAAGGAAAAGGATCGATTACTGCTTTTTACACGGTATTGACTGAAGGTGATGACCAACAAGATCCCATTGCCGATTCGGCACGAGCGATATTAGATGGTCATATTGTCTTATCACGTTCGTTAGCTGAATCAGGACATTACCCAGCGATTGATATTGAAGCTTCGATAAGCCGTGTAATGACTGAATTACTCGATGTTGAGACAGAAAAAAAGGCGCGTTTATTAAAAAAATTGTTTTCAAGTTATAGGCGTAATCGCGATTTAATTAATGTGGGTGCTTATGCGATGGGAAGTGATCCCTTAGTTGATAAAGCGATTGAAATGTTTCCAATCATTCAACAATTTTTACAACAGGATATTAATCAATATTGCAGTTTTGAACAGGCACATAACGAGTTATCTCATCTTATCAATCCTATTTTAAAGGGTATGTAATAACAGATGTCAAATTTAACGCAATCCCACCAAACGTTTTTAACGTTACAAGATTTATCACAAAAAAAGGTCGATAAGGCCGCTATTATGTTAAAAAAAGTCAATGATGAAATTACCATTAAAAAAAATCAGCTTGATTTGTTAACGGACTATTACGATGAATATCAAATAAAATTAAAAAATGATTTGCTTACTGGTATTCATTCTAATGAATTAATTAATTTTCGAACCTTTATTTATAAAGTGGAACAATCAATTATGCAACAAAAGCAATTGTTGGTTGCTTTAAAGGCTAAACAAACGCAGGCAAAGTTTCATTTGCAACAATCGCAAAAAAAATTGAATTCTTTTACGACGCTCGTCAATAAACAAGAAAGACAAATGAAGGCGAAAGAAAATCGTCAACAACAAAAGTTAACTGATGAATTTACCCAGCAACAAGCAGCGAGAAAAATTGTTAATGAATATTAATCCCTTACTTAATGTAACATCTAATCAAAATGCCTCTAATACAAAAGAAGGCAACAAATTAGCATCAGATGAAGATGAACGTTTTTCACAATTGTTACACATAAATGATCCTACATTACAGATCAATGCAGAATTAAATAGCCAGCAAAGTGTTGACTTTTTCCCATTTGCGGATGAGATAGGGTATGAAGGATCGTTTTTAGTTGAAAGTGATGAAGGGATCAATCTGAGCTTATCGATGGGATCACTGGCGATTGAAGAAGAACAAATGTCGAATTTAACTTTAGCCGATCAAATGATAGTAAAGGATGAAGACGATATAATGCAATCGACCGGTCGTTTTAATCAATTTATTAATGATTCTAAACAACTATCGTCCATGAAGACTGATGCAGATAACGATGATGACACGCTAAAATTATTCAATGACGTAAAAGAGATGACGAAGCTTGATAAGAAAGAAGTGCAAGGGATTAATGATATTCGATCGTCTTTAAAAAAAGTAAAGCATGAGCCGGCATCAATTAAAGGCCTGAGTAAACTAAAAAATCCGTCGTCAAATACGATAAAAAATCAGTTGGCAAGTAGTTTTAATCGATATGGATTTAATCGTTACTCTAATCAGCCAACTAATCTGACCTCGTCAACGCTTTCTATAGCGGCAAATCCTTCGATAGAACTTGCTGAGGCGGTAACACCCTCATTAAATGTTATGTCGTCATCGTCGACTTTATTACAAACTCCAGCACAAGTTGTGCCAAGTGTTACTATCCCGATTCCTGTTACTCAGCCACAATGGCAAGCTGCATTGAATCAGCAAATCATGATGTTTGCCCATAATGATATCAAACAAGCCGAAATACGTTTAAATCCAGAGGAATTAGGTTCATTACATATTAAATTAGAATTAAATGATAATAAAATGCACTTACATATGGCAGCGGCCGATGCCGCAGTAAAAAGTATTATTGAATCGGCATTACCTTATTTAAGAACTTCATTATCTGAACAAAATATTGATTTGTCTCAAACACAAGTCAGTCATTTTACGGCAGAAAATCAGGCGGATCCTCAATCACAATTTAGTGGTTTTGCAAAATCACAAGATCAACATAATGTCGAACCATTATCTTCGAATAATCAAACCAAATCAGATGATGTAAACAATAGTCATTTACAAGCAAACAAACCATCAACGGTTGGCATTAGTATCTTTGCGTAAATGTTTGTTAATTTTATTCGCTGATAATATGCGTGGCTGATAGGGGTTAAATGGTTACTTTATGCTAAGTTAACATTATCGTTTGAGAATAACTTCGGTGTTTGCAAATAGGGTAATCTTTGAATAACCCTTATTTTTATAAGTTATTCTTTAAATCAAAATGTTTAACTTGATTTAAGATACCCATTATTTTTATCTTTCAATAAGTTCTGCTCATAGGTATTACTTTTATGCAAAATAATAAGAAAAAGATAAGTTTTATCTTGTTTTTTTTAACATTGATTTGTTCATGTTCTCTAGCGTTATCATGTTATATATTTTTTAAAGGGCAGTTTATTAAATCTGCACCTGTCGTTGAAAAAAAGAATCCGGTTTTACCGGTCTTTCTTGTATTAAAACCGTTCACTGTTACCCTGCCAACTATACAGCAAGGCTATGAAATTAATAAAGTCCTTTATATAGGGGTTGTGTTGCGTGTAAATAACGAAGAGACAAAAAATAAATTGAATGAATATTTGCCAGAAGTTAGAAACAATTTATTACTGTTATTAAGTAATCAAAATATTAATGATTTACAACAAAAATCGGGCAAAATTACGTTAAGCCAAAAGATTAAAGAAGAATTATCGCACGCATATGATGGTGTCAATAACATTGATATTGATGAAGTATTATTTACAGATTTTATTATACGGTAAAAGCCATGACCGATAAAAAAGGTGAAATGAAAACTACCGTTAAGTCAGAAATGTCGACTAAAGGCGAAGGAAAAGCAAAACACAGCGTGAATGATAAAAATCGACGCGCCAGTCTTGCCGGAAAACGAAAGCTTGAAGTTAAACCTTATGATTTTGAAAGTAAACATAATGTTATCCCTGAACGATTTATGGGGCTTGAAATCGTTAATGAAAACTTTGCGCGCAATTTTCGTATTGGTTTATTTAATGTGCTTCGACGTAATATTGATATCCAACTTAAATCGATCGATGTACAAAAGTTCGAAAAATTTTCAGTGTTATGCTCCCCAATGACGCATTTAAATTTAGTCAGTTTAAAACCATTACGTGGTACTAGTTTATTTACGTTTTCATCATCATTGGTTTATATCATTCTTGAAAATTTATTTGGTGGTAAGACAAATGTTCAAATTAAAAATTTACCGATACGCGATTATACGTTGATTGAACAAAATATTTTAAATCGAATTTTGCAAGTCGCATTAACGGCCTTTAAAAATTCATGGGCTGAAATTTACCCCATATCGCCAGCTTATGTACGCTCTGAAATGCAAAGTAAATTTACCAATATCACAACGTCATCCGATGATCCGGTTATTACCTCGGTCTTTATAGTTGAAATTGACAATGTAAAAGGGCAATTTGGCATTTGTATTCCTTATTCAATGTTTGAGCCTATTAAAGATATGTTAATTAAGCCGCTAGTTGAAAAACAATTCACCCAAGATGATCATCTATGGCGAAGTTCTTTAACCTCTGGCATAAAAGATTCGACGGTGCAACTTGTCGCTAATCTAACCAATATCAAAACAACCTTTGATCATATTTTGGCATTAAAGGTCAATGATGTGTTACCGATAGAAAAACCCAATATTATCGATATTACAATTGGCGGTGTTCCTGTTTTAAAAGGGCAATATGGGCGATCTAATAAGCAATATGCTGTTCAAGTCGAAGAAATCATAAATCGAACCATTGAACAATTGAATGATCAATTGAATAATGAGGAAAAACCAAATGAATGATAGTAATCCTACTCAAGATACTGAAAAATCAGCGGCAGCTGATGTTGAATCAGAAATAGCAACGCCTGAAGAGAAAGCGGAAACAACCGTTCAAGAAGCTGTTTTTGAAACCTTAACGCCAAAAGCGACATTAACTAAAGCGGAAGATATCAATTTAATTTTAGATATTCCCGTTAACATGAGTGTCGAATTGGGGCGTGTCAAAATGACCATTAAAGAATTACTTAATTTAACGCAAGGATCGATTATTGCATTAAATGGTATTGCGGGTGAGCCTTTAGATATTCTTATCAATGGCTATTTAATTGCTCAAGGGGAAATTGTGGTGGTCGGTGATAATTATGGTATCCGTATAACAGATATTATCACGCCTTCAGAGCGTGTACATCGTTTAAGCCGTTAATATCAATATGGCTAATCGTTATCTATCAATGAATCAAATCGATGAAAATAATACGTCGTCTATGATAACCAATCATACGATCAGTAAAAATAGCGGGCAGGCATCCTTGTCTTTGGCAAATGATATGCCAATTTTTGGACAAGTAGGCATGGCATTTGCCATTGTTATGTTAACGATTATGGTGCTGGTATGGATAATTAAGCGTTTTAACTTAAAAAAATATACGCATGGAATGATTCATCTGCGTGCTAATTATGCATTAACAGCTAAAGAGCGCATTGTGGTTATTGAAGTTGAAAAGCAATTGCTTGTGGTCGGAGTAACAAGCCAACAAATGACATTATTGCATTCTTTTACTGATCAAAAGGATCACTTTAACAATCAGTTTAAACACAATCACGATGTGAATAATCACGACAATAAAACAGATTTTGAACCCGCAAATTCCGATAGTGGTAATTCTAAATTATCGGATGCACAAAATAAGTTTCAACAAATTTTAGCTGCTTCGTTAAAAAAGGTCGCCAAATGAAGCGCATTGTTTTTTTTATGACGAGTTTATTGCTTTATTTAAGTCATGTTCAATCTGTCAGTGCGCAGAATGTCAATGCGAAAAATTTTTTACCCGTTGTTGTCTCTGAATCATTAACAAATGGAACGCAAAGCTGGTCATTACCGATTGAAACGTTAGTTTTTATTACATTATTAACGTTTATTCCAGCTATTTTGTTATTAATGACCAGTTTTACGCGTATTGTTATTGTGCTTGGTTTACTCCGTAATGCCCTAGGTGTGCAATCGGCACCACCGAATCAGATTTTGTTAGGTATTGCGCTTTTTATGACGTTTTTTATTATGGCGCCAGTCTTTGATGATATTTATGATAATGCCTATATTCCTTATTCTGAAAATCAAATCTCAATGCAAGAAGGATTAGAGAAGGCTTCTAAACCTATGCGTGAATTTATGTTAGCGCAAACTCGTGAGAATGATTTAGCTCTTTTTGCCAATATGGCGCATTTAAAGGAAATTGAAACGCGCGATGATTTACCGCTACGCGTTTTAGTCCCGGCATTTGTTGTCAGTGAATTAAAAACGGCTTTTCAAATTGGGTTTACGATTTTTATTCCATTTTTAATTATTGATTTAGTTGTGGCAAGTACGTTAATGGCGCTCGGTATGATGATGCTGCCACCTGCAACCATTTCGTTACCTTTTAAAATTATGCTTTTTGTATTAGCCGATGGGTGGCATCTTTTACTCGGATCGCTTGCGCAAAGCTTTTTTAGTTAACTAAAATTTGAATTGAATGAAACATGACTCCTGAATATATTACAACCCTTGCCATTGAAGCTGTTAAGATAGCGGCGCTTTTAGCGGGTCCTTTATTATTAGTTGCGCTATTAACGGGTTTAATTATTAGTTTATTACAAGCAGCAACACAAATTAATGAAATGACCCTA
Organism: Gilliamella sp. ESL1225; assembly: GCF_058502635.1. Lineage (NCBI taxonomy): Bacteria > Pseudomonadati > Pseudomonadota > Gammaproteobacteria > Orbales > Orbaceae > Gilliamella > Gilliamella sp. ESL1225. Next base: position 1,370,219 of record NZ_CP196358.1, on the reverse strand, counting down.
TCATTTATTCCCAAAATTATTGCTGTTGTCACTGTGTTAATTATTGCTGGACCTTGGATGTTGTCATTAATTGTCGACTATATCAAAAATATATTGATTACGATTCCAAGTTTAACCAGTTAATAATTTATGATTTTATGAGTTAATGACGCACAATTAGGAACATTGATTAATCGAAGATTAGGATGCCGATGGATAGTCTTTATACAATCGATTTAAGTTCACTTAGCCAGCAATTTCTCTATCCTTTTGTTCGTATTTTGGCGCTTATCGCTTCAGCCCCGCTAGTTGGAGAAAAAGAAGTCCCCGTTAAGGTAAAAATTAGTCTAGCTTTATTAATTGTGTTTTTACTCCCCATAGCCGATGATTATAAAACGATTGAGATATTTTCTATTTCCGGAATTGTTGTCATTTTATATCAACTCATCATAGGGACAATGATAGGATTTACCATGAAAATGGTATTTATGTCGATGCGTTTTGCTGGTGAATTAATTGGTATGGAGATGGGGCTTGGGATGGCGACTTTCTTTGACCCAACAGGCGGACCTTCGACCTCGGTTTTATCACGTTTATTGCATGTTTTAACGCTGTTATTCTTCTTAAGTTTTGATGGGCATCTGTGGTTATTAAATTGTTTAGCAGAAAGTTTTACACTTGTTCCTATTGCTGATGATCCTTTGCAAGCCAATGGATTTTTAATGTTAGTTGAAGTTAGCACTTTGCTCTTTGTTCATGGCGTTACGCTAGCGTTACCTTTAATTACGTTGTTGTTATTACTAAATATGGTATTAGGTATGTTAAATCGGATGACGCCGCAATTATCCATTTTTGTGATAGGCTTCCCAACCACCTTATTATTGGGGTTGATTATGTTAACGTCATTAATGCCAATTATTTTACCTTATTGTGAATTCTTATTTGCTCAGTTTTATCATAACATCGAACTTATTTTATTGTATTTAAAAAAGATTTAATAATGACTGTACAATAAAAATGAAAATTAATTCATAAATAGTGAATAAAAATTCATTTTTAGCTTGTGTTTCGACGATAAATTTTTTATGCTAGATAGCAATAATGATTAATAAGGGATAACCATGTTAAAAGTTATGATTGTTGGCGCAAGCGGTTATGCAGGAGCAAAATTAGCTTTTTATTTACAACGTCATCCTAATGTTGAAATTATCGCATTAACGGTATCGACAACGAGTCAAGACGCAGGTAAAAGTATTTCTGCCCCTGATCTTCATCCACAATTAAAAGAAGTTGTCGATTTACCTTTGCTAGGTATCGATGATTATTCCTCTTTAATCCATCAAGTAGATGCCGTCTTTTTAGCTACTGAACATCAGGTTAGTCATGATCTTGTTCCTTATTTTTTAGCGCACAACTGTGTTGTTTTTGATTTATCGGGTGCATTCCGGGTTAATTCAACATCTTTTTACCCTGAGTATTATGGTTTTGATCATAACTATTGCGATCTATTATTAAAAGCTGCCTATGGGTTAGCTGAATGGAATGAACAAAAAATAAAGCAGGCGCAATTGATTGCCATTCCAGGGTGTTACCCAACAGCCGCACAACTCGCTTTACAGCCTCTTATTCGCAATCATTTATTAGATTCTCAACAATTACCGGTGATTAATGCGATTAGTGGTGTGAGTGGAGCAGGGCGTAAAGCGAGCCTTAAAACACAATTTTGCGAAGTCAGTATTGAAGCATATGGATTATTTAATCATCGGCACCAGCCGGAAATTGTCCATCATTTACAACAAGATGTTATTTTTATTCCTCATCTTGGTAATTTTAAACAAGGAATACATGAAACGATTACTTGTAAAGTCCAACCAAATGTCAGTCATGATGCTATTTTGCAGGCATTTAATCAATATTATCAGAATAAACCTTTTGTCCGAGTTTATCAAAAGCAGTTTCCGGCTTTGAAGGCTGTTGTTGGCACACCTTACTGTGATATAGGTTTTGTTCTACAAGGACAACATTTAATAGTGATTGCAGTTATCGATAATTTATTAAAAGGTGCCGCAACGCAAGCGATTCAATGTATGAATATTCATTTTGGTTTTAATGAAAAAGCGTCATTAATTTAATGAGGTTAGTGTTAATTTTAGTGTTAACCGTGATTAAAGTCAGGGATTTAAGACATTAAAAATCCATAAAGCAGTTTATTGATAGTTGAAGGAAAATAATGATGAGACCATTAGTTGTAAAATTAGGTGGTGCTGTAATTGATGATCCTCATGCACTACATGAATTATTTGATGTTGTTTATCAATACAAAGAAACGACTCATCGTTTTATCGTTATTATTCATGGTGGCGGTAAATTAGTCGATGATTTAATGGATAAATTAGCTTTACCTGTTGTTCGTAAAAATGGCTTACGCGTTACGCCCAATTCGCAGATAGATATCATTGTCGGCGCTCTTGCTGGTAGTGCAAATACCAAATTATTAGCAGCCGCTAAAAAAATTGGGCTTAATGGTGTTGGATTATGCTTGGGCGATGGCAATACGTGTAATGTGAAACAGATATCAGAAGAATTAGGCTGTGTCGGTATTGCCTCTCCCGGCGATCCAAAATTAATCAATTTACTTTTAAAGGCTGATTATTTGCCGATTATGAGCTCTATTGGTTTAACAAACGAGGGGCAAATAATGAATATTAACGCCGATCATGCCGCTGTTTCGTTAGCAAAAACATTGGATGCGGATTTGCTTTTATTATCTGATGTCGATGGCGTATTAGATGAAAATAAAGAACGCTTAAAACAGTTAACATTATCTGATGCAAAGTTGCTCATTAAGCAAGATATTATTACAGGGGGGATGGTGATTAAGGTCAAATCGGCCTTAGATGCTGCAAACGAATTAGGGCGCGATATCGTGATCGCAAGTTGGCAAGATAGTCATCATCTTATTGATTTATTTAATGGAAAAACGCAAGAGGCTGGAACGAGAGTGATTACGTATTAAACAATAAAATATCCGGTTCTTATTGTTATCAAATCATAAATTTTTAATGTCATTATTACTAGCAGGTGAATTTTAAAAAGGTGCAATATGAAGAAAATGGAACCAAAAAAAGTCGTTTTAGCTTATTCAGGGGGATTAGATACATCGGCAATTATTCCTTGGTTAAAAGAGAATTATCCTGGGTGTGAAGTGTATGCCTTTGTTGCTAATGTCGGTCAAGACCCTAAAGAATTAATCGATGTAGAAAAAAAAGCCAAAGCATCTGGTGCTGTTGCTTGTAAAGTCGTCGATTTACGTGAAGAGTTTGTCAAAGATTATGTTTATCCTGTACTAAAAACGGGTGCTTTATACGAAGGTACTTATTACTTAGGTACCTCAATGGCAAGACCCATTATTGCAAAAGCACAAGTAGAATATGCACTTGAAATTGGTGCCGATACGCTTTGTCATGGCGCAACGGGTAAAGGTAACGATCAAGTCCGTTTTGAAACAACTTATACGGCTTTAGCTCCTGAATTAAAGGTCATTGCACCATGGCGCGAATGGGATTTACGTTCGCGCGAAGCTTTGATTGATTATTTAAAAACTCGCCATATTCCAACGACTGCAACGGTCGAAAAAATTTACAGCCGAGATGAAAATGCATGGCATATTTCGACTGAAGGTGGCGTACTTGAAAGCACGTGGAATTTAGCTAATGATGATTGTTGGGCGTGGACTGTAGCACCTGAAAATGCCCCTGATAAGGCTGAACTTGTAACTATTGGCATTGAAAATGGTGAAGTTATCTCCGTCAATGGTCAATTGCTATCGCCTTATCACTGTGTTGCAACATTAAATAAAATCGGAGCTAAACATGGAGTTGGCCGCGTTGATATTGTTGAAAATCGTTTAGTCGGTATTAAATCACGCGGTTGTTATGAAACACCCGGCGGTACCATTATGATGACAGCGCTACGCGGGTTAGAGCAATTAATTTTTGATCGCGATAGTTTTAAATGGCGGCAACAATTAGGGCTTGAAATGTCCTATGTTGTTTACGATGGTCGCTGGTTTGCGCCATATCGTCGTTCTTTAGAGGCAGCGACAAATGAATTAGCCAAAGACATGTCGGGCGAAGTGGTTGTGAAACTATATAAAGGCTCGGCTATTGCTGTGCAAAAACGTTCAAAAAACAGTCTTTATAATGAAGAATTTGCAACGTTTGGCGAAGATGAGGTTTATGATCATAGCCATGCCGATGGATTTATTCGATTATTTTCATTATCATCAAGGATCCGCGCCTTAAACCAAAAATCACAAAATAAAAAATAAAAGTCAGATTGTTTAATGAGTTTTATTGATTAAAAACGATAAATGACATTATCGCAAAAGGCGACGAAAGTTGCCTTTTATTTACTGATTAAATTTACTATTAACTGAGGTTTTTATGGCACTCTGGGGTGGGCGATTTCGTCAAACAGCCGATAAGCGATTTAAACAATTTAATGATTCTTTGCTTATTGATTGTCGTTTAGTAAAACAAGATATTTTAGCATCGATTGCGTGGTCAAATGCCATTCAACAAGCAGGAGTCATATCTGTTGATGAACAACATCAATTAGAAAAAGCACTCAATGAACTATTAATGGTGGTTGATAAAGATATATCGATTATTTTGCAAAGCGATGCAGAAGATATTCATAGTTGGGTTGAAAAGCAATTAATTGAAAAAGTGGGCGATTTAGGTAAAAAATTACATACAGGGCGTAGCCGTAACGATCAAGTGACGACAGATTTTAAACTTTGGTGTAAAGCAGAAATCACACAACTGATTGCATTGTTAAATCAATTAAAAAAGGCTCTAGTTAATACGGCCGAAAACAATCAGCACATCATAATGCCAGGTTATACTCATTTACAACGTGCCCAACCGATTACATTTGCTCATTGGTGTATGGCCTATTATGAAATGCTTTGCCGCGATATCAGTCGTTTAAATGATACTTTAAATCGTATTGATGTCTGTCCTTTAGGTAGCGGAGCATTAGCGGGTACAGCGTATCCCATTGATCGTGACAAATTAGCTCACTTATTAGGTTTTAAACAAGCAACCAATAATAGTTTGGATTCCGTATCCGATAGGGATTATGTGATGGAATTACTGAATGTTGCATCGATTGGAATGGTGCATTTATCGCGCTTTGCTGAAGATCTTATCATATTTAATAGTGGGGAAGCGGGTTTTATTGAACTGTCCGATAAGGTGACATCGGGTTCATCTTTAATGCCACAGAAAAAAAATCCCGACGCTTTAGAATTGATTCGAGGTAAAACAGGTAAGGTTATTGGCGCACTAACGGCAGGATTTGTGACTTTTAAAGCATTACCACTGGCTTATAATAAAGATCTGCAAGAAGATAAATCGTTGATTTTTGATGCCTTAGATATTTGGCGAGATAGCTTATTAATGGCAGAGTTAGTTCTTGAAGATATTCAAATTAATGAGCAAAAATGCCTATTAGCAGCAAAACAAGGCTATGCGAACTCGACCGAACTTGCTGATTATTTAGTCAGTAAAGGCGTGCCATTTCGAGAAGCTCATCATATTGTTGGTGAGGTTGTCATTTACGCTATCGAAAAACAAAAAGCGTTAGAAGAATTATCAATGGAAGAATTAGCGCAATTTTCATCTAAAATTTCAAACGACGTTTATTTATGTCTGTCTTTATCGTCGTGTTTAGCAAAACGCTCTGCTAAAGGAGGGGTTGCCCCTCGGCAAGTTAAGCGAGCAATAACGGAGGCAAAAGAACAACTAAATCATCAAGTCAATAACTAACTCAATAGCCAATAGAAAAAACAATGAAATAACTAATAAATTTTTTTAATGGCCGGCGGGTTAATTTAAAAATAAATTTATCAAAAATCCCATTGTATCTAAAAGCGGACAATGTAAAAATAACGACTTATGTTAATTGATGAAAGTGAAATGCAATGAATAACTGTTACAATTTTAGTGCAGGTCCGGCTAAATTACCGTTTGAAGTATTAAAATTAGCTCAAAGTGAGTTTTTAAATTGGCAAAATACCGGCGCTTCAGTGATGGAGTTAAGCCATCGAGGAAAAGACTTTGATACCTGTGCTATCACAGCAACGAAAGATTTACGTGATTTATTAAATGTACCTGATAACTATAAAATTTTGTTTTGCCAAGGCGGAGCAAGAGGACAGTTTGCGGCAGTACCATTAAATATTTTAGGTAATCATCAACAAGCAGATTACATAAATAGTGGTTTTTGGAGCCAAAGCGCGGCAAAAGAAGCCAGTAAATATTGCCATGTTAATGAACAAGATATTTTAGTTAAACAAAATGGCATGACGAGTGTTAAACCCATGGCGTTGTGGCAACAAACTCAAGATGCCGCTTATTTACATTATTGCCCAAACGAAACGATTGATGGTATCCAAATTTTTGAACAGCCTGATTTTGCCAATAAAATTGTCGTTGCCGATATGTCTTCGTGTATTCTTGCTATGCCCATTGATGTCTCTAAATATGGCATTATTTATGCTGGTGCACAAAAAAATGTCGGACCTTCTGGCATAACCATTGTTATTGTGCGTGATGATTTGATAGGTTTTGCTAAATCAATAACACCTTCAATTCTAGACTATAAAGTCTTAGCAGATTATGATTCTATGTTTAATACTCCGCCAACTTTTGCCTGGTATATGTCAGGACTTGTGTTTAAATGGTTAAAACAATTAGGGGGATTATCTGCTATTGAAAAACGAAATAAAATCAAAGCAGAACGTTTATATCAATTTATCGACAAGTCTGATTTTTATCATAACACTATCGCGCCGGCTAATCGGTCAATCATGAATGTCACTTTTTTTGCGCCTAATGAGACATTAAATAAATTATTTGTCGAAGAAGCGACAAAGGTCGGCATTATCGGCATTAAAGGTCACCGTATTGCTGGCGGAATGCGCGCATCTATTTATAACGCAATGGATCTTGCGGGAGTGGATTATTTAATTGAGTTTATGAAACGGTTTGAAGAGCAAAATATTAATCATTTATGAGTCATCTGGCGTTATTAATATTTATAAAACGTAAAATTAAATTTTGTGTATTTGGCAATTTAATGTGTCTACTATCAAAATAGGATCGCATTTTAAAATATAAATTGATAAATACACTAAATTTAACCATTTTTAATGGTATTCCTTCAAAATTCGATATTTAATTGAAACTAATCGATTAATATATTTTTCACCTCATCATTTTTTATCTTATTTTAGTTTCAGACTATTAATTTATCCCTGATCATAGCAATAGTATCAAGGTAAAGTTAGGCTTCAAATCTAAAAGAACAACCGATGTATGGGTTTAAATATACGTTGATTTGATAGCCGAAGTTTTATAGTATTAGCAACTTTAATAACATTTAATGGAAAAGGGTATGAAAAAAATTTTATTAGTGAGTTTATTGGGATGCTTTTTAGTGGGGTGTGATGAAGGAAAAACAGATTCAGTGACGATTTCTAACTCAAAAATTACTCCAGAATGTGCTTCAGGATCAACTATAACAGGAAAAATTTACTCTGTTTTACAAAAAAGTTTTTTATACCAAAAAAACGGTAAGGAAATGGAACTTATTATTAATGAAAGATATAGAAAAGCGACAGGAAAAACAGAATATTTATATGTGGACTCGCATATGGAAGTCATTGAAGAATGTGTAAATGGGGAGTTTTCATATATAAGAATAACACATCCAGATTATTTGGTTAACACATATAAAGGATGGATAAAACAAGCAGATTTAGATAAGGGTTAAGTTCTAGAAGATCTTTGCATTAGAAAGTATACATAATTTTTTTATCTGAACAGAGAAAAGGGGATTTATATTTTTTGACAGAAACAAGTTATGACGTCAATAAAACAAATGGTAACGTAATCACTGATGTTTCTTTTGACGTTGAAAATTAGTCGAAAATATTTAAATAAGACCAAATATCTTTGAGCACCATAAAAATTTCTGAACCATAAATGATCGATATGGCATAGATAACGGTTTCATAAAGATCAGGAGATAACTCTTTTTTGAGTGGTTCAAGGAGTTTAAATAGAATATCTTTGCGATTACCTCTTATTAGTTTATCTTCTGATAATGTGTTAGCCGATTTTTCCTCTGCCCATTGTTGTAATGAAATTTGTAATGCCGCGCGAAATACCCCTTCATGTTTTAACATTTGAGGAAAAGCAAAAGCTAAAAAATCAGCAATATTGTCTTCAGGATCAATTTGAGTTGAGTGCCAAGCAAAAATTGGTTCTAATGAACTTTTAACCATTGCAGAAATTAATTCATTTTGAGTAGAAAAATAACGATAAGCCGTAGCTCTAGAAACTCCGGCTTTTTCGGCAAGTTCTGAGATAGTCAGTGAATGCCCTTGCTCATATTCTTCCAGTGCAATACTGATTAGACGTTCATAATTACGTTTTTTGATGCCATGATATAAATGTTTTTTGTCCATTACTCATTTTAATTAATATTTAATAAGATCAATATAATAACGTATTTTCCCTTTCATTTAAATTTATGCCTACACATCAAAAATGAGACTTAAGTCTCATTTTTGATGTATAATCAGTGACAAAGCACTCTAGGTTAGATAACAATAATAATGACCAATCTATTTATTGAAAGGATACTATAATGAATAAAAATAATGTGACATATCTAGTTACAACTCTCGATACGAAGGGTGAAGAGATTTTTTATGTAAAAGATTTGCTTGAAAAACAAGACGTTAAAACTAAAATCATTGATCTTTCAACCCAACCTTATGATTCTCAATATGTTGCTGATATTGATGCCGAAACAATTGCTAGTTATCATCCACAAGGTAAAGAGGCTATTTTTTGTGGCGACCGCGGAAAAGCAATTATTGCTATGTCGATTGCCTTTGAGCTTTATTTACTTAAACAACAAGATGTCGGCGCAATATTGGGATTAGGTGGCTCGGGTGGTACGGCATTAATCACACCGGCAATGAAATCATTACCGATAGGTATACCGAAATTGATGGTATCAACAATGGCATCTGGGGATATTTCTGGCTATATTGGTTCAAGTGATATTGCCATGCTTTATTCAGTTACTGATATTTCAGGTTTAAATATTATTTCAAGAAAAGTATTGACTAATGCCGCTAATTTTATTATCGGTGCCGTTTTATTTTATAAACATCAACAGCGAAATGATAAACCTGCATTAGGTTTAACCATGTTTGGTGTAACAACACCTTGCGTACAATTGCTAACCTCAAAACTTGCTGATAAATATGACTGTTTAGTCTTTCATGCCACAGGTAGTGGTGGTAAAGCGATGGAAAAATTGGTTGATAGTCATCTATTACATGGCGTTTTAGATATAACAACAACCGAAGTTTGTGATTATTTATTTGATGGCGTTTTAGCTTGCGATGCAGAACGATTTGATTCAATTGCAAGGACTAAAATACCTTATATTGGCTCTTGTGGGGCACTAGATATGGTTAATTTTGGTAGCCCTGCGACTATTCCAGAAAAATATCGCCATCGCCATTTTTATCAGCATAATCCGCAAGTCACCTTAATGAGAACAAATTTAGAAGAAAATATCGCTTTAGCTAAATGGATTGCAGGCAAACTTAATCAATGTGAAGGTCATGTCATTTTTATAATTCCTGAAGGTGGTTTTTCGGCACTAGATATTGAAGGTGGTGATTTTGACGATCAGGCAGTGAGACAAGCCTTTATAGATACGTTTGAACGTGAGTTTGTGCAAACAGAAAAGCGAATATTGATTAAAACACCTTATCATATTAACTCGGCAGAGTTTGCAAAGCTAGTTACTACATATTTCAATCAATTAATACCAAATTAGGAGAATATAATGAAACAAAATCGTGAACAATTATTAGCAAAATTTCATAATATGATAGCTAACGGTGAGCCGATTATTGGTGGTGGTGCCGGAACAGGATTGTCTGCAAAATGTGAAGAAGCAGGTGGTATTGATTTAATCGTTATTTATAATTCAGGTCGTTATCGTATGGCCGGGCGTGGTTCTTTAGCTGGATTACTCGCTTATGGTAATGCAAATGAAATTGTGATGGATATGGCAAAAGAAGTCTTACCTGTAGTTAGTCATACTCCAGTTTTAGCAGGCGTAAATGGTACCGACCCGTTTTGTCAATTTGATAAGTTTTTAGATGATATTAAAGCTATCGGTTTTAGTGGTGTGCAAAATTTCCCAACGGTTGGCTTAATTGATGGTAATTTTAGAGCGAATCTTGAAGAAACAGGAATGGGATATGCTCTCGAAGTAGAAATGATCCGCAAGGCTCATGAAAAAGGCTTATTAACAACGCCATATGTATTTAGTGAAGAAGATGCCATCGCCATGACCAAAGCTGGTGCCGATATTTTAGTTCCCCATATGGGATTGACCACAGGTGGCAGCATTGGTGCCGAAACAGCATTAAAACTGGCAGACTGCGTACCACTTATTAATCAATGGGCGAAAGCCGCTAAAGCAATCCGCCCAGATATTATTATCTTATGTCATGGTGGACCCATCGCAACCCCAGAAGATGCGGCTTATATTTTAAAACATTGTCCTGATTGTAATGGTTTTTATGGCGCAAGCTCAATGGAACGCTTACCAACAGAAGTGGCATTAAAAGAGACGACTAAACAATTTAAGTCAATTAAGTATTGATATTAAAATTATACTTACATAATAAATAAACTAATTGGGTTGCTTAACTCAAGTTAGCATTTAGCCAACCAAAATGCATTATTCATTAGATATTTTTGGTTGGTTGTTACTTATAAATTTATTCAAAACTAATCACCAAATAGACATTCCATTTTTGTTAAAAGGTGTTAAGAATTTTCACCGATAACAACTAATGTTAGAGAACATTACCACTTACTTCAAATCCATTTGTAACTATCATGGAGTTCTTTGGTTCTTTTCATTTAATTACCATTTTAAAATTTTATATCGTTAAGGTATTATGGTAAACCTATTTAATTATCAATAACTTATTACAAGTGAATTAACTTAAAGTAATAAGTTAAAATATCTAAGGATTATTCTGATGATGTTGGCGTTGATGATTTTCCTTTTAATTGATTAAATATTTATTTATACAAAGAGCCATTCTCTGCTGCTTTTTTATATTAATAATATATTTTTTAGACTTCATTCTGAGACCTAAAAATTATGACCAAATCAAACAAAACTAAACTTAAAAAACAAACTTTAGATAAATTAGCTGAAACATCTATTCTAAATAATGGCAAAATTCTTCAAGATAGCTTTTTATTAAAAAATTTTAGTGTTTTTTTTGTAATTTTCTCGGTGGTATTTTCTATAAATGCTTATGTGTATGAATTTTTTACATCGTTATATTATAGGATTGATATTAATTATATAGCTATAACACCTTCTATCATCTTCAAAAACAATTTTGGTGGTATACCTCTTATTTTTATTTCGATAATATTAATTATGGATTTTTTATACGGGACAAAAAATAGTTTTAAACCTTTCACTATGAAAGATAAATGTACCCTTTCATTTATCATTATTATTGTTTTTGCAATTTGTTCAGTAATTATCTATTTTTTGAAAGGTGAAAACACTCTTTTCGTATTTTTAAAAATGTTATTTTTGGTTTTTCTTGCTCTGTATACCGTGTGTAGTATCTATAAGATGCTATATGCTAAAAATATTTTATTATTTGGTTATTATTTTATACTTTTTATGCTTTTTTATATCACGTTTGCATTTTTTATAAACTTATTGGGAGCAAGTATACATAAAAGTTATCAAACATTTGAATACAATGGGCAAAATTACAGGTTATTAAAAAAATATGACGATATAATAATAGCCAAAAAGATCTCGCAAAATAAGCAAGATGATAGGGAGATGAATACTTTTTCTAACGAAATTCTTTATTTATCAAATTCAAATAATTTAATTATGAAAGAAATAAGAATGGAATAACTAATACCATTTAAAGATAAAATAATAACAAGTTTCATTGTAAATCTCCAAAAAATCTCCTATCATCAAAATTTGCTTTTTTTGTATATATAACCAACATTATTTGAGGTAAAGTTATGAAAAAAAGATCTAAGTTACAATTGTTAGTGATAGGTAGTTTACTGTTTTCCTCGATAAGTTATGCGGCAATAGGTAGTAATTTAACAACAAAAGAGATAGCTCAAAGGGAAAAAGATCTGTTACAGCAAGAATATAAATCCTTTCCGATCCAATTAGATGATTTAACTGCCATTACTGATATTACCTCAAATGCCAAAAACGTGATTTATGATTATGACTTATCGCTTGTTGGTAATAATATTACTTCAAATGAATTAAAAATTGCGCTTATTCCTTCACTAAAAACACAAATCTGTGATGATGATAGATATAAAACGATTTTTAAACAAAATGATTACCGCATTTTATATCGCTATCATTTCACTGATAAAAAAGTTGTTCCTGTCAGTTTATCGATTGATGAAATTTGTCAATAAAGAGATGGATATAAAAGATAAAATAGTATTAAATAAAAAAGGCACAATAAATAATGTGTCTTTTTTATTTGTATTAAAAACTAACAATAATTTGAGGAAAATTATGAAACATCCATCTAAACTAGGTATGATGATAATAAGTGGTTTATTATTTTCGTCGTTTAGTTATGCAACACCAAGTAATACTCTTACAACGAAAGCTATAGCCGCCGAAGGAAAAAAACAACTATTACAAGAATATAAGTCTTTTCCAATTAAATTGGATAATTTATCTACCATTAAAGATATTACATCAGATGATAAAAATGTAATTTATGATTATGATTTGGCTATGATAGGTAATAATATTACTGCCGACGTATTAAAAAAAGGACTTATACCTTCACTTAAATCTCAGGTATGTGGTAATCCTAAATTTGTCGCTGCATTTAGACAAAATGATTTTCGTTTTCTATATCGTTATCATTTTGTTGATAAAAAGACTATACCTATAAGTTTATCAATTGACCAAATTTGTAAATAGACAATTAGCTATAAAAGCGATATCGAGACTAAATAAAAAAGCACCATTATATGCGGTGCTTTTTTATTTTAGTTAATTTGATCGTTAAATAATTAATTTACAACTATTACATCGCTAAATCTGAAAATAAATTCTGGATTTGTTAATTTACCATTTAACGTTAAACTTGATTCACGAACGCAGGTTTCATTATCTGAAAAGAAGTTACCGGAGAATTTGACTTTTTGACCTTTTTTCATCGCAGCAATATCATCAAAAAGATCTGATGAAGGTGTAATTAGTGTTTTGTAAAATAAGTCTGACAAAGAATTGTTCCATGTTTTAATAATGACATCTTTTGCAATTTTAATTTCTAAAATACCATAACCATCTGAATTAGAATCAATTTTATGAATTACACCATACCAATCTTCAACATCGCCTGAAAAATCTAAAATAGAGCAAATATTCTGACTACGAATATTTAATATTTTTCCTTTTTGCATATCGTTGTCGGCGCGTTTTGTTACTTTTATGGCATCTAAAGAAGCATTTATAAAATTACGCTGGTCAGGTGGGACTGGTAAATTTTTTGTATCATCAGTTTCGCCATTACTTGTTAAAAAAATGATAACAACTAATGCAATTACAATAGAAAGTATAACTTTTCGTTTCTTCGACATAGATTTTCCTCAAAAATCCTCAAAAAAGTTGTTAATTCCATAATAAATTATTTATATATAAAAAAGTAATCAGTATAAGATTAACAAGTTTAATAAAAAAAAGAAATATATCATTTGCTGTATTTAATTAATAATAGTTTATCTATAAAAAATTCCGATAATATCAAACCTATTTTCGATGATAAATAACCAACAATAATTAAACAAAAATTTTTTTCCTTAACACTATAAACACAGGCCTTTTAAGTTTAAAAGATACCCATGTTTTATCCTTAAAAATTAAAAACGTTAATAAAATCGATATCTTAATTTTTAACCTATAAATTTTTCCTGATCGATACGGAAAATCTCGATATGAAATATTGTTTTTTCTTTTTTATACTAAATTAAGATTAACAAACAGCCAAAGGTACTAAATTATGAATAATAAAGGATTACCAAAAGATTTTTTATGGGGTGGCGCGGTTGCTGCACATCAACTCGAAGGCGCTTGGGAAGAGGGTGGTAAGGGCATTAGTGTCGCTGATGTGATGACGGTTGGTTCACCTAAAAGTTATCGTAAAATTACTGACGGCATCGTTGATGGACAATATTACCCTAATCATGAGGGCATTGATTTTTATCATCATTATAAAGAAGACATAAAACTGTTTGCTGAAATGGGCTTTAAATGTTTTCGTACATCGATTGCCTGGACACGAATTTTTCCTAATGGGGATGAACTTTGCCCTAACGAAGAGGGATTAAAATTTTATGATGAGTTATTCGATGAATGCTTAAAATATAATATTGAACCCGTTGTGACGTTGTCACATTTTGAATTACCTTATCACTTAGTCACACAATATGGTGGCTTTCGAAATCGCAAATTAATCGATTTTTTTGTTCGGTTTGCGACAGTTTGTTTTGAACGCTATCACACTATAGTTAAATATTGGATGACATTTAACGAAATCAATAATCAAGCTAATTATCATGAAGACTTTGCACCATTTACCAATTCAGGTATCTTTTATAAAGAGGGTGATAATCGTGAAGCAGTGATGTATCAAGCCGCACATTATGAATTAGTGGCAAGTGCTAAAGCCGTGCAAATTGGTCATGCGATTAATCCTAATTTGCATATTGGATGTATGATTGCTTTTGCGCCGATTTATCCAGAATCCTGCAAACCTGCCGATATGATGATGTCGCTTAAAGCGATGGAAATGCGCTATTTTTTTGCTTATGTCCATAGCTTTGGCTGTTACCCGGAATATTTAATGAATTATTGGCAACGAAAACAAATTCATGTAGATATTACCGAGCAAGATCTTGAAGTGTTAAAGCGGGGAACCGTTGATTATATAGGTTTTAGCTATTACATGTCGCTTGCAATTCGTAAACGAGAGGGTAACGATGATTATGAATACAATGAAAAAGACGATTTGATCCGTAATACCTATGTTAAAGCATCGGATTGGGGTTGGCAAATTGATGCGGAAGGATTGCGTTATTCGCTTAATTGGTTAACTGACATGTATCGATTGCCTTTATTTGTTGTTGAAAATGGCTTTGGTGCTTACGACAAAATCGAAAAAGATGGCACAATTCAAGATGATTATCGTATTGAATATTTGCGAGATCATATTAAACAAATGAAACTTGCCATATTACAAGATGGGGTTGAGGTAATAGGTTATACCCCTTGGGGATGTATTGATTTAGTTTCAGCTGGTACCGGCGAAATGGAAAAACGTTATGGTTTTATTTATGTCGATAAAGACAATCAAGGTAATGGCACATTAGCACGAAAACCAAAAGCGTCGTTTGATTGGTATAAAAAAGTTATTTCATCAAATGGTGAAGATTTATAGACAAAGTGAGCTTAAATATAAAATAGGAATAATGATTATGAAAAGAGTATTAATTATTTGTGCAGCTGGCATGTCTTCATCATTAATGGCAAAAAAGGCGACGGATTTTTTTGCTAGTCAAAATAAGCCGATTATGGTTGATGCAGTCTCAGCAGTTGAAGGGAATGAAATGATCAAAAATAGCGATTTTTCATTATTTTTAATTAGCCCACAAACCATGATGATGTTTGATAAATTTAAAAAATTAGGCGAAGAGCAAGGTAAACCTGTCGTGAGTATTCCTTTTCAAGCTTATATACCTATTCAATCTGGAATTGATAAATTAACTAAACTTATCGAGGAAAATATTAATTAACGAGTAAATACAAGGTGAAGTTAAAAATCATCACCTTAAGCTTTGTCATTGTTAAAATTACTATTAACTAATTTTGATTTATGATTTTAACGCATAATGAAAATTAACACATAATAATAGACTCGAGTTTTTTTAAATAGTTTATTTGTAACAATGGCAAGGCTAATTTATTAATTATTACCTTTAGTGATTATAGGTATTACTGATTAATTGTAATATTAATTAAATGTATTAATGGTTGAGAGTGTTGATAATGGCAATTAAACAAAAGCAACGCGAATTAATCAGTTTATTAATTCGTTCAAAAAATAACTTTAAAAGTAGTCTAGAACTTGCTAATTGCTTATCTATATCGGATCGTACTGTCAGAACTTATTTAAATGATTTAAAAATACTGATAAAAACACATGGCGCTATTATCATCAGTAAGCAAGGACAAGGCATTCAATTAATAATTAAAGATAGAACGGCGTTTAATTTATTTTTAATTGATCACCATTTTGAAAGTGAATTTCAAACCCATACTCATTATCGTAATGCACAAGATAGAGAACATTATTTACTCAATGTATTGTTGCTAGCTAATAAGCAAATTAATTTAGAGGATACTGCAGATAGTTTATTTATCAGTTTATCACAATTAAATAAAGATTTAGCGACAATAAAACGTCACTTAAAGTCACATGAATTAATGCTTAAAAAGACGAAATCGTTGATCTCGATTGAGGGCTCTGAAAGTGCTAAAAGGCATTTTATTTTGAGTTATTTTTTTAAACAAGATTCAAGCCAGTTTCTACAACACCTTTCATATTTAAATAAATTTAATCAGGAGATTAATATTGATGTATTAACCATGATTATTTTAGATGCTTGTCGTGAGGCAAAATTAATTTTATCGGACGTGATGATTCAAAATATTGTTTTACATTTATCTTTAGGTATTAAACGTATTCAATTAGGACTCACAATTCAACATTTAGATTTACCGCTTTCTAGTCAGCAATCCATCGAATCACAAGTAGCAAAGACAATTCTTGAGCGAATTGAAAACGTTATTGGTTTTCAATTTCCAAATGAAGAACAATTATATTTAACATTGCATTTAATGAGCAAAGGTAATGATACTCAACGAGATAATAATACTGAGTTGACCGTATCAGTTAGTCAATTACTGATGGAAATACAACAAGAAACCGGCTATCTTTTTTTGAAAGATGAACAATTAAAAAATGGCATCATCCAGCATCTTACGCCAATGCTAGTTAGGTTGTCTCAAAATATCAAACTACGAAATCCCTTGTTAGATGAGATCAAGCAAAACTACCCCGAATTATTAGCCCTAACAAAATTTTATTTTGCAAAGTTACCTGAGCTTTCAAAATGCGAGGTGAGTGATGATGAATGGGGATATTTATCATTACATCTTTTAGCTTCAATCGAAAAATTTAAAAATGAACAAAAAGCGAAAGTGCTGATTATTTGTGCGACCGGACTCGGTAGTGCACAATTATTAAAAAATCGGATAGAAAATGAATTTGATGATCGCATAAAGATTATTGCAACAAAAGGCTATTATGAAACCGATAGCGAAATGCTAAATCAAGCTGATTTTATTATTTCTTCGATTGATCTTTCCTCGCAAGTATTAAAAGTGCCAGTCTTTCATGTATCGGTATTTTTAACGGAACAAGACATTATGCCGATCAGAAATTACCTTTTATCTCGGCAAAATCTTGTATTACCAAAGCGTGATGCTTTTGCAAATGTTATGACACAGGCAAGTGACTTAAATAAAAATCATATTAATCAAATTGTTGATGATTTTACCGCTAATTATTTTTATTGTTGTCATGATGAAAAAATGGAAAAAGATAAGATTTTGCAAAAGTTATTATCCAAGCTTTCTAGTAATGAAGATAGTCATTACAAAAAAGAGATGATTGAACAAATGGCTAATCGTTCAAGTTTAGGTGAAATCTTTTTTAGCCATAGTATTGTCGTACCTCATCCGATTATTCCTGTTGGAAAACTATCTAAAATCGGTATTGCAATTATACCAAAGGGTTTTTATTGGAATGAGGTTTATCCAAATGTAAATTTTGTTTTTATGATTTCGCCATCAATTTACCAAAATAATAATTTATCGATGATGACTAAAGCCATTGTTGCTTTAACCAATAATCTTCCGCTACAAAAAGAAATGTTGAATATTCATGATTTTGTTGAATTTAAATCACTTTTTTTAACGCTTATTGATCAAGGAGTTTAATGATGACCACAAAACTATCTACTGAGGATCTCCAATCGATTGCTTTTACCCTTATCGTCTATAGTGGGGAAGCAAGAACGCAGATCCATTTAGCCTTTAAAGCTATGCAAGAAAATGCTTTTGATAGTGCAAGGCAATATCTTGACACTGCCAATGAAAATATTTTACAAGCTCATCAAACGCAAACCAATTTATTGCAATCTTATGCCAATGGTGAAAAGTTTGATATGGAAATTATTATGGTTCATGCACAAGACCATTTAATGAATACGATGACATTACGCGAGGTTGCTGAGCAAATGCTGTTTTTATATCAAGAAAATAACAAGCTCCATCAATGCTTAATCTCACATAATCTTATGCCTTAAAACGCAATTTTTACTTTTTTTAAGATTTAAGGAGACGGATATGTATAAAAAAATAAGTCTGGATAATCTATATTTTAATCGTTTTTTAGGTATACGTTATGGTATTGCCTTTTTTTTATTTTTAAATCTGTATTGGATGATTTTTCTTCTTGCCTCATTATCTATTGCATCAATATTCCCGATGATTTTAGTTGTTTTAAGTTTATGCGCTGCCTTTGAGCAAATTAAACTGTATCGCTATCATTCCAATAAACTGTTTTATGCACAACTTTTTTATCGCTCATTACTGCTAATTAATGCGTTATTAAGTGTGATCATTTATTCACCATTATTTATCGTTTTCTTCCCTTTTTTAAAAACGGATCCTCGCGTTCTTTATACCTTAACTGTCATTATTATCATCTGTTTTATTGTTGCTGGTTTGATGCTTAAAAAAATTCAGGCAATTAAACATAATAAAGATAAACATTTTATCCGAATACAAGCTTATCAATCGCTTCGTAATTAACCTATTAATTAAGAATGATAAATAAAAGAAGGAGCAACTCATGAATACAGGCTTTCTCATTTTACAAAAATACCTTATGAACCCGATGGCACAAATTTCGCAATTTAAATTTGTCAGAGCGGTTATGGCAGCCGGAATGGCTTCAATTCCTTTTTCCATTGTGGGATCGATGTTTTTGGTCTTTAACAGTTTACCGTTAACCTTTACAGGTCTAACGGGATTTTTTGAAGATACTATTTTTAAATTTAATCATCTTTATATGATTGCAAACACCGCAACAGTTGGCATTTTGGCACTTTATTTTAATATTGCCATGGGATATGAACTGACTCGAATCGAAGCAGAAGAAACCGGGCTAAAAGTTAATGCGTTAAATGGCGCCTTGCTGTCAATGTTTGCATTCATGATGACATTACCGGAGTTAATTATTGAAAATGGCGCGGTTATTTTATTGAATAGTTCCGCTGATAATGTCATTAATGGATTACGTATTGATTCAATGTTATTTAGATTAGGAACATCGGGCATCTTTATCGCCATTATTATGTCGGTCATTGCCACACAATTATATTTTTTATGCGTACGCCGTAACTGGGTAATTAAAATGCCAGAAACCGTCCCTTTAGGGGTATCACGATCTTTTACCGCATTGATTCCGACTTTTGTTATCGCCTTTACAGTCATTATTCTTAATGGCATTTTGGTTTGGCTTGATACGGATATATTTAACGTGATTTCCATTCCGTTTAGTTTTGTCAGGGATTTAACAGATAGCTGGTTAGGGGTGATGGTTATTTTATTTTTAATTCATGCGCTTTGGGTTGTTGGAATTCATGGCGCCAGTATTATCGGTGCATTAATCACACCGTTTATGATGATGAATATGGACAAAAATATTCTTGGCGCACATATTCCTTTTGCAGGTGAATTTAATAATTCACTGGTTATTATGGGTGGCTCTGGTGCGACATTATTAATGACCTTTTTTATTGCATTTTATGCTCGATCGAGTCAATTAAAAATATTAGGTCGAGCCTCAGCTGTGCCTGCTATTTTTAATATTAATGAACCGATTATTTTTGGTATGCCAATTGTTTATAATCCTTATTTAGCTATTCCGTTTTTTTTAGCGCCAATGGCATGCGGTAGCTTATGTTATTTTGCAATCACAACGGGAATTATAAAACCGATTGTGGCATTTATCCCCTGGCCATCACCATTGGGGTTAGGCGCATTTATAAGTACAGGTGGGGATTATAAAGCGATAATTTTAGCCATATTATCTGCACTATTAGCGTTAATTATTTATTTACCGTTTGTCAAATTGTACGACAATAAATTATGTAAAGATGAGCAAGAAGGAGTGCAGGTTGCTTCATAAATAAAAACAATGTCTCGATAGCAGAAGAATTAAATAAGCCTAAAGGCAATTTTGTTAAAATTGCCTTTAAAGAAGGTCTTTAAAAAATGTCATGAGTAAAAAGCTATCTCAAATTATTATCACGCTTTAGTGATAGTTTGACAACGTAAGTGAATGAAAAATAAAAAGCTAATGCATAAAATACGTTGAAAGCTTAATGACTTTGTTCATTAACCGCTTCACTAAATAGCGTCATAAATGGTTTATCGGTACGATTACAAATCCACGCTCCATTAATATAATCAAAATGGTAGCCTTGTTTACGAGTGGCAAGCCAAATTTGAAATAAAGGCTCTTGAGTATTAATGATGATTTTACTGCCATTAACAAAACTGATCGTTATCACATTGCCGTGTGTTTCATAATCAATATCAAGATCGTTATCTTCAGCATAGTTATCAAGATAAATTTCGATTTGCGAAAATAAAGTATCGGTAAGTTGGTTAAATTCGGCATTATTCATAAAGCTAACTCATAAAAATAAATAGAATGTGATCGTATCATATTTACCCTTTATCGACTAGTGATTAACTGTCTTGAGGTTTATATTGCTAATGTTTAATGAAACAAATTATTAATTTAACGCTAGGATTAATTTAGACCTATGATTAATTTTGTTTTTAAAACTCAGCGTGGAGGGCAATAAATATCATTAAATCACCGTCAGTAAAAGAAATCGTTACCTCATCGGTTAACGCTTTATTGCGGCAACTAATAAAACCACCAAATTCTAAAGTCGCATTTGCCAACGGGTAGGCAAAACCTGTAATCGTTAAATCTGTCACTTTCGGCATCGGGATCAGCGAAATAATTTTATCTTTAACATTAAAAAGTGTTTGCTGATTTCGCGCATAAAAAAATTGGCAAAAATTATCATAAAAAACCAAATGACATTGCTGCTGATATTGCTTAGCCACTGATAAATTACCTAAAAAGTGATCACTGGCTTTACCTTGTGCGCCGTAAATAGTCATTTCATTAACACCTTTAGCCATTAAAAAGAGTAATGCTTTTTCAAAATCAGTTTTATTTTGATCGGGCGTATAAATAAGCTGGGTTGCTGGTGTAATTTGGCTGTTTTTTGGCAAGCTATCAAGATCGCCAATAATAAATTCGGGCACAATCGGGGAGTTTTGCAAATAATGATGATAAGCACCGTCAGTGCAGGCTATATAATCATAATCTTGACTATTTTGTGGGTAATCTTGCGGCGCTTCGCCATTAACAAATAATAAGGCTTTTTTAGATTGTGAATTAGATAACATTAGTCATTCTCATTTATTTATTCTTATCTTACTGTTTTGGTAATTAACTTTTAAAAAAGTATTGTAACGTTTGTTTATAATGATAACGAAAAAGCCATAATAATCGCATCTTCAAATGAGCCATCTGAGGCTGGGTAATAATTCTTGCGTACCGTAATTTCATTAAATCCAAGTGAATGATAAAGCTTTATTGCCTGCTGGTTGGATTTGCGGACTTCTAACCAAATCTGATTAATTGGCATTGGCGTTTTGATTAACATGAGATCATCCATCAAAGCTGTTAATAAGGCTTTTGCATGACCTTGCTGCCTAAAATCAGGGTGAATGGCAATATTAAATAAGCTGGCTTCATCGGCAACGATTTGACAAATACAAAAACCAATTAGTTGATCTTGATGCATTATTTTCAAATTGTGGTAACGTTCGCCTTGATTAGAATAAAAGACTTGCTCTGACCATGGATGACTATGACATAGCCTTTCTAATTGAAAAGCGGCTAATAAATCTTGCTGATTAAGAGAGGAAATAATTTTCATATTGACATAATTGTTGCCAAAGTTGCCTTTTTAAATTCGGCATTTTAGCCAGTTCTGTTAGGTTAGTTGTTGCAATAGTGAGTGGCGATTGCCAATTAGCCTCAGGGGTGATCCCGATAAACCAAATTACGCATTCTATCTCGTTTGGCGACATAATAAGCTGATTAGGGGTGAGATGTAATATTTGCTCATGATTAAGATGAATGGCTTTTAAAATATCCGTAAAGATTTTTTCTATCGGTTTAGTTTGGCTAACCACAATTAAGCGAATATGTTTATCAATATTTGCTGCTAATTCACCTTTAAAAGCATGCGCATTACGCAAAATATATTGTGTAATATTACACTGCTTTAAATACCAATCACGTGTTTGCATTATCACCTTATTGATTTTTATTAGAGATCAGAGACGGTTAATTGTATAATTTGCGCAACAATTTATAAAGTTTTTTATCGAGGAATTATGGCAACGTCTGCTTTTACCCCTGCCAGTCAAATATTAGAACGACATGAGGCGTTTTTTACGGATAAGAATGTGCTTATTACCGGCGATATACAAGATTTGTTTCCGGCTCAGCTTAATGCTAAGCAGGTTAATATTTTTTGCACACAATATCATACTTATTTACGTCAAAAACAATCTGCGCCTAATCGACATATTCAATTTGGCTTATTACCGGAACAAGACATGTATCAAGGTATTGATACTTTGATTTATTATTGGTCAAAAACCAAAAGTGAAGCGCAATTTCAATTAAGTTATTTATTGCATAATCTTCGGCTTGGTTGCGATATTTTCATTGTCGGTGAAAATCGATCTGGAATAAAAAGCAGTGAAAAGCTGTTATCTGATTTTGGCGATATCCAAAAAATTGATAGCGCAAGGCGTTGTAGCCTTTATCATTTCCAAGCAGCGATAAAACTTGCTTTTAATTTAAGTGAATGGTGGCAAGAGTATCATTTAACCGTTGATAAGCAAGATATTAACGTTAAAACCTTACCCGGTGTTTTTAGTGCTAAGCAATTAGATCCAGGTAGTTTTCTGTTACTAAATAGTTTATTTGACCACCCTGAGATTGTAAAAGGCAATATTTTAGATGTTGGATGTGGTAGCGGCGTTTTATCGGCAGTATTAGGGAAATGTTTTCATGATATAAACCTTACTCTAACCGATGTGAATAGTGCCGCACTTGCTGCAAGCAAGGCAACGCTTGAATGTAATAAGGTAGACGGGCAGGTAATAGCAAGTGATATTTTTTCGGATATTGATGATAAATATCACTTAATTATTTCAAATCCACCTTTTCATGATGGTAAAGAAACCAGTTATTACGCCGCTGATAATTTAATTAAACATGCTAAAAAACATCTAAAATTAAATGGTCATTTATGTATTGTTGCAAATACATTTTTACCTTATCGAACATTACTCGATGACACATTTAATCGTGTTGAAGTTATTGCAAAAACAACAAAATTTATTGTTTATTTAGCCAGTCATTAAAAATCAAATTGATAGATTAAATCTAAGGTTTGCGAGATACCGGTTGTGGCATCTAAATACAATCTTGGCAATAATCTATATCTTAAGGTAAACGTGGCAATGGCATCAAAAATACCGATGCCATATTTGACTTGTAAATCTGGTAAAATATAGCCACTGACAACAACTTTTGAATTATTACCCGCCCCTAGTGTATCTAAACTAAGATTTTTAATACCAAATAAATTACCAATATCACCGACATATTGACCGCCTTTTGCAGTTCCTAAGCCCACTAAAAGGGCGGTCATCATGTCATTATCACCTTGTTCGCTGGTTTCTAACCCTTGTCCACGTAATAGATAAGATAAGGCTTCTTGCTGTGCCATGGCAGGGTCTGAAAAGATATCAATTTTAGGATCGTCAGCTAAACCCGTTACTCGTAAGCCAGCTGTAACATTATTCTCTATGGCTTCAGGATTGCGAATGGCTTCAATATCTAAACGAGGTTGGTCTGGTGGACCATTAAAGATCAACACCCCTTTGCGGATAATCAAATCTTGACCATAAGCATGAAAACGACCTTTTGGAATTGAAATTTCTCCATTAACAGAGAGGCCTTTAGCATTTTGTAATACTAATAAATTGCCTTTTAAATTCGCTTGTAATCCAAATGCACTTACCTGAACTTTATTGGCTATATTAATTTGAATATGCGTATTGATTTTTAACGGTAAATCTTTGTCCCTAATGACCTGGTAGTTTTTATCTAATACCACTTCGTCGGATGAAATATCGACAATTGAAGGAGGGATCTCTTCAACGGTAATTTTTCCTTTAGGAATATTGACCTTACCTGTGATGTTTAATTCATTATTGGTTGCTTCTATTTTAATATCTGGCGCGACTGAAAGTTCTATCATAGGAGGAAGATGAACTAAAACCGGATCACCTTGCACCAGCATTGAGGCACGCCAGTTGTCTAAATAATTCCAATTCGCTTGACCAATAATATTTATTTCACCTGATTTTGTAATCAATTTACCTCTTAAATTAGAAGATTTACCATTAAAATTTATTTTGAAAAAGATATTTTTAATATCAAATGGTAATAAATTCGTTTTGATTTCACTAGGCTCTAAGCCAATGATTCCATCGATATAAGGGTCTTTTAATGTACCTGATAGTTTTAAATTGCTATCAATAGCGCCATTAACATACTCATTGGCTCCTATCAATGGTTTTAAAAGTGATAATTGTAATTGGTTAATAATTAATTGCCCAGACATGTTTTGTTTATTTTCGGGATCATCAATTTGTACACGACCATTAATTTTACCTAATCCATAAAGACTAATGTCTAAATCAACTTTTGCCAGATTTGGATTGAATTCACTCGTTATTGCAAATTTATCAAATAAGATAGGTAAGGGTTGATTGTTGATTAGTTGTTCTATCTTTAAATCAGGGCTATTTAGAGCCATTTTTAAGGTAGGTAAAATATTGTCTTGATTAAATTGAATATCAATTTTACTATTCACATTACCGCTAATTTGTGTATCACTATCATTAATATAAGGTAATCGCTGTAAAAGGAGATTTTTTAATTGAATGCTGGCAGAACTTCCCGGTTTAATGGTTAGTTTTTTTTCTAAACATAAGCTTGTTTCTTGATTTAACCAACAATGGGCGCCTATGGTTGGAATGTGCTGAATAAAATCATAATTTATCATTAATGGCTTATCTAATTGCCATATGTTTTCTTGCTGATTTAGATTGGCTACATTAATGTATTTATCATCAATAGTCCATTTCGCTTGCGATAGTGTTCCCATCCAGCTTTGTTTAACTTTATCATATTGTCCCGTTAACTGGCTAACCAATGAAATGGGTTTGCCATCAATATTGATAGCAAGCGTATGGTGAGTTTCATTGCCTATTAATGATACACTGGCTTGACGAATAGATAGATCGGGCAGCGAAATTTGTTGCGCGGTTAAGTTAAGATTGCCGTTTATTTGCGGAGAAAAATGGGCATTAGCATCAAAATTTGCGTTATTAATTGCATAATCTTTATATTTTAATGAATGAATAGCAACATTACTTCTAATAATCGGATCTTTTATGTTACCGGTCATTTTTACGTTACCCTGTAACGAGCCTTTTAAGTCATCGAGAAATAAACTTAAATCAGCTAAATTAAGGCTAGTATCAAGATCATTTTTATTGGAGCTGCCTTCCATGACTATATGATTATTTCCCCAATCAAAAGTAAAATGGTGGGCTGCGACATTAAAATCATTATCCATGGCAATTTTACCATCTGATTTAATGTTGGCATGTTTAACATTACCTTGTAACTGTAATTGCGCAAAATCAATAAACCAGCCTTGCTTATCTAAATAGCCATTTATTTCAATATTTCCCATCAATTTGATTGGATAATGAGGAATTTCTTTTGGTAAATTAATGTGATCTAATATAATTTTACTGTTCCATTTTAGGGCAGTTTGCCAATCAATAGACAGATTAGCGTCAATTTTTCCTTGTGGTAGCTCAATAATTGCTTTAGAAAACTGAGCTGATTTACGATTTCCTTTAGCTAGCAGATTAAAATTAATATTAGGGATTTGCTCGCCTAAGATCTCTCCTTTAGTTTGTAATCCATAGTTATCGGTATTACCCGTCACAATAAAACTAAAATTATTTGCTTGATATAATGGTTGTGCATCAAACGGATATTGTAGATGTTTTCCTTTAGCATTAATAAAAACAGGTAAATATTTTTTAATAAAATTGATTCGAGCATCGGCCGTAAATTGATTCAATCCCTCAACGCGTATTTGACCTACAAGTTCACCTAATAATTTACCTTGAGCTTTAACAAAAAGACTATTTTGCGACGTTTTTACCTCAATATTAGCCTGTAAGGGCCAATCATTGCCTAGCGTAATATCACCATTAATGGTAGCGTGACCACTGGCATAAGGGGATATGGCATCAGTATCAAGATTGTTTATTTGAATATAATTATCAATAATATTAGTTTGGATGGTTACCTGATTAAAATGATAATCCTCTCCACCAATATGTAATCGCCAATTATTACCGGTCAAACTTGCCACATTAATATCAAGAGGAATCGATACATTCGGTAAATGCGTTAATAGAGGTTGATTAAATAATTGTTGTAATTGTTGATTAAGTGGAACACTTTCTAAAGACGTATCGACGACTTTGGGGGGTGTATCAACATCGGCAAATACTGCGGTTAAAGAATCCGCATAAGTCGGGTAGATATTAAGTTGATGATTTATCCATTCAGCATCAGTTGTAAAATCACGCATCCCAAAATGCATATCATTGACTTGCACATTGACATGACTTAGATGTGTTTCTTTTAACAAAATCGGTAATGGCATATTGATGACAAAACGTTCGTCAGTTTGTAGTTGTGTCGGTGTCGGTGTTTGTTTCTCATCTTGTGAGGATGAAAAATTATCCGTTTGAATATTAACGTCAATATTATCGGCAGTAAAATTATCAATACAAATTTTAGACGTCAATAAGCATGAAGGTGAAATCCGTAAAGCTGCGTTTTCTACTTTGACTTGTATACCGTTCAAATCTAATAACAAACCGTTAATTTTTAAATTAACTAAGGTCCCGTTAAGAGATTCGATTTTTAATTCCGGCATGACTTTATTCAGAACAAAACGGCTAACAGGAATGCCGAGCGATGTATAAAGCAGGTTACCTAATAAGATTATTATTAAGAATAATAAACAGATAAAAGAATAAATAATCTTTTTCCATTTAGATCGTTTAGTTTTTTTGGGAGGTAACGACGCCGACTTTGATGTGGATGACGCTTTGGTATTTTCGGTCGTCTGATTTTGCGTATTCATATTATAGCTCAACTCCTAAACCTATATATAAATGTAATGAGGGATCGCCATTATTAACGGGTGAGGCGATATCAAGTTTTATAGGACCAATAGGGGATGCCCAGCGAACACCAAATCCCGCACCTGTGTAAAATTTTGAATTATCCACTTTATCAATAGCTTCACCACTATCGACAAATAAGGCACCCCACCAATCACCTTTCACATTGTATTGATATTCAAATGTACCGGTGATTAGTTTAGAGCCACCTTTTAATTTTCCTTTACTATCTTTAGGCGAAATCGATTGATAACTATAACCACGAATACTTCGATCCCCCCCAGCAAAAAAGCGGAAAGACGGGGGAACACGATTAAAATCATCCGCTTGAATAATGCCAAAATTAGCGCGTAAAATAAAACGATGGCTATCAAATAACGTGCGGATCCAACTTTGTTGTGTTTGGAAACGAATCAGATTAATGTCTGATCCTAATTTATCACTGGCAGCTTCAAGCGAATAACGTTGCGAATCACCCCATAATGGGAATAGACTGCCATCAGTTTGCATTCTTGAAAAGTTTAATGATGGATAGTACAGCATGGTTCTATAGCTATAATATCCTTGCGTAAAATTATCATATAAGGCATTAATGCCTAGTGCTTTTTGCCAACCTATTTCACTATCCCAATAGCGCAATATGCCGAAGGTATAAGAATTAGAATACGTGTCTTTATTATCAATTTTTTTGTAACCGGTACGAATCGAATAGTAATTCTCTAAAGGGGATTCTTTTAGCGGAATTTTATAATTCATGGTAATGATTTGTTCGGGAGACGATAGCTCTAAATTACTTTGGAAGCTTTGCCCACGACTATTTATCCAAGGTTTATTCCAACTAATTTTACCATTGACACCATTATCACTCGAATAACCTAAACCCAGATCCATGCTGTTTTTCTTACGTGGTGTTGTAAAGACATCTATCGGTAATACTTTATCATCGCTTAATTGTTTAAAATTAGGTGATACGATTACTGAGTTAAACCAATTGGATGAGGCAAGACGCCTATTATATAAAGAAAGGGCATCTGCTTCAAAATATTGCCCCTCTTTAAAAGGAGCGATATTAAGTAAATAATTATCTCTAATTTGGGTGCGATCAAAATGAATTTTACCAAATTTAAAGCGTTTTCCTGTATCAAAGTCGATATTCCAAATTGCGGCATGATTTGAAGGCGAAACGGCTAATTCATGTTTCGTCATATTTTCATCAAAATAGCCTTTTTGAAGTGATAAACTTTGTAAACTCTTTTTAAACGAAGTATAGGTACCATGATCTAATACTTCGCCAATTTTGGGGAGTTTAGATTTAAGGAGGTTCTGAAAATCTTTATCGTCTTTGCCTTCGCCACTAATATTGACATTGAGTTTTAAAATGCGCACAGGTTCGCCTTCATGCACAATGATTTTTAAAATTTTGGGATTATCTTCGACATATTCAAAAGTGGGTGCATAGTAACCGAGTGCCCTTAATCCTTTTTTGATTTCAGTTTCAAGGTAACTTTTAAAATGGGGTGTATCATCAACTTGATGAGGATCTATCAATGCAAGTCGAGCTTGAACATTGTCTTTTAATTCACCTTTCAAGCCATTAATAGAGAGACTCATCTCGGCATAGCTGAAAGTAGAACAATATAATAAAAATAGGCAAGAAAACCGAATTAACCTAAACAATGCAACCTCGAACTAAAAACGTGATTAAGCTTCAAGTAATTTTACTTGACCAATATAAGGTAAATGCCGGTAATGTTGAGCATAATCAATCCCATAACCAACGACAAATTCATCTGGAATTGAAAATCCAATATATTTTACATCAACAGGTACTTCTCTGCGAGAGGGTTTATCAAGTAATGTGCAAATTTCTATGCTTCGAGGATGACGCAGTTTTAAAATTGCCATCACTTTGCTTAATGTATTTCCGGTATCAATGATATCTTCAATAATTAAAACGTCTTTATTACGGATATCTTCATCTAAATCTTTTAAAATTTTTACATCTCTATTACTTTCGGTCGCATTGCCATAGCTAGAGGCTGTCATAAAATCAACTTCATGACCGACATTAATAGCGCGACTTAAATCAGCCATAAAAATAAATGATCCGCGCAATAATCCCACTAAAATCAACTCATTTTGACTGCGGGCATAATCTTGACTGATTTGGTTACCAAGGCGGGTAATACGATCATGAATTTCTTGCGCAGAAATCATGGGTTCTAACGTGTGTTTTTTCATTAAATAGGCTCAAATACGAGTTTTTATAACAGGCGGTGATTCTATCAATTTTTAACTTTAAAAAAAATAGTTATCTAAATAATTGTTAGGATTGATTATATAAAATAATAACTGTTTTATTTAATGAAGAAAAAACACAAATAAATTAAAATAATAAGTCTATTTAGTTAATAAATATTACTTAGGCAGTATAGTATATTAATAGTGAAATGATTGATAAATTTATTTTAATTTGCTTTGTTTAATTTCTTGTCGACGTCGTCGAAAAAAAGAACTTAATAATTGACTTGCTTGTTGCTCTAAAATTCCACGTGTAATTAGGGGATAATGATTAATATTTTCTAAGCTAAATATATCAATAAACGATCCCATTGCGCCGGTTTTATAATCGCGAGCTGCAAAAACAACGCGTTTAATGCGTGCATGAATAATGGCACCAGCACACATCAAGCAAGGCTCTAATGTGACATATAAGGTACTATTAATTAACCGATAATTTTGCCGAGTTTGCCCAGCTTGTTCAATTGCCATAATTTCGGCATGAGCAGTTGGATTATGATTGCAGATTGATTGATTCCAACCTTCGCCAATAATTTGTCGATTTTCATCTATCAATACTGCACCAACGGGGATCTCATTTATCGTTTCAGCTTTTAATGCGAGATTGAGTGCATACTCCATCCAATATTCATCAATTTGCTGTTGATTTTCGGTCAAATTAAGCCTCTTTATCGAATTTGATCAAAGATTCTGTAAATTTAATACATCTGTCATTTCGTATAGTCCGGCAGGCTTATTATTTAGCCATATCGCGGCTCGTACAGCTCCTTTAGCAAATGTCATGCGACTTGACGCCTTATGAGTGATTTCGATACGTTCGCCAATATCAGCAAAAATGGCCGTATGTTCGCCAATAATATCCCCCGCACGCAGGGTTGCGAAACCAATGGCGCCTTTAGGTCTTTCACCTGTATGTCCTTCACGGCAATAAATGGCTTTTTCGTTTAAATCAACATTTAAGGCTTTAGCAATCGATTCCCCCATAGCTAAAGCTGTTCCAGATGGTGCATCCACTTTATGACGGTGATGAGCTTCAAGAATTTCGATATCGGTATAATCGCCCATTACGGTTGCGGTTTTTTCAAGTAATTTCAGCATTAAATTAACACCAACACTAAAATTAGCAGAAAAAACGATGGCGATTTGTTTAGCGGCTTGCGTAATTGCTTTTTTACCTTCATCAGTAAAGCCCGTTGTACCTATAACCATTTTTTTATTATGAGTGAGGCAAAATTGTAAATGATCAAGCGTACCTTCGGGGCGGGTAAAATCGATTAATATATCAAATTCGTCTTTTGCCTTAGTTAAGTCGTCAGAAATCTTAACGCCACAAGAACCCACACCAGCAACTTCACCAGCATCACAACCGATTAACGACGATCCACGTCGTTCAAAAGCAGCACCTAAAACAGCCTTATCATTTTCGCTGATTGCTTGAATTAATTGCTGACCCATTTTACCACCTGCGCCTACAACAGCTAATCGAATCATAGTAAACTCATCCTTTCATGCATAAAACCGTTATTATATCGACAACAGGCTTAGCTGCATAGGTAGATGAATTAAATTCATCACATAATATGATTGTTTGAAAGGCAATAAGATATAAATAATGGGGATAGAGAAAGATTTATAACCTTATAATGCAATCTAAGCGGATTTAAATCAGTTGTCATTGATTTGTTATAGATTTGTTATTGAGGTAAAAAAATAACGCGTAATACAATAATCATCGTAATAAAAAAGCGATATCTTCATATCGCTATTAAAAAATAAGTTAGCATCCGCGCTATTTATGGTTGGAATTTTAATTTATATGAATAATCAATGATTTCTAACTTTTGCTTATTTAGTTTCTTAAAGAAAAAATCAAGGTCTAAATAAAGAGTGGGCAGACTTTTTATTTAGTAAATTTAGTCTATCATTATGTTTCTTAAAAAGGAAGTTATTAAAGTATTTTTTTATATCTTTTAAAGATTTTTTTAATTCATTTTGAGTTAAAAACTAATAAAATAGGGTGTTAGATTGGGTTTTATTCTTTTTTTAATTATTTTCTTTCTGTTTATTTTTGTTTCTAAATAAAAATATAATACAAAAAACTTTTTGATTTTTGTAATAACTACTTTTTTCTTAGATAGATCATACCAATCAATTGACTTTATTCATAAGAAGCAAATGACTAACTCTTTAATAGTGATTTAATATATACTATAAACTGTTTAATTATTGTTTTTATCGTGAATTCATTATTTTCACGTGAATTTGTTACTTTTAGGTTAATTTCTGTCATTTACTCAACTGGCTTTAATTCCAGAATTAATAAAAGCTATCAACGATCAGCATTATACTGAGCCTACACCCATTCAACAGCAAGCTATTCCCGAAATTTTAGCTGGGCATGATTTATTAGCGAGTGCACAAACAGGTACGGGTAAAACGGCAGCTTTTTCTTTACCCATTTTACACAAATGGCAACGTTTTAATGAGAAATTAAACGAGAAAGACAAAGCAAACTCACGATTAAAAAAAGGGAAAAAACCGTTATTTGCCTTGATATTGGCACCAACGCGAGAATTAGCTGCGCAAATTGATGAAAATATACGACAATATAGCCAATACTTACCGATTAAGCAGTTAGTGGCATTTGGTGGTGTGAGTATTAATCCGCAAATGATGAAATTGCGGGGTGGGGTGGATATTTTGGTTGCAACACCTGGGCGTTTATTAGATTTGGTGCAAAAAAATGCCGTTGATTTAGCAACTGTTGAAGTATTTGTATTAGATGAAGCCGATAGAATGTTAGATATGGGCTTTATTCATGATATTAGACGTATTATTACAAAGTTGCCTAAAAAACGGCAAAATTTATTATTTTCAGCGACTTTTTCTGAACCCATTAAAGCATTGGCACAATCTTTTTTATCGTCACCAACGATTATTAGTGTGGCGAAAGCAAATAGTACCTCAAGCAAAATTAGCCAATTTATGCATTTTGTTGATAAAAAGCGCAAAAGGGAGCTACTTTCTTATTTAATTGGTCATCATCAGTGGCAGCAGGTTTTAATTTTTACGCGAACTAAATACGGCGCTAATCATTTAGCTGATCAGCTCAATAAAGATGGTATTAAAGCTGCCGCTATTCATGGCAATAAAAGTCAAGGTGCGCGAACTCGTGCATTACATGATTTTAAAAATGGACAAATTCGCGCACTGGTCGCAACTGATATTGCAGCAAGAGGCTTAGATATCGAATTTTTACCGCAAGTTATAAATTATGAACTTCCGCAAGTGGCAGAAGATTATGTGCATCGAATTGGGCGTACGGGTCGCGCTGAAAATAACGGACAGGCGATTTCGCTTGTTTGTATAGATGAGCGTCCATTATTAACGGCGATTGAAAAATTAATAAAAGATAAGATCCCCGAAATGAGCACACAAGGGTTTGCAGTCGATCCTGCGATTAAAGCAACAAGCACTAAATTAGTTAAAACTAAATTAGCAAAAACACCGGCAAGAACTCAAGGATCATCACCTTATAAAAAAACATCGGGTAATAAAAATCATCATTTTAATTCATCACGCTCTGCTAAAAAAACACAAGCATCGAGTTGATTTAGGGTTCAATTTTAAATAAACAAAAGGATACTATTATGGTAAATCGCAGTCGACGTTTACGAAAAAAACTACATATTAATGAATTTAAAGAATTAGGTTTTGCCGTTAATTGGTCATTTGCAGATGGCACAAATACACAAACTATTGATGATGTTGTTGATCAGTTTATTCGTGAAGTTATTGTGCCAAATGGCTTGGCTTATGAAGGCAGTGGTTTTCTTCATTGGCAAGGTTTAGTTTGTACGCAAAAATTAGGCAACTGTACTGACGAAAATCGTATCGAAGTCCAAAATTGGTTAGAAAAACAGGGTTTGACGAATATTAAAGTGAGTCCATTAATCGATATTTGGTGGGATGATATTGACTTTTAATTGACGTTTTAATCAATTTCAATTGAATCATATTTGCTATAAAAATAAAAACCCCTCACTCTTTTGAGCGAGGGGTTTTTTATTATTCTTTCGTTTGACTACGTAAGTAATCTTCATAATTACCCGTATAATCAATCACTTTATTCGGGGTAATTTCTAAAATACGTGTTGCTAGCGAGCTAACAAATTCCCGATCGTGTGAGACAAAAAATAAGGTGCCTTCAAACAATTCAAGCGCCATATTTAATGATTCGATCGATTCCATATCTAAGTGGTTCGTCGGTTCATCCATAACAATGATATTGGGTTTTTGCATCATTATTTTACCAAATAACATACGACCTTTTTCACCACCCGATAACACGTTAACGTGTTTTTTGATGTCGTCTTGACTGAATAAAAGACGTCCTAATATGCTACGTACACTTTGTTCATCATCGGTTGGTTTTTTCCATTGGCTCATCCAATCAAAAACCGTTAAATTTTCATTGAATTCGTACTCATGATCTTGCGCATAATAAGCAATGTTAGCATTTTCAGACCATTTAATTTGCCCTTTGTCGGGGTTTAATTGATTAAGCAATGTTTTAATTAACGTCGTTTTACCGATACCATTGGTACCTAAAATAGCGACTTTTTCACCCACTTCGATCATTAAATTAAGTTGTTTAAACAGTAAATTATCATCAAAACCTTTAGCTAAATCTTCAACCACTAACGCATTACGATATAATTTTTTATCTTGTTCAAAGCGAATAAATGGATTTTGACGACTTGAAGCTTTCACTTCTTCAAGTTGAATTTTTTCGATTTGTTTAGCACGAGAGGTCGCTTGTTTGGATTTGGAAGCGTTAGCGCTAAAGCGGCTGACAAAGGATTGTAATTCACTAATTTGCGCTTTCTTTTTTGCATTGTCAGAAAGTAATCTTTCACGGGCTTGTGTTGCTGCTGTCATATAGTCATCGTAATTACCAGGGTAAATTCGAAGTTCGCCGTAATCTAAATCGGCCATATGAGTACATACCATATTTAAAAAGTGTCTATCATGCGAAATAATAACCATGGTACTTTCACGTTCATTTAGCGTTTCTTCTAACCAACGAATAGTATCGATATCGAGGTTATTGGTTGGTTCATCAAGCAACAAAATATCGGGGTTAGAAAAAAGCGCTTGGGCAAGTAATACCCGTAATTTCCAACCAGGGGCTATTTCACTCATTAAGCCATAATGTTGCTCAGTGGTTATGCCTACCCCTAATAATAATTCACCGGCTCTGGCTTCAGCGCTGTAGCCGTCCATTTCTGCATATTGTGTTTCTAAATCGGCTACTTTAAAACCATCTTCTTCGCTCATTTCTGGTAGGGCATAAATGCGGTCTCTTTCTTGTTTTATTTGCCATAATTCATTATGCCCCATGATAACTGTGTCAATAACACTGTATTTTTCAAAAGCAAATTGATCTTGGCGTAATTTACCGATTCGTTCATGCGGATCTAAAGCAATATTACCGGCAGTCGGAATAAGATCATTGCCTAAAATTTTCATAAAGGTCGATTTACCACACCCGTTAGCGCCAATTAAACCGTAACGATTGCCATTACCAAATTTAACCGAAATATTTTCAAATAACGGCTTACTACCAAATTGCATGGTGATATTGTTTGTACTTAACACGTATATTTACTCTCAGACTTTAATAGGGGATTTAAACACTGTTTTTTTGATATGATTTAATATATTTATTTACATAATTATTAAGTCAATGATAATGTTTTCATCAAGATTTTGCACATTATGCCATAATATTTATTTGGGCTTAAGATCTTTTTATTTTTGTCGCTTTAAATTGGTTGATATCATTAAATTGATCACTTAAATTTGTAGTTTTAATACTTAAGTTAATATATAAACTGTTAGAGTGGTTATTCCTTTTGTATAAATACGATTTGATACTGTCTTTATTTTTAAAGACTATAATTTTAATTGTAAACTTTATTGATAAAAATTAGTTTACTTAAAATCCTTTCTTGCTAAACTAAGCATACCTCAAATTAAAAAGACATTTTTATATTATGTTTTATCTTATTTTTGTAACGTTAGTATGGGCATTTTCCTTTAGTTTAATCGGGGTTTATCTAAGTGGACAAGTAGATAACGCATTTGCTATTTTTATACGAGTAGGATTAGCTTTTCTAGTATTTATTCCCTTTTTTCGTTTTAAGTTAAACCAAATGAAAGAGCAAATAATGTTGATGGGCGTTGGGATCTGCCAATTAGGAATTATGTACTTTTTTTATTATAATTCCTTTCAATATATCTCGGTTCCTGAAGTGTTATTATTTACTATTTTTACTCCGATTTATATCACATTGATATATGATCTTTTACAACATCATCCGTTACGGTTAAGCTATTTATTTACCGCCATTATTGCGGTAATTGGTGCGGCAATTATTCGTTATGATCATATTTCAGGTGATTTTATTAAGGGATTTTTGCTGATACAAGGAGCGAATATCAGTTTTGCTTTAGGGCAGGTAGGTTACAAACGTATTATTGAATTGCATCCTATACCTCAAAAACAAGCCTTTGCCTGGGTTTATTTAGGTGCTGTTATAATTACTGGCTTAGGTTGGCTATGTTTTGGTGATGTGAAGCAACTACCGACCCAGAATATACAATGGGTTGTTCTAATTTGGTTAGGCGTCGTTGCATCGGGATTATGTTATTTTTTATGGAATTATGGCGCAACCAAAGTTGATTCAGGTACCCTTGCGATTATGAATAATGCCGTTATTCCATGTGGTATTTTAGTTAACGTCATATTTTGGAATAAATCGATTGATTGGCCGCGCTTTTTATTAGGGAGTTTTGTGATTTTGTTTGCTTTATTGTTACATTATTTTTGTATCGCAAAGAAGCAAAAATCTTAATCACGGGGTCTTTATTATTAAGATATTGTCATTACGTCATTTTATCGCTTGATTATATAGCTTCATATTTGAAGCTATATAATATTTTAATTTGCGTTAATGATGACGCTTAAAAATCCATTCATTTTGAGTCGATCCATTTTTGTCGAATTGATATCCTTCGAGATCAAAGGCTTTTAAATCCTCACTACAATCAATTTTATTTTTTATAATAAATCGGCTCATTAATCCCCGTGCTTTTTTAGCATAAAAACTAATTACTTTAAATGTGCCTTTGCTTTCATCTAAAAAGATAGGTTGAATAATATTAGCCGTTAAATTTTTTGTTTTGATTACTTTAAAGTATTCGTTTGAAGCCAGATTAATTAATGTTGCCGGTTTTTGGGTTAACTCGTGTTGTTTTGATAATTCAGTTTGTACGGCAGAGGTTAATTTTTTATCCCAAAACTGATAAAGATTATTATTGTCGCCATTTTTTAATTTGATACCCATCTCAAGGCGATAGGGTTTTATCAAATCAAGAGGGCGTAATAAACCGTAAAGTCCCGATAAAATACCTAACTTCGATTGAGCATAATCAAAGTCATCTTGACTAAAATCTTCGACGGCTAATCCTTCATAAACATCTCCTTTAAAAGCAAGTAGGGCTTGTCTTGCATTTGCGGGACTAAAGTCGGTTGACCAGTCTTGAAAACGTTCATAATTTAATGTGGCAAGTTTAGGACTGATGGACATCAGCTCGCCTATATCAGCGGCTGTTAGTTTCTTACAATCTTGCATTAATGTATTGGAATCTGATAAAAATTGCGGTAAGGTATATAATTGCGTTAACAATTTTGATTCATAATCTAACGTTTTTGCAGGAGAAATTAGGGTAAACATTTATCGGACCTATTTTATTTAATAAAATTCAGTTTTATTTTACCTATAATTACCAATTATAAATAGTCATAAAGGAGTGAATAATGAACACAAATCCAAAAGAGAACCACAATATTAAATCGTGGGCAGAAATACGCACAACTTCATTAGAAATAGCTGAAGCTATTTTTGAGTTAGCTGATTATGATGAAGTAAAAGCACAAGCGATTTGGGAAGAGGGGAGTGATGAGGTTTTAGCTTTAGCATTTTCAAAAACTGATGCGGATGAGTTATATTGGGGTGACGAAAAAATCTCTCGAGACTGTCTATAAAAAGCGTAATTGCTGAACTGATTAAAAACCGATCTTTATGATCGGTTTT
Organism: Gilliamella sp. ESL1225; assembly: GCF_058502635.1. NCBI lineage: Bacteria > Pseudomonadati > Pseudomonadota > Gammaproteobacteria > Orbales > Orbaceae > Gilliamella > Gilliamella sp. ESL1225. The sequence continues at coordinate 1,331,979 of NZ_CP196358.1, read as the reverse complement.
TATTTTAGTCTTTTATTTAACGTCAAAAATTAAAGGCAGAAATCTTTTATTAATTGCGTTATGGTTAATTTTGTTGGTTTTAAAAAGTCCATCGAAATAAACTCATCGGGTTGATGCGCTTGTTCTATCGAACCTGGACCTAATACAATCGTTGGTGAAATTTGATTTAAATATGGCGCCTCGGTACTATAATTGGCTGTTTGCGCTTTCTGCCCCACTAATTGTTCAACAACTTGTAAACAAGGATGGTCTTTATCACATTCATAACCAGCAATTGGAGAAACTTCATATTCAATAGCAACACGATTAGGATATTTTGCCATCACAGGAGCTATTGCAGCACACAATTCATTATATAACGAATCCACATTATTATTTGGTAATATACGAATATCAATAATAAGTTCACAGCAACCACAAATACGATTAGCAGCATCACCACCATGAATAACACCAAGATTTAGGGTTGGGTAAGGAATGGTAAATGCATCATTATGATAGTCATTTTTAAATTTTTGTTTAAGAATTAATAATTGTTCAATGACAAGATGCATAACTTCGATGGCATTAATCCCTTGATCGGGATCACTTGAATGACCTGATTTGCCTATAATACGTATGGAGTTTGACATAAATCCTTTATGCGCTCTAATCGGAATTAATGAGGTTGGTTCACCTATAATTGTGCAATCAGGTTTTAAATTGTTATTTTCAGCGAAAAATGAAGCGCCCGCCATTGATGTTTCTTCATCAGCGGTTACAAGAACATACAAGGGTTTGGTTAATTTTTTAAGATCGATATCATTCACCGCATCTAAAATGAAGGCGAAAAAGCCCTTCATATCGGCTGTTCCAAGCCCAAAGAGTTTATTATCTTCTTGCGTTAATTTAAAAGGATCTTTTGTCCATTGACCTTCATCAAAAGGAACGGTATCACTATGACCACTTAATAATAATCCGCCTTGTGTTTTGTTGTCATTATTGGAATAAGTCGCTAATAAATTAAATTTATTACGCGTATTTGGCACTGCTTGAATGTCAACGGTAAAACCTAGATCGTTAAACCAGTTCGCGAGTTTATCAATTAACGGTTTATTAGAAAAATCTAATTTTTCATCGATGACATTACTGATTGTTGGTGTTGCAATTAATTCGTTATAGAGTGTTAAAAAAGAAGGAATAGCCATAATTTTACCTTTATAAAAATCCGATGTTATGCAAAATGGGTAGCAAGCTCTGCCAGCATGGATTCAACTATCATAGAAGATTGTTTAGCAGCAATTTTTAAAAAATCGTTAAAGCTGATGCTTGCCTCATCATCACCATTATCTGAAATTGCCCGCACAACCACAAACGGGATATTAAATAGCGAGCAAGCATGTCCGATAGCAGCGGCTTCCATTTCGATCGCTTTTATATTAGGGAAAGTGTGTTTAATTTTTTGTATAACGTCTTTGCTATTAATAAACTGATCTCCACTACCAACTTCGCCTAAAACAGCATGAACTTGGTGTTTTTCGATAGCGCGTTTTGCTAAATTTTGATAATAGCTATCTGATGTAAATACAGGCGGACAACCTGCCATTTGCCCAGGTTTATAACCAAAAGGAATTAAATCGACATCATGATAAAAGACGTCGGTTGAAACAATAATATCTCCCACTTTTAAAGAAGGATCCACACCTGCTGCTGAACCTGTATTTATTACAGCTTCAACGCTAAAATTGTTTAGTAATAAGGTTGTTCCGATTGCCGATGCTACTTTACCGATACCACATTGTAATAACACAATCTCACAGTTAGCAATTTTACCAATATGAAATTCAATACCGAGTATAGTTTGTAATTGGTAGTCAGTAATTTTACTCTTTAAAAAAACGACTTCTTCTTCCATTGCAGCAATAATCGCTATTTTCATAACCTTTTCTCTATATTGATTTATCTTAAATTAAGTATGTTATAATAATAGTTGCTTTATATCTTGACAATATGTAGATGAGAGGTTTTTAACGTGCGTACCATTTTTATTACGGGTTGCTCAAGTGGTATTGGGATGATGGCGGCTTTATCTTTAAAAGATCGCGGTTACCGTGTTATTGCTTCCTGTCGTAAAGAAAAAGATAGGCAATCATTAATCGCACTCGGTTTCGAAACGGTGCTATTAGATCTTGATGATGCGATGTCCGTTAAACAAGCGGCTAGTGAGATATTGCAAATGACAAATGGGCAGTTATATGCTTTATTTAATAATGCAGGATTTGGTGTTTATGGGCCGCTTTCAACAATTAGCCGCGATAGTTTAGAACAACAATTCTCAACGAATTTTTTTGCGATTCATCAATTGACCTTATTATTATTACCCGCAATGCTTAAGCAAAATCAAGGACGAATTATACAAATGAGTTCAATTGCTGGTATTATTGCAACGCCAGGTAGGGGAGCTTATGCTGCCAGTAAATATGCGTTAGAGGCTTGGTCAGATGTGCTACGTTTAGAACTCATAAATAGCAATATTAACGTGAGTTTGATAGAGCCAGGTCCTATTAAAACGCAATTTTCTAAAAATGTTAAGCAGCAAGATGCCAATAATCCGATCAAAAATCCGTCTATTGTTAATCGTTTTGCTCTTGAAGTCGATGCGATTTTACCTCCTTTAATCCATGCATTAGAAAGCAAAAGACCGAAGATTCGTTACAGGGTAACTAAAGTCACTAAGCTTGCCGCCGTTGCAAAACGTTTGCTTACTGATAGATTAATGGATAGAATTCTTAGAAATAAATAAATGATAACTGTCATAATCCAAAGGATCGTTTATGCAAAACCAATTTATCTTTGATGTTGATGAACAAAATATTCAGCATATTATTGAAAAATCATTAACTTTACCCGTTGTATTTTATTTTTGGTCATCAAGGAACCCTGATTATGAGAGCATGACGCAATTGTTAGATAACTTTGCTAATGTGCATAAAGGGCAATTTATTTTGGCTAGATTAAATTGCGATGAACAACCAATGTTGGCCTCGCAATTTGGATTACGTGCTATTCCAACGGTTTATATTTTTAAAGAGGGACAACCTGTCGATGGTTTTCAAGGTCCTCAAAGCGCCGAATTTATTGCAGATTTTTTTAAGAAATTTTTGCCGAATGAAAACGAACTTAAATTTGCCGAAGGTAAAAAACTATTTGAAGAATCTAAATATCAAGAAGCATTACCTTATTTAAAACAAGCATGGCAAGAACTTACTGATCATTTAGGTAAAAAGCGTTCGGATATTGCTTTTTTACTGGCAAAAAACCAAATTGAGTTAAAACAGCTCAATGATGCCAAAGAAACATTAAAATCAGTGCCGTTGCAAGATCAAGATTCGACTTATCAAGGATTAATAGCTGAAATTGATTTATTAGAACAAGCAGCAAATTCACCTGAATTACAACAACTTGAAGCTGAGCTTGCAAAACAACCTGAAAACACTGAATTAAAAATTCAACTTGCGACGCAATTAATGCAGGTTGGTCGACATGAACAAGCACTAGAATTATTATTTAAACCGCTAATGAAAGATTTAAATGCAGGAGATGGGCAAATCAAAAAGACCCTTCTTGAGATGCTTGCGGCACTTGGCACCAATAATGGGTTAGCGACAGATTATCGTCGTCGTTTATATTCACTATTATACTGATAGCACTAGATGATGCTGAACTTGGAATAAGCTAACTAGACAATCCTAAAAGTTAAAAATAGGGGTAAAGGTTACAAAGATATTGCAGCCTTTACCATAAACTTAATCTTTAAAGATGTTCAATAATTCGTGGAAAATCTTCATTTGTGCGTAAGGTTAATATTTCAACGCCATTATCGGTAACAAGTAACGTATGTTCGTATTGTGCTGATAGTCCATGATCTTTTGTTTTTACCGTCCATCCATCAGACATTACATGTGTGCGCCATCCGCCTGTATTAATCATGGGCTCAACGGTAAAGGTCATACCGGCTTGTAAAATCACCCCTTCATCGTCACCATCATAATGCATGACTTGTGGTTGATCATGATATACTTCACCAATACCATGACCACAATATTCACGTACCGTTGAATAGCCAAATGATTCGGCATATTTTTGGATTGTTTTACCTATTTCTCGTAAACGAATACCGGGTTTTATAACTTTAATGGCTTCATATAAGCTTTGTTGTGTCACTTCACATAAACGTTTTCCTGCAATGGTTGGTTTACCGGCAATATACATTTTTGAGGTATCACCATGATAACCATCTTTAATCACAGTAACGTCAATGTTTAAGATATCACCATCTTTTATAATTTTATTAAAGTTTGGAATACCATGACAAACCGTGTCATTAATCGAAATGCAAGTTGTATGCTTAAAGCCCATATAGCCAATATTGGCCGGAATGGCTTTTTGAATATTAACAATATGATCATAACAAATTTTATCTAATTCGCCCGTACTAATGCCCGGTTTAACAAAAGGTTCAACGATTTCTAAAACTTCGGCGGCAAGTTTGCCGGCAATGCGCATTTTTTCAATTTGTTCGGGGGTTTTTAATTTAATTGACATTAAATAATTCCTTTTTATTACACCACTAAAATTTATTATATCTCGTTATGCTTTTAAATCATAATGTAATCAATAGGATTATTGGTATTTACTCATTAAATTTAATTTAAAAACATATTTTTGAAGGTGTCTTTATCACTTAATCGATCATTTATTAATATGAAATTATTAACCTTATTGAGTTTAATAATATCTTCCTATTAATACATTAATTAATTATTATGATAAAAGACAGATTCAGCAACAAAGTTTGTGATAAGATTAGAAAATTCACGATAACAGGAATAAATTTATGATCCCTGATGTTTCTAAAGCACTAAGTTGGTTAGAAAAACATTACACCATTTTACAAGGAATTCAACGAGGTGTTGAGCGAGAGACGTTGCGCATTACGCCTGAAGGTCGATTAAGTCAAACATTATTTCCAAAAGATATCGGCAGTGCATTAACTCATCCGTGGATCACAACTGATTTTGCTGAATCTATGTTGGAATTTATTACACCGGTTAATACTAATATTGATTATATGTTGACGTTTTTGCGTGATTTACATCGTTATGCGAATGTGAGTGTTAAAGACGAGTTATTATGGCCACTAAGTATGCCGTGTTTTGTGGCAAAAGAACAAGATATTATCATAGCTCAATATGGATCATCGAACGAAGGGCTTTATAAAACTGTCTATCGGGAAGGATTAAAGAATCGTTATGGTGCTATGATGCAAATTATTTCGGGTGTGCATTATAACTTCTCATTACCTTTGGCTTTTTGGCAGGCAAGGGAAGGTTTTCGAAATATAGAAGAAGGCAAAGATATTATCTCCGAAGGCTATTTTCAATTGATACGAAATTATTACCGATTTGGTTGGATTATTCCTTATCTATTTGGTGCCTCACCGTCAATGTGTCCTTCTTTTATCCAAGATAAGCAAAAAGCAAAAGATTTTATTGAATTAACGCAAGGTAAAGATTATTTGCCTTATGCTACATCGTTAAGATTAAGTGATGTCGGCTATACGAATAATGCTCAAAAACAATTAGGCATTACCTTTAATCATCTTAAAAATTATGCAGCTGATTTAAAACGTGCTGTACAGACTAAATCGCCTGAATTTAATCAAATTGGGATTAAGGTTGGCGGATATTATCGTCAATTGAACGATAATATTTTGCAAATTGAAAACGAATTTTATGCACCAATTCGCCCTAAACGTGTACCACGAAATGGCGAAGTTCCGTCAGATGCTTTACTGCGTGGAGGAATAGAATATATTGAAGTCCGAGCGCTTGATGTTAACCCATTTTCACCCGTTGGTATAACAGAAGATCAAATCCGCTTTATTGATTTATTTTTAATTTGGTGTGCATTAGCACCGGCGCCAGAAATGAGTAGTCAAGAATTAGAATGTGCTAAATTAAATTGGAATCGTGTTATTATGGACGGGCGCAGACCAGGACTTGAATTAAGTATGGACTGCGGGGCAATTAAACAGCCTTTAACTGTTGTTGGACATGCGCTTTTTAATGATTTATTACGTGTTGCTGATGTTTTAGATCATCAAGATGATAAAATGCAATATCGTGGTGTTTGTGAACGGCATGCGATCATGTTAGATCAGCCTGAATTAACTTTATCGGCAAGAACATTACAAGCAATAAGTGATTTGGGTACGGCTGAATTTGGTTTAGCTTTAGCAAATCAATATAAACAACAATTAATTGCCGAGCCATTAGCGTTACTGACTGAAGCGGATTTTTTATTACAACGAAATTTATCATTAGATAAACAATTAAAAAAACAAGCCAATGATACTTTATCATTTGATGAATATTTAAAACGTAAAAATGAACAATAATTATGTTTAAACAGCGTGATTTTGTTGTTAGATTTAACAACAAAAACGAATCTGAATTTATTCGCACATCTCAAAAAATTCTGAATTGCCATCCGCTATTGATGGCAGATTCAGCATTTTCGGTTTTTGTTTGGAATATTTATAAACAAAAAAGATCCAACTGTTTAAGAGTACTCTCTACTTATATGACTCATACGGATCTTATGTTATTGCAAGAAGTGCAAGCATCACCTGAATTAATCAATCTTATATCTACTCATCAAAAAAATGCTGATTTAGTACCAGCTTATGAATTTAATCGTATGTTTACAGGAGTGATGACGATTAGCGATTGTAAGCCTGTTTCATTCCTGTCTTTTAAAGAAAAAGAGCCTTATTTACGTGTTCCTAAATCGGCGCTAGTAAGTCATTTTGCTATTAAAGATATGCAAAATACGTTATTAGTTATCAATATTCATGCGATTAATTTTACCTTTGGCATTAAAGTTTATAGTCAACAAATCAATGATTTATTCTTACAAATTAAACACCATGAAGGGCCTATCATACTGGCAGGGGATTTTAATACGTGGAATAAACAACGGTTAGATTTATTACTTAATTTAATAACATCAACTGATCTTAAAGTTGTCGATTTTACTCATGATAAACGAAAAATGTTTTTAGGAAGACCTTTAGATTTTATTTTTTATAAAGGATTAAAATTAGAAGACAACACTATTATTGATACAGATGCTTCTGATCATAATCCTTTATATGCAACATTTAAATTGGATTATTATCCACAATATTAATCGTCAATAAATCGCCTTCTTTTACGCGTCCATTTTTTAAATTATTCCATTCTAAAATATCATCCATTTTGACACGATAATTTTGGGCAATAGAGTAAAGATTATCACCGGCTTTCACTAGATAAGTGATTTTATTTTTATTGCTTTGTTCTTTAGAAACTATTTTTAAACTGCTGTTTAATTTAGTTTTATCGGATTTAAATGGCACCATATTATCATTATTTGCTGGCTCTTGTACGATATCAATGATTTCACTACTAACTAAATTTTCTGCTAATAATTTTTGATGCAATTCTTCAGCATAACTATAAGGAATTAATAAATGGTAAGGGCCATTAACTGTTTGATTTATATATCCAGCATTGTAATTTGTTAACTCTTTCAATGGTATATTGGTATATTTTGCAATTTTTGCTAGCGAAAGCTTAGTAGATAGATCCAATTTAACTAATGAATTTTCATAATTACAATCAGGAAGATTAACACCATATTGACGATTATTTTTAACAATATCAATAATGGCCAACATTTTAGGAACATATTGCATTGTTTCTTTAGGTAACTTTAATGACCAAAAGTCAGTCGCTAACCCTCGAGATTTATTATAGTTTATGGCTTGTCTAATACGACCTTCGCCCGCATTATAAGCTGCCAACGTTAATAACCAATCACCATTAAATCGACTATTGATGGTTTTTAACATAGTAATTGCGGTATCCGTTGAACGGATAAAATCGCGTCTTGCATCGAAGAAATTATTACGCTCTAAACCGTATTCTTTTGCCGTAATTTTAGCAAATTGCCATAAACCAGCAGAATGAGAAGCGGATGTTGCCGATGGATCATAAGCGCTTTCAATTAAAGGGATTAAGACTAATTCGACAGGCAAATCATTTTTGTTAATTTGATTAACAATATAATAAACATATGGCTCTGAACGTTTAGCAACATTTTCAAAGCCTATTTTATATTTAAGAACTTTTTCTCTTTCACGAACAATACGGACATTATTTGGGACTTTAACATTAATATTGTTTTGAATAAACTGCCATGGATTTTGCGTAATTAAATTATTGCCTTTTGGGCTATATTTATCAGCAAGGTAATCAGTTAAACTAGTGTCAGAGTCCGAAAGCTTGTTACTCGTTAACGGTTTTAGTTCGTTTAAATTAGTCGCACCTTTATTGGTTTTGCTAACAACAGATTCTTTTATCGCATTGGATTTGTATTTTGTTGTTTGTCTAACGGTGCGGTTTTGGCAAGCAACTAAAAATAGACAAACGACAGCCAAAATAGATAAATGTTGAATTATTTTGAAAATATATTGTTTCATTAAGTCGTTTATTACACCTAATATATGTCTTTTGGATCCTAAAATTAAAGAGAATTTAAGAAAATTAAAATTTCAGTATAACTAAAATTAATCACGTCAATAATGCCTTTTACGATATTTGCAATAAAAAAACAAAACTTAGTGATAAATACCGAAGGACAATTAATAGTAACGTCAACATAATAATGCTAATATTTTATTATCTCTTTATTATTTGAGGGAATTATTTAATGAGCAAAAATAAAATTTGCGCATCTTAATACCAAAAGAGGATTTCATCACAAATAAAAAAGGTCTTTAATGAGACCCATGATCAAAAGTATTGCTAACGATTTCTATTACTATAAAATGTAGCAAAGTAATAGCCGTTCGAACAAAAAAACGCCATTATATAGTAAATTATAATAAAAACCTACTTATTTTTTACATTTCTGTATTTTATTTAACCTATTTGAGCAATTACTGAGCTAAAGACTGTTCAAATAGGGTGTCAGCAAGGGTTGGATTCTCGGCAGCTTGTTTAGCTAAAATATCGCATTTTTCATTTTCAATATGACCAGAATGACCTTTTACCCAATGCCACTCGATTTGATGTTTTTTTGCAACTTCATCTAACCGTTTCCATAAATCACAATTTTTAACAGGTTTTTTATCGGCTGTTTTCCAGCCATTTCTTTTCCAATTATGGATCCAAGTTAAAATGCCATTACGCACATACTGACTATCGGAATAAAGATTAATTTGGCATGGTTGAGTTAATTGTTCGAGTGCGACAATCGCTGCTAATAATTCCATACGATTATTAGTGGTGTTAAAATAACCTTGTGTTAAAATTTTTTCGTTATCCTTATATTTTAAAATAGCCGCATAGCCACCTTTTCCCGGATTACCTAAGCAAGAGCCATCGGTGAAAATTTCAATTTTTTTAAGCATTTCAGAAGCGTTCTTCTCTTTAAACTCGTTTTGGTGATAGACTATAGCACATTTCTTTATTCCTTTAAATTTTACACAAAGAGACAGCAGTGAAAACGCAACCAGAACGCCAAATTGTATTAGATACAGAAACAACCGGTATGAATTTCGGAGATGGTGATCATTTTGAAGGTCATAAAATTATAGAAATTGGCGCAGTTGAAGTGATAAATCGTCGTTTAACGGGTAATAATTTTCATGTTTATATCAATCCAGAGCGAAGCATTGATGAGGAAGCCTTTAAAGTCCATGGTATAAGTAATGACGCCGTTAAAAATGAATTGATCTTTAAACAAATCGCTCAACAGTTTATTAATTACATCGATGGGGCAGAATTAATCATCCATAATGCGCCTTTTGACATTGGTTTTATGGATTATGAATTTCAGTTGGCGGGTATTGATTTCAAGACAAGTGAACATTGCCTAATAACAGATACTCTTGCCATGGCAAGACGATTATTTCCAGGTAAGCGCAATAATCTTGATGCACTTTGCGAACGTTATCAAATAGATAATTCTCATCGAGTATTACATGGCGCGTTACTCGATGCTGAAATTCTTGCTGATGTTTATTTGACAATGACTGGCGGGCAAACCAGTCTTTCTTTCAACTCGGATGATTTAGGTTTAAATTTGAATGATGCCGCTAATTCAAGGTTATTAAAACGCAATGGCAATAAATTAAAAATCATAAAAGCCGATAGTCATGAACTAACTGAACATCAAATTATTTTAGATAAAATTACCAAAAAAGCAGGATCTACTTTATGGTCCGTAAAATAATTGAATTTTATGGATAATAATAGTTAAGTGTAGATTTTCTATCCGATTGAATGTATTTTTTTAAAATTTAATTGACGGCATATAAATTTATTATTAATATCTGCCTACTTTAATGCAAATGCACTAAAGAGTTTATTAGCGGAGCGGTAGTTCAGTTGGTTAGAATACCTGCCTGTCACGCAGGGGGTCGCGGGTTCGAGCCCCGTCCGTTCCGCCAATTTTAAAATAAATTCATTAAATTCATTAAATTAATGAATCGATCTTATTACCTACCATCACTTGTTTAATTTTATCAATTAACTTAGCTGAATTAAATTATATAGCCCCATCGAATTGAGCAAACAAAATCCTTTTTATCAACTTATCTTTTTTTTTATTAGAGAGAAGACATCGAACATTATTTTAAAGTATTACAGTCAATATTTTGTATATTTTTATCTAGTTTATGTTATATAATACTAGATTATTAACAATGCCTATTATGACTGTTTTATAACGGTAATGAATACCAATTTTATAAACATTTTGTGTAATGTTATAAAATTATATTTGAAGGGACTCTATGAAAAATTTACTTTTATTATTTATTTTATTTCCATTTTTAGCCAATGCTGCCGTTAGTTTTGCCTCTGCAAAAACACAACTTATCAAAATTTATAACGCCAATCCTAATGAAAAAGAATTTTATTGTGGATGTGATTTTGTATTTAACGGAAAAAAGGGCGTTGTTGATTTAGAAAGCTGTGGTTATGAAGTTCGTAAAAATCAAACTCGTGCTGAACGTATTGAATGGGAACACGTCATGCCTGCTGAAAACTTTGGTAAACATTTGGCTTGTTGGCAAGAAGGCGGACGAGATAATTGCGCTAAAGATCCTATCTATAAATCGATGGAAGGGGATATGCATAATCTGCAACCTGCAATCGGTGAAGTAAATGGCGATCGTTCTAATTATCGCTATTCGCAATTTACACAAGAATTTACTCAATATGGTCAATGTCAATCGGCTGTTGATTTTAAAGATCGTAAGTTTCAACCTCGCGACGAAATTCGCGGAATGATTGCTCGTTCTTATTTTTATATGTCTACGAAATACAATATTAATTTATCTAAACAAGACCAGCAGTTGATGAATGCGTGGGATAAGATGTATCCCCCTGAAAAATGGGAATGTACACGTAATCAGTTAATTATGGAATTACAAGGTAATGATAATTCTTTTATTACATCACAATGTCAAGCAGTGAACTAAATTAGAAACCGAGTTAACCTATTTGAATTAATTTGAAGTCTTTTCCTACCTAAGATTAACTGAACTAGTATCGAACAGTAAAATTAGGTAGGTACAAGAATTATTACCGTCTTAACTATTCAAATAACGTTTGTTTGAGCTGTAAGGCTAATAAAGGATCCCACATGGCGCCTGTTGCGCTCATCACAGCATCGGCACCTGAATTGATATAATCCTGATAATGCACAGGTTTATTCATCCCCCCGACGCCAATAATGGTAAATCGTAATCCTAATTGCTGTTTTAATTGTGCTAATCGTTTAACCATATTTAGCCCAGCCCAGCGAATTGAATCACCACAGACACCACTTTCTATCCGATTAGGACCTAATGCAGGTTTCCCATCAAGATTAACCGGTTTGGCTGAAATAGTATTAATTGTACTTATACCATCAATAATATGACCAATTTTATTCAATAAATTTAAAAGTTTGTCGTCATCTGCAAAGTAGGCTAACTTTATAATAAGCGGTTTATCAGGAATTTCCGATTTAATCGCATTAACAATACGCTCTACCTTTTTCGTATCAAAGCATAATAAATTTGTAACGCCTTCATTAGGACAACTTAAATTAGCCTCAAGAATAGGTACTTTCGTTTCATTGACTAATTTTGCGGTTAATGCATAATCAAGTTCTATCTTTCCTTTACCTTGTGTACCCTGAAAACTACCAATGACACACTGTCCTGGTTTTGCGTAATTTACCGCTTGTGTCATATCGACTTGCCAAATATCAGGATCAAATGACGGAACACCAAAAGAATTGGTAATTGATAAAGGTTCACTAAAATTTTTATCGGCTAATACCGTTTCAAGATGAGGGAGTAAATCGCCATTAGGATGGATGGATAAAATATTTGGTAACAGGTGACATTTTCGTTTTTCTGAGCGTACAGTTTTATAAACGCATAAATCAAAACCATAATCAAACGCGGCTTTAATATAATTGGCATTTAGCAATGGACCTGCCGGAATTCCAAATGGTAAATTAATACGTTGACCTAAAAACTGAGTTTGTGTTTTTTGTTTGATTTTAGTTAGATTTGGTTTACTAAAAAATCCATAAGGACCATCAGAATAGTTTTCTTCATAACTTTTATTTGGATCGTAAAATGGAATTAAAGACGGCATATCTCCTCCTATTTTTTGATGTTTCTCTTAAACCCTAGCGATTAATTTTTAGTAACAATGTTAGATATCGTTGGCTTTAGGCAAAAAAAATCCTCCATAAAGGGAGGATTGCCTCTTTTTTAAAGATTATTTGAATAAATAGATTAAATGCTTTGAGCTGACTTAACATTATTGAATTGTATTTTAAATTAGTCATAAATAAAGCAGAATTTTAGCCTAATTTTATCAAACTGCAAGTTACAATTATTAAAATAACTTTAAGTAAATGAAAAGCATAGAGTATTATTTTTTAGACTTTATAAGTAATTTTTTACCGAAAAATAAACCTTATAGCGATTTTTATTAATAAATCTCTATTTGTTGCTGATAAATACATAACCTAACATGTCGAAAATTTGATATTCTTAATAATTAAATTTTTATTTTTAAAATTAATCCTACTCGCATGCAAAATAAGACACTTTTTACACCTTTAACCTTACCCAATGGCATTGAATTCAAAAACCGCATTGTAATGGCACCGATGACAACATGTTCAGGTTTTCATGACGGCAGCGTAACACAAGATATGATTGAATATTATCGATTACGAGCGGGGGAGGCAGCCGCAATTATTGTTGAATGTGGTTATATTGAAAAGCAAGGATTGGCTTTTCCTGGCGCGATTGGGTTGGATAGTGATGATAAAATCGAAGGGCTTGCTAAAATTGCGAAAGCAATAAAAGATAAAGGATCAAAAGCGATCATACAAGTTTATCATGGCGGTCGAATGGTCACCCCAAAATTAATCGGAGGTGATTTACCCGTTGCACCTAGCGCCGTTGCGGCACTAAGGCCCGATGCACCAATACCAAATGCGTTAACCTTTGCTGAAGTCGAAGCATTAATTGAGAAATTTACTCAAGCGATAAATAGAGCCATCTTGGCTGGTTTTGATGGTGTTGAAATTCATGGTGCGAATACGTATTTAATTCAACAATTTTATTCCCCTCATTCTAATAAACGACAAGATAAATGGGGAGGGAGCCGTGCAAAGCGCACTACATTTCCTTTAGCTGTTGTTGATGCAGCATTACAAGCAAAAACACGTTACCAGAAAAAACAATTTATCATCGGCTATCGTTTCTCGCCCGAAGAGCTTGAAACTCCCGGCATTTGTTTTGAAGATACACTTTATCTATTAAATAAAATCGCTGAAAAATCGATTGATTATGTGCATTTTTCGATGGGTACAACCATGCGATCATCGCTTATCGAAACACAAGATCCTACACCGCTAATTGAAAAATATATTGCTATGCGATCGGCAAAATTGGCAACGATCCCCGTTATTGGTGTTGGCAATGTCGTGAATCAATCTGATGCAAATAGTGCATTAAGCCAAGGTTATGATTTAATTGCTGTAGGGCGCGCTTTTATTGCTTATCCTGATTGGGTATCGCGCATTAAAAATAATCAATATTTATCACTTAAAATTGCCATTGATAAGCGAGATGAACTGGCGATCCCGACGCCACTTTGGCATTTCCCACTTGTTAAAAATTTAATTGTTGATGATAAAGGCGATAGCAGTAAAGTGATGCATGCTAAATTTAAACAAGGGCGTTTTCAATCAATTGTTGTTGAAGATCAGCATGAATTTGTGATCAATGTCGATTTAGGAAAAGACTTTATTGAAAATATGGAGTTAGTGAATAGTGACGTCTTTGATAAGCAAACAAATGATAATTTTAATTTGATTAAACAGCGTATTATTGATAGTAACAGTCCTCATGTCGATGTGATAGCAGGTGCAACTTCGCAAAGTGAAGCTTTTAAAAAAGCAGTAGTCAAGGCAATAACCCAATCTAACCATGAAGCCATCATAACTGCCGGGGTAGATTTACATAATCAATTTTATGATATTGTTGTTGTTGGCAGTGGCGGAGCCGGTCTTGCCGCAGCGATTCAAGCCCATGACTTAGGTTACAGTGTCACTATTATTGAACAAATGCCAGTGATCGGAGGCAATACAACTAAAGCCTCGGCAGGTATGAATGTAGCTGAAAGTCAATTTCAACATAAGCAAGGAATTAAGGACGATAAACAGCAATTCTATAATGAAACATTACAAGCAGGAAAAAATAAAAATAATCCAGAATTACTTCATTTTTTAGTTGAAAATGCCAGTTCAGCCCTAGATTGGTTAACCGACAAAGGTATTATTTTAAGTAATATTACAACAACTGGCGGTATGAGTGTTGATAGAACGCATCGACCTGAAAATGGGCAAGCTGTCGGCGGCTATTTAATTAGCGGTTTACTAAAAAATATTAATCAACGAGGTATTGATATTAAGTTAGAGACGGTTGCTGATAAGATTGTTTATAAAAATGATAACGTCGTGGCTGTTCGTGTAAAACAAATTGAAGGCGAATCTCGATTAATTCACTGCAAAGCGGTGATTATGGCAACAGGGGGGTTTGGGGCAAATAAAAAAATGATCTCGCATTTTTGTCCTGATTTAAGCGATTTTATTACCACAAATCATAAGGGCGCATTGGGTTCTGGTATTCATCTATTACAACAATTAGGCGCTGCAACGGTTGATATGAATGAAATTCAAATCCATCCAACTGTTGAACAATCTCGCCGTTTTTTAATCTCTGAATCGGTACGTGGCGCCGGAGCAATTTTAGTCTCTCAAGCCGGTGTTCGATTTGTTAACGAATTAGATACCCGTGATAAAGTCTCAGCAGAAATTAGACAATTACCAAACCAATATGCCTATATTATTTTCGATGAACAAATTCGACAAAGTAATAAAGCCATTGAGGAATATATTGCGCAGCAATTTGTTGTTGAAGCAAATAATATCGATGAGTTAGCCGATAAATTAGCAATAGATACAAAAGTGTTACAGCAAACGATCAAAAAGTATAATCAAGCTGTACAAAAACAACAGGATTTGGAATTTTGCCGTAATACAGGATTACGTCATCAACTTAATAGCCCATCTTTCTATGCGATAAAAGTTGCGCCAGGAATTCATCATACCATGGGGGGGGTGACAATAAATTCTCATACGCAAGTTTTAGATACAAAAGGCAATATTATTAAAGGCGTTTTTGCAGCCGGTGAAATTGTAGGTGGCGTTCATGGGGCTAATCGTATCGGTGGTAATGCTGTTGCAGATATTATTGTTTTTGGTTTAGAAGCGGGTAAAAATGCGGTAGATTTTATTGTGCATAATAATTCGATAAATGAGATAAGTACTAAAACTCAATGATACAGTTAAATAATTAGTGTAGTTAAAGAAATGACGAATAATACTTTGTTGACTAAGCAAAATACAGGTAATGATATTTTTGAATTTTCACAAATACTAATGGGCAGCCAGATCACACTACAATTATATGAAGCTGATAAAATAAATCCGTTAATGGTTGCAAGGATTTTTGCAACCATTCGATTACTTGAAGATCAGTTGACGGTGAACCGAGCTGCATCAGATGTGATGTCGATTAATCATTCAGCAGGAATTTGTCCAATAAAGGTTAATCCTCATGTATTTGCACTTGTAGAACAAGCTAAGAAAGCAAGTTTATTGCCAGAAAGTTGTTTCAATGTTGCCATTGGACCGCTCGTAAAATTGTGGAAAATTGGATTCTCGGGGGATTTGATCCCAGATTTAGAAGATATAAAGGCGTTATTACCGCTTTGTGATCCTAATGATATCGAGTTAAATCCTCAAGATAAATCAATTTATTTACGTAAACCTAATATGCAACTTGATTTAGGTGCAATTGCAAAAGGATATATTGCTGATGTTGTTAAAGCAATTTTACTAAAAAAACAAATCTCACAAGCTATTATAAATTTAGGCGGTAATGTATTAACGTTAGGCTTATCACCTATTAACGAAAACGGATATTGGCAGGTCGGTTTAAGGAAACCCTTTGCTACACAGCATGAAATTATCGGTAAAATTTTACTTATTGATAAAGCCATTGTAACATCGGGTATTTATGAACGTTATTTTATTCAAGATAAACATATTTATCATCATATTTTAAATTCTAAAACGGGTTATCCGCTTGATAATGATTTAATTAGTGTAACGGTGATAACTAAATCGGCTTTAGAAGCCGATATTATGTCTACCATTTTATATGGATTTGGGCTAAAACAAGCGCTTGAATTTTTACAATACAGGAAGCATTTAGCTGCTATTTTTATCACTAAACAAAATCAATTAATCTTAGCTAATTCTCAGCTTTTTATATTTGAGTTATTAGATAAAGACTATCAAATATCATATATTAATTAATTTGAATGGTAAGTTGCCAATGATTAACGTCTTGCCAATAACGCTGTTCTTGTTCTAAATCTAATAGAATCAATTTATTATTTTCAACAAATTCGCGTTTAATGGTAAGAATAAAGTGATTAATTTTGCCTGATTGCAGTGTTAAATTAAAATCTTCAAAATTAATCATGGCATTACGTTGATTATTGATCAAAATTGCTAATCTTAAGATTTGTAATAGCGGCATAATTTGCTTAAATTCGAATAAGCTAAAAAATGGAAATTCATCGATATGTAGGCTTTTACGGCAATTACGAACGAGAGTCGATAATAATAATTGTTGCTCTTCATTAAAACCCGGCATATTACTGTTCTTTAAGATATAACTTGAGTGTTTTTGAATAGCGCTAAAATTAATATTTAATCCTATTTCATGTAATTGTGCTGCCCAATATAAAATAGCTTCTAAATGTGGATTGATTTCTATTTGGGTTTGCTTTTGCCAAGCTAAATAAAAATATTTTGCAGCTAAGGTAACTAAATTAGCTTGTTTCTCGTCAATATTATATTGTTTTAATAGAGATTCAGCGGTGTTTTGCCTAATATCACGATAATTATTACCTTCAACGAGTTCGTATAAAACACCTTCGCGTAGGGCGCCATGACTATATTGCAATGTCTGTAAATTTAATGCGTCAAATACACCGCTAAAAATAGCCAAGCCACCGACAAAAACCGGTTGTCTTTCCTTCGACAGCGAAGGGTAGTTTAACTGCTCTACGTTTTGAACATCTAAAACATAATTAACTAAATCATCTAATCGTTGTTTAGTAATAATGCCATCATTTACTCCTATATCTAAAAGGATTTGATGTATACTTTTAATGGTGCCAGATGAACCAAAAGCAAGGCTAATATTTTGCTTTTTAATATAATTGATTATTGTTTCTAATTGCTGTTCTGCTGCCAGTTTTGCGCGTCTAAAATTGTCGGAGGTTATTTTTTTATCATTAAAAAATTGTTTGGTAAACGTGACACAACCCATCGGTCGGCTGATCACAAAATAAGGTTTAAATTCATTACCTTTACCAATTGCGATTTCGGTCGAACCACCACCTATATCAATAACAAAGGTAGTATCATTAGGCTCTGTTGATTCAGTTGTCATCGCACCCAAATAAATTAATCTTGCTTCTTCTCGTCCTGAAATGACTTCGATCGGGAAAGGGAAGATTTTAGAGGCTGCCGTTAAAAAAACATGTCTATTGCTTGCAGTTCTTAACGCGTAGGTTGCAATTACTCGGATATGGGTAATCGGAAAATTTTGTAATCTTTCGGCAAAAAGTGATAGACAATCTAACCCACGTTTGATACTGGATTCGCTTAATGAATTTTCTTGATTTAGTCCTGTTGCTAAATGAACATTCTGTTTATTTTTATAAATAATTTGATTTGCATTGTTTATATTTCGCACAATAATCATATGAAAACTATTTGAACCTAAATCAACAACAGCATATTCGTTAAAATTATTCATTATTGGCTTTCCTTTATCATTCAATATCTTCTTGTTCAGTATCTTCTAGTTTTTTTAGATAATCATAAATAACATATTGAGACCGTATTTTCTTTTTATTACCTCGTTCAACATATTTGTTGTTGTTATCTTTATTAATGATACGAGCTTTAACATTATCTTGGCTTTGGATCTCAAAGATCGAATTGATTGTTTCTTTAGCGATAGGATCGAGGATTTGTACGCCAACTTCAACGCGATTATCTAAATTGCGGGGCATCCAATCGGCTGATGAAATATAGGTATCTCGAAGACCATTATTTTCAAAAATATAAACACGAGCATGCTCTAAGTAACGATCAACTATACTTGTTACAAAAATATTTTCACTCATATTGGCCATTTCTGGTATAAGTACACAAGTCCCTCGAACAATCATACGGATTTTAACGCCCATATTTGAGGCATGATAAAGTTGATCTATCATTTCAAAATCAGTTATCGCATTTAATTTTAAATAAATGGCAGCAGGTTTTCCTTGTTTAGCATGAAAAATTTCGCGTTGAATTAATTCACCTAATCGTTGCCTTGTATTTTGTGGTGATACCAGTAAATAATGAAAGAAAAAAGGTTTGAATGGATTTTCGATAAATTTAAAGACTTTTTTAACTTCTTCCGTAATGGCTGGATCGGCGGTGATAAGTGAAAAATCAGTATATAATCGAGCTGTTTTTTCATTAAAGTTACCAGTTCCTATATGCGCATATCCCACAATTTGATCGTTTTCTTTGCGTTCAATTAAAAAAAGTTTGGCGTGGATTTTAAATTTTGGTTGTGAGTATATTACTTTTACGCCACTACTAATGAGTTTTTTTGCCCATCTTATGTTGGCTTCTTCATCAAATCTTGCTTGTAATTCAACAACAACTGTTACTTTTTTTCCATTATTTGCGGCATTGATGGCTGCATTTAAGAATCGAGAATCTTTGGCAACACGATAAATATTCATCCGAATATGTGTTACAGCTGGATCGAATGAGGCTTGGCGCATAATTTCAATGACATGTCCAAATGAATAATAAGGATAATAGAGTAAAACGTCTCTTTCACGTATAGCTTCAAAAGAATTACGATATTTTTTAAAACGTTTATAAGAAAGACTTGGCAGTTGCTTATTTAATAGATTTTTCATTCCTAACGATGGAAAATTAGCTAAATCTTTAAAGTTCGGATATCGCCCACCCGGCATAACATCATATTCACTTAATTTTAAACGGTTGATTAAAAGTTCAAGTAAGGGCTTAGGCATATTTTTTTGATAAATTAATCGAACTGGTTGCGCTGTTAAACGTTGTTTTAAGCCTTGTGACATTAGCTCTAATAAACTATCTAATTCGGTATTTAACTCATATTCTGCATTGCGATTAATTTTAAATGAATAAGCATTAAATTCATTCCCATCAAAAAATATTTTAAAAATATCGGGTAAACAATAACGTAAAATATTATCTAAAAAGATAATAGATTTTATTTTAGTGGAATGATCTGAAGGTAATAAAACAAAACGTGATATTTTATCAGTCGGTAATTCTAATAAGGCATAGTTTATATCATTGCCTTTTATAATTTCGACTGCTAAATAGGCATGATCATCTTTTAAAAATTGAATTAATTCAGAATGGTTATTGAGTAAAATAGGGGTAATATAGGGACGTAAATTTTGTTTGTAATATTCTTTTATCCATTCTTCTTGAAATGAAGTCAATTGTCTTTCATTAATAAGAAAGATTTGATTACGTGCCATTTCTAGCAATAAATCGTTATAGAGTTGATCAAATTGTAATTCCAGTTGAATGACTTTTTGGTTTACTTGCCTTAATAAATATTTGGTATTTGTGATAGAGGGTGAGCCTTGTTCTTGCTCGATTAATAAATATTTTTTTAAATTAGGAAATTGGACCTTATAAAATTCATCTAGATTATTGGAATAGATGCCTAAAAATCGGATGCGTTCAATTAAAGGGTTGGTTTTATCCGCCGCTTCTTGTAAAACTCGTTGATTAAAAGATAACCAACTTAACTCTTTAGGGAAATACATCTTATCATCATTCATTTTGTTGTCACTTTGAGCCCATCAAATATCATAAATATCTAATAACAGAATAACCTATGTCAAAAAAAAAGCCAGCAATTTGCTGGCTTCAAACAGCTTTTAATCAGTGATTATAAACGGTGTACAGATGTAGTGTTTGTTGTGCCACTAGGTACTAATGCACCTGAAACCATAACAATAATATCACCCGTTTGTAGACCTGCGACTTTAATCGCCATATCTTTACCTAAACGATAAAAATCATCTGTCGAATTAATACCATCAATAAGAACCGGTTCAACACCTTTTGATAAAGCGAGTTGATTCACAGTTTTTTGGCTAGAAGATAATGCTAAAATTCGAGCATGCGGGAAATAGCGACGTAATTCACGTGCTGATTTACCACTGCGAGTTGCCACAACAATTAACGGTGAATTTAAGCGTTCTGAAATTTCGACAGCACCACAACATACAGCAGCAGTTATACGTAATTTTTCATTAGCATTAATTTCTAATTGTGCTGGTAAAATACTATCAGTACGATCACAAATGGTTGCCATAACTTCAACGGTTTCTAAAGGATATTTTCCTTTAGCACTTTCACCCGATAACATAACTGCATCGGTACCATCAATAATCGCATTCGCAACGTCGCCGGCTTCAGCACGAGTCGGGCGAGGATTTTTAATCATTGAATCTAACATTTGGGTAGCAGTAATTACAGGTTTAGAGGCTTTAACACATTTTTTGATCATCATTTTTTGAGCAAAAATAACTTCTTCTACGGCAATTTCAACACCTAAATCACCTCGTGCAACCATAATTCCATCGGAAGCATCAAGAATTTCATCAAAATTATCTAAACCTTCTTGGTTTTCAATTTTAGAGATGATTTTAATATCTTCACCACCATGAGCTTTAAGATGTGCTCGAATATCTTCTACATCTGATCGTTTACGAATAAAAGAGGCAGCAATAAAATCAACACCTTGTTCACAACCAAAAATTAAGTCATTTTTATCTTTTTCAGCAAGGGCAGGTAATTTAATTGAAACACCAGGTAAATTAATGCCTTTATTTTCACCTAAGTCACCACTATTAAGAACGGTACAGATAACATCATTGCCGGAAATTTCTTTCACATCCATCGCAATAAGACCATCATCAACAAGTACTCGATTCCCTGGCTTAAGATCATGGGCAAAACCTTCATAAGTTACAGCAACTTTTTGCGCATTACCTACGACAGATTTATCTGTTGTAAAAGTAAAGGTTTGACCGGCAACTAATGAAACATCATTTCCATTTTCTAATTTAATGGTACGGATTTCTGGACCTTTAGTATCAAGCATGATTGCCGCTTTTTTTCCAGTTTCTTGCATGACTTCACGTAGGTTTTTAATACGACTACCATGTTCTTCATAATCGCCGTGGGAAAAGTTTAAACGCATGACATTCATGCCAGCATTTAATAACTTTGCTAACATCTCTTTAGATTCAGATTTAGGACCAATGGTGCATACGATTTTTGTCTTTTTCATAATGTTATCTACTTAAATTATCAATAATGGTTAAAATTAAAAACGAAACTTTGCTTGGTACACTATGTATTAGAAATATAGTTGTTAAATTATCTTAAAAAAAACCAATGCATTTGCATTGGTACAAGAAAACGTCAATGGTATTAAAAAACCACTAGCATTAAATTTAATATGATTTGAAGAAATCGAATAGTTAATAATCATTAATATTTAGTATACCTTGAGATAAATCTATTATAACTTTAAGCATGTTTTAAATAAAGAATTTTATGCAAATCAATCTAAATATAAATTACATTAAATCGCTTAATATATAATTAATTTGATGGTTTTTATTATATAAAATAAGCTGTTTATCATTAAGTTTTATCTTACCGCCATCTTTGAGTAAAGATTCTATAATCTCTCTGGATTTTTGTAAGTCATCGTCAAGACACGGTGATTTAATAATATTTAAGTTAGGGATTTTAAAAAATGAGCCTTCTAAAGTCATATTACCCGAAAAATAGTCACAAAAGTTACCGATAACATACATATTTTCACTAAATGTTAATTCACTAAGAATCGGAATTTCGGTTACGGGTTGATCATCAATGCGAGATAAAATAAATCGGTGATGCATCAGATTGTTTGCAGTAATGGTGGTATTTGACTGACAAGCTACAGTACTTAAGTTCATGGCAAAAAATAGGCATATCATAAATGCTTTTTGCATATAAGTTCCCTAATGCTGGATAAATTTTGTTATAATCAAATGAATTTTATTGAAACAATTATACGTAACCTCTTATGTTATCTCAATCCCAAATCCAATTATTTGATTCTATGACATTGGTGGATAAGCAAAAAATTCTCAATTATGAGCAGCTTCAAAATAAGCAAGTCGTAAATCATGCTAAAACGAAAGCAGACAGCGAACAGAACCATTTAAAAAATTTGCAGCAATTAATTGAAAATGCAACGTTACATTATCAATGCCGAAAAGAGAATGTTCCTACTCAAATTGATTATTCCAGTCACTTACCAGTTGTTGAAAAAAAGCAAGTTATCTATGAAGCGATTAAACAGAATCAAGTCGTAATTATTGCTGGCGAAACAGGCTCTGGTAAAACTACGCAAATCCCTAAAATTTGCCTTGAATTGGGGTTAGGTGTTAAAGGATATATTGGCCATACACAACCAAGGCGCCTTGCTGCTCGTTCAGTCGCAAACCGAATCGCTGAAGAGTTAAAAACATCGATTGGAGACGTGGTTGGCTTTAAAGTAAGGTTTTCAGATCAAGTTGGTGATAATACACTAATAAAATTAATGACGGACGGAATTTTATTGGCAGAAATCCAACAAGATAAACTGCTAAGACAATATGATACGATTATTATCGATGAAGCGCATGAGCGTAGTTTAAATATTGATTTTATTTTAGGATACTTAAAAAAATTATTACCACAGCGACCTGATTTAAAAGTGATTATTACCTCGGCTACAATTGATGTTGATCGTTTTTCTGCACATTTTAATCAGGCACCTATTATTGAAGTTTCTGGTCGAACTTTTCCTGTTGAAGTAAGATATAGACCAATTACATTACAAGAGATTCAAGATGAAGATGGTAAATCCGACACTGATTTGTCTGATAAGCATTTCCAGGCTATTTTATCAGCAATAGACGAATTAAGTTTAGAGAGTTATGGCGATATTTTGATTTTTCTAACAGGTGAAAAAGAAATTCGTGATGTGGCTGATTTATTAACTAAATCTCATCTCAAACATACCGAAATCTTACCTTTATATGCAAGATTATCGGCGACTGAACAAAATCGTATTTTTCAATCGCATCAAGATCGACGTATTATTTTAGCAACCAATGTCGCTGAAACATCATTAACGGTACCTGGCATTAAATATGTGATCGATCCCGGTTTTGCACGTATTAGTCGTTATAGTTATCGTACTAAAGTACAAAGATTACCCATAGAGCCCATATCACAGGCGTCCGCAAATCAACGAAAAGGACGTTCAGGACGTGTTTCAGATGGTATTTGTATTCGTTTATATGATGAACAAGACTTCTTATTGAGACCGGAATTTACTGATCCCGAAATTTTGCGTACTAATTTAGCTTCTGTGATTTTACAAATGATGGCGCTTGGATTAGGTAATATTGAAGCTTTTCCTTTTGTCGAAGCGCCCGATGCAAAATATATTCGTGATGGTATTCGTTTATTAGAAGAATTAAGTGCTATCTACCCGAAAAAAAATCAATATAAATTAACAGCTATAGGTCAAGTCTTAGCCAAATTACCGTTGGATCCTAAATTAGCTAGAATGCTTGTAGAGGCTCGCAAACTAGGCTGTTTGAAAGAAGTTATGATTATAACTGCTGCATTATCAATTCAAGATCCCCGTGAAAGACCGCTTGACAAACAGCAAGCGTCAGATGAAAAACATAAACGCTTTGCCGACAAACAATCGGATTTTATTTCGTTTGTGAATTTGTGGAGTTATATTGAAGAACAGCAAAAAAAATTATCAACAAATCAATTTAGACGCCTTTGCCAAAAAGATTTTTTAAATTATCTTCGAATTCGCGAATGGCAAGATGTATATACCCAAATAAGACAAACTGTTAAAGAGTTATCTTGGTCAATAAATAGTTTACCAGCAGAGTATCAAGCTTTACATATTTCTTTATTAAGTGGATTACTTTCTAACATTGGTATGAAAGAGCATGAAAAACATGATTATATAGGTGCTCGGAATATTAAATTTTCATTATTTCCCAATTCTGTATTATTTAAAAGCTTACCGAAATGGTGTTTTGTAAGTGAATTAGTTGAAACGAACCGTTTATGGGGACGAATAGCCGCTAAGATAGAGCCGGAGTGGATAGAAGGTGTTGCTAAACACTTAGTGAAATATAGTTATAGTGAGCCAAGATGGTCTAAAAAACAAGGTTTTGTCATTGCTAACGAAAAAGTAACCCTTTTTGGATTGCCTATTGTTATGAATCGTCCTGTAAATTATAGCAAAATTGATCCAATTATAAGTCGAGCTTTATTTATTCGGCATGCATTAGTCGAAGGCGATTTTTCAATTTCATATGATTTTTATAAACGAAACTTAAAATTAATACAACAAGTTGAAGAATTGGAACATAAATCAAGGAGACAAGATATTTTAATTGAAGAGGATGTCTTGATTGATTTTTATGATCAAAGGATAGATGACTCGATTGTTAATGCTAAACAGTTTGATAGTTGGTGGCAAAAAAAACAAATACAAGCTCCCAATTATCTTAATTTCAGTAAAGAAATGTTAATAAATTCGGCTGCATTAAAAATTACTGAACAAGATTTCCCTAATTTTTGGTATCAAAATAATCTTAAATTACCATTAACCTATCATTTTGATATTGGTCATAATCGTGACGGTGTCACAATTAAAATCCCAATTGATATACTTAATCAAGTAAAAAATGAAGGATTTGATTGGCAAGTTTCTGGTTTTCGCCAAGAACTTATTATTGCATTAATAAAAGCTTTACCTAAGAATCTTAGGCGTAATTTAGTTCCTGCACCAAATTATGCGCAAGCTTTTTTAGCTAGAGATAATCAGATTAATAAACCTTTATTAGAATCAATGGCAACGGAATTTCGTAAAATGACAGGAGTCACAATAAATAAAGAAGATTGGCAATTAGAGCAAATCCCTGATTATTTAAAAATGACGTTCTCAATCGTTGATAATAAAAATAAAGAAATTTTATCAGGCAAAGATCTATCGCAGATAAAAGAACAATTAAAACAAAAAATGCAACAAGCATTAACGCAAATTTCCAATCAAAAAGCCAGTAGTATCGAAAAAGATAATATTACCGATTGGGATTTTGATCGATTGCCCGAAGTTTATGAAGAAAAACATAATCATTATATTGTTAAAGCTTATCCGGCTTTGGTTGATGAGAAGGATTCGGTAAGTATTAAATTAGTGGATAATCCACAAGAACAATTTGCTTTAACTAAATTAGGTTTACGCCGTTTATTAATGATAAACATTCCTTCACCGATAAAATATTTGCATGAAAAATTACCTAATAAATCTAAATTAGGATTATATTTTAATTCGTTTGGAACTGTACTAAATTTAATCGATGATTGTATAGCTTGTGGTATCGATTATCTAATT
Source organism: Gilliamella sp. ESL1225 (assembly GCF_058502635.1). Lineage (NCBI taxonomy): Bacteria > Pseudomonadati > Pseudomonadota > Gammaproteobacteria > Orbales > Orbaceae > Gilliamella > Gilliamella sp. ESL1225. The sequence continues at coordinate 1,305,611 of NZ_CP196358.1, read as the reverse complement.
GAAAAATTTGCTATAAAAATTGCTTCTAAACAAGATTATGATCAATTATTAACTTATACAAAAACACATATTAATGAAATCGTTATAGATATAGCTAAACAAGTAGAATTAATATTATCACTGCATTTTGCCATCAATAAAAAGCTAAAAGGGCGGGTCGATCTCTCTTTAGCTTATGCCTTATCGGACATAAAAAAACAACTCAACCAGTTAATTTACAAAGGATTTATTCAAGATTCTGGTTATGAAAAATTACCAGATATTTATCGATATTTGACAGCTATTGAAAAACGGATTGAAAAATTATCGATGAATATTCATAAAGATAGAGTCGCTATTAATGAGATTGAAGAGATTGAAAGCAAATATCAGAAATGGCAACAAGGCTTAATAGTGGGTAAATTTTTGCCTTCTGATATAAAAAATGTTGCTTGGATGATTCAAGAGTTAAGAGTTAATTTATTTGCACAGCAAATAGGAACATCTTATCCCATCTCGGCAAAACGTATTTTACAACATATGATAGAATTAACTAAAAATTAATGGATATTAAAAATTTTAGTTTGAATTTTAAAACACCAATAATTGGCTCATTTACAAAATAAAAAAGGGCATAAGCCCTTTTTTATTTTGTACTATTTTTTATATTAACGGTATAGATCAACAAAAACGGTTACATTAGGTCCACTGGTATCTTGGCTAACTCGAGAGATATGGTAATATTTCGCACCTTTATCGATAGCTCTTTTACCTGCTTGATATGAAACTTCTTGCGAAGTGACATAATAACCTTTAAATTTAATAGTATCAAAGGGTACCATTTTAAGTGCTGTTGCATCATTTAATTCTTGAATTTTTCGCCCATCTGGAAGAGTGACAGTGTAACGATTTGTTGTTTGCGGAGCTGCGACAGTATCTGCCGTATTCATTACATCAATTTCTGTTTTTGTTTCAACAGGTTTATCAAAACTATCAACTGTATCAGATTTATTTACAATTGCTGTATCTTCTTGTGAAGAAGATGATGAGGTCGGTTTTTCAATAATTTCATTATTAAACTTTTGCGCATAAAAATTTTCATTAAAATCTGATGAAGAGTAATAACCGGGTTTCTCGACTTGCATTGCCGCTTCACCACCTTGCGCTAAAGCGGCTCGACCAGCTTCGGAATCATAAGGAATCGCATTTTCAGGTTGTATTTTTCGTTCAACGGCATCTTTTTTAAATAAATAGGCTGTCAATATTACATTACTTCCCATTTCTTGACGTCCATCAATATAAAACGCATAAGCATCTTTAGAGGCAGCTTCTTTGCCCATGGCATTATTTATGTCTATCTCGGTTGGAAAATATCCTCGAAGACGAACAATATCAAAAGGTTCTAATCGAATAGCAGTTTGTTTTGGATATTCATAAACGCCATTAAACTGGCGAAACTTTTCAGTTTCTTGAATTTTTTCAGATGCATCTGCTTTATATAAATTAGCATAAACAATTCGTAATGAATCGTTAGAGGGGCTTATATTAGTAGTTGTAATGTAAAAAGAAGCCGCACCTTGTTTATCTGCAACTTTCGATACTGCATTTACATAATCTGTATTTGTATAAAAAGCGCCACGGACGTTAATTTCTTTAAATGGTTGTAATTTATTGGCTTCTTCTAATGTTAATTGTTTTGCTGCAAAAGAAGAAAAGGGGATTAGAGCAAAAGATACTGCGATAAATGTTTTCTTGAGTAATGCCATTGATATTAACCTTATATAAATTTTTTATCATTTTACACGAATTAAAAATGTTTTGCTAAATCTATTAACGCATTTAAATTATGTATATGAATATATTTTCCTTTAACGGTTAATATTTCTAATTTTTCAAATTTTGTAAAATTTCGACTAATTGTTTCAATGGTTAACCCTAAATAATTAGCAATATCCATACGGCTCATCATTAATTTTATCGTTAATGTAGTATTTCCCCGTTGTAAATATTGTAGATATAAAGAATAAATAAAGTAGGCTAGTTTTTCTTCGGATTTTTTTAACGAATTATATAAAGCTATTTTTTGATATTTGTACAAATTACTACTTAATAAATGAAAAATATAATTACGAATAAATGAATCACATTCGATTTTATTCATTAATATCGAATAATCAATTTCATAAATAATTGAATTAACAAGTGTTTTTGTATTGTAATTATATTTATTTGTTGTAATAGCATCTAATCCAATAATGTCACCAGCTAAATAAAAACCATTGATTTTTTCATGATTATTTTGGCATAAAGTATACGTCTTTACAGCACCAGTATGAATAATAAAAAATTTAACAAAAGGCTTATTTTTTTCGGTTAAAAGTTTATTTTTGTCGTAGGTTAGTTTGCGTTGAACAATTTTAGTTAAGGTGTCGTTATTGAGCATATAAATAAAATGTTCATTATTAATAAAGTGGTGGGATGTTGAAGAAATTTGAGAACTTAATTTTTTAGCATCATTGAACATGAGTTAATAGTTAATTCTAAATTTAAAACAGTAGATTAGCATTTTTTTCTAAAAATACAATTAATTAAATTTTTCCAGTTTTTAATTTTTCTTTATCAGCATTATTTGAAATATTAGATATCGTGTTATGAGATTAATAACAAATTTATAAAAGAAGAATGGAGCAATTTTAATATTTATATTTAATTTAACATAATATATATTATGCGAACTTAAGTTAATAAGAAGATCTTTACTTATTAATTGCTAATGTATTTTAACGAAATTAAAAAATTTAAATCCGAATTAATCATTTTATTACAGAAAATAAAGAATCAATGATTATGATTTTGTTTAGTTTTTATCGTTATTTAGCTGATTCTTACAACATAAACCAAAATTAGTTTAACTTGTTATTGGTTATTAAAACAAATAAAAAATTACCGATTTTCGATGCTTTTATTTGCAATTTAATTTATCATTTTGCTTCCTATATTGATTAACAATTAAAATGAGATGAAAGGAAATATTTTAGCTTTTTCAAATAATCAAAATATTGCCGTGCAAGAAATGCAAACAACATATTACTTTTCAACAAGCATTAACTAAAATTATTAATGAAGAAAAATATTTACGATTTCAATTTATTTGTTATAACTTAATGAGGTATGTTTCTATATATCTATGCTTTATATCATAAATAATAAATTTGAAGCCTACAAAATATTACAATTTATAACCTAATTTCTATAAAAATATGTCTTGAATATTTATATTAATGCCCTTTTTTACTTGGCTTTTTTTATTCAAATAAGATAAATATTAAGACTTATCTAAATAAATAACTTCGCTACCTGGTAATGGCATTTTTAAGATATGATTTTTAATTTTTCCCCATACTTGCATTTCACATGCCTTACAATTAAATTTTAAAATGAGTTCTTCATTATTATGCACAAGCTTCATTGGGCTAACTTTTGTTTTTACCCCTTGCACACCTTTTGCTTGCTTAGGACAAAGATTAAATGCAAAACGCAAACAATGTTTAGTTATCATTAACGGTGCATCTTCAACAACTTTATGGGCTTCATAAGCATCTTCAATTATTTCAACACCATGTTCTTTATAAAATTCTCGAGCTTTATGGTTATAAACATTAGCTAAGAAAGATAATTGGTTATCTGGGTATATTGGTTTTGGTGAGATTTCAGCTTTTCGAATTGCACAAGTATATTTTGTTATTCGTTTATCGCTTAATTTTGCAATAACTTCTCGCCTTAACTGATTTATTTGGCTGCTAGTAATAAAATAAACTGTCGTTAGATTAATGGTTAAATCTTGTAAATAATAAGATGTCTGACCTAATTTAGATAAGTTGTCTTTGATTACCTTTAAAGTTTTATCTTTTTGTTCTGCCACCTCAAATTCATGATTAAGATCATAATAACTTATGATCCCTTCTTCACTTTCAGCAATTAGCCTAACACTTTTATCATTATTAACTAATGTCAGTTTTATGCCAATTAATCGGCGGCTTGATTCTTTTAATAAATTTTGTTGCCAAACATGGTCAACATTACGATTTACGGTTATAGGTAATTTTACCGATAGTAACTCCTTTGGAATTTCGTTAGTTATTATGCGATATTGATTTTGATTTATTTTTTCTACTTTATCGGCTCGAAATCCAATAATTTCACGTTTTATGAGAACATTCAATCCATCTCCATTATGCAAAGGATTTTCGGATTTGATCTCAATATACTCAGAAGTCACTTTAGTTAATTCACCGGCCTGTAATCCAATAAATTTAGGCGAATCAAAAGCACCGATGTTGTTTTGCCTTCCATGAACAAAATAATCGGTGCTGCCCCGATGAAAGGTTTGCTTAGGATCAGGTATAAAAGAATGGTTAACTTTACCACTCGATGCTGGTATAAATTCAGGATGGTGGGTCATAATTGCATCGAGTTTTTGCCTGTAAAATGCAGTAATATTTTTTACATAAGTTAAATCTTTATAACGACCTTCTATTTTAAAAGATCTGACTCCTGCTTGAATCAATTCTTCTAAATTATCCGCTTGATTATTATCTTTCATTGATAATAAATGTTTTTCGTAAGCAACAACCCGATTCTGATCATCTTTTAATGTAAAGGGTAAACGGCAAGCCTGTGAACAATCTCCACGATTAGCTGAGCGCCCTGTTTGTGCGTGAGAAATATAACATTGTCCTGAAAATGCAACACATAAAGCACCATGAATGAAGTACTCTATTTTTGCATTACATTTTTGATGAATAGCTGTAATTTGCTGAAGATCTAATTCACGAGCCAATACAATTTGAGAAAATCCTACATCTGCTAAAAAAGTTGCTTTTTCGACACTGCGTATATCCATTTGCGTACTTGCATGCAGATCAATAGGTGGAATATTTAATTTTAAAATACCCATGTCTTGAATGATTAAGGCATCAACACCTGCTTCATAAAGTTGCCATATCAATTTTTGAGCAGGCTCTAATTCATTATCATGTAATATTGTATTAAGTGTTACAAAAACTTTTGCGTAGTAATGATGAGCAAATTGCACTAATTGATGAATATCGCTTATTGAATTTCCTGCATTATGGCGAGCACCAAAACTTGGTCCTCCAATATAAACAGCATCGGCACCATGTAAAATAGCCTGTTTTGCAATTTCTAGATTTTTAGCAGGACTTAATAATTCTAAGTGATTATTATTTATTTGCGAGGCAATTTGTGACATTGTAACATCTCATTAAAAACATGTTATTAACAGAATTAATTATTACCTATAATAACCTCCTTTTATTTAAAATTAAAGAAGGTTATTCATAGAGTTAATCAATTATACATTGATTAACGATCAACTTTTATCTAATAAATTCATATATAAATTATAGTGTTGATTTATTAATATAAGTTCCTTCTCGTAAGGCTTCGATTCGTTTATCTAATGGTGGATGTGACATAAATAATTCTGAGAATTTAATTTTTTTTGCTCCATTAATACATAAAGCCATAACTGTACTTTCTTCATGTGGTTCACTACTCTTTTTTAAGCATTGCAAGGCGGCAATCATTTTCTGGCTACCAACAAGTTTAGCTGATCCTGCATCGGCAAAAAATTCTCGTCTTCTTGAAAACCAAAGAACAATGAGACTGGCTAATACGCCAAATACTGCCTCGAAAACCATAGCGATTAAATAATAAGAAACCTGTGAATCGGATTTATTACGATCTGACATTGATTGAGCGACAAGCGAGGCTAAAATTCGAGATATAAAAATAACAAAAGTATTTACAACTCCTTGTAATAAGGTCATGGTAACCATATCCCCATTAGCAATATGACTCATTTCATGTGCAATAACAGCTTCAGCCTCATCTTTAGTCATTGTATTTAATAATGCTGTGCTAACGGCAACAAGTGAATTATCTCGTCTTGCGCCTGTCGCAAAAGCATTCATATCTTGAGCTTGATAAAGAGCAACTTCAGGAGTTTTAAGATTAAGGCGCTTTGCTTGGCGAGTTACCACATCGATTAACCATTGTTCTTGGGCATTTTTTGGTGTTGTAATAATTTGACCGCCTACTGATCGCAGCGCAATGGTTTTCGATAATAATAACGATATAATTGACCCAGTGAATCCAAAAATAGCAGCAAAAAGAAGTAATCCTAAAGTACTTTGTCTATCAATACCAAAAATACTTAAAACAATACCAAAAACAAACATAACTGCTAAGTTTGTTAAAATGAATAATCCTATTCGTAACATATATTGCCTCTTTTAAATGGGAGTAATACCCTTCTTATGAATTTATATAAATCTTAGATTTCAAATTTAAAGAGTAGTTTTATATGATTTATCGTATTTTGTCACTATCTTCATAATGTTTAATATAAAAAATATGAGATAAATAATCGAAAATTTGAATTAAAATGGCGAAGGCTCCATCGGCCACATCCCACACACATATTTTTTACTTTGGCTGCTTCCTTCCGGACCTGACCTGATGAGCAAAAAAATGTTGCAAGAGGACCCATGGAGCCTCCATTGAAGAGGCATTATTATGCAAGAATTTGTTAATGAATTCAATCTTTTTTAGCGCTCATTTAAAATAAAAAAAGCTTTTCAAAGGAAACCAATGAAAAGCTTATTAAATTATTATTTGAATCTTATTCAAAGAGCAATATTTTTTTCAATCCGTTCTCTAAATTTAATTCCTGGTCTAAATGTTACTACTCTTCGAGCTGATATAGCAACGCTTTCGCCTGTTTTGGGATTTCGTCCCGGACGTGATGTTTTATCACGTACCGTGAAGTTACCAAAACCCGATAATTTAACTGGTTCTCCTCTTTCTAAAGACATGCGAATTTCTTCAAAAAAAAGTTCAACAAGTGATTTAGTTTCTTGGCGATCAATATTAAATTTTTCAGCTAGGCGTTCGGCTATATCCGCTTTTGTCAATGTCATAATTATTATTCTCTCAATAGGGCTTTAAAGCGAGTTTGTAAAACAGAAATACATTTGTTTACAATATTCGCGATTTCTTCATCTTCTAAGGTTCTTAATTTATCTTGTAAAGTGAGGCTGATAGCAAGGCTCTTCTGATCGGGTTGAATGTTTTCGCCCTGATACACATCAAATAAATTGATTTTAACAAGTTGACAACCAGCAGCATTTTTACAAGCATCAATAATGTCAGACGCAGGAATACTGTTTGAGACAAGAATAGCGATATCACGACGGTTTGCCGGATATTTTGAAATTTCTTGAGCTAACGGAATTTTCTTTGATTGAAATTTAGTCAAATTTATTTCAAAAACAAACGTTTTACTATTTAAGCCTAACCTTCTTTCTATTTCAGGATGTAAAACCCCGAAATAACCTACGTTAACATTATTCGAATATAAGGACACACTTTGCCCAGGGTGTAAAGAGGCTAATTCAGATTTTGTGAACTGGATCACGTTTGAATAACCTAAAAGAGATAAAACAGCTTCAATATCGCCTTTTAAATCATAAAAATCCACATGCCTTTTGGTTTGATCCCAATGTTCTTCATATAAAGAACCTGTGATAACGCCAGAAAGCATTTGTTCTTGTAAAATACCAAGATCAGCCTTTTCATCAGGAACAAAACGTAATCCTGTTTCGAATAAACGAATACGAGATTGTTGGCGATTTTGATTATATAAAACAGCATTTAATAAACCTGTCCAAAGTGATAAGCGCATAGCTGACATTTCACTTGATATTGGATTTGGTAGATGTATTGCTGGTTCATTTGGATGCAGAATTTGTTGAATTTTTGGATCAACAAAACTATATGTCACTGCTTCTTGATAACCACGATCGACTAAAAGATCTTTTATTCGTTGTAACGATATCTTACCTTCTGGTTTTGGTTGCATGACTGATTCGATCTTCAAGTTTACATTAGGAATATTATTATATCCGTAAATACGAGCTATCTCTTCGACATAATCTTCTTCAATTTGCAAATCAAACCGCCAACTAGGAGCTGTAAGTGTCCAAATATCATTTTGATATTCAACTTTACAACCTAATCTTAGTAAAATATCAGTTATCTGTTGTGTTTCAATAGAATAACCAATAATGCGATCAATTTTTTGACGATTCAATAAAACTGTCTCATTTTTTGGTAATTCATTTTCATTTGTAACATCTATAATAGGTCCAACTTCACCACCACAAATGTCAATAATTAATTGTGTTGCTCGTTCTATCGCTGCAAGTTGTAATTTTGGATCGACACCTCGTTCATATCGATGTGATGCTTCAGTATGTAATCCATACTTTCGAGCTTTACCGGTAATCGCTAAAGGAGCGAAAAAAGCAGCTTCTAATAAAATATCTTTTGTATTAGTCGTTACTCCTGACTCTAGACCACCAAAAATACCGGCTAACGCTAGGACTTTATGCTGATCTGCAATGACTAATGTATTATCATCAAGTACAACTTCATTACCATCAAGTAATACTAATTTTTCATCTACTTTTGCATATCGAACAATAATACTACCTTCGATTTTTGATAAATCATAAGCATGCATTGGATGACCTAGTTCTAATAATACAAAGTTAGTAATATCAACAATAGCATCAATAGATCGGATCCCCCCACGACGAAGCTTTTCTTTCATCCATAAAGGCGTTGCCGCCTTCGCATCAATATTTTTAATCACACGAGCTAAAAATTTTGGGGCTGCATTAGGTTCATTAACTTGAATATTAAGCGTTTCAGAAATAGATACCGGGGCAGGATTTACTGATAATTTTTGCATTGCAATATTATTTATCGATGAAATATCCCGAGCAATGCCAATAATACCAAAGCAATCGGCACGATTTGGTGTCACACTAATATCAATAATGACATCATCAAGTTTTAAATATTCACGAATATCTTGACCAGTAGGTGCATCGATAGGTAATTCAATGATACCACTGTGATCTTCTTTAATTCCTAATTCCGAGTAAGAACATAACATTCCTTCAGAAGGTTCACCTCGTAATTTAGCCGGTTTAATTTTAAAATCACCAGGTAATATAGCTCCAACTTTTGCACAAGCCACTTTTAAGCCTTTACGACAATTAGGCGCTCCACAAACTATATTTAATAGTTCAGGTTGACCTATATCAACTTTGGTAATTCGCAATTTATCAGCATTAGGGTGTTGTTGACATTCTACAACTTCACCGATAACAACGCCTGTAAAATCACCTGCAACTTTTTCGACATCATCAACTTCTAATCCAGCCATTGTTAATTGATCGGATAATGTATCGCTACTGATTTCTGGATTAACCCATTCACGTAGCCAGCTTTCACTAAATTTCATGTCTTGGTCTCCAGATTAGTTAAATTGTTTTAAAAAACGTAAATCATTTTCAAAAAATGAACGCAGATCGGTGACGCCGTAACGAAGCATGGTTAATCTTTCTATTCCCATACCAAAAGCAAAACCACTATAGATTTCTGGATCTATACCAACATTGCGTAAAACATTAGGGTGAACCATTCCACAACCTAAAACTTCTAACCATTTACGATTTTTAGCCTTAATATCAACTTCGGCTGAAGGCTCGGTAAAAGGAAAATAACCTGGTCTAAAACGGATCTCCATGTTTTCTTCAAAGAAACAATGTAGAAAGTCATGTAATAATCCTTTTAAATGACCAAAATTGATATTTTTATCGATTAGTAACCCTTCCATTTGATGGAACATTGGTGTGTGTGTTTGATCATAGTCATTACGATAAGTTCTACCCGGTGCAATAATTCGGATAGGTGGTTTTTGATTTTCCATTGTACGAATTTGAACTGTTGATGTTTGCGTTCTTAATAAACGTTTGGCATCAAACCAAAAAGTATCATGATCAGCTCGTGCTGGATGATGAGCCGGTATATTTAGCGCATCAAAGTTATGGTAATCATCTTCGATTTCAGGTCCCGTTGCTACCATAAAACCTAGTTCGGAAAAAAAATCAATTAAACGATTAATCGTTTTTGTGACAGGATGTAATCCGCCTAATTCTTGAATTCTACCTGGTAAAGTGATATCAATCGTTTCATTCGCTAATTTTGCATCAAGTGCTTGTTTTTCTAATAGTGTTCGTTTTGTATTTAAACAATCGACGACTTCTTGTTTAGCTTCATTAATTTTTTGTCCAACTGCCGGACGTTCATCACTAGGAACATCACGTAATGATGCCATTTGTAAGGTAAAAAAACCCTTTTTACCAAAATATTCAACCCTAATTTGTTCGATAGTATTGATATCTTTTGCATGTTCAATTGCTAATTTAGCATTTTTAACCAGTTCTAATAATTGAGACATTTGGTTCTCCTAATTAGTATTCAATATATAAAAAAAGCCTCTTCCGAGGCTTTTATAATTATCTTTCGTTTATCATTTGCCTCTTTAGTAAACTATTTTAATAAAGCAAAAAAAGAAACGAAAAATAACTAAATACATCACTAATTTGTTCTCTATTAAAAATAATAAAAGCCGAAATAATTCGGCTTTTAAAAGACTATTATAATGCAGCTTTTGCTTTTTCAACTAATGCAGCAAATGCATTTTTATCAAACACAGCAATATCAGCTAAGATCTTACGATCAATTTCAATTGATGCTTTCTTTAAACCATTAATAAAACGGCTATAAGATAAACCACATTGACGAGCAGCAGCATTAATACGTGCAATCCATAATTGACGGAATTGACGTTTACGTTGACGACGGTCACGATATGCATATTGTCCTGCTTTAATTACCGCTTGGAAAGCAACACGATAAACACGTGAACGAGCACCATAATAACCTTTTGCTTGTTTTAAAATCTTCTTGTGACGTGCACGAGCAATAACTCCACGTTTAACACGAGCCATAAACTATATCCTCTAAAATATTAATCTTAATAAATTAAGCGTATGGTAAACACGCTACAACTAAACCTAAATCACCTTTTGACACAGTAGTCAAACCACGTAAATGACGTTTACGTTTAGTTGATTTTTTAGTTAGGATATGACTTTTGTTTGCTTGCTTGTGTTTAAATCCACCAGAAGCTGTTTTTTTAAAGCGCTTAGCAGCACCTTTTACAGTTTTGATTTTTGGCATTTTAAAATTTCCACTTCACATTGTTAATGATAATAAAATAATGGTGTGATTCTAGAACAGATAATACTAAATAATTATTGCCTTAACCTAATCTAAAAATACTATAAAGGTAAACTTTATAGTATTTTATTGTAAGATTTAGCGATATTTATTATTAATACGTTATAAATATCAACTTGTTAACCATTATTTTTTCTTCGGCGCAAGTACCATAATCATTTGACGTCCTTCAATCTTAGTTGGATAAGATTCAACAACAGCCAAATCAGTTAAGTCTTGTTTAATGCGATCAAGCATTTCAATCCCTATCTGCTGGTGAGCCATTTCACGACCACGGAATCGTAGTGTTACTTTAGCTTTATCGCCGTCTTCTAGAAAACGAATCAGGCTGCGAAGTTTTACCTGATAATCGCCTTCATCTGTACCAGGTCGGAATTTAATTTCCTTAACCTGAACAACCTTTTGCTTTTTCTTCTGTTCTTTTGTAGCTTTACTTTTCTCGTAGAGGAATTTGCCATAATTCATAATTCGACAAACTGGTGGTTCCGCATTAGGGCTTATTTCTACTAGATCTAAACTAGCTTGCTCAGCTTGTTTTAATGCTTCATCTAAGGTCACAATACCAAGTTGCTCCCCTTCTACACCGGTTAACCGGACCTCACGAGCAGTAATTTCATCATTGATTTTATGTGCCCGTGTTGACTGAATTCGTTTACTGACTTTAATATCTAATTCCTCCAAATTAAGTGAGCTTTTAATTCATTTGTTCTAATGAACGATTATGAATTTCGTTATGTAACAATTCTATAACATGTTTCATTTCAAAGCTACCAAGATCTTTACCTTGACGTGTTCTCACTGAAACAGTGCCTGATTCCATTTCTTTGTCCCCACAGACAAACATATATGGAACGCGTTTTAAAGTATGCTCGCGAATTTTAAACCCTATTTTTTCATTTCTCAAGTCTGCTTTTGCTCTAATGCCAACTTTTTGCAATTGTTCGCTTATTTGCGTAACATATTCGGCTTGTTTATCTGTAATATTCATAACAGAAACTTGTAAAGGGGCAAGCCATGTAGGGAAAAATCCTGCGCAATTTTCAATCAATATCCCCATAAATCGTTCCATTGATCCTAAAATTGCACGATGGATCATAACGGGAACATGTTTTTCATTATCTTCACCGACATATACGGCATCTAAACGTTCTGGTAGCATAAAATCAAGTTGAACTGTACCGCATTGCCAAGCACGTCCTAAGCAATCATGAAGTGTGAATTCTATTTTAGGACCATAAAATGCACCTTCACCAGGTAAGTATTCGAATTTAATGCCATTTTCCGTTAAGCATTCAGCTAAATCTTTTTCTGCCAGATCCCAAGTTTCATCTTTACCAATTCGTTTTTCAGGACGAGTTGATAATTTTACGGTAATATCAGTAAAACCAAAAGTACTATAAACATCGTAAACCATTTTTATGCAACTATTGACTTCACCTCGGATTTGCCCTTCTGTACAAAAAATATGTGCATCATCTTGAGTAAAACCTCTAACTCGCATAAGTCCATGTAATGATCCAGATGGTTCATTTCGATGACAACTTCCAAATTCAGCCATTCGTAATGGTAAATCTCGATAAGATTTTAATCCTTGATTAAAGATCTGCACATGACCAGGGCAATTCATTGGTTTAATACAATATTCCCTATTTTCAGATGAGGTGACAAACATTAATTCCTTATAGTTACCCCAATGCCCTGTTTTTTCCCATAATAAACGATCCATCATGAATGGACCTTTTACTTCTTGATATTTATATTCTTTTAGTTTAGTACGGACAAAAGTTTCAAGCTCACGAAACACAATCCAACCGTCATTATGCCAAAATACCATGCCCGGTGCTTCTTCTTGCATATGATAAAGATCGAGTTGTTTACCAATTCGACGGTGATCACGTTTAGCGGCTTCTTCTAAAAATTGTAAATAACTATCTAATTGTTTTTTGTCTGCCCATGCGGTGCCATAAATACGTTGTAACATTTTATTGTCACTATTGCCTCGCCAATATGCACCCGCTATTTTTTGTAATTTAAAATGATGGCAAAAACGCATGTTCGGGACATGAGGACCACGACACATGTCAATGTATTCTTCATGATGATATAAAGCAGGTGAAGCATCTTTTGCAATGTTTTCATCTAAAATAGTCATTTTATAAGGTTCATCACGATCTTTAAAAACATCTCGTGCTTGCTGCCATGTTACGACTTCTTTTTTGACATCATAATTTTTCTTTGCCAATTCAAGCATCCGTTTTTCGAGGGTATCTAAATCTTCTTGTGTTAAGGAATGATCTAAATCGACATCATAATAAAAACCATTATCAATTGTTGGACCAATCGCCATTTTCGTATCTGGCCATAGTTGTTTAATGGCATGACCTAATAAGTGAGCACAAGAATGACGTATAATTTCAAGTCCATCGTCATCTTTAGCCGTGATAATTGCTAACTCCGAATCGTGTTCAATTACATCGCACGCATCTTTGCGTTCGCCATTAACACGACCTGCAATACATGCTTTTGCAAGCCCAGAACCAATACTTTGGGCAACCTCTAATACAGTAACAGGTTTATCAAAATGACGTTGATTTCCATCAGGAAGAGTAATAATTGGCATAATAAATCCTTTATAACAGTGGTGCGCCATACGAAAGCGCACATGTAACAATAAAAATAAGCCGGATATATTACCATCAATCGCAATATTTTTAAATAGTATATTGTAAAGAAGACTAGGGAATTTGTATTTTTTTATCAAAATGATATAGGCTTAATATCGTAAAATAATGTTATAAAAACAAATTACACTTTTAGAAATAATTCTCGGCTCTTGAAAGGTTTAGAGCCAACGTAAGGTTTTAATGCTAAACGTGTAAATCGCTTAGCGGCTTTTAACGTTTCAGAACTATTAAATTCCCTTTTGCCCATTGCTAAAATTTGCTCGCCGCTAAAACTAGAACTATTTTGTAATAAACTACTTAAAAAGCCTTTTTCAGGATGATATTGATAAAGCATAGAGTCAATAATTGGCTCTTTTGTCGCATAACAATGAAAAAAATCCAAGTGATAACCTAAATTTTCGAGTAAAGCTAATTCAAATTTTCTTAATACATTTTCAGCTGGTATTTGTTTGGCCAAATCTTGTAAGCTAATTAAATAATCATTAAAAAGTGATGGCATATCTGTTTCAGCAATCAAAACACGATGAAGAAGCTCATTAATATAAAATGCGCTATATAGCCAGATTGAAGCTAAAGGTAATGATAATGACATGGCTTCAACATGTTTTAATGTTTTAACTTCCCCAAGACCTGAATATTGAATAATAATTGGCGTAAAAGCTTGTAAAATTCCTTTTAAAGGTGATTTTTTTCGCCTAGCTCCTTTTGCTAAAACCGTAACTTTTCCCTTATGCTCGACAAAAAGATCAGCAAGTAAGCTACTTTCAGTATAAGGTCTACAATGTAAAACAAAAGCCCTTTGCCAATTTTCCATAAAATTACACTCTTTAGATTATTCAATTTAATAAAAATAAATCATTTTAATTAAAAAAATTAGAATATAGACATTTTCATCTTTAATCTATCCAAGATTACGTTATAATTAACACTATAAAAAAACTATCTACAGACACAGTATAATTATGGATCTATTTTCTACTATTTTAATTGTAATATTATTCGTTTCCCTTTCTGGCGTTATTATTAAATTATTGCGCTTTCAAATTCCTTTACCACTAATGCAAATTTTAATTGGATGTATTTTAGCTTGGTTAGGGCTTTATATTGAATTTGATCATGAATTATTTTTACTTTTATTTATTCCTCCCCTTTTATTTGATGATGGACGGAAAACCTCTGTAAAAGATTTTATCCATAATTCTCGTGAAATTGTTGGTCTGGCACTTGTTTTAGTGTTTATTACGGTTGTCGCACTTGGATACTTATTATATTGGATACTTCCTAATGTTTCTTTAGCTGCCGCTTTTGCCTTAGCTGCTGTATTATCACCAACCGATGCCGTTGCATTAAGTGGTATCGTTGGTAAAGGGCGCATTGAAAAAGAAAAAATGGAAATTATCGAAGGTGAAGCCTTACTAAATGATGCGTCAGGTCTAGTCTGTTTAAAATTTGCTGCATTAATTGCGTTAGGTGAAATGCAATTCCATTTTTTCCAAATAAGCACATCTTTCGTTTTTATGGCTGTTGGCGGTATAGCAGTTGGTATAGTTTTTACTTATCTTTACGCTTTAATTCTCCGTAAAATCAATCAATTAACAAGTAATGATGCGGTTATTCAAATAGTACTACTTGTTTTATTACCTTTTGCCGTTTATGTCATCTCAGAACATCTTGGTATGTCAGGAATTTTATCAGCTGTTAGTGCGGGTATGACCGTTAATTATTCAGGTATTATGAATAAAGCGCCATTAAAAGCAAGATTACAATCTGACAGTACATGGTCAATGTTAACTTTTGTTTTCAATGGATTTGTATTTGTACTTTTAGGATTACAATTACCAAGTATTTTAAGTGAGACTTATAAAGCAAATATCGATGACCATTCTATTGAAGTTTGGCAATTAGGATTAATCGTTATCTTTGTTTTTATTGCTTTAATGGGAACCCGATTTTTATGGTTATTAGCAATGAAAAAACTTCCTTTATTGCCATTTGGTCCTAAACGCCCGTTAGCGTTTCAATCTTATTCAACCAAAGATTTGTTAATTTCAACGTTCGCTGGTGTGCGTGGTGCTATCACTTTAGCCGGTGTGTTATCTATATCCACAAAAATTACAGGGCGATATGAATTAGTTTTTATTGCAACTGGCGTAATTTTAGTTTCATTAGTTACTGCAGCGATTATTTTACCAATTTTACTTCGTGGTAAAGTTATTTTAGATAATTCATCGCAAAAAGATGAACTATTACGTGTTAAAGGACGTATGGCAGAGGATGCGATTATTAGTTTAGAAAAAATGCAAAACAATTTGCTTGAAGAAACTGCTAATGACGCTATAACTAATGAAATTGTTCATGAAGTTGGTTCTCGTGTTATTTCATCATTAAGGCGACGTACCGGTCTTAAAAATTTAGAACAACAAGCATTAGAAGCTGAAAAACTTGAAAGACGTATGCGCCTTGTTGCGATCGGTGCCGAACGCTCTTCATTATTAGTTATGAAAACTAAACATGAAGTTAGTGAAGAAATTTATGAACACTTAAGTAATGATTTAGATATCTACGAAAATATGATTTCTGAGGAAAATTAAATGTTTCAAGCTAGTCATCAATTATTTGATAATGCTCGTGCTTTATTTGTTAATAAAGCACCTCGCCTATTGGGGTTAACACTAAATTATATCCCCTTTTCGATAAAGCAAAAGGTGATAGAACAATTACTTCATCTCCAATTTAAACAATCATTAGAAGATGGTGATCTTGAATTTTTAGAAAATCGTTGGTTAAAGATACATGTAACGGATTTGCAATTAATTTGGTTTGTCAGCCTCATTGATAATAAACTTGTCGTTAGCCGTCAAGAAATTGCTGATGTTAGTTTTATTGGAGAAGCGAATGATTTGATTTTAATTGCGACAAGAAGACAAGATCCCGACACCTTGTTTTTTCAACGTCGTTTGATTATTGAGGGCGATACCGAATTAGGTTTATATATAAAAAATTTAATGGATTCTATGGACATCGAATCTATGCCTAAATTTTTACGTCTTTCTTTAGAAAAATGTGCCAATATTATTGAAAATGGATCCTAATAATAAACCAACTTTTTATTTTCATGATTATGAATCGTTTGGTATCAATCCTGCACTTGACCGCCCTTCTCAATTTGCAGGCGTTAGAACAGACAGTGAATTTAATATCATTGAAGATCCATTAGTCCTTTATTGCAAACAAACTGAGGATTATTTACCCGATCCTCAGGCTGTTTTAATTACAGGAATAACGCCTCAAGAAGCTAATCAGAAAGGGATTATAGAAGCAGAATTTACTAAACAAATATATAACGCCTTTTCACAACCTAATACTTGTATAGTCGGCTACAATAATATTCGATTTGATGATGAAGTAACACGCCATCTTTTATATCGTAACTTTTATGATCCTTATGCCTATAGCTATCAAAATAATAATTCTAGATGGGATTTGTTAGATGTAATGCGTGCTTGTTATGCATTACGACCTGATGGTATTAACTGGCCAATAAACGACGAAGGATTTGCAAGTTTTCGTTTAGAGCACCTTACCGTTGCAAATAATATTAATCATGAACATGCCCATGATGCGATGTCGGATGTATATGCAACTATCGCTATGGCTAAATTAATTAAGCAAAAACAACCTAAATTATTTAATTATTTTTATCAATTACGCCATAAAAATAAAGTTGCTGAATTGATAGATGTTATTAATATGACACCCATTTTACATGTTTCTGGAATGTTAGGCGCTTATCGTGGTAATTTATCAATTTTTAGCCCTATCTTAATACATCCATCACGTAATAATGATGTTATACTTTGCGATTTAACAGGTGATATCGATTTATTAATCAATTTACCTGTTGATGATTTGTATGAAAAATTGTACACAAAAACAGAAGATCTTGCCGAAAATGAATCAAGAATTCCTTTAAAATTGATTCACATAAATAAATGCCCTATCGTTGCACCTTTAAAAGCTTTGTTGCCGGAAAATGCCGAACGTTTTAAAATAGATCTTAAGCAATGTTTAGTTAATCATCAAAAATTATTAGACAATAAAGTACTTTTGCAAGAAAAAATGGCGGAACTATTTACTAAACAAAGAGAATTTCCGCAAAATAAGGATGTTGACAATCAATTATATGATGCATTTTTAGATAGGCAAGATAAATTACATTGTCAAACGATTCGAAATACACCTAATAGCTTATTGAGTAATTTATATTTACAATTTGATGATCCACGCTTAAAAACCTTATTTTTCCGTTATAAAGCTAAAAATTACCCGCAAAGTTTAAGCCCTTCTGAACAGATCCAATGGAAAGATTATTGTCATGATAAATTAAATCACCATAAAATTAATGATTATTTGCATAATTTAGAAGATCTAGCAAATCATTATATGCAGCAACCTGATAAATTAGCATTAATAAAATCGTTATATCATTATTGTTATCATTTAGTTGGCTAATTTAATTAACGAGCGTATGATGTAAAAATTAATGGATGTAAATTATTATTATTGATGATAAATGCAAATTTATATTGTTATTTATTAACTAAATCACAATTTTAGATAAACAACTATTTTTAAAAGGTCATATAACCAATTGATTAAATAAGAATTATGAAACATTTTTTCGATAAACATGTAACGATAAAACATCGGCTTTATTCATTATATTATGCCCTCTTTAGTTATGCTCTAGGTTTTTTGATCCTAGCCATCTGCTTGTGGGTAGGCAATTTGTTAGCTAAATTACTGCCTATTTCTATTCCAGGAAGTATTTTAGGTCTTTTAATTTTATTTTTTTTGTTAACGTTCCAATTGATTCCGACAAAATGGATAAAAAAAACATGTAATTTATTTATGAAATACATGACATTATTATTTATTCCTGCTGCAATGGGGATTATGGATAGCTATAAACTTCTATTAGATAATTGGTTACCTATTATTATCGGTTCAATATTAAGTTGGTTGGTAGTATTAATTTTTATTGGATATTTAGCAGATCATTTTTATAAGCATACCAACAATTTAACAGATCAAGAGAATTCTAAATTATGATTTGGATGCTTCCTTTAACTTTAATCGTTTTTTTTACCATTCGTTATTGGTCATTAAAAATCAATCAGCCGCTATTCAATCCTTTATTAATTTCGGTTGTAATATTAATTCCAATTTTATTATTAACTCATACAAGTTATATACAATACGAAAAAAATGTATCTATTATTAATGATTTATTACCTTTTTCTGTTGTTGCGCTAGCTTATCCATTATATGAATTAGTCCCTGAAATTAAAACTCGCTGGAAATCTATCCTATTTATCACTTTTATAGCTTCTATAGCTTCTATGTTGACTGGGGTTTGTATTGTATTATGGCTTGGTGGTAGTGAAGGGATCGCGGCTTCTGTTTTACCAAAATCTGTGACAACAGCAATTGCCGTAATTCTTGCAGAAAATCAAAATGGTGTACCATCTATTGCTGCCTTATGTGTCATATTAGTTGGTATTCTAGGAGGTGTATTTGGTCATCAAGTCTTAAATTTGTTTAGGATAAAGTCAAAAGCAGCAAGAGGTCTTGCTATTGGATCAGTATCCCATGCTGTTGGTACAGCACGTTGTATTGAAGTTGATTTACAAGAAGGTGCTTATAGCTCATTATCCTTAGTATTATGCGGTATCATGACTTCAATTCTGGCTCCTTTTTTATTCCCTATAATAATTCTTATTTTTAATTGGTTATAACATATGAAATATAAAAAAATTCTCTTTTATACGGTATTTTTATTAATGCTTTTAATATTTATTATTCTTAGCCTTTCTTATTGGATTAGTTATAAAACATCTCCTTATATTTATCATGATATTGAAAAATTGCCTCATCGTACAGTGGGCATGGTTCTTGGAACATCTAAATATCTTCGGGGGGGATCTGTAAATAAATATTATCATTACCGTATACAAGGGGCAATTGACCTATTTCAGCAAAATAAAGTCAATTATTTATTATTAAGTGGTGATAATCGACAACAAAATTATAATGAACCCATCACCATGAAAAAGGATCTCATTAAAGCGAATATTCCTCAAGAATTTATCGTATTAGATTATGCGGGTTTCCGTACTTTAGATTCTATTATTCGAGCTAATAAAGTATTTGATACAGATGATTTTACTATTATTACTCAAGAATTTCATTGTGAACGAGCTATTTTTATTGCGTTATCGCAAGGAATAAAAGCGCAATGTTATGCGGTTAGAATGCCTGAAAATGTACGTTTTATTTACCTTCGTGAAGTGTTAGCTCGAGTTAATGCTTTTCTAGATATTTATATTTTGGGTAAAAAACCTAAATTTTTAGGTCCAATGATACCTATTATAGATAATTAAAATTTCTTAAAAATTGGTCTAATACATTGATAGAACATAAATTTATTTTACATCCTTTCTTCGTTAATAAGGTGTCTAATAAATTAGATTGCATTTTTATGCAGAAAAAAGTAATATTTAGTCAGTTCTCCATTAAATATATATAAGCAACTAATGAATATTAAATTAGACCATATTAACTGTTTCTATGGTTCTCATCAGGCACTGAATGATGTTTCTTTATGTTTTCCACTCGGTGAAACCATCGTTTTACTCGGTCAAAGTGGAGCGGGTAAAAGTTCATTATTAAAAGTTTTTAATCTTCTTGAAATCCCGACATCGGGTCAAATGACAATCGAAAATATGCATTTTGATTTTACTAAGAAAATCAATCATGATGATATTCGCAAATTACGTACCAATGTTGGAATGGTTTTTCAAAATTATAATTTGTGGCCTCATCTAACCGTCTTAGAAAATCTTATTGAAGCGCCATGTCAGGTGTTAAAAATGCCAAAACAAGAAGCCATCGACAAAGCGATGTTAATCTTAACTCGATTACAAATTGATAATATGGCCAACCGCTTTCCATTACATTTATCAGGGGGACAACAACAACGCGTCGCAATTGCAAGAGCCTTGATGATGGAGCCTAAGATTCTATTATTTGATGAACCAACAGCAGCACTCGATCCTGCTATTACTGCACAAGTGGCTGAAATCATTAATGAGTTATCACAAACAGGTATGACACAAATTATTGTGACTCATGAAATTGATTTTGCACGAAAGGTCGCCACTAATGTTGTGTATATGGAAAATGGAAAAATCATAGAGCAAGGTGATATTAACCTATTTTCAAATCCGCAATCTGAACAGTTTGCGGCCTATCTAGCACATTAATTCAAAAGGTATAAATTATGAAAAAAACGTTTATAAGTTTTTTATTGGCATTTACTGCCTTTAGTACATATGCCAAAGACATTGTTATTGGGATTGAAGGATCTTATGCGCCTTATGAATTTTATAATGATAAAAATGAATTAGTTGGATTTGATGTTGATGTTGCTAATCTGATTTGTCAAAATTTAAATATAAGCTGTAAATTTAAAGATCAAATTTTTGATTCTTTAATTCCAAATATTATTACCCGACGTATAGATGTGGCTATTTCAGCGATTGATATTACGCCAGAGCGCAGTAAAAAAGTCGATTTTACAATACCTTATTATGATAGCAATGCTCAATTCATCAGCTTAAAAAATAAATTTACGTCGATTGATGAATTGACAGGTAAACGTGTAGGTACACAAAATGGGAGTACTTTACAAAAATATTTAATCGAAAAATTACCCAATATTAAAAACATCAGTTATGACAGTATTCCTTATGCTATTTTAGATTTAAAAGCAGGTCGTATTGATGCTGTGTTTGCTGATTCTGCAGTGGTTAATGATTGGATAAAAAAAGAACCTGATCTAGTGCGAATCGGCGGAAAATATATAGATCCATCTTTTTTTGGTTCAGGTATTGCCGTCGCAATGCGTAAAGGTAACAGTGAACTATTAGAAAAATTCAATCAAGCGATTGAAAAATTAAAACAGGATGGTAGTTTCGAACAATTAGAAAATAAATGGTTTAATTAATAGATTTTATGGAATTTTTACAAAATTTAGGACCATTAGCATTTGCAACAATTACGACGCTATCTATTGCGCTAGCCTCGTTAATTGTTGGTTTATTTTTAGCATTTGTTTTTACAAGCTTAGAATCTGCAAAATTTAAACCTCTTGCTTGGTTTTTCTCAGGGTTTATTCTCATTATTCGAGGTTTACCTGAAGTTTTAGTTGTACTTGCAATTTATAATGGTATTCCATTGCTTCTTATTACATTAGCAGATGGTTTTACGATAGATCTAAAAATAATTGATATCAATGTAAAATTTGATATTGAAAATTTTGATGTTAGTCCAATTTTATGCGGAATTATTGCCCTTTCGTTACTTTATGCCTCTTACGCTTCACAAACGCTTCGCGGCGCTTTTAAAGCTGTACCTATTGGGCAAAAACAAGCCGCGCAATTGTTGGGTCTAAGTCGCTTTCGAACCTTAACACATATAATTATTCCTCAAATATGGCGTTATGCATTACCTGGACTTGGTAACCAGTGGTTAGTCTTGTTAAAAGATACAGCTTTAGTCTCTTTAATATCCATTAATGATATTATGAAACAATCTGAAAAATTCATATCCAGTGACAATCAACCTTTTACATGGTATTTAGTTGCAGCTATTATCTATTTAATTATTTCGATCATAAGCCAAAAAGTACTCAAGTTGATAGAAATTAGAACACGTTATTATGATCAGAAGGTAATAAATCATGGATAAAATAATAGAATATTTTTTCATTCTTTCTAAAGGATTACCTGTTACATTGTCACTTGGTTTGGCTAGCATTTTATCTGCTTGCTTGTTAGCTATTTTATTAACCATATTCTTATCGTACCAATGTAAAGTATTAACCTATGTTATTCGAGGCTATACAGTTTTATTTACAGGAACTCCCTTATTAGTACAAATATTTCTAATTTATTATGGACCAAATCAATTTCCATCTATTGCAAAAAACCTTCCTTGGCTTGGACATTTATTATCCAATGCGTGGTTTTGTGCATATTTAGCCTTAACCTTAAATAGTGCTGCTTATACGACGCAAATTTTTTATGGATCTTTAAAAGCCATTCCACCAAGCCAATGGCAAGCATGTAAAGCATTAGGAATGAATAATAAACAATCTTTAAAGATTATTTTACCCTATGCTTTAAAACGCGCATTATCGACTTATTCAAATGAAATGATTTTTGTTATAAAAGGAACAGCTCTCGTCTCACTCATAACCTTAATGGATGTCATGAGCTATAATAAAGATATATTTGGCGGTAATTATGATTTTACTGTTTATCTTGTCACAGGATTCATTTACCTCTTGATAAATAGTATTTTAAGCATCATTATGAGATTAATCGAGAAAAAGAACCTCGCCTTTGAAAATTGATATGACTTCATTTGACGCTAAATCATTTTTAAAAACAGTCCCACATAAACCCGGTATTTATCAGATGTTTAATGATACAAGTACTATTATTTATGTGGGCAAAGCCAAAGATCTAAATAATCGATTAAAAAGCTATTTTAATAGCAGCAAAAAAACATTAAAAACTGAAATTTTAGTAAGCCAAATTCATCATGTTGAATTTACGATTACCCATACTGAAACTGAAGCTTTACTTTTAGAACAAACATACATAAAAAAACATCAACCACGCTATAATGTCCTTTTAAAAGATGATAAAAGTTATCCTTTTATCAAATTAAGCAAAGAAAAACATCCTCGTGTATCTATTTACCGAGGAGCTGTTAATCGTAAAGAAGGTGAATTTTTTGGTCCCTACCCTAATTCGTATGCTGTAAAACAAATTTTAGCCTTATTACAAAAGACAATTCCAGTTAGACAATGTCTAAATACAACATACCAAAATCGCACACGTCCATGCTTGCAATACCAAATAAAACGTTGCTTAGGGCCTTGTGTATCAGGTCTGATAAGTGATGAAGATTATCAAGAACAAGTTAATTATATTCGACTTTTCTTATCAGGTCAGTCTTCTCAAATTGTCGCTCAAATTACAAAAGA
Source organism: Gilliamella sp. ESL1225 (assembly GCF_058502635.1). Taxonomy (NCBI): domain Bacteria; kingdom Pseudomonadati; phylum Pseudomonadota; class Gammaproteobacteria; order Orbales; family Orbaceae; genus Gilliamella; species Gilliamella sp. ESL1225. The sequence continues at coordinate 1,281,590 of NZ_CP196358.1, read as the reverse complement.
TATGCAGCAAGCAAGTCAAGATCTTAATTTTGAAAAAGCAGCTGTTTTACGAGATCAGTTACAAGCTATAAAACAAATTAATGAGCAACAAGTTATTTATAATAATAATGACAATCTTGATGTTATTGGATTTCACTATGAAGCTGGAATTGCTTGTATTTATGTCTTATTTATTCGAAATGGACAAACTTTTGGTCATCGAGCTTATTATCCAAAAGTGCCTTCTAATACCGAGCTTGAAGAAGTTATTGAAACATTTATTGGTCAATTTTATTTACAAGGAAATCAAAATCGTATTATTCCTAAAAAAATCCTGTTGAATTTTTCACTTTCAGATAAACATTCTATTGAGGAAACTTTATCAATCGTAGCTGGGTTTCAGGTCAAAATCATTGATGAACCTAAAGGAGATAATCTTAAATTATTAAAGATAGCGACTGTAAATGCCAATACCGGCGTTAAAAATAAATTGCTTGAAAATTCCACCATAAAACAACGTTATGATGCTTTAAAATCCTTTTTAGGAATAAAAAGCATTAAGCGCATGGAATGTTTTGATATTAGTCATTTTATGGGGAAAAATACCATTGCTTCTTGCGTTGTTTTTGATGACAAAGGACCCGTTAAAACTGAATTTCGACGTTACAATATCACAGGTATTACGCCTGGCGATGATTATGCAGCAATGAAACAAGTATTAACAAGAAGGTATAATAAAAAAGATCTTCATTCTGATAAGATCCCTGATGTCATTTTTATCGATGGTGGAAAAGGACAATTAAATCAAGCTTTACAGGTTTTTGATGAACTCAATGTTAACTGGAATAAATCTCATCCAATCCTAATTGGAGTGGCTAAAGGGGCTGAACGTAAGGAAGGTTTAGAAACCTTATTTTTTGAAGCACAAGGCTTTGGACACTACTTACAAGATAACTCCCCTGCTTTATTATTAATCCAACAAATCCGTAATGCTTCACATGATCATGCTATTGTTGGTCAACGCAAAAAAGGAGTAAAACAATTAACAGATAGTGCTCTTGAGCATATAGAAGGGATTGGAACTAAAAGACGACAAGTTTTATTGAAGCATTTTGGTGGCTTACGTGAATTAAAAAATGCAAGCATTGACGAAATAGCTCAAGTACAAGGTATATCGAAATCATTAGCTGAAAAAATTTATCTCAATTTAAAGCAATAGATAATTGAAAAATTCACTTAATTAAGGCAACATAAATAACCATTTTACAGTGAAGGAAAATCTCACTGAGTTTTGATTATAGAAAGAGCTTGCATTAAATGAAACTTAACTTTCCAACCTTATTAACCTTATTTAGAGTTATCTTAATTCCTTTTTTTGTTTTATCTTTCTATTTGTTTCCACATGAATGGTCAGGATTTTTTGCGGCACTTATTTTTTTAATTGCAGCAATAACGGATATTTTAGATGGTTACCTTGCCCGTCGGTTAGGTCAAACAACCAAATTTGGTGCATTTTTAGATCCCGTTGCTGATAAAATCATGGTCACTATCGCCTTAGTTCTTATCACTCAATATTACCAAGCATGGTGGATATCTATTCCAGCAATTATCATGATTTCCCGTGAAATAATTATTTCAGCTTTACGCGAGTGGATGGCGGAAATCGGTAAACGTAATCAAGTTGCCGTTTCTAAAGCAGGTAAAATTAAAACCATCTTACAGATGACAGCTTTAACCTGGCTTTTATGGAGACCTTGCGATATCGTTATTTACGCAGGTCTTATTGCGTTATATATCGCTTCCTTTTTAACTTTGTATTCGATGATACAATATTTAGGAATGGCTAAAAAAGACTTATTTGATCAAATTAAAATTAATTAACCCTATTTGAAATTTATTTTAAGCTTCAATCATTTTTGTTAATCATTTTTTATATTAAATTATTGGTTAATAAATAATCTTATTAAGATTAAATAATAATAATTTAGCCAAACATTAAGCAATTAAAACAGGTTTAGCATTTTTTTATTGACGCAGAAAATAAGATCTGTAAAATGCATGTCCATCGAAGCAGTTAATAATTGTTTTGAGCCCGGGTGGTGAAATCGGTAGACACAAGGGATTTAAAATCCCTCGGCCTTTTTGGCCGTGCGAGTTCAAGTCTCGCCCCGGGCACCACTTACTTAATCAATTCTTTTGCGGGAATAGCTCAGTTGGTAGAGCGCAACCTTGCCAAGGTTGAGGTCGCGAGTTCGAACCTCGTTTCCCGCTCCAATTCATAATATCTTTAGAAAATACCTTTCATTCCTTCAGGTGTATAACGTTCTCCTTTTATACTAATACGTTTTTTTAAATCATTAAGTATTATGACATCTTCCATTTCAATTTCGACAAAGCAAGAATTTATATTTTCTATTAAATATTTTTCTTGTTTTGTTCCAGGAATAGGTACAATACTCTCCCATTGAGCCAATAACCAAGCTAATGCTATCTGACCACTAGTGCAATTATATTTAATAGTCATTGGCTTTATTGCTTGCAACAGTTTTTTATTTTGCTCTATATTGGCATCCATAAACCTTGGATTTGTTTTGCGAAAATCACCGTCTACAAAATCTTTTTCCGACTGATATTTACCCGTTAAAAAACCTCGTCCAAGAGGTGAGTATGGTACTAAACCTATATCTAGTTTTTTTAATAACGGTAAGACATTATCTTCAATATCTCGTGTCCAAAGCGAATATTCTGTTTGAACAACATCAACAGGAAAGGTTTCATGTGCTCGAACTAATAAATCAGTAGAAACTTCACAAAGCCCTGTATGCTTGATTTTTCCTTCTTTCACTAATTTTGCCATCGTTTCCATCGTTTCTTCGATTGGATTTTCTGGATTAATTCGATGAATATAAAATAGATCAATTTGCTCTACACCTAATCGCTTAAGAGATGCCTCACAGCAAGATTTAATATATTCAGGCGAATTATTTATACTTCTTCCATAACCAACCGTATTGCTTCTATCTATACCACATTTTGTCGCAATAGTTAATTTTTCTCGTTGGGATGACGTTAATTCTTTTAAAAATGAAGCAATAAGTAATTCATTTTCCCCACGACCATACATATCGGCGGTGTCAATCAAAGTCACACCATTATCTACAACAGAGTGCAATAATTTCAATGAATGTTGATCGTTTGCAGGTCCATAGAATTCACTTAATCCCATAGCTCCATATCCTATTGCACCAACTTTAATACTTGAACCTAAGGTTCTTTCTGGTAATTTATTCATAATATCTAACTCCAATTTTGTGTTTGTTAAAATTTTCCATCATTAAACATGTAGACAGCACCATCACCCCATGTTCCTATATAATAACAATTATCGCGAAATGCTAATGCAACGGCCCCCGATAACGATGAAACTAAAGTACTCACCTCTTTTGTATTTATATCAACTTTTCGCACCATATTTGCACCGTTATCTATTACAGCCACAACATTAGGTGCAATGGTTACAATACCAACGCCAGGTCTATTAAAACTATTACCTAATTCTGTTTTATCGCCATTAGGGCTAATCAAAGTGAGGCGACCACTGTATTGGGAAACAACTAAGCTATTATCAGGAAGTTGTGTAACACCAACTGGCGTAGATAATCCACGAACAATAACTTTCTTCTTACCATTATTTAAATCTAACGAAACAATTTCTCCAGTAGAGCGGTTAGTAATCAATAATTGCCCTGAATTAGAAAATGCTATACCAGTAGGAGTATGATAACCGTCAGAAATTTTTTGAACTTCCCCTGAGGTTGTAATTTTCAAGATATAATTGTCACTATAAGAAGATATATAAATGTTGTCTTTTGCATCAATCACGATCCCCGCTGGTGACGAAATATTCGAATAGATCGTTTCATGATCTCCATTAGCATTTATTCTAACGATTGAATTTCCAGACCAATTGGTAATATACATAGCCCCAGCACTGTCAAAAGCAATTCCTGTTGGGGCATTAAATGATTTGGCTACAGTTTTTAAGTCAGCCATACTTGTTTCTCTGAAGAAAGCGAAAAATATAAAGATGACGGTATATAAAAAATTTTTTTTCATGATGAGTATTTTCCTTAAAAATCCATATCCGATGGAAGCTCCGCCATCGAGGTTGATAGATGTACCCTTTGGCTTAGAATAATAGTCCTATTTAACTTTGCAAACTCACTGAATTTATCACCTACAACTACTAACTTATTCAAATTTTTCTCCTCAAAATAAAAATTTCTTATGAATTAGATGCCTTATTTTTTATAAGTTATAAAACTGTATAAATCCTAAACAAAAATACAAAAATGCAGAAATACTTATTTAGCGATATGAAATTCATATCAAAGATCGGGGTTTGGAATATTAATTATACTTAACTCCATTTGAAGAAAAGGTTATAAACAATACTGTTATTTATCTTGGCATCGAAAGAAAATGAGTTAACACGTAAATTCGATGGGATGTTACAAAAAAACTACTAATGGAGTAGATTAAAAAATCCTTTAATGATGCTAATCAGTAAAATATATCGATTGAACTAAAATTATTGTAAATTGCTAGTAATTAAAGAATATGGCAAATAAATTACACTCTTTGACATTATAGTGATACAATCTGCAACAATTAAAATAACAGTACCGATAAACTTAACTCATCTAAATAATTGTCTTAATCCTGTTGATTAATACGTTTAAAATTATGTTAATGTGAATATATAGAGGTGTTAAATATTGTGGATATTTATTGTAAAAAATTACCCACTGTCAAACAGTTACAATATTTTATAGCCGTTTGTGAAGAACGAAGTTTTAGGGGCGCAGCTGATAAATTAGGTGTAAGTCAGCCGCCACTTTCAATTCAAATAAAAGATTTAGAAGACAAATTAAATGTAACTCTATTTTTAAGAAATTCACGTAATGTTGTTTTAACAAATGAAGGGGAAAAACTTAAGTTAAAAGTAAAGCTGTTATTGAATGAACTCAGTTTAATTACTAAATCCATAAAATCAAAAAATATTGAAAAAATTATATTAGGCACAACAAAAACGCTCTCTTTCGATTTTATTCCTCCTTTTAAATTATTTCTATCTACTTTTATTGATGAAACAGAAATTTACAAATATAACTACACATCAAAAGAGCTTCTCCTTGAGCTACAAAAGGAAAATATCGATTTTGCATTTGTTTCAGATTATCAGACAAGAGATGTAAACGAAAACTCTCAATTAATTTACAGAGAGCCAATGATCCTAGTTTTGCCTGAACTCCATCCATGTAGCACTCATGAATTTGTTGATCTTAATGATGTGACTGACTTACCATTATTTTGGTTTAAACAATATTTAAATCCCTTTTTTTATGAACAATGCGAGCGAGTATATAAAAGATTACATATTCCTCTTGTTCGTCGTGCGGAATTATCAGATAATTTATCAATGTTACTTGAAGTATCATTAGGTAAAGGGATGATGCTTTTGCCTCAGTCTATGACTCAGGCAAAAATCGATGGTGTTGTATACAAAAATTTAATTAAAAAACAAGATACAAAATTAAGAATTGACATATACCTTATTTGGCGCAAAAACTTAAGGAAAACCCAAACAACTGAAGCGATCATTAACTATTTCAAAAACAACATAGTAGACATAGAGTAGTGAAATAATGATTGTTCATTTTATATCAAAAAGAAATCGGTGTGATTGATTTTACATTTGTAATTAATAATATAGCCTTTACATATGAGTTGTAAATTGCTTTTAGGCGACGATTTCATATGCCAGCATTCACACAACGCAATACAAATAAAAGAAAGGATTTTAGTTGTCATAAATTCAATATCTATAGCATTTTATAATCAATCACTTAACGTTTTTCTCTTTTAAAATCAGCCGTAATTGCTAATAATAATCTTTTATTGAAGATTTTTAATATCTGTATGGGGAGGATTTCCAAATAGGCGTTTGTATTCTCGGTTAAATTGAGTAGCACTTTCATAACCTACCACAAGGCCTGCACTTGCAGCATTATACCCTTCAGACAACATCAAGCGACGGGCCTCATAAAGGCGTAGCTGTTTTTGATATTGTAATGGGCTTAGGGTTGTTACTTCTTTAAAATGCCGATGAAACGTAGATAAAGACATATTGGATTGCTCCGCTAATGCTTCTATTGTAATTGATTCTTTATAGTGCTCTTTTAACCAATTTATCGCGTTCGCAATATGATTACTTTGTGTCCCTTGCGTATTTATTGAGCGCAATTGTTGCCCGAAGGGTCCCATAAGTAATAAATAATGAATTTCTTTAATCATCATCGGTGCTAATACGGTAATTTGCTCAGGTCTTTCTAACAGTTGAGTTAATCGCAAAAAAGCAGTCAGAATATCCAACTCCACAGTCTTGACTGAAATACCTTTAAAGGGAATCGCTTCAATACGAGCGAGCTCAGGAAACTCTGATATTAATTGATTAATCACTTGATAATCAAGATAAAGCGCAAGCGATAAAAAAGGTTGTTCTTCAGAAGCAATAATCACTGAGTTGATGGTAGGAATATCAACTGAGGTTATAAGATAATCTCCTTCACCATATTTATACTTTTCTGAACCTATTAATGAGCGCTTAATGCCTTGAGTAATAATAGAAACCAAGGGGCGATAAAAACAATTTTCAGAAAAATCTATTCTATCACGCCGATAAATACCAAAGTTAGGTATGGCTGTTAGATAGTCACCCGCTTTTGGCATCCATTGCAGCATAGATTCTTTGAGTTGATTGTTTATGATTTGTACGTCAGTTTCTGGCTTACTCGTCATAAAGTTTCTCCCTAGGGCTTATCCGCATAATCCACTAATTATAGTACAAGGTTATACATAAAAAACAATCTTAAAACTGCCATAATTAGGCAATAATCCAATAGGATCATATCTATTGGTTCATCCTCGATCGCGTTAGAGTAAATAAACCAACTATTTTTATTAGTTACTATAAGGATTATGTAATGAATATTTTACCAAGACGCTTTTTAACTATTTCACTCGCTGCAATCAGCGGATTTTCTACTGGCGCTTATGCTCAAGAAGCTAATGTAACATCACAAAAAATCATAAAAAATGGCTCTCAAGCCTCTGTTAAAGGACCCGAAAAATTCTTTACAGGTACTGTAAGAATAGACCCTTTATTTCCTGCAATCAGCCCCGCTCGCACCTCAGGTGCTTATGTCACATTTGAACCTGGTGCACGTTCGGCGTGGCATACTCATCCACTAGGCCAAACATTAGTTGTGACTTCTGGCGTAGGTTATACCCAAGAATGGGGAGGACCTATTGTTAAAATCTACCCTGGTGATGTAATAATTTGCCCACCTGGCATTAAGCATTGGCATGGAGCTTCACCAAACATTGCTATGACACATCTTTCTGTTGTTGAAGAAATTGATGGTAAAAATGTGGTATGGATGGAAAAAGTGACTGATGCTGAATATCAAGTTAAACCTTAGTCAAGGGTTAATCAACTTACTCTTTATTTAGACACATCGAACTGATATAAACAACGGGTACAATTTTATCTAAAATCAAATTTGATAAAGAAATACTTTATGCAAAAACTACTGATCGTGATAATTACTTTTTTTATGCTGTGCAATCTATCAACCAGCTATGGAGCTTCCATTATGGATAAAGATCCAATAACTTTAAAACAACAATACATTATTCCGATTGCTGCATTCACTGCGGAAGGTAATTTACCCAAACTTAAAATTGCACTGAAAGAAGGATTAGATCATGGCTTAACCGTCAATGAAATTAAAGAAGTGCTTGTACAGATGTATGCCTATGCGGGCTTCCCTCGAAGCTTAAATGCTATCACTGCCTTTATGCAATTATTCGAAGAACGCCAACAAGAAGGCATCAATAACCCTCTTGGCAAAGAAGCCGACCCACTACCCAAAAATAAAACCAGTTTAGACTTAGGAACAGACATACAAACCTATCTAGTTGGTATGCCCGTATCAGGTGGTGTAATGGTTTTTAGCCCGGCGATTGATCAATTTTTAAAAGCTCATTTATTTGGTGATATTTTTGGACGTAATAACCTTGACTATCAAAGCCGTGAAATAGCAACAATTGCAGCATTGGCAAGCCTTGGTGGCGTTGAAAGCCAATTACAGTCTCACATTCAGATCGCCATGAATATCGAATTAACCCAACAACAAATAAACGCTGTTATTAATACCTTACGTGATAAGGTCGGTGAAAAACAAGCAGAAACAACTCAACAAGCCCTAATCACTGTATTAAGCTCATAAAATCTATTGAAGAAGGAGTTAATATATGAAAAAAGATAAAAAAGTTATCGTCATAACAGGTGCTTCGAGTGGTATAGGCGAAGCGACTGCTAAATTATTAGCAGCACAAGGTTATAAACTAGTGTTAGGAGCCAGACGAGAAGAAAAACTACAAAATATTATAAAAGATATCTCATCGATAGGAGGTATAGCTACTTACCTAGTTACCGATGTAACTAATCGCAATGACGTTGAACTTTTGGCTAAAAAAGCGTTGGATGAATATAAACAAATCGATGTTTGGATCAATAATGCCGGACTAATGCCACAATCAACATTCAGCAAACTAAAAGTAGATGAGTGGGAGCAAATGATCGATGTTAATATAAAAGGTACTTTATATGGCATTGCCGCTGCCTTATTACCGATGCGCCAAAGAAAGCAAGGTCACTTCGTTAACATCTCTTCCATTGCTGGACATTTAACCCACCCGGGGGGCGGTGTCTATAGTGCTACAAAACATGCGGTATTAGCAATCAGTGATAGTTTGCGTCAAGAAGAAGCATTAGCCAAAAGTAATATTCGCGTTACCGTCATATCACCAGGAGCAATTGCTACAGAACTTACTCATACCATTACAGATCAAGATATAAAAAACGCTATCGATAAGTTGTACCAAGAAGTCGCTATTCAACCAGAACGTATTGCTGAAATCATTGCATTTGCCATTAATTCACCTGCCGACACTACAATGAATGAAATTATTATACGTCCTACTTGTCAGCAAGTTTAGTCATTACATGAATTCATTTAGCGAATAGTATGACTTTAGATGTTACTCTTTTTATGGGTGTATCCAGACGTGCCATGACAATAAGTTAAGTATTTTTGAATAAAAATAGAATTTTAAAGACATTTTGAGTCAAAAGATAAACTTAAATAGCGCTATTTTACCGCCACTTAGCGTTTTATTAAGAATTTGTGCGAAATAATTATTTATGTAAATCGTTGATTTTATTGGTGCCAGTGGTCGGACTCGAACCGACACGCTTTAAGGGCGGCGGATTTTGAATCCGCTGCGTCTACCGATTTCGCCACACTGGCATTTATGTGATAATAAGTAAACGTAGGCATTATACCGAGTTAGCTTTTATCTGCAATAAATAAAAGCCTAAAAAAAACCATTTGCGTAATTTTTAGTCTGTTATTTGAGATTGTCAGTTACTTTTGCTGTTTATAATAGCGCCAAGCCGGTAATTTTTTTAAGACCCGATATGCAGTTTCTTTTGCTATTTCATAATCCAAATGATGTGCTTTAGCATAATGTAACGTTAATGAACGCCATTTTTCTTCAAAGGAAATAAGTAAACCCTCCTGATTTGCACAATGTTTACAATAGTTTTTTGTCATATCGAATAACGGATAATCACCTATTGTCGTCATTGGCATCCCACAAGCTATGCACATTTTCATGTAATGCCTCTTACTTAATATTCAAATAATTCACATCGACTATTTCAAAAATGCTACTCTGACTAAATCAATATTGCAAGAAGAGATAAATTAAATTCGTTACAATTCATTCTGTTATAAATTTAAATCGAATTGTTTTACAGTTTCAATATTTATAGGGTAAGGTAATTGAGATAATTGTCTTTTTTGATATTTTAATTTTCGTTGTTTTGCTAATCTTAAAACATGCTTTTTTTGGGTATCATTATATTTTTGCCAATCAAATCTTTCTTGCCTTGATCGAAAACAAGATAAACAATAACCTTGTAAATTAGTTTCACAAATCCGTTTACAAGGATTGGGTATTGTAAAAAATTCAATTTGATCCAATAAGATCCTAACCTCTTTTAATGTTATAAATTAATGTTCTTTTAGCCCTAAACCTTTACTTACAACTCTAAAACAATTGTCACACTCTACCATTGCCGCATTCATTAAAGTTTGTGTTGGGGCATGAATCAGTTTATTAGTTAATTTATAGGAAAACTCACTTAAAACATCATCAATATTTGCACCTTGTTTGATTGAATTTAGTGCTTTTATTTCCAAATCACGTTTAATCTCTTCTGCTTGACGTCGATATTCTTTAATATAATCAACTGCATGACGTGATTTTTGCCATTGGATAAATTTTTCAGCTTCTTCATGAATAATATATTGTGCTTCTTTGGCTGCGATTTCTCGTTGTTCTAAATTTGCCGTTACGGTTTTTTGCAAATCGTCAATGGTATACAAATGAACATTTTCTAATTGATTGATTTCTTCTTCAACATCACGAGGGACAGCAAGATCAATAAAAAGCATATCATTTTTTTGTGTGGTAGATTGCTGTTTAGCCAATGCTCGCTTTATTGATAAAGTTCGTTCAACCATACCTTTACCAATAATAGGTAAGGGACTTGCCGTTGAGCTAATTACAATATCAACATCACTTAAACGTGTTGCAATATCATGCAAAGAAATAATCTCGGCATCAATTAATAATGAGGTAAGTTTAAGCGCTTTTTCGCGTGTTCGATTAGCGACAATAATATGATTAAATCTATGTGGTTTAAGATAACGTGAGATAAGCTCTATCGTTTCACCTGCCCCAATTAGCATAACATTAATAGTTTTAGTATCTTCATAAAGTTTACGAGCGACAAGGCATGCCTCATAAGCGATCGATGCAGTATTTGAGCCTATATTAGTTTCTGTTCTGATAATTTTTGCAACATGAAAAATATGTTGAAAAAGTTTTTTCAATGGCATTGATAAAGTGTGATTTTGCTGAGCAGCAGTATAAGATTGTTTAACTTGCCCTAAGATTTGGGGTTCACCAATAATCATTGAATCAATACCACTTGCAACCGACATTAAATGTTCAATAGCTTGGCGCCCTTCATGCCAATATAAAGCCGATTTGAATAACGAGATATCAATTTGATGAAAATTTGCAAGCCATTCAATGACAGATTCTTTTAAACGAATTAAATCTGTTTCATATTCATAGCTAAGGTAAATTTCAGTTCGGTTGCATGTTGATAAAATCACACATCCATCAACGAGAGGATGTTGATAAAGGCTGTATAAAGCTTTATCCATCATTTCTGTTGAAAAAGCAATTTTTTCACGCAAAGCGATAGCCGCGGTTTTATGATTAACACCTAATATTGTAATTGACATTGCGTATTTTCTTATTGGTAAGTTTTAATCGATTTATTCATTCGTTAACAAAACTAGACCATTGTTTAGTTTATTGTTTATTACGCTTTATTAAGCGTTTAGTTAAGTTAGTATACAACAAAAAAGAATAAGGTTAAATGGTGTCATTCTTTTTCAATTTCATTAATTATCAGTTATAATAGTAAAACTTTCACTATAAAAAAATCCAAACTAAATGATGCCCTATTTAAAACCTTATCTTATTTTTTTACTGACTTTTTTCCTCATCTCTTGTCAGGTTTCAGTACCTAAAGATAAGCTTACTTTGCAACAAGATTGGCATCTACATCAAGAAAAATTACAAACAATTAGCGCCTTTCAAGCAAATGGTAGTTTGACTTATAAAGGAAAAGATGGCAAAAATTATGGCCGATTTATCATTCAACAAAAAGCAAATGATGATTATCAAATTAAATTAACATCTTCCTTAGGAATGCGTATATTAACTATTAAAGTTTCACAATTATTTGCAGAATTAACCGATAGAAATGGACAGACTTATCGAGATATCAATATTGAAACACTTCTTAAAAATTATGCCAATCTCGATATCCCACTTTTATCGTTGCATGATTGGTTAAAAGGTTATTCGAATAATCCAGAATGGGATCAATTAGATAATCAAGGTCGCCTCTATGCGACACAATTTAGCCAACAAAATAAAATTTGGCAATTAAAAATTACTCATTATCTTACTGTTTCTACCTATAAACAAAAAATAGCGCTTCCCTCATCATTAGAGCTAACACAAAAAGATACGTTTATTAATGTCAAAATTAATAGTTGGAAAGTTTTCTAGGTCAAGTTGTATGCAAAACAATAAAAAATTTTGGTTATCACCGGCTAAATTAAATCTCTTTTTATATATTACAAATCGACGGCAAGATAATTACCATGATTTACAGACTCTCTTTCAATTTATTGATTATAACGATACCCTTACCTTTGATGTTCGTCATGATGATGAGATTAATTTGTTAACCCATTTTGATAATGTCTCTGCCGAAAAAAATTTGATCGTGGTTGCCGCAAAAAAATTACAATCTTATGGATACAAAAAGCAACCTCAAACTAAACATTTAGGCATTGATATCAAAATTGATAAGAAAATTCCTATGGGTGGAGGATTAGGTGGCGCTTCATCAAATGCTGCTACGGTTTTAGTTGCGTTAAATGAACTATGGGATCTAAATTTATCGAAACAAGAGTTAATCGATATTGGACGATCAATCGGAGCGGATGTTGCTATTTTTATTTATGGACATGCCGCATTTGCAGAAGGTGTTGGAGATAAATTACAACCCATTAATTACCAAGAAAATTGGTATGTAATCACTTGTCCGAATATTGAAGTTTCAACCGCAAAAATATTCAATTTACCCGAACTTACTCGTAATTCGCCAAAACGAACTCTTGAACAATTATTATCAATTTCATATTCTGAACATAAAAATGATTGTGAAAATACCGTTAAGCGCCATTACCCAATCATTCATTCTCTCATCGACTATCTAAATGAATTTGCCCCTACTCGATTAACAGGTACCGGCGCATGTATTTTTACGCAGTGTCAAAGTGAAAGCGCGGCAAATAATCTTTTAGCAAAATTACATTTATTAAATATTAATGCTTTTATAGCCCATTCAACAAATCAATCACCACTTTATGTGAATTAGCATTAATAATTAGTCTATATAATCTATATAGACTAATTATTTATTCAATGACAAAGTCGGTATTACATAAATATGACCATCATAATATTCAACACAATATAATCCCTTATAACTATCATAACCTTGTCGACTCAATTGTGCTTTTAACCACTCTTCGTCTTTACCAATTTGTTTTAAATTATCGATATTAGGTTTTTCATTTTCTAATACTACATACGCTATGCCTTTATCTCCTTTTTTAACAACTGTTAGCTGCCCATTAGGTTCTAAAATAGCCTTATTGACTTCACTAATACTAAAAATATTTTTCATCCTTAACAAGATGGCAAAAGACGACATACTTAATTTATTATCTTCAAATGCTTGCACATCTATTTTACCTTGATCCATTAATGAAATAGGATTACCAACGATAAACGCTTTCGCACTTTGACTTTTTTCTTTCAAAAAATTAGAAATATACATAATGACTGTCCACATAAAAAGAACAATCAAAAAATCAAAAATAGTTAATTTGGGATTATAAATAATACCACCCGCAATACCACCTAAAATCATATTACCGATAAAATCAATGCTAGACATTTGAGATAGTGAAGTTTTACCGGTTATTTTTAAGAAAATGATAATACAAATAAAAACAACCAGTAATTTAAGCGCAATAACAAGAAAATCGTTGTAATGCATTTTATATCTCCAAAAAAGTTTTATCGAAAAAACAAGTTATTTTCAGAAACAACAATAACTTATTGATAAATAAGAAGATAAATATTTTATTTATTATAGTTACAAATAAAGAGAAAACCAATAATTAATCATTAAATAATCTAGAAATTTTTAATAAAAAATAATAACATACAAAATTTAGATGCTTACATTATCTTAACTGTTACAGAAATGTTAACAGGTATATAATGCACCCTATTTTCTATTTATTATTTCCTAATTAGTAAACAAAGTGATTAAATTATGAACCCATTACAAGAGAAACTTGCGTTAATTAAAAACAGTATTATTACTATCCCCGATTATCCCAAAAAAGGGGTATTATTTCGGGATATTACAAGTCTTCTTGAAAATGCCGAAGCTTTTAAGACCACTGTAGATCTTTTAATTAATCATTACCGTAATAAAAAAATTGATAAAGTTGTTGGCACTGAAGCAAGAGGATTTATTTTTGCAGCACCGATTGCTTTAGCATTAGGTGTCGGATTTATCCCTGTTCGAAAACCCAATAAGTTACCCCGTCACGTATTTAAAGAAGAATATCAACTTGAATATGGTACTGACACTTTAGAAATACATACTGATGCTATCGCAAAAGATGAACGCGTTTTAATTGTTGATGACTTACTTGCAACAGGAGGCACAGTCGCTGCAACGGCTAAATTAATTCGTAAAGCAGGTGGAATAGTAGAAGATGCAGCCTTTGTTATTGATTTAGTTGATTTAGGTGGTAAAACAAAATTAACTAATATGGGCATTGAATGTTTTACCTTAATACAATTTGAAGGTGAATAATTTCAAAATAAATACGAAAACCTCGCTTTTTAGCGAGGTTTTTTGATTAATATGATTAAAATCGCAAATAAAAGTCTCGCATTAGATCAGCAAAATCATGACTATATTGCCCTTCTTGATTTCTCATACACAAATTTTGCCTTTTTACTTTTTTTGAAATTATTTTTGTAAAACATCCTATCATTAATGAATCGTGTTTATGAGGTTGATATTTTATGTTAAGTGACTGCTGTAAAAATAATTGATGTTTTAAAGCGATTTGCTCAAATTGTTCAAATAAATGAAAGGGTAAAACGACACAAAATAGGCCTTTTTCAGCTAAAAGATAAATTACGCATTTAATAAGATCTTCATGTGACAATTGCTCAGTATAACGTGCAATTTGACGCTGATTGCTGCGACATGCCGAAGCAGATTCGAAATACGGCGGATTACAAACGATTAAATCATAATGTCTATAATATTGTTTCTGCTTAGAAAAATGTTGCGTTAAACATTCTTTAATATCCATTTGCCAAACAGAAATATTCTTAAAAGGAGCATTTCTTATATTTTCATCACATTACTTTACAGCATTGAAATCAATATCAATGGCATCAATCACGCATTTCGGAAAAGATTGTAAACGTTGAGCAAGCATTAATGCGATTACTCCGCAGCCCGTCCCTATATCTAAAACATGATGTGGTAAAGTTGAAATTGGAGCAAAGGCGCCTAACAATACACTATCCGTTGTCACCTTCATGGGACTTTTATCATGAGCTACAAAAAATTGTTTAAAAGTAAATCCGTTACTTCGTAAATTGGAAAAATTGCTGACCATCATTTTGTACTATTTTCACTCTTCTTTTTTGTGGCTTTAATTGTGATATAAACAATTAATGAATTAAATAATTAATTTATTTTTGATTTTTGTACTAATGGTTTGTTTGATGCTATTGCATCTGCCCATCTTGTTGGCTCAGGTAAACGATAACCTCGCATTGAGTTTTTAACCCAATATAATGCCGACTCTTGACTTATTTTATGCCCTGCTGATATAAACAAAGGATTACATTTATTTTTGCTATAATACACATTGCCTATAAGCTCTTTACCATCCATTAATGGACTGATATTCCCCATCACTTTATCTAAATTTTGGTAATTACCGCAGAGTTTCGTTTTAGCTACTCCAATAGTAGGTAAATCAAGTAATAAACCGACATGAGAAGCGATACCAAGCCGCCGTGGATGCGAAGTCCCCTGTCCATCGACCATTAATAGTGATGGTCGATGATTTAACTGATCATACGCCTTTAATAAAGCGGGATATTCTCGAAAAGATAAATAACCAGGAATATAAGGAAACGTTGTTTTTACTCTTGCGATTTGATAGTCAATAATTTCAAAATCGGGATAAGATAAAACAACAATGGCAGCCCTTGTGATTTCGCCTTGCTGCTCAAAACCGACATCCGCCCCTGCAATATGCTTAATTGGTAAAGTAAATTCATCTTGTAAAATAATTTGCTCAGCTAAACATTGTTGTTGCTTTCTTAATTCGGCTAAATTAATAGACATTTTTAATTCACTCGGTATTATAACTAGCAAGATTTAAATTTTAACAGATTCATCATGCCTTTTACATTAACAACTTCTATTCAAATCCGCGAAGAAATTAAAAAAAGCCTTTTTATAGTTAATGCTGCGCCAGTGACATCGATCCAACAAGCCAATGACTTTATAGCCCTTATTAGTGATCCATCAGCAACGCATAATTGCTGGGCATGGAAAATTGGGCAACAATATCGATTTAATGATGATGGAGAACCGACAAGTACCGCCGGCAAACCTATCTTATCTGCCATTGATGGGCAAAATTGCGATCAAGTAATCATAGTCGTTACACGTTATTTTGGGGGCATCAAATTAGGCACAGGGGGATTGATTCGAGCCTATGGAGGTAGTGCTAGTCATTGCCTACAGCAAGCGCAATTGCTTGAAATAATTGAACGGATCCCTATCAATTTTGATTGCTATTATAATGAATGGTCTATTATCGAAAATAAATTAAAAGAATTAGACGCTATTTTTGAAAATCCAATTTTTGGTGCGTCAGGTGTAACCGTTAGTGTTGCGTTGACTCGTGATAATGCGCACCATTTAAAAGGTTTTTTAGCCGATTTAACTAAAGGCAGGATTTTATTAGCTTTAGATTAATAAATTTTTATCAAAACTAGTTTGTTAAAATTCTATTTTTTGTCGACCAATAAATGAATGTGACAAGGTCGTGCCATCTACCATTTCTAATTCACCACCAACTGGAACACCATGGGCAATACGAGTTGTAACAATATTGAATTCATGGCACATCTGCGCAATGAAATTAGCCGTTGCATCTCCTTCAATAGTTGGATTGGTGGCTAAAATAACCTCGTTAATTTGTTGAGTAGCAAGTCGTTCTTTTAATAGATCTAATCCAATTTCATTAGGTCCAATGCCATCTAATGGCGAAAGATGCCCTAATAATACAAAATAACGACCACTATATTGACCGGTTTGCTCAATAGCAACTATATCGGCCGGCGTTTCGACAATACAAAGTTGCGCACTCGCCTGCCGTCTAACATTAGCACATAGGCTACAAATTTCTTGTTCAGTAAAAGTGCGGCATTGTTGACAATGTCCAATGTTTGTCATCGCTTCTTGTAATAATTGGGCTAATTTGATCCCACCTTGCCTGTTACGTTGTAACAAATGAAACGCCATACGTTGCGCTGATTTAGGACCAACACCGGGAAGATAGCGTAAAGCTTCCATGAGGGATTCTAATAAAGGGCTTATTTGCATAGATAAACAGAAAAATAATTAAAAATTAGATGAATTATAGGTACATAATCATACCTTTTTTTAGTATTGATGAAAACAAAAGCCATAATGAAATTTGATTTTTTAGTGAGAATCTTATAAAAGAACTAATTAAAATCAATGTTTTTTACGCATATAAATGCGCGGCTCAATTCCTTTTGAAAGTCTAACAATATTACTAATATGGCGCAGAATAATCAAACACGATAGCATAGCAACGGGTAAGGTCAATTCCGGTTTAAAAAGCCATACATAACAAGGCGCTAGCAAAAATCCAACAATTGCAGCTAATGATGAATATCCGGTAATAGTTAAAGTAATCAGCCAAGTAAAAATAAAACATCCTGTAAAATCTAATCCAATGGGTAACATCATCCCGATGGCGGTTGCAACCCCTTTCCCCCCTTTAAAATGATTAAAGCAAGAAAAAATATGTCCTAAACAAGCGGATACCCCAACAATACCTAAAAAGAAAAACGAGATACCCATTCGATAAGCAATATAAACGGGAATAGCACCTTTTAACATATCGAAAATTAAGACAAATAAAGCGGGTAATATGCCATTGATTCTGAAAACATTCGTTGCACCAGGATTCTTTGATCCATGGGTATAAGGATCAGGTAAATGCATAAGATGACTAATAATCACCGCCCCTGATAATGATCCACAGAGATAAGCAATGATGATCATAGTTACAATTTGTAATGTCATATATCCCTCTGTAGTTGTAAAAATCAGATAAATAATCAATAACGATTATTTTACAATGCAGTGAAGAATTATATTCTTTAAGCGATTAGCCGTCAAAAGCGACCTAAAAAATTTCCATAATATAATAATTATCATATCTTCATAAGCGGGATAGTAAATCATTTAATTAGAGTATTAATTAAATGATTTTGCTTATATTATTAATGATAGTTGTATATTAAAATCAAAATTTTTATTAATTCTTCTCTTAAGTGAATAGATTATGTATTTTACTCATTCATTTTGTAAAAATCTTTCTTTATTTTTGTGTTTATTTTTTAGTGTTTTTTCTGTTTATGCCGATTTTAAAGGTAAAGTCGTTAAGGTGATTGATGGTGATACGATTGATATTTTAATAACAGATACTAAGACAATGCAAAAACAAAACATTAAGGTAAGATTGATTGACATCGATGCTCCTGAACTAAATCAAGCATTCGGTAAAGCTGCAAAAAAAGAACTTGCTTCTTACATTGCCGGTAAAAATGTTTTTGTTAAAGAAAACCAAAAAGATATCTATAATCGCTTTTTAGGGACTATTTTCTATAAGCAAAAAAATATTAATCAAAAAATGGTCGAATCTGGTTATGCATGGGCTTATCGCTTTAAAGGAAAAGCCAATAATGAAAAAATGGTAAAACGGGAAGAAGTGGCTAAAAAACAAAGACGAGGATTATGGCAAGATAAATTCCCTATAGCGCCTTGGGATTTTCGACGAAAACAAAATATATTTAAATAACAAAGGCACTAACAAATATCATGATTCGTTAATGCCTTTATTTAGTCTTCTTACAAAGAAAAGACCGAAATAGCAGAATGGCTATTTTACAATAACATTCGCTGCCGCAGGTCCACGTGGGCTATCTTGAATAGTAAATTCAACTTCTTGCCCATCCGCTAACGTTTTAAATCCATCACTAACAATAGCAGAAAAATGAACAAAGACATCTTTACTACCATCGCTTGGTGCGATAAAACCAAAACCTTTATTTTCGTTAAACCATTTTACTTGACCGGTTAATTTTGACATTTGTTGTCCCTCTTAAAAGTGTTTTTCTCAATTATTTTTAAAATTTAGCTAAAAATAAACTATTAACCATATGGTTAATTTATCACATAAAACATAGATTACTTGAGAACACTTAAAAATATAAGATGAAGAGAATTAATACTATCGAAGCAAAAAAAATTTAAGCAGAAGAAAGTAAACAACAAACCAAAAATATCAAGATGTTAAAAAATAAATCTGCATGTCATATGCGTGTTAGTATTAACGCATATATCCTTAAAAAATGCAAGCTTATTAGTTTTTTTATAATAAATTTTTTGATTATCTAAAATATTTAAATAAAAACATATCAATCTAGTACATTGTTTGATTACTATTTGATATAACCTTTTATCCATTAAATTTCAATAGCTAATAAATTTTAATAAGATAATCCATTGGATTATTTACATTTTATAAAAATACCACAATAACATCTAATCACTAATGTTATTGTGGTAATAATTAGCTTTAAATTTAAGTAATATTAGGTCATATCATTAGAACGTATAATTTATACCAATACGTGCATCAATGCTTGAATAAGCATTTTTACCTGATTGATAGCCTAATTCAGCATAACCACCAAAACTATCATTTACATTACCATTTACCCCCGCTTTAATTTCAAAAAGGTTTTTAGCCATATCTGAGGTAATATGGTGACCATTTACTTTAAGAGCGGCATCATTTGAATGATAAACCCAGTTTGTTTCAATATAAGGTAACATACCAACTGTGTCATTAGTATGAATGCCATAATAACGTCCACCTAATTTAAATTCGGCACCATCAAAGTTTAAATCCGAAAATTTGGTTTTAGTACTATCTTTAAAAGAATCACTATTTAACCAGGTATAACCTAAATGAATACGAGGTTCAATAAACCACTTATAATGATCGATATCATTTTGTCGAATTAAAAATCCATAACCTGCAATCGTATTTAATTTAACAGCCGAACTATCATAAGTTGAGTTTTTAAGATCCCCGCTCGCATTTAACTTATTTTTAAACCAGTTATATTGAGCATTACCTTCTAGATTAAATCCACCATTATGACGATCTTGTTGCCAATCACCATATATACCTACACTATATCCATTAACATCACCGGATGCTTTGCTACCGGTTTGGCGAGAATGGGTATTATTACTTGTATGCCCTATAGCGCCATATACCCCTGCTGTCATTTGATCATATTTTAATAAATCTATCCCCAATACCATTTCAGAGCTTTTAATTTTTGTTTTTTGCTTACCACTTAATAAATCAGTTTCTAATTTATTAAAATGGTAATAACCCCATACAGTCTGATCTATCGAACGTTTAGCTGTATCTCGCCATATTCTTTGAGCAGCATCATTAAATAATATTAATGAAGAGAGCTGATTAGATAAAGTTCCACCAATGCTAATATTCATCAATCGTTTCAATGGTTTACTAGGTTTAGGTATTTCAGGTGGATTATCCGGTAAAACAGGAATTATTGGAAAATCTGGATTTAAAGTAATATCTGGATCCAATGGACGATTTGGATCTAAAGGTAATTCAGGATCGATGGGTAAATGTGGAACTAAAGGAAGTTCCGGAACCTCTGCAATGCTAGGAGGTATTGGTGTAGGTGTAGGTATTGGATTAGGTATTGGTGCCGGCGGAGGTAATTCTATATTATTTAAATACCAGTTCCCATTAGAATTATGATTTAAAATATATTCATATAAACCCGCTCTAACAGGATGCTGTAATGAAAAATTAGCATTACTCAAACCACTAATAGTAATAATTTCAATACCATTTTCTAAATTAGTTGTTGGGCGCCCTTCTCCTTGTGGGGTTACATCTACAAAACCTGAGCCATCAGCATCACCATTTATAACCAATTTATCTGTAGTTTGCGCATCAAAATCAGTCGTTAAACGAATAGTAGACTCATCTGTAAAAGTCACATTGCCATTTAATGTTAACGTTCCTAACGTGTGATTATTACCACGCGTCACTGAATTTGAAAATTGATGATCTTGATAATCAGGGATAGCATAACGATCGCCATCAGGAGCAATAGTGCCCGAAATTAAAAAACCATCTGTAGTTGTGATTGAACCACCACCGGCTATTGTCCCTTTCTCATCGACGCTAACTATACCAGATCCAGAAGCATCTAAATTTCCGTCCGTTACAACACGTAATGTCCCTTCTTCAACACTAACCGAATCTCCAGTTATCCCCATAGTATACAATTTATTATATCCGACAAATTGTACATAACCCTCCCCGGCCTTTATCATGCTATTTCCCCCGATAGTTCCACTATCTATAGGATCATCAAAATAGACATTGTTATCTCCCGAAATCAATAATTGAGTATTACCATTTAAATAAATAGAATTGGCATTTCCTCCTGTTGACTCATTAGCAGGAACATTGACATAATTATCTTTAAAGGCAATATGGCCCGCATCAGTTGCCAAAGAGAGAAGATTTGACGATTTTTGATTATTGTTATTACCTTCCATATAAATCGCGCCACCTAAACTCGTTGCACCCTGCCCAACAAGGTTACCGGTAAAATAACTATTACCTGACAAATAAAGATCATGAAAGGCATAAATAGCTCCCCCGGCATATTGTGCTGAACTCGCTGTTGCTTGATTGTTACCGGCACGATTTTCATAAAAATAAGCCCCTTCTCCTAACTGAATCGTATCATGTATAAGTTTACTATTTGAGGCATCATTTTGATAATTAACACTCACTTTACTATAAATAGCACCACCGAAAGCGTAACCTTTAGAAGTAATATCAATAACGGAATTGTTAGCAAATGTTGCATTACTTCCTATCGACATAGTATTATTCATATCGCCATTGATTACGGCACCAGACTCCGTTGATGTAGCATCATATTGCGACAATGTAAGTGCATAAATTGCCCCACCAAGCTGATCGGCAGTATTACCATAAAAAAGAGCACCATTTCCAACAGAAATTAATGAATTGACAGTATCTGTAATACTACTTAATTTTGACCCGTTGGTATTAGGTAAGCCGCCTTGCGAAACTGTTTCAACCGCAATACCACCGCCATTACTATAGGTACCCGCGTTATTTAATGAAAAATTCGCATTATCACCAAATTGAATATTTGAAGATGCTGAACCTGATACGGTTTTAGCACCATAATACGGGGTTAGTGTAAGTAATGTTTTATAATAAATTCCGCCACCAAATCCAGGATTACTCCCGTTTGATGTACCATTATTAGCTTGATTTTGGATAAACTGAGCTCCCTCACCAAAGGTTAAATTATTACTAATAGTTGGAAAAGCACTATTATTAATCCCCCTTGCAAAGCTATATATTGCACCACCACTAGAGCGCCCATTTGTTACATTACTTCTAAATTTAACGTTATCACCAAAGCCCATATTAATCGTATTATTCAAATCGGCTTGTTGCGATGAAGCGTAAATCGCACCGCCGTAACTTGAAGTTGATGTTTGATTACCTATAAATGATAAATTACCGGCGTTGTTTACTGATAAGTTAATCTGTCCATTTGTATTTGGATTTAAATTTATCGCCCCACCATTTTTACCACTACTAGGAAGACTATATTGAAAAGAAAGCGTCTGATTTCCTTGTGCAGGATCAAAGTTAATATCTAATTGACCATCGGTAATATTTTGTCTACTTAATTCAGTATTTGAATTAGTAACATCTATTTGTGTTGCCAGCACATTGAATGGAATTAAAGTCGATAAATAAGCGGATAAAGGTAAAATACCTAATTTTTTTAAAGGGAATTTTGCAATAGTTTGATTAGTTAATTTTATTGTAGAATGAATTTTATTACTTATATCACATTTATTCTGAAAAACTATTTTATTCGTCTTAGTCATATAGTCACCTTGTTTTGATTAATTTAAAATCAAGTTATTTCACTAAATAAGCATTAAAAACTGACATTATATAAATTTCATAATCGTCAAATAATTTTAAAAAACTATGTAAATAAATGGCAAATAGGTAAAAAAATGATAAAAAACAAAAAATTAATTAATGATTGGTTTATTAATTTTAATCTTTTTTAATAAAGTGACAAGATCAACTAACGAATAATTTAATTGTTGCATAAATAATTGATAAGAAAATACTTTATGGCTCATTTCATCTAATTGAGATTCCCAATGTGCTGTCATATCAGGAGTCGACATCATTTCAGGCAAACAAGTAATTAAGGTGCGACCGATTGGCGTTGCTTTAATGGATTTTCCTTGGCGGATTAAAAAATTTCGTTTAAATAATAATTCAATAATACCCGCTCTTGTCGCCTCGGTGCCAAGTCCATCTGTTTCTCTTAGAATTTTTTTAATTTCAGGATCTTTTACAAAACGTGCGATACCGGTTAATGCAGATAATAACGTCGCATCATTAAATGGCTTAGGTGGCTGAGTTTCTTTTATAAGTAGATCAGTATCACAACATAATACTTTATCTCCTTTTTTAACCAATTTGCTAAGCAAGACATTATTTTCTTGTTCAGAACTAACTTTATTTTTATCTTCAATTTTATTATTTTTAAAAAGAACCTTCCAACCCTCATCTAACATTTGTGTTGCTTTTGCGATAAATTTACCCCCAGTAATTACCACATCAATTTGTAATTCTGCATAACGATAAACAGGATAAAATTGCGCCAAATACTGTAAAGCGATTGTGTTATAAACTGCGATTTCTTGTGTCGATAATGTCGCTAATTTTATTTTAGCAAATGTTGGAATAATGGCATGATGAGCGGTAATTTTCTTATCATCCCACGTTTTGGAACGGATCGTAAAATCGGCTTGTTCAATGGCACTTAATAAATCAGGGCAATTATTTAAAATTGCCGCTTTAATTTGATTTATTTGCTTTAGATGATCGCTGGGCAGATAACGACAGTCAGAGCGTGGATATGTAATCAATTTATGTTTTTCATATAACGATTGGCAAATATCTAATACTTGTTGAGCCGTGAATCCCTGTTTTTTAGCCATCTCGATTTGCAAACTGGATAAATTAAATGGTAATGGCTGACTAAGTTCACGTTTTTTATTACTTACTTGCGTCACAATACCATCTTTACCTAAAATTCGTTGGCAAACATTCTCGGCTAATCCTTTATGTAAAATTCGTCCTTCTTCATCTTGAAAGGGGGCACATGCTTCACTTGGTTGCCATTTGGCTCGAAAAGTTTCATTATGTTCTGTCTGTAAAACGGCAAAAACTTCATAAAAAGGTTTGGCAATAAATTGCTCGATCTCCTGATCACGACGCACAATTAATCCTAAAATTGGCGTTTGTACACGCCCTATAGAAATCATACCTTGATAACCTGTTTTACGGCTAATAAGAGTACATACACGACTCATATTAATGCCATATAACCAATCAGCTCTTGCCCTGGCAAGGGCTGAGGTTGAAAGTGGAATAAAATCTTGATTATTTTTAAGATTTTTTAATGAGTTTATTATGGCGCTTGCATTTAAATCACTAATTAAACAACGTTTAATATTTTTACGTTTTTCATTAGGTAATTGGCAATAATTTAATACTTCATCAACCAGTAATTGCCCTTCTCTATCAGGATCGCCGGCATGAACAATTTCATCAGCAGATTTAATTAATTTTGTTAAGATATCAAATTGTTTTTTAGTATTTGCTTTAGGAATCAAAAACCATTTATCAGGAATAATCGGTAAATCTTGCAATTGCCATTTTTTATAACGTTTATCATAATCTTCTGGCATTGCTTGCTCTAATAAATGCCCAATACACCAGCTAACGATGTCACCATTACTTGCTTGAATATAACCTTCTTTTGATTGTAATGGTTTAGGTAAAACATCGGCGATAGCTCGAGCAAGGCTAGGTTTTTCGGCAATATATAACATGTTGAATCGATTTAAATGATAAATTAAGGCTATTTGATTATAAATCAGCTGCAGCGAATCGTCATCTGTAAGCTGATTTAATTATTAAAAATTATCACTAAAATTTCTGCGAAAAATAAAGAAACATTGAAACTTTGCTATGACTATTTTCGTTAAAACCATTTTTTAGACTTAAGCCATACAATAACAAAAATAGCAATACCAAATAAAATCGCTGCAAAAATACCAAATGACCATTTTTCATTATTAAAAGGTATACCTGCCAAATTAACACCAAATAAACTTGCTAAAAAAGTAATCGGTAAAAAAATAAGTGTCCATAATGTCATAAAATAAATACGTTTGTTCATTGATTCGGTTAATAACGAATTGATTTGTTCCATAATCGAATTTAAACGTAATATGCTTGTATCAATATCTGATAAATTATGTGTTAAACGGGTCGAAACATCGTGCAAATGTTGCCTATCATTATCATCAATCCATGACACCCTTTCTGTCGCAATTTTTACAAAAATATCACGCTCAGGCACTAAGATCCGTCTTAAAATATTTAAACGACGACGTACATGACCTATTTCGTTATGCGAATAAAGATGCTCATTTAAAACTTTATCTTCAAGCTTAACAATCGTGTTATGAATATTATCAAAGAAGTTATTCGCTTGATCGGTTAATAAATCTGAAAATTGGATAAGCCAATCGGCAACATCGACAGGTCCTATTCCCTTATCGAGATTATGAGTGATATCTAAAATCATATCATTTTGTTTACGATGGGTTGAAATAATTAAATTATCGGCAATATAAAAACGAAAAGCGACAATCGAATCTAATTCAGGATCATGAGAGACATTTATGCCCTTTAACGTTACTAAAATACCCGTGTCAAATCGAGCTTCTTTAGGGCTTAAATCATGGTCAAGTAAAGCTTTTTTGGCTAATTCAGGTAATAAATCAGTCGAATTAACCCAATTAATGGTTGCTGGTAAGGTATAATCAAGATGGATCCAACAAGGCGTTTCGGTCGTCGCTTTTAATTTACTTTTATTATTATCATCTATTTTTATTGCATAACCTTTGCCGTCGAGCAAACAACAATAAATTGGATCAGATTTTAATAAGGTTTCGACAGGGATTGGTTTAACTTTATTAGAAGGTTTAAGCAAAGCTGAAAGAGACATTTGATCACCTTTTACCTTTAATGGAGGATTCAATGTTGATTAATTAAATAATTGTTAAACAAAAGCTAGTAAAGGTACTAATATAGCAAAAAGATAATAAAAAGCAAAAAGATAGCAAAAAAATGTAATTCTTCATCAAACTCATTATTTATAATTTAATGAGTTTAATAATTTAAAATAAAAATAATAAAATGGATAATAAGTTTAACGGCGTCTTATTAATCACTCTGTAAAAATCGATTCTGTAAAATTTGATTAACTGTCGTCACGATGGCTTGTGTTTGACTATCAATTTCAATATTGACCTTATCGCCAACTTTTTTAAATTGTAAAGTGGTAATTGCTAACGTTTCTGGAATTAAATGCAGATTAAAATGATCCTCTCCCACATTACCAATCGTTAAACTTGCACCATCTATACCAATAAATCCTTTATATAAAACATAAGGCATAAATTGTTTTGGTAGTTGTATAGTCATTTGACAATTGGTTTCTGTCTTTAAAATGTTAGTAATTTTGCCCCTACAGGCAATATGACCTGACATTAAATGCCCCCCGATTTCATCACCAAATTTAGCAGCACGTTCAATATTAACAAAATCAGATATTTGTTTATCACCTAACGTAGTTAAGGCAAGTGTTTCAGACATAATATCAAACGTTACCCAATCATCGGCATGAGAGGTAACGGTTAAACAACAACCATCATTAGCTATTGAGGCACCTTGTTGTATATCAGAGGTAAGGTGAGCGGGTAATCTTATTTTATATTGCCTCAATTCTTCACTATCTCTAATTTCAATTATTTGCCCCATACCTTGCACAATACCTGTAAACATACTTAAACCATCCTATTAACTGTAAAAACGGTTTATAATAACGTATCTTGATTGTGATTTTCTATTATTTAGTATAATTTTTAACTATCAAGTAAGCCGAAAATATATAATTTAAAATTAGGGATTTTTCGCATGTTTAAAGTTATTGTGGCTATTGCGATAGGATCAATTGCAGGCGGTTTATTGCGGTGGTTCTTATCATTAAAATTTAATTATGCTTCAAATAGTATTTCTTTAGGCACCTTAGCCTGTAATTTAATCGCAGGTTATATTATTGGCTTTGCTGTCGCTTTTTTCAATCAGTCTAGCCTACCTCAAGAATGGCGAGTACTTGTAATTACAGGATTTTGTGGAGGCTTATCAACTTTTTCTACCTTTTCGCTTGAGATAGTAAATCTATTACAAGCGGGACGTATTAATATGGTACTCTTTACTATCGCATGTCATCTTTTTGGCTCAATTCTAATGACTTACTTGGGAATTTTAACATTTGAATCATTGAAAAATTAATAAAATCAAGATAATTGAACACTATCTAATAAACAAAAAAATAACTTTACTTATCAAAAATACTGTATTAATATCCACTGTATATTAATACAGTTTAACAGGTATTTTATGTTAATTGAAAATTCAACAAAGCAACTATTAGCCTTTAATTTTGAGTCACCATTTCAACAAGTTTTACAGCAACAAGGTATTTTATTACGTAAATATAATAAAATGAATAAATGGCAATTATGGCTTTCAGATAGACCAATGTTAAAACGTGCTTGGATTGATATTGCCGGTTTAGATAAACAAAAAGTGGTGCAACTTGTTAATCTTCAACAAGACAATTTAATTACTGTTATCGAAAAGGCCTTGCTTTGCCATACTTGTAGCTATGTAGTTGCTAGCATAAAACATTTAACTCAAGCAAATAAACAACGCTTATTACAAACTGTTAAAATTAGTGATACACCACTGATTTTAGTTGATGATTAATCACTCTTCTAAAAGATGATTCAAAATAAATTTTTATTTAAATTTTAAATACATAATAAATCAAAAGTGCTAATATCTAAAAACGACATACTTTAACCCTGGCATACATTTAAATTTTAAATACCCTTTTTTAGTTAAGTCAAAAATTAGGCTGTATAAAATGAAGTTGGCATGCTAACTTGCTTGTTTCTCCATTTAGAGTCGTTTTTTATTGATATAAATGAAGTTATGTTTAATTAATCATTAATAGGAATATCCAATGAAATCATTACAATCTAACTTTGCTTTACTTATCTTACGCCTTGCACTTGGAATTATGTATCTTTCTCATGGTTTAACCAAGTTATTAATAAACACGCCTTCCGGCACAGCTGCTTATTTTGAATCGATAGGCTTTCCTGCTTACGCGGCTTATTTAACAATAATCTTTGAAATTGGTGGCGGGGCTTTTTTAATTATTGGTATTTTTACTCGTTTAATTTCTTTTTTAGCTTTTTTACAAATGATTGTTATCTGTTTTGTACACGCACCTCATGGCTTTGCATTTCAAAACCCCGGTGGCGGTTGGGAATATCCCGCATTTATGGCATTAGTTGCTTTAGCTATGGCATTATTAGGTAGTGGTAAAATCGCACTTTTACCTAACTTTAATAAAAATGAAATTTATTAATTATTAAAAATTAATGACAAAAATGTTGCTGATTGCTTAAATCTGTTATATTTTGTAAAAGTTTTCAGCAAATTATATTTGGAAATTAAAAGAATGAACTGTTCTTGCTTATTAAATACAATGCACCATCATCATCATGATTCCTGACTCGTCTTCGGGCATCATGTGCTGGAAGGCAAAATCTTCCGGTGCAATGCAGAAACAGTAAAAAACCCCCGGAAGATTTATCTTCCGGGGGTTTTTTATTATTCAACTAAATTTAAAAAATAATTGGAGAAGTTCATGTTAGATAATTCACGTTTACGTATCGCCATGCAAAAATCCGGACGCTTAAGTGAGGACTCAAAAAAATTACTCGCTCAATGTGGAATAAAAATCAATCTTCAAGAACAACGATTAATTGCCTTTGCCGAAAATATGCCGATTGATATCCTTCGTGTTCGCGATGATGACATTCCGGGGTTGATTATAGATGGTGTTGTAGATATAGGTATTATTGGCGAAAATGTTTTAGAAGAAGAAGTCTTATCAAGACAAGCTGAAGGACAAAATCCACATTATATAAAATTACGCAATTTAGATTTTGGTGAATGCCGCCTTTCACTTGCCGCTCCCAATGATTTTGTCTATACCGATGTAACATGTTTAGATAACTTACGTATCGCGACAACTTATCCTCATTTACTTAGAAGATATTTGCAAAGTAAAAACGTTAATTTTAAGATTTGCTTATTAACAGGATCGGTCGAAGTTGCCCCAAGGGCAGGACTTGCAGATTGTATTTGCGATCTCGTTTCAAGTGGCGCAACACTTGAAGCTAATGGTCTAAAAGAGGTCGACGTTATCTATCGTTCTAAAGCTTGCCTGATACAACGCACCGGGGAAATGTCTGCCACAAAACAAGCCTTAATTGATAAAATTCTAACGAGAATTCAAGGTGTAATTCAAGCTAGAGAATCTAAATATATTATGCTGCACGCGCCAACTCACGTTCTTGAACAAGTCGTTGCATTATTACCTGGTGCTGAGCATCCAACCATTTTGCCCTTAACGGGTGATCAAAACCGAGTTGCCTTGCATATGGTCAGTAGTGAAACTTTATTTTGGGAAACAATGGAAAAACTTAAAGCGCTTGGTGCAAGTTCCATATTAGTATTACCCATTGAAAAAATGATGGAGTAACAAAATGAAAATTTATATTTGGCAACAATATAATACTGTTGAACAAGCTAATTTACTCAAACGCCCTGCGTTATCATTATCAAAATCGATTAACCAAAATGTTAATCAAATTCTAATGCAAGTTAAACAACAAGGTGATAAAGCAATAAAGGACTTAACGCAACAATTTGATAAAACAGCAATTACAACAATAAAATTAACCGCTAACGAAATAGATACCGCTGCAAATCGTGTAGAGTCTAAATTAAAACAAGCTATGCAATTAGCAGCTCAAAACATTACTAAATTTCATACGGCACAAATTAAAGAAACGATCACTGTTGAAACGCAAAAAGGCATAATTTGTCAACAAGTCACTCGTGCTATAAATTCCGTTGGGTTATATATTCCTGGCGGATCGGCGCCTTTATTATCAACTGTATTAATGCTCGGTATCCCGGCACAAATTGCTAAATGCCGTAAAATTATTCTTTGTTCCCCGCCTCCGATTGCTAATGAAATCTTATTTGCTGCAAAATTATGCGGTATTAGTGATATTTATCAAATTGGAGGAGCTCAAGCGATTGCCGCAATGGCATATGGTACAGAATCGGTACCTAAGG
This sequence comes from Gilliamella sp. ESL1225, assembly GCF_058502635.1. Taxonomy (NCBI): domain Bacteria; kingdom Pseudomonadati; phylum Pseudomonadota; class Gammaproteobacteria; order Orbales; family Orbaceae; genus Gilliamella; species Gilliamella sp. ESL1225. The sequence continues at coordinate 1,250,814 of NZ_CP196358.1, read as the reverse complement.
TTGCCAAAATTTTTGGACCCGGCAATGCTTATGTAACCGAAGCTAAAAGACAAGTCAGTGAACAAATTGACGGAGCAGCAATTGATATGCCAGCAGGTCCGTCAGAAGTTTTAGTCATAGCAGATGAAACAGCAGATCCTGCTTTTATTGCGGCCGATTTATTATCACAAGCAGAGCATGGACCGGATTCACAAGTTATCTTACTGACTCCAAATGAAAATATCGCCCAAAAAGTTGCTGATGAAGTTGAAAAACAGCTTGCTGTACTTTCACGAAAAGATATAGCTGAAAAAGCATTACAAGAAAGTCGTATTATTATTACTCAAGATTTAGCTGAGTGTGTCGCGATAAGTAATCGATATGGACCGGAGCACCTTATCATTCAAACACAAAATGCCGATACACTTGTGAATAAAATTGACAATGCGGGCAGCGTATTTTTAGGCGACTGGTCTCCAGAAGCCGCGGGTGATTATGCCTCGGGTACCAACCATGTTTTACCAACATATGGTTATACTGCAACTTATTCCAGCTTAGGCTTGGCAGATTTTCAAAAAAGAATGACGATTCAAAAATTAACCGCCGAAGGACTAGAAGCAATTGGCAAAGCGGTGGAATTGATGGCTGCTGCCGAAAAATTAACCGCGCATAAAAATGCCATCACGATTAGATTAGATAAATTAAAGGCAAACCATGATTAATTATTTTACTTAACCATTACTTTATTTATGGTTAAGCATTTATTAAATGTGAATAAAAAAAGAAAGTAACCTAATTAAAATTATCGACTAGCAGGTAAATAACATGGATATCAATCAATTAGTTCGAAAAAACGTTCAAAAATTAACACCTTATCAATCTGCCAGACGCATCGGCGGACATGGTGATATTTGGTTAAATGCCAATGAATACCCTATTGCTGAAGAATTTACGCTAACCTTATCTCATTTAAATCGCTATCCTCAGCCACAACCTACGGAATTATTAGCACATTATGCTGATTATGCCAATGTTAAAACGGAACAATTATTAGTTTGTCGAGGAGCAGATGAAGCCATTGAATTATTAATGCGTGCTTTTTGTGAACCGTCAAAAGATAGTATTTTATATTGTCCACCAACTTATGGGATGTACCATGTCAGTGCAGAAACTTTAGGTATTAACATTAAAACAGTTCATACTAATACTCATTGGCAATTAAATCTTACTGAAATTGAACAGTCACTTGATACGGTTAAATTAATTTATATTTGCTCGCCTAATAATCCGACAGGCAACTTAATCAATCCTGCTGATATACAAAAATTACTTAATCTGACAAAAAATAAAGCCTTGGTTGTGATTGATGAGGCCTATATAGAATTTTCAGCTCAAGCAACAGTTACCACATGGCTCGAAGATTATGAACATTTAGTAATTTTACGCACTTTATCAAAAGCATTTGCCTTAGCCGGCTTACGTTGTGGGTTTGTGATTGCCAATAAACCTGTTATTGATGTATTACAAAAAGTGATTGCTCCTTATCCTATCCCCTCGCCTGTTGCAAAAATTGCTGAACAAGCATTAAGCAAACAGGGTATAGACGAAATGAAGCAGCGAGTTAATTTAATTAATAATGAAAAGAAAAAACTACAAGATAAACTTATGCAATTAGCCATTGTTGAACAAGTTTATCAAAGTGGCGGCAATTATCTTTGTGTCAAATTTGCGGCTGATAAAGACGTTTTTAAACGTTTATGGGATAAAGGTATTATCCTACGCGATCAGAGCAAGTCTATGTTGACATCGGGTCTTATACGCATAACTATTGGCAATCCTGATGAATGCGAAGCCTTAATTGAGGCATTAAATTTACTGACTGAGGACTACCCATGTTAGAAAAATATTTATTTATCGATCGTGATGGAACATTGATTAGTGAGCCACCTTTAGACTTTCAAATCGATAGTTATGAAAAACTTAAGTTTGAAAAGAACGTCATTCCATCTTTACTTAAATTAAAAAATGCGGGTTATAAATTCGTTATGATTACTAACCAAGATGGTTTAGGTACCGAAAGTTTTCCCCAAGCTGATTTTCTTGGACCACATAATTTAATGTTAAATATTTTCAATTCACAAGGGATCGATTTTATTGATGTCTTAATATGCCCCCATTTTGAGGCAGATAACTGTTCATGTCGTAAGCCAAATATTAAACTTGTCTTACCATATTTAATAAATGGTAAATTGGATAAATTAAATAGTTATGTTATTGGTGACAGGGTAACGGATATGCAATTAGCTAAAAATATGCAAATCCAAGGTTTACTCTATGATCCTCTCGGAAAAAACCAACAGAAATTAGATTGGGATGAAATTACTGCACGACTAACCACTAAAGACCGTTATGCAAAGGTCATCCGTAATACTAAAGAAACACAAATTCTTGTTGAAGTTTGGTTAGATAGACAAGGCTCAAATCAAATACAAACCGGTATCGGTTTTTTTGATCATATGTTAGATCAAATTGCAACTCATGGTGGGATACGGCTAAATATTCAAGTTCAAGGCGATCTCCATATTGATGATCATCACACCATAGAAGATACCGGTCTTGCGCTCGGTGAAGCGTTAAAAATTGCTTTAGGTGATAAACGAGGCATAGCACGTTATGCATCAATCATTCCAATGGATGAATGTTTAGCACATTGTGCAATCGATATATCTGGTCGTCCTTATCTTAAATTTTCGGCAGATTTTAGTTATCCGAAAGTTGGCGAAATGAGTACACAAATGGTTGAACACTTTTTTTACTCCTTAAGTTATGCCATGGCAATAACCTTGCATCTTGATACAGACGGAACTAACGATCACCATAAAATCGAAAGCTTATTTAAAGCTTTTGCCCGCTGCTTAAAACAAGCTATCGTCATAAATAGTGAAAGTTTACCGAGTTCTAAAGGAGTCTTATAATGAGAATTATCATAATAGACACGGGCTGCGCGAATTTATCCTCCGTTAATTATGCCATTAAACGGTTAGGCTATCAGCCAATTATCTCATATGACGCAAAACAAATTCTTCAAGCAGATAAATTATTATTACCCGGCGTCGGTACCGCCTCTGCCGCCATGCAAAAATTACAAGAACGCGGTTTAATTGATTTAATCAAAGAAACAACTAAACCCATTTTAGGGATCTGTCTTGGTATGCAACTTTTAGCCTCACATAGCGCCGAAGGCAATATAAAAACATTAGATATTATCAACAGCCCCGTAACAGCAATACCTAATCATCATTTACCACTGCCTCATATGGGATGGAATAAAGTTTATGACGAAGATAATCATCCCTTGTTTCGTCATATCCCGAAAGGAGCTTATTTTTATTTTGTACATGGCTATGCCATACCATTGATTAGCAATACTATTGCCAAAACGCATTATGGAGAAAATTTTAGTGCGGCCATTCAAAAAGAAAATTTTTATGGCGTACAATTTCATCCTGAGCGATCTGGACAAGCTGGGGCAACACTTTTACAAAATTTTTTGGAGATGTAATTATGTCTAATTCACCTATCATCATTCCGGCATTAGATTTAATTGATGGCAAAGTTGTTAGACTACATCAAGGAGATTATGGTAAACAGCAAGACTATGGCAATGATGCCTCAATTCGCCTTCAAAACTATGCAAATCAAGGGGCTAAGTTATTACATCTTGTTGATTTAACGGGAGCTAAAGATCCGTCAAAACGGCAAATTGCTCTTATTGAATCCTTAATAAAAGGCGTTACTATTCCCGTTCAAGTCGGTGGCGGTATCCGTCGAAAAGATGAAATCGATAATTTATTACAAGCGGGTGCTAACCGTATCGTTATTGGTTCGATTGCTATAAAACAGCCTGAAACCGTTAAACAATGGTTTACCCATTATGGTGGTGAAAAAATCGTTTTAGCACTAGATGTTCGAATTGATGAAGAAGGACATAACTATGTCGCGATTCATGGTTGGCAAGAAGCATCCAATCTCACTATCGAACAGGTTATTGAAACGTATCTCCCTTATGGCTTAAAACATGTGCTATGCACCGATATTTCAAAAGATGGTACATTATCGGGTAGCAATGTTAATCTTTACCAAACTATCGGTAAAATGTATCCGCAAATTGCATTACAAGCTTCTGGTGGTATAGGACAACTTTCTGATATCGCAGCATTAGCGCATTGCCCAATATCCGGTATTATTGTCGGTCGGGCATTATTAGAAGATAAATTTACATTACAGGAGGCAATTTCATGCTTGCAAAACGCATAATCCCTTGTCTAGATGTTAAAGATGGACAAGTTGTAAAAGGTGTGCAATTTCGAAATCATGAAATTATTGGTGATATTGTACCCCTTGCTAAACGCTATGCTGCAGAAGGCGCCGATGAATTAGTTTTTTATGATATTACCGCCTCTTCAGATGGTCGAGTGGTCGATAAAAGCTGGATCGCGAAAGTTGCTGAAGTCATTGATATCCCCTTTTGTGTGGCAGGAGGCATTAAAAGTATTAATGATGCAGGGCAAATATTATCATTTGGTGCCGATAAAATATCGATAAATTCGCCCGCTCTAGCTGATCCTTCACTAATTAGTCGCCTAGCGGATCGTTATGGTGTGCAATGTATCGTTGTTGGTATTGATAGTTGGTATGACGAACAAAGTCATGATTATCAAGTTTATCAATTTACCGGTGACGAACATCGAACTATTGCCACCAAATGGCAAACATTAGATTGGGTGAACCGTGTACAACAATTAGGTGCAGGTGAAATCGTACTCAATATGATGAACCAAGACGGGATAAAAAAAGGCTATGATCTTAAACAATTAAAACTGGTTCGCGCTATTTGTAAAGTTCCTCTAATTGCGTCTGGGGGGGCAGGTCATGAAGATCACTTTTTAGCAGCTTTTACACAAGCTCAAATCGATGGTGCTTTAGCAGCATCCGTTTTTCATAAACAAATTATTAACATTGGTGAACTTAAACAATATTTATCACAAAATAATGTGGAGATACGATTATGATAGCGTCTAAAAATAATAATCAACTACAAATAGATAAGCTTGATTGGCAAAAAATGGATAATTTAGTACCGGTCATTATTCAACATTATATATCGGGCAATGTATTAATGCTTGGATACATGAACCAAGAAGCCCTCGCCAAAACATTAGCAACAAGGCAGGTCACTTTTTATTCAAGATCAAAAAAGCGCCTTTGGACAAAAGGGGAAAGTTCGGGTAACTATTTACAATTAATGGCGTTAAATACTGATTGCGATAATGATACATTATTAGTTTTAGTTGATCCCAAAGGACCCACTTGCCATACAGGTACAGATAGCTGTTTTAGTGACATGCAAACTAAAGCAGGATTTTTATTTGCTTTAGAAAAATTAATTGCTGAACGTAAGAATGCGGATCCTACTTCGTCTTATACAGCAAAATTATATCATTCAGGCACCAAACGAATTGCACAAAAAGTTGGTGAGGAAGGCGTTGAAACAGCGCTTGCAGCAACAGTACATGATAAATACGAGCTAGGGAATGAAGCTGCCGATCTGATATTTCATTTACTTGTATTATTACAAGATCAAGATTTATCTTTAACGGATGTTATTAATGTTCTAACCAAACGTAATCATTAATATAATTTAGCGTTAAAGGACGAGCTTATAAAGCTATTCATATCAAATCTAATGTCGCTCATATTAGGGCGACATTTCAAAATAGTCGTTTAAAAGTTCATATTCGTTATTAACGTTCAAAATAAATATAATAAAACTTCATAAACATATAACCATAAATTACTATCCTCTAAATGAAATCCTTTTATAATAAATTTACGTGTTACTTACCATTAATTCAAATAATCATCTTTTTTGAATAGATTCTATTTGAAAGAGATAACTAACTATAGCAATATAAGTAATCTTTTTTTGTAATACGATTGATAAGGATTTGTTTATGAGCAAAATATTTGATGATAATTCACAAACTATTGGACATACTCCACTTGTTAGATTAAAACATTTTGGCGAAGGTCGAATTTTAGCTAAAATCGAATCTCGTAATCCCAGTTTTAGTGTAAAATGCCGTATTGCTTCTAATATGATTTGGGATGCCGAAAAACGTGGATTATTAACGCCTGAGGTAGAATTAATCGAACCAACCAGTGGTAATACAGGTATAGCGCTCGCCGCAGTTGCGGCAGCAAGAGGTTATAAATTAACATTAACAATGCCAGAAAGTATGAGTATTGAGCGTCGAAAATTACTTAAAGCCTTAGGTGCTAATTTAATACTTACCCCATCAGCTGACGGTATGAAAGGAGCGATTGCAAAAGCAGATGAAATCGTTGCCAAAAATCCTAAAAAAACCTTAATGCTCCAGCAATTTAGTAATCCAGCTAATCCCGAAATTCACGAAAAAACGACCGGACCCGAAATCTGGCAAGACACGGATGGTAATATTGATATTTTTGTTGCAGGTGTCGGCACAGGGGGTACCTTTACCGGTGTTACACGTTATATAAAAGAAACAAAAAATAAAAAGATTATTGCAGTTGCTGTTGAGCCTGAAAATTCGCCCGTTATTACTCAAGCTTTATCTGGAGAGCCAATTGTGCCAGGCCCTCATAAAATTCAAGGTATTGGTGCTGGTTTTATTCCTGCCAATTTAGATTTAAATTTGATTGATCGTGTTGAACGCGTCAGTAATGATGATGCGATTAATACAGCACGCGAAATTATGGATAAAGAAGGTATCTTAGTCGGCATTTCATCGGGTGCGGCAGTCATTGCCGCTGATAGATTAGCAAAATTACCTGAATATAAAGATAAAACCATTGTTGTAATTTTACCTTCATCGGGTGAACGTTATTTGAGTACAGATTTATTCCGTGGGGTATTTACTGAAAAAGAATTGGGATAATGCTTTAGAAAGATATGCTCAAACTTACAACATATCCCATCTTATTTTCTTTATGACCACACTTCTTTATTAAACAGTAGTCATAAAGATTAATAATAAAAATGACGATTTAATGAGGAGCGCCTGGCGCAAGCCAGTAAACCTTTATAGGACAACGATCAATCATTAATCGTCATTATCACCACATTGAACAATACCAAAATGACGATAAGCATGAGAAGTAGCAATGCGACCGCGTGGTGTACGTTGAATAAATCCTTGCTGTATTAAAAATGGCTCAAGGACATCTTCAATAGTTTCACGTTCTTCTCCAATAGCTGCGGCAATATTATCTAGCCCAACTGGCCCACCCATAAATTTCTCTATTATCGCTAATAGTAATTTACGATCCATAAAGTCAAAACCTTGCGTATCGACATCTAATAAATCAAGCGCTTTAATAGCAATATTTGCATCAATTACCCCGTTTGTTTTCACTTCAGCATAATCTCTTACTCGACGTAGTAAGCGATTTGCTATTCTTGGTGTTCCTCGCGATCGTTTCGCGACTTCATGGGCTCCTTCAGGCGATAAATTCATACCTAAAAAATTAGCGCTACGGCTAACAATATATTCTAGATCTGCCACTTGATAAAATTCTAGCCGTTGTACAATGCCAAAGCGATCACGTAATGGCGAAGTTAACGAACCAGCGCGTGTTGTTGCACCAATCAAAGTAAACGGCGGTAAATCAATTTTAATTGAGCGAGCGGCTGGACCTTCTCCAATCATAATATCTAACTGATAATCTTCCATTGCTGGATATAAAATCTCTTCAACAACAGGGGATAATCGATGAATTTCATCAATAAATAAAACATCATTAGCTTCAAGATTAGTTAACATGGCAGCTAAATCCCCTGCCTTTTCAAGTACAGGTCCCGACGTTGTCCGTAAATTAACGTTCAGCTCATTTGCGACAATATTAGCAAGTGTAGTTTTACCTAGTCCAGGAGGGCCAAAAATAAGAACATGATCAAGTGCCTCAGAACGCTGTTTAGCCGCCTGAATAAAAATTTTCATTTGTTCACGCACATGTGGTTGACCGATATATTCATCTAAATATTTTGGTCGAATGGCCCTATCTAAGGTTTCTTCTTCTTTCTGGGATTGGGGAGCGATTAAGCGATCCGCTTCAATCATAGTTTATCCTTCTTTAAAATGTCTTAGCTGTTTACCTTAATGGGTAAAATTTAAGATAAAAATCGTTATCTAATATTTTTCAATTATAATACCGATTTTAATGCTTCTCGTATTAAGGTTTCGCTATCCATATCCGCTTTTAGGACCTTACTAATAATGCGACTAGCTTCTTGAGGTTTATAACCTAACGAAATTAAAGCCTGCACAGCTTCATTTTCAATTTGATTTGCTGATTTTTTATCTACAGCAGGATTTACGGAGGAATCTGTTAATGAGGATTCATTCGTTAAACGCTTTAAGCGATCTTTCATTTCAACAATTAACCGTTCTGCGGTTTTAGTTCCAACACCAGGTAACTTAACTAAGGTCTTGATTTCGCCTGCTTCAACTGCTTGTATAAATTGCTTAGCAGACATACCCGATAAAATCGCTAACGCTAATTTAGGACCAACACCATTAACTTTAATTAATTCACGGAATAATTCGCGTTCGTTTTCTTGATTGAACCCATATAAAACCTGAGCATCTTCACGAACAGCAAAATGCGTTAAAATAACCGCCTCTTGCTGATTATCAGGTAATTCATAAAAGCATGTCATTGGCATAAAAACATCATAACCCACACCATTAACCTCAATTAAAACCTTAGGTGGAGATTTTTCAATTACAATACCACGCAATCGCCCTATCACATTAAATCCTCATCAAACCGTTAAATTGCTTTATAGTTTACGCTATCGATTTAAAATAATAAAGAATTCTATTTTTGAATAATAATATTAATATTTTTTAAGAAATTTATCTTAAAAATTAATATTCTGTTTAATCAAAATAAGAAAAATTTACATGACTAATCCCCATTTATTTTGTTTAATAAATTTTTAATATCGATTCATTGGTTCCTTTTAAAAAGTCCATTATCGATGCTGATGTAGTTGGGGAACTACATATCATTGTTTTAGTAGGCAACTGTTTATTAATAATATCTTGTGTAGATAAAGGTACTACCAAACCTGACGCTCTAAATATATAATAATAATTGCCTAAATATTGAACGAATATATTCAAATTAGATAGTGCTGAATCTGGGTATAAAAATTTATCTAAGTAACCCCACTCAGATAATAATCCACCATTGATTTTAGGAACATACCAACCTGTTGATTGTGGATGCGCATTAAATATGTCTGGGACACCGCTTCTAGTAATTTTTGCATTCGTTATCTCTCGAACTGTTGAGGGTTCATAGCCATAGATATTCTTACAATCTTCTCCAGCCGTTTTAGCTGTTTCTTGATCAGAAAGGTATGCTTTATTTAATATAATAAACCAATCTTTTACTGCAAAACTGTATAATAATCGCTTGTTGTTTCCTTTTTGATATATCTTGAATGTGGTCGTCATAAATGATAAAGCTTCCTCTTTTGTTGAAGTGTAATTAGGTCCACTTAATATGAACTTATAACCCCAACGTTTTTTGGGAGTTGGGGAATTTACTTCTCTATCTGAGTTGCCCCAACCTCCTAATGATAAATTTATTGGCGATATGGAAGGAGTTTTCTCTATTTCAAAATCTCCACTACTTATTCCATTAAAAATTAAATAGAAAATCGCTTGATCAAATCCAGAACGAGGAAAATTTCTACTTGGAGCTTCAATATTTTGAGGTGGAAATCCATAATCTTTATCATACTGAGTGGTTTGAATATTCGGCCCATTGCTGTCAACATTAAATATAACGGGTTGAGCCCAGCAAACGTAGGGATCAGTTATAGCAGTCTTAACATAAAAAGTACTTTGACTGCTTGGAAAATTTAATTGATGGGGATAACCATAACGACTTTCTATTGTTGTTTCATCGGTTGATAAAGTAATTTTGTAAGGGGATAAACAACCGTTCAATGTTTCACTGTTAGTTCGTGGGTTATTGTCAACGTCCGTGATAGTCATTCGATAATATTTGTTGCTCGGAATACCTGTACTATCAACTATATCTTCTTCATTATCTCGAAAATATTGTGTTAATTGATTTAATGCAATACTTGGTGTTGTCGACGTACTTGCTGGTATTAATGGAATAAGATCACTAACTTTAGTTCCAGTACTTGGTATTATTATAGGATTTTTCTCTGTTTCGGTAGCATCCACTTTTTTATATACCTTTCCATCTTTATCGGTAATTTCAAATAAGTCATCAAATCCTTCAGGTTTAATCGCAGGATTTTCTTTTAGCGAAAAATAAGGTAATGTTCCTTGTATTATTCCGTTGGTAGTGGCGTTACTTGGTGAATAAATAGAACGTGCGAATGGAACAAATAATATGCCAATCAGGTTGAGCGTTAGCAGTATTATATATGTTAATTTGATAGTTTTCGATAAATCTTTAAAATTATAACGAGTTAATGGTTTAAAAAAAAACATTCTAATTCCTTTTAATTTATAAAATATAATTTTTTTAATATCTATTAATAGGATATTAATTTTTATATACAATAATATATAATACACTATTAATTTATTTTCTTTTCATTAAAAATAAATTACTAACCTATTGATCTATATACATTTGAGATCATATATTAGTATTTTATTTATGACACAAAAATCATCCATAATAATAAGCTTTTAAAAAAAAAACAGCTATAATTATTTTAAAAGATTTTGTCCTTTTATGAAGCTGATAAAAATTCCAATAATATTCGTAAGTTTCTGTCAATTTATAATTTTTTATTGATTGTTACTTAATCTTATAAAGTGAATTAAAAACATTCTTTTAATTATTAAGAATATATTTTCAATTGCAGATTATCTTTTAAACAAAATTTTAAAAATAAAAAAATCGCTAACTTACGCTAGCGATTTTTATCAAGTTCATTTTTGAGAGTATTTATTAAATATATTAATTAATAATAACTCTTATTTCTTTTTAGCCTTGGCATTCGGTAAATCGGTAATCGTACCTTCAAAAATTTCTGCAGCTAAACCGATAGATTCATATAAGGTTGGATGCGCATGAATTGTCAGTGCCATGTCTTCAGCATCACAGCCCATTTCAATAGCCAGTCCAATTTCACCTAATAATTCACCACCATTCACACCAACAACCGCGCCACCTAATAATCGGCCAGTTACTTTATCAAATATAAGCTTTGTCATACCTTCGCTACAGTCAGATGCAATAGCTCGACCGGATGCAACCCAAGGGAAGATGCTGACTTCATAATCAACACCTTTGTTTTTCGCTTCTTTTTCGGTTAAACCAACCCAAGCTACTTCTGGTTCAGTATAAGCAATTGATGGGATTGTTTTAGGATCAAAGTAATGTTTTTTACCCGCAATCACTTCTGCGGCAACATGACCTTCATGGACACCTTTATGTGCGAGCATTGGTTGACCAACTACATCACCAATAGCATAAATATGCGGTACATTAGTACGCATTTGTTTATCAACTTCAATAAAACCACGATCGGTTACATTAACACCTGCTTTTTCAGCGCCAATTAATTTACCATTTGGTGTACGGCCAATTGCGACGAGTACAGCATCATAAGTATGTGTTTCAATAGTACCGTCTTTGAGTTCCATTGTAACATAAATAGCATCGTGTTTTGCTTCAACCGTTGTCACTTTAGTTTCTAAACGTAAAGTAAATTTCTTTTGAATTTGTTTAGTAAAAACTTTGACAATGTCTTTATCGGCTGCAGGAATGACCTGATCAAACATTTCAACAACGTCAACTTCTGAACCTAATGCATGATAAACTGTACCCATTTCAAGGCCGATAATACCACCACCCATCAAAAGTAACTTTCTTGGAATAGTCGTTAAAGCTAAAGCATCTGTTGAATCCCAAACACGCGGGTCATCGTGTGGAATAAAAGGTAATTGGATTGGTCTTGAACCTGCAGCAATAATCGCATTGTCAAACGTAATATTGGTGATACCTTTTGAAGAAGTCACCGCCATGCTGTGACTGCCAGTAAACTGAGCTTCACCTTGTACAACATTGACTTTACGCATTTTGGCCATACCAGCAAGTCCACCTGTTAATTGGTTGATGACTTTTTCTTTCCAACCACGAACTTTTTCAATGTCTAATTTTGGGGTTCCAAATTCTATTCCATGCGCATTTAAGGATTTTGCTTCATCCATGACTTTGGCAACATGTAATAATGCTTTAGATGGAATACAGCCCACATTAAGACATACACCACCTAATGTCGAGTAACGTTCTACAAGGACTACATCTAATCCTAAATCAGCTGCGCGAAAGGCAGCGGAGTAACCCGCTGGACCTGCACCTAAGACAACAACTTGTGTTTTAATATCTTGACTCATAATTAACCCCTTCCTTACATCACTAAACGACGTAAGTCGGATAATGCATTAACGATGTGGCTTAAGAAACGTGCACCATCTGCACCATCAATGACACGGTGATCGAATGATAACGATAATGGTAACATTAATCTTGGAGCAAACTCTTTACCATTCCAAATCGGTTTCATACTTGAACGTGATACACCTAATATACCGACTTCTGGCGCATTAACAATTGGTGTAAAGGCATTGGTTCCGATACCACCTAGGCTTGAAATAGTAAAGCAACCGCCTTGCATATCTGCCCCTGTTAATTTACCTTCGCGCGCTTTTTTCGAGATTACTGCAAGCTCGCGTGATAATTCAATAATGCCCTTTTTATTAACATCTTTAATGACTGGAACAACTAAACCATTAGGCGTATCAACCGCAACCCCAATGTTAATGTATTTTTTAACAATCAAAGTTTGTGCATCTTCTGATAACGAACTGTTAAAGCGTGGATAAGCCGTTAATGCACTCGCGACTGCTTTCATAATAAACACAAGTGGAGTAATCTTCAGATCGAGTTTTTTCTTCTCTGCTTCAACATTTTGTTGTTTACGGAAAGCTTCTAAATCCGTGATATCTGTTTCATCAAATTCGGTAACATGTGGAATCATGACCCAGTTACGATGTAGATTTGCACCCGATACTTTTTGGATTTTCGTTAAAGCTAATTCTTCGACTTCACCAAATTTGCTAAAGTCAACTTTAGGCCATGGTAATAATCCAGGTAATGCTCCCCCCGCCGTCGAGCCAGATTCAGCTTGTTTAACCGCGTTTTTAACATAATTTTGTAGATCTTCACGCAGAATTCGACCTTTAGGTCCAGTTGCTGTCACTTTCGCAAGATTTACGCCAAACTCACGTGCTAATTGGCGAATAGATGGAGTAGCATGCGCATAAGCATCATTTTCAACAAAATCATTAGATGCTGCTTGTGCGACTGGTTTTGATGCATTAGCTGGTGCAGTTGTTTTTTCAGTAGCGACGGTTGGCTGAGTTGTTTGCGCTGGTGAATTCATCGGTGCAGCTGATGCAGACGCCGATGTTTCAAATTGCATAATTTTTGTGCCAGTTTTTACTTTATCCCCAACATTAACAAGAATAGCTTTAACTGTACCTGCAATAGTTGCTGGTACTTCCATTGACGCTTTATCACCTTCAACGGTAATTAAAGAATCATCAACCGCTACGGCATCGCCAACTTTGACTAAAATTTCAGTGACTTCCACTTCGTCATTACCAATATCTGGAACATGTACATCAACAACTTGGCTAGTACCTGATGCCGCTTGTATTGCTTGTACAGGTGCTGGGGCAGCTTCTTGTTTAGCCGCAGGTGCAGAACTTGCACCCTCTTCATCAAAAACCATAATATCAACGCCAGTTGATACTTTATCACCAACTTTAACGTTAATTGACTTTACAATCCCGGCTTGTGGCGCTGGAATTTCCATCGACGCTTTATCGCCTTCGACAGTTAATAACGATTGATCTGCTTCGACTTTATCGCCAACTTTAACTAAAATTTCGGTGACTTCAACTTCATCATTACCAATATCCGGTAATTTTATATTTATACTCATTCTTCCAACCTCTTATGCAACACGTGGATTAATTTTATCGGCATCTATCTCGAATTTTTTCATTGCTTCTTCAACAACTGAATTCTCAATATCGCCGCGTTTAGCAAGTTCACTTAATGCCGCAACGACAACGTAAAACTCATCGACTTCAAAATGATGACGTAAATTTGCTCGGCTATCACTACGTCCAAAACCATCAGTCCCAAGGACTTTATAACTTTCAGCCGGAACAAATGCTCGAATTTGATCAGCATGTAATTTAATATAATCTGTTGCCGCAACTGCAGGATTTGCATTCATAATTTGCGTAACATAAGGTACTTTTGGTGTGCTTGATGGATGTAACGTGTTGTATCTTTCACAGTCTTGTCCATCGCGAGCAAGTTCAGAGAAGGATGTCACGCTATAGATATCTGAGCTAACACCGTAATCATTAGCTAAAATATCAGCAGCTAAACGAACATGTCGTAAAATTGCGCCGGAGCCTAATAATTGAATGCGAGATTTAGCATTTTTGCTTTCAACACTGTCTAATTTATAAATACCACGACGAATACCTTCTTCTGCTCCCTCAGGCATAGCCGGTTGTGCATAATTTTCGTTAAGAGTCGTTATATAATAATAGACGTTTTCTTGATCGCCATACATGCGACGTAAACCATCTTGCATAATAACCGCAACTTCGTAAACATAAGCGGGATCGTAAGAAATACAATTTGGAATTGTTGCCGATAAAATATGGCTATGACCATCTTGATGTTGTAAGCCTTCACCATTTAAAGTTGTTCGTCCAGAAGTTCCACCAATCATAAATCCACGTGCTTGTTGATCGCCTGCAGCCCACATTAAATCACCGACGCGTTGGAATCCAAACATCGAGTAATAAATATAAAATGGGATCATTGGTAAATCATTTGTGCTGTAAGACGTCGCTGCGGCTAGCCATGATGCCGTTGCACCGCATTCATTAATCCCTTCTTGGAAGATTTGACCTTTCTCATCTTCACGATAATAAGCAACTTGTTCTCTATCTTGTGGTGTATATTGTTGACCATTTGGATTATAAATACCGATTTGACGGAATAACCCTTCCATACCAAAAGTACGAGCTTCATCAGCTAAAATTGGTACTAAATGTGGCGCAAGGGCTTTATCTTTAAGCATAATATTTAACGCACGAACAAAGGCAATTGTTGTCGAAATCTCTTTCGTTTGCGCTTCGAGTAATGAACTAAATTCACTCAATGGAGGAATAGATAGTGAACCCGAAAACTTTGTCAAACGAGTTGGAAGATAACCATTCAACGCTTTACGACGTTCATGAATATAATTATATTCTGGTGAATCTTTTTCGAATTTAAGGTATGGTAATTTTTCAAGTGCTTCATCAGCAACTGGAATATTAAAGAAATCTCGAACATGACGGACACCGTCCAGATTCATTTTTTTAACTTGGTGAGCAATATTTTTACCTTCTGCAGCATCGCCCATGCCATAACCTTTAATGGTATGCGCTAAAATAATAGAAGGACGACCTTTGGTTTCTTTAGCTAATTTGAACGCAGCAAACATTTTAGAAGGATCTTGACCACCACGATTTAATTTAAAAATTTCATCGTCTGTCATATCTTTAACAAGTTCTGCTGTTTCTGGATATTTACCAAAGAAATGCTCACGAACATAAGCACCATTTTTGGATTTGAACGTTTGATAATCGCCATCAAGCGTTTCATTCATTAAGCGAATTAATTTACCCGATTTATCTTTTTGAAGTAATTTATCCCAGCGGCTTCCCCAAAGCACTTTAATTACATTCCAACCCGCGCCAGCAAAAATGCCTTCTAGTTCGTTGACAATTTTACCGTTACCAGTAACTGGACCATCGAGGCGTTGTAAATTACAGTTAACAATAAAAATTAAATTATCCAGTTTTTCACGAGTAGCAACCGTTATACAACCTTTTGATTCTGGCTCATCCATTTCACCATCACCTAAAAATGCATAAACCGTTTGCTCAGAGGTATCTTTTAAACCACGATGATGTAAATATTTTAAGAATCGAGCTTGGTAGATAGCACTAACAGGACCTAATCCCATTGATACGGTTGGAAATTGCCAAAATTCAGGCATTAATTTTGGATGAGGATAAGAAGATAAACCATGCCCATGGATTTCTTGGCGGAAATTATCAAGTTGTTCTTCAGTTAAACGCCCTTCTACAAAAGCACGTGAATATACTCCTGGTGATAAGTGACCTTGGAAGTAAACTAAATCCCCACCGTCTTTTTCATTACGAGCTCTAAAAAAATGGTTATAACAAACTTCATAAAACGTGGCGGCAGATTGGAATGATGCCATGTGACCACCAAGCTCTAAATCTTTTTTAGAAGCTCGTAGTACCATCATCATTGCATTCCAACGAACGATAGAACGGATACGCCTTTCAATGTCCCAATCCCCTGGATAAGCTGGTTCGTCTTCTACAGAAATGGTATTTATATAATTACTTGTTGAAGAACCGAATAATAAAGGAACACCCAAAGTACCTGCTTTATTAATAAGTTGACCAATAATATATTGGGCTCTTTCTGTTCCTTCCTCTCGTATAATCGATTCAATACTTTCAAGCCAGTCTAGCGTTTCGGCGGGATCGATATCATTTATTTGCATATCCGACATAGTAAAACCTCTTATTTGTTTAAAAAAATATAGAATCGATAATATGACTGTTAAATAATCCCTTAAAAAAGGGTTATATTGCCATAATTTTCATCAATTCTATTTTACACATTCTTTTCAATTTAATTTGACCGTACTAATTATATATGAAGGTCCAATAAAGCAACTAAAATAAAAGAATGTTACTGACTATCGAATTAATTAGTTAATCCGATAAATCTAAATATGGAGCAAAATAAATTTATTTAATTATTTGAAATAATTTAATTTATTTTAAAAATACCGTTTTTTTCTTAAAAAAGAATTCAATAATAATTAAATTTTTATTACCATTGTAATATTATCAATTGCTAAAGCCTACTAAAATTTAATAAATAGCTGAATTTGATAACCTCAAGCTAACTTAAAAAAAATTAGTTATAATTATAATTATAATTATTTCATTAAATTGATGTAAATGACTGTTTTCATTTGTAAACATCAATAAAAACGTAATGCTTTTATCAAAAGAATGCTCAAAAAAGAAGTTTTAAAAAATAAATATCATCGAAATTGACTAATACTTTACTTCATCTTGATTCACGAACAAGGTATACTGACCTTCATTTTTAATCATAACGATAAAAATAAAACGTGATTATTTTTTAAATCTAACAGTTATAAAACGATTATGATCATTAAAGAATTAGGCATTGTGCCATATATGCAAACTTATCTCGCTATGCATAATTTTACACAGCAACGCGATGAAAATAGTCTTGATGAAATTTGGTTATTAGAGCATTTACCTGTTTTTACACAAGGAAAAGCAGGCAAAGCTGAACATTTGCTTAAGCAAACATCGATCCCTATTATTCAAACTGATAGAGGTGGACAAATTACTTATCATGCAATCGGTCAACAAATTATGTATGTTTTGATTGATTTAAAAAGACTAAAAATAACGGTTCGCGAAATGGTGACATTTCTTGAAAATACGGTCATTTTTACATTGAAGCATTTTAATATTGATAGTTATGCAAAACCCGATGCCCCCGGCGTTTATGTTGATGATAAGAAAATTTGTTCATTAGGTTTACATATTTCGAAAGGTTGTACCTTACATGGACTTGCTTTGAATATTGATATGGATCTTAGCCCATTTAATAATATTAATCCCTGTGGTTATGCCGGGTTACAAATGACTCAAATGAAAGATTATGTTAATAATCTTTCTCGCCCTGAAATCAACCAATTATTAACAAATTATTTTGTTAACCAATTACCTAAAAGTTAAGATAAAACTATGCAAAATAATGAAAATACCCTTCGTAGTTCAAAATACCGTGATGGCGATAAAACGCGTTTAATTCCAACACAAACACTTGAACAAACTGCGCCATTAAAAAAACCTGATTGGATGAGAATTAAGTTATCCGCGCATTCTGAAAATATTGCCCACATAAAGAACACTATGCGTAAACATGGATTACATTCAGTATGTGAAGAAGCCTCTTGCCCTAATTTAGCAGAATGTTTTACGCATGGCACTGCAACGTTTATGATCTTAGGCGATATTTGTACGCGCCGTTGTCCATTTTGTGATGTTGCTCATGGTCGTCCATTACCACCTGATAGCCAAGAGCCTATCAAACTGGCAAAAACAATTAATGAAATGCGTTTACGCTATGTGGTAATTACGTCTGTTGATAGAGATGATTTAAAAGACGGAGGAGCAACTCATTTTGCTGAATGTACATCGCAAATTCGCGCTTTAAATCCAAATATTAAAATCGAAACATTAACACCTGATTTTCGTGGATGTATTGATTTAGCGGTTGATATTTTAGCGGCTAATCCACCAGATGTGTTTAATCATAATCTTGAAAATATTCCTCGTCTATATCCAAAAATTCGCCCAGGCGCCAATTATGAAGGTTCATTAAAATTATTAAAGGCGTTCAAAGAAAGACATCCTAATGTACCAACAAAATCAGGTTTAATGGTTGGGCTTGGTGAAACAAATCAAGAATTAATACAAGTGTTGAAAGATTTGCGTTCTCATGGTGTGACCATGTTAACGTTAGGTCAATATTTACAACCAAGCCAATACCATTTACCCGTTGAGCGTTATGTGTCTCCGCAAGAATTTGAAGAATTAAAACAAATCGCTTTAGATATGGGATTTACGCACGCAGCCTGCGGTCCTTTTGTCCGTTCGTCTTATCATGCAGATTTACAAGCGATGGGAAAAGAAGTCAAATAATTTTATATAGATAAATCACTTGTCCCCCATTTAAATGGGGGACATTACACAAAAAATCAAATAAAAGAGCAAATTAGTAGAATTAATTATCCATTACCATAAAGCGTCGATTTTCATTAATAATTTGTAAATATAAAGGTAATATTATTTTTTGATTTTTCTCTAGCTTATTGTTTAAGTTATAAATTTTTAAAGCCCCATATCCATCAATGACAATAGTTTCATCTGCATAAAGAGCCGCAATTTTATTTTCACTTCCCGCAACAATCCAATCGCGTGTATTTGATGTAAACAAATTTTTACCTTGGCTATAATCTTGTGAGAAAGATGTCACATTTAAAACATCTTGCATCAACGTCGTCATAATATCGGTTTGTGAGGTGATTTTATCATATAGACCTGTTTTTTTATTAGGATAAGACATAATCAAAGGAACTTTTAATAGATCACGATTAAAATTGTTATTGATTATTCCGACTGCCATATTATTGTTATTAATATAAAAATTATTTGTTCCCGTAATAACAATTATTGAATTTTTCAAATCTTTTGATTCATTAAGTTGCTCTATAATGCTAGCGATATGTTGATCAAGTTTAGCGACTTGTTTTTGTAATTCGACGCTAGAAAGTTTATCGCCATTATGGTAGAGAGAATAATGGATAAGTGAAAATAATGCTGAATGATTTTCAAGCTTAATCTTTTCTTTATGCCAATCAATCCATGCATCTGTCGTTTCTTTGTTTGTCTTTTTACTCGTTGATGGGATAGTAAAATTTGATAATATCGCATTGCGATACAGTGGAGTATTAAATCCTTCTGACGAAAACAATCCTAACTTATATTGTTCTTTTTCGATAATATTTAGCATGACAGTCGGTTTGTGACTGGCGAGAATGCTATTGTAATAATTAGGATCTAATCCATAGAATAATGAAAAATCATTTAAATAAGGTTCATTGCTTGCCGCATAATGATTAGTAAATTGGATATTTTGCTCAGCGAATTGCGTTAAAAACGGCATTTTATTGACTAAAGTTTGATTAAATCCATCAATTATTATCATAACAATATTATTAGGATTTTCTTTCTTAGAAAAATCAATTTTGCTGAGGGGATATTCAATTGCAATAGCGGCAGGATTGCCTTCTTCAGCAACGCGATTACGGTAATTTTCTCCGTTAATAATGCCATATTTTTCTAAAAAATGACGTGCAGTAAGTGGATAAGATAGCGGTAAGCTCGATCGCTGCATCGTAATTGGGCGATAGAAATTGGCATCAGCCCAAATATGAATTAAATGAGAAGCGATAAAACAGGTAAAACAAATTATTACAGTGCCTTTAGCGTATTTACTTCGTTTATTTAACATGCGTAACTTTTTCCAACTCCAAATGGAAAAAAGAATTTCAAGCAGTAAAATAAAAGGAATTAAAATAAAAGCATGATTTAAAAAAGAAGAGCCATCTGAAATTAAAATCTTCCAAATTGATAAATTAAGATGCAAACGAAAATGACTAAAAATTTCAATATCAATGAGTAATAAGGTAATACCTAATGTGGCAACAAGGGTTGCAATAATCTTTTGCCATTTTAGAGAGCGAATAATAAAACTTAACGGGAATAATAAAATAATATAAACCGCAAAAGTTAAAAAACTAAAATGACCGATGGCACTTATAATAGCATAAAAGCGCCCATAAAATGTTCTTGGCCAATCAGCAATAGTCAAATATTGGCTACCAAGAATAATGACAAGAATAATATTAAATAAAGTAAACCAATGCCCCCAACTTATGATTTGTGTTGTAGAATCTTCTAGACGGTGAGTATTTTTGATTTTGATCATAGTTAAATGTATTTAAAGAATGTAACGCAAATTAATATCCTGAAATTTAGGGTTAAGTTTAACTGATTTTCAAAAATCTTTGTATTGATTTATTTAGCTGTTTTAAAGTTCACGGATTGTTTGCGTAATTAAGGATAATTGCTATAATCATCCGCATCATTTTATCGGTAATAAAAGACAAACATTTTGACCATTACACAACTGTCCCTTGAACAGATTCAACCTGATTTAGCCAAAATTTCATCGCTCGTTGAGCCTATTTTAAAAATGGACGCTCAAATAAGCAATAATGAAAATATTTTAGCTTGGCAACCTCGAATCGCGGCAACTTTGTCTCTATTATGCCCAAAAAAACGTGCGTCTTATCAGCCTCGTTTTATGTTATTAAAAAGCCCTGAAAGCCTTTTATTTACTGATATGCTTTGTGAGACTATTAGTAAAAGTATATCGTTAACAAATATAGGCTATAGTTACCATGTCAATGAAAATCAAATCATTTTGACAGAAGCCAAAAGCAGGCAAGATAATTTTGCAATCAAATCCAGCTGCTTAAGTTCGTTAACCGTTGATAATGAATCTTTATTTGGTTGTATTCGGCAACCAGAAAATACCCCTATTCGATTACAATCAGGATTAGTTCATCAAGCTAATGGTGGCGTATTAATTTTAGGTTTACGTAGTTTATTGTCGGAGCCAACCTTGTTAACCCATTTAAAAAATATGGTATTAAAACAAGAGTTTACATGGCATTCACCAGATGAATCTCATCCTTTGCCTTTTGCTATTCCGCCTTTACCTTTAGATTTACGTATTATTTTGGTTGGTGATCGTATTAGTTTGGCAGAACTAGAAGCTTTAGAGCCAGAATTATATGAAAATTCGCTTTATACTGAATTTGAAAATGATTTACATGTTAAATCAACCGAACAAATTACCCATTGGGCAAACTATTTATCGTTTATTGCTAACAAACAACATTTACCAGCGATTGATATTTCAGCTTTTGGTCAGTTGTTTAAGCAGGCCACTCGTTATACGGGCGATCAATATTATCTACCATTATCAATTGATTGGATTCATTCTTTATTAGCTAATGCTGCTTATTTTGTTCAAAATCATAAAATTGACAATACCGCCATAAAACAAGCCATTTTACAAAAATCATGGCGTGAAAATTATCTATTGGAATGTTTTCATGATGAATTTCTAAATAAACAAATCGTAATAAATACCAAAGATCAAGTTGTCGGTCAGATTAATGGACTATCAGTCGTTGAATACCCAGGCTATCCTAAAGCTATTGGTGAACCTACCCGCTTAAGTTGTTTAATTCATTTTGGTGACGGAGAATTTATTGATATTGAACGAAAAACGGAGCTTGCGGGAAGTATACATTCTAAAGGTATGATGATTATGCAGGCATTCATTATGTCAGAGCTTGCCATTAATTACCCATTACCTTTTTCAACTTCACTTGTATTTGAACAATCTTACAATGAAATCGATGGTGATAGTGCTTCATTAGCAGGATTATGTGTTTTACTAAGCGCATTAGCAGGTCAACCAATCGATCAACAATTGGCTGTTACAGGATCCGTTGATCAATTTGGACAAGTGCAATCAATAGGTGGCGTAAATACTAAAATCGAGGGCTTTTTTGCGATTTGTAAACAGCAAGGGTTAACCGGACAACAAGGTGTTATAATTCCCGCGTCTAATGTACGCCATTTATGTTTAAACGATGAAGTAACAGACGCCATTGCAAATAATCAGTTCTCAATTTGGACAGTTGAGCATGTGTCAGAGGCAATTTATTTATTAATGGGTTTACCTTATAAATCTGATAACCAATTAAGTTTATATAAACTTATTCAGGCACGAATTAATACCCTACAACAAATAGATAAAAAACGTGATTCATGGTTAAGCAAATGGCAACGTTTATACAAAAAAATATAAAGTAATAATATAAAATAATAAAATGTACTATCTGCAATTATCTAACTGAATTGTTATTTTTATAGTAATTAAATTGATAAGATACAATTAACAATATAATAGTTATATTAATTAAATAAATATAAATGAGATTAAAAGAATTTTATTTAAACTAGATAACGTCATTTAATCAAGTTTAATCTTATGATTAATAAACATTTAAACACAAACAAATAAAAGGTTTTTTTATGACATTTGAACGTAAATCTTCGTACGATAAAGCTGATCTAATTAAATCAGGGAATAATGAGTTATTTGGTCATGATGGTCCCCCATTACCGTCTGATTTAATGTTAATGATGGATCGCGTTGTTGAAATGAACGAAGACGGTGGCAGCTATAATAAAGGCTATGTTGAAGCTGAATTTGATATTAACCCTGATTTATGGTTTTTTAAAAGCCATTTTAAAAATGATCCTGTTATGCCTGGTTGTTTAGGCTTAGATGCAATGTGGCAATTAGTCGGCTTTTATTTAGGTTGGATTGGCGGCAAAGGTAAAGGTCGTGCTTTAGGAGTCGGTGAAGTTAAATTTACCGGGCAAATCTTACCCACAAATAAAAAAGTCACTTATAAAATCCATTTTAAACGAGTAATTAATCGCAAACTTGTTATGGGTATTGCCGATGGAGAAGTTTTTGTCGACGGAAAATTGATTTATGAAGCTTCTGATTTAAAAGTCGGATTATTCCAAGATACAACTTCAGGTTTTTAATCATTCGACATTATTATAATTGATTAAATTTATACACTAACTTGTATGCTTACTGTGTCAATCTAAAGATCTATTATTTATACGGTAAGCATTAAACATTTATTTTTAATTATTGAAAGTGCAAACATCTTTATGCAAAAACAACTTGAACTTTTAAAACAACATTATATTGGTAAAGGATTACATCGTAAATGTTATCTTCATCCGCTTGATAATAATAAATGTATTAAAATCAATTATAATCAAGGTGCCGAAGAAGAAACTAATCGTGAAATTAAATATTATCGTCATCTTATAAAACGTAATATAAATTGGCACGCGCTTGCACAATATTTCGGTGAGATTGATACTAATTTAGGTAAAGGACAAGTTTTTGAATTAATACGCAATGAAGATGGTATTACTTCGTTACCACTTGAAGATTATTTAGCAAAAGCCGAATTGACTAAGCAAAATTATGACGCCCTTTTAAATGGCCTTAAACAATTAAAAACGGATTTATTCAAAGATCGTATTATTACCATGACGATCAAAAGCAAAAATATTCTCTTTCAACAACAATCACCACAAAAATCACGCTTGGTGATTGTTGATAATATTGGTAATTCTACTTTTTTACCTATTGCAAATTATGTGACATATTTCGCTAATAAGAAAATTAAACGAACATGGACACGCTTTCTGAAAGCTATTTTAAATGAAAATGCGCATAATCCTCATGTAAAAGATTTAATTAGCGATTTATCTGATGCAATTAATTTGAATTGAATAACACAATCATACCTTATCTATTTTACTGATCAGGTAAAAAATATTAGTAATAAATCAAGCTGGTATGAATAGATTTGGTTAATAAATTTATATTTATCAGTAATAATTACCTTACTTTTTCGATTTACCGTTATAATAACAGTAAATCGCGTTCATTAAAGATAATCATGAAAACAGATACCTTTAACAATTTACAGTTAGACGATATTTTAATTAATAATCTTCTAGAACAAAATATTAAAACACCAACGAGTATTCAAGAAAGCACCATACCTGTTGCATTAGATGGTAAAGATGTTTTAGGTTCCGCTCCAACAGGTACTGGTAAAACATTAGCTTTTTTGATCCCCGCCGTACAGCATTTATTAGATTTTCCTCGTCATAAATCAGGTCCGCCTCGTATTTTAATTTTAACACCAACACGTGAGCTTGCCATACAAATAGCCGAACAAGCAAAACTTTTAACACAAGGAACGCATTTAAGTATAGCGACTATTACAGGCGGCGTTGCTTATATGAATCATGCAGAAATTTTCAGTAAAAACCAAGATATTGTTATCGCAACAACAGGACGGTTATTACAATATATTAAAGAAGAAAATTTCGATTGTCGTGCCGTTGAAATGCTGATCTTAGATGAAGCAGATCGCATGCTTGATATGGGATTCTCGCAAGATGTCGAAACTATTTCCGCCGAAACACGTTGGCGTAAACAAACCTTATTATTTTCTGCCACACTTGAAGGCGAAGGATTACTTGAATTTGCTAAACGAATTCTGACAGAGCCCGTTGAAATTAATGCTGAATCATCTCGCAAAGAGCGTAAAAAGATTCTTCAATTTTATTATCGTGCGGATGATTTAGATCATAAAGTTGCCTTATTAATTCATTTATTAAAGCAACCAGATGTTAAAAAAAGTATTATTTTTGTCCGTAAGCGCGAAAGATTGCATGAGTTAGTCAGTTTACTTCATCAAGCGGGTATTCATACTTGCTATTTAGAAGGTGAAATGGTGCAATCTAAACGTAACGAAGCTATCAAACGGATGACTACGGGAAGTTGCAATATCCTAGTCGCAACCGATGTCGCAGCTAGAGGCATTGATATTGATGATATTACGCATGTGATTAATTTTGACGCACCAAAAACCGGTGATGTTTATTTACATCGAATTGGGCGCACAGCAAGAGCTGGAAAAAAAGGCACGGCGATTAGTTTAATTGAAGCACATGATTATCCCCTATTACTGAAGATTGAGCGTTACATACATGAATCGATAAAAAGTCGCACTATTGATGAATTGCGTCCGACATCTAAAGTCCCTAAAACAGTAACCAAAAAGAAAATATCACTTAAAGCGAAACAAAAAAAGAATGATAAAAAACAAGAAGCTAAAAAAGTGAAGGTAAAAGTTCGTCATCGTGATTTAAAAAATAAAGGTAAGCCTAAAAATAAAATTGTTAAACATAATTTAATAACTACTAGCGAATAATAAAAAGATATTAATAGTTAGTATTTATCAAATTAATTGCTTTTAGCAACTGGGATAATCGTCTTGAATTGATATAATACAAGTAATATTTGAAGTACAATATGAAATTATCATTTTTATCTAATTTAAAATGATCTTCTTTTGAGTTTAATTTTAATTATTATTAGGTAATTGTGAATAAAACATTAATAGTTTATGAATAAAAGGAGAAATTTTATGGTATTAGTCACTCGTAAAGCCCCTGATTTTACAGCAAGTGCTGTTTTAGGAAATGGCGAAATTGTTGATTCTTTTAATTTTGCAGATCATACTAAAGGTAAATACGCTGTTGTTTTCTTTTGGCCAATGGATTTTACTTTTGTATGTCCGTCTGAAATTATCGCTTTTGATCATCGTATGGACGAATTCAAAAAACGTGGTGTTGAAGTTATCGGCGTTTCAATGGATTCAGCTTTTGTTCATAATGCATGGCGTAAAACCTCTCAAGATGCCGGTGGTATTGGCGAAGTAAAATTCCCTATCGTTGCAGACATCAAACATGACATCATGCAAGCTTATGGTATTGAACATCCAGAAATTGGTGTAGCATTACGTGCTTCATTTTTCATTGATAAAGACGGTATTGTTCGTCATGAAACTGTGAACGATCTTCCTATCGGTCGTAATATTGATGAAATGTTACGTATTGTTGATGCGTTCCAATTCCATGAAGAGCATGGTGAAGTTTGCCCTGCGCAATGGACAAAAGGTAAAAAAGGGATGAAAGGTAGCCCAGATGGCGTAGCTAGCTACTTAAAAGAAAATGCAAATGATCTTTAATTGATTTTAGCTTAGACAATAAAAAAACCGGCGCTTAAAGCCGGTTTTTTTATTGTCTGTTATTTATCACGATAATAATTTAAAAACGGGTAATACCCCGTTTTTTTAATAAAATTAATTAAATAATTATTTATTATTACTTGCCCTATTTATAATCAGACCTATGAATAATCCCACAAACATCGGTAATATCCAACTCATGCCATATTGATATAATGGAAAATAACTATATTCATGTAAAATTGTTTCTAAAAAATGCGGTATTGATTGAATATTAAAAACATCGATCGCTTTGTTAATCGCATCAAAAAGGCTAGGAACAAAAGTAAAAATAGTTGTTATGACATAAACAATTCTTGATTTAGTGACAAATATCAAAAGAATTAAGCAAATGGTTAATGGACATAATAATCTTAATATCGGTAACGCAAAATTAATAATATTAGATAATCCTATATTGGCAATTAAGGTGGCAACAATGCTTACAATAATAGCAAATTTTTTATAACTTATTTTTGGAAAATAATAATTGAAACAACTTGCACATGCACTAATTAGACCAATTGCCGTTGTTAGGCAAGCAAAGAAAATTAATAGGGCTAAAAATATACTGCCATATGCGCCCATATAATGCTCTATTACATTACCTAAGATACTACTGCCTCCATTGACATCATATAATCCTATCGTATCAACACTAGTTACACCAATATAACCGACAGAGATATAAATAATAGCCATTAAAGAAATGCCCATTGAGCCAGCTATTGCCGTAACAGTCACAATTTGTTTAGGATGAGTTACCCCGTAACTTTTTATCGCCTTGACAATAATATAACCAAATACTAATGAAGCAAGCACATCCATTGTATTATAACCGTCTAAAATGCCTTGACTAAAAGCATGCGTAGTATAAGCATTATGTGCTTGATTCAATCCACCCATTGGAAAAAAAATTGATAATAATATGATAATTAAGGTGAATAATAAAAAAATCGGCGTTAATACTTTTCCAATCCAAAAAACAACTTTATTAGGATTAAGTGAAAAATAAAGCGCACACACAAAATAAATAATCGAATAAATGACTAAACCTAGCGTTTGATACTTATCATTAATAAATGATGAAAGTCGAATTTCATACGATACAGTACCCGTTCTTGGCAAAGCAAATAATGGCCCAATGGTTAGATATAAGAGGATAACAAAAATTGCACCATAAACGGGATGAATTTTAGCCGCTAATTTTTGAAGATTTTCTCCATTGCTATAACCTGTTGCCAATACCCCTAAAAATGGTAAACCAATACCACTGACTAAAAATCCGCTAATGGCTAACCAATAATTCGTTCCTGATTGTTGACCTAGTGCTAAAGGAAAAATAAAATTAC
The DNA here is from genome assembly GCF_058502635.1 of Gilliamella sp. ESL1225. Taxonomy (NCBI): domain Bacteria; kingdom Pseudomonadati; phylum Pseudomonadota; class Gammaproteobacteria; order Orbales; family Orbaceae; genus Gilliamella; species Gilliamella sp. ESL1225. The sequence continues at coordinate 1,222,761 of NZ_CP196358.1, read as the reverse complement.
CTGCACCAAAAAAGAGACCAAATAGAGCAATACTTATGACAAGATATTGCGAAAATTTTAAATTAACTGACATGAAAATCCTAACTACTTGTTATTACAAATATATTTAAATCGATGAGTGTAGTCCAATTACACCAATTACAATAAACACAAGTCCAATAATGCGGGTTATGTTTTTGGGTTCCTTAAATAGGAACATATTAGCTAAAACAGCTCCTGACGTGCCTATTCCTACCCATACTGGATAAGCGACGCTTAATTCGATATAACTGAGCGAAAAATAAAGTAAGACAAATGATACAAAAAAACCTCCCCAATAAAGTAAACGCCTAATAAGCGTATTTTGTTTAGAAAATAATTTAAGACCTATTGACCCAATTATTTCAAAAAATGAAGCAGATATAATTAATAGCCAGCCCATTTTATTTCCTTTATTTTTTTATGATTTAGTGTCGGAACGTTTTAGTAAGACAACACCAATAATGATTAATGCGACATAGAATAATTGAGAATGCTCTATTTGTTTATCAAATAAAACTTTATCAATAAAAGTCGCACCAATTGCACCGATCCCCGAAAATATAGCATAAACGGTACCTGTCGGTATGGTTTTACAAGCTTTGGTTAGGAAAGAAAAATCAAATAAAATTATTCCAACAATAATAAGCCATTGCCACCATTGGTTTGCGGTACTAAATCCAATAATCCAACATAATTCAAAAAAGCAGGTTAAAAAAACATATAACCATTCTCTTTCTTGTTTATACATAATTTCCTCACGAATGAAGTTTTTATATTTAACTTTTATGTTTTAAACTTCTGATTATTTATTTAATTTCATCGGGAATATATTTTGAATAGTAATTTATTTAATGTATTGAAGTGTTTTTAACAAATTTTAGCTATTTAGATAATGACTATTTCGTAATTGATTGCTTTTAAGTTGATTATTTATGTATAAATACATTCTTAATCACATGGAAATTGATCGATATGTCATAATTTTATTTAAAAGAATATCGATTCTATAATACCATCGTTAAAATGGCAAGACTAAGAAAGATTTTAATCATTTGATTGTTTAAATAGTTAACTAATGAAGCTTTATATAAACAGACTAATCAAGAGTTAATATATAATTAGTCTGTTTATATTTAAAGTTAATCTAATTCGATAAGTTTTTATCAAAAATTAGAAAGAAATATTAGTACTTAAGAAAAAGCTACGTCCAGGTTCATTATATGTAGCAGCGCCTACACCGATTGAAGCGATTTGCCCCGTTGTTTCATTTTTAATTGTTGAGGAATTACCACGACGGAAAAGACGTTTATCAAAAATATTATCTATTCCGGCAGTTACAGTAAAGTTTTTACTGAATTGATATTGTCCACTAAAATTAACGATAGAATAAGGACTTAATTCATCTCTTGAGCTGTCTTCCAATTTTTCACCACGATAGCCGTATTTGTTAGGTACTTGTTTTCCGTACCATGTCATTGATGAAATTAAAGATAAGTTATCCGTTGCTTGCCAATTAAGTGACGTATTAAGCGTGTATTTAGGAATAATCGATAAATAATTACCCGTCTTTTTATTTTTGGATTGAAGCATATACGTCAAATTATTACGCCAATTGATTGTTGAAGTAAGGGGTAGTGTAAAACTTCCTTCAAACCCTTCTACAACAGCTTTTGGTATATTCTCCCATTGAAAGACGTTAGAATCTTTATCAGTAACTTGTATGACTTTGTCACCTGCCTCAATTTTATCGCGGTAATCATTACGGAAATAAGTTAAGCCTGCAATCATGCCATCATTATCATGATATTCTAAACCTATCTCTTTATTAACGCTGGTTTCTGCTTTTAAGTCTTTATTACCCATTAAATAGCATGAAACATTATCTTTACAGCCATTTCCGCGGCTATAGAGTAAATAATTAGGATTTGTTTGATATAAATTTGGGGCTTTATAAGCTCTTGCAATACCTAATTTTAAAGTAAAGAAATCACCTAATTCTTGCGCTAAATTTAAGGCTGGGCTCCAATTGTTACCAACTTCACTATGATAATTAAAACGTATTGCCGGTGTTAAAATGGTTGTTGGCGTTAATTCAATATTGTCTTCTAAAAAAGCGCCCCATAAACTGGCTGAAGCTTTGCTTCGACGATTAACATCATTAATACCATCAACACTCCCCCCCATACCGGTTGTCTGCGAAATTGAAGAGGGATCTTTCATCCGTTGATGGCTATATTCGGATCCAATCGTTAATGTTTGCGGTAAAGAAAGGTTTAAAGGTACATTCGTTTCATTATGTAGCGTAATATTATCTGACTTGGTTGTTGTAAATGAATTTTTTTCAAAACGCCCTTCTGTCGCACCGGCTAAACCTTCTTTTATGCGACTATTATGTGTTTTTTCTAACTGAATATAAGATAAACTATTTACACCATTATCCCAATAACCTCGATGGGTTAAGGTATAATTCTGACGATACATGCGATTAGTTTCATGTTTATAAAGATTATTAACAATTTCGTTTGGTTTATTATTTTGCGTATCACCCGCATAAATATTGCCTTGACGGCTGTTACCCACTTCGAATTCTAAAGACTGTTTATCCGTCATGTCCCAATGTAACAATCCGTTAATATCCTTATTGCGTACCCCTTCTCGCCCTGCTGGCATTGAAGTTGGATCGATTGCATGTCCTTTATTGATATCCCATTTATCCGAATCCGTCTTATTTATATTACCGTAAAGTCGCATACTTAATGAATCAGTTAAACCACCTGATAATAAAAAGTCGGTCCGTTTGGTTGCGCCTTCATCTTTATGTCTTGGGGAATTGATATAACTATTTAAAGAGCCATGCCATTCTTGCGTTGTTCGTTTGGTAATAATATTGACAACACCGCCGGCAGCTCCGTCACCATAACGTGCAGCAGCAGGTCCTCGAATAACATCAATACGATCAATCGCATCAACAGGAACCCAGTTAGAATCGCCACGCGTATCTCGCTCTCCTCGCCAACCATATCGCACTGACGTACGACTTTTAACAGGTTTTCCATCAATCATAATTAATGTATTTTCAGGACCCATACCACGAATATCAATTTGACGGTTATTACCACGTTGTCCACTAGCCGAATTACCCGTTAAATTAACGCCAGGCATAGTACGAATAATTTCAGAAAGATCATTTTTAGGAGGTGTTTTGCTAATGTCTTTGGATGTAATAACAGAAGCACCTAAGGCTTGCCGCGTTTGCTCAGCTGCTGAGATGATCATAACATCTTCAGGTTCTACATAATTATCTTTATTATCTTGTGTTGTTTCGGCGTAAACATTTTGGCAAGCAAGGGTAACAAAAAGGGACAATATATAAGTTGACTTACGTTTAAACATTAATCTTAATCCTTTATGATTGATAAATTCTCTGCTAATTAAAAATAGCAATGATAAACATTCTCATTATCAACTTTATAATAAAAATGTAAATGCTATTTATTCGATTATTTGCTTATTTGCTTATATTTAAAACAACTAAGTATGAATGAGATCAATTAATCGATAATCACAGCTATAAATTAATTAAAACGATTAGCTTAATAAACTATTTTTATTTATTGAAAACTTAAATAAACATGCTGTTTAAAAAATGAATGAATAGATTTAATTCTTCTTATTGCTTTGAGTAAAATTAATTTGTATTCCATCTTGCAATGCAATTAATGGTGCCGTCTTATGGGTTTGATTAGCATATATCTGATAACTTAACTGAAGATTTTTGATTTGAGCCTCTTGTAAACGTTCATAAAATTGTTTTGACGCAGTTATCATTTTTCTATTTTGACGATGCTGCAATAATAATTCCTGCTGATCGACGGCTAATTGTTTTTCTGTTTTAACCAACGATTCCTCATTACCGCCGACAGTAATCATCACTTGTAATCGCTTTTTATTAAAGCTCAAAGTCAGATCTGTTTTTAAAAAATCGATTAACTCTTGCATAACATATTGCCCACTAAACCATATTGATGGACTTGATACTATATATTGATTAAAAACAGGCGGTTTAGTTAATAAACTATGTAATAAAAATAACCCGCCATAAGAATGACCAAAAATGGCTTGTTGATTCTTATTAATAACATTTTGTTGTTCAATATGTGGTTTTACTTCGTTAACGATAAAATCATAAAATAAATCTGCGCCGCCATATTGTTTTGGCATATTAATTTTTTTATTAGGTAAAATCTCTAACGTTAACGATTCAGGTTTAGGCAAAAAATCTAAATCTCGACGAGTATAACCATGTTCACTATTTGGGTAATCTATAGCCACAATTATGCCATCTTGAATATTACATCGTGAACAGCTTTGTGTATTTAAAATACTTTTGGCAACTAAAAAATAACTATCCCCGTCAAGTAAATAAATAATGGGCCAGCCTTCTTGCGGAACAGGTTTATTAGGGACATAAGTGGTTATTTTATAGTCGCCAATTTTTTGTGAATGGAAAATTTCTATGTGCGTATTAGGAACAATTAATTTACTTTTAAAATTTTCTATTGAATGAGATTTATTCATCATAAACAATCCAATAATGACACAGATAAATAATCGAAACATACATAATAACCATGCAATAATATATATAAACTTAACTTATGGAGCGATCATCATTGCTAATAAGTAAACAATTATGTTAATTCTTATGAAAATTAAACAGACAATTTATATGATATAGTTATTAATGAATTTAGTTAACTAACTATTGATAATTTAATAACTATATTATTTGTGTGATTTATATTGTTTTATATCAAAATTAAAACTATATTTAGTCTTGTTGTTTACGATACTGAACAATGTCTTCAATAGTAACAACCGGCATATTGTGCTGTTTGGCAAATTGAACAACCTCAGGCATTCTTGCCATTGTACCATCGTCATTCGTTAATTCACATAATACGGCTGCTGGTTGAAATCCTGCCATAGTGACTAAGTCGATTGAGGCTTCAGTATGGCCTCGGCGCATTAAAACGCCTCCTTCTTTGGCTACTAATGGAAAAACATGACCAGGATGATTAAGATCACACGCTTTAGCATCATCAGCTACTGCCGCTTTAATTGTTGTCACACGATCTTGTGCTGAAACGCCCGTAGTTACCCCTTTTGCCGCTTCGATAGAAATGGTAAAAGCCGTATTATTTTTGCTCGTATTATTTGCAACCATCATAGGTAACTCAAGTTCATCGCATTTTGCTTGAGGTAAGCATAAACATACAATGCCACTGCCATGTCGAATTGTTAACGCCATTTGCTTTGGTGTTATAGTTTGAGCAGCAAAAATAATATCCCCTTCGTTTTCACGATTTTCATCATCCAACACTAAAACACCATTACCTTCACAAATGGCTAATATTGCTTTTTTAACACGTTCAATTGGGAATCCAAATTGATTTAAATTAAACTGATTCATGGTAATTACCTATATCCTTTTGATTAAAAACTTCATTAATAATTTTGATAGTTTAATGAATTAAATTATCAACAGTTGTATATCATTTTATTAAATATATTAATGAATTACATACCAGAATCAGGGCTGTGCTTGACTAGAATAATTTTGCGTAGGCAAATTAGGAAAGATAAGCCACTCTCTTTTATCCAGACTTTAACTGTCGGCTTTGGAATTTCACCAAATCTGCTAGTCCTTAATATTATTAGCAATAACATACCCGTTATTTTTAATTCACTATTAAGCGCTCGTGGGCTATACCACCGGTGGGGACTTCCACCCCGCCCTGAGAATTTTGTCAACTAAAGATTGACCTTTTAACTTTAATACAATTACAAAATATTTAATACTAATTTATAAAAAGAAGGTGCTTATTTGAACAATCTTTTTACATTAATATTAACGATTTGCTTTAAGCTCCCGTTTTTCCGATCGACGAATGATTATCCATGAAATAAATCCGATTAACCCAACAATAAATAAAATAATAGTCGCCAATGCATTTATCTGCGGATCCACACCTAATTTTACTTTTGAGAAAATAAGCATTGGTAAAGTGGTTGCGCCAGGTCCAGTAACAAAACTTGCAATCACAACATCATCTAGTGATAAAGTAAAAGCTAATAACCACCCAGATAATAAAGCTGGTGCTATCATTGGTAAAGTAATGACAAAAAATACTTTTAATGGATTAGCACCGAGATCTAACGCTGCTTCTTCAATCGATTTATCTAATTCTCGTAATCGAGAACTGACAACGACAATAACATAAGCGGAACAAAAGGTAATATGTGCCAATAAAATTGTCAAAGCACCACGTACTTGAAATAATTCGATAAATTGACCTAATGCAACAAATAATAATAAGAGTGATAGACCTGTAATAACATCAGGCATAACTAATGGCGCAGTTGTCATAAAAGAGAATAAATTCGATCCTTTAAATTTTCTATAACGAACAAGTGCATAAGATGCTAAGGTACCTAATATCGTCGCCATTGTCGCTGCGCCACAGGCAATTAATAAACTTAAACAAACCGCATCTCTCAAGGCTTCATTATGCATTAATTCAAAATACCATTTAACAGAAAATCCCGACCATACAGTCACAAGTCTTGATTCATTAAATGAATAAATAACAAGCATAATCATAGGAATATACAAAAATCCAAAGACTAGTATTAAAATTAAACCTTTAAGACTTTTTAATAATAATGCCAATGTGATTATTAGTGTGACAATCAAACTAAAAACCAAACACCCGACATAAGTATTTAACTCTGTCGCCGCCGAAAAGCCAGACGATGAAACTAATAAAGTTAAGACATAAGATCCGATTAGCGTTGCAAAAAAAACTATCCAACTAGAGCGAATAATGATAGATAGATTTTTCATTTATTTCTCCCCTGTTTGGCGGTTTTGAAATTTATTAAAGTAAAATATCGGAACAATTAAAATCAATAACATAACCGATGCAACCGCTGATGCTGCCGGCCAATCTCGATTTTTAGAAAATTCATCCCAAAGCTGACGACCAATCATAATCGTATCCGATCCACCTAATAATTCAGGAATAACATATTCACCAACAGCTGGAATGAAAACCAACATACCGCCAGCAATAACACCACCTTTAGTCAATGGAACAATAATTTTAAAAAATGTCTTCAATGGTTTACAACCTAAATCCAAAGCGGCTTCTATTAAAGTATTATCGATTTTACTTAATGAGGTATATATTGGGAGAACAACAAACGGTAAATAGGAATACACAATACCAATATAAACAGCCACATTCGTATTTAGAATAATTAAAGGCTGATCAATAATTCCTAGCCATTCTAAGAAATTATTAAGTAAACCATTATTTTTTAAGATCCCCATCCATGCATAAACGCGAATCAAAAAAGAGGTCCACGAAGGAATAATAATTAACAATAATAATACATTGCGGGTAATCGGTTTACACTGTGTAATTGCCCAAGCTAAAGGATAACCAAGTAAGATACATAAAAATGTCGAAATCGCTGCAATCTTTAACGATTGTAAATAAGCATTAATATACAAAGATTCAGTAACTAAATTAAAATAATTACCTATATTTATACTGATATTAATAATGTTATCTTCAAAAAATGCCAACGGCGTATAAGGTGGAATTGCCGATATCATTTCAGCAAAACTAATTTTAAAGACGATTAAAAATGGTAATAAAAATAATAATAACATCCATAGATATGGAATAATTATTACGGCAATACGACCATATAACGTCATTAAATCAGAATCATTTGAAGTATTTCTTTTCTGTATTTCACATAAATAAACCGTGTAAATACCTGTTGGTATAAAAATAATACTTCCTATCATAATCAGATCATAAGCGAATTTCGATGGTCTATAATTAAGTAAATATAAACCAAAACACGCGAGTAGCAATCCGCAAAATAACGCTATTATGACAGTTTCTACTACCCAACCGTTTATATCACTTTGACTTAAATAAATATAAAATGCTAAGAATAAAAGAGCATTTAACAAAATACTCAATATGAGTTTTCGCATCATAATTTCCTCTTTTATTTATTCAGGAAGTACTACAAGGCTGTCAACATCCCAATAGAGATACATATCATCTCCCCATGTTGGCATCCCTTTACGATAACGATATTCATTTTGCAACTGTGCAATAATAATTTGCCCACTTTGTAATCTAACATGATAAATAGATAAATCACCGAGATAAGCAATTTCAGCCACTTCACCAATAGCAAAATTATAACCTTCTTCGGGAATTTCTTGACACAATTTGATTTTTTCAGGGCGTAAAGCGATTTTTATTGGAACACCTTCAACAACCGGTGAATCATAGTCCACTTTTAAAGGATGCTTGATAGTTGGGCAATTAATTATAAGTCCATCATCTAGCGTTTCTTGTAAAACACCTTCAAAAATATTAACAGATCCAATAAATTCGGCACTATAACTACTGTTAGGATGTTCATAAATTTCTTCAGGTTCACCAATTTGCACAAATTGACCTTTATTCATAATGGCAATCCGTCCTGCCATGGTCATGGCTTCTTCTTGATCATGAGTTACCATTACACAAGTCGCACCCACTTGTTCAAGGATGTTTACTACCTCTAATTGCATTCGATCGCGCAGTTGCTTATCTAATGCGCCCATTGGTTCATCAAGCAATAATAATTTTGGACGTTTTGCAAGACTTCTTGCTAATGCAACGCGCTGACGTTGACCGCCTGATAGTTGGTGAGGTTTACGTTTACCAAATTGCTCCATATGTACTAAAGCTAACATTTCTGTGACACGTCTATCTATTTCATCGCGATTTAAATTATCTTGCTTTAAACCAAAAGCAATATTTTGTTCAACAGTCATGTGAGGAAAAAGAGCATACGATTGAAACATCATATTAATCGGACGTTTATAAGGAGGTACTTGTGATAGATCAATGCCGTCGAGAATTATTTGACCAGCCGTGGGTTGTTCAAACCCGGCTAACATACGCAATAACGTGGATTTACCACTACCTGATGCACCTAATAAAGCAAAAATTTCGCCTTTATAAATAGTTAGATTAACATCATCAACTGCATAATAATCATCGTTAAATACTTTTGTTAAATTTTTGATCTCCAATAATGGGGTGATCATCTTTTTTTTAGGCTGAACCTGAATTGTTGTTTTATTATTCACTATCACTTTTCCTCATAACAACAAGCCAAAAAAAACGAGACGGAAAGATTTTTTTAATCTCTCCGCCTTTTTTATTAATCCGCATAATATTGAAATTATTAAGCTTTTATTAAGATAAATTTAATTGATTCTAAAATCTATAAATTTATCTAAAAAATTACTTATTGTTTCAATTTTATTTACCTGTTTTCAATTTTGTCCAGGTACGTGTAATTACACGTTCAAGTTTAGGATCTTTAACTGTTAGGGTAAATAATTTTTCCATCACTTCAGGCTTTGGATAAATTGCAGGATCATTTTTTATTTCGGGTTTTACATATTCATCATTAGCTACTTTATTAGCACTCGCAAATTTCACATCATTTGTCACTTGCGCTGCGATTTGTGGTTTCATAATGAAATTTAAAAATTCATAAGCTTCATCAACATCTTTTGCATCTTTTGGAATAGCTAGAGTATCAAAAAAGACGAGAGCTCCTTGTTTTGGAATTTGATATCCAATATGAACACCGTTATTTGCTTCGTTAGCTCTATCACGTGATTGAAGGATATCCCCTGACCATCCTAAAATAACACAAATATCACCATTAGCGAGATCGCTTATATATTGAGATGAGTGGAAATAACGAATATTTGGACGAACTTTTGATAATAAATCAAATGCAGCACCTGTATAATCTTTCGCATCAGTACTATTTGGATCTTTATTTAAATATCGAAGCGCGCTCGCAAAGATTTCGGTCGGTGCATCTAAAAATGCGACACCGCAATCTTTGAGTTTTTCCATATTTTCTGGTTTAAAAACTAAATCCCAGCTATCAACAGGCGCATCGTCACCTAAGCGTTCTTTAACTTTATCAATATTATAGCCAATCCCCGTTGTCATCCATACATAGGGTATAGCATATTTATTATCCGGATCATGATTTGCCATTAATTTCATCAAATTAGGATCAAGATTTTTCCAATTCGGCAATTTACTTTTATCTAATGGAAGATAGATATCGGCTTTAATTTGACGTGCTAAAAAACTATCCGATGGTGACACGACATCATAGCCAGAATGGCCTGCCATTAATTTACCTTCTAAAACTTCATTTGAATCATAGACATCATAAATGACTTTAATGCCCGTTTCTGATTCAAAATCTGGAATAGTTTGATTACCAATTTGACCCGCCCAATTGTAAAAATTAACTACGCGTTCTTTAGCAATTGCGGAATGAGATAAAGCTAATGTAACACTAGCAATAATAGATAGAATTAATTTACGTTTACTAAACATGCTCACCATTTCTCCTCAAGGGATATTACATGTTAAACACAAGTTTACTAAAAATAGTAAACCCCCAAATTTTACCATTTAAAAATACAAAAAAACTTGGCGAAACCTAGGTAATATCAGGCAATGACAGATCCAATATATCGTAAAGAATATATAGAGTTAATCCTGTATTACGGGCATAAAATACCTGATTTTTTTAATATGTCTAGATAAAAAAACACATATTAAGCATTTTACAAATAAGCGCCTAAATTTTAGGCACTTATTTGTCAGAAAAAATCACATTAAATAACGATTATTTATTCACTTTTCGCATGTAATGTTTTGTTATCCTTCTGCCAGATACGATAGTCGACTTTAATATCACTTGGCACATAAATAACTATTGGTAATTGGCTATTGTAAGGTAATAAACCTAACCCATCATCAAATTGTACAAATTGAGTTTTAGTACTATTTTCAGGACATGCCATTAAGGTCGAGATCCCTTCGTTGACTTTATCAACAACATAATAAGAATATCCCCATCCTTTTAATTCTTCTTGTTTAATGGTCGCCGAATAACGATGAATATTACAATCCACTTTCATTTCTTTACCAATGACCAATTCAACCTTGGCATTATTTTCATTTTTTAGAAATGGAAGATTAATTGCATAACGCGTATAACCCGCGCTCGCTTCAGGGTAAGGTGCCACATCATTAAGATTTTTGTTGCTTTGATCTTTCGCGGAATGCGAACAAGCTGTTAATGAAAGTCCAATTAATGTGACGAGTAATATTTTACGCACTTGTTTTTCTCCTATAAAAAAATTCTGATCTATAACATAATAGTGACTAAAAATCAGATATGGGCTTTTTTCTAATAATGAGTATAATAACACCGTTTAAATAAATTACTATGGTCATAACATGGCACCAGAAAAAAATACGATAGATTTATTGAAATTAATTTTAAATTTATTATTAATTGGTCTTCTTATTATTGTTACTTATGAAGTTGTACAAGTTTTTTTATTTGGATTCTTCTGGGCTGTTATGGTGGTCATTGCTACATGGCCTTTAATGATAAAAATTCAGAAAAAACTATTTAATAAACGCCTCTTGTCAGTTATCGTTATGATGATAATTTTAACAATCGTTTGTGTTATCCCTTTTGTATTAATTATTTTTAGTATTGCTAAAAATGGACAATTTCTAATTGATTCAGCTAGAAATCTATCATCCCATTCTCCACCAACGCTTGACTGGTTAAATAATATTCCTGTTTTTGGCGATGAAATTCATCAAAAATGGTTAGATTTAATTAGTAACGATGGTAGTGAACTGATTAAACAAATACAGCCACATATTGGCAAAATGATACCTTGGCTTATTGAAAAAATTACTAACATTGGCTCATTCCTATTTCATGGAGCCATTATGATAATCTTTAGTGCCTTAATGTATTTAAAAGGCGAAGCTATCAATAAATATATTTATTTATTTGCTAATCGCGTATCAAGTCAATATGGTGCTTCAACATTAACACTTGCAGGGCAATCAATAAGAGCGGTTGCTTTAGGTGTCGTATTAACAGCTATTACATTAACGTTAATCGGTGGTATCAGTTTTGTCATCACAAATATGCCTTATGCAGCTATTTTGACATTAATTTTATTTATTTGTTGCGTCGCCCAAATAGGGCCTGTCATTGTAATGCTTGGTTGCATTGCTTGGCAATTCTGGGATGGGCATCCTGTTTTTGCGGGAGTTTTAATAGTAGTCGCACTTATTTTAACTGTTCTAGATAGTTTAATGAGAGCATATTTAATCAAAAAAGGAGCTGATTTGCCTTTCTTGCTTATCTTATTTGGTGTAATTGGTGGATTATTTGCTTTCGGATTAATGGGTTTATTTATCGGTCCTGTCGTTTTAGCATTAAGCTATAATCTGATTTATGCTTGGATAAATGAACAGTCTTCTTAAAAAGATCCTCTACATATTTAATATTATAAATTAATAAATTTAGAAGGCTAAATGATTATTGAAGAGTAAGCTCATTAGCGGCATATACCGCCAATGAGCTGATATATATTATACACCCTCTCTATCTTACTATAAGGCATATAAATTCGCAGAAAGTCATAAATTTGGGAATTTATTTTCAGTTTAAAGTCATTTCTTTAACTGCTTCAACTTTATTATTCCGTAATTTATTATTTTCATTAATAACTCTTTTACTTACTCTTTTTCTAATACCGCTTTTAGATAGCGACCAGTATGTGATTTAGTTGATTTAGCAACACTTTCAGGTGTCCCTTCGGCAATAATTTCACCACCACCGCTCCCACCTTCAGGTCCTAAATCGACTATCCAATCGGCAGTTTTGATAACATCTAAATTATGTTCAATGACAACAATTGTATTGCCTTTATCTCTTAATAAATGTAACTGGCTTAATAATTGCTTAACATCAGCAAAATGAAGCCCAGTTGTCGGTTCATCAAGAATATATAAAGTATTACCCGTATCACGTTTAGATAATTCTTTAGCTAATTTAATACGCTGAGCTTCACCACCTGATAATGTCGTCGCTGATTGTCCAATAGTAATGTAGGACAATCCTACATCAACCAATGTTTGCAATTTGCGAGCAATCATCGGTACAGGTTCAAAGAATTTACGCCCTTCTTCAACCGTCATGTTAAGAATTTCGTTAATATCTTTTCCTTTGTATTTTATTTCCAGTGTTTCACGATTATAACGTTTACCATGACATTGATCACACGGAACATAAATATCTGGTAAAAAATGCATTTCAACTTTAATTAATCCATCTCCTTGACATGCTTCACAGCGCCCCCCTTTGACATTAAAACTAAAACGACCGGGGGTATAACCGCGCGCCCTAGATTCTGGTACTCCAGCATAGAGTTCTCGGATGGATGTAAAAAAACCAGTGTAAGTAGCAGGATTAGACCTTGGTGTACGCCCTATAGGGCTTTGATCGATAGCAATAACCTTATCAAAATGTTCTAAACCTTTTATCGATTTATAAGGTGCAATATCACTCTTTTCAGCACCATTTAATTCATTTTGCGCAAGTGGATATAAAGTATCATTAATTAACGTAGATTTACCTGATCCCGATACCCCGGTTACACAAGTAAATAAACCCACCGGAATATTTAAAGTAACATTTTTTAAATTATTTCCTGTCGCGCCTATCAATGATAATTGACGTGATTTATCCATTTTTGTGCGTGTATTAGGGATCATAATTTTTTCTTTACCTGATAAATATTTACCAGTTAAAGAATTTTTATTTGCCATAATTTGTTTAGGCGTTCCTTCTGCGACAACTTGACCTCCATGAACACCTGCACCAGGTCCAATATCGATAACATGATCAGCTGCTAAAATTGCTTCTTCGTCGTGCTCAACAACAATTACTGTATTTCCTAAATCACGAAGATGGGTTAGTGTATTTATCAAACGCGTATTATCACGTTGATGTAAACCAATTGAAGGTTCATCTAATACATACATAACACCAACTAGACCTGCCCCAATTTGACTTGCAAGACGAATACGCTGCGCCTCACCACCTGATAACGTTTCAGCAGATCGCGATAAGGTTAAATAATCTAATCCAACATTAATTAAAAATTTTAAGCGATCATTAATTTCTTGTAAGATCTTTTCGGCAATTTTCGCACGTTGGCCAGTAAGTTTAAGATCATCAAAAAATGTTTTAGCTTGTTTGATACTTAAATCCGATATCGTTGGCAAATTGGTATTTTGGATAAAGACATGCCTTGCATCAGAACATAACCGTGACCCACCACATGTTGGGCATGAGCGATTACTAATATATTTAGATAATTCTTCGCGAATTGTTTGCGAATCAGTTTCTTTATAGCGCCGACTTAAATTATTTAAAATCCCTTCAAAAGTATGTTTACGTTTAACCACATCGCCACGATCATTGGTATAAACAAATTGAATTTCAGTTTGCCCTGAACCATTTAATAAAATATCTTTAATTTTAGCTGGTAACTTTTCGTAAGGAAGATCAATATCAAACTCATAATGTTCTGCTAACGATTTTAGCATTTGAAAATAATAAAAATTACGTCTATCCCAACCTTTTATAGCACCTGCAGCTAAAGAGACCTCGGGCATAAGTACAATTCGTTTAGCATCAAAAAATTGTTGCACGCCAAGACCATCACAATCAGGACATGCTCCTGCCGGATTATTAAATGAAAATAATCGTGGTTCAAGTTCTGATATACTATAACCACAAATTGGACACGCAAAATTAGCCGAAAAAAGTAATTCTTCCGCATTAGGATCATCAAGATTTGCGACCTTAACAATTCCATTTGTAATGGCAAGTGCCGTTTCAAGCGATTCAGCTAAACGTAATTTTAAATCATCGCGAATTTTAAAACGGTCGACAACAACCTCGATGGTATGTTTCTTTTGTAATTCAAGTTTAGGTGGATCAGATAAATCATAAATATCACCATCAACCCTGACACGAATGTACCCACTTGCCGCAAGTTGTTCAAATAATTTAACAAATTCGCCTTTTCGTTCGGTTATAACCGGTGCTAAGAGCATATAACGTTTATCGTTAGGTAAACTCATAATGCTATCAACCATTTGTGAAACTGTTTGTGCCGCTAAAGGTAAATCATGCTCAGGGCAACGTGGCTCCCCTATACGAGCAAATAATAACCGTAAATAGTCATAAATTTCAGTAATAGTTCCAACCGTTGAACGCGGATTATGCGACGTCGATTTTTGTTCAATAGATATAGCCGGTGATAAGCCTTCAATATGATCAACATCGGGTTTTTCCATTAAGGATAAGAATTGGCGAGCATAAGCTGATAAAGATTCGACATAGCGCCGTTGCCCTTCAGCATATAATGTATCAAATGCTAATGATGATTTACCAGATCCTGATAATCCTGTAATTACAACGAATTTATCACGAGGAATAGTTACATTGATATTTTTTAAATTGTGCGTTCTAGCACCACGAATATCGATATCTTTTATTGACATGAATTTCTTCTTAGGTTTAGTCTATTTTTAGACAAATAAAATAAAAAACAACTGTACATTATATATTCAATTTCAATAAAAATGCAATTAAATAAATAAGATAGGTGAAATATTCAATACAGTAAAATTAAATTAAAACCCTGAACGTTATATTATTACTCTTTCTGATTTTCTGATTAATTTTAATTAATTTGTATCACTTATATTTTTATTTTCCGCTATCAAGGCAATCGATAGCAATCTTAACGACAATTTTTCGAATAGTAGGATATTTTTCATCAACCAAACATAAAGGTTTATGGACTTCATGTGGATAGAGAACAATAAAATCATCACTCTGTAAGTTAATGACGGTTTCTTCAGATGGTGTTTTTATAAATGCAATATCATTATCATTTAAATTATCTTCAATAATTTCAGTATAAGGTGGTAAAGTCGAAACCGCCATCCCTTCGATACCATCAAGAATAATTTGTACATCAATATAGGATTGATGAAATTCAGGATTGGCTTCGTTTCTATTTCGTGTAGGGCTATTTGAAAGCATAAAAAAAACTTTATCCCCCTGTAATGAATAGCGACCAACAGGCGTCTGACTATTCACATTATCTCGAATATATTCTATAGCTTGTTTGATTGTCGGTGGTAAATAGGGAGTCAGCCTTAGATGATTAATATTGCCTATAATCATAAATAAATCCTTTCTTTTAACATTACATTAGATATTGCTTACTATGAAATTACTTGTAAAAAATGTCATTCGTTCACAAATTTTAATTAACATTTTAAATTTTTATCAAAAAATAAGCATAGAACGAAGTATATACTTAGGTATAAAACTTTAATAGCGATTTATGGTATTAAAATCGGAATCGTTTTTATATTAAAACCGAGGTCTTTATATATTTTATATCGCTCGCGTGCTAATGATTTCAATCTCTCATCATTAGGAACAAAATCGATAATTTCTTGATAAATTGACGAAAATTCTGGGCACTGTTCTTGTAAGACAATCAATAATTGCCTTTTATCAGTTGTTCTTTTTTCAGACCAACTAATCTCTATAGGCGAACCATTCTTAAGCCCTTCACCTGCTAAATTATGGGGAACAAACTGATCCGGATTGAGCTGCCAAAGTGCCTCATCAATGCGTTCTGCTTGCGCTTTATCTTGACAAGTTACCATTACACGTTTTCTTGTTTGCCAGGCAGAAGCAATTTGCTCACAAGCAAGACGTTCATGAAAAAGTTCGCCTTGCTCATTCATTAAGGAAGTATTTTCGATCAAATAAAAAATTACTTTTTTAATCATATAATTAAAAAAATCCTGGTATTTATTGATTTGCTAGATAGTCGATCAGCATCGCAACTGGTCGCCCTGTCGCTCCTTTATCGGCACCTGATTTCCAAGCAGTACCAGCGATATCTAAATGTGCCCATGAATAGTTTTTTGTAAATCGTGATAAGAAACATGCCGCCGTAATTGTGCCACCATCACGTCCACAAGCATTAACAATATCCGCACAAGTTGACTGAATTTGTTTATCAAAATTTTCATCAATAGGCAGTGCCCAAATTTTATCATTTGCTCGATTAGATGCCTTAACTAATTCTGCTATCAAAGAATCATCATTTCCCATTACGCCGGAATAATGATGCCCTAAAGCAACAATACACGCTCCAGTTAAGGTTGCAATATCAATAACTGCTTTTGGTTTATATTTTTCGACATAGGTTAAAACATCACAAAGAACTAAACGCCCTTCTGCATCGGTATTAGTTACTTCAACCGTAATACCCGAGGCAGTCGTTAGAATATCTCCGGGGCGATAAGCATTACCATCTGGCATATTTTCACAACCAGCCATTATGCCAATTACATTTATCGGAAGATTTAACTCGGCAATGGCTTGCATGACACCGTATACAGTTGCCGCACCGCACATATCATATTTCATTTCGTCCATACCTGCTGAAGGTTTAATCGAAATGCCGCCCGAATCAAATGTCAATCCTTTACCAACTAAAACATAAGGAGCTGCATTCTTATCTACGGCTCCATAATATTCTAAAACTGTCATAATTGATTCATTTGCTGAGCCCCGTCCAACGGCTAAATAGGCTGTCATATTTAATTTAGCAAGCTCTTCTTCATTAAAAGATTGATATTTAATTGAAGGATTCGTTTGTGCCAATAATTTCCCTTGTTCAGATAAATATTGAGCATTACATACATTCGAAGGCATATTAGCCAATGTTTTGGTGGTATTTATTGCATTGGCAATGATTTGACCATATTTTAAGTTTTGTGTTAATTCATCTATCAAAGTAGCATTGGAACAATAAAACGTAATATTCGTTAAACTTGGTAAGTCCTTTTTTTGAGATTTAAATTGTTCAAATCGATAAGTTTGTTCAGCGATAAATTTAGGAATATCTTTAATCCAAGCTAGAGTGTTATTAGTTAAATGTTCACATAGATCCCACGCAATCGATGAAATTTTTTGTGCTAATACATTTTTTAAAATAGTTTTTGTTATGCTTTGCATTGATTTCGAATCTATTTCTTGCTTCTTACCGCATCCAACTAATAGTAATTTTTGCTGTAAATGAGTTTGAATGGGATATAAGAGAATTGACTGTTCTAATTCGCCCGTTAAATCTCCTGTTTTTATTAATAAACTAATTTTACCGTCCATTTTTTTATCTAATTGACGTAATAATTCTGATTGTTCATCATCGGAAAAAACAGAAACAACTAAACATTGTACTGGTTGGTCAATAAAAGCGGTTTGATTAATAAGAAATTCCATAACAGTCCCTAGCAATAAGTGGATTTAAATAAGAATATTCTAACTAGTCATTTTAAGATATCAACAAAAAGATAACTAATCTCATTAAATCAAGCTATAATAATTGGGTTTAAGTACGTATTAATAGGTAAAATGTGATAATTCGTCGATATGTGATCAAAGAAACTTTAAAAACTCAATGTGCAATTTTATTTGTTTTATTAGTTATTTTCTTTTCTCAGAAACTTATAAAAATTTTATCAAGTGCCATTGATGGTGATATTCCTCGTGATTTGATTGTTCCCTTATTGCTTTTAGGGATTTCGAATATGATAGATTTAATTTTACCATTAAGCTTATTTTTAGGTATTTTAATCACTTTTGGTAAATTATATGCCAACAGCGAAATGATCGCGATACAAGCTTGCGGTGGTAAAAATAATCTGAGATATCAGGTTGTTGCATTTCTTTCATTATTAACCTGTATATTTGCCATATTCAATTCAGTTTGGTTTTCTCCTTGGTCTGCTGAAAAACAAAATCAACTTGTTGAAAATGCAAAAATCAACCCAAGTTTAGCGGGATTACTTGCTGGTCAATTTCAACAATCACCCGATAAAAAATCCGTTATTTATATTGGCAATGTTGATAAAAATAATCTTAGCCATGTTTTTATCGCCCAATTAACTACAGATGACAAACGCCCATCGGTTATTATGGCAAACAAAGGTAAAACTGGGCAAGATGCGGATGGTAATCAAATTATTACACTTGATAAAGCTAACCGCTATGAAGGATCTGCACAATCAAAAGATATGCGTATTTCAAACTTTGATAACTATGTCGGCATTATTAAACCAAAAGAACTTGTCTCAAATGATGAAATTGACAAACAAGATGTACAGCAAATCAGTTTTAATGAGTTATATCATAACAAATCAAATAAAGCGCAAGCAGAATTTTATTGGCGTATTACGCTTATTCTTTCTGTCCCTTTAATGGCTTTTTTAGTCATTCCATTAAGTGTTTCAAGCCCAAGGCAAGGTAAACTTGCGCAAATCATGCCGGCTTTACTCATTTATTTAGTTTATTTTTTAATTGCAAGTTCAATTAAAGCAAATGCGAGTAAAGGCAAGTTAGATCCTACTTTATGGTTTTATATCCTTAATTCAGGATACTTTATCATGGCTCTCATTTTGAACTGTTGGGATAGCTTATTAGTACGCCGATTTCGATTAAACTATCGTGCAGCTTAAAGGAGAATAGGATGTTTTCAATTTTAGATCGCTATATCGGTAAAACCATTATAAGCACCATCGGATTATGTCTTTTTTTACTAATTAGTTTATCGGGTATTATCCGTTTTATTGAACAGCTACGAAAAATTAAATTTGATTACGATGCGTTTTCGGTTGGTATTTATTCATTATTATTAGTCCCTAAAGATATTGAAATTTTTTTCCCAATGGCCGCTTTATTAGGCGCATTAATTGGACTTGGTTTTTTAGCCTCTAATAGTGAACTCATTGTCATGGAAACATCAGGGTTTAGTCGATTTAAAATTGCTAAAGCAGTGATGAAAACCGCGATTCCGTTAGTCATTATTACGATGGCAATCGGGGAATGGGTTGCACCTGTGAGTGAACAAACCGCTCGCAATATGCGATCTGAAAAAATCTATGGAAATGCCGTTATTGCAAACCAAAATAGTTTATGGATGAAAGACGGTGATGATTATATTTATATTGGCAAAGTCAATAATGATAATTCAATTTCAAATATTACCATTTATTCAACCGCCGACAATCAACTAAATTACATTACTCATGCCGCTTATGGTTTATTCGAAAAAAATAAATGGATTTTAAATCAAGTAGAACAAAATGATTTGACGCAAAGCGATAAAATTATTGGCAATAATTTTATTACCATGCCATGGAATACAAAGATGACACCAGATAAATTGAGTATTATAGCATTTGATCCCGAATCATTATCCGCATCAGGTTTATATCAATATTCCCAATATTTAAAAACATCAGGTCAAGATAGCAAATATTATGATTTGCTATTTTGGAAAAAGATCATCAAGCCTATTTCGGTCGCTGTCATGATGTTACTTGCCTTATCGTTTATTTTTGGACCTTTGCGCAGTGTTTCAATGGGTGTACGTATAGTAATAGGTATTACTTTTGGCTTTTTATTTTATATAACTGATAGTCTATTTGCGCAAATTGGTATTGTTCTTGGCATTTATCCAGTAATTGGCGCTTTAATTACAAGTGTCATATTTTTGTTCATTAGTTATTGGCTTTTTAAACGAAAACAATAATTAATAATGACCTTATTTTAGAATATTTTATTTTTATAAAACAAAAAAATAATATAAAAAAGGTGATCATTTTAATATAATCACCTTACTGAAATTTAATTAGAAGCACCTGATTTAAGATATGCTTACATAGAATTAAAACTGGTAGTTCGCTATAAAATTACCACTATAATTTCTATAATGTAAACGTCCATATTCAGCATTAAATTGGAGAGATAACGAAAAATTCGTTTTTAAATTCACTTTAGCCCCAGCACTGCCTTTAAATTTATTATGAGATCCATCACTATGTTTATCTTCATGAGCAAATTTTAGTCTATATTTAGCGTTATCATATAACCAATTGGCTTCAATAAAAGGTTCAAATAAAGAATTTTTAGGATCACGACTTGTTGCAAAAAATCTTGCACCAAGGCGACTTATAATCCCATTTGCATCGCCTTTTGAAATTTTTAAACCATTATCATCGGTACGAGATGAGCCATGATAAAAATTATAAGTTACTTGAGCTTGTGGCTTTAAATGCCATAGATAATTATCGTTTTCAAGTACGGTAAATCCATAACCTGCTTCAATTGATGTTGTTGACACAGTTGAATTATAGGTTTCATTTTTGCGAAATACTTTGCCATAAACTCGATTTTCATAAAAACCTAATTGTGTCCACATATCAACATATAAACCATGATTGATATCATTATTAGCAAAATAGGTGGCATAAGCCCCAATTTGATAGCCGTAAACAGTACCTTTGCTTTCTAATCTTGTTAATTTAGAGATGTTTTTATGACGATTAGTCGCAAAGGCTCCCATTAATCCTGTGTGTAAATAACCTGCTTGACTTTCAAAAGTCGCAATATCGCCTCCTAATTGTATTTTATAACTATGTCCTGTTAGATGACTGTAACCTTTTAAGGTATCATAACGATTTCTATCATAAGCGGTTCGTAACCATAAAAATTTATCTTTGGCATCATGTTGATTTACCATCGATATCAAACGATCTGATAATTGTTGCTGCTGCAAATTAATGGAAGTTTTGATATTAGCTAAATAACTCGCCATTGATGAGTTTAGTAGAGTTATAACATCACCTGGTTTTAAATGATCATGATTGTGCCCATCTTGATTTTCATTACCATTACTATTATCTCCGTTATTGCCTCCACTTCCTCCACTATTTCCTCCTGAACCTCCCCCGTTACCATTTGAACCGGAATCTCCACCATTACCATTACCTCCTCCAGTTCCAGAACTCCCTCCATTACCACTTGAGCCTGAATCACCGCCGTTATTTCCATTGTTTCCATTGTTACCATTATTACCATTATTACCGTTATTACCGTTATTACCGTTATTGCCGCTGTTACCGTTATTACCGTTATTACCGTTATTACCGTTATTACCGTTATTACCGTTATTACCGTTATTACCGTTATTGCCGTTATTACCGTTATTACCGTTATTACCAGTATTATCACCGCTATCAGGTTTGTGATCTGGATCCCAAATATAATTATCTAAATACCAATTATTTTGTGTGCTTTGGATTTTACCTTTAGATAAAATATATTCATATTTACCAACGGCGATAGGACGCCCTAACTTAAATGCATTATCATCAGAACGTTGACCATTTACTTGAATAATTTTAATTCCATTTATGCCAATGTCACCACCTGTACTAGCTTGGCTTGGTGTAATATAAACTAAAGTCGGTTTATTATTGCTATTATTATCACGCATAATTTTATTTGGACTTTCATTTTCTATTACATTGCCATTGATAATTAATCTGTCACTGATTCCATCTTTTATTTCACCATCTTTATAAGAATCGACTAAACTTGTAAAAAAAACGAATCCGCCTTGCGAATAATAGTCTCCATTAATAGTAAATGTATTATTTGGCGTATTATTTTGAGGATCGGTATATTGATTAATATAAATTGCACTTCCTTCACCTGCGATAAATTGATTAACATTAAACACCGCATGATTAGCATATCCATCATACATTTGATCATCAAAACGGATCGCACCGCCGTTATCATTAAAAAATACAGATGGAAGAGTGGTATTAGAGCTACTAATGGTATTTTTGACACTGTTCTTGCTCGTAATGGTATCTGTTTGATAATTAAAATCATACATTAAAAAGTTACCATTATTTTGCATATAAACATTACTGTTCCCTTGAATTTTTATTTTACCTTGTATCTCGCCGGAATTTTGTACGTTAACATTTTGTACTCCATTTATATTAATCGTATTACCCGATAATGATTTTAATATCCCACCATTAAATAAGAATAAATTATTAATTGAACCATTACTATTTACTCGAATAGCAGATGCTTTCGTATTTAACTTATCAAGTGTGGTAATCGTATCATTATTTGATATGTTGGCATTAAAGTGATTTGACAGTCTGACGTCGTTACTAATATTACTCGTTAAATGAATTCCAGAAGATCCAGAGCCTGAGGTAGTAATTGATGTTGTACCTAAAGAATTACCTGCTTGCCCATTTTCAATAAAAACAAGATCCGTATTATCTGGCTGATGACTATTTGCCGCAACTTTAATCCCATCAGCCTCTGTTCCTTGCGTCGTAATATTACTGTTATTTGTTATCGCCGACTTACCAAAATTAGTAGATGTTAAATTAATACCATGACTATTGGTCCCTTTTGTATTTATCGTTGTACCTTTTAAAGAATAAAAAATCATATTTCCGCCAAGCGAATTATTCATATAAATCCCATTTGCTGCATTACCATAAGTTTGTATATTTCCTTCGCTTATATAGACCTGATCACTATGAGGATAAAGAATCGTACTGTTGTTGTTTGAGCTACTTTTTACATAAATTGCATGAGCGGCTGATCCATTGGTAATAATATTAGTGTTAGCGGAAGCATTATTTTCTAGTCCAATATAAATATAGCTAAAATCATTTTCATTATTGTTTAGTTGATCTTGAAAAGATAAATTATTGAAAATCCCATAAGACTGTGTTCCATTAGTCTCAATGGTACCATTAAAATATTCTATATAATCTAAATGATCGGTTAATGCTTTTGTATTATCAATATTTATTCCATAAGATTGCACACCATATGTATTAATATTATTTCGAATAATCAGTTTTGAAGAAGTATTACTTAATGTCGAACTTGGGCCATTAAAGTTAACAAAAATAGCATGACTGTTAGTTCCATATGTGGTTAATGCCGTATTTTCGATGTTAACATATGCGTTTCCCATCGTTTCTAATTTTAATGCATTAGCATTTGTGGAATTAGTAAAAATGTTATACGGTGAGCTTCCTATACCTTTTACTTGAATCTCTGCATAAGTGGCATAATTTTGGATGTTTGAGCCATTCCAATAATGAGTTGCTGTCAATCCATTGGCACGAATAGCATTTAAATTGCCATCACTAAATAAATTCACAATTGACTTTGTCCCTTGTGATGTTAATGCCCCCATATGAGAATCAACACGAGAGCTATTTCCAATATTGCCAATAAATCCCTTAACACTTAATAACGATGTACCATAAGGTGCTGTAACTAAAAGGCCATCGTAAAAAGGGGACGCTATAGAACCATTATCTGTAATATCACCAACTCCACCATTATCGGTTCTTAAATCTGTACCATTGCTACCCTCAAAAAATACTTTCGCATCCCCCGTCTCATTATTGAAATGGTAGTATGTGGCATAGGTATAAGGTAAAAATAAGATAGTTGATGTAACTAAAACAAATGGTTTTGATTTAAATTTTATTGACTTGGAATCCATTATTACGTCCTCAATGATGTATAAAACATAGCTAAAGTGTAATGCTGTGATAGATCCAATAGGTAAATTTGATTTTAAAATCAATTCACTTTTCCACTAAGTGATACGCGTGATTTTATTGTTTTTTGGTTATATTTTCAACAAAATACTGATAAATTTTAAGGCTAATTGAAATCGTCTTATACAAAATTCGCTTAATAGTTAAATCCGAAACTATTAAGCGAAAAAAAGCTACGCTAAAATGCGCCTTTATATGGATCCGGAATAAATTGTAATTCACTGTGATCTGCGGCAGGTAAATTATATTGACTATCTAAAAGCCAATAAGGATTACGTAATAACCCTCTTCCTATTGCGATTAAGTCTGCTTGATTAGCACCAAGTACATAATCGGCTAACATTGGATATTCAAGCATACCGACAGCAATAACGGGTAAATGGGTTACTTTTTTAATAGCATCAGCCAAATAGACTTGATAACCTGCATTAAAAACGGGAGTATGTTTAGGATCTAAAGCGCCATCTCCACCACCACTTACATGGAAAATATCAACGCCTGCGGCGGTAAAGCGTTTCGCTAATTCACAGCCATAATTCATATCAAACCCGTCTTTGCCATATTCTTGCGCTGAAATACGAAAAATAAGTGGCATATCTTCAGGCATAACTTCTTTTACGGCTTTAATCACTTGTTCACCAAATAAAGCCTTATCTTGACCATATTCATCGGTTCGATGATTAAACTTAGGTGAAAAAAATTGATGAATTAAATAACCATGTGCTCCATGTAATTCAATTGCATCAAATCCCACTTCAACTGCACGTTTTACAGATAACTGAAAAGCCTTTATATATTCTTTTATTTCATCTTTCGATAATGGTCTCGGTATTTGATAATTGCTTTCATTTTCCACATTATCTACATAACTCACGTTTGAGGAAGAAACGACGTCTTTTTCTTTTAAAGCTTTACAGCCAGCATGACCTATTTGAATGGCAATTTTGCTTCCATTAGTATGAACAAGATCAACTAAACGCTTAAATTCGGCTTTTTGCTCATCATTCCATAAACCTAGGCAATTGGGTAAAATTCTTCCATTGGGTAAAATACTCGTCATTTCAACAATAATTAATCCAACACCGCCAACAGCACGCGATGCATAATGTACAAAATGCCAATCATTAGGTAAACCATCACTTTTTGCCGTGTATTGACACATTGGCGGCATAACAATTCGATTCTTTAAAGTGAGATTTTTTAATGAAAATGGGGTAAGTAGATGCCTTATTTTAGCCATAATAAAATCCTTTATTATTTGATAAGAAATTTTATCTTAAAAACAAAAAAAGGAGATGTCTAATAAAAAATTTTTAAAGAATGATCATTATCACGTAAATATTTTATTACAGTTAAATATCTAAAATACATATTTAGTGACCTTAAAAATTTTAAATACTTTTCCTTCACTATTAATAAAAATTTAATCGATTATAAACAGTTATTGCGTGCTCAGTTATCAATGTTTAATATTCCAATCTCAAACATTGATAGCTTTTTTTCAAAGTAATATTTAGAAAGATTTATTTCTTTTCATTATTGTGATCATCTTCATGCCTTATTATCGCCTCATATACTGTTTCATCTGGTGAAAATTCAACTTGGCGTAAAGATTAACAAGAATACAATGCGCATGTGGATCATCTTCCTTTAAGATTTCTAGGGCTTTATCTACCGTTTTCGTTTCTTCTTCGTCTAAATACTGGCGATAATCAAAAGGGATTTTAGCGGGTGAGGAATACGATACGCTAGGATAGCCAAGCCTCGGCTCTCCCCATATCTTTTCCCTATCTTTGGTATTTTTCTATGCGTTTAATATGTCTTTAGTCTCTCTCATTTTATACGTATTCCTTTTCCTTTTTGCCTTTTATATTAGCCCGATATCTGATTAAAAAGCAAGCGATTAGGCATAAGATTCTTTTGTCGCAAAGTATCTTTTTTCTCTCAAACACCTTTATTTGTATGGCTTTATAAGTTTAATTAACTAATTTGTACCGAAATAAATACCGTAAAAATGATTTATTACTCCCTTTTTTCTTTTTATTTAATAAACGCAAAAAGCACCCACAAAACCTTGCGCGAGTGGGCGCGTAGTCGTTTGCTTGTAACATCAATTTTAAAAATTTTAAAAAAAGTTGTTGACCACCACCCCCTTGCGGGGTACATTAGCACCAAACAACCCCATTACGGGGTACTAAACAAGCAAATCGCAAAAATAAGTTTGCGATATTAAGTCAACCGAAGAGGGCTTTTAAATGAAAACTTATACAGAAAAAACGCAAGCAATTTTAAATAAAAAATCTTTAGGTCATGTTAGTAAACAACTTAAAGACTTTATTTTAAATGATGAAAGAAACAGCCGCATATTCTATCTAATCTATAACAATCAATTTAAAGCCTTTTATGGCGATGTTAATCACGTATCCCGCTCCGGTTTGTCCGTGGGTTTTATAACAAAAAAAGCGAATACATTAACTTAGAAGAATTTATAGCAACAGCCATAAAAAATAGATATGACAATCACAAAGGGCTTTATATAGGGGGTTGTGGGACTGATGCAGTTTTTTACGCTTTATACCTTTTAATAGAATTAATGTACACGGGTAGAACAAGAACTAAGGCATTCGAAGCCCTTAGCCACAAAGCGAGCTATTATAAAACCCTTTAATATTATACAAAGCCCCCTGAGGGGCATTTTTTTTATACGGTGATTTTATGAATAATCTAGAATTAAGAGCATTTAGAAATTTTTTAAACTTAGAACTGGACGCCGAAGGGGCTAAACGCATAGCCGCCGATGATGCCCATCCAAACGGGGTAAACCGTAAGACGTGGCAACAGTGGGAAAAAGGCAAATATAAGATCCCTCAAGGCGTAGTAAATAATATAGAGCGAGTAAAAAAGCGCCGTGATATATATTTAAACTTCCTTATCGAACAAGGGACTAAAGAAATAAAATACCCGGAACACCTAAAATACAAAGACCCAATAGAATATAAAATACAGGTATCCGCCATAAACGAATTGTACGCAAAAGGTAAATTAAAAATCTTAGTATCTTAGTAAAACCTCCGCAAAAACTCCCAAACTAAAAAACAAAAAAGGAAATCGTAAAATTTTATATATGGTTTCCTTCTTTTTTGTTCATAAATTAGCCGTTTTGTAACATAAATCTAAAGTCTGTGTTAAAGGTAAAGACGATCAGTAACAGATAAAAAACAGTCAACAAATCCTTATACAATAAGGCTTTTAATATAGATATAAACCGCCCTTGTTACCCGTGTTACCACGTTAACCCCCCATTCTATTTAGTAGCTATATATTGTATATAATATATATATATATATATAATATATATTATATACAATTATAAAATAAGGGTAACAAGAGTAACAAAGGTAACAAGCCCCTTCCTGCAAGGACTTAAACTGTTACTGTACTCGACTTCGCGTAGTGTAACATTTCTGGGATAAGGGTAACTTTTTAATATTCCTTAACGAAGCCTTTTAACAACATTTTGCCATCTCTAACAACCTTTCTAACGTACCCTAATTCCTTTAATATTTTACTTATACGACGTTCCTCACTCCTACCTATGTTTTTTAACTCTAGATGTATAGCGTTGGTATGTCCACACTTTTTAGTACCAAGAAGATAAGGTCATCGATTTCTTTTGTATTCAATCGGTGACTGATAATTTAATGTTGAATGAAGTCGATTATAATTAAACCAATCCACATAATGATTAAATTCCAATCTAAGTTGCTCCAGTGAATCAAAAATAGTATTTGATACAAATTCTGTTTTCACTGCTTTAAACGTTGTTTCAGCCACCGCATTATCATACGGGCAGCCTTTGCGACTTAACGAACGTTTAATATCAAACTCGGTTAAGCACTCATCAATCAGATGATTATCAAACTCTTTTCCTCTATCAGAATGAAAGAACTCTATAGACTGTAAATTCATTGGAATTTGACTGATAGCTTGCATGACCAGAGCCGCTGTTTTATGCTTACCTGCACTTCGCCCAACTATCTCTCGATTACTGATATCAACAATTACACAAAGATAGTGCCAACGTTGTTTAACCCTCACATAGGTTAAATCGGTCACCAGTATTTTTCGTGGTTGACCTATATCAAACTCACGATTAAGTTCATTATTCACTATCGATTCATTGCTATTTTCAATATGAATACGGTATTTTTTATAGGTATATTTCGAAACCCAGCCATTTTTCACCATGATTCGACTAATTCGTCGTCGAGATACCGTGATCCCTCGTTTTCTAAGTTCTGCTTGCAAACGTCTTGTACCATAAGCACGATAATTATTATCAAAAATTTCGCCCACTATTTCACTGAGCGCAGCATCTTGTGGTTTTTGAGTTAATTGCCGTTGATAATAGAAACGATTTCTTGTCACTCTTAAGCACCGACATAATGCGCGTAAGCTGTATCGATGCTTATTATGTGAAATTAACTTGATTTTCGTCCCATTATCAACGCCGCTTGCTTTAGGATATCGTTTTCCATTAACAAACGTTTATTCTCTTTGCGTAATGCGATAAGCTCGTTCTCTTCATCGCTACGATTATCTTTTGCGGTAAATGAGCCTGTAGTTTGGTACTGTGTTATCCACTTGTCTAATGCTGATTTGGTTAGGTCATACTCCGCGACGATATCTGCACGTTTTTTACCATTTTGATACAGCATCACCATCTGTTTTTTGAACTCGTTAGTAAAACTGCATTTTGTTCTTCTTGGTGAATTGATTGTCATTATTATTACCTTCTTTTGTTGTTGGTTTATCATAACAATGACCTTATAAAACTGGTACTAATTAGTGTAGCCTATCCAGAGCAAAGTGAAGTTCAAGCAAATCATGAATTATCTTATATGTCAGTTGCTTTCGCTTGGGGATATGAACGCATCTATTGCAAAGCTAATCCATGTGCGAATGTGAAAAAATTTAGCATCAAAAGTCGGGATAAATATATAGAAGATATTGAATATTATACAATTTATGACGAGGCATCCGATATCATAAAAATAGCTATGGAAATATCTTATCTATGCGCCGTACGCGAAGGAGATATTTTTACACTTAGACATAATCAAATATTAAAAGAGGGATTATATATCAAATAAGGGAAAACAGGGAAATGTCAAATTAAACAATGGACAAAAAGATTAAAAAATGCAATTGATTCCGCAACAAAATTATTCCCACCTAAAAACTTAGAATCATTTATTATTTTAAATAAATCTGGACAACCATTAATCCACAAAACATTTAATTCTTATTGGATAGAAGCTAAACGAAAAGCAGAAAATAGATTAAGAATAAAAATCAATTGTACATTTCATGATATCAAAGCAAAAGCGATTTCAGATTATGAAGGAGGAACAAAAGATAAACAATTATTTAGTGGTCAAAAACGGAATCACAGGTCAATATTTATGACCGCAAAGTTAAAATTTCCCCAACCTTAAATCCGTCTAAAAAGATGTAGTATAAATTAACTTAAACAATAATAGAATTAATACTGTATATTCTAACTTTATTCCAATTCGTATTCTTTTTAATCGGGGTGTTTTTTTAACTCGTTGATTTTACAGAGTATATAATGGAGGCGCGTCCCGGAATCGAACCGAGGTGGACGGATTTGCAATCCGCAGCATGACCACTCTGCCAACGCGCCTTTGAATTGAGGCGCAATAGTAGCATTGACTTATATTATCGTCAAGATGCAATCGCATATAATTACATCAATCGTCTCTTTTTTTATTTAAGTAGATGGATTTGAGGGATTTCTTTGTGTGATGGGTGCTTTAAAATATTTATATCTACCTGATAAAAGTTTTGTATATTTTGTTGATTCAATACTTGTTTTGGTGTTCCTTGGCAAACTATTTTACCTTGATGGAGTAAGATAATTTTATCTGCAAATAGCGCAGCTAAATTTAGATCATGCAAGATGCAACAAACTGTTAACGATGTTTGCTGAGTAAGGGTTTTAAGTAAACGTAGACTACTTTGCTGATGGTGTAAATCTAACGCTGAAGTGGGTTCATCCAAAAATAATAATTTTGATTGTTGCGGTGTATTTTTTGACCAAATTTGTGCTAATACTCGAGATAGTTCGACTCGTTGCTGCTCTCCACCTGATAGTGTTCGAAAATCTTGATGGATAAACTTTAAGGTATCGGTTAAGTCTAGGACGTGATTGATAATACGTTGATCTACTTTTTTAGCGCTTGCCGATAACCCCATAGCAACAACTTGATTAACAGTAAATGGAAAGGCTACCTGGTTGTGTTGTAACATAACAGCACGGATATTAGCTAATTGTAACTGTGTCCATTCCGTTAATGATTTTCCCAATAGAAAGCATTTTCCTTTGTCTGGTTTGATAAATCCTGTTAGCATTTTGATCAAAGATGATTTACCTGCGCCATTTGGACCAATAATAACAACTAGCTCTCCTTGCTTAATATGTAATGAAACCTGATCTATAATCGCTCTTCTTAATTCATTATTAGCGTATTTAGGATTGTTTTTAGATAGCGTTTTAGTTAAGGAAGAATATAAATAAAGGTTATCCGCAATCAACATAAATTCGCTCTTTTTTTTAATAACAAAAATAAAAAATAAGGTCCACCGATAAAACTGGTAAAAAGTCCAACTGGAATTTCTGTCGGTGCCACCAGTGTACGAGCAAGCGTATCGGCAAGCAGTAATAAAATAGCACCACCTAAAGCGGAACCAATAACTAAAAATCGATGATCAGATCCGACTTGTAATCGAATCATATGCGGTACAACCAATCCGACAAAAGCAATAATTCCGCCAATGGCAACCGATGTTCCTATCAAGAGCGAACACAATAATAAGAGATAACGTTTGATTTGTTTGACATTTATGCCAAGATAAAAAGCATTTTCATCACCCAATTGTAATATATTGAGTTTAGAAGATAAGCGAAATAAGAAAAATATAGCCGGAAAGATTAAAAGTGACGACAGCCCAACTAATTGCCAGCCTCCTTTACCTAAATAACCCATTGTCCATAGCGATAATTGGCGCAATTGTAAATCATTACTAATATAACTTAATAAACCGATGATTGAGCCAATAATTGCATTAATAGCAACTCCTAATAATATCAATTTAGTTAATGTACCTTGTTGTGAATAACTATAAAGATAAATTAATAAACATATTATTGCTCCCCCCATAAATGCAGCAAATATTTGACTATATAATAGAATAAACGAAGGTAAACTGCTTAAAGGTAATATTACCATAAAAGCGACAGCTAATGCTGAGCCACTACTTATGCCAAGCAAACTTGGATCAGCTAGCGGATTACGAAATAATCCTTGCATCACAGCGCCAGAGCAAGCTAGCGCCATGCCAACAATGACTGCTAACAAAATACGAGGCAGCCGAATAGCAAACCAAATTTGCCAAAGAGGATCTTTCATTGATAAATGAATTATTTGATTAAAAGATATGCTTAAAGCCCCTAAACTGGCAGCAATAATTATCATTATCAAAAGTAAGCATATAAGGATCATTATTCCAATATAGGGTTTAAGTAAATCGATTTTCGCAATCTTTATATTGCTGGTTTGTTCGTTCATATATTAATTATTGTGTCATTAAAGTTTATTTGATGAGGCTGTAGGAATAACTTCAGTAAATTTATCGGCTAAATAATGAAATTTTGCTAATTGATCGTTATCTAAATTATGCTGAGCATCTCTGCCAACAAAAACTTTACAAATCGCATTCCCTTTTTGATTTATAAACATAATGCAAGCAGAATGCATTTTTTTATTTTGTTCTTTTATTTCAACTTCCTTTTCTACAAATGAAATAAATTGACAATGATTAGCACGAATATGCCCTCCTAATCCATGCGTATGCTTTAAATTAAAGTAACCCACTTTATGATATCCCTCCGGTAATGGTCCTTTATATTCCAAAATAATATCTTTCGTGTAGACAACAAAAGTAACCTTACCCCATCTTGTTGCCTCTTCCCAAATTGCATCGAAATGTTCAGATGACACTGTTTTTTGTTTTGGTAAAACGTGAATAACTTGTAATAAACTAACATGGCAATCATCGGCTATTTTTTCGAGTGTAAATGTCGGATGATGGATAACATAATTTTTTAATTCTGTGTCGTTCATATTAATCACTTTTATTGAAAGAAGTTTAAATTTTAACTATCGGATTTAATTGATTTTAATTTATTCAATTCGTTAATTGCTTTGCTAATTGTCGATATTTCGATAATTGGTCTTGACGAATTTTAAGCCCTGAATCTAACTTTTCGTAACCAACAAAAATCTCAAACATGGAATTTCCTTCTTGATTTAAAAAAATAATGGCTGAGGTATCCATCTTCGAAAATTGGCGTTCTATAAAAGCAATACTTTGGCAATTTTCAACTTTTAAATGTCCACTAAATCCTTCTTGATGAGTAAGATTAAAATAACCATTATGATAATTTCCATCCGGCAAATGGCATTCTACTTCGACAATAATATCCGGTAGATGTAATAAAAACATAATTTCACCCCAATTTCTTACCGCCTGCCAAATCGTATCAAAATGATCGGCATGAACAAAAAAGCAATTAGGATAACTGCAAAGTACAGTTTGCAAAGAGACATGAAATTGAGATGCAACTTCATGTAAAGGTGAATTTGGATTGTCTTTTATAAACTCTGCTAATTTCATGTTTTATTGGGCATAAGTTAGTAAATGAAAATAGATTAAATAATAATTATTCTCATTTATCAACTAAAATTTAATGGCTTAGATTTAATATAAGATAATTTTATATTTTTATTACAATATAAATTAATAAGTTAAAAAATGTTAACAGGATAAAATTTACAAAGCCATTATTGATAATGATTTTCATTTACAATAAAATGACAGATCTTTATGATATCATTTTAGGGGTTAGTTATGAGTAAACGTTCAATGCCAGCTTTATTTGCTGTCTTGACTTTAGCTATTCTGTTTTTTGTAAATAGTGGTCATGTATTTGCTAATAGCAACATAAATAGCAACTTATATTCAAACGATGTGAGCGCCAATCATGTTGTACCTGCCTTACAAACACCACCATTAACTACACAAAATCAATCTGAGCGAATTATTAGCGTTGGTGATGCCTTAACAGAAATCATTTTCGTGCTAAATAGTGGCGATAAAATTGTTGCTGTTGATAAAACAAGTGTCCATCCACGACAAGTTCAACAATTACCTAAAATTGGTTATTGGAAACTCTTAAATATTGAGGGTATTTTATCTTTCAATCCTACTTTATTTATTGCTTGGCAAGATATTGAACCAAACACAATATTTAATCAATTAACAGAAAATAATGTTAAAATATTAGCCTTACCACGCCTTCCAGCTACGCCCAATTCGCTGTTTAGTAATATTGAATCTATCGCTAATATACTTAACAAACCCTCACAAGGTGAAACAATAATCAACAATATAAAAAGTGATTTAAAAACACTGCAATCACAAATAGCAAAACAAACAACAAAACCAAAAGTATTATTTTTATTTAATATGCAAGGGACAAATTTAGTTGCAGGAAAAGACACGATAATTGATGAATTAATTAATCTTGCTGGTGGAGAAAATCTTGCGACTCATCAAGGTCATAAAATTTATTCTGAAGAAGCATTTATCGCAGCCAATCCCGATATTATCGTCACAACGACTCAATCAATTGATGCATTAGGCGGATTAAATAATTTAAAATCCATTTCGGGCATTGAACATACAAATGCTTGGAAAAATCAACGTATTATTGATATAGATCAATATGCCATTCTTGGATTAGGTTTAAATATAGCTCAAGATGCCAAAATACTTTATAACGGGTTTTATCCTCAATCAAAATAATAAAATTCATGGCAAAACTGCCAGCCATTGGACAATGTAAAAATTAATATTTTCATATTTAAAACTGTCGATATCAACAAAATGGTTGAATCAAATAACAACGAGGCTTTTCCATGATTAAAAAAAGAAATATTTTATTGGCAAGTATCAGTTTATCTTTTTGCTATTTTCCATTTGCTCATGCTAGTCAAAAAAATGATATTATGATTATCAAAGCGCCAGCAGTGGAGTTAGATAAAGATCCCGAAAGCAAAACCGAAATCACACAGCAAGATATGGAGAAATATGGCGGTAATGATTTTGGCTCTATCATGCGTTATCAACCTTTGATTTCCGCTTCTGGTAGCGTAGGTGGCTCAAGTACCGGTAAAAGTAGTTGGGATCGTGGTGGTTATACTGGTTATAACATCCGTGGTTTAGATGCAAATCGAGTCTCCATTGAAGTGGATGGTATTGAACAGCCCATCGCACAAGGTCGAGTTAACGGAGTTGGACGCGCTGGTTTTGGTAGCTATGGGATAGGCAGAGACTATCTAGATCCCTATATGTATGACAATGTCACGATTGAAGCCGGGGCAACATCAGCAAGTCATGCTAATACAGCCTTGGGCGGAAATGTAGCTTTTGAAGCCAAAACGGCATCGAAATATTTAACTGATAACAAAGATATATCGATTAATTACCAATCCAATTACGATACAAGTAATCATAGTTGGCATAATGGTTTTACTTCTGCTTTTGGTGATAAAGATTTTAATGGTATTTTGGTTTATAGCCGTCGCGATGGGCAAGAAACACGTAACAAAAGTAATATTATTCATGCTTATCCTGAAAATTGGCATTCAAATGCTGTATTAACGGGTTTCAATTGGCAAGCAACAAACGAACATGCAATTAGAACTATTTTAGATTATTACGAACGTAATAATCATTCCAATTACATGACATGGAATAAAGATGGTACGGCAATTGATTCTCACGATCGCCAAACCAGTGATACAAATCGATTAAGCTTAGTTATTAAAGATATTTGGACACCCGCTAATATGACATGGATTGATTTACTTTCCAGTCAAATTTATTATCAGCAAACAGAAGCTAAAGATAAAACTGCTTTAGGCAACATGCATAGTTTAATGAAGACGGCCTTTAAAACCAAAACGAGCGGATTTGAAAGTAAACTCTACAAAACGACACACAATCAGGCTATTTCAGCCGGTATCAATGGCAAATGGCTTTCTGATAAATCACCATTTTGGACAAATACAAAACCTAACTTTCCTGGTATCTTTCCTAATGGTAACTATTCAAAACCACAAGCAGATAGTGAAAGTTTTATGGCAGGTATGTTTGCAGAAGACCGTATGACAATTGCTGAAATTAACCAGAATAATCTTTATTTAGTACCCGCGGTCAGAGTTAACTATCAGCATATTAAACCTAAAAACTTTAGTAATATGATTTTACCTGGTATGAATCAAGCACAGCTACGTAAAGAATATTCAAATAGCCATGATACTAAAGTGTTACCAAGCCTTGCTTTAATGTATGATTTAAACCGTGATCTTACTTTATATTTACAATATAAACGTAGTGCACAAATGCCTAACAGTAACCAGCTTTATGGCTCTTATTTAGCACATTACAACTTATATGCTTTAGTGGGCAATCCTAATTTAAAAACAGAAACGAGTGATAATTTTGAATTAGGACTAAAAGGCGAACCGACTAAAGGATTGATCTTATCAAGTGCAATTTTTTATAACAATTATAAAGATTTTATTGCTTATGATCGTTATATCAAGGACTATGCGGGATCTCATAATAAAGTTCTTTATCAACCTTCTAATCGAGATAAAGCGCATATCTATGGTGCAGAATTATCTAGTAAATGGGATTTTGGCACATGGTTAACCGCAATTAATGGTCTTTCAGCTCGTTTTGCTATTGGTTACAATCAAGGTAAATCAAAATCAAATTATTTAGGTGATAAATATGTTGAAATTGATTCTGTTGCACCATTGAAAACAATTATAGGATTAAATTGGGATGATTCTGATGGGATATATGGGTTAGCATTAACCACCACGTTACAAAAAGGGAAACGAGCAGAGCCGACTAATCGTTCCAGTTACAATAATAATGGACAACCCATTACTGATTCAAATAAAAGGTATTTCCGTATTGCAGGACATGGCACTATAGATTTAACGGCATATTATAATATGACGAAAAATATTAAATTTAATGCTGGTATTTATAATCTGACTAATAAAAAATATTGGGATTACCTTAGTAATAACAAAATGTTTGCTGATTCCAGTCCAAAATATTTAGACTTAACAACCGAACCTGGACGTAGTTTACAAGTCGGATTAAATATTGATTTTTAAAATAAAAAGCCTCATCCGCAAGGACGAGGCTTCTCTAATCATTTATTCAATAATAATTATTTATTTTAATAAACTTGTCGCAACAGATAAAACGTTATCTAATGTAAACCCAAACTCTTTAAACAACAGTTCTGCAGGCGCAGATTCTCCAAATCCTTTCATACCAATAACTTTACCCTGTAATCCGACATATTTATACCAATAATCACTAATACCAGCTTCAATAGCAAGTCTTGCTGTTACTGAAGAAGGTAAAACCGACTCTCTATAAGATGCGGGTTGCTTATCAAAGGCATCTGTCGCTGGCATTGACACAACGCGAACTTTTTTACCTTGTGATGTTAACTTATCATAAGCTTCAACCGCTAATTCAACCTCAGATCCTGTCGAAATAATAATGAGCTCAGGCGTACCTTGGCAATCTTTTAGAATATATCCACCACGATAAACATTCGCTAATTGTTCATGATTACGTTCTTGTTGTTTCAAATTTTGTCTAGAAAAAATTAATGCCGTTGGACCATCTTTACGTTCAATCGCATATTGCCAAGCGATGGCGGACTCAACCTGATCGCAAGGACGCCAAGTGCTCAGATTTGGTGTTAAACGCAAACTTGCAATTTGTTCTACAGGTTGATGAGTTGGTCCATCCTCACCAAGTCCAATAGAATCATGTGTATAAACAAATAAAGTTCGAATTTTCATTAATGCGGCCATGCGAACGGCATTTCGAGCATACTCCATAAACATCAAAAAGGTCGCACCATAGGGAATAAATCCACCATGTAAAGTAATCCCATTCATGATTGCCGACATACCAAATTCACGTACACCATAATGAATATAATTACCGTTTGGATTATTTAATATTTCTTTAGATCCTGACCATAAGGTTAAATTACTTGGTGCTAAATCGGCAGAACCACCTAAAAATTCGGGTAATACATGTGCGTAAGCTTCGATTGCATTTTGTGATGCTTTACGGCTAGCAATATTGGCAGGATTAGCTTGTAGATTTTCAATATACTGTTTTGCAGTATTCAACCAATCAGTTGGTAAATCGCCGTTGATACGACGGCTAAACTCATCAGCTAGTTCTGGATAAGCCCTGCGGTAGGCATTAAAACGGCTATCCCACTCATCTTCCAATTTTTTACCCTTAACTTTTGCATCCCACGCAGCGTAATATTCTTGTGGAATTTCAAAAGCACCATATACCCAACCAAGTTCTTTACGAGTTTCGGCAATTTCGATATCCCCTAATGGTGCACCATGGCTTTCATGGCTGTCGGCTTTATTAGGCGACCCAAAACCAATGATAGTCTTACAAATTAATAAAGAAGGTTTATCCGTTACAGCCTGTGCTTGACGAATAGCATCGGCAATTGCTGCCGCATCATGTCCATCAATATCACGAATGACATGCCAATGATACGCTTCAAATCTTTCTGCCGTATTATCAGTAAACCATCCTTCTATCTCACCATCAATTGAAATACCATTAGAATCATAAAATGCTATTAATTTACCTAATTTCAGAGTACCCGCAAGCGAACAAGCTTCATGTGATATCCCTTCCATCATACAACCGTCACCCAAAAAGGCATATGTAAAGTGATCAACAATAGTATGTTCTGGTCGATTAAATTGCGCAGCTAAGGTTTTCTCAGCTATAGCCATACCAACTGCATTAGCTATGCCTTGCCCCAAAGGTCCTGTTGTGGTTTCAATACCGGGTGCATAACCATATTCAGGATGACCTGGAGTTTTAGAATGTAATTGACGAAAATTTTTAAGATCATCAATAGAAAGATCATAACCCGTTAAATGAAGAAGGCTATAAATTAACATTGAAGCATGACCATTTGATAATACAAAACGATCTCTATCTGCCCATTTAGGATTGTTCGGATTGTGTTTCAAAAAACCTCGCCATAAAACTTCTGCCATATCAGCCATACCCATAGGAGCGCCAGGGTGACCTGATTTTGCTTTTTGAACACCATCCATGCTTAATGCTCTTATCGCATTCGCCAATTCACGGTGAGATAACGGGGTTGAACTCATTCTTGTCTCTCCAAAAAATGTTTAATCTTTAATAGATATTCATAATAATAAGTATTAACGATTAAAGGTTAAATTAAATATTAAATTGTCAAACTGCCCATAGCAAATGGGCAGTTTATAATATTTTTAATTTTGCAATGATTAATTATTTATATAATATCAAATTATAATTAATAGTTTGTTTGCATGATTATTTTAAAATCTTTCATTTAAAAATATTTATAAATACAAATAAATATCTCTAAAATAAAGTTTTTAGCATTGTTTCCAATTTAGCTTGGTCAACCGCAAAAGCACGAATACCTTCTGATAATTTTTCAACAGCCATTGCATCATTATTATGTAACCATCTAAATTCAGCTTCGGTTAAAGGTGCTTGTTTTTCAGTAATAGGTTGATTTGGCTCTAATTTACGTACAACAGGCGCATTTGATTTTTGCAGT
Source organism: Gilliamella sp. ESL1225 (assembly GCF_058502635.1). Classification (NCBI taxonomy): domain Bacteria; kingdom Pseudomonadati; phylum Pseudomonadota; class Gammaproteobacteria; order Orbales; family Orbaceae; genus Gilliamella; species Gilliamella sp. ESL1225. The sequence goes on along the minus strand of NZ_CP196358.1, from coordinate 1,183,317 downwards.
TCAGCCAATAAATTAGGCGAAATTGTTAATCTATCACAACCTGCTAATGCTAAAATTTGGTCAACCTTACGGAAACTTGCTCCCATGACAATGGTTTTATAGTCATGCTGTTTATAATAATTATAAATATTACGAACAGATTCAACACCTGGATCTTGATCTGCAATATAAGGCTCCATCGGTTTACGTGCTTGATACCAATCATAAATTCGACCGACAAAAGGTGAAATTAAATACGCATTTGCATCAGCACATGCTCTTGCTTGTGCAAATGAAAATAATAGGGTGAGATTACAATTAATACCTTCTTTTTCAAGCACTTCGGCTGCTTTAATCCCTTCCCATGTTGAAGCAATTTTGATTAAAATACGCGATTTATCAATCCCTTTTTCACGGTATAATTCAACAAGTTTGCGTGCTTTTATAATACAAGCTTGTGTATCAAACGATAAGCGTGCATCGACTTCTGTTGAAATACGACCTGGAATGGATTTTAAAATTTCTACCCCAATATTTACCGCAACTTGATCACTCGCATTCTCTAATTGCTTTTCGTGACTCCCGCCTAATTTTTTAGCCGTTTCAACCGCAGATTGAATTAAATAATGATATTGGGGTAATTCTGCAGCTTTTAAAACTAAGGACGGATTTGTTGTAGCATCTTCTGGTGAAAACTGTTTAATAGAATCGATATCACCAGTATCTGCAACAACAATTGTAATTTTTTTTAATTCATCTAATTGATTCATAATGTTTTCATCCTCTACAACATTGGTTACTTAAAATATCTTATACTGAATCATAATAACATTTATTCATTTATAAAACTAAGTGATGATTAATGTTATTTTGTTAAATAAAAGATACGTAAACAGAATAAATAAACAATTTATGTGCACTAAAATACTTCCATAAAATTAACTAACCTATTGAATTTAAATATTTTCCATATTTATCATTAAGAACATATAAATTAAATTTATATTTTTAATCTCTTAATAAAATAGTTAATGACAATGAATATCGCATTTCAACAAAATATAAAGCATACTCCAACTTTTCTTTTTTTATAAAAAAGAAGCTATTTTTTTCTCGTTTAATAAATACTTTTTATTTTAATAAAAAAAAGTATATTGCTATATTGATTAACTAATTATTTTATAAAATTAAATAATTATTATCTTAAAATTAATCATCAATACTTTAGTAAGGATAAAAAAATGAAGCACCAAAGTTTAGCTTTAACGCTACTTTCTTTCATAGGTCTTTTTGTAATAGTTCCCAATTGCCAAGCTAAACAATTCAGTTTAAGCACTAACAGCTTCCAATCTTCTGAAATTCCTCAACAATTTAGTTTGAGTTCTGATTTTGGATTTGGCTGTAATGGCAATAATATATCTCCGCAACTAAGTTGGCAAAATGCTCCCGAAGGGACTAAAAGCTATGTTTTAACGATGTATGATCCTGATGCACCTACTGGCATCGGTTGGATACATTGGATGGTTGTAAATATTCCATCTTCTACTCATGAAATACTCGAAAATGCAGGACAAAATTCTTCTATTTTACCTACGCAAGCCCTATCGACCCGAAATGATTTAGGAATACCAGGTTATATGGGAGCTTGCCCTCCAGAACAATCAACACATCGTTATATATTTACTTTAACGGCATTAAATGTAGATAAATTAGATGTTGATGAAAATGCCACTCCTGCACTTGTTCATTTTATGAAAAATCAACATGCTCTAGGTTCAACCTCACTGACATTTACTTATGGAAGATAATTGAATAAATGATCTTGCCTCTTAACATCTCATAATTTTATAAAAGATTAAGAGGCAGATTTTATACTTTTATGTATAAATAAAGTAAATTAAGAGTAAAACAGTTAACGTCAATTTCATCTTTAAGAATCGATTAAAATACTAAGTAAAAATAGACACCGATATGATCTAATTTTACCGAGAATGATTCGATATCCTAAATATCATCTCGTAATACTTCAATACTAAGATAAAAAGTTAAATCCTCCCATGGATGGCTAGACAACGTCTCACCAGAAGCAAAATTTACCTGGTAAATTGTGTTATCTTGGGGATTAATAAATGAGCCTGGTTGATAACGCCTATAACCCCAATAGCAACAGATAAACTCAAGTTCATCATCAATTCCCATTTTATCAGCAAGATATTGCAATGCTTGTCTGGCATATTTACCATTAACTTCATAATATACGATGATAGGTTTTCCTTGGCTCTCATCATATAACTTACATTTAGTTAATTTAAAGTAGTTTGGCGCATTGTGATCGAATTGACGCAAAAAATCACCACAATTTGCTCTATGATTAAAGAAATTATGTGCTTGTGCATAATTCAAACCAGATAACAGAATAAAAAAACAACATAATAAGTGACAAACTAAGCGCGTTAAACCAAACATAACAAAACCATAATTGATAATATAGGACAATCCAAATAATTCTCATAAATAAAGTATAGTGAAATCAAGGCATATAATATCTCAAGAAAACGTTATTGCAATATATCAGATAATCAATATCATTATTTTGTCATTCTTCTGCTTTACCTGTAACAGCAAGTTTTTGTTCTCTGTTAGAGGGCAATTTATGAAAGTTCATCCCAAAATTCAAAATATGTTTTATTCCGTGTTTCTTGAAACACATAAATATACTGAAACTGATGTTAAATAGAGTTCAAGTTATTACTTCTAACTAGTATAATAAGAGGTAGATTAAAATTTTTAACACCTTGTTAATATGATATAGAACCGGTTTTTTCCACCCAGTTAGTGTTATAAAACAATCACATAGAGTTAATACCACTGGCCTAATACATTGTACTCTTATCTAAACGGGTTATCCCCATTTTTGATAAAAAATAAAAACCGCTTTTACCATCTATTTATATATTATTAAAGGAAGAATAAATGATGAATAACGCCTTATTTATTGCAGATAACATCGATTTTAATAGTAATGAACTAGCCGATGCAATAAATTACCTCGATACCAAAGAATTATATCGCTACCATAAGATAAAAATTGAGAAAGATAAGATTATTTATGCCCTTTCACGAAAAATGTTAAAACTTGCATTAAGTAAATATTATCCTCATGTTGATAAGACAGACTGGATTTTTTTAAAAAATCGCTATGGAAAACCTTTCATCCAATATCCGAAACTACCTAAACCATTATATTTCAATATATCTCATACTATTGATGCCATCGCAATTATAATAAGCCAAAGTAGTGATGTTGGAGTCGATATTGAAAGGATACGAAGCCTTGATGTTGTTCAAGAAAAATCAACTTCGCATTTAAATATTAGCAAAAGTTTTTTCACTGAAAGCGAATACCAAAAAATAGCTACTCTGCCATATGATGAGGGTTTTATATTATTTTGGAAACTCTGGACGCTCAAAGAAGCTTATATAAAATATCGAGGAATGGGATTGTCGTTAGGCTTAAATTGTATTGATATTAATATTTCTGCAAATTCAATTTTTATAAACTCTCATGATATCGATATTAGTATTCATCAGTGGATAAAAAACGATATAGTTATCTCATTATCTTTATCAAAAGCGCCTAATCATATTGCTATTTTTAATTATGATACTTTGTTAACATTTAATCCAATCAATGATTATCAACATATTCATAATTAACTTAAAATCATGAAAGATGTTATTGTCCCCAATTCAAGACAAATTATCAGTATTGTAGCAAAATTTTAAACGTTTATTATTAGACAGGAGAGCACTGTCTAATATTTTAGCAAGGATCAGTGTATTTAGTTAAATCATTTGACTTTGCGTATATTTACCAACCAAGCAACCTCATATAAATATCATGATAATGCTCTCTGAACATTTCAGTAATAAATTATAATATGTATATGATAAAAATATTTACTCCCTTCTCTGCATCACATCATTTATAGTCTGATTGACGATATTAACGAGCTGCTCATATTTTTTATCAACAAAAAAATGGTCTCCTTCTGGAAAAATTATTATTTTAGTTTTCTTATCAGTGAACTTTTCCCACTTAGGAAGCTCCTCTAATGTAACTAAAGTATCAGCATCGCCGTGTAATATTATTATTGGACAAGTTAATACGCGTGATTTAGGTTGAAAAGAATACTGCTCGTAAAGCCTATAGTCATTTTTGATAATAGGAGTAAAAATATTCATTAGCTCTTTATTACGTAAAACTTCAACAGATGTGCCGCCCAATTTTGCTATTTCAGTTAAAAAATCTGCATCAGAAAGAGTATGCAATATTTTTTCATCACGAACACTATCCGGTGGTCTGGCTCCCGAAAAGAATATAGCCTTTGGCATGGCATGCCCTTGGTCTAGAATATAGTGCACAAGTTCAAATGCCATTAACCCTCCTAGGCTATGACCAAAAATCACATAGTCCCCACCATCATAATGTGTAATAAACTGCTGATAAAAATCCTGAATTGCATCTTCAATAGTTTGACATAATGGTTGGCGAATTCGTGTACCTCTTCCTGCCGGTTCTAAAGGTACCAAAATAATGTTATCCGCAAGTTTGGTATGCCATTTATAGTAAATCGAAGCTGAACCACCAGAATATGGTAAACAATATAAACTAATATTACTCATTACATCCTTCCTCTTTGAGTGAAATAACCCGTTTAATTCGATGATTAAATATTAATAAAAAAGTTAAAATAATGATTGCTGACAAATCTATTAAAATTGTAGATGGTAACCATAACAATATAAAATGCCAATCAAGGGAGAAAAATAGAATCGGTATTAAATAAAATACAATTACTAATATCATAGGAACTAGTAATGACATCAACCAATCTCGATAACCAATACTTAAATGCCCATTTTTCTTATAGTGTCCGCAAAAACGATACAGTATGCGTAAACTAATTAATATAATAAAAAATATCAAAATGAAAAATAAATAAGTAAAAATAGAGTCACTTAAAGCGATCAAGTCAGTTACGTTATCAGCATATTTTTTGATACGTAAATAGTTATCTATATCAGAGCATAACTCCAATATGACATTCGAATTAATATTAGCCAGTACTACAATACCAACCTGTTGTTCTGGCCGTAAGGCTATACAAGAGGAAAAATTAGGGGTTTGCCCACCATGACTAATATAGGGGCCCTGATTTTGGTCAATATACCAACCACTACCATATAAAACACGATTATTTGATACTAACGGTATATTGCTATTTCCCTGCCAACTATTTTTAATCGCTCGATGTAACATCGAGGCTTGTGTATCCGTATGGATTAGCCCTCTTATCCATTTTTCCATATCGCCTAACGTACTATGAATATAAGCGGAGGGTACATGAGTAAGAGCGATCGGTGCATCTAGTTTTACCGGTGAACCAAATCGGAGCTTATACCCTGTTGCTTTGTTAGTGATTTGCTCATTGCCATTAACTGAAAAAGTCGACATCATCCCTAATGGTTCAAGAATAAGAGATGCGATAGCTTCTCTATAATTTTTACCTGTAACTTTTTCAATGACTACACCTAATACATCATAATTACCAGATGCATAGAAAAATTGCGTTTTTGGCATAAATAACAGATTTACATCTTGTAATTTCTGCTCAATTGATACATTAGGCGTTGGTTTTTCCAACTTAACTAGTGTGTTAAAAGGTAAACCTGAGGTATGGTACAAAAAATCAGAAATATCTAATTTAATCGGCTCCCCTTTATAACGTAAAGTTAAATTTGGTAAATATTGTTTGATATCATCATTAAGAGATAGCTTACCTTGCTCAATTAATAGCTCAATTGCTAAACCAGTAAAAGATTTACTCATTGAACCTATCTCATAAACCGTATTCTCAGTATTTCGAATTTGCTGTTCTAAATTAGAAAAACCGTATATAAAGCGCCGTTGTTCGCCTGCTATATTAACACTGACAGCAATTGAAGGCGCTTTCGCTATTTGCATCCGACTTTGAATTAATTCGACCAACCCAGCATCTTGTAAAATGCTTGAGTGAATATCATCAGCCAGTGAATTAGCACTAAAAAGCCACACTAACCAACAAAACACAAAATAAAAATTGAATCGATTAAATGGTTTCATTTTTCATTCCTGTCATTAAATGATAAAACTGCATCCACACATTCAGCAATATAGGCTGTATGTTCCTTAATACAAGGTTTAGCATAAATATCAGCGGCTGTTAAAGAGGTTTTATAAATATGATTACAACGACTAACAAACGAAATAATATATAATGAAGTCGCACCATACTCAAAGATCGTTTCTTCTTCATTATAATGACCAATATCTAACAAAGTAGACCACATTTTTTTGACAAAATCTTCAACTGAAGCATAACTTACTGGCAATGTATTATTTTCACTTTCACCGTTAGTTTGAATCTCATATCGAATACGATCAAACTGATAGCTTGGTAAACCAATAGTTCGGGTTGTTCCGCATTTTGGTAAACTACTAACTACACCACTTTGCCATAATGTCGCCAATAAAGGATAAATATCTTTAAGCATTGGTTCACTTAATACAGTGAAGAAAAGATCCTGACCAAGCCAGTCAATATTTTGATGATATAAAGAGCCAAACTCACAAAAAGATCCCACTTCTAACATAATAACCCCTTGTGAAAGAGCCATATCAAAAAGGATTTCGCGAAAACTATCATCAATCGAAGATGAATGTTGATGGTTAGAGGAAAGATTTTTTAACTGTAAAATAGCCTCTTCAAGGGTAATCGCCTGTAAGACAAATTGTGCTGTAATATCACCTACTTTATTACCCATAATTTCATTCGGTATTATACCTTGTTCAATTAACCACTCACTTAAAACAACTTGGTAAATAAATTGATTTAATGGTTGTGTCCATGTCTCTTTTTGCCAAAACAGATCAACAGCTGCGGAAAATTGATCATAATTCTGTTTAAGTGAAGGTTGATTCATCATAAGGTATGTCATGCTCTGTTCTAAGGCTTGATCATATCCAGGAAACAAAAAAACGATTTTTTGTTGTTCCTTAAAAGACGTAAAGAGAGTAGTGTTATTTTGTTTATCTATTAACTTATCGCGTAATTGAGAAAGACTTTGAGCAACAATAGCACAGCGATAAGAAAAATGAGTACGACGTTCATTAAGCGTATAAGCGATACGAGCAATATCCTCTTCTTTATAATCGGCTAATACTTCACAATAAACCTGAAGTAAACGTTTCAAAGAAGAGTTAGATTTAGCTGAAAAAGGAAAAATATAGTAATCTTTGCGTTGAATATCTTCATTTGTTTTAATTGCCCAGTTTTGTAAAATCAAATGTACATTAGTGCCACCCATTCCAAATGAACTAACTGCTACAATCTGTTTTTTCTCAGGCATCAGTGGCGTGACAAGCTCACTAATATAAAACGGTGTATTAGGTTGCAATAACTTTTTATGCTTACGGTTTAGATTAATTTGTGGTGGTATATTTTTATTATGTAAAGTTAATGAGGTTTTAATTAAACTTGCAACACCTGATGCTACACCAAGATGTCCAATATTGGCTTTCACCGAACAAATTTGTATACTATGGGGTGCGCATTCAGGTGCAAATACCTTATGTAAAGCTTCGAGTTCAATTTCATCACCAAGTGGAGTACCTGTACCATGAGTTTCGATCAAAGAAATATCTTTGGGACTCACTTCAGCAGCATTAAGTGCCATTTTTATGACTTCTGTTTGCCCATCAACACTTGGAACAACAAACCCAGCACGCCTTGAACCATCATTATTAGATGCACCACCTTTAATCACAGCATAAATCGTATCTTTATCACGCAAAGCATCTTCAAGACGCTTAAGTACAACAACGCCTGCTCCACTACTATAAACTGTTCCCGTAGAATCAGCATTAAAAGCAGCACAGTGTCCCGTTTGTGACATCAGATTGTCACCTACAGGGCTATAACCATTTTCCTGTAAAAAACCTAATGTAACCCCGCCAGCTAACGCCATATCGGCTTGAAAAGAAAGTAAACCCTCACAGGCTAAATAGGGCGCCATTAGTGAACTTGAACATGCTGTTTGTACACTGACTGCTGGGCCATTAAAACCGAGTTTATAAGATACAAAAGAACTTAAATAATCCTTTTCATTGGCAATTTGAATCTGTAAATAACGATTATCCTGACTCTTTTTAAGATAAGGATAAACTCTATCGATTAAATAACTGTTGGCATAAGTTGAACCATATACGCCTACGCGTTTAACTTGTTCAGGTATATAGCCAGCATGTTCAATAGCATTATAGCAACACTCCAAAAATACACGGTGTTGAGGATCCATTAAAATAGCTTCACCTGGTGGAATATTAAAAAATGCAGCATCAAAATCATAAGGAGATTCAATCATGCAATTGAGGTTAACCCACGGTTCTCCATTATCATTTTTTCCAAGTTTTGGTTGCGTTAACTCTTTACCTGATAATAGTGCTTTCCACCATTGAGATACCGACTCAGCACCTGCAAAATAACCACTCATACCAATAATGGCTATATCTAATGCTCCACATGTAAATTCATTTTTAATCATTGTTGTATTTCCTTGTTAATGTAATAATTTTATAAACCCCATAATCCCGATGTGTTCGCTTTTGTTTTATTGCAATTGGATTGTTGTTTTAGCCATATATCGAGGCTAATTAAATTGTTCTTATAACGTGCAATTAGGTGCTGTACCTCATTTAATGTGATCTGCCTTGGATCAAATCGACAATAAAAAGAGAGATTATTACTTGCCCTAAGCAAAAGATTAAGCTCCAAAGTACAACCAGGATGATTTTCAGGTGCGTTATAAATAGTACTTCGCTGATGATCAATTTGAAAATGTGTTAATGTTGGATAACTCCCCATACCAATATAGTTAAACCGTAATCTTGGCTTTAATTGCCTATCGAGTTGATTATGCATTTGAAGCAAACCATAATCTCCGCCACCGTTAGGTCGCTGAGCTAATCTATGATGAATATCTGGTAATAAATCTGCAAAATCATTAGATAATGGGATTATGCATGGATAAAAAGCCGTAAACCAACCAACGGTATCAGCAATATCAGGTTCATCAACCCAACAACCTCGTCCGACCCCTTCCATATCAATACGACAAGAAGTATCGTTACTATAACCCGATAAAACAGAAGCTAAGGCCGTTAGCAGCCGCGTTTCTGCTTCCTGAGTCGAATTTTCACCGCCGCTTAATAATAATCGACCTACACAAACATGTCGGAAATCCTCACTCCAAATTTGCGTATAGGGTAATGAAACGTCAATATTATTAATAAAAGGCAGTGATGGAGGAACCGTTTCATTAACTGTTTTCCAATAGTCCTGTGTCACCGGATCCACACGTTTAGTCGCCAAATATTGGCTCCATTTTTGTAATCCCTGATTAGGTGCCTGAGATTTATCAAACGGAGCATCTAACGCACTTAGAATGAGATACCAAGAGTGAATGTCAACCGCTAGATGATGTGCGCATAAAATTAACTTATCATTTTCTTGAACGCTTGATTGAAAATAGGCTGCGGTAAATACTTGTCCATTTCTGACATCAATAACATGATTAACCTCATCGATAACTTGCTCAAGTGATTGCTGCTTTCCAAAATACGTTTTAAGCACTCCGTTAGGATAACACGTTGACATATCATTAATGGTTAATGAACCATCATAATTTAATCGACTACGCAAGGCTGGCTGCTGGGTAATAATCGCAATTAAACATTGTTCTATCTCTTCAAAAGAGTAAGAAAAACAAATATCTAAAATAATAACGTGATTATAAAAATTATGATTAACAAGATCTAAGTGGTTAAACCAATGAACAGCAGGTAAATTAACTAGATTGCTAAGCTCAAGAGATTGCTTTGAAGAAGAATCATGATGATTTGCAATAAAATCACCTATTTTCTTAACCGTACCACAACCCATGACTTGGACGGCTGGAATAAACCAACCAAGTTTCCTAAGATCAGCGGCGATTTGAATACTCTTAATAGAATCTAATCCTAACAAATACAAATTTTCATTATCTGCAAACTGTTGTTGTTCTAAGACTTTTTTAACAATATTACGCACATTATCATATATTGTCTCATCACAAAGATGTTCATCTGCTTTTAACGCTACTGTCTGCAAAAATTTACCATCGGTTTGTATAAGTTGCTGAAGATCCACTTTTCCATTTAATGATAATGGTAAATTGTTTATTGCAATGCACTGCTGCGGTATCATATAACTTGGTAACTTTTCTCGCATATACTGCATAACAGATGGGATATTAACATTTTCTGGTGTAACCCAAGCTAATAAAGCGCAAGGATTGCCTTTAACATCATTAGCGACAGAAACTGCCATAGCCGTAACCTGTGGTGCATCTAATAAAACGTGTTCGATTTCGGACAATTCAATACGATAACCATTGATTTTGACTTGATTATCTGCTCGCCCAACATAAACTAACGTATCAGAATCTATTGCATAACCAATGTCACCACTACGATAACCAATAATTCTAGTATTAGATTTATCATAAAGAAAAACGGCGGATGTTTGTTTTGGTGCGGCAATATAACCTTGCGTGACAGAATCACCATAAATGACTAACTCCCCAGACTCTCCTAAAGGAACAAGACATCCCCACGGGGAACAAATATCAATACGACATCCAGCAATCGCATGACCAATTGGCACAGAGTTCAGCTTTTCTTTTCCCGTATAACGGTAGATCATACATCCAACGGTGGCTTCAGTTGGACCATACTCATTATAAATTGTCGCATTAGGAAACAGTGCTGCGTCCTTATGAGCGAGTTCAAGTTTGAAATCTTCGCCGCCAACAACAACCGTCCGCATATGTTGGCTTCCCATTTCGGCAACACAAATTAAACGCAGATGAGCGGGCGTGAGCTTAATAAACGTATTAGGTTGTTCAACAATAGCTCGTCGCAAGAGTGCTTCGCTTTCCTCTCGCCTGCAAACATTAATACAAGCACCTATCCCTAAAGTTGCAAATAAACTTGTGATCGTCAGATCGAACGATAATGAGGAATAAAGGGGGACTTCATCTTCTGTGTTAAAATATTGTTTTATAGCAAAATCAAGATAATTAGCTAAATTACCGTGAGTGACTTGTACCCCTTTTGGTTCACCGGTTGAACCTGAGGTAAAAAGAATATAAGCTAAATTAGCTGCATTAACGGTTGATAATGGAAGATCTGTCACGTCAATAGTATCTTCGATATTCGAAAGTAAAGTGGCACTATAATCAAGTTTTTTAACTAACTCGCTTGTCTCTCTATCATAAAGGATATGCGAAACCTTTGTTTTATCACACATTAAACGCAGCCGATCCACAGGTAAATCAGGATTAAGCGGCAAAAAAGTAGCACCACATCGTAGCACACCTAAAATAGCAATAACGGTATCAGCACTTCGTTCAGCAGCTATGCCAATAATACTACCTTGACCAAAACCTTTATTCACCAATATTTTTGCCATTTTTTCAACTTTAAATGACAGTTGCTGATAAGTAAGGTCTACGCCATTGTCCCTTATTGCCATACGTTTAGGGTTCTTCTCTACCTGAGAATGAAAAAGCTCATTAAATAATCTACAATTTCTGCCATCATCAATTTCATGACTTGAGGTGTTGTAAACTTGTAAATTCAATAAAGTAGCTTGAGGCTGTATATCAATAGCATTAATTAGATCTAATAGCCCGTTTTTCAACGCAGTTAATTGACGAGGTTCAAATTCACTACTTAGCGCTTCAATACAAAGCTTAAGGCTTTCTTTGTGTGAATTAACAGTTTGCAAAACGAGTTGTAGTTTATAAGACTGTTGATTGCAATAATAAGCCTCAACGTGTTGATTCAACCCCATAATTTCACGTTCATAAGTAAAATTATAATAATTTACACAATAATCAAAAGCCCGTAGATGATTACCACCATATTCTGCTAAATTTTGATTGAACAATAATGATGGATATTTACTATGTTTAAAACCATTTTCAAGTTCGGTTTTTATTTTTATTACCAAATCATCAAAGGTCATATCGCGATCTAGGCTATAAGCTAATGGCATATGATTAGTAAACATACCAAAACAACTTCTTGCTTCTCGCGAAAAACGATTAGATAAAGGTACCCCAATTATCCCTTTTTCTTCTCCCCAAACACGAGCTCGATATAGCGTAAATAATGCAATAAATAAAACATTTAACGAGCATTTATAATGATCACATAATCGATAAATACGTTCTATCATATCAGGAGCAAGCCAAGTAGTACTTGAAATTCCACCTGTTTCGGTTATTGGTGTTTTTTCAGGAAAATAATCAATATGTTCAGAAATATAACGTTGCCACCAAAGATGATCTGCAACAAAACGTTTCGAAGCCTGATAGTTATCCTGCTGTGTCAAAAAACTAGGGTAAGATGGCGGGAGTGAATCTAACCACTCCTCGTGTGGATTTTCATAAGCCCACTTTACGTGATCAGATAAAAGTGACATTGACCAGCCGTCAACTATGGCATGGTGAGCTTTGAAAAAGTACCCTCCTTGCTGCTCACCACACGTAAATGAGATCAATTCGAAGAGATCACTTTCTAATAGTTTAAAAGGTTGGCTAAATAACTCAGTTTGAAAAGTCTCAAGCATATGAGGATAAGATTTTTTTGCAACAAAGTTATCGGTAAAAGTAACATGACGGATTGCTCGTGATTGATATGGTAATACCCGACTATAGATGCTACCATCTTCTGCTTGCACAAACTGCATTCTTAAAACATCAAAATGCCTTATAGCAGATTGCATAGACCTGTGTAACCGTTCAATGTCAACAGCCCCATCAATAAAACATAAACCACCAATGTTATTAACACAACTATTAGGATAAAGTTGTTCAATAATTAAACATTGCTGTTGTGACCACATTAATGGATAGTTAGACTTCATAATATGCTTCCTTATCTTGTTATTTTTCGTTACGGCTTTTTTTATTCCATTCGACCAACCGTGGAGACATTCTCAATAGCCACCAAGCCAATATTGCCGAAATAAACGTCCCGCTCATTGCACCAAGATAAAAACCCATAATGCCTATTTTGAATACAAATGCCAATAAATACACAGCCGGAACTGAGATAAACACATGACGAGTTAAAGTTAATAAGACTGAATACATCGATTTACCAATTGCTTGAAAATACTCACTTGCCAATAAGCTAATTGCAATAAAAGGGAGTGCTAACTCCATGATTTCAACTTGTAAAATCGCATAATCACATGTTTTTGTTGATTGCGTAAATAACGGATAAATCCACGGAGCTAAAACAATATGAATAATCGATAGTATCAAAACAATGGAAAATGCAAGAACAACACTTACTTTATAAGCCTGAAGCGTACGATCAATATTACCCCGCCCCCAATTTTGTCCAACAACAGTCAACAAGGCGGCGGCAATCGCCAACATTGGCGTCATAATAAAATAGTCGATGCGCCCAGTTAAGGTAAAAGCAGCCATCGCATTAACATCTAATCTAACAATAAAAAAGTTATAAATAATAATCCCGACCGAAATAATAACTTGCATTAACATTTGCGCTAATCCAACCGAAAGAATTTGTTTATAGACTGGCAAAGATAAATAATGCAACGAAAACTTCAATTTGAGTCCAATTTTTAATGACGACAAAGAAAAAATAAAATAGATAACAAAAGCAACTTGAGCAATAAATGAGGCTAATGCAACACCTTTTGCGCCAAAATCAAAGATAAAAATCATGGTAGGATCGAGGATAATATTAATCACAGCAGCAAGTAATGATGCTTTCATTATGACCATTGTCTTACCGGCACCTTGAAATAACCCCATCATTGCACCACCCAGTAAGATACTAAATACGGTCGGTAAGGAGTAATAATAAAAATCAGCAGAATAAACAAAAATAGCTTCACTTGCTCCTAAACCATGTAATAATGGCTCAGCATACAGATAACCCAACAGACAAATTATCACGGAGAAGAAGATAACTATCGTTATACCTACAAACAATATTTGTTGCGATTTTTCTAAATTCTTCATCCCAATTGAACGAGATAGCAATGACCCCATACCTATTTGAATGCCATTAGCAATAGCAAAAAGTACCATGCCAATTGGTAAAACAAGCCCAACACCGGCAATGATATCACCCCGACCAACATCAATATGACTAAGCCAATAAATATCGGCTATGCCATAAGTCACTTGAGTCAAAAGACCAATAAGTATTGGTAAAGATAATCTAATAATTAAGCCATATAGCGATCCATTAAACATATTGGGAATATTATAAATATCATCACTTGAAGGATGTTCTTCAAGTTGAACCTTATCTGAAACCATATTTAATCCTCATTTTTATTTTCACATTCATCACCTTACTTTTGATTAGAATAACTTGTTGCATTATTCATACCCCTCTGGTTTAGAAAAACCACCACTAATGCCTTCACAAAATTCGACAAAATCAATTAGGATATCATCATTAAAATGGCCTGAAACGATCTGAATACCACAAGGCAATTCACCGGCTTGTTTGTCTAAAGGATAGATGGTTGCAGGAAGACCAAACACAGTTGGCAACATATTCCAAAATAGATGTTCGTTATAATCATAGGCAACACCATTAATCATTAGTTTGCGATTATTGGTTAACTGTTGCATATGATGAAATGCTAATACAGGACTCACTGGAGTAAGCAAAATATCATAATGAGAAAATAATTCTGATATCAAATTGCTATATTCCTTACGTAAGCGATCTGTTTCTAACTGTTCATTAGTATTATTTGTCATGCCCGCGTAATAGCTAGACATTCCTTCAGGAACATCTTTTATATAACTTAATAATTTAAAACCTAAAGATGCCAATCCTGCAGTTAAACGTTGTCGAGCATTAAGCGCTGTTCCGACTAATCGCCCACTTAGTTTTACAGACATATCAAATAATTTCTGTGGATCAATTGCCGCTGGCATAGCTTCATCCACTTCAATATTCGGATGCCTTTTAAGTGCGTTAACAAAATGTTCAAAACGTTTAGCAACTTGACTATCAATAGGATGATCTACCGCATTAAACCAAGTACAAATGCGATACCGAGTTTTAGCATGATAACGAGTAAAATCAGGAATACGAGGGGGAGTTATCCAAAAAGAACTCAGTGCACGCATCATTAAACGTAAATCAGCGGCACAACGTGCCATTGGTCCAGCTGTAGATAGATCTGGTTCACAAGTATCTTGCGCATCGCCTCCGGGCACATGTCCACGAACAGACATTAACCCAAGACTGCAACGATGCGAATATACGCCAGTATAGTGTGACGGAACCCGTAAAGAACCAAAAAGATCACTACCAAATTCAACAGGCGTAAAATCTACCGCTAATGCAACAGCAGCTCCCCCCGAAGAGCCGCCTGGTGTACGATTGAGATCCCATGGGTTATTTGTTGTACCATAAACAGGATTAAAGGTTTGCCAATCTGCAGTCATCGTAGGTACGTTGGTTTTTCCCATAAAAATTGCACCGGCTTCACGCAAGCGTGCTACAGAAGGCGCATCTTGTACTGCTCGATTATTTTTTAAATGGCTGGCACCTGATGTTGTTAACCAGCCTTGAACATCAAAAGAATCTTTAATTGTACAAGGCAGCCCATGTAAGATTCCCAGTTTTTCACCTGATTTTCGAGCGTTATCTGCCTGCTCAGCCTCCTTTAATGCCGATGCTTTATACTGTTGTACAACTGCGTTTAATGTTCCATTGAATCTAGCCATACGCTCAAAATAATACTGGACTAATTCTACTGAAGTGGTTTTACCTTCAGCCAGCAGCGACAGTAGTTCAGTTGCAGTACGGTAATTAGAATGCTCACTCATTGGTTATTTCCTTCTATTTGGTCTTTACGCCGTAAAACAAGACTCTTTCGAGTAGTTGCAATATCTGCTGATTGCGCGGACAATTCTTCAGAATCTGCTATTGGCTGTTCATTTTTTAGCGACTCAATGTAGCTAGATAACTCTATAATGTTTGGTAATCTAAATAGAGTGACAATTGGAATTTCTTGTTCTGTCATTTTCTCAAGTGCTTGTTGAATACGTACTAATTCGATAGAACTTCCCCCCATAGAAAAGAAATCATCTTCGACTGTCAAATTAGTGACACCAAGTACCTCTTTCCATAACGCTAATAGCCGTTTTTGAAGATCAGTGGTCTCTTGTGTTTTGACTATCGGTGACACACTATAGGCAATTTTTTCACCTTGCTGTTGTAGTATTTTTCTGTCTAATTTCCCGTTAGCGTTCAATGGAAAATGAGTTGCTAATATTAAATTAGTCGGCAACATATATTCCGGTAATTGTTGTTTAAGCGATGTCATAATTACATCTTTAAAATTCTGAACATTCACCGACGTGCTCGCCTTACTATCACTCGATTTTTCATAGGTTGAAAAATCTTCTAATAATGCTGCTTCTGTAAAAGCATCTTCGCCAACTATCCCTCCTACAGTACAATGAATATAACGATGTGTTGGTGATAACTGGAAATGATGAGCAACTTTTATAAAATCAGCCATACCCAATTGGCATAGACCTAAGCCATGTATTGGTGCTTCATTTTCTAACAACTGGCATAATGTTCCGGCTTCCATAACAGAAAAGTGCCACCCTGCATCCTCACCGTACAGGGGTTGAATAGCAGCCATATCTGTAATAAAAAATAATGAAAATGCGGCACGATCTGCAATTGTTCTATTTGGTCCTGCATGAAAATCATTATTCAATTCTACATTAGGGGCTATCGGTACAAGGCTACCTTCGCGTGGATTAAGATAGTAGATCCCATATACGCCCTCTTCAATTTTATTTGGATGTAAATAAACGTACGTTTGTACCGGATACAAACCACCTGCTGAAGCATAGGTATATTTAGCAAAAGGCAGACCCGCTAATCTTATTTGAACTAATTGATTAACCAGTAACCCGAGTTGTGCTAATGGGATTTTTTGCTGAATAAAGTTACGATAACTACGGCGATGAATATAAGTATCCGTTTGTGTTGGCGTCGCTAACTTAATCGATGTGGCTGTATTTTTACGAATATGCTGCTCTTTCAATTTAAAAGCCAAGCGTTCAGCAGGATTAACGATTATGCCTTGTTCTGTTGCTTGTTCTTGCATCTCTTTTTCGTGTAATGCTTGTGCTTTTTCATGATCATATAATTTAGCAAAAGCGATCAACCGCTTATTTTCACGATTACCAACGGCAACAACAACAGATTGTTCGATATCTTGATGATTTTCAATACATCTTTCAACTTCACCCAACTCGACCCGAAAACCATTAACCTTAACTTGATTATCTTTACGTCCCAAAAACTCAACTTGCCCATCTGCAAAATAACGCCCTAAATCCCCTGTACGATAAATTCGCTCAGCGCTCGCCTCACGCCATACAAAGCTCGCCTTTGTTTTTTCATTATCATTCAGATAACCCTGCGCTAACCCCATACCCCCTATACAAATTTCGCCTTCTACTCCAACTGGGCACTCCTCCAAAAGCTCATTTAAGACGTAGATGGGCTGATTACACAACCCTCGACCATAAGGGATACTTTTCCATTCCGCGTCAACGTTATCTATGACATAAAAGACTGACCAAATTGCACACTCCGTTGCTCCTCCTAAGCTAATGATTGACATTGAAAAGTTCAGTCTTGAGCGCATCTGCGCTGGTAATGTTAATGGGATCCAATCACCACTAAGTAGCGATAAACGAAGCGCTGGACAAAAATAGGCTTTACCATTGAGATATTCGCATAACATCTGCATTAAAGCCGGTACTGAGTTCCATACCGTTACAGCACCCATCTCTAACATTTCAAGCCAATGACGCGGATCTTTTTCATGCCCAGCATTAGGTAATACTAACGCTGCACCGACCATAAACGGCGCAAAGGCATCAAAGACCGATAAATCAAAACTCAAGGACGATAAACCAAATACTCTATCGCTTGCAGTCAAACCAAAACGACTATTAATGTCTTCAAGCGTATTCATTACTGCTCGGTGATCAACCATCACACCCTTTGGCATTCCCGTCGAGCCTGATGTAAAAATAATATAGGCCGTATCTGTGACATCCGCTGGCTCGACAACCAATTCCGGTATTTGTGCATCAAGCATTTGAGGTACAACCTCTAATACAGGTAATCCAGCAGAATTAGCTAAAACAATACCCGGTTGAGTGATTAATACCCGCGTTTCACTTTCTGACAATAACAACGATTGCCGCTGGGCTGGCTGAGATGGATCAATTGGCAAGTAAGTGGCACCTAAACGCAAAATACCATGCACGGCAGCAATTTGCTCCCATCCCTTTTCCATCATCACAGCAACACGGTCACCTCGTTTAATCCCTAGCACTTGCAATTCTTTAGCAACCGCATTAGCAGCGGTAGATAACTGACGGTAAGTTAAGCGATGTTTTGAGCTAATTAAGGCAATTTCATTTGGGGTTAATTCAGCATAACGCAATAATCCGTGATGTAATAACTCCGTCGGTGCTGGTGCTTGCTCAACTGGCGCATGAATCATCTGAAAAATTAAAGCGCTATTTGGCATATTCCAATACTGCGATTCAGTAGCTATTTTGTTCAGTGCTTGACAATAAGCCGCAAACATTGCATCAATAACGATTGGCTCAAAAAGCGCATCAACGACATCCCAATTGAAATGTAACTCTCCTGCTGATTCCATTACTTGATGATCAAGCCAAACCTGTGGTGTTTGCGTTATATTCGCCTCTTCTAGAAGCGTAAAGTCATCAACCCCGTTAACAGTTGGATCTTCTTCTAAAGTATCAAGGATGCTGGTAAAAACAACTGGCATAGGAGACGAAAATCGATCACTACGGATCAAGGCTTCATTAACACGAATACCACTGTATCAGCGATGATCAAGATCATCCCATAGTTGAGATTGAATTAACTGCGCATTATCAGCATAACTACGTCGGCTGTCATAATGAATATTAAGTAAGCTAACTGCCGTAAAATCACCAATGACCGATTCTGCTCCAACATACCCTAATGGCCGATTAAATAACGTTAAATTTAAGGTAAAAGCAGGATGAGTACACCAACGTGCTAATACTTGACTAAATACCGTCAACAATAAGACCGTTTTTGTTAATCGATTTTCTTGCGCTATTCGTGTCAACGTACGCCAATTTTCAACCGATATACGGTGGCTACGCCGCACAAATTTGATATCAGGTAATTTTAATAAATCCCCTTTAATCGGTAATAACGGAGGGCCATATAAATCTACCAGAGCCTTTTCCCAATAGGCTTTATCACGTGAATAAATTTCGCTATTTTGTTCAACAATAAGTGCCAGAACATAATCACGAAATGAGAAAGGTAATTTTGGTAGTAGGGTATTGGGTTGATGGTAGAGAGTAATCAACTCTTGCTGTAAAATGCGCATACTAACAGCATCAGCGATTAATAAATCTAAACTAAAGTGTAATCTACCTTCTTTTTCCGAGCATTTTGAATAACTAAAATCAAATAGCGGCCAATTATCTGCAATATGTACTTTATGCGATAACTCGCTGCGGATTTCTTGTAGCGCGTTAAGACGATCTGGCAAACTAAGCGCAGTTAAATCATGGCATTTAATTTGATATTTTGGCACCTGAGTTAAAATTTGTTGATTACCATCCGGCAAAACGATTGCACGTAGCATATCATGTCGAGCAACGAGTTTTGTCAGGGCTTGAGTAAAACGATTTACGTCAAAATGGCTAACCTCAAATTCATGATAAACATGAGTTGCAACAGTCGCGGCACCGGTTTGACGACCAATCCAATAAGCGCGTTGAACATCCGTCAACGGAAATGGTTGATGAATATCATTAAGATTTTCATGAATTGACATCATGTCAGAGATAACCGACTCATTTTGCAACGGTAACTGTTCAATACGAGCACTTAATGCACGCACAGTCGAATAATGAAAGATATCTTTTAAAGTAAGTGAACAGGAAAATTCACGATTAATTTCGGCCAAAAGTGCAACGGCAAGTAAAGAGTGACCACCTAGGCTAAAAAAATCACTATTCGGATCAGGATTTTTAATTGGTAAAAAACGCATCCATAAAGCCATCAATGTCTGTTCTTTATCACTTAGTTCACTGAGCTCACTTTTTGGCATAGAAGCTAAAGAAATGTCATGTACAAAATTAGTTGCCAAATGCTGACGGTCTATTTTGCGATTAGGTGTGAGCGGAAAACAATCAACTTTTTCCCACAAAGTCGGGATCATATAACTTGGTAAGTGATTTTGAAGCTCATGTTTTAAAACATCAAAATTGATATCTACTTTAGTAATCACAAAAGCGGCTAACACTTTATCTAGACGCTCACTTTCAATACAAACAACAACTGCACTATCAATCTGCGGATGCTTTGCAAGTATACGTTCAATTTCACCTAATTCAATACGATACCCTCTAAGTTTGATTTGAGTATCTTTTCGTCCAATAAAGCGTATATTTCCAGAAGGATCACAATTGACTAAGTCGCCTGTACGGAACATTTTTGTTCCAATAGGGTAACCGTGTTCAGGTAAAAAACGCTGATCGGTTAATTCTATTTGCCCATCATAACCTAATGCAACACCATCACCTGCAATGTATAATTCCCCAACAACACCAGTTGGTACATCATTGCCATCATCATCTAAAATATAAATCCGGGTATTGGCGATAGGATGACCGATACTGATGTTGTTAAAATCCGTTACTTTAGATTTTAATGACCAAATTGTTGTTTCAGTTGGACCATATAAATTCCACAATTGCGCACATCTACTTAATAGATCTTTAGCTGTACTTTCTGGTAATGCCTCACCACCGCTCAAAACACAAAGTGTTGAACTACCTTGCCATCCGGATGTTAACAACGCTTGCCAGAATGAAGGTGTTGCTTGCATCAGCGTTGGTTGATACTCATTAATCAACTTAATCATTCGAAAACTGTCTGTAACTTGCTGTGCATCAGCCACATATAAACTCGCACCAGATATCAATGGCAATAAATACTCAAGGAATGAAATGTCAAAAGATGGCGTTGTAACAGACAGTAATCGATCATGTTCACAAACTGCAAACGTCTTTTGCATATCCAATAATAAATTAAGTAAACTGCGGTGAGTAATGGTTACGCCTTTAGGTTCACCGGTACTACCTGATGTAAATAAGATATATGCTGGAGAATCAAGAACGATCGGAGCCCTAATAAATTCATTGCCTGAAAATGAATTTGTCTTTAACTTCTCTTCTGTAAGTATGAATAATGGTGCAATATCTTGATACTCATTTGCCTCTCTTACAACCAGACACGTCAAATTAGCTCGTTGCATAAGACGTCTTATTCTTGCTGGTGGTTGACTGATATCAAATGGCAAGTAGACAGCGCCAATGTGCCAAACGGCTAGCATCGTTGCAATCAGATCGCCATGACGAGGCAAAAACACGCCAATATGATCCCCTGATTTTATGCCTTGATCTATCAAATAACCGGCAATAGTTTGTATGTTCAGCCATAATTCTTGCCAACTGATAGAATAATTGTCACCTTGAATTGCAATTTGTGATGGAGTTTGTAAAGAATATCGTTCAATTAACATGAGTAAATCGTGAGGTTCAGCCCAAGTTACTTTGGTGTCATTTAAAACCTGTAGTACAGAGTGTATCTGAGCAGAATGATGCGATTTAATCTGAGCTAATGGTGTTTTTATATTATCCGTTAAAACAGTACAGTATTGGCGAAATGCTTGTGCAATATTTCGGATATATGCCTCATCATATAATCCTAGGTTATATTCAAATGTCACCTCAATTGTCTCTTCCCGTTGAAAAACTTCAACTGTCATATCATATTTAGCCGAATGATTGTGATATTTCAATTGTTGCCATTTTGTATCAGCAACAGAAAAATACCGATCAGTCACTTGGCTGTGGTGGATATATAAAATCTGAAATAATGGGGAATGAGATAACTGACGAGGAATATTCAATCCATTTAATAATGTTTCAAATGGCAATTGCTGACTTCCAAGTGTATCTTTAACACTCGCTTTTACTTGTTGTAAAGCATCTAAGCATGTGTTTGAGTCGGTAAAATCTGTGCTAATAACCGAAGTACTTGCATAATAACCAATATTATTTAGTAATTCAGGTCTAATGCGACCAGAAACAGGCGTACCTATAATTAATTGTAACTGTTCGGTGTAATGGAGTAGCAATAATTTAAATGCTGTGAGCAATAAAACAAATTGTGTCGTTTTTTGTTCACTAGCAATGCGCTTGATAGCATTACTCAATGTAACATCTAAAGTGATAGAAATTTGCGCACCTTCCTGGCTAGGAACCGCGGGTCTAGGATATAACGCTGGAAACGTTGATAATTGAGGTGCATCTTGTAAACGTGCCCGCCACTGTGTAAGTTCTTTCGTTAGTAAAGGCTCTTTTAGCCATTCGCGTTGCCAAAAAGCATAATCCGTATATTGCAATTCAGGCTTTGGTAATATAGGCATTTCACCATTTTTTAGATAAATATAATGATGCTGAAATTCGTTAAAAAGTAATCCTAACGAAATACCATCCATGATAATGTGATGCGCACAAAAGATTAAATAATCATTTTGTCCAGGTTGAATAAGATGCTTCACAACAAATAATGGACCATTAGCAAGATCGTATTGAATATTTAGCACGGCCTGAATCACGATATCGCGTTCTTCTGGTGTTACATTACTGTTTAACAGTAACTGTTCTATTGATGACGAAGGACTTTCATCAATAATTTGACATAGTTGTTTATCTTGCAAAGCAAAGCGCGTACGTAAAATGTCATGACGCGCCTGTACCATATGAAAGGCTTGATTTAAAAGATGATAGTCAATTTTACCTTGTATCTCATATACGACATAAAGATTGTAATTAGTCGCACAAGTATCATATTGCTGTAAAAACCACAGTTGTTCTTGATTAAAAGAAAGAGGAAAATTGACTTTTTCATCGATTTTAACAATTGGAATACTCAAAGGTGAAATCCCTTTTAGTGCCAATTGTTGTAATAATTTTTGTTTTTTATCCGAAGGTAAATTATGTACGAGTGCGACATGTTGCATTATCATTAGCATCCTATTTTAATAGTAAAAAACGACAATTAATTATTACACTTACGATTCAATTTTTAACGATTTCCTCAATTAATGATGTCAGTAAAGCATCAGGATCCTCATTTCGTATATTATCTATTTGCTCTGATAAAGCGCGGACATTGGTATCGTTAATTAATGTCACAAATGAAAGAGTTACCGAAAAAACCTCTTGAATTTGAGCAAGTAAAATACCCAACATCAACGAATGCCCACCTGCTTCAATGAAATCATCATCGATACCTAAACCTTCAATACCAAGTATCGTTTCGAAAATCGCTAACAACTGATGCTGAGTATCGGTTTGTGCCGACTCGTAAGGTGTTGAAAAATTAGGACGACGCTGTTTAATTGAATTGGCTTTCGGCTTAGTTTCAACATATTTTACTTCTTCATTAACTTTTGTTTGCAATCCTTGTTCTTCGGGGCTAGGAACCCAATAAGATGTTTTATCAAATTGATAAGTAGGTAATGAAACACGTCTAGGATGCTCACCAACCAACATTGACCAGTTCAGATTATGTCCTCTTATCCATAACATAGCTGCCGTTTCTAAAATATGTTTATTTTCGTCACTACCACTATTGAATGTTGGCATCGAACTTCTGAGCAGATTACTTCCTAATTGATTATCATTAGTTAAGCGAATTAAGGTCGAATTGGGACCTATCTCAAGAAAATCACAATCAAATTGTTGTTGCGCCTGTTGTACTGCAGCTGAAAACTGTACTGGCATCAGCATTTGCTCAACCCAATAATCAGGTGTAGTCAAGGTATTTGCATCAACGGGCATCCCCGTTGCCGTTGAAATAATGCTAGTAGAAGGTGAGTTTAGTTGAATATTTGCAAAGGCAATACGCAATTCCTGTGCCGCATGTTTCATCATATTAGAGTGGAATGCATGCGATGTTCTTAGCGGTTTATTAATGATGTTTTGCTGTGTTAAACACTCACTTATCGATTTAATATCATTTTTTGAACCTGAAAGAACACAGTGAGTCGGAGAGTTAATCGCTGCTATAGCAACAGAGCTATTTACAAAGGTATCCGCTTCTTCTTTTGATAAAGCGACCATTAACATTGCACCCGTTTCGGCACTATCCATTAACTTAGCGCGTTTAACAATCAACTGTAATGCATCTTCAAGAGAAAATACACCGGCTAGCGTTGCCGCAACCCATTCGCCAAGAGAATGACCAATCATAACAGTTGGTGTAATACCCCAACTAAGCCAAAGCTGTGCCAGTGCGTATTCAACACTAAAGAGTAATGGTTGAGTCAACCACGTTTGTGATAAGAGCTCAGCTTGTTCGTTTGATATTTCAGCCGTAAATAACTCTAAGCAAATATCAATGTCGGCCTTATCTGCTAAGATATCTGCACAGCGGTTAAATGCTGAAGCATAAACTGGCCATTGGTTATAAAGCTGTTGTCCCATTCGTTGATATTGACTGCCTTGCCCTGAAAATAACCACCCCAGTTTAGGTTGGGCTTTAGCCTCGCCCTTCATAAATGGTTCATTATTAGCATTCATTAATAATTCAGCCGTATCGATAAGATCGCCGCTAATGATAGCGGCTCGGTGATTAAATGCCTTTCTTCCCGTAGCTAATGTCCAAGCGACATCACGCTTATCAGGGAGATTCCCTTGCTGTAAATAGTTTGAAAAATAAAGTAGACCATTGTTTAACGCACTTTCTGTTTTAGCAGAGAATGGAAAAATGCAGTATTGCGGCGCATCACAGCGCCTATTATCGACTAACGGTGCTTGTTCAACTATTACATGTGCATTTGTTCCTCCCATCCCCAGCGAAGTTACCCCTGCACGACGAACCCCATTTTTAGGTAACCAGTCTCGACACGTGGTATTAATATAAAAAGGACTATTAGTTAAATCGATTTGCTCATTGGGTCTTTTAAAGTGTAGTGTTGCTGGAATTTTAGCATGATGAACAGCTAAAGCCGTTTTGATTAACCCTGTAACACCGGCAGCCGTATCAAGATGACCAATATTCGTTTTAACAGAGCCAAGTGCGCAGTACTGTTTTTCTGTTGCTCCCATAAAAGCTTGACTAAGGGCTGCAAACTCAATGGGATCCCCCAATTTTGTACCTGTTCCATGTGCTTCAACATAACTAATATCATCTGGTGTCACACCAGCCAATTTTTGAGCTTGAACAATAACACGTGCTTGTGCATCAACACTTGGTGCTGTGTAGCTTATTTTTTCAGAACCATCATTATTGACAGCAAACCCCTTAATAACAGCATAAATATGGTCACCATCTCGCATGGCTTCATCTAACCGTTTTAAAACAACCATACCAGCACCTGTACCAGGTACAAATCCATTACTTTCATCAGAAAAAGCACGGCAATGCCCGTCAGAAGAAGTAATACCCCCTTCTTGTGACAAATAGCCTGTTTTTATCGGTGGTCCAAGTGTTACTCCCCCTGCGACAGCCATATCACATTGCCATGTTAATAAGCTCTGACAAGCAACACAGACAGCCACTAATGAGGTGGATGAAGATGATTGGACTGTGATTGCCGGACCTCGTAAGTTTAAGTGATAAGCAATCAGCGTAGTTATACTATCTTTATCATTACCAATTGCTGCTTGCAAACTTCCTGAAGAAAAGACACGTTTAAAGTGTGGCATTAGATTCAACATTAAGTAAGAATCCATACTTTTCCCGGCAAAAATACCAACATCACCCGGATAGTCACTAGGTATATAACCCGCATCTTCAAATGCTGCCCAAGCTGTTTCTAATAATACACGATGTTGAGGATCGGTTAATTCTGCTTCTCTTGGCGCTATACCAAAAAAAGCCGCATCAAACTTATCAATATGCGCAACCTCGCCTTTCGCTTTAACATAATCAGGGTGGTTGATAAATTCGGGGGTAATACCCATTTCCAATAATTCTTCGTCACTATAAAAAGTAATACACTCTTTGTTTGCAACTAAATTATTCCAAAACGCTTGAATATTTTCTGCTTGTGGAAAACGCCCAGCCATACCTACGATGGCAACACCAAAATTATTTCCTTTCATATGGTTCCTTTCAATTTTATAATTATTACACGTTCGATTAATTCACTTATCTTGTAACTTAGTTTCTACGCCCCCAATAGGCTGACTCAAATGCTGAACGTTGTTTTTCTGCTCGCTGTTGAGTGATCGTCGCCGTATCGCCTTGTGTAGCCATCGGCATTTGTAAATAACTGGCTAATCTTTTAATCGTAGTAAAACGCATTAAATCAACTAGTTGTACATGCTGACCACATATTTGACCAATCATCTGTTGCATTTTTACCAGGAGTAATGAATGCCCCCCTAAATCAAAAAAGTTAGTCGTACAGCTAATTTGTTCAATTCCAAGTAGCTGTTGCCATATCATGACCAATTGGCGTTCTAATTCATTAGTTGGCGTAATATATTCACCTTGCACATCAAGTTGACCGAGATCAACTTCTGGCAGTTTATTTGGATCAACCTTGCCATTTAAACCAATGGGTAAAGCAGGAATTGGAATATAAAACAGTGGCAACATATGCAATGATAAACGCAAACTAAGCCAAATTCGGATTTGCTGAGCATCAAGTACTGTGCCGTTACTCACATAAAATGCGACCAAAATTGGGGTTGCCAGTGCATTACGTCTTATATCAACCCATGCATCAGTAATATCAGGATGTAATCTCAACTGACTTTCAATTTCACCAATTTCCACCCTATGTCCGCGAATTTGTATTTGACGATCTTCTCGCCCAAGGTAGAACAAATTACCGTCTATCGACCAATAGGCTTGATCGCCTGTTTTTAACACACGTTCGCTTGGCACCTCTGGTAAATTAATAAAACGGACACGGTTTTGCTGTATATCTAAATAACCTGGTGATAACCCTAATCCAGAAAAACACAACTCTCCTCTTACGCCTGGTGGAACAAGATTATGATTAGCATCAACCACGTATGCTTTAGTATTTTGTATAGGTCGACCAATGGGCATGGGTCCATCTTCTTGCTTGGTTTGTTTTGGAACCACATAATAAGTTGAGCAAATACCACTTTCAGTCAACCCATAACCATTTACAACCGTCGTATGTGATAACAAAGGTTTAATCTGATCATATTCCATCACTTCCCCACCACAAAGAAACAATCGTAGTGATCTCAAATCACTACTTAATGAAGAAATACTCGTTGATAGTGATGGTGTTGTACTAACAATGGTGACATTTTTTTCTTGCAGTAAACGAATAAACGCATCGGTATCTAAACTTTGTGTTTTTTCAGCCAAGACTAAAGTGCCACCAGCGGCAAGAATTGGTAATATTTCACCAACAAAACTCGCAGAGGCAACAGAAGTGATTGGTAACAGCACATCTGTTGCACTTACCTGATAGCTGGTAATAAATGAACAAATCAAATTGAGTAGATTAAGTTGCGTTAATCTCACCCCTTTAGGTACGCCTGTTGTACCTGAGGTGAAAATAATTACAGCGTCTTTCTCTAACGAATTTTGAGTTGTTAAGGAAGATAGCGCCAACTGGTTAACCACCGGTAAATCTTGCCAATTCACTATTGATATATGACGTAGTGAAGGGGTATTTAGCTCAATAAATGGTTGTGTAGTGATTAAAATGACCGCATTTACCTGTTTTAAAATAAGGGTATTACGTTCTATTGGCGCATCGTTATCAATTGGTACATAGGCTGCCCCAAGTGATAACACGGCTAGTTGAGTAATAATCAAATCAAACGATAGTGGTAACATTAAAGCAACATAATCGCCAGGTTTGACACCCAAATCAATTAACCATTGCTGTATTCGTGCTATAGCTTGCTGTAACTGCTCATAATTCATAACAGCTGTACCACAGCGCAATGCAATATTATTCGGAGAATCTTGGTAATACGATGAAAAGAGATCCACAACGTTAGTCACTTGAGGTAGCTTGGTATTAGTGGCATTATGCTGTTGTAACCAAGTATATTCCCGTTGATTAACTTTAATTAAATTGCTAATAATAATCGCAGGTTCACGACTCGTTATTTCAAGTAATTCATGAAATTGTTCTATAAAGTTCTGTATCCGTTCTACAGTATAAAGCTCGGCATCATATTCAAATGTTCCGGTGATACGCCCATCGATATTTTGCATACTTAAAGAAATATCAACTTGAGAAGCTCCGGTGTCCAATAATAATGGTGTCACAGTAAGGCCGTTAAGCATCGGACGTGTCATCGGCATATTATCTAATTGGAACATACATTGATAAACCGGAAAGTGCTCTGTACTACGATCAATATGTAACGTCCGTACGATTTCATCAAAGCCCAGTCGTTGATGTTTAATAGAAGACAGTAACTTCCCTCTGACTGACTGTATAAGGGTTTGAAAAGGTATCGTTTCATCAACACTTAAACGTAAAGGTAACACATTAATCAAAGGCGCAATAAGATATTCGCTTTCCTGTGACAAACGACCTGCAATCGGCATTCCAACGATATAGTCTTGTTGACGTGCATTACGTCGCAATAAAACTAAAAAAACAGCCAGAAGATAGTTATATAATGAAACACGTTGTGAACGCGCACATGCTACAACAGCGTCACCAAGGGATATGGGTAATTCAAATGAGATAAATGCCCCTTGATGCTGATTAACGTTTTGACGAGGCCTATCTCCTTGAATATCAAGTACAGGTAAATTATCACCGAGCATTTCATGCCAATAAGACAAATCATCTTGATATTGCTGACTTTTTCGCCACTGTTCTTGCTCGCTGACATAATCAGCATATTCCATTGGTAGCTCATTAGGTAATACTTCACCATTATAAATAGCTTGCAACTCACGCAATAAAATACCTTTTGACCAACCATCACTAATAATATGATGTAAATGAATCAGCAATACATGATTGGTTTGATTGCATTTTATTAATTCGAAATAGCAAAGTGGTGATGTAGCAGTCAAAGGCATTGGTTTGGAAACTTTAATCTTAAGTTGATTTTGCAAATCATCCGTTTCTTGGAGTTGAGTTGTGATAAAAAACGGGTTTGGTAGTGTTGGCGAAATCGCAAGCATCGGTTTACCATTTTGAAGCTCAACCGTCGCCCGTAGTAACGAATGTCGACTCATCACACATTTAATCGCTTCTTCAAGACGAGCAAGATCAACAATACCCTCAAGTTGTAATGCGCTAGGATTATTATAAAGTGCAATATTTGGAACGAGCTGCTGCATAAACCACATAGATTCTTGCATTGGTGACAATGGACAATATTGCACTGTTGGCAACTCACGCAAATCAACACATTTTGCTGAATATTCACGAGCTA
Source organism: Gilliamella sp. ESL1225 (assembly GCF_058502635.1). Classification (NCBI taxonomy): domain Bacteria; kingdom Pseudomonadati; phylum Pseudomonadota; class Gammaproteobacteria; order Orbales; family Orbaceae; genus Gilliamella; species Gilliamella sp. ESL1225. The sequence goes on along the minus strand of NZ_CP196358.1, from coordinate 1,153,587 downwards.
TCTCTATCAACTTTTTACGATCACATTTCCCATTAGCTGAAAGTGGTAGTGACGATAATGCTATTAGTCGATTAGGTAGCATATAGTCAGGTAATGAAACAGATAACGAATCGAGCAAAGCTTTAAGGTCAACGTCTACTGAACTGACAATAAAAGCATAAATTAATTGATGATCTGCATCTTCTTGATCTGCAACAACGAAAACCTGTTGAATATTGGAAGCAAGCATAATATGGGCTTCAATTTCCCCAAGTTCGACACGCAATCCCCTTATTTTAATCTGGAAATCATTACGCCCTATATAATTAATTTCCTTACTTGTGCTGTCGTAACGTACTAGATCACCAGTTTTATATAATCGTTCAGGTTGTCCATTATAAGAAAGAGAAGGATGAATAAAAAAGCTCTGTTTAGTCAGCTCAGGATTATTAAGATATCCTCTTGCTAAACTGATACCAGCAATATAAAGCTCACCTTCTTCACCATCGGCAACAATATTCAATTTATCGTCAAGAACATAAAGGCGACAACCAGTAATAGCCTTTCCAATTGGTACATCATGATAGTCATGATCACGCAAGCATGTATGATAGCTCACATCAATTGCTGCTTCCGTTGGTCCGTAAAGATTAACCAATGTACCTTGGGTCACTTCTTTATAAAATTTGGTCACACTATAGTGACTTAGCTTTTCACCACTAACAAATACCCATTTTAAAGAGGCGATGAGTTTACTATCATTTTTTATCTCAAGATATTCAACAAATAGATTAAGCATCGATGGGACAAAGTGCACAACAGAGATCTGATGCTGATGAATAAGTTTTAGTAAGGTGCGGGGATCGCTTTCAAGTCCTGATGGCAGTAATACCAACGAAGCGCCATGCATTGCCCACCAAAACATCTCCCAAACCGATACATCAAAGGTATAAACCGTTTTTTGAAACAGTACATCATTATCAGTAATCTGATAGGCATTTTGCATCCACTCAATACGATTAAGTAAAGCACCATGTTCGGTTGCAACTCCTTTAGGTACACCAGTCGATCCCGACGTATAAATTACATATGCCAATTGATGAGGATGTGGGCGGTACGTTAAATTAGTCGTCGTCTGATTAAGTACTGCATCGTCATCTACATGACACATAGGCAATAAATGGTTTTCATTATATGAGCTATGACAAATAAGATATGAAGCTGCACTGCTAGTGAGTATATTTTTAATACGGCTGTTTGGTGCATCTGCTGCTAATGGTAAATAAGCAGCTCCCGCTTTTATCACACCAAAAATAGCAATCATCATTTCAATACTTCGTGGGAAAATGATAACGACTACGCTATCTTCACCAATTCCTTGGGCACGTAAATGATGCGCTAATTGATTAGAACGTTCATTTAGCTCTCGATAGGTTATAATGTTGTCACCCATAAAAACAGCCGTTTTTTCGGCGTATTTATCGGCAGTACGATATAAATAATCAACTATAGTTTTATCATGGATCTTTAGCTGTAGTCGATTCGGCAGCAAAAATCACACCGTCAAGACGATGATACCGATCCAAAATTTTAGTCAGGCAAGAATTTACTGCATCGGCAGAAGTTACATCACAATGCATGATTTCAGTATTAGCAATAATGATCTCATTATTTAAATGCGCCTGACGACTACTTAAAATCACATTTACCCCATCACGAGATGCCAACATATCACCAATTACTCGACCAATCCCTTTTTCGCCACCAATAATCCATATTACACTACCTGATTCAATACCTGATGATATTGGATTTACGGGTAAATTAGTTGGTATAACATGACGTGAATAGGCGATACCTTGTCGTACAGCCATGATTGCTTGACTATTCCCATTATCAATCTGGTGATTTAATACGCTCATATCATCCGCTGTAATTTCATGTCCAAAATCAAACATTCGTACGACTGTTGGATTTAATTCTTGAATAAGCACATTTACAACGCCAGATAATGCAGTTTGAGAAGGCTCCGGTACCTCTTCTTCCTGAATGCGAAACGCTTTTTGCGTAATAATTGTCATCGAAGCCATTGATATAGCATCATGCAAAAACCAAGTTGAAATACGGTAGATTGCAAATAATGATTGGATAAGAGATAAATACTCCGGTGATAAATAAATACAATGCAATTGCTGATAATGCTTTTGTTGCACTATTTCTATAAGTGGTTGAAAATGCTGATTAATCCTATTACTGTCCCACATCTGCTCAAACGGCGAAATAGGCGGTGCGATAATAAGGCTTTCGATGCCATCTTGAGCTAGAATTTGTTTAATCCAGTCACAATCTATTCCGATAATAATAACTAACGAGCCTGTCATATAAAATGCGTCTGATAAAAATGAGGTCTCTTTTTGCCAGATAACACGCTGTAACCATTCACTTTTGGGTTGACGAAGTGGATGGGGGAACTTCTGATAACCGGAAAGCGCTTCACCATAGCGATAATAATAATTTTGCTCAAAAGGATAGCCGGGTAAAGGAATATGCTGTCCTAATGCATCGCGATTAAATTGGTGCCAATCAATAGTTGCACCATTTACCCAAAGCATGGCAAGGGCTTGATGTAAAAATTCATCATCATTAACCGGCGATTTAATTTGGCGTATTGTCTGTATCATTATCTGATTATGATAATAACTATTTGTTTGAATAAAGGTAGATAATGCTTTACCTGGTCCAATTTCAATAAATAAAGGGGACTCTTTTAATAGATGAGTGGCTCCTTCATTAAACAAGACAGGACATCTTACTTGTTTGACCCAATAATCAGATGATGTTGCTTGTTCAGCCGTAATCCAATCGCCTAAAACATTAGACATAAATGGAATTTGCGGAGCATTTAACGGGATTTGGTTTAACAATTTGGCAAATTCTTGCAACATTGGTTCCATCATGACTGAATGAAATGCATGTGAGGTTTTTAATCTCGTATACTTAATGCTCTCTTTTTCTAAAGCATAAGTAAAAGCAATAATTGCGTCATCAGGACCTGCTACAACACAAAAGCGTTCACTATTATTAGCCGCCAATTCAATATTATCATGTTGATTCAAAAGAGGTTCTAGCTCGACACGATTTAGATAAACAGCAAGCATGCTACCTGATTGCATAGATTGCATTAAACGGCCGCGAGCTTCAATAATACGCATTGCATCTTCAAACGAAAATACACCCGCAATACAAGCTGCCACATATTCACCTAGACTATGTCCAATCATACTTGCAGGCTTAATTCCTAGCTCAATTAATGTTATTGCTAAGCTGTATTCAACACTAAATAGTATGGGTTGGGTAAATATGGTCTGATTAATATCATGAGATGACTGTTCATTAAATAATATATCTTTAAGATCAATCGATGAAATACGTTGATAAGCGTTAAAACATTTATCCATCTGTTCACGAAATAGTGGTTGGCTATCATAAAGACCCTTTGACATCCCTCGATATTGACCTCCTTGACCGGGAAATATAAAACAGATGGCGGCTGTTAACTCATTTTTACCATTAAACTGTTGAGCATTTAATACGGTGCTTGAAGATAAATCAATTTTTGATCCACGGCTTACCAAATAAGCACGACGATATTTGAATGCACTTCGCCCTGTTTGTAAGGTATAAGCAACATCCGGTAATCGTAAATTTGGTGTATGTTTAATATGTGTTAACGTCGAGATCACTCTTAAATCAAGAGCTGTTGCAGTTTTTGCTGAAAAAGGTAATAAATAATAATCACGAATTAGTCCGGCATTATTTTCTAAAGTATCATAGCCTTCAAGTGCAATACTGGCATTTGTCCCTCCTATGCCAAATGAACTGACCATAGCTCGATGTGGGGACGACTGAACCCATGGCTTAGATTGACTATTTATGTAAAGCGCTGAATTTGATAAATTAATAGCAGGATTTAATTGTTGGAAATGGGCTGTTGGTGGCAATTCTTGATAATAAAGTGCTAATGAAGTTTTGATAACCGCTGCGACACCCGCAGCCGAGTTTAAATGACCGATATTACTTTTTATTGCAGAAACAGCACAAAATGGTGTAGTGGCTGAACCAAAAACTTCATTAAGTGCTCGGATTTCAATGGGATCCCCAAGTGTTGTTGCAGTTCCATGTGCTTCAATAAGTCCAACGCTATCTGGCATAAAATTGGCGCGTTTCATCGCAGAACAAATAACGTCTCTTTGTCCATTTACGCTAGGTGCTGTATAACCCACTTTGTCATGTCCATCATTATTGATAGCAGTTCCTTTAATGACAGCATAAATACAATCTTTGTCTTTAATAGCATCATCAAGGCGTTTTAATAATACAGTTGCAACACCATCACCGGTAATCGTTCCAGAGGCTTTACTATCAAATGGTCGACAAATACCGTCTTTAGAATGGATCATTCCTTCATGATATTCATAACCTCGATAAGCAGGCATTTCGATTGAAACCCCACCTGCTAATGCGGCATAACAATCTCTATTACGAAGAGCATTACATGCTTGATGAATAGCTACTGCAGAAGTTGAACAAGCAGTATCAATGGTTATTGCCGGTCCGGTAAGATTCAATGAATGGGCAATTAAAGCGGTAGCAGCATGAATATTTAATAAACTGGCTTTATACAACGAGGTAGAATCGGTGCTATTTTCCATAACCGCTTTTAACCAATAAGGTGAGCTTAACAATCCAGCAAATACCCCTATCGAGCCAGGATAAGTGCTAGGATCACACCCTGCATTTTCCAAGGTCTGCCAACAACATTGGTGTAATAAGCGAATTTGTGGGTCCATTAATTCTGCTTCATTTGGAGTGTAACCAAAAAAAGCCGCATCAAACCATTCTAAATCGTCTAACACGCCTTTTGCTTTAACATAATAACTGGAATTTAATTGCTCAGATGAAACACCATAAGCAAGTAATTCATCATCACTAAAAAAAGTCAATCCAGATTCTCGCCCTGAAATCAACTGCCATAGTGATTCAATATTGTTAGCACTTGGAAAACGCCCTGCCATACCAATTATTGCAATTGGCGATTCACTGTATTTAGTAATCAATTCTGGTTTTAACACACTTGCGGACGTTGTTTTTGTAAGATAAGCAGTTAAAGAATCTAATGTCGGATATTTAAATAGATCCGTAATATCTACATCAATTTCAAGTTGTCTTTTAATTTCGCCTTTGATTCTAATTGTATCTAATGATGTTCCACCTAAAACAAAGAAAGATTTACTGCCATCAATTTGTGACTGATTTAACACTTGTTGCCAAATATTTTTTAATGTAATACCAAGATTAGATTGCACCAAACTCGAAGTGGGAACAATATTTTTTTGTTTCACAAGTAATAAGTTACGTAGTTCCTCAAGATTAGCTTTACCATTATGATTCTTAGGTATTTCATCGACTACGATGATAGGATTTGGTAGAGCAAATAAAGGCAAAGTAGCAGTTAAATGTGAGCGAGTAGCAATTTCATTATAATTCTCATCAACACATATAATCGCCCCTATGTGTTGACTATTTCGCAACGTGTAAGTTAAAGCTATCGCTTCAATAATTCCTTTAGAATCTAGCAAACGCTGTGTAATTTCGCCAATTTCAATCCTCTGCCCATTAATCTTTATCTGCCCGTCTTTACGACCAAAACATTCCACGCAGTTATCATCAAGTAGTCGCGCATAATCTCCTGTTTTATGCATATAACCAGTAGAAATAAAAGGGTCTGGCATAAAGACTGCTTCAGTCAATTGTGGTTTATTTAGGTAACCGACTGCAACACCCTCTCCGCCTGCGACAAGTTCACCCATTGCCCCAATAGGTAATAGATGCCCATATCTATCAATAATATAAAGTGATGTGCCAGGTACTGCGTATCCGATCGGAACTCGATTGGGTACAAGATGATCTATTCGATAAGCCGTCGTATAAATAGTGTTTTCGGTTGGACCATATCCATTTATAATTACCAAATTTGGATATTTAGTTATAATCTCATTAACATGTTTAGCCGAAAGTGGTTCGCCTGCTACAATAATTTGTTTAAAATGCTCAAAAAATGTTGCTCCCTCTGCAACATAAGTATTAAATAATGATGAAGTTATTGTCGTATTCGTAACCTGCTGTTTCATTATTACGTTGCTAACTTTATCAATATCAAACAACGATTCTTTACGAATTAAAACTAACTTACCGCGATTAATTAAGGTTCCCCATAAATCGAACACTGAAACATCAAACTCAAACGGGCTAAATAGTAATGTCGTGCTATAGTTTTTTAATTTTAATGGACTATTTGCTTGTACTAGCCGCAATAGTCCTCGATGCGATACCAAAATACCTTTAGGTTTACCTGTTGAACCTGATGAATAAATTACATAAGCATTCATGTCTCGATTAATTTCAGGATAAACCACTTTTGGTGTAGGTGGTAAATCATAAAGATCATATTGTTCTAGATTAAGTTCATCAAACGTGTTTCGCTGCACTAGTAATAATGATATTTGACTATCGTCAATCATTTCTTGAATTCTTGCTACTGGATAGTCCGCACTAATCGGAATATAAGCTGCGCCGGCTCGCATCACCCCAATAATTGCTGCCACGGTATAAACAGTACGCTCACTGATAATTCCGATAAAATTATCTGGTTTTATCTCTTTCTGAATAAGAAATGTTGCTATTTGATCTGCTTTATCTGCTAATTGCTGGTAAGTCAATGATTCATATTCATCAACTACTGCAACTCGGTCCCCTTCTGTTTCAACTATAGAATAAAATTGTTCGATCACATTAGATTGTCTATCCCAGTTTTCACATAACATAGTTTGAATTTGAGACTCGATATATTGTGTTTGCTGCTCAGGTGAGATATTAAGCAAAGAGCCGATTGATCGTACTGGGTTATCTACAATTTGTTCAATCAAATAACTCAAATGCGTTAACATTGTTTGAGCCATATTTTCAGAGAAAAATCGATTTAAATATCCTATTTTAAAGACATAACCATTTTGATTTAAAACAGTCAACGTTAATGGATAATGAGTTTGTTCTTGAACGCTCATGCTATCAATAGCGATTTGCCCTTCTTTTACCAGCAAAGACGAATCGACCGGATAATTTTCGATAACGACAAGAGAATCGAAAAATTCACCTTGATAATTTGCCTCCGGCGTGGTTTTCTTAATTTTTGATAATGAATCGTACTCATGATCATAATGAGCAATTAACCTTTCATGCATCTGTTGTAAATGCTGAATCAGTGTATTTGATCCCTCATCTTTCAAACGTAATGGTAAGGTATTAATAAATAATCCTAATGCATCATCAATGCCATCGATAGAGGAATTTCTTCCTGAGACGGTTATACCAAATACCACATCGTTACTATTAAGCCAATGTTGTAATAAAATACCCCATGCAACATAAAATAACGAAGCTGGAGTAATCCGATATTGACCACATAATTGCTGTATATTTTGGTTAATCTTTTGCGGCAATGATTTTTCTAACCAGATAACGGTGCTTTCTTCCGAATTGTTTTTTATATCAGGAAGTCTTGAAAAAGGCTCAAAATGGCTTGGCTGTAAATTTTGAAGATATGATGACCAATAATCTCGTTGAAATACTTTTTGTCGCTTAGAAATTTCTTCCATAAAAGGCTTGAGCGGCATTGATAAAATAGCATCAGCATTTCTTATTGTTGTCACCAATGCAGTATTGTATAAACTTAAAAGCTGTTGAACAAAAATAGATAAGTTCCAGCCATCCATAATAATATGGTGATAAGAAAAGATAAATACACTCTCTTTAGGTAACTGAATTAGATAGGCTCTAACTGGGATTGAACTTAAATCGAAAACATGATTTAAATCAGTATGTAGAAATTCTTTGACAAAAGCATCCTGATTGCCACCTTAATCATATGTCAACGTAATCTCACTATTCAGTGGAAAATTGAGTTGTTGAATATCCTGATCAATATCGATAATATGCAATCTTGGTAAAATATCACTTTTAACGATTTGATAAGGCTGTTCGCCTTCATTCCAGAAAAAATGAGCGCGGAAACAATCATGTTTTTGGAATAAAGTTTCTAATGCCCATTGGAAAAATTCAACATCAACACGTTCAGCGAAACGGCAAACAAATTGCTCGTGATAATTACGGCTCCCCTTTCCTGCCAATGAGTGAAATAAAAAACTTTGTTGACCTGGCGTTAATGACATTTTGAAGCCATTATCGTTACAATTTGAAGCTGAAACATCATTCATGATATATTATCCCTATTGACTAATTATGACTAATATCTCCATACTCCGAATGCTATTGCTATTCTTTTGTAGGTAATTTTTATCAGATATACAGTTATTGCATTAACTTTTTCCATTTTCTTATTTTAGTCCGAAAACTTTTGAAGGGAGCAACCGAGTTGATGTGAATAAATCTTGCAACAGTCCAGCTTTCAGGATAAGGCTTAGTCCAATTCCTACTATCTTTTATAAATAGTGTTTCTTCCAACAAAGAACCAATCCAGCCAGTCCAAATATCGACCGCTTGTTCAAAGTGCTGTATAAGCTCTTTTAAAGATAAATCCTTATATGCTTGATAGAATGACTGATAAAGCTCCCCTAATTGATTCCATTTATAGCCTTTGGCAGGTAAAATGGGAATCTCTCCTGAGAGTTCTGTATCATCCCATGACTTTACTAATGCTAACCAACCTAGTTGATAAGCAATCATTTGCGCAGGTGTTTTATCAACTCCATCCACTAAACTATCTTTTTTATCTTCAGTGACCGTTTTAAACTCTTCAATAAATAGATCAGCCGTTTTATTTATTTCATCTAATAATTGCTGTTTGGTCTGATAGATCATAGTTAGTTTTCCGTTAACCCAATTAACTTAATTATTGTTTATTATAAATTTCTTACCCATTAATCAAGCAAGCCGATACTGTCAAATTAAAGAACAACACAAACCAGCAAACATAAGTTACAGTTACAATAGTTAACAAACAAATAATTTGTGACACTAAAAAATCTGGTTCGACTTTGACTGAAAATGGTATTATTTTACACAAAAAAAGTTGTATATTTAAACGTCTACTAATATTATATAGTAATGATTTAATATTAAGATATACAATATAATACAATACGGTTAATGATATAGGAGAAAATTTAGGTTGTCAAATATACTTTAAAAAGCCACCATGTAGCCCCATAATGCTCAAACCGTAATTCCAAACCATGCATCAAACAGCGTATACACCGACAACTTCACCTTTGCATGATGAACGCTTAAATCCGTTAAACATCTCAGCCCCATATCCTATTGATAAAATATAAAGGTAAAAATAAATAAAAAAACAGAAATAAAAAAACAGAAAATATCAAGGGATCAACCTACGACAGAACGCAGTAGAATCAGACTAAATTAGATAACAAGTACCGAAGCACTTAAATTGAAAAACAATGTAATTAAAGATGTACTTATGGGTTATGCATTTGAGTACATTTCAATGGCTTTGCTTGAAAAGATAAGAGGCATGACTCTCTGGCTATTGAATATTTAGATGTTACTGGACATCAGTAGATTAATATTTGGAGCGGGAAACGAGGTTCGAACTCGCGACCTCAACCTTGGCAAGGTTGCGCTCTACCAACTGAGCTATTCCCGCATTAAAGAGATTGGTAAAAAGTGCTGTGCATTATACAAAAAATTTTCCTGTTTGCAAGCTATTTACTATCTAAGTGATTATTAATTATCTATTTAGTTAAATTTTAATATCAATTCTAATTAATAATCACTCTTTTATTATTTATTTTTCCAACTTAATGATTCAAACACACCGAAAAAAAATAAACGTAAAACTCTAAATTTATCTTGTTTTTTTTCTTGCTTTGTCATGGTGGATTGCAATATTAATGCTTGTAATCCATGAGTAATCACAAAGGCAACAAGCCCAATATTTGCGATAACATTAGCTGGGTGTGGATAAGGATGAATCAAATTTATGATAAAGAACAACCAAATAATTGTATAAAATAATTTACCTAAAATTATAAACATATTGAAATTTCTCATATTAGTTATAGTTTAGTGCTAATTCGTGTTTTATTGTCGTATAAACAAATAACTATGCACCTGCCCTATTATTTTTTCGCGATGTAAATACCATGATGCCGGTATTTGCGGTAATAAGTTATAGTTTAATTCGGTTTCGATATAGATATAAGCACCACAATTAAGCCAATCTTGCTTTTCAAGTAATAAAATTGTTTTTGCAACAAGATCATGGTGGAATGGGGGATCGATAAAAACAATATCAAATTTTTTAGTCGCTTGTTGATTTAGCCAATTTAAAGCATCACCTTGAATTATAGTTATGGTCTCGGCTTGTAATAATTGTTTATTTTTATTCAATAACAAAGCGCTTTGTTTTTCTTTTTCGATAAGAACTACCTGCTTTGCTCCTCGGGATGCAGATTCAAATGCCAGTGAGCCACTGCCAGAAAAACAATCCAAACAATTCGAATCATGAATTACTGGCATTAACCAATTAAATAACATTTCTTTTACCCGATCAGTCGTTGGACGTAACCCTTCTTTATCTAAGACAGCTAATTTTCGACCACGCCATTTACCGGCAATTATTCTGATAAAACCTCTCATATTTTTATCCTAATCAAAATAATTCTGATGTATTACCTTCAGAATCAACAACTTCGGTTTGGATTTCTTTAGCCGCATAGTGTTTTGGTTCAGTGCCTTCAATAAAATACTCACTGATGCCTGTCGTTTCATCGTGCGATAATAAGCCGGTTTTTCGATCGATATTCACTTGAATAATATTTCCAGGAATAACATCTTCTTGTTCAGGTACATCTTTTAATGCAACTGCCATATAATCATTCCAAATTGGATTTGCTGTGACAGCTCCACCCTCTACACGACTTGTTTTACCAAGAGTTCGACGATGATCATCAAAGCCCATCCAGACTGTCGTTACATTATTGGCGCCAAAACCAGAAAACCAGGCATCTTTCGCTTCATTAGTTGTACCCGTTTTACCACCAATATCTTTACGATTTAACGCTTTTGAGCGCCATGCCGTTCCACGCCATTCTTTTTCGCCAAATATCGTGGACTTCATTGTATCTTTTATTAAAAAAGCAACATCACTATTAATAGTTTGTTTAGCATATGAACCATTAACATTGAGGTTACCTTTGTTTTCATTTAAATCCGATATCATAAGATCATCATCGATTTTCATATGTGTCATATCTAATTCTATGCCTTCATCACTGTCTTTGGCTGTATCTTCAACATTATTTAAGATAACCTTATTATTATCCAGCAAATGATGACCTGCACAATTTTTACATGCCACATCTGGCTTATATTCATAAATCACTTGATGATTAGATTCAATTTTATCAATTAAATAAGGAGTAATCAGATATCCACCATTATTAATAACCGCATAAGCTCTTGCTGCCTGCATAGGTGTAAAAGATGCTGCTCCTAAAGCAAGTGTTTCATTATGAGGAATATTTTCTTTAGGAAAACCAAAGCGCTCTAAATACTCAGTTGCATAATTAATACCAATTGCCCGTAATGCTCTAACCGCCATCACATTTTTTGATAAACCTAAACCAACACGTAAACGTAAAGGTCCTTCATAGACGGGTGGCGAATTTTTAGGTCGCCAACTTTCAATACCTGCCCAGCGTACAATCGGAGCATCATTAATTAATGTTGCCAACGTATAACCTTGTTCCAATGTAGCTGTGTAAATAAAAGGTTTAATGTTTGAGCCAAACTGTCTTAATGCTTGTGTTGCACGATTAAATTTGCTCATATTAAAATCATATCCTCCAACAACCGCATTAATCGCACCATTATCAGAATTTAAAGAAATTAACGAAGCATTAATTTGCGGTAATTGCGCTAAATTCCAATTATTATCTATCTTTTTGACCCAAATTAATTGGCCTGCTTTTAATGTATCGGATACTTTTGTTGGGTAATCGCCTTGCAGCTCATCTGTGATAAATGGGCGTGCCCATTTCATATTGTCATAAGAAATCGTAATAATTGTTTGATCAGTTAACATAGCCGTTGCTGTTAAATTATTCGCATCTGTAACAACAGCAGGACACATATTTTTATAACAAGAATTCGCTTTCAACTCAGTAACAATTCTATCTTTATCCCATTTTTGATTAGCCGTTTTCCATAATGTTTTTTGTGGTCCTCGATAACCATGACGCATATCATATGCGATGACATTATTTTCGATTGCTTGATTCGCAGCAAGCTGATCTTTTTTAGAAATAGTTGTATAAACGGTATAGCCTTCATTATAAGCATTTTCACCAAACTTATTATACATAAATTGGCGTGCCATTTCGGCAACATAAGGCGCTGATACTTCAATTTTAGGAGAATGATATTTAACAGCTAATGGTTTTTTGATAGCATCTTGATATTCTTGTTCAGTGATATAAGATTGCTCTAACATTCGATGTAAAACCCAGTTACGTCTAATTAAAGCTTTTTTAGGATGTGAAATTGGATTATAGGCAGAGGGAGCATTAGGTAAACCCGCTAATAATGCGGCTTCATCAATTGTTAATTTATCGACTGTTTTACCAAAAAATGTATAAGATGCAGCACTGATGCCATAAGCTCTTGAACCAAAATTAATCATATTCAAATAAAGCGTAATAATCTCATTTTTAGATAATTCTTTTTCGATCCGAATAGCTAAAATCATTTCTTTTATTTTGCGAGAAATACTTTTTTCAGGCGTTAAGAAAAAATTCTTAGCAACTTGTTGAGTGATGGTACTACCACCTTGTGAAAAACCATGATCGGTTAAACCGATATAAATCGCACGACCAATTCCGATTGGATCGATCCCATAGTGATCATAAAAACGAGAATCTTCAGTCGAAATAATCGCATCAATGACCTTTTCAGGAATTTGTTCAAATTGTAATGGAAAACGGCGTCTTTCACCAAAAATCGCTATCAACTCCCCCTCTTTCGTCATAACACGAAGTGGCGTTTGTAATCTTACTTCTTTTAAAGCGGCAACATCAGGTAATTCTTTAGAATAATAAAAATATCCGCCTAAAATAACTAGCAGACCTAACAAAAAACAGCCAATAAAAAATTTGAGTAACAATTTAATTAGACGAAAAAATAGCACAAAAAAACCTTATTTAATTAATGTAAAGGGATATTTTGACGACGATTAGAAGATACTTAATAAGTAACAGATTCGTTTTCATTTCTGAACATGAGTATATAACAATTATGCGCAAAGTCACAAAATAATTACATTCATATATGACTTCAATTAATATTGATAAAACAAAATTTTGCGTGATAGCTCCCAAATTTTCAAATTTATTATGATTTATATGCATTTTTAATGAAAATAAAAAATAGTAATTTTAGCGTTATTTTTGCTGTTGTTAATAAAAAATAGTCAAGGAGAGCTTATGTGGCAAGCAACATTAATTCCATCCAAATTATTTATTATAAGTATTAGTATTTTTTACCTTTGTTTAACATTTATAATGTTATTCATTTTGGCTCAAACAAAATTGGATTTTTTATCTATCATAATAATACCTATTATGGTGAAAGAATGGCAACGAGGGTATAAGTGTAGGGAAAATATAAAAGGTGAAATGGCTTATTTTCGTTATTTAGAGCAGATCTATTTGTCTAAACAGCGTTGGTATATTTTACGCAAACCGATCACTTATGGTTTTATGATCATCTTAAATTTACAATCTTGTCGTAACAACAAAAAATGTACCTTTGTTTTATGGGTAGATAATTTTACATTAGAAGATTGGCGCCACTTGCATTATTATTTGCGACAAATTAAGTTTAACAATTAACAAAAAGAGAATAAATCAAACGTTAAATATATACCTCGGCTATTAATAAAATATAGGCGTAATAAAGTACAATCCCTATTTAATATTAATATTAGTTAAATTAATGCGTTTTTCTGATCCAATACTCAAAAGGCTTACTTTCAATTTGGTAATCGAGCAAGTCATGATCCATATGACGACAAAAACTTGGAATATCTCGCTTGGTTGCCAAATCATCGGCTATCACATAAAGGACTTGATCAATATGCAATTCTCGCATTGTTTTACGTACCATCATTATGGGTTCAGGACAACGTAATCCGCAAGCATCGAGTTGTTTATCAAAAACTTTTTTCATAAAATCTCAAAAATAATCTATACATTCAGTTACTAATTAACTATAAAAATAACCGATTTAAATAATGAGTAACCGCTTCTTGCGCATTAGAGCCAATCACTTCGTAATTAGGTAATTTAGCTCGCAGTTCTGCGCCCGCATTTTGCATTAAACAACCTTTTCCTGCCATAGTTAACATTTCAAAATCATTCATACCATCACCAAAGGCAATACAATCTTGCAATGTATAACCCAATAATTCAGTTACATGCTTAAGGGCATTACCTTTTGATACATTCTCAGCCATGACTTCTAAACAATTAATGGTTGAAAAAGCAACACTAATCCGAGTTGAAAACAATTGTTCTAAGCGATTTTTAAGGGCTACCAAATGCGAATGTAAGGCATCATCATTGACTGTAAAATATATTTTTGCTACATCTTGCGTATTACATGTTAATGGATCAAAGACTTGATAACTAAACTGAGTATCTTTATAAAAGCTTAAGGAATAATCATCTTCACGATTTATTAACCAATCATCACCTTGATACATATGTGTATAAATTAACGGGTCATCTAAACAAATTTTAGCAATTTCAGTCACTAAATCAGGATCTAAATTTTTACTATAGATTAAATTACCTTTACTATCATGGATCCTTGCTCCATTTGAAGTAATCATGTAAGCATCTATTTCCATGTTTTCGCGCATTTTAGCAACATCAACATGGTGTCGCCCGGTTGCAAACACAAAATTAATATTTTTTGCACGCAAAGATTGTAAGATTCGTTTAGTAAAAGAAGATAATTGATGTTCAGGAGTTAATAACGTCCCATCTAAATCAGAAGCCACGACTTGAAACATATTATTCTCTATTTTTAAATTGTTACAGTTATCATAAATAATCAATGATAACTCAAAATCAACTAGACAGTTTTAAAATAACCTTATCATACAACGGCTTTTACTTCTACTCAACCAATTGTGGCGTAATAAAAATGACTAATTCTCTTTTTTGTTGTTTTTGACCATCATATTTAAAAAGCTTACCAAATAAAGGAACTTTCGATAAAGTTGGTACTTCATCTTTATTATGATTATTAGATTGCTGAAAAATACCCCCTAAAATCACCGTTTCACCTTGATTGACTAAAACTTGTGTTTTAATTTCTTGCGTATCAATGGCAATGGCTTCGCCACCATTACTCCGTTTTATTGCTCTACCCGCGGTATTTTGAGTAATATATAAATCCAATAATAATTGTTTATTATCAATAATGTGAGGTGTGACTTCAAGCCCTAGCACGGCTTGTTTAAATTCAATGGTTGTTGCATTATTACCGGCAGAAACTTCATAAGGAATTTCAGTTCCTTGTTTAATAGATGCCATATGTTGATTTGAAGTAAATAAATTAGGACTAGCAATAATATTAATTTGATTTTCAGCCTCTAAAGCTGAAAGCTCCAGATTTAATAAGCTACCCGATCGTTTAGCCAAATTAAACCCCACTGTACTTGATGGATTTATACTATTTAAATCAACATTAAAATTATTGATAAATTGTGAACCATGACTAAGATATCCCCATTTAACACCGAGCTCAGTTAAACTTTCTTCACTCATGTTAACGATATGTGCCAAAATATGAACTTGTGGCATAGGCTTATCTAAAACAATAACTAAATTTTTAATTGCATTAAATGATTTTTTGATATCGAAAATTACGATATGATTAGTCCGTTCATCAATAACAATTTTGCCCCTTTCAGATAATAATCCCTGTTGTTCAATTATTGTTTTTAATTTAGTAAGATCAGCATATTTAATTTTTAATGATAAAAAGGTTAAAGCGGCTTTGTTCTCGAGATCTTTTTGTTGCTTTAATTTTTGTTGATTTAATGTTTCAAAATCTTGTTGTTTAGAAATATATAAAATATTACCGTCAATTTCTGCCTGCAGTTTGGCAGATTTCAGTACTAGATCTAATGCTTTTTGCCAATTTACCTTCTTTAAAGCAATGGTTTGCTGTAAAGTGAATTCTTCACTTATTATAAGATTTAATTGCCGGCTATCAGCCAAAGCTTGCAAAATCATCGCTACTGGTGCTTGTTGAAAATTAAGGTCAATTAAATTATCATCTGGTAATAAAACATCCGCTTTAACCTTGCCCAACGGGAAATAGCTGAAAAATATCAATAAAATAAAAATATTAATGAATTTAATTATATTTATTTTCATCTTTTTTATTTTCCTTATTAAGGTCTTCACCCCCATTAAGCTGCATTGACCAGATGAGTGATTTTTTACAAGCCTTATTCATCATTGCGATCCAATTTATTGTATTTAGGTTAAAAGATTGAATCTGCCATGGATATAATGAGTTATCAGATTGTTCTTGCGCTGCTGGTTTATCTTGCGTAACAAAAATCCAATTTTTATCCGTTACTAGCCAAAATTGAATTTTTTGGCGCATTTTCGTTTCAATTACTCCTTTAAATCGCCACTTTTGTATTTGTTGCAACAAATATTTTTCTTGCTCATCACAAAGAAAGTTATCGATAATTTCATTGGGTTGCCTAAAAGGATCTCGTTTATTGCTAACCTCCTTTTCGTTCGCATAAGTAAAAAAACTAATACAAAAACTCATAAAAACCCATTTAAATTTGATAGCGCTATTTATTATCAAAATGATTCATCCTCTAATTGCAGCATAAGCTTAAAGCTTAACTGTGCATTTTGTTCGTCAATGCTAAGATGTTTAATATTAAAAAAAATATCTTGCTGCTCAACTTCATCCAAAAAATCCATAAAATGTTTAAATTGCCCGATGACTTCGATTTCCCATAGTGATGTTTCTTCTTGAGGATGATAATTAAACTTCATTAATATTAATCCGTGTTCTTGTAACCAATAAATTAACTTATGATCACTGATGGTTGTTAGTGATTTGGTTGTATCAGGTTGACGTTGTGTATTTTGTTCGAATTGATTTAATCGCATATATCGTTTTGTCAACTCTTCAAATTGCCTGTTATTGGTCGAAATTAACACTGCTTGCTGGAAAATGTTTTGATCAAGATTTGGAATTAAATATTGATAACCTACAAAAAATAATAACAATATTGAACTTAACAATAGTAAATATTGTTGCCAAATTGGTCTTAATAAAAAATCATTGAACATTGAGATCAATTTCCATCGCAAATTGCCAATATGTATTCATCTTTTCAATGGAGTGTAATCGATGAAATGCAATAAAATCTTGTTGCTGTAAAGATTGATTAAACAATGCAATATCAAAATCGACATAACTGCTCCCCGTTAACCTAATTTTATCGGGCGAATAGTCAAAAGAATTTAGCCAAATTGATTGTGGTAACTCATTGGCAAGTAAATTTAAAATATGTTTAATCTGCTGAAAAGAAGGGGCTTGTGTTAACAATCTCTGATTGATTTGCGATTGTTGTTGAATTTGCTGATGTTTAGCCAGTTGCTGCAGCTGATCGCTTAATTGTATTGTTTTAACCTGCCATAAATAACCCAATAGCGAAGAACAAAAACTGATGCTAATTAATAGCACTAGACAACAATTGATTAATTGCTTTTTAGCCTGTTTTTTTCGCCAAGGTAAAAAATTAAACGCTAGCTTGTAATTATTTTTTTGTGCTTTTTGAGTTGATAAAGATACTTTTGATAACTCATAACCAATTAATGACGTCACAAAAGAATAAGGCATTAATAATTGTTGCCATTCATCAATAATATTACATGGACAAACACCGATAATAAGTTCTTTAGGTGATAGAGTATGATTAACGATAAAATCAAAATAGACATCATCCGCTTTTATTTGGAATAATTTATAAATTGAGGATTTAACATACAAAACTATTTCGTTTGTGGTTAATTGAATAGGCGGCAATTGGATAGATTGTATTTTTATTTGCTTAGGGTTGAGATAAATACTTAATTTACTACGCGCCGGAATTTTTTTATTTAGATCATTTATAAACAATTCTAAATCTTGGTAATTCTGATAACCAAAAGAATCAAACAATTGTTCACTTAATTGATTAAATGGCTTAGGCGATTTAAAAATCGCATATTTTAATTCCTTATCTTGCACTAATAGGATGACTTGTTTTTTATTTATCCACATATCAAATTATTTTTTTCGTAACAGATTAGCACCATGATATTAAATAAAAGCAAATCAAAAACAGATAAATAGCGTATTTGCGATCCTATACGCAAAAAATGTTTAAAATTACAACTAACACTCATAAATTTAGGAATTTTATAAAAAAAGGGTTGACGAATTCAGACGGTGCCTTATAATGCACATCCACACGGTAAGGGTGATTAGCTCAGTTGGGAGAGCACCTCCCTTACAAGGAGGGGGTCACTGGTTCGAACCCGGTATCACCCACCATACTTTACCGTGATGTTTTTATGAAATTTGGGGTGATTAGCTCAGTTGGGAGAGCACCTCCCTTACAAGGAGGGGGTCACTGGTTCGAACCCGGTATCACCCACCAATTTCAGCTTTCTATATGGGTTGTTAGCTCAGTCGGTAGAGCAGCGGACTTTTAATCCGTTTGTCGAGCGTTCGAATCGCTCACGACCCACCATTTCTTCCTATAATCATTTCCAAATTTGATAGTAGTTATTAATATTTAACAATAAAAGTTTAAGTATTCTGCAAATTTATGAAATAAAATACCATATGTTTATTTAACCACTTTATAAAGAGCGCCAGTTAAGACTAAATTATTGCAGACAAAATAAAAGCCTTAATCATAGAGTAAGGCTTTTTTGTGATAAATGATTATTTTTTTGTGGCATCATAAAAATCGGCTAATTCTTGTTTTGCTTTTGTTAAATCATCTTCATCTTCGACTAATTTTGCTTTGTATTTAGTGATTTTGTGCAGATCCTGTTTACTTTCAGCTTCTTTAATTTCTTGTAAACGCTTCGCCACTTTATCAGATTTGTCTTTTACTTCTTTGGTGTATTTTTTTTCCAGTGAGGCATTATTACAGTCATTATTGATATTATTTAATGCGATTTCTAAACCGCCAACACGATATTGATTTTTAGCTTGTTTAGCTTCATTTAATTTATGTTCTAAGGTTTGTTTTTTTAATTCACATGTTGCTCCTTTTACTTCATCATGATCAGCAAAAGCATTAATTGAAAAAAAACTGACAGAAAAAATAAATACTGTTTTTGACATAAATTTAATAAAATGTTTCATCTTATTTTCCTCTTCAAGGTAACGTCAGTTACATTATTTGCAATTTTATTACTACAAAGTTTCGACTGTCAAATTTCTCGAAAATACATGGGTCGATTATAGTTTTAATAATAGCCAGTGTAACATTTGGAATTTTTAATGTAATTAAACAGATTCTATCTGTTTATTTTCTTAATTGTACATGATCAATTTTATGATCTTGTCCTTTAGTTAAAATTAAATTAGCTCTATTTTTGGTTGGTAATATATTTTCTGTTAGATTTAATTCATTAATTTCTTTCCAAATATTATTCGCGATATTAATAGCATCTTGCTCGCTTAACTGTGAATAATGATGAAAATAGGAATTAGGATCACTAAAAGCACCGGCTCTGAATTTTAGAAATCGATTTACATACCATTTATGTAATAAAGGTATTTCTGCATCAACATAAATTGAAAAATCGACATAATCAGATACAAATACTCGATTTAAGGCTTTTGCTGAATTAAATGTCCCTTGTAGTACATTTAATCCTTCAAGTATTAAAATATCAGGGCAATCTATCTCAATTTCTTCGTTTGCAACAATATCATAAACCAAATGAGAATAAACCGGTGCCTTAACCTTAGCTTGTCCCGATTTGATATCAGCAATAAAGTTAATTAATTTTAGTGTATCGTAAGATTCAGGGAATCCTTTTTTGTTCATTATGTTATGATCTTTTAAATATTGGTTTGGATATAAAAACCCGTCTGTTGTTACTAAAGCTACATGGCGATGCTCCGGCCAACGTGTTAATAAAGCTTGTAAAACTCTCGCTGTAGTACTTTTACCTACAGCTACACTACCAGCAATACCAATAACATAAGGAATTTTTTGACTTTTACCTAAAAATTTAGAAAGAGCAAGTTGCCTCGATGAATTATTGTTAATGTAATAATTAAGTAATCGTGATAATGGAAGATAAATCTCGCTAACTTCTTCCATAGATAGATCGTTATTAATTCCTTGCAATGAATCAATTTCATCAGCCATTAATGTCATTGGCACCGCATTTCGCAATCTTGCCCATTCTTGACGAGTAAATTGCATATAAGGGCTTAAAGGGTGTTTCATGAAATATCCTGTTTGGCAAATTATGCTGCACAGATTATACATAAATCGAAGGATTGACAATCATAAATTAACTTATCATTGCACTTCAATTAAGAACATAGCCAGATTATTAAGTTACTGATAGAATATAGGACTTAAAAATAAGTTATTTAATCAATCGAGGATTTATGTTAAAAGCGAAACAAAAACCGAAAAAAACGCGTCAAGAGATCAATGAAGAGTCTCGAGCCTTAAAACGCAAACGTAAGCATAAAGGTTTACCTAGTGGTCATCGCTTTAATAATAATGTTGCGTCTGATAATCAAAAACACACAGAATCAAAAGATCCTCGAATTGGAAGTAAAACGCCTATATCCTTATCGGCTTCGAAAGCCATCAGTCAAAACAAAGATTTATCATCTAAAACAACAAAAAATAAAACATTATCAGCAGAGCAAGAATTAACCTTACTTGAAAATGATACTAAACTTGATAGTTTATTAGATCGGGTTGAACAAGGTAAAATCCTTACGTCAGATCAGCAAAATTATTTAGATAACAAGTTAAATCGCATTGAAGAACTGATGGATAAACTTGGTTATCAATATGATGAACAAAAAGACGATGATGACGATAAAGAAGATATCGTCAGTTTATTAAAACGCAAATAATTTTGATAGATAGGTCAGTCATATGCTCATGCTAATTATGTTAAGTTTATATGGTGGTTTTTTTATTTGTGTGTTGCTATTTCTGATAAAAACAAATCGAATTAAAGCTAAAAATAAACATCATTATTTAACTAAAACAACTAAAAAAAACTATCATCTTTTTAAAAAATAAAAATAGGTTATAAAACATAAAAATAACAATCAACAGACTGACTAAACTTTATACAAATATAAAATAACGGAACAGGCAATGTCTAACAATCTTTCTTTTGTTAATTTAACTCATGTTAATGAGGTAGTTTGGGATCAAGCTTTAATTGAAAAATATAATTATTCAGGTCCTAGATATACCTCATATCCTACCGCTTTAGAATTTAATGAGAATTTCACAACTCAAGATTTTATTGCAGCGACAACACGTTATCCTGATCGCCCTTTATCTTTATATATTCACATCCCTTTTTGTCATAAACTTTGTTATTTTTGTGGTTGTAATAAACTTATTACTAGACAAACACATAAAGTTAAACAATATTTAGCCAGTTTAGATCTCGAAATTCAACATCAGGCAAAATTATTTAAAAATAGATTAGTCACGCAAATGCATTGGGGCGGTGGGACACCGACTTTTTTAAATAATGAGGAAATAAGTCATTTAATTAATGCAGTTAAAAAACATTTTAGTTTTGCTAAAGATGCTGAACTATCAATAGAAGTTGATCCGCGAGAAATTACAACGCAAACTATTGATCATTTAGCTAAGGTCGGTTTTAATCGCCTAAGCATGGGGATTCAAGATTTTAATTATGAGATCCAACATCTCATTAATCGAGAGCAAGATGAAAAATTAATTCGTTTGTTAATTAATCAAGCACGCGTTAATCAATTTAAATCAATTAGTTTAGATTTAATTTATGGTTTACCAAAACAGACCGTAAATAGCTTTAATGAGACGTTAGATAAAATTATAGACATTAATCCTGATAGATTAAGCGTCTTTAATTATGCTCATTTACCCAGCCGATTTGCCGCTCAACGTAAAATAAAAGAGATCGATTTGCCCTCTCCTGCACTTAAATTACAAATCCTCCAATCGAGCATCACAAAATTTACTCAAGCTGGGTATCATTACATTGGTATGGATCATTTTGCCAAACCGACTGATGAATTGGCAATTGCACAACAGCAAGGACACTTGCATCGCAATTTTCAAGGTTATACAACTCATGGTGATGCAGATTTGCTAGGATTAGGGGTATCTGCTATTAGTATGTTAGGTGACTGTTATGCCCAAAATCAAAAAGATCTAAAAAATTATCATTTACAAATTAATGAATCACAGCATGCGCTTTGGAAAGGATTAACTTTAAATGAAGATGACAAAATCCGCCGTGATGTGATTAAACAATTAATCTGCCATTTTTATTTAGATAAAAAACAGATTGAAGATGCTTATTCAATTTCATTTAATGATTATTTTGCCGAGGATTTAGCCCTGTTAGCGCCACTTGAAGCAGATGGGTTAATTAGTTTAGATGCTACTACAATTCAAGTAAATCCTACCGGTCATTTATTAATTCGTAATATTTGTATGTGTTTTGATCGTTATATGCGTCGTATTGTTCGTCAACAACAATTTTCACGAGTGATCTAATTCGCTAAATAAAATGTTATCGCATTAGCATTAACGATTCTTTACTCGAAAAATTGAATTTAAATAGGTATCATATGCGTTAATTTATAAAAGAGGTAATAAATATGATAGTAGTAACAGGTGGTGCCGGATTTATAGGAAGTAACATTGTTAAAGGCTTAAATAATTTAGACCATAAAGATATCTTAGTCGTTGATGACTTAACAGACGGAACTAAATTTGCGAATTTAGCCGATTTAGATATCGCCGATTATATGGATAAAGATGAATTTATTGCCGCTATTATTGCTGGCGAGCATTTAGAAATTGATGTTATTTTCCATGAAGGTGCATGTTCATCGACCACTGAGTGGGATGGTAAGTATATGATGGAAAATAATTATGCTTATTCAAAAGACTTGCTACATTATTGTTTAGATTTTAGTATTCCTTTCTTATACGCCTCTTCTGCAGCAACCTATGGTGGGCGCTCCGATCATTTTATCGAAGATAGAAAATATGAAAAACCATTAAATGTTTATGGTTATTCTAAATTTTTATTTGATCAATATGTCCGCGAAATTTTACCTAATGCTCATTCTCAAGTTTGTGGTTTCCGTTATTTTAATGTATATGGACCAAGAGAAAATCATAAAGGGGGTATGGCAAGTGTTGCATTTCATTTAAATAAGCAAATTAAAAAAGGGGAAATTCCTAAATTATTTGCAGGAAGTGAAAATTTTGAACGTGATTTTATTTATGTCTCTGATGTAGTTGATGTCAATTTGTGGTTTTGGAAAAATCAAATATCTGGCATCTATAACTGTGGAACGGGACGTGCAGAATCATTCCAAACTGTTGCCGATGCTGTATTAAAATTTCATAACAAAACCGAAATTGATTACATTCCTTTCCCTGATAAATTAAAAGGTCGTTATCAAACCTTTACGCAAGCAGATTTAACTCATTTTAGAAGTACCGGTTGTCCAATTAAATTTAAAACAGCGACAGAAGGAACAACTGAATATATGCAATGGCTAAACAATCAATAATGGATTAAGGATATTATATTAATGAAGACGCTCGTTATTGGTCCTTCATGGGTTGGCGATATGATGATGTCGCAAAGCCTTTATCGAACATTAAAACAGCTTAATCCAGAAAATCAAATCGATGTCATGGCACCTGATTGGTGTCGTGCATTATTAACAAAAATGCCTGAAGTAACAAATGCTCTAAGTATGCCGCTTAAGCATGGTGAATTTGCACTAAATAGACGCTATCAACTAGGTAAACTGTTACGGAGAGATCATTATGATCATGCTATTGTGCTACCTAATTCGTTTAAATCTGCATTAATTCCTTATTTTGCTGATATTCCAATTCGTACGGGATGGCTTGGTGAAATGCGCTATGGTCTCTTAAATGATGCTAGAAAACTCGATAAAAAAGCGTTTCCCTTAATGGTTGAGCGTTATATTGCTTTAGCTTATCCAAAAACCGATATACAAACGGCAGATAATCTCCCTAAACCACTTTTATATCCTAAATTACAAGTCGATCAAGCACAAATTCTTACAACGTTAAATGAATTTAATATTGAACAAGATGAGCCTATTATTGGATTTTGCCCAGGCGCTGAATTTGGACCCGCAAAACGATGGCCTCATTACCATTATGCCGCATTAGCAGATAAAATTATTAAACAGCATGCAAAGATAATCATTTTTGGATCGGAAAAAGATTTTCCCGTTGGCGAAAGTATCAAACAAAAAATGGTTTTTGCCAATAAATGTATTAATTTAGCGGGAAAAACAACATTAGAACAAGCAATAAATTTAATTGCTGCTTGTAAAGCCGTAGTCACCAATGATACCGGACTTATGCATATTACTGCAGCAATTGATATACCATTGGTTGCACTTTATGGACCAAGTAGCCCCGATTTTACTCCACCCCTTTCCGAGCAAGCAGAAATTATTCGTTTAATTTCTGGATATCAAACAATTCGTAAAGGCGGTGCAGCTGAAGGTTATCATCAAAGCCTTATCGATATTCAACCAAGTTTAGTTTTTGAAAAACTAATGCGATTATTAACTCGTATTAAGCAATAGGAATAATCATGCGCGTTCTTATTATTAAAACATCATCAATGGGAGATGTTTTACATACCTTACCCGCATTAACCGATGCCTCTCTCGCTATTCCAAATATAAAATTTGATTGGGTAGTCGAAGAAAATTTTAGCCAAATTCCTAGTTGGCATTATGCTGTTGATGAAATCATTCCTGTTGCAATAAGGCGATGGCGTAAAAACTGGTTTGGTAAAAATATTCGTAAAGAACGAAAAACATTTAACGAAAGATTGTCCAGTAAACATTATGATGCAATTATCGACGCACAAGGACTGATTAAAAGTGCTTTTTTAATTGCACGCCATGCTAAAGGTATTAAACATGGTTTAGATGGTAAAAGTATCAAAGAACCCATTGCCAGTCTTTTTTATGATGTTAAACATCATGTTGATAAAGATTTGCATGCTATTACGCGTATTCGTCAATTGTTTGCTGAAAGTCTATGTTATTCCTTACCTTCATCAATAGGTGATTATGCAATCGCATCGCATTTCTTATCTACTTTACCTTCAAATAATCAACCATATTTAGTTTTTTTACATGCGACCACACGCGATGAAAAACATTGGCCAGAGGTCTATTGGCGCGAACTAATTCACTTACTTGAGCCAACAGGATTACGAATTAAATTACCTTGGGGAGCAACGCATGAATATCAGCGAGCTGTACGCTTAGCTCAAGATTTTTCACATGTCGACGTTCTCCCTAAATTATCATTACAAGCTATAGCTAAAATACTAGCCGATGCCAAAGCGGTGGTTTCAGTCGATACAGGATTAAGCCATCTGACAGCTGCGTTAAATAAGCCAAATCTAACTTTATTTGGCAAAACAGATCCCAAACTAATTGGTGGTTATGGGCAAAATCAATACTCGCTAATCTCACCCGATAAATCAATGCAAAGTATCAAAGCGGCTGAGGTTTTTCAGCAATTAGATACTATGATTAATTTATCATCTCATCTTTCTATCGAGTCTGCGCATACCTAAACAAATGCTTCCTCGATATGCAACATTTATCCATCAAGGAGATAATCATGAAATTACCTTATTGCCCATTAATTTGTGAAAAATATGAACAAATAGGCAGCAATGAATTAGGCTACCTAACTGAACCTTTGCAAGTGGTTTTAAATGTGTTAAATGAAGTAGCTAGTACAAATAATATACCCGAGGATCTCAAAAACAAAGCCGCATATGCTGCAGCTAATTTATTAATTAGTGATTATTTGGATGAATAATAATCTTAAAAGATATCGACCTTTGTACTAAATTATCGGTCTTTTAGCATCGAATATACCTTAATTTATAACTTGGTCGATATCTTTGTCGGTAGATAAATAATAAATTTCGTTGAATGGTCGTCTGATTTAGCCTCAATAGATCCTTTATGCGCTTGAATAATTGATTTTACAATGGCGAGACCAATACCGGTACCAGAATTAGATTCATTTTCATTGCGTTTTCGTGATTTATCTACTCGATAAAAACGATCAAATATATGATCTAAATGTTCGCTTTCTATTTTTGTTCCGGGATTTTCAATCACCATTTTTATTTTTTGGGGATTAAATTGCGCCAATGTAATTTTGATTTGTGAATATTCCGGAGTATAACGAATCGCATTCGATAAAATATTACTTATTGCTCGGCTTAGCATCATTTTATCGCCTTGAATGTTAGAACAATTCCCAATTAACTCATAAGTGATATTTTTTTCTTCACTAAGAGGCTCAAAATAATCACAAAGATGCATAATAAGATCTTTAATATTTATTATTTCTAAATTAGGAATTAGTTCACGATTATCTGCTTTCGCTAAAAAAAGCATGTCCGAAATCATTTGTGACATTTTTTCATATTCTTCAAGATTTGAATATAATGTTTCACGATATTGCTCGGCAGTTCTTTTACTATTTAAAGCAATTTGCGTTTGCATGGTTAAATTAGTAATTGGCGTTCGAATTTCATGGGCAATATCAGCGGTAAAATTATGCTGACGTCTAAAGACATCTTCAATTCGATATAGCATATTATTAATGGCATCAATTAACCGTTTATAACGTACTGGAACCGTTGATGTTGGAATACAACAATGAAGATTAGCAAGATTCACCATTTCTATCTTTTTAGTTAAACGATTGATAGGTTTTTGAACTAAATAAATCGAAATCACTGTACCTATAAGAACGAGTAAACAAGCGGATATAATTAATATTATTAGCCCTTCATGTAAACGTTTTATGAAATCAAGCTGTAAAGTTCTGTCTATAGCAGCTATAGTTGTATATTCTCTATCTGCAAGCACCAATTTTGATTGTAAAATACGATAAGATGAATTTTTATTTTCCCATAAATCTGAATTAGGTTGTTCCAGAATTTTTTTTAAATGAATTTCAGATTGTGCAAGAGTCAGATTAGGCCCACGTGTTCGATAAATAACCTTATCCTTATCATCAATAACATACACAAATAGTCGATAATGATCAGTCAAAATTAATAATAAATTTTGAATAAATTCGTCTTTATTTTTATTGTAAGAATTCTTAAGTTCGCGCTCGATAGACTTAACGACAAAATTTAATTCGTTAACATTTTGCTTCTGCACGATTTTTTCAAAAGAATTCTCAATAATAACACTTAAACAAAATAATAAAATACAAATAAATAAACAAATTAAGATAGGTATTCTAAATAAATTTATTTTATTTAGGTGATAAGATAATTTAGTTCTTTTATTCTTCAGCTGGCTCATCTATTACGTCAACTTTATATCCCATACCTCGTATAGTATGAATTAATTTAGGTTCAAAATTTGCATCTATTTTATTACGCAAACGCCGAATTGCAACATCAATGACATTTGTATCACTATCAAAATTCATATCCCAAACTTGCGAAGCAATAAGAGAGCGCGGTAAAACTTCACCAGGATAACGTAAAAAATATTCAAGTAATAAAAATTCTTTATTGGTTAAATCAATACGCTTACCTGCACGGGTAACTGTTCTTTTAGGTAGATCTAAAATTAAATCCGCAATACTTAATTGATAATTATTGACTTGCGGAACGTTTCGTCTAAGAAGAGATTTTACACGTGCTAATAATTCTGCAAAGGAAAAAGGTTTCACAAGATAATCATCAGCACCTAAATTTAACCCTTTAACCTTATGCTCTACACTTCCCATTGCTGTTAATAACATAATTTGGCATTCTTTACCGGCTTCTCGTAAAGATTGGACTATTTTCCAGCCATTAATATCCGGTAACATAACATCTAAAATAATAAGATCATAATCTTCTGTCATGGCTCGATGATAACCATCAAGGCCATTATTTGTTAAATCAACAATAAATCCTGATTCAATTAAACCTTGACGAAGATATTCACCTGTTTTTACTTCATCTTCAACGACTAATAATTTCATTTAAACTAATTCCTTGCTCCTATTAGATCTTTGAGATAAAACCTAAATGAATCTTTTACTAAAAAATAACTATTTTGATAATAGATAATTTAAGCTATTATGAGGAATGAGTAAATCCAAATTTTTTGATGAAGGGCATTTAATATCATTATTTCTTATAATTTTGTAATTATGACAATTATGTAATGAAAATGTCACTGTTAAGTTAGATTAAATTTGTTATATTACACCTGCAGTGATTCATGAAGCTAGATAGCATGTATCATTGTTTTATTTCCTTTCATCCATTCTTTGCAATTTATGCAGCCCTAGTTTACTAGGGTTTTTTTTTGTCCTTTTTAGTAAATAAACTTTTTATGTGCCTAAGATGCCATTCAATGGCATCATTTAAATTAATCAAAAACAACAAAATCAAAAAATAATTAGTTTTAGAATAACACAATTGAATTGCGTTGAGATTGAAGTTTTAGGTCTAAAAATAGCATTAAATTAATGATTTAGCTAGTTATTTCTCTAGAACAATGCCAGTTTCAATATGATCGGTATAAGGAAACTGGTCAAATAGGGCAAACTGTTTTATCTGATGCGTTAAAGTGAGTTGCTGTAAATTCTCATAAAGTGTGAGAGGATTGCATGAAATATAGATAATACGCTGATAATGGCTTAAGAGTTTAAGCGTATCACTATCTAGCCCACCTCTAGGAGGATCAACTAATACGGTTTGGCAATCATATGTGCTTAAATCAATCTCTTTAAGGCGTTTAAATTGACGCTCGTTATTAATTGCTTGGGTAAATTCTTCTGCCGATAATCTTGCAATGACTAAATTTTCAATTTTATTTGTTAAAATATTTTGATTTGCGACATTTACTGATGTTTTAGCAATTTCGGTCGCTAAGACGTTTCGAAAATTTTGCGCAAGTGCGATCGAAAAATTACCGTTACCACAATAAAACTCCAATAAATCACCCGCAAGATCTTTCGTTACTGAAACTGCCCATTCTAACATTTTAATATTGACAGCCGCATTAGGTTGCGTAAATGCATTCTCGACTTGCCTATAAATAAATGTTTTATCAAAAACGGGGAGAATTTCGACAACATAATCTTTATCTATAACTATTTTTTGATTTGTAGCTCTTCCAACAATATTTACGTTAATACCTTGTTCACATAATGTTTTTTTTAATTTTTCTGCTTCTGCTTTCCATTCTTCTGTTAATTTCTTGTGATACAACAGTGTAATAAGTAATTGATTACTTAACGTAGAAAGGTAATCAATTTGAAAGAGTAAATCACGTAATAATTCATTATGTTGCAACAATGGAAGAATTGCTTGCATACCTTGATTAATCAATTCTGATGCAATAGGAAAGCTATCTATACGGACACGTCTTTTAGTTTGTTTATCATACATAACATGGTACAAATCTTCGCCTTTATGCCATATTCTAAATTCTGCTCGCATTCGATAATGACGAATTGGTGATGGAAAAACCCGCAATTCAGGCGGATTAAACTCAGTCAATAAATTGTTTAAATAAATTATTTTTTTATCAAGTTCGGCAACATAGTGTGAATCAGAAAATTCTTTAATCATTTATATCAAATAGTTAGTCATTTTAGGTGGCAATTTTGCGTTATTAATGCCTGCTTGTCTAGCCTAAGGCAAAAAATTTGCTTTTATTTTTATGTATGAGCAAATAAACTACCTTAACCACTGATCCCATTTTTGTATAACAAAATCTCGTTCTTGCTGATAAAGCTCACTATCAACAACTGCCGGTTGATTTTGTAATGCTAATTGGTGAATCACATTACGCATATCAATATAAACTTGTGTTAATTTTATCGCCTCATTGGTATCAATTATTTGATTTTGATAAGCTTGCTCTAATATTCTGACGTTATCTTGCCAATCGGTTAATTTAGGATACTTATGTGCATATGCTAATACTAAATATTGCGATAAAAATTCAATATCATTAATACCACCCTTATCTGTTTTTAAATTAAATAAATTCGGATCTTTATTTGCTAAATGCGTTCGCATTTTTTCGCGCATTTCAAATACTTGTTTTTTTAATATTTGCTTATCGCGTTCTTTACTTAAAATTTGTCGTCTAATACGATTAAAATCATTAATCAGCTTAGATTCTCCATAGACTGCTCTCGCTCTAACTAATGCTTGATGTTCCCATGTCCATGCTTCTTGCTGCTCATAATCAGAAAATGCGGAAAGACTTGTCGCGAGTAATCCAGCTTCACCTTGGGGTCTTAACCGAAGATCGATATCATAAAGAATGCCAAAGCTCATACGAACTGTAAATAAATGTATAATTCGTTGTACTAATCGTAAATAAAATTGCTGGCTATCAATTGATTTATTACCATTCGTCATACTGTTTGCCGGGCAATCATGAACAAAAACTAAATCTAAATCTGAACTATAACCTAACTCTAATCCCCCTAATTTGCCGAAGGCAATAATCAAAAAACCTTTATCATTAATTCGTTGTTGATTGAATCCTTCTTGTATGATTGATTCTTGATTTTTTGTCAGTTGATTAATAGACAAATGTTGTGGGATCCCATAACGCTTAACCATATGATCCCATGCCATTTGCACAACAAAATCTAATAATGCCTCAGCCACATAGGTTAAATGATCACTGACTTTCATCGTTGGTAGCACCCCCCCAACATCTGCCGCCGCTATATGCAATAATTGCATTTGTTTAAATTGACGCAATGCTTCTAACTGTTGCTCTTCATCATCAGGCGGAATACGAAGTAAATATTGATATAACTCATGTTTATAATCAGTAGCACTGAGTGTTCGATAAAGAGAATTTATATCGATTAATTCATCAAGTAATAAAGGATAATGTGCTAGCTGATCGCTTATCATAGGAGAGGCATGACAAAGTAGGATTAATTGCTGTAAAGCCGTTGGGTTTTCTAATAATAATTCGAGATAGGTTGTGCGACTAATAATATTCTCAAGCATCGATAATATTCGCTTAAGGACGTCAAGATATTGTTTATCTTGTTTGATGCATGATAATAATCGTGGCATCAGTTGATCGAGGATTTCTCGACCTCGTGTGCCTATCGTTCGCTTTGTTAAGGTTTGCCTAAATTGATGTAATTGCTGGCAAAATTGTACCGCATTCTCATTGCTAAATTGATTAAAGACTGATTTAACCTCTTGAACAGATAAATCAGCATTCCATAAATCATTAAATTTGGGATCATAATGCTGCTGAACTTGATTTGATTCTACAACTTCGCCAATTAATTGATTAAAAATATGACGATTTGTTTGCAATCTGCTTGATAGATTCTCAAGTAAACTATCCCAATTTGGCATTGCCATTCCTATTGCTAAACGTAACTTATCTAACGGGTCTTCAGGTAAATTTTGAGTTTGTTTATCGTCTATTGCTTGTAATAAATTCTCAAGACGACGTAAAAATAAATAGTTATCTTTAAGAATATTAACTTCTTCATTTGTTAATAATTTCTCTTGGTAAATCACCTCTAAGGCTTTTAACAATGAACGCGTTTGTAATGCGGGTACACGCCCACCCCGGATTAATTGAAATACCTGGACGATAAATTCAATTTCACGAATTCCGCCAGCACCGAGTTTAATATTATTTTTTAAACCTCGCCGTCTCACCTCTCGTTCAATCATACCTTTCATATTTCGCAATGATTGTAAAACACTAAAATCAATATATCGCCGATACACAAACGGTTTTAATAATTGATAAAGTTCTTGCACATAGGGCGCTTCTTGAGATCCGAGTATTTTTGCCTTTATCATTGCATAACGTTCCCAATCACGACCTTGCTCTTGGTAATAATCCTCCATTGCCGCAAAACTAAGAACTAAAGGCCCTCCTTCTCCTAAAGGTCGTAAACGCATATCAACTCGATAGACAAAGCCGTCATTTGTGACTTGATCTAAGGCTTTAATTAACCTTTGCCCAAGGCGTGTGAAAAAAGTCGCATTATCGATTTCGCGCCTACCGCCTACAGTCTGCCCATGCTCTGGGTAAGCAAATATCAAATCAATGTCAGATGAAAAATTTAACTCTCCTCCCCCTAGCTTTCCCATACCTAAAATAAGAAACGGTTGACTTTCTCCCTGAGCATTACAGGGAGTGCCTAATTCTTGACACGTTAATTGATAAAGCCAATTTTTAGTTTGAATAATGATGACTTCGGCTAGTTGACTTAATTGTTTTAATATTTGTTCTGTTGAGCTTGTTTCCGTTAATTGAGACCATTCTATTCTAACTAAAATATAACGTCGAAACTGTCGTAAAGTTTTCATTAATTCAGCTTCATCATTAACATATTGTAAAGCCTCTGTTAACCAATTAGCATAATAATCGCTTTCATCCGCTTGTATGCCATCATTATTGATACGATTTAACCATTTTGGAAAACGCGCAAACGAGTCAACTAAAAAATCACTTTGCAATAAAATAGACAGATTACTTTGCACATCTTCCACAGAGCAATGACTTAGTTTTTGTTTAATCACATCTTGCTGAGCATTAAATGGTGCGTAAGATAAAGGCATATTCATAAAAAATCCTTTAATGATTTAACTGCAACATGATAATTAATTTAAGCTTATTATTGATTTCACTATAAGCAAAATCATAGATTAAATAATCAAATTTAGCCTCATCGAGCCTCAAGCGCTGTGAATGCCATGATGTATATTCTGGTAGATTAACTAAGCCAAAGGATTGTAATAATTCATCTACTTGTTGCAACGTTTGCTGATAATGTAATGCATCTTGATTAGCCAATGCATATTCTTCATTTTGTTGCCAAAATTTAAGTAAACAAGATAAATCGGTAATATTATGAAGACCATGCGAAAACGGCAAAATAGCTTGATTATTGATTATTTGATAACCTCTTGCTGCTTTACTTTGTGAAAATAAATGCAATTTAAACCGCGTTAATTCACTGGCAAAATTTAATAAATCTTCAGGATCACCTCTTTTTAATTCTACTTCGATTTCTTGCAACGGTATTTTTATTCCCTTAGACTCAATCGATCCTTTATCGAGCACCACTTCAATTTCACTTTTTGCAAATGAAATCAGCCAAACTTGTCGTAAAAAATGCGTGGTAAATAACGGTTTAATTGAATGTTGCAACAAATCAATATCAAAAGATTTGGGTAGTGCTTCTATCGGTAATAATCTGATATCTAATTGGTTATTAGGTAAATTTATATTATATTCAACTCTTTCATGTAATCCTGCTATTACTTTTCCTTTACCTTTCAAGGTCATCTCATAGGATGAATCATTATCTTGCTCAATATATCGCACACGTAAACCTAGATGATGAGACTTTAATTGATAATCAGGTGTATCATAATAGGTATTTTCGAGTTTTAATAATTGAAATGGTTGTGTCACCTTTGGTGAAAGAGTAAATTCATTTTGATCGGCAAGAACCCAATCAGTTAAAAATTGCGCTAAGGCTGGGATTTGCTGGTTTTGAATAGTAAATTTTAATTCAATTTCGTGATTCATAATAGGTAGGAATATAACGGTAATTAATTCTAATCATAACGTGAATTACGTAAAAAATATAGCGGTAAAGAAAGAGTGATTAGAGGAATAATTATACGGATTCTACAACATAAAATCCCATAAATTATGAAGGCATCTTTTGACTAGAATGACTAAGCAAAAAGAGATATTAAATTCTTTCTGCTTAACTTTAAGCGTATAGGTAAAATCATTAATTCATTTGTTATAAATTTTATCAAAATTAATTAGCAAAATTATTTTCTAACCCTGCTTTAGCAATTTTGATAACATTTTTTAAATCGACGCCTTGCGCTTTAGCGGCAAAAATACAACCACAATAGCATTGACGATATACATCGTATTCTTTACAAATTTCGATTGAACGTTTATAACCATTGTTTTTCTTAAAATCCGATGGCAAATAATTAACAGCAAATATTTCTTGAATTTCAAATCCGATATCATTTATTTTTTGGCTATTTTTTTTAGGACTTAATGTCAATGCACTTGCAAAATAATCAAATCCTAATTCTTGAGCTTTAATTGCCGCCAAATCTAAACGCATTTTGTAACAAACATGACAACGTTCACCGCCTTCCGGAGCATCACGTAAATGCGCAACTTTTTCAATAAATTCGGCAGGCTGGTAAGGTGCATCTAAAAATTGCACATTATGACCGGTTTTTTCATTAAAATCATTGATGAATTTTTGTTGTACTTTGCTACGATACTCATATTCGACGCGTGGATGAATGTTCGAATTAGCAAAATAAATAGTAATATCCGCATATTGCGCTAAGTATTCTAAAACATAGGTACTACATGGTGCGCAGCAACTATGAATTAATAGTTTTGGACGGAAATTTTTAGCCTGCCATGCATCAATCATTTCTTTTAAAATATTGTCATAATTGATTTTATTGTGGGGATTTTGTTTTTCTAAAATACTCTTTGCATTGATTAACATAATTTTTATTTTTGTAAATAACTCTCTAAGGGTTGTAGCATAACACTGTATATAAAAAAAATCTGTAAATCTTTAATAATTATATTTTTGCTTTTTCCTCTACTTTTTCTTATTCTTCCTACAAAATTGAGATAAGAATCGATTTTTTATCCATTCAATAAATAAATTTACACACGTCCAAACAATAATTAAAAACATTAACCCAACCGGCAAAAGGAAGAACAGGAAAAATAGGATCCAATCTATAATCCCCCATCCCCTTATCAACTCTCCGCTAAAAATCTTATCCCAATCGATAGGTCCCTTTGCACGACCACTATTATATGAATATGCATAACCTCTATACGTATATGTTGTCCCTACAATCTCTCGTGCATAAGTAAAATTCAAATTAAATATTAAAAACAGATAAGCTAAAAAGTAAATAATTTTTTTCATATCTTAATTTTTATAATTATTATAAATAAGTAATTAACTAAACCTTTATTGATGCTATAAATTATATATTAAAATGCTAGATAAAGTGCACGTACTTTATACATTTGTTTTATATAAATCAAGAAAACAAACAATATAATTTTAGCAACATTATAAAACATCAAACAAGATAAGATAATGATTTTAATAAAAAAACAATTAATGACGTTAAAAATTTAACCTTAACTAAAATAATCAATTAAATATAAAAGAAAAATACAGCACTCTTTAAAAATCATTCAATAAAAATGATTAATCATATTTAATTAAATAATAGTTGTAAGCTAAGTAGAATAATATATAATTTACAACCCCAATTTTGGGTAAATGAATAGGAAATAAATTATGTTTACACTTTTTTTAGATTGTTTTAGAAAAAACTATTGTAATTTTTCAGGTCGAGCAAGACGTAAAGAATATTGGTCTTTTCAATTATTTTTATCCATTTTATTATCGATTTTAATGATCATAATGTATAATCAGATAATTAATATTAACTATTATAATTCTTACTATTATTATAGAGGTAATGATAGTTCACTTTCTATAGCGTTATTCTTCGTTATAGCTGTGGTTTTAGTCATATTTCTTCCTGCCTTAGCTGTAACAGTTCGCAGATTACATGATCTTGATATAAGTGGTTGGTGGCTATTAGTTATGCTTATACCCTATGTTGGATCGTTGGCGAATTTAGTATTTCTTGTTATGTATATGTTTAAAGGCACTACTGGCTCAAATAAATACGGTCCCGATCCGCTTGAGAATATTAAGTAATATCCGATTAATACTATATTAGTACTATTAGTCCAGTTTAGAATAATTTATAATTAACTCAGTTTTTAACGAGACAAATTATATTTTGCTCTTTCTATCATAAGGAAAATAACATGAAATACAAAGCAGTTGCCTTTGACATGGATGGGACTTTGCTTGGCTCTAATCGGCTCATTTTACCTGAAACTGTTGATGTCATTTCAAAAATACAAGCTAAAGGTATTAAAGTTATTTTAGTTTCAGGGCGTCATCATAGTGTTATTTTTCCTTATTATCATCAACTTAAATTATCTACACCCGCTATTTGTTGTAATGGTGCTTACCTGTATGATTTTACAAAACAACAAAACTTTGCAGCCAAACCAATGACTAAAGAAAACGCAAAATTATTATTGAATTTAGTCAATGAGCATCACATCCATACCATGATTTATACTGATGAATTTATGACTTACGCTGTTTTAGACGATCATATTCAAGGATTACTAAATTGGATTGCATCGTTACCACAAATTATTCAACCTAAACTCAAAAAAGTCGATTCATTAGCGTCTGTTATTCAAGATGCAAAACAAATCTTTAAATTCGCAACAAGTAGTCACAATATTCCAGATTTAATTAATTTTGATAGTGCTGTAAAGCAACAAAAAGTCTTTTCAAGCGAATGGTCATGGTCGAATCGTGTTGATGTCGCGGCTGAAGGTAATAGCAAAGGAAATGGATTAACGCATTGGGCTGCCCATGAAAATATAGCACTAAACGAAATTATTGCTTTTGGTGATAGTTATAATGATATTAGTATGCTAACCATTGCCGGTCTTGGTATCGCAATGGGCAATGCTGATGATGAAGTTAAATCCATAGCGGATTATGCAATTGGTGATAATAACAGTCCGAGTATTGCTAATGAATTAACTAAACTATTTTTGTCATAATTAATGTTTGAAATTCTCTATCAAGATAACGCAATTATTGCCATTAACAAACCTGCCGGTTGGCTTGTACATCGTAGCTGGCTTGATAAAGCAGAAACACAATTTGTAATGCAAACATTACGTGATCAAATTGGGCAACATGTTTTCCCTGTACATCGCTTAGATAGACCGACTTCTGGTGTATTATTATTTGCTCTATCTAGTGATGTTGCACGAAGTTTAAGCGAAGATTTTTCTCAGAAAAAAATTAGCAAAGCGTATTATGCGATTGTGAGAGGCTATCTTAATAGTAATGATACTATTGATTACCCGTTAATCGAAGAGTTAGATAAAATTGCTGATAAATTTGCTAAGCAAAATAAACCGGCACAACCTGCTATCACAGCTTATCAAGCTATCAGTAAAATTGAAATCCCCGTCATGGTTGGCAAATATACAACAGCAAGATATAGTTTTGTTAAATTAATGCCACAAACTGGTCGTAAACATCAATTACGTCGACATATGAAGCATATTTTCCATCCTATCATTGGTGATAGTAAGCATGGTGATCTCCGTCAAAATCGAGCATTTAGTGAATATTTTGGCATTAAACGTTTAATGTTACATGCGAATTCATTAAATATTATTCACCCTATCACAAAAGAGCCATTACAAATTACAGCTAAACTTGATAATGATTGGCAATCGATTTTATCGCTTTTTTCTTAAAGAGGCTAATCGCCCTTTCGCCTTTATATCTTATATCAATTGACAGTATTAAGTTTTGTCAATTTATTGTAGAATACGGTTATTTTTACAGCTTGTATTAGGATCTCATCAATAACTATGAAAAACGCGACTTATAATCCCTCCGCCATTGAACAAAAGCTATATAAACACTGGGAAAACAGTGGTTATTTTAAACCCAATGGTGATAAATCTAATCCAAGTTATTGTATCGCTATCCCCCCTCCAAATGTTACCGGTAGTTTACACATGGGACATGCTTTTCAACAAACTATTATGGATGCGCTAATTCGTTATCATCGTATGCAAGGTGATAATACTCTTTGGCAATCAGGTACAGATCATGCTGGGATTGCAACGCAAATGGTTGTTGAACGCAAAATTGCTGCCGAAGAAAACAAAACACGTCACGACTATGGTCGGGATGCATTTATTGAAAAAATCTGGCAATGGAAATCGGAATCGGGTGGCAATATTACTCAGCAAATGCGTCGTTTGGGCGATTCGGTCGATTGGGAACGTGAACGATTTACAATGGACGAAGGGTTATCTAACGCAGTAAAAGAAGTCTTTGTTCGCTTATACCAAGAAGATTTAATTTATCGTGGTAAACGTTTAGTCAATTGGGATCCCAAATTACGTACCGCTATCTCAGATCTCGAAGTTGAAAATCGTGCAGTAAAAGGCTCGATGTGGCATTTACGTTATCAGTTAGCTGATAACGCCAAAACGGCTGAAGGCAAAAATTATTTAGTTGTTGCAACAACAAGACCGGAAACCCTCCTTGGTGATACAGGTGTTGCTGTTAATCCTAATGATCCTCGATATAAAGATCTTATTGGTAAAGAAGTTATTGTGCCATTTGTAAATCGTCGTATTCCAATAATTGGTGATGAGCACGCTGATATGACTAAAGGTACGGGCTGTGTAAAAATCACTCCTGCACATGATTTTAATGACTATGAAGTTGGCCGTCGTCATAAATTACCCATGATTAATATTTTCACCTTTGATGGAGATATTCGAGAAAAAGCCGAAGTCTTTAATACCAATGGCGAAATCAGCACCGATCACATGACCGATTTACCGCAACAGTTTCAATGCCTTGAGCGCTTTGCGGCTCGTAAAGCAATTGTTGCTGAATGCGAAAAATTATCAATATTAGATAAAATTGAACCCCATGATTTGACCATTCCTTATGGTGACCGTGGTGGAGTTGTCATTGAACCAATGTTAACTGATCAATGGTATGTTCGAGCTAATGTATTAGCTAAACCCGCCATTGAAGCCGTTAAACAAGGCGATATTCAATTTGTCCCAAAACAATACGAAAATATGTATTTCTCATGGATGAATGATATTCAAGATTGGTGCATTTCTCGCCAATTATGGTGGGGACATCGTATTCCTGCTTGGTATGACGAAAAAGGAAATGTCTACGTCGGACGTGACGAGGATGAAGTTCGCCAGCAATATCAATTAACAGATGATATAAAATTACGACAAGACGATGATGTACTTGATACTTGGTTTTCATCAGCACTTTGGACTTTTTCAACTTTAGGATGGCCAAATAATACCGATGATTTAGCGACATTCCATCCAACAAATGTATTAGTAACCGGTTTTGATATTATCTTCTTTTGGGTTGCACGAATGATTATGATGACCATGCATTTCATTAAAGATAAAGACGGTAAAGCACAAGTGCCATTTAAAACAGTCTATGTGACAGGTCTCATTCGCGATGAAGAAGGTCAAAAAATGTCTAAATCGAAAGGAAATGTTATCGATCCTCTAGATATGATAGATGGTATTACCTTAGACAAACTACTCGAAAAACGTACCGGCAATATGATGCAACCACAATTAGCTGAAAAAATAGCCAAACGAACGCAAAAACAATTTCCAAATGGCATTGAAGCACATGGAACAGATGCCTTAAGATTTACCTTAGCTGCCTTAGCCTCAACAGGTCGAGATATTAATTGGGATTTAAAACGTTTAGAAGGTTATCGTAATTTTTGTAATAAACTTTGGAATGCAAGCCGTTATGTTTTAATGAATACGGAAGGCCATGATTGCGGATTTAAAGGTGGTGAACTAGATTATTCATTAGCTGATAAATGGATTTTGGCTGAATTTAATAAAACCATATCCGCTTATCACGTAGCTTTCAATACATACCGTTTCGATATAGCTGCTAATATCATTTATGATTTCACTTGGAATGAATTTTGTGACTGGTATTTAGAGCTAAGCAAGGCAATCTTAAACAATGGAAATGCAAATCAGCAACGTGCAACTCGACATACACTTATAACCGTTTTAGAGGGATTATTACGCCTAGCACATCCAATTATTCCATTTATAACCGAAGAAATTTGGCAAAATATTAAAGGCTTAATGAATATCACAGCAGACACTATTATGTTGGCGCCTATGCCAACCATCGATCCTAAACAAATTGATGAGCAAGCCATTTTAGATATTTCTTGGATAAAAGATGTCGTTATTGCCGTGCGTAATATTCGTGCTGAAATGAATCTTGCACCAAATAAACCACTAGATTTACTGATTAGAAATGCATCGCCCGTTGTACATCGTATCGTAAACAATAATATTGCTTTTATTGAATCATTGGCACGTTTATCAAGCATTAAATTATTAAACGAAAATGAGCAAGCACCATTGTCTATAACCAAATTAGTCGATGGCGCTGAAATTTTATTCCCAATGGCAGACATCATCAATAAAGAAAACGAACTCACTCGTTTAGAAAAGGAAATCGATCGTGTTGATAAAGAAATTGCTCGTATTGATAATAAATTATCGAATGCAAGTTTTGTTGATAAAGCGCCAGCAGCTGTTGTTGAGAAAGAAAAAGAAAAACAACAAGGTTATATTGAAGATAAAGCGAAACTACAAGAACAATATTTAGCTATTCAAAGCCTATAATCTTTAACAATAATGACAGTAATTAAAAAACTCTCGCAATACGAGAGTTTTTTATCATGAAATGATAATTAAAATTTATAAGCAAGACCAAACATGTAAACAAAAGGATTAAGTTTGTAATTTGCTTGTACTTTTTTATTACCTAAATACGCTGTTGCGGTTGTTTCTATATCAATATAACGTGCTTGAAGATTGGCAAAAAGATTATCACTAAGTTGATAATCTATCCCCACTTGGGCAGCAAATCCCCACGAATTATCAAGACTTAAATCGTGAAAACCTCTTCTTTGGGCACTATTACTTAAAGTTTCATCATAAAAGTAAGTGTAATTAATACCTGCACCAATGTATGGTTGTAAACCAAATTGTGAATCTAAAGGATACCAAACAAGGCTTAATGTTGGTGGTAATTGTTTGATTTTACCAAGAGATCTACCCGTAAAGCGTGTAGAATATCCACCTAGATTGATTTCATGAGAAAAAGGTGTGGATGCTAATAATTCAATACCGAAATGATCCGTCATCATGTATTGAAAATTTAAACCTAATTGGATATCACTATCGGTTTCAGCTCTAAGATCGCTTCTTGGACCACCGACTTTTACATGCTCACTGTGATCTTCTGGTTGAATATAAATTGCACCACCACGAACAATAACATCTCCTTCACTATAAGCATAAGCCATACTACTAACGCAGCTTAAAGAGACTAATAATGCTAACGTTGTTTTTTTCATTTAATAACTCCTATTTAATTATTTTATTAATGAATTTTAATAATAAAAAAGTAGATAAAATAAGATAATTTTTAATAAACATTTTATCATTTGTATAACTAATGATCTAATAGAAAATTAATAGTTAATTTAACGTTAATTATTTACAAATTATCGTCACTATATTTAATCTAATTAGTTAGTTTGTCAAATATAAAATAAAGTTTTTTGAATTATCCAATTGCAATAAATTTTATTTTTTAATAAAATAACTAATCTAATTAATCGGGCTGTTAGCTCAGTCGGTAGAGCAGTTGACTCTTAATCAATTTGTCGTGGGTTCGATCCCCCCACAGCCCACCAATTAATAGTTTGGTTTTAAATAAGTTTTAACAATTAACAACCCTATTTGCTAATATGTTAATTGTTTATTGTGCCGTAAATGTGACGTTGTTGGCAAACTCTAACATGTGATCCGCGTTCAAGTGAGCATATTTTTTTACCATTTCTAACGTTTCCCAGCCGCCAAGCTCTTTTAACGTAAATAATGGGGTGCCCGCTTGAACATGCCAACTTGCCCATGTATGCCTCAAGTCATGAAAATGAAAATCATCAATTCCTGCTAATTCACATGCATCACTGAAATCACGCCGATCAATATCATAAATGCGTTTTTTAGTTGAACGCGTAAATACATATTCGGAATCGGTTTTAGACTTTAGTTTTCTTATTAATTCAGTTGCATCTGAATTTAATAATAATGATCTAGCTTTTCCTGATTTTGCATTTTCGTTTGTAATAGTTGCTATACTATTTATAAGATCAATGTTGTGCCATGTTAAGGTAAATATTTCACTCATTCGTGCACCAGTAGATAAAGCAAAAAAACAAACATCTTTCATCCATTGCAATCGTAAGTTATGTACAAGTAAATTCGCTTTTTCTTTGGTTATCCACTTCACTCTCACTTTAGGCTCTTTGCTTCGAGGTACGAACGGAACAGATTCTATCCAATCTAGTTTATATGCCAACGAAAACATTCGCATAATATCAGCTCGGTATCTGTTTTTGGTTGCATTAGAAGCTGCCGCGCCTGTTCTCTTAGATGTCATAGGTAACGACTTCAATATTTCTTCACCTGTGATTGAATTAAGGATACGTCCAGAAAAATGATTAAGGAAATATTCGGCGCGAGTCTGTTTAGTACTAAAATTACTCTGCTCTTTACCATCCTTAAGAAACAAAATAACCGCATCCTCAAATAAGCGTTGCGGCTTTTTATCTAGTCTAGATATATCCCATAGTTCAGCTTTTAATCTATCGTGATACTCTAAAGCTTTCTTTTTGTCTGTCGTGCCAGTAGATTGTCTAACTCTTGATCCATCTGGCGCCGCGATATCAATATGCCACGTTTCACCGCGCTTTTTGATTGACATTTAATTACCTCCTTAGAGGTTAGCCGATTGCCATTATCATTTGCTTTAAATTTTTCTTCAAATTCTTTTTTATCGGCTAACCATTTACCTTTATTGTCTATTTGGAAAAAACCCAGTTTTGATTTGTTTTCGTAAAGATATGTATAGGATAAAGGTGTTGTGCGTACAGCTTCTTTTAGGGTTATCAACTCCATATAATTTATCTCCTAAAAAATATTATCATTCAATATCTTATTTAAGTGCTAATACTGTTAATTCATGACCAAACACAGCACCTGTATCAATGTATATTTCGTCCCATCTATTTTTAAATAATCACTCATGATTTCACCTCATCTTAAAATTCTTTTAAGATGGATAAAATATGCGCAATTACATCAACAGTCCAACCGTTACCAAGTAATTTGTAGCGTTGCGAATTACTTACTGATGCCGTGTAATTATCTGGTAAAGTTTGCAGTCTTTCGCATTCAATAGGGATGAGCGGTTTATGATTTTGGTCTAACTATTTATTCATTTAACGCACCGATGAGATCATTAATCAGTTGAGATAACAATTCTGTCACCATTAAAAAATTAGCCTCATCTCTTGCTATTTCGTCTTCCCACATATCGACGTTTTTATCAAGAATATCGATTGAATATTTGATTTTAGAAAAGACAAGTGCGGTATTTACCGTAAAAGTAATGCCTGATTTGTGAGTTAAAGATAACGA
Source organism: Gilliamella sp. ESL1225 (assembly GCF_058502635.1). NCBI lineage: Bacteria > Pseudomonadati > Pseudomonadota > Gammaproteobacteria > Orbales > Orbaceae > Gilliamella > Gilliamella sp. ESL1225. The sequence continues at coordinate 1,109,817 of NZ_CP196358.1, read as the reverse complement.
TTCAACGTTTCGTCCTGAATGTAAATAAGCTTTCACTTCATCAGTATTTAAGATTTCGTTAGTGAGTTTTATTTTACTGCTTGCGAATGGTTCAACTAATAACGCGTTGTCTTGTATAGTAAAGTTATTTGGCTTTTTGTTTTCTTTAAGCCATTCATTAAAAATGTTATTGATTAATTGAAATACATAAAGCGGGATAACGGATAATTTTTCTAATGCTCTTCTTAATATACTTAGCATCTCTTCAGCTTGTTTAAAGCTTGAAGTTTCGATAGCTATGAAACCTTCACGGTGATTAATCCAAATAGGCGTAAGATTTTCGGTTACAAACGCCTTAGGTATTAGCTCATTCATTAAATCATCTTTTAAGGTCGTTTTTTCACATTTAGTTAGACTTCTGTCGAGTGATTTTTGTCGCTCCATTACTTTTTCTTGTAACATTTTTTTAATTACTTTGTTAGGAAGAACTCGGTTTTCTCTTTTTAAAGTTAAAAATGATTGTCCATTAATGGTATGTATTAGATTTTCATCACCCATCGGTGGAACAAAGCCTTGACTTGAAATATCAAATGATGAGCATGGTTTAAAAGCGAATTCTTTTAAAATATCATTGCTAATCTTGTTTAGGTTACTGTCTTTGTCAAATTTAAATACGATGAGTTTTTTAAAAAACATTTTTAATTCTCCATATGATTGTGGTTGAAAACCATAATAAAATTTTAGTTTGAAACTAAAACGAGGATGTTAATAATAGGGTTAGGGCTTTGGTGATATAGAAAATTGAACTACGCGGCTTCAATCATAAGTAGCGGTTTGTCCATATTTGGAATGGACGGATCATTAAGATTGGCGATATAACTTTTTTCGCCTTCAAATTCATTAATGATGTTTTGCTCTTCATAGCTACAATTATCATATGTTTTTGTAGCATAGTCTGGGGGTAGCCAACTCCTCTCGCGTCCAACAAATACGTTATACCGTCTTAACAATGCTTCATCTTTAATGTAAAAATGCATAGTACCTTTTAAATAGGTTTGCACTTTAAACATGCTATTTTCAAAAAACCGATCCGATGTTAATCCGGCTTTGCGTTTTTCCGACCATTCTTTGATGGCTGTTGATAATTTAACGTCTGGGTAAATCCCGTTGTTAAAATAGACAAAAACTTTTTCAATATCATTGAGTTCTTCGATTAGAGAATATTCAATACCCCAGCTTGAATAAGCATTCATAATCAAGATGAATTTTTTATTAATTTTATAGCCATTATTTGATTTCCAACCATTAAACAAATATATACTGTTCTTTGATTCTGGATAATGGCTGTGTTGATACGTAATTTTGTCAAATAATGCAAATATCGCATTTTTAAATAAATCTGAACCATTATCTAAAATGTACTCATACAAGGTGTTGATGTTATTGCGTGAAAATTCCATGTCACTAAATTGTTTAATAATGCTGTGAAACTTACTCAATGATTTTGATGTTAATTTTTTATTAAATTCGTCGCGATTTAGTAATTTATTCCAGTAACGTTTTTTTATAATATTATTAGCTTCTCCGATTGCGTTTTGAACCTCAAACATGGAATAATTTGTCGAATTCTCCCCATCAACAACCCCAACTTTAAACAGCTCACGACAGCCATACGATGCCTTAAACATACCAATGCATGTTTTTGTTATGCGCTGCTGTAAATCTTGATATTCTGCTAACATGTCTTCAATACTTTCTTTTTCATTTGTTTTTTTGATTTCCGACCCATCTTTCAAATCTATATCAATTTTTTCTTTTTCATAGCCAGAGCCAAAAATATCGTCTATATCTTGCTCTTTTACGATATGAATTAATGCTACTTCCACATCTGTTTTGCGCTCTGCTGATGAAAACGCCTTCGTTTCATATATAACTGTGGCATTTAGTTCTGCTAATTTTTGATTTAATAATTTACGATGATTGGAAAATGGATTTTTTAGCGTTTCAGCATTTAATATGCATAGAATTTCACCATTAATAACGTAATTTAACGCGTGTAATAGATGTTTGTCGCCGTCTTTAAATGGTGGGTTCATGATAATTAAGTCGTAGCTTTCAATTGAACTAAATTCTAAAAAATCACTTCCAACAATTTTTAACTTAAATTCACTTCTTCCGACTTCTCTTTGCATATCATACAAAATACTGCATAAATTTTTGTCTATCTCGCAACAATGAAAATGCAAAAATCTTTTTTCGTACGCACTTAATCCTTCAACATATGATTTGATTAAATCGCCTTTGCCTGCGTTTGGCTCTAAAATGTGTTTATATTCTGATTTTCTCTTTTTTAGCATTGAAAAAAGCTTATTGGCTATCGTCGGTGGAGTCGGGTAGAATTGGTTATCTTTGTCCGGTAATTGTTTCATACTTTTTCCCTCAATAAAAAACCGCTACATGAGCGGTTAATTTCGATTAATCATCTAGCTTAAAAAGGGCATTAAGCCCTTTGTGTTAATTAAGATTGGATAGTAATTTTTTACTAAAGTTATCTAACTTTAATTTGTGGTTTTTGTTTAGATCCGATATGAAATGTGCGTGTTTATATTTGACATTAAACAATGCAATATCTTGGTCTTCTTGATTTCTAAAAATTCCCTTGATTATTGCGCTTTCAGTATCTTTTTTTAAATTCACATATATTTGAGTAACAGCCATGATTTTTTCAAGTGCAGGAACAAGTAAATGTAACTTGTCTTTGGTTATACGCTGAACACTATCAACACCAGTAATATTTCTTATCATCTTCCAAACACCTTGAGTAAAGGCTTCATTATAGAAAAAAGCATTGGAAATATTATGTACAATTGTTTTTAAGTCATTTAGCTGTTTCGACGTGATGTAGTCTGATTTATTGATAATAGAGTAACTGCCTGTTTTCCGGATGGATGGTAAAACTTCAGATGTTACCCATTTTTTAAATCTTTTTGCTTCTATTTTGCGACTACGCAATATAAGAGAATATAATCCACTTTCATTGATGATGTTGTAGCTTTGTGCGCCTTGTCCGGCACGACTATCATTATTAATGATAGTCATCTTTTCATCATCGTCTAGTCTTGTAAGTGCCTGAGGTGTATTGTTAATTTCTAATGCTTTACATACGTCAGAAGCAACGAACCATATTTCACCATCGCGCTCTATTGATCGTACAGTGACACCATTAAAAATATGGGGGGTTAAATTAGACATTTTAATCTCCTAGTTTGTTTTAAATCCATGTGTTGAGCATGGGCGTCGGGCGCTTCAACACTGCAAACTAGAACAGCCTGTAACTTTTCCTTTCGGTATTGTATAGTTACACGCCACCCGACATAACTGGAGACAAAAAAAATCCGCTTAACTTTCGGGTGCGGTTACCGCTAGTTTGTAAGTGTGTTGAGCACTTGCCAACACTATACAACCCGATATATTTAATGTCAAATTATAAAAAATAGCGTTATGCGGCTAACTGTTTAAAAAAACCAGCCAGCTCGTTTTCATTTACTTTGTAATCAAACCACTTGCTTTTACCAGTCGCGGTTATTGACACGCTTGATACCGTGGTAATTATTTCACTTGGCATTAGAAAAATATGTTCAGTTTCCATATCATCATTTAATGCATATAAAACGAAAAAATCAGCCGAATCTTTTTGCTTGTTGATACAGAAAGCCCATCTATCATTATCATTTTGATAATGCTTAAGCCTTGAAGTTTTAACATCAACTGTGAAATTGCATACACTAAAGTCAATATCTGCTTGAAATTTCAAATCATTATTATCAATTGCGAAAGGAACTGTTTTATGAAAAAGCTGCTCACCTATAACAGCCAGTCTATCTGTAACGGAGCCATAACGAGCTTTATCTCCAGTTACGTTAATACCTGCTTTTTTTAGATGTACATAAACAGTTTGCCAAGGTATACCAACCTCAAGCCCAACAAGTTTTAGGTTTTTAAGTCTTGAATATGATTCAATACATTCACTCATTATTTCTTGTTTATCCATAATAGCTCCTACCAAGGAATATCATCATCAAACACTTCTGAAGCTTGCTGTGTTTGATATTCCTGTGTTGATTGGTTTGATTGTTCAATGTTAGCATTTGGTGATTTTCGTTCGGGCTGTATTTGTAGGACGCGGATACAAGGTTGCGAATATTCAATGTTGTCCTTTTTCCATGTTTCTAGGTAGAATTCACCGCTTACGGTAACTAGACTGCCTTTTTTAATTTTGCTAAATGCTTCAGCCATTCCCCCCCACATCACGCATTTAACCCATGATGTTTTTTTCTTGTCACCATATCCTTGTGTAACAGGTAACTGAAAAGTAGCAATAGCGCTTTCATTTTGAAAGTATCTTATTTCTACATCTTGACCGAGGTAGCCTGATGCGGTAAATGAGTTAATTGACATTTTCTTGTTCCTCTATCCATTTTTTCATATATTTAATTAAACATTTCTTACATAAATACTGTTCTGGTTGCCATTGCATAGTAGCTTCAACTTTAATATTAATTTCCACGTTACACTCATAACCTTTTCTATAAAAAAGCCTTATATTTTTTTGTGGTGGACTGTCTAATCCTGATTTACAAAAATCACATGTGTAAGTTACTGTTGTTGTTGCTCCCATTATTACTCCTCATTAAATTTTTATTTTCGTTTTAATTCATCTATGCATTCCATTGCTTCTTTTTTGAAAGCTTCTGAAGCTAAATGTGTCGATTAGTACTGTATTGCGCTTAATTAAAAATTTCTGGTAATTCTTCTTTTACTTTTTTTATAGTTAAAAAATGTAGCTCTCTGAAATCAATAATTGGATTATTGAATTTTTTGACAAAATTCCATGATTCCTCTTTTACCAACTCATGAAAAATCGTGTCTAATAATCGAGGTATTGATTTGTTGCTCCAACCGTTTACATTGATTTTTGCTAACTCCTTTTCAATAAATGACTTAGTAATGAAGCGATCAACTATTTCTGATTCAACCCCTTTGTTATCAATTTTTTTTACGCTATTTTCTTTTTTGTTGGTATCTTTAAACTCATTTGAAATAACTTTTGCCCAAATAGTACGACCATATTGATTAACAAAATCATAGTTTTTAATAACAATTCCCTCACCAATACCCAGCCCATTTTTAATTAGCAAAGTATTTTCAGTTAAACACTGTTCAATATGTGTTTGAACTGGATTTATTACTATCATCATCGGTGATATATAATCGATGCCTAAATTGTCCAATTCTGGGATATATTTCTTACATACAATGTAAGAATCATTTTCTTTGTTGTAGATATCAAACACGTAGAATTTTCGCCACGCATCATCACAATAGGTTTTAAGAGAATGAGGGACAAGCCATTCGCCGTACAAAATATGGTGTGGATTAGATTCAAGATATTTTCTAATGGGGGCATGATTAATAATGTAGTTGTAGAATCCACGATTATCATTATTGAGCGTTAATTCTTTGTTTCGTGAGCCTGCTTTGATTTCACCATTACTGAGCCATACGGAACCATTTGAGCCATCTAGTTTTGGAAATATATAACAAGTTCCAACATCAATTCCTTTTACTTCATCCGAGCCTAATCGCTCTAAATGTTGATATTTTTTAAACATAATCACCTCATTAAAAAAGGGCATTAAGCCCTTTACATCAGTTTTTAATTTTAGCCTTAGCAACTGCCATCATCATAGCCACAGCCATCGCGATAGCCATAGCCACAACCATCGCCATAGCCACGTCCACCGCCATAGCCATAGCCACCGCCCCAGCCATCGCCAGCCATAGCCATAGCCATCACCATCGACCCCGCCGCCGCCATCACCAGCGCCACATCCAACGCCACTACCGTCGGCATCATCATCGCCATCACCATCGCCCCAGCCACGTCCATCGCCCCAGCTTTCGTACTCGCCACCGCCACTACCTCGTACGAAACCGCGTTCAGTACCGTATCTTTCTTCATTCAGCAATGACATTTGTAAGCCCTCCTATTGCCGTTGGAAAACTAATAAAAAAGGGCATTAAGCCCTTTACATCAGTTTTTGATTTTAGACGCAGAGACTGCAATCATGGTCGCAATATCCATAGCAATCGCCATGTCCATCACCATAGCCCCCGCCATAGCCATAGCCATCGACCCTGCCCGCGCCACCGCCATCGCCACTACCTCGTCCGAAACCGCAGTCAGTACCTCGTACGAAACCGCGGTCAGTACCGTATCTTTCATCATTCAGCAATGACATTTTTAGCACCTTTTAAACTTGCTTTAGCTACCTCGGAACATTCAACGATCTCAATAGCTTCCAACCACACGCTATCGACTGCTTCGACTATTTTTGACTCTTCATCAACGATCCCATATAGCGCGGCACCAGATATGCTAATTGATCGCTCGTTTTTCCATTGCCACATTCGGCGAGCGTCTTTTAAAATTACCTCTTTTCCTGATTTTTTTGTAAGCAGCCCAAACCATACTCCCGCGGAATAGGTTCTAACAATGACGTAGTCATTCATTAGGTGGGATGCTATGTCATTGTCTTTTTTAGTATTACCATTAAATATTTGTGCCAATTCTCTAGCTTGACCTATGGTTAAATTATCTAATGTCATTTTTAAGTCCTCTTATTTGTTGTCTATTAATTAAATTTAACATTCTGAATCTTTATGGATTCATCTATTTTTATTTAATAAATGATATCCAATGAGTATTTGAACGTTTACCGCTAATATGTCCGAATAAAGGTTTGTATTCGGTTAACGCTAAAATCGTTTTAACCTTAATGTCCGTTTCGTTCCATTTAAATATTAAAGTTCCATTTTTTTTAAGAATACGAAAACATTCGCTAAAACCTGTCTTTAAATCTTCTTGCCACGTTGATTCATCAAGTCGTCCATATTTTTTAGCTAGCCAACTATTGCAACCGACTTTGATGAGGTGTGGTGGGTCAAAACAGACTAGATGAAATGATTCGTTTGGAAACGGGAGATTAGTAAAATCGAGTTGAATGTCTGGGTTTATCTCTAGTGCTCGCTCATCACATAAAATGTGATTTTCTTTACGTTTGTCGCAAAATAAGACTCGATTGTCTTGTTTGTTAAAATAGAACATACGAGAGCCGCAGCATACGTCAATAACGGGTTTTTTAATGGCGTTGATCTTTTTAATATCTATAATTTTAACCTCCTATTTTAGTTCTCGTCGAGAAATCCGACGTCGTTTGAGTCTAACACCTCGACCTGAAAGCCGAGATCGCGTAGCCGTTCATGTTCCCTAAGCTGTCCTAGTCTTGGTTTTTCGCAGAGTATCTTGCATAGGGGAGAGGGAAGAATATCAATTATCTTTAATGAGTTCCGGCGCGTGATTTTTGACAAAATCAATAAATTGAGCAGCTAAAGTTTCGATGTCTTTTCGCATATTTGGATATCGGCAGAAACTAACTTGTAAAAGACTTTTTATTTGGTAAATATCTTGGTTGGGTGATTTATATTGCTGGAATAAGTTATACGTAAATTTATCGGCATCAAACCAATCAAGACAGCATCGCCATTGCATACTATCAATATAATTTTCTGCCTCTGCACGTGAAGTTAATTTGTGATCTGATATTTCTTTTAAATGGATAGTATCTACAACACAAACGAAAGTAACATCAGCTCCATTAATAATGGTTTGTTTTTCAATTTTTAATTCTCTAATTTCAGGTAAAGCAAAATCACAATCAAGATAATCAAAATCAAATTTAAAACCATCTTGCTCAACGATTGATAATTCATCGTTATATTGAGCATTTTCTAATATTTTGTGAAAAGCTGTACCCGCCATCATTGCTTCAGTTGGTGGCGTTTCTCTTTTTAAATAGGCAACCATTTCCTCAACAGTGGCTTCTTCATCAAGAAGCCAACGGCGGAATGATTCTAAATTAGTTGCTGAGATTCGAATCATTTTGTACCTCGAATGTTTTGCTTTCTTTGTTTAGGTAAAACCCTTTTGACTTAGCCACATCGATAAGTATTCGCTTATCTGTTGCTTTTGATTTAGCCATGATTTCGAGCTGTTCATTAAATTCAGAGATATCACCAAAACCTTCTAACGCCTCTCTTAAATAGATTAATCGCTCATTTTCTTTTTTCGCAATTTCTGTTTCTTCATTTAACTTTGATTTAATATTGTCTACAATTTCACTAAAGAAGTAGGGGGTTTCTGAATAGTTTGGGATAGTGATAATGTCAAGTTGAGCCGGGTTTTTACCAAACCCCGATGAGCTAGGATTAAAATCAATTACACGGTTATTATGATTATCAATCTTAATGCGTCCCATGACGTCAGCGACTTTGTACACTTCATTTTTTGAGCCGCCCTGAATGTCTAACCGCTCAACAATATCATCGCCGCTACGCTCTTCACTCATATGAGCTATTAAAATGACATCTTTACCTAGAAAGTGTAAAGATTTTAACCATGCCGTAAAGGATGCCTTTAATGCACCAAAACCTTGTAATGTTAATTGCCCACTTGCGCCTTTAAGTTTTGGATTTCCAGCAATTAAATGAGCTTGCAAAAAATCAAGTGCTCGACCAACGGTATCAACGACAATTGTGTCATACTCTTTTAAATCATTAGGTGTGATATTTTCTATATCCTGCCAGTTATTAATTTCGACAGCATCTTTTCTGAATTGTGAGCGATAAGCGCCTTTGTCAAAATCAAGTAACAATGGATTTTTAGAGGTAAAAGCGGTAGATGTTTTACCGAGACCCGGTGGCGCATATAAGCAAATAGTTAAATTTGTAACGGGCATTGCTTGCTCTGCTTTGATAATTTTTAAAGCCATATTTAAATCCTTATAGTTAAAATAAAAGGGCATTAAGCCCTTGATAATATGATTAATATTAAGATGATTACAGTTATACTTCGTTAAAAAAGTAGTCGGTAATGTCTTCAGACTCGACATTTATATCGAGATCGGCATCAAACCACATGCCCCCATAAGAGCGTACAAATTCAACAAATCCCTTTGAATACTGGATGTTACACTCTGTAGCTCTACTCCTATTCATCCAAGCTATATCTACATCTTGACAAGCATCTACAATTAATGCTAACTCATGGTCATTGTTAAATTTGATTACCCAATCGCCAGCCTTTAATCTTGCTTTTAATTCATCGTTTATCATGATTTATATCCATTCAGGTCGTTTTGTTAGGGATTTATCCCACTCGACGCCTATTGTATTTAAAACGACATATCCAGATATTTCAACATTATCAATATACTCATTCTCATTAATGAAGGAGGACCAGAATTCCGGTGTTTTTGTTGGTTTTTCAGTGTATATATATACACTTCCGTTTTCTTCCATCGCAGCGTATTTATATTTAGGATCTATAATTTTCCAAAGCTCAAAGGAAATATTTAGAGGGGTATCTTCTGCAATGCGATGTGGTGTAAGCTCGATGTTTGTTTCTGTTGTCATATCTTTATCCTTTTGAATTTCGTTAAAAAAGAAGTCTGTGATATTCGAAACTATTGTTCTGCTGCCTTTTCTAATTTTTGGACCACGTTGTATCCCTTCATAGTCTCTTTTAAATAAGATACAGCCTTCATTGTCTTCAAAATAATAATCAAATATAGGTGTACCTCCATGCCAAACCAGCCCTACTGCTTTACATGCACTTAAAATTAAGTTTCTTTCTGCCATATTTTTAAATTTAATTAACCAATCACTCGCTATTAATCTTGCTTTTAATTCATCGCTTATCATAAATTTGCCCTTATTAAGTAAATTTTTAAAAAAAGCCCCTGTATTAGGGGCTAATGGCCAAATCGCTGTCTTTCCAGCTGTCATAAATAGTTAAGGTACTAATCACCTAATATCCAACTTTCTAAGCTCATCATTATGATTAAGAAGAACATGAGTAATGAGGCTTGAAAGGCATCGATTAACCATTGATGTTTCTTAATCTTTAACTTTTTCAATGCTGTTAGAAAGTTCATAATTAGCCTTTTGATTTTAATGAAAAAATTTATAATCAAAGCCACTCAATGAGTGACTTTTGTTATAATTAGTTGTTATCAATTATTTCTTGAGTTAATTCTTGATAGGGAAGATAATTTCCTTCAACAAACCATTTCCCATCCTCAAAAACATATAAGTACTCTTCTTCAAGGCAAGGTCGTTCTGTTGATTCTTGGTATCCAGTATTTTCCTCGCCCCTGTCTCTGCCATAAAAAAGAGTGCAACCCTTAGCTCTATTTTTAAATGAGTGACCTTCGGGCTTGTCAATTCTTTGATCAAGAGTGGAAATATCACCGTAGCTAACGAGTCCCTCAACTTTGCATTGCGTGTTAAAGTGACTTAGTAATATTTGCCCATTGTATGACGGGTAACCATCCCAATGACAATAAACAGTTCTATATACATCCCCAACCTTTACACTTATATTTGATCTTGTAGCCATATCTATATCCTCATTGTTAAGTAACTTCATAATCAAGCACCCTGAATCAAGATGCTTTGTTATAAAAGCTGGTTTAATGCCTCACAGCTGGCAATGCGTTAATAGCCTACATTTCTGTATAACCTAGACTCGTTATGATCAACAGTTCCACTAAAGAGAGGGAGTTCAAATCCTCGTTCTGAGAGTCTTTGTTACTTTCTCGGCTTTCGCGCTAGCTTCTTGTTGACTATAAGTCTGTCTTGCTATTCCGACTTTGCTAATTTTTAAAGAGCTTCACTTGCGTGATTTGTTATCTCAAAACCGCAGTTTGTTCATATGCTTTCTGCTCGCTACTTGAATCTTCTTAACTAATTAAATAACTCGTGGTCTTGTTTAATTTTTTTGTTAAGTTGATTTGTTTTGATGGGATTATATTACCAAAAGGTAATTTAAAAGTAAATACCTTTTGGTAATTTTTTTGATGGTTGCAATTACCTAGAGTTAAATTTTAAATGAAGTTATACATACGGAAGGTTTTTATTTGATTAATATTTAACCATTAATATTTGAAATTAAGGCATATAATCCTAGAAATAATAGTTTTAGATATGAAAAAACCCGCTATTAGCGGGTTAAAAGCAGTTGTTGAGAAAAATCTATAGAAAGTAAGGTAATTCTTTATTGAAAAAATATTTTACGCATTGATCGTAAATTATTTTTAATTATCCATGTTTTCTTAATAACATTGATTGACTTAACATAACTTTTCCGTGAATATAAAATTGTTCTATTTCATCGACAGAAATTTCCCAATCATGATATTTTTTATTGTCTGATAAGACTAAAATTTTGTCTTTTATTAGTTGTAATCTTTTAACATACAGTCCCCTGCCATATGTAAAAACATATATACCATCACCTTCAAATTCTTTTTTTGAGATATCTACAAATATTGAATCCCCCGATTCGAAGGTTCCTTGCATACTATCCCCACTTATATTGATTACTTTTAAATTTGATGAAGAAATCCCTTTAAATATTGTCATAGCTTGTTCCTTGTCATATTCAATTAACTTTATAACTTCTTTAACGTCGGAATTTAAATAACCCTTACCTGCGCTAGCGGAAACATTTAAAACTTCAACATAGAATGAATTACCATTAGCATTGTTAGGAGTATTTGTTTTTATTGGTTCGTCATTATCTAACAACCCGTCAAGCCATCCACGGGGTAAATTAAAAGCATTCTCAATATCTGTTGTGGCTCTATCAGCTATATTTTTTTTATTTTTCTTCCCTTCTTCATATAACAATCTTGATACATACGAAGGATCTTTTTCTAATTTAGTAGCTAACTCTTTTATAGAGTCATGACAGAAGTCTTTCATCAGCCTTAATAAGTTTAGTCGTCTTATTTCATATTTATTCATTATATTCACCCTTAGTTTTCTATGATTTTAATAAATGTTTACCATCCGGTAAATTACCAAAATAAATTTACTTTTAAGTTACCTTAAGGTAATATGTAAGTAAATTTATAACCAAATGGTAATTTTTATGGAAAAGTTAAGGGATTATCTAAATAGTTTGAAAATCGACGAGCAAATTAATTTTGCCATTAAATGCGGTACAACAATTAAATATTTAAGAAAAAGGCTTTCAGATAAAAGCGCTTTGCTAGGTGAAAAAATTTGCATAGAAATCGAAGATAAAACTAATGGTACTGTGAAATGCGAAGAGCTTCGCCCCGATGTCAACTGGTCAGTAATTAGGAAGGGAAACTAAATTAATCATATTTTTTAAATGATTAATTGTGCCTATAAAAAAACCACTAACCGTAATTAGTGGCTAAACAAGGATATAAAACCAAATGATATCAATATTTAAAAAGTTAATTAATATTTGCACAAAAAATAGGGATTATTAAATGGATAATAAATTTATACCTAATTCATTTCAAGTTCCTAATGCGCTTGTGGATGAAATGATAGCCGAGCTAAGCGGTAATGAGCTTAAGTGTTATCTAATAATCGTTAGAAAAACTAAAGGATGGCAAAAGATAGAGGATGCGATTTCTTTATCTCAATTCGAATTATTAACAAAATTAAGCCGTAGTGTTGTGGTGAATTGCTGTAAATCGCTTGAAGAAAAAGGCTTAATTGAAAGCAAAAAAGGGCATAGAAATATAAGTATTTACTGGTTAAAAAACTCAACTAGTTCAGAATCCGAACTAGTTCAGAATCTGAACCGCACTAGTAAAGAAAATGAACTAGTGACTAGTTCAGAATCTGAACACACAAAAGACAATATAAAAACAACTATACAAAATAATATTAATAGTGCGTTTGCTCTTTTTTGGAATGCAGGTTTAGTCAAAGTGAACAAATCGAAAGCGTTAAAATCTTTTGAAGCCGCATACAAAAATTGGAAAGCTGCAAATAAAACAAAAAATATCGATGAATTTGCATTCATGATCGCTAATGACATCAAAAACAGAGTAGTAATAAATCAATTTGGATTCGATAAATTGCATCCGACGACATACTTAAACAATCGGCGATGGGAGGATGAGCTAGTTAATAATCGAACACAACTGGCGGTGAAACCAAAAATTGATTTAGATGACACAAGCTGGGCAGATGAATTAATAGGGCGTTTGTGATGAAAAATATTACTGACATTTTGCCAACGGTCATGAATAAACATACCGTCGAACAAAAGAGCCAAAGCGTATCGAATGGGGTGCAGATTGTTAATGATTTATTTAAAGAATTACGCGGTATCTTTCCTGCCATGCTAGCTGGTGTCAGTGATGAAGAATTAAAAACCATAAAACAACAATGGGTTATTGCATTCATTGAAAACAAAATAAATCCAGAAATGTTAAAGGCTGGTTTGCACATAGCCAGAAAACAAACTAAGCCATTTTTACCACCTGTCGGGCTTTTTATCGAGTGGTGCACAGAAGGGCTAAGGCAACAATATAATTTGCCGTCTGCGTGTGATTTAGAGGCTAAATTGCATGAGTATTTAAGTCGGCGTGGACTAGATGATTTTTATGAATTTGATTTTGGTAGCGATGCAAATTATTGGCTAGTTACCGATTTATATCGGGCAATGTATGACGAGAATTTAGGAGCCCAAAAACTTATTGAGCGAGCTAATAAATTAATTTTAGATTTAGCAAAAAAAATGATGAATGGCTACGTTATACCGATACCAAAGAAAACACTACCTAAAACCATAAAGGGTAAACCTTTAACGCGTGAACAAAGTCTTTTTAAGATTAGCGAAATAAAAAAGAAGTATGGGCTAGATAAAGAAAAACAGAATAGCAAAGGAACAAAAGGAGAAATTAAACAATGTATAAAATAACAGCAAGCATCAATAAAGTCGGACAGCCCCCCATTAGTTGGACTCATTTTTGTAAGCAAGCATTAACACTTGAGCAGTGTTTATTAAAGCTAAGTGGCAGAAAAAAAGATAGTTGGGGTCATAAAGATTACCCCATAAAGCTAAGTGATTTTGAATGTGTAGAGGTTAATTAATAATGAAATATTTTTTTTATTTTATTCGTCGTTTTCTATTACTAAAACTAGATCTAAATTCATTTAATAAGGAATGGGATTTAAAACTGAATGAAATTTTAGATGATTTTAAGGTTCTAGAAAGTAGTGAATATGTTGTTTATTTAAAGCATAAGGAAAATATATACGGTATTTGGATAGCTAATTATCCTTATGGAAGTCATTGCTTAGAATATTATGCACCCAATAGCGCTTCAATGGAAGAATTTTACAAAAATAGAATTTTTATTGAAAACGAATATCAATTTAGACCTTCTATTCGTACTCAATATCGATTTGATAACTTAATTTTATTTCCTCATTATCGGGACGAAGAAAAGAAAACTGAGGAAAGAATAAAAGAAATTTATCAATAGAAATGGCTAAGTTTAATTAAAAAAGTTATTTGTTTTGGGAGGTAATAATTAATGATTAAAAACTACCGATTAGTTCATGAATCAATTCGCGATAATGCAATTAATTTTATTAGACAATTGCCGATTGATAACACTCATCCGTTACGAATTGTTATTGATGAAGACAAACGCTCTTTAGCACAAAATCGAATGATGTGGAGCGTTCTAAATGATATTGCTAAACAGGTCCAATGGAGTGGTGAGACGCTGACAAGTGAAGAATGGAAACATCTGATAACCGCTAATTTACACGGACAGAAATGTGTAAAGGGGTTACAGGGTGGACTTGTATTCATGGGGTTATCGACTCGCAAAATGAATAAACGTGAGTTCGCGGACGTTATAACTTGCGCTGAGCAATTTGGCGCTGAAAATGGTGTCAACTTTAGCTATGAAGCTCAAGAGGCAATCAAATTAGCTGAACAATATAAGGACCAATTATCGAAGGTGGCGAGATGTCAAAAAAGCATAGGTTAAAAAAGTCATCATTTAAGTGCCCTGAATGTGGCGCTGAATGTTTATATAACCTTGATAAAGATTTATTTGTGTGTGACCGTCCATTAGTCGGCGTAAATGGCGAAGTTAAAGGCTCATGCGGTAAGTTTTACGCGAATGGAATTAAATTTAAACATGGTTGGAATTAACGGGTAAGGCAATAAAAGATGAATAAAAAACATGCGGAAATATTAGCAGCAATGCCGTGTATTTGTTGTGAGTTGCTTGGACAAAGACAAAGTGGACGCACTTGTCTCCACCATATTAGAGAAGGTCAAGGACTCGCGCAGCGTGCGGGTGATTATTTAACTATTCCACTTTGTTTCGATTGCCATCAAGGCGCGTTGGGTATCCATGGCGATAAAACATATTTAAAAATCCTTAAAAAGACAGAGCTAGATTTACTTAATGAAACGCTTGGTCGCATGTATAAGGCTATTGCATGATTAAGCTCACGTTACCTTATCCACCAACAGTAAATCATTATTGGGGTACGTCTGGCAAACGGCGATTCATTAAACCGGCTGGTGAATTATTTCGGCAAAATGTTATAGCCATCATTTTGGCGAATAAAGCAAATAAAAAGCTAACGAGTCGACTTAAAGTAGATATTAGTGCCTATATGCCTGATAGACGAAAACGCGATTTAGACAATATTAATAAAGCTCTTTTTGACGCGCTAGTGCACGGTGGTGTGATGTTGGATGATGATCAGATAGATATCATCCATAGTGAGCGTAAAGACGTGATCAAGGGTGGAAAGATTGATATTTTGATTAGTGAGTTAGATGGAGGGAGTAATGAGAGAGACTAAAGACATTTTAACGGCGTGGAAAAACACAAGGATATTAAAACGAATTGGAACAGAATATCCATCTAAGTCAGCTGGCATTAATGGTGCTTTTCGTGATTTTGATTTTAGACAATATTTGACCGAAGAAGAGGCGGAAATTGTTGATAAAGCAGTACTAAAACTAAAGGCTGATAATATGGAATATTGGATAGTTTTAACTTCTTTTTATTTAGAAAATATGTCTTGTAGCAAACAGGCAAGAACTATAGGAAAACAAACCTCAGAGTTAACGAAAGTATTACTGGCTGCTGAGTGTTTCGTTCGTGGTCATATTATTGAATTGTTTTCAAAAGTAGCCTAGTTGACAATGAATAGAATTAAATTGTATAGTGAAAATACGTTAGCAAAATCTAGCGTCGGGATTGGCGTCCTGATTTCATTATTGGCAGATGAACTGCGAAAGCGGTTTTTTTGTACCTAGTCTATGGTGGACTGGGTAAGGGAGCTGAAAAGCTCGCTGGGTTTGCCTTTAGTGACCAGTACGCCAACCTTGCTTAGTTCACCGCCCAATATTGGCGTGTTGGTGGTGATAATTTTAAATTACACTGAAGGTACAAATAATGACTAATCAATTATCTTTTCATAACACTACCATTCAATCAATTAAACAAAATAATCAAATTTGGATTACTTCAAACGATTTATCTAATTTATTACGGTATGCAGATTCTAAATCAGTTACAAGACTTTATAATCGTAATTCCGATGAATTTACTAATAAAATGACAATGGTAGTCAAAATGACCACCAATGGCATAAACAATAGTTTACGGGAAAAAACAGTCCGTATTTTTTCCCTCCGTGGTGCTCATTTAATTGCAATGTTTGCTAATACAGAAATAGCAAGAGAAGTAAGAAAATGGTTACTTGATTTAGCAGATAAAGAAATTGGAATTACAGAAACAATATCACTTGAACAACAACAGCAAATCAAACAAGCGGTTAATGAGCGGGCATATAGAACTGGCGAACACTATCAATCTGTATACCACAAATTATACGAACATTTTAAAATCCCCCGCTATCAAGATTTACCATCAAATAAATTTGAGGAAGCCATCAAATTTTTAGGTGGAATAAATTTAAAACAAGGATTAAGCGAGGAAGAATGGTACGATTTGGCATGGCTGTATAAAGCTGCAGATATAATGCGGAATCAAATTGAATTAATAGAGCCGGCATTACGAATCATCGACTCAGGTTTTAAAGGGGCATTCTACTCAATGGCACTTGAATACAAACGAACGTTAAATAATGCTAAGTTAATCATTGAGCGAGAAACCGCGCATATTACAACGAAAACCATCGCAGATAAATGGCATCATGTATTGCCTATTATTAGACATCACTAACAATCTCACCTAAAGGGCTTAATCGCCCTTTTTTCTTAGCAATTTAGTTATTAAGGTATTTATAAATAATCCATTAAAACACTTGACTGTATAAACGTTTATACGGATAATGTGCCTAATATGCGGTTTTAACGCATAAAATATAGAAGCTCGCAAATGCGGGCTTTTTTATTGGCAAAATAAAGCCTCAGTTAAGAGGCTCTATTGATTGAAGATAACTCATTAATCGCAGCTTCTGCTAAAAAATTACTTCTATCTTTATAGATTGAGTGATTTGTTTTAACAGCATTATCGATTCTATCAATAAGCACATCGGACAATGTTATATTGATTCGTTTTTGTTTGCCTCTAAATTTCGATACATCAACATCAATAATGAGCCATATATCACAGTGATCATATTCTTTGTTATTTTGGTATGAAATATGATGATTATGAATATCCCTAATGTCGTATTTACCGGATTCAATCATATCTTGAATAGTTAATAAAATAGCTTCTGTTGCCATTGATGGGATATCTTCTTCGCTATCAGCAGCAGAAAAACAGCTATATTCGTTATTGCATAAAGCTGGAATAATAATTCCATAAGCTTCATTATCATTTTTCGGGGATTCAATTCCAAGAGTAAAAAACATAATGGCCGCCAAGGATGTCAATAGAGTTAGGTTGAAACTTTAGGCAATACTTAATTCAAGATGTTTACCTAAAGCAGATAACGCTTTACTAATTGTATCGATTTTTGTTGTATGATTTAAATTAACAATACGCTGTAACTCTTGTGGTTTTACATTAATACGTTTTGCAAGTTCAACATTTGACATATTTTGTTCGATCATTTCATTAAGTAGTAACACTTTAGCAAAAATACTTGTTGGTAATTCAATTAAATGTTCACCACGTTTGGCTTTGCTTGGTAATGGTACTTTACGATGATCTTCAAAATAAAAATCCATACTTGTTATTAATGCATCCTGAGCCATTTTTAATGCATCTTGCAAGTCATCACCACAAGTAATTGCTTCAGGAATATCTCTAAATGTTACGGTATAACCGCTATCTTCTTTATCTAATTTTGCTGGATAAAACATATTAACCTCATTCAAAACAAGCCCCCTTACGAGGGCTTTAATTAGAGATTTAGTTGCTTTTTGATTGCAATCATTGTGCCGTTTTTTAACTCCTTACTTGGATGTCTTGGCATGGTTGATTGTTTTCCGTTGTAATAAAGTTTCAAGTGATTACTTCCTTGTTTTACTTCAACGCCTTGAGCAACTAACCATCTTAAAAACTCACTTTGTTTCATTATTTATCCGTGTTGTTTTAAGATAAGATAATAATAAACAAAAATGTTTACTTTGTCTACATTAAAATAAACAAAAATGTTAATTTTTTTCAAAAGAAGACTATCAAAATGTACAAAACAACAATTTTAAATTGGTTACAGGATAATGCCCCGTTAATTTATGGGGTTATCCTGTCTTTCCTAATCGCCTATGGTCGTTTAACGTATGACGGTGTGGGTGGCCGCCGTAAATGGGTCGAAGCATTACTTTGTGGTGCGCTTTCGCTAGCGGCAAGTAGTGGACTTGATTACTTTGGTTTGCCGGTGAGTTTTAACCCTTTTCTTGGCGGTGTGATTGGCTTTATTGGTGTTGACAAATTAAGGCAAATATCTAACTCAATCATTAACAAAAAAACAGGTAATTGTAACAATAAGGACAATGACTAAAATGAAACTCTCCGAAAAACAAGCACTATTTACGGTAATGACGGCAAAATTAATCGTATTTGCAGATTCGAAAGGATATCAATTAACGTATGGCGAAGCTTACAGGACACCTGAACAAGCGGAGTTAAACGCTAAAACAGGAAAAGGAATTAAAAACAGTTTGCACACTCTGCGGCTAGCAGTCGATTTTAATTTATTTATTAAAGGTGTTTATCAAACCTCAACCGAGGCTTATCGAACCCTTGGCGAATATTGGGAAAGCTTAGGTGGAACATGGGGCGGTCGTTTTACTAAACCTGATGGTAATCATTTTTCGCTTGAGCATGAAGGTGTTAAGTAATCATGATTGAAAAATTAAAAACGCTTTACAAGATTTCACCAGTCTTTTGCCTCTTTCTGACTTTGTTTGCTTTTTATTTAGCGTACCAATGCTATAAAGGTGAACAGCAGGCATTAGCGGCAGTAAGTAAGGTAGAAAACGAATTCAATCGCTACAAAGAAGACAATCACCTTGTTAAGAATTTAGAGAAAAATATTATTGAGGCATTAAAAGATGGGCAAGCTAAAACGAATAATTTACGCGATGCTGTTAATAATGGTCTTGTCGAATTGCGCGTCAAAGTCGATTCAGTCATGCGAGATAACACCACCACCAGCACTATTGCTAACAGAGCCTTACGACTTGCAAAATCTTCTGAACAAGATTATTACCGTCTCTCAGACGCCATCACTTACAACAAAGCCATGATTGAAGGATGGCAACATTATTATTGTGATGTGATTGCGCCAAAAAATGGCAGTGAGTTCATGTGTATGAAATGAATATTTAATCGTTTTGATTGCATAAAGTCTAAATTTTTCCGCGGTTATATAAAAAATAACTGCATATTTATCCTCGAACCGCTTAATTGCGGTTTTTTTATGCCTATTGCAAGTCACTTATTAACAAGAAGTGGTCCAGTATTTTTAAAGACATTCCAACTCACATGAATAGCACGACGGTGTGAAAGTGAAAAGCTGCCTATCATGCGAGATGAAGTAATTAAAACCTCCGTCTTCATAATGAAGACGCAGCTAGATGGTGATATACAAAAACGTGAAGTTGTTTATTTACCGTTATCAATGCTAAATGGTTGGCTGTTTGGTGTTAGTACCAAGAAAATAAAACCAGAATTAAAAGACAAGCTAATTAAATACAAACGAGAATGTTATAACGTTTTGTACCAATATTGGACAAAAGAGCGATTTGACTTCATGAAAGAAATAAACAAACTACTTTTTGAGTTTCAATATGAAAAAGAGGGAGCTAGCCAAGCAGGTCGGATCCTATCTAACTGGAAACGTATAAAACCAAATATTGAGAATAAGCTCGACTCACTCATGAATAAATCACAATTACAATTAACAGTATAGCCGCCTAGTGCGGTTTTTTTATGCCTGTCGCAAGGCAATTTTAACAAACACAACCCAGTTAGAAATGAACCCTATAGGAAATAGTTAGGTTATTACTTTCCTGTTGTGGGCTATTTTCTTTGCGACTAGGGTTCATCTCTAAAAGGAAAAGTAATGAATATAAGGAAAGCAGCTAAAAAGAATATCAAGTCACGCATTCAAGCGTGGGAAGATAAATATCAACTTAAATTTAATTACGAATTGATTAGTACAGGACTACGCGTTAATCAGTTACCAACATAAGGAATGAATATGGCAAAAAGGGAAAAGAAAAAAGTAGGTCGCCCAAGTGAATTAGCTGAAAGTTTAAGTAAAGCTAAGGAATATCTACTTGGGGGTTACGAAACATTTGGCGATGTAGTTCCTAGTGTTGCAGGATTAGCTTGTTATCTTGGTAAGCATAAGTCATCAATGTATGAATATTCAAAGCAAAATAAAGAATTTTCCGACACGTTAGAAGCAATAAAAACGTTACAAGAAAATAAACTAGTAAATGGTGGGTTAACGAATTCTTTCAACGCCATAATTACAAAGCTAATGCTTGCTAACCATGGTTATAGTGAAAAGCAAGAGATAGATCATCAATCATCAGATGGCAGTATGTCACCAAAAAGTATAACAGCAGCGGACTTAACAGATGAGCAACTCGCAAGCATTATCGCAGGTCAGTCAACAAGAAGCAGCAATAGAACTAATGAAAAGACGGAGGGCTAGAAGTGACCTACAGTCATTTATTTGCTTTATAAACCCCGATTACATTGTGAGCCATTTTTCAAAAACTGTATGTTCATCCTTAGATCAGTTTATTATCGATATGGTTTTAGGTAAGCGTCCTGTATTAATTTTAGGAGCGCCTCCACAGCACGGTAAATCAGATATTGTTTCTCGTTATCTTCCAGCTTATATATTTGGATTATACCCAGACTTGCGTATAGCCGGGCTATCTTATGGTAAAGACCTCGCTAGTGACATGAACCGCGATGTTCAACATATCATGATGAGTGATGAATATAAGATTTTATTCCCCAAATCATGCCTTAACGAAAAACGTGTGGTTACTGTAGAGGTTGAGGCTAAACGGAACTCTGAAACGTTTGAGATTGTCGGTCGGAAAGGTGCTTACATTAGTCAAGGCGTGGGTGGACCATTAACGGGAAAGAAAGTTGATTTAGGTATTATTGACGACCCAATAAAAAACGCTCAAGAAGCTTTGAGCCCTACAACAAAAACGGGTATATGGAACTGGTATGTCTCTACATTTAAAACGCGACTATCAAAATCAAGCGGCGAAATCATTATGGCTACCCGTTGGGCTACTGATGATTTGTCAGGAAGGGTAATTGATAAGAATAAAAAATCAAGAGTCTTGCAATTCCCAGCCATTGATGAAAACGGCCATGCTCTTGTTCCTGAGTTACACCCAATCGACAAGCTACAAGAAACAAAAGAGATACTGGGTGATTATTTTTGGTCTGCTATGTATCAGCAATCGCCAAAAACCCTTGGTGGTGTAATTTTTAAAGATGAATGGATTCAATATTATTTACCAAAAGACTTACCGAAAACATTCGATAAAGTGATACACAGTTGGGATATGACATTTAAAGATACCGATGGGACGGATTTTGTTGTTGGTCAAGTGTGGGGTAAAAAAGGGGCTAATTCATATCTGCTACACCAACATCGCGAAAGAATGGCTTTTACAGCAACTAAAAAAGCGGTTGTAAAAATGGCAAATGATTATCCTGAAGGTAGAAGAAAGCTTGTTGAAGATAAAGCAAATGGACCTGCGGTCATTGACGCTCTAAAAAACTCAATATCTGGGCTTATACCTGTAGAGCCAGATGGCAGTAAAGTTGCTCGCGCTCACTCTGTTACACCCGAGTGGGAGGCAGGAAATATATGGTTGCCACATAAAGACATTGCTCCTTGGATAACTGAGGCAGTGAAAGAAATAACAACGTTTCCTGTCGGTTCTCATGATGATGTTGTAGATAGTATGACTCAGGCATTAAGGGATTTATATGGGAAAAGTAAAACCTCACTATGGGATGTACTATGACAATTAAAAAACCAGAAACTTTTATTAATGATTCGATGGAAAGCTTATTTACATCACTCGGCGGTAAAAATAATTCTGTTAGATATACCGGTAAAAAAATAGCCGATAAACAGCTATTAGCAATGTATGATGATTCATGGTTAACCGGTAAATATATCAATAAAACCTCAGAAGACATGTTGAAATTACCACGAACGTTTAAAGGTGATTATGATGAGGAATTACTTAAACTCGTTATCAATAAAGAAAATGATTTAGGGTTACAGTGGATCAAAGATCAGTTTTTGTCATTTGGTGCGCTTTATGGCGATAGTTTAATTATTGCCATAACGGATGAAGAAAACATGTCAGAGCCCTACTCTGATTTTGAAGACATACAGCGATTTATCGTATTAACAAAAGGTGAGTACACACCCGATAATAATATCGAAGATGATTTAAGATCGGCAAATTTTGGTAAGCCTATTTATTACATAATTGGTAAAAATCAAAAAATACACCATTCACGCTGTCACAGGTTAAAACTAGGCAAGAGTCGATTAACCGACAAAAAAGCGTATGGCACATCAGATATACAGAATAAATATAATATTATTCGTTTATTTGATACGACTATTACCTGCATTGGGGATATTATCCAAGATAGTAATGTTGATGTCCTGTTTGTTCCCGATCTGATAGCAAAGATAGCAGCAGGCAAAGAGAATGAAATCAAAAAATTTATTGATCTGATTAATCATACTAAGTCATCGATGAATGCCATTGTGCTAGATGCGGGTAATAGCGAGGCTCAGGGACGATGGGAGCAAAAAACAGCAACCTACAGCGGACTGTCAGATATTTTAACAAAATTAATCACAGTGACTGCGGGGGCACTAGATAGACCAATTACAGTTTTATTTGGTTTATCTGCTAGTGGTTTTTCAACGGGTGAAGAAGACCTCGAATCTTATCACGGCACAATAAACGCATTACAAGAAAGCAGGCTAAGACCACTACAAGAATTTATAGATAGATTCATTCTTGACAAAATGATGCCAAATCACAATTTAACATACCAATACCCATCGATAAAAATTGTCAATGAAGATAAAGAAGCCACTAGATTTAGTCAATTTGCCAGTGGTTTTTCTTCTTTAGTAACAGCGCAAATTCTATCGGATAAGGTTGCACAAACAGAACTCATTGCGCGTAAGTTTCTCGTCAATACAACCGAAGAAGATTTAAAAGATGGTAACCTCTTTGAAGTTAGCTAATATTCTAAAGGGACGCGATAGAGTATTAGCACCCACAACACCGAGCAAACGCGCTGAGGTTTATTATCGTAATGCGTTAGCTGATTATATTCGAGCGATGGTTAACAAATTAACGGATGCGCTCAGCAAAAAAAATCTCGTTGATGCGGTCGCTATTAGTGAAGATGATTATACTAACTCATTAATTGCTGTTTTAGCCTCAATTGCAAGCGATCAAATTGAAGAAAACGCAAAAAAGCTTGCTACACGCTTTGTTAGTAAAGTGCATTATCAAAATAAAGAACAGTATAAACGCAACTTTAGTAAGGCGTTTAATATTGATATTGGTAACATCATTAATAATGAGCAATTAAGTGACACATTAGCATCAGCTATTAATAAAAATGTTGAATTAATCACCTCTATCAAAAATGACTTCATTAATGATATTGGATCAAATGTTTTTACTAATTTTAAACAAGGCTTTAGGCATAGCGAATTAATTAACGAGATACGCGAGCGAGGTAATGTTTCATATTCTCGAGCTAAATTAATCGCGAGAGATCAAACCGCAAAAATTAATGCCAATTTTGAAAAAGAGCGCAACATTAAACTAGGTTTTGATGAATATGTTTGGAGAGGGACTTGTGATGAGCGGCAACGAGCTTCTCATACTGTCCTAAATGGAATGCTTTGCAAATATTCAGATCCAACCGTCTACTCAGACGATGATGGTATAACATGGAAAAAACGATCATCTATAGGCGCTTATATCGGAAATCCGGGGGAGGATTACCAATGTCGTTGTCTAGCTAATACTCGCATCAGATTTTTATCATTAACAAAAATGAATGCTTTTAATTAAGTAGGATTATTTACGCCTAAAGAAAATATAGGGGATTTTATGACTTGGGAAATAACGTCACAAGGATATTTAAAAACAAAGGCAAGGCTAACAAAAGGCAGCATTTTAACGTATTACGGACATGAAATTGGATTAACCGGTAGCAAGTCAAATCAATTAGTAGAGGTTTATCGAACGATTGATGAATTAAGCAAGCCTGAAACCATTAAATCATTTGAAGGTTTGCCAATCACAATAACACACCCTGATAAAAAATCCGTTGATGCAAAAGACTGGAAAGATAAAGCAGTCGGACATATCCAAAACGTTAGAATTGAAGGAAATTACATCATCTGTGATGCCTATATTCAAGACGCATTAGCGATTGAATTATTGAAAGATAAAGATATTCGCGAATTATCCGTCGGTTATGAGCGTGTAGATATTCAAGAAGAAAGTGGGAAGTTTTATCACATAAACATACGAGCTAATCATATTGCGATTGTTGTGGAAGGTCGTGCTGGCTCGGATTGTAGATTATTAACAGACAGTAGAGGAAAACCATTGATGAAAAAAAAAGGGGTAACCGCATTAATTGATGCTTTTCGTAAAAAGCTCAATGATGCAGAAGGTGAATTATCGAAAGATGAAATTAATAAGCAAATTGACGAGTTATTAGCTCAGCTTGCACAAGTGCAAGAAAAAGACGATGAAGAATCAAGGGCGAAAGCTGAAGAGCTTCAAAAACAAATCGATGAACTAAAGGCTAAGCTGCCCTCTTCAACTGACAATGAGCCAGAAGATGAAAAAGATGCACAAATAGTTTCATTGACGGCTGAGTTGGAAGAGGTCAAAAAAGAGCGTGACGAATATAAAGCACGCGTTGAGGAGCTTGAAAATGAAAAAGACAAAGGCTCGGTTATGAATGATGCAAAATCACGATTCCCGAAAGTAAATTTGACCGATGCAAAATCGGGAAATGAGGTCCGCATCAAGGTACTTGTTGATGCCGGTATTTATTCGAAGGAACAAGCCGCTAAATTAACCGATGCAGAGCTGAGAGCGGCTTATGCTGGGCTTGTGGCGACAAGCGCAAAGAAAAATAAAGTTGTTTCTAGTTTATTAAATGATAGCAACAACAAAATTAAAACGGCTAGCGCACGATTAGGAGGTAAATAACATGGGTTACAGTTTTACACAGTGGGATTCTGATAATGGAACAATGAAACCTGGGGCTATTTACCGTGTATCTAGCTCAGAAAGCAAGGTTTGGGGTGAGGAAAATTTAACAGGGAAAAATTTATTATGTGGGACATTTGTCGCTGTTAATGCAGATGGTGGGATTAAGCCACTTGAATCAACAAATGATTTAATCCACGGCATTATTGTACGAGACATTTACGGTGATGAACATCCAAGTAATCGTCAAATTAATATTGGCCATTTTTCTTATGGCGATTCAGTTGTAGCGTTAGCAATAAACGATATCGAATTAAAACGCGGTGACAAAGTTTACATTATTGCCACTGGTGAAGATGCAGGAAAAATTACAAATGTCTCAGAGGGTAATATCGATTTGGGTTATTGGGTTGAACGTGTCAGTAATGGGAACAACTGCGCGGCAATAACGTTAGGATATGTGCAATCAGTAAAAAATGTAACAAAAGGAGCTAAGGCATAATGGCTTATGAAAATGTAGATTACAGTGATGTTATCACTGAGGAATTATTAGAGCGTGATAAACAGCTACAAGAAAAAGAATTACCCGAAATCAATATTGGCGAAGCTGTGCCCATTACTGAAGGACTTGATTTTGCTATCGAAGAATTTGAGTTTGGCGTAACAGAAGTTCGTGGCTCGGTAAAAAATGGGGTCATTGGCATTCAAACCACTTCCCTTGAAACCATTGATAGCACAATTGAAGCAAAAAAATCACCCGTTGTTCAATGGGCAAAAGGTCTTGTGTACACTCAACAAGAAATTGAGAAAGCGCAGAAATTGGGTATTAATTTACCAACAAAAAAACAAAACGATCTTTATGCTAACGCACTGACAACAATCCAGTATGCTGGTTATGTCGGACATGTGCAAAAACCGGGTCAAGAAGGATTATTGACGGGTAAAAATATCAATGTTTATAAAGAGCAATCAGATAAAACAATAAAAGAGATGACATCAGAAGAATTTGTCACAATGATTCTAAATGCTTATGATGAAGTTTGGTCTCGCTCTAACTATTCTATTCAGCCAACTCATCTTGCAATGGATGCAGCGGACTTTATGGCGGCTATGCAAAAATTTGATACTAATCAAACCATTGTAGGCACTGATTTATTACCGATAGCCGCGATGGATCGCGTAATGGCTGCATTACGTAAAGCCTCAAAAAATGAAAGTTTTAATATTACATTTGTTAAAATTCCTGCTCTATATGCTAAACAAATCACAAAAGGGAAATCTCGATTAGCGATTTATTCTCATGATGAAGATTATCTCGAAATGAAGGTCCACATGCCTGAGTTATTAGAGACTATGAGAAAAGATTTATTGTCATATCAAAGTGGTTACCGTTCGGCATTTACCGGGGTTATGTGGAAAGAGCCGAAATCTGCCCAGTATGTAGACTATAAATGCTAACAAAGGGGGTATTTATGCAATTTCGCGATGAATACCCTGAGTTTAATTTAGTCGATGATAGCACAATCAATCATTTTTTAGAAAGTAGCGCGCTGATTATGAATAAAAAAGCTTGGGGTAAATTATATAACATCGGGCTTTTTGCTTATACAGCGCATCGATTGGCGGTCAAGGGTTTTTTAAATCGGGATTTAGACAATAATATTATTTTCAATAAAGGCGAAAATTTCAAATCAGTATCAAACAAATCAGCCGGTGATTTATCAATTGGTTATACATCACAAAATACTTCGTTAGGAAATCCTAGCGATTATGATCTAACGTCCACATCCTACGGTCAGGAATATTTACGATTACGACGGCTTATTACGCCTATAGGAGTTGTTGGATGAATGAACTTAACATTGTAAAACGCATAAAAGAAATTGTTAAACGCACTGAACAGCTAAGTAAGTTTGAATTAGTGGTCGGTATTCCTAGTGATAACCCTGCTCGTGAAAGTTCGGAAAAAAATAACACCGAAATAACAAATGCTGAGCTTGGGATGATCCACGAATTTGGCTGTCCGGATAAAAATATTCCCGAACGGTCTTTTATGCGATCAACGGCGACAGAAGAGAACGAAAATATTACGGGATTGGCAAAGATTAAAATCTCAGAATATTTGAAAGGCGACAAATCTGCACAGGATCCGTTAGCCACAGTTGGCGTATATTTTCGGGATAAAATCGTTGATAAAATCATTGATGGCGAATTTACACCAAACACAAAAAATACTATTAAAAGGAAAAAATCCAATAAACCACTTATTGATTCAGGGCAACTTGAGGCATCAATAACTTATGAGATTAGAGAAAAATGAAGCGTGAATTTATTTCAACATTTTTACGTGATCCCTTCTTTGCAACAAAAATTAAATTTGATGAATTAGGTTTAATTACCTGTGTTATCCAACCAGCCAGTAATGATGATTTGCAGATATTACCAGAAGGTGACCGATTTAATCCGACTGTGCGGATATTTTCCAAAACGGAATTAACGAATGGGATGCTTTTTTATCATCATAATATGCGATTTAAAATAATTTCAAATGCAATATGGAGTGATTATGGTTATTACGACTGTCTCGCGACTCGATATGATGGAAGTCAGGCGCATGATAGCCGAGGTTTTAACGTTACCTGAGTCAATCATATTTGATGCAAATAATATGCAAGATATTTCATCCCTAAGCGAATTTATTACCGTGTTTAATTCCTATCAATCCGACATTGGCACTGAAATTCGATACAACGGTGAAAATGAGATTGAAACAGCATCAACATTAAAAGAGGTCACTTTATCGGTGAACGCTTACGGTATCAACGCCTACGATATTTTATGTAAATTAACTGAGTCAATGAAATTAACCCCAGTTTGGCAACGATTAAAACGGTTACAAATGGGATATTTAAGATGTTCACAAATCCGCAGTTTACCAATGACCATCGCCGCTGGAAAAGAGCAGCGAGCTCAGGTCGATCTTATTTTTTCAATTAATCCAATCGTTAAAGTAGACGTTATACGAGGCGATAACGTGGAATTTAAATTAGAGGCTATTAAATGAGTTTACCAATTAGTCAAGTTGTAGATGTCACAATGCAACAATCCCCCAAAGGTGCCCAAAAACGCGATCTAAGCGTTGTTGCTATTTTCACAAATGAAATGTGCGATGAATTTATGAATTCTGATACAAGATATATTGTTGTTTCAGATATTAATAGCGTCGCCGCGTTATTTGGCACAAATACCGATGTTTATCGCGCAGCGGCAGCATTATTTTCGGCAAGACCAAAACCAAAAACGGCACTTATTGCAAAATACAGACAGGATGAACTTACTACACCGGCAATTAATGCAAAAATAAATGGCTCAGTGTTGTCGGTTTCTTACATTCAATTTAAAACGATTACAGATGGCTATTTATCATTTTATTTTGGTGATGTGAAAGTAGATATTAAAGAGCTAAATTTTTCTAGCGTTTCAACGATGAATGATGTCGCAACGATTATTAATAATAAACTAACAGATGTTAGCGTTACATTTATTTATGATGAGGTTGGTAGCCGTTTTATTTTAATGTCAAACAAAGAAGGTAAAGGCGATAATTTTGGTTATGTGTTTAACAGTGAATTAGAGGGTACTTACATTGGCAGCATGCTTAACTTAATTGATGGTAAAGGAACATTAATTAAGGGTGATGATGCTACAACGTATAGCAAAGAAACACCGACTGAAGCCCTAAGTCAGTTACAAAACCAAGACCAAAATTGGTACGGGGTTTATTTTGCTAACACAATCACAGATGTTGAGTTAATCGAAGCCCATGATTGGGTTGTGGCTCAAGGAAGCGAGAATGCTAAAGTCATGGCGTTCACTGAAACAAGAGCCGCGAATATTGAATATGTGGATACAAACGTACTTAAAACACTATTTAAACGTAATAGTGGTCGTTTAATGGTGCAATATAACAATAAAGGCAATGCACATGCAGCCGCCGAATTAATGGGTATCGCCTTAACGACTATATGGACCGGGGTAAATACGGCAAAAACGGTTAAATTTAAGCAAGAAGTGAGTGTTACCTCCGACGATAAAATTACAGTGAATGAGGCGACAAAGTGTCGCAGATTAGGCATCAATTATTACACGGATTATGCAGGCGTTAATATGCTAGCTGAAGGGGTAATGATTGGCGGCACATTTATTGATGAAACAACCGGCTTAGACGCATTTATTAATGCAGTACAGGTACAAGCCTTTAATACCCTACAAGGTTGTCCAACCAAAATACCCCAGACTGACCGCGGACAGGAAATTTTAATTAGCTCAATAAAAGTGATTGGTGAGCAATTTATCAATAATGGTTTCTTAGGTGTGGGTAAATGGACATTAGGCGACTTAGGCAATCTGTCATATGGCGATCAAGTTAACGGTTACTATTTTTATTCTGATTCATTTGACACACAAGACATCGCTGATAGAGAGGCGCGCAAAATGATGCCTATTAACTGCGCGTTAAAACTTGCCGGAGCAGGTCATAGCGTCGATATTATTGTTCAATTTAATCGATAAGGATTTTTTATGTCTAAATCATTTTCTTTAGAAGACGCCGTTTTAACAATCGACGGATACGAAATAACAGGTTATGAAAATGCACAAGATTCAATCAGCATTGCGCCTATTGGTGATGATGGTGATATTACCTATGGCATTAATGGTGAGGGGATATTTATTAATTCATGTAACCGAGGGGCTACGATTACGATTAAAACATTACAACATAGTGAGACAAATGAAAAGCTCAATCAATTACGAAACAATCAATTAAATAACCCAACAACGGCAACAAGTAAACTAATTACATATAAAGATTTACGTAACGGCGATGAGTTTTTATTAACTGGGTGCTGGTTTACAACGCCCCCTACTCATGCTCGCGGCACCTCTCACAATGGGTTAACGTGGACATTTAAAGCAACAAAAGCAGAATTTAATATCAAGGGAGGTCTTTAATGACTCATGCAGATTTTATCATTGGCGATATAACTTATACATTCAAGCAAGCGGATTTTTTCAAAGCAAACAAATATTTAAAAAAATTAACAGCTCTTCTAAAGGGCTGTTTTTCATTGGATAGTGATAAAACTGGGTTTGATATTGGTCAATTAGCATCAAATCTTGGTACAGAACAATTTGAGGAAATAGAAAAATTTATCCTTAATTATGTTTCAGCAACAGATGAAAATTATAATAAAGTCTTATTTCAAAACCCCAAAGAAGCCAGCGAGTTTTTTAATGTACACCGTGATCACTATTATCAAATAATCATCGAAGGGTTAAAGTTCCATTTTTTGGGTTTTTTACCAAGTGGCGTATTGTCCAATCTAAATACGTTCAGCTTGGAGGAGATAGCCAAGAAAGTGACATAGATTGGTTTGTGTGGGGTGTCATTGTTAATAAATATGCGACACTCCACGAGCTTAGAACTGTTTATTCATTAGATGATGTTATTGATATGCATAATGTAATAGCCGAAACAAAATTGACTGAAAAACGGCACAATGAGGCGTGACATGTATTTAGAGGAATTTTTAATAAAAATAGGTGTTGATGCCTTAAAAGCGAGTGAAATCACAAAAGTAGTTAATACATTACAATCGGGAGCGAATAAACTTTCTGATACTGCAAATAGTATGCAAAAAGATTTAGATAATGCGATCAATAAAACCGAAGAATCAACAGAAAAAGCCGGAAAATCTGCCGAAAAAACAAAATCAAAACTTGGTGCGCTAAAACTTGCGTTAGCAGGTTTAACCGCCATGGCGGTTTTATATAGTAAAAGAATGGTTAACGCATTTAATAATGCATTGGATCAAGCTAGTGAGTTAGCAATTAGAAAAGGTGCATTATTTAAAGTATCTCAAGCTGAATTAGTGCAAGCCCTGCAATATAAAAGCGAAATGGGCAAATTAGGGCTGGCAATTCATAGCATCAAAACTAAGATAGCCTTAGATCTTGCCCCAGCCATCACTAATTTAAGTGTCGGTCTTAGGAAATGGTTAACGATTAATAAAGAGTTGATCACAGAAGGCATAA
Source organism: Gilliamella sp. ESL1225 (assembly GCF_058502635.1). NCBI lineage: Bacteria > Pseudomonadati > Pseudomonadota > Gammaproteobacteria > Orbales > Orbaceae > Gilliamella > Gilliamella sp. ESL1225. Next base: position 1,078,058 of record NZ_CP196358.1, on the reverse strand, counting down.
CTAAAACCATTAAAGCTATCGGAATGGTAATTCAAGTCATTGTCAATTTTGTTAAATTTATCGATATGATTATTACGAGCACAATTGGATGGAAAAACGCCCTTATTGCATTAGGTATAGCATGGGCAGCATTTAATCGTAAGTTACTATTTAGTCCAATGGGTATTATTATTGGAGCATTTGCAGCTCTGCTTTTACTTGTTGATGATTTCATGGTTTACATGAATGGCGGAAAAAGCGCATTTGGTTCGTTTTGGCAAACATGCCGCGATGGCATAAAAAATATTATCGATTGGTGGGAAAAACTTGATAAAAACTGGAAAGCGGTCATTTTTGCCGTGCTTGGTTATATGACTTTATTAGGTGTTAAATTTGCATGGATTACGGGCAAAGGTAAACTGCTTAATATAATTACAAGTACATTAGGATCGATTTCTAAAGCATTCAAATTAATTGGCGTTGCCGTTAAAGGGTTAACCTCAATTATGATGGCTAACCCTATTTTAGCTATCATCACGGCCATTGCGCTTGCTACATATCTCATTTATGACAACTGGGATATGCTAGTAAATTTCTTTTCTAACTTCTGGGATAATGTGACCCGCTTTTTTAAAGATGGGATTAAAAACATTTTAATGTATTTTGGCATGAGTGAAGAAGGAGCTAATAATACCGTTAACGCGATTGGTGACGCATTTAATTTAATCATTGATTTTATAACAGCCCCTTTTTACGCCGCTTGGGAGCTTATAAAATCGCTATTCTCTATTTGGGATGATGATAGCTTATCCTTTACTGAAAAATTAGGAAAATCATTTTCAGCAATTACTGATTTTATTACAGCACCATTTATAAAAGCGATATCTTGGATTAATGATAAATTCTTTGGTTTTATTGATACGGTTAAAAAGAAAATTAGAGGAGTGGCAAGCTTCTTTGGTTTTGGTGGTGATGATGATGAAATTGACGCAAATGATAACCCAATAACAACTGATAGTCTTAACGCTGTAGTTAATACGAATGCTGCACAAGCTGCTGGAATTTCATCTGTCAATAAAAACGTGAGTAATCATAATGCTGTGACAGTTAATAACACAATGAATGTAACAACAGCACAAGAAGGGATAGAGCAATTAGATACGATAATGCAAAATGCAGTTAAACAGGTTGCTGATAATACTAACACCGCGTTAGGAGCGAATTAATGTTTAAAAGCATATTAAATAAAACCTCACCAAATTCAGGCTTAATTATCACTGAAAATTATACATTTAGTCTTGATATCAACACAGTTGAGCAACACTCTTCAAAACTCAGAATAACAAATAATCCGATTGAGAGCGGTGGCAGTATCGCCGATCATGCTGTATTAGATCCAAAGGAAATAACGATTTCTGGTTTGGTTGTTGGATATGATCCAAAATTAGGTAATTTTGAAAATATAATAGGTTATGATTTTGATAAATACCCATTACCAATATCGGTGAAATCAATTACAGCTCAAGCCGAAAATGTAATAAAACGCTATGCGTCTTACTATCAAACCGGCGAAAAAATGACTAATCAAGTTATTGCTGATTTCTTACCCGATTACCAATCGCCAAATTTAAACCGCGTAACCTCCGACAGAATCAGTGACGCTTATGAAAAACTTATTGCAATACAACGTAGTGGTGAAACCATAACCCTACAAACAAACGCAAGGCAATATAAAAATATGTTGATAACCTCCGTGGGATTTACGCAGAAAAAAAACAGTTGTGGCGAATTTATCTTAACATTTAAAGAGGTTTTTATTGTTGAAACAAAAACAGCAAAGGGACTTAAAGTCAGAAATCTTGGCGTAACACAACCTAAAGAGGTTGATCCAAAGTCTGTGCTTAAGGTTATTACTTAATAGGTAACTATAATATGTATATGATACAAACAACAACAGATGATGAACTTGAGCAATCATTCACCTTATATGATATGAATTTGCGATTAACATTACGTTATAACGACATATTAAACAGCTATCAATTTGATTTATTTAATATGGATAATGACGAGTATATCACTAAAAATAAGGGGCTTTCCGTAAATAGCCCCTCATTGATTGAGTTTAAATTACCTTTTGTATTGGTTTTATATGACAAATCAGGATTAGGCATCAATGCGATGTCTAAAACTGATTTTAATAATCGGATGCAATTATTTATCATGACTAAGGAAGAGTACCGTGAAACAATTTGGCAGGGTTTTACAGGTTAAAATAGGCAACAGAAAAGAAAGCATTATCATTAACAATCTTCGCGTTACGTTCTCTATTAAAAAAACGTTAACATCAGAGCCAAATACGGGCGACATATCAATTTACAATCTTAATAATTCTAATCGTAATTTATTAACAAGCAAAAAATATAACTTTATTGAGTTATTTGTTTGTTATAAAGAAAATACGCTACGAATGATTTTTTGCGGGGATATATTAACCGTTGAAAATAAAATATCTGGACAAGACATTATAACATCAATGCGTTGTGGTGATGGTCATCTCGCATTTACCGATAAAACCCTCATTAAAACCCTCGAAAAAGGGCAAAAAGACAGCGACTTTTTAAATGAGGCTTTAATTAGTTTTGATATTTCTAAAGGAAGTATTGATTTACCCAATAATCAAGAACTACCGCGCGGAAAGGTATTAATGTGTGATACGCGTGAGGTAATGAACAAAATCGCAACTAATAACCATGCCGACTGGTCAATTCAAGATAATCAATTGCTTGTTATTCCAAAAAGTAAAGCCATTGCTAATGATGAGGGTTTTGTTATTTCAAGAAATACGGGCATGATCGGCAGCCCTAAAAAAACCAATAATGGCATTGAAGTCACAACCTTATGTAATCCTTATTATCGGATTGGCTCGTTGATACGAATTGAATCTAAACTAAATGAATATAACGGCGATTATAAAATTAATTCAATTGAGCATAATGGCGACTTATACGGTGATAACTGGCATAGCAAGTTAGTTTGCACTGGGGGGAAGTTTGTAAAAATTTAATTTTTTTGCTATTTTGTCATTTTTAATAAATGGGAAATAAAAAATGAAAAAAATAATCGCTATTTCATTTTTACTACTGGTTGGTTTTAGTGCCTCAGCAAATGATAATGGAAAAAGATTCATGGAACTTATGATTAAAGATGATATAAAAATCTTTCGTAATGGAGGAGATGCAATTTTTAAAGAGCAAATTCCGTTAGTTTCAGCCTCAACCTTAATTAGTGAATATAAAAACAATCAATATAAATACGAAAAAACATATGATAATGTCGTGATTAATATTAAAACTGTCGCATCAGGTGTGAAAACGAATTTATCAGGCGATCCTTACATTATTGCAAACGGTAAAAATCAATTTGAATACGTATCACTTGAACTAAAAAATAAAGATGATGCAATGAATATTAATAAAGGCAGTAAACTTGATTTAATCTGTGTAGGCACTAAAAATAATGTCATCTTTCCTAGCTTAAAAAATTGCGTAACCGCGGATAGTTATTTTAAAAAGTTTCTTGAAACAACGATGGAAAATATGAATAAATTAGGAAAAGACGATAAGCCTAATGATTCTCTTGAAGCGGTTTATTTAGGTTTATGGGAATTTGACACTAAAAATCCCGGCAAGTTAGATAAATATAAAACCTTAGCTGAACTTCTAAAAAGTAAATCAGATTGGCCGGAAGTATTAAAGACAGCAAAAAGCAAAATAACAGATAAAACTAAAGAACAGATATTATTACCAAAACCATAATAAAATCTGAAAAAGGGTTTATATCTGTATACACATAAAGCCACCTTTAGGTGGTTTTTTATTGTCCAAAACTTAAGGGGTAAACTAAATGAAATCCTGAAGGGCTATTTATAATTTAATATCAATCCGAACTGCTTTAGCTATTATCTTGTATTCATTTTTTTTCAAAATAATATCGGAATAATTAGCATTTAATGGATGAGCAGTTGTTTGGTTTGCATCAATAAAAAGTTGCTTAATTGAATAGACATTATCAAATTCAATTAAACAAATATCGCCACTTTTTATTTTGGCATCCATATTGAATGTTACGATAGATCCGTCTGGTATACCTAAATTTTTAAAGATTTCCATTGAATCTCCATACATTCGGATGGCAAAAGCACTTTTATGAATATTTTTGAGGTTATCTGGCAATGGGTATAGCTCTAACTCATTAGTAATGACTTTCTTTTCACAAAGAAGGGATAAATCAAATTGATCTAAATTATAAATAGCAATCTGTTCTTGAGATGTTACAGGTGTATAATTTACTAATTTATCTAGATTACTATTAACACCTGTTGCTAGCCATGTAGATGGAACCCCTAAATAAAAAGCCAAGTCTAATAATGTATTTTTTCTCGGTTTAGCTTGTCCTGCTTCATAAGCAGCTATTTGTCTCTGAGTTATTCCAACTTTTTTTGCTAATTCTGTTTGTGTCATCAAATGAGTTTTTCTCATTGAAGAAAGTCTTTCTGAAAATTCTTCGTTTATTTTGCACATGAAAAAATCCTGAAAATATCCATTTACAATATGAATAATTCATATTACGATGTATTAAGTTACTTGAATAAATCATAACATAATCAGGAGGAATAAGTGAAAGAAAATAAAGTAACGTTATCCGCAAGAATACCAGTCAGTCTTAAAGCTGCACTTGAGATATTAGCAACAATGAACGATAGAACTATGAGCCAAGAACTCGTAAACAGAGTAAAACAGTCATTAACAGAAGAGGAAAAGAAAATTGCAGGCATTTAAAAAGCTAAAGGCTTTAGCTGCGTCAACAGTTAAAGCCCTAAATCAAGTTAACCACAAACTTTCGAATAAGGATTAAACTTATGAGTAATATTAATAAAAATGTTTCAAATTGTCCAGTAATTGCTGGTGTATCTATCACAACCGATAAAGAGGGAAGATATAATCTTAATGCTTTACATAAGGCTAGTGGTCTAGGTAGTAATAAAGCACCGGCACAATGGTTGAGAACTCAAACTGCGCAAGATTTAATTGAAGAAGTAAAAAAAGAAACTGTGCAAAATTGCATAGTTTCATCTGAAGGTCGCGCAGGCGGTACTTTTGCTCACGAACTTTTAGCCATATCTTATGCTGGTTGGATAAGTCCAAAATTTCAACTCATGGTTAATCAAATATTTTTGGATTATAAAAAAGGTGAATTAAAAAATATTCAGAAACCTTTTAAATCTTACTTACCTGAATATCGACAAGCAAAAGCCATGGAGTTATCAGTTAGAGCATTAGATCAAATGTTTATTAATTTACCGCATCTTAGCGAACAGTCAAAACAAGCCATTTATGCAGATACTCTAAATCCAATTGCGGGTAAAAATGTAATACCTTTACCTAAACTGGAAGAAAAAACCTATACCGCAAATGAAGTGGGGAAAAAATTAGGATTATCCTCAAATATGGTTGGTCGTATAGCGAATAGACTTAACTTAAAAACAGAAGGCTACGGCATTTTTGTATTAGACAAATCCCGTTCATCTGATAAACAAGTTGAAAGTTTTAGATATAACGAAAAAGCAATAGATGAAATCAAAAAATCATCTTATCAATAAAGAAATCGCCTAACCATTTAATAATAAGCCCCAAAGAGGGGCTAATAGAGGATATATTATGCCAAATCAAAAAACCTTTTCATTAGATTCAATCGACAAAATGAGCGAATCAATCGCAAAAGCTATTGCAATAATTCAACTTTTAACAACTGATGGACAAAGTATTGATGGTTTCCAAACCCAGCACGGTATCGTCATGGATGCTATTTGGGCGGTTTGCGATCAGCTAGATAACATACAAAACGAGTTGAAAGATAAGTAATTATGAATACATTTTTAATACAAGATAAAGGGCTTAATAGCCCTTTTTTCTTAGCAATTTAACTATTGAGGGCATTTTATTGCCTTGGGGAAATTATGATAGATTCATTATTTCAAGCCATTGAAAACCAAATCAAACGCGCGCAATCAAATATTTATACCGCATTACCAGCAAAGGTGATTAACTTCAACGGTCATACCGTCACATGTCAACCCATGATTAACAGGGTACTTGCCAATGGTGAAGAAATTTCACTCCCTCCCCTTGTAGATGTCCCTGCGCATTTCCCACATGCGGGCGGCTTTTGTATTACCGTTCCAATTAAAGCAGGTGATGAGGGGCTTGTTATATTTTCAAGTCGTTGTATTGATGGATGGTTTGCATCGGGTCATGCAACAAAACCGTTAGATAACAGAATTAATGATTTAAGTGATGGTTTTTTTATTGTCGGTGTTAACAGTCTGCCGAATAAAATTCCAGATTTTTATCATGATGGCGTATCAATGCAAACGGACGACGGTTCAACGCATATTAGGTTAACGAATGGCACGATTTACATTAAAGGTAATGTCGAACATGAGGGCAATACTCTGCAACAAGGGAATTATAACCAAATAGGAAGTTATAACCAATCAGCAGGTAACACAATAAGTACCGGCGTGATTACCGCCGAGGATGTTATGACGAATAAAGGAGTGGCTTTAAATTCACATGTACACATGGGCGTAAAAAGTGGGAATGACACAACGGGAGAGCCAAAATGATAGTTAGGGGATTAGATAAAAATCACGATTGGACATTTGGGTATGGACTTGCCAATTATTTAGAAGGATCCGATGCGATAGCCCAATGCGTCAAAACTAAATTATTAGCGTTAAAAAGAGATTGGTTTTTAAGTCGTGATGATGGGATTGCTTGGTTTGACTATCTAACTAAAAACCCTAATACGAAACAACTGGAAATTGATGTGAAAGCAGCGATTTTTTGTGTTGACGGCGTCACACGTATTAATGAGTTCGACATTTTGCTTGATTCTGATACAAGAGAATTTCAGATCAGAATTACCTATACAGATATATATAACAATACTAACGAGGCATCATTTAATGTTACAGATAACAGATAAAGGGATTGAAATTGATGATGTTGAAACGATTAAAAATCGCTTAATCACCTCGTTTAAATCCATTTATGGTGAAAATATTAATCTTGATAGTGATACACCTGATGGACAATTATTAGGCTTGTTTTCGCAAGAGCTGGCTAACATTCATCAAGCAGTATCATTTATTGTGCAAATGCTAGATCCTTATCAAGCAACAGGTCAATGGTTAGAACAACGCGCGATGTATGCAGGATTAACGAGAATCACCGCCTCTTATTCCTATATTGATGACGTCATTTTTACAGGAAAACCGAAAACCGTAGTACCGAACAATTCTATCTATATTGATAAAAACAAAAATAAATGGGTAACAACGAATGACATTATATTAAACGATCTAGGTAGTGCTAGAGCTCAATTCAGATCGTTAGAACTAGGCAATTATAAAACCGATGCGCAAGAAGAATTTACGGCAAGCACAATTATTATCGGTATAGACAAAATAATTGCAACTATCACAAGTTATGGTGGTGTTGACGAAGAAACGGACAGCCAATTATTAAAGCGATTCATGCTTTCACACTCAATTAACAATTCTGATAACAAACAAGGAATACAATCAGCATTAATAAATATAGAAGGCGTTAAAAAATGTATTGTTTACGAAAATTACACGAATAAAACCGATGAAAAAGGTGTACCGCCTCATTCATTTAATGCAGTTATTCTTGGCGGAACTAACGAGAAAATAGCGGAAATTATTACAAAGAAAAAAATAGGTGGCTGCGGATTGTATGGTCAAATCGATGCTAATTATCTTTTAGAAGGCATATTAAGAAAGGTATTTTTTGATAGACCTAAAAAAATAGATATTAATGTATCAATGACGATAGGTCGTTACAAGTCATTTAATGATATCAATTCAGAGCAGATCAAAGCTAATTTAAAAAATCTCGATTTTGATATTGGCGAGAATGTTTACGCGTCACGCATCATATCTAGCATTAATTTAGTTGATGGTTTTTATATTAAAACCCTAACTGTAAATAATGGAAATATTGCTCAAATAGGCTATAGAGAATATGCGCAAATAACAAATGTCGAGGTGCTAATTGAATAGAGAAAAATTTTTAATTTGGCAGTATCGAACGAAACCAAAAGCGCTTGGCACGGTTAGAGCAATTTACAAAGAAACAACCGAGACATTTAAAAATGTCATACAAATTAGCGATATTCTTAGCATCGATGATGCTACAGGTTATGCGCTTGATTTGGTTGGTCGTCATGTCGGTGTTTTTAGAGTTTTACCGACCGCAATTGCTAAAGAATATTTCGGGTTTTTAAACGACAAAACCGCATTACCATTCAATTTAGGCGAATTTTATCGTTATAACGATTCATTATCAGCCTCAGTTATTTTAAATGACGAAGATTACCGTTTTTTCATTAAAGCCCGAATTACTAAAAACTATCAAACAGGTGAAATCTCAAATATTGTTAAATCAATTAAATTTATTATGGGTAATCACAGCAACATAATTGATTCACAGAATATGTCAATGAACATAATAGTAAATGCGGATAGCCTTAATTCACTTACGTTATATGCAATTAGTGAAATGGATATTTTGGCGAGACCTGTTGGCGTAATGTACCAATATTTAATATTAATTAATGATAAGCCATTTGGTTTTTCAAATGAAAATAAATCGTATGGATTTAATTTAGGTAAATTTGTCAGACTTCAAAAAATAGGAATTAAACAATGATTGTACAAGAAAAACCGGATTATTTAATTTTTGCAGAATCAGCAAAAAATGGGGAATTAACCGATTTTCCGGATATTAGTAGAGGGTGGGGTGTCACTATAGATCAGACCGCATCAAAACCGCCAATGGAATGGATGAACGGCGCATTTAATCGCATAGATAAAAATATGTTGTATTTAATACAGCAAGGTATACCTGAATGGAGCGAATCGGTTAAATATCCCGTAAATGCCATTATTAAATATAACGGCACTCTATATACAGCAATAGTTGAAAATGATAATACAAACCCATCAACCAATAACACAAAATGGAAAAAAACTCAGGAAGAAATCCAAAATGCAACTTTAACTACACAAGGAATTGTGAAGCTAAGCTCACGCATTGATAGCGATTCAGAATCAGAGGCGGCAACTCCAAGAGCTATTAAACTAGTAAATGACCAATCTAATTATAATATAGCTTGTATTAGAGAGAATTTTTTTACTAATGATAATGAATCGAGGGTCTATTCCCGCAGTAAACGTGTATACACATATGTTAATGATAATGGGATTACCGGGACTTATAACTTAGATTTGGAGAGGTCTGTATGGCATGTCCATAGTGATGGGGTGCTTGGTCAAGGGTACGTTCCAGCAAGTCAAATTTTATATCTTGATGAATTTGTCAGAGATTACGCATTACCTGTTGGAATTCCCCTACCTTGGGGAAGTGATACTTTGCCAGCGGGGTGGTGTGAATGTAACGGCTCTAAGTTTGATATGAATTTATTTCCTCGTCTTGCAGCGGTTTATCCTAGTGGATATTTTCCTGATTTAAGAGGTGTTTTTATACGTGGTAAAGATAACAGCCGAGGGCTAGATCCTAATCGTGAAGTTTTAAGTTATCAAGATGATGCAATTCGCAACATCTCAGGAACCTTTGTAGGAACCGATGATAATGGTTATACGACAACGACAGGTGCATTTTATGTAAAAAATAATTATGGAAAAGGTGATGGAGGAAAAAACGATGAAAAATTAATTGAATTCGATGCATCCCGAGTTGTACCAACTGCCGCTGAAAACCGACCACGTAACATCGCATTTAATTATATTATCAAAGCAGAATAATCTAACAGAATAATCTAGAGGAAATTTAATATGAGCAATCAATTACAACCACAGCAAGCCGTTATTAATAGTAATGGTATTACAACTAAAGCAGGCTACGCAATAATTTATAATGTTAACCCATCAACGAATGAATTTATCGAGGCTAAATATCAATATTTACCTGTTGGTGTGGGACTACCTGCTTACGCTTACTTAGATTCACCTAAAAACACCAAAGAAGGTCAAGCGATTGTTAGGGATGGCGATAAATGGCTTTATCTTGAAGATCACCGTGGTAAAAAAGTCTATTCAATTGTTGATGGTCGTGAATTTATGGTTCGACAAATTGGCGCTATTGGCGAACAATTTACTTTAATCCCTCCAACAACACGATTTGATAAATGGGATGGTGAAAAATGGGTAGTTGATGAAGATGAAAAACATCAATTTGATGTTAACATTGCAACATTAAAACGTAATGAGTTAATTACTGAAGCTACGACACAAATTAATTATTTGCAAAATGCTGTAGACGCGGAAATAGCTACAGATAAAGAAATCAAATTATTATTAGATTGGAAAAAATACCGTGTGTTAATAAATCGTATTAATGTAAATGATGTTGCCGAAATTAGTTGGCCAAAAAAACCTGAATAATAGCTAATCATTCCGAATGATTGTATTCGTTTTTTGCGTGTAAACAGTACAATTATTTGGAATAATCTTTATTAAACAAATAGCTTAGAATTCGCTAAAAGGGAAAGTATGGAAAATATACAGGGTATTTTTCTCTAGAATTGATATAAATCAGTTAAACATTAAGTTTCCAGATAAGCCATAGTGTGTGAAGATATAAAATAAAAAGTTTAGTGGTGAATCACAGAATGGTTATTTATATATTTATTAAAGTAACTAAATATATAAATAATCACTGTGCCGTAATTGTGCCGTAAATTACATTAATCCCTCTAAAAAATAGTGAATAAATGTACATCTTTTTGAGTGGCTAACCTCATAATCAATTGATTTATATTAAATTAAATTTACAGCGTAAAATATATCGTGTGACTCTTAATCAATTTGTCGTGGGTTCGATCCCCCCACAGCCCACCAATTAAAGACTAGTTTTTAAATGAATTGTCAAAAATTAACATCTCTGTTAATTTTTATATGCGTCAATCTTAATGAGACAGTACCAGGGATAAGCCCGGAGCGTAAAAAAGTACAGAGTTATTGTTGATAAGCTCTGTACGTAAATTGAAGAAACTAAGTAGTCCCTAAAACTAAACAATAGAAATTATTTTAATTCGTTTATTTTCTTACTATAAACAGTGCAATTGTCAGGTATATTTTTATTAATAAATGTCATGGCACCTATTGTGACATTATTGCCAATAACAATTTCACCACCTAAAATTACTGATCCACAACCCACGGAAACATTGTTGCCAATTTTAATTTTACACTGCTCTCTATTCCTTCCTATTGTCACTGATTGATGACAAACAAAATTATCTCCAATTTCAGCTAAATTCGTTATTACTATTGATGAAAAATGGACAATTCTAAAACCTTTGCCTATTTTTGTTTCTATTTGAACTTCGACATTATATTTTGCTGATATAATTTTATTTATTTTCACAGCTGCTCTTTTTTGGCTTGAAGAACCATGTATGAAAATATAATTTGCAAGTCTCCACCAAAAATGGAAGTTTATATTGTTCTCATTTCTATATAGTGCTTGTAGCAAGCTACTCCAATTAAACCTTTTAGTTTTAATATGTTCTATACACCAATATTCTTTAAGCTCGGTTAAATCATGCGTTATTAAAAAAATAATTATATGCATATACTTAAACATTATCGCTTTCTCCTTTAGTATTTTGTTGATATCCATCATCTTATTAAAATTTTATTTAGATTATCATTTAATGATAGGCTAAATAGAAATAAAATAATTTAAAAATAAAAAAATTATATATTCCCACTTTTTATTAATCAATAATCAAAATAATTTAACCTGATTGATTAATTAATCGACTCTAGAGATTAAAATATTAAATTCATGATCGATTTTAAAAATAGATTTGATTTATAAGACAATTTAAAAAGATAAAAAAATATATAATTGCTTTAAAAAAGCAGATTTAAGCGTTTAAAAATTTTTAAAGCATTTTGCTTATGATTATTTGATTTATATATTGAATTAAAAATATAAAATAAACTGTTACCTTTAAACAATTTATCATGGTCTTTGTTTGTCCCCCTCCTTCACCAAATAATTTAATAATACTCTCCCTAATTTTAAATATTTTAGTTATTCTCTTTCTATAATAATTATTCCATTCATATTTGCCTTATGTTGCTTATGTTGCTTAAGTTGCTTAAGCAATTCAAAACCATTACAATTTAGTTTTAAAATAAATTAGAGAATACAATGATTTGTTATCAAGATGCCATAATTGAAGATTTACCTTTCATTGTAGAAGTCTATAATTCCACAATATCTAGTCGAATGGTAACAGCCGATCTTAGCCCAATCACGGTGGAAAGCAAATTAAATTGGTTTTATGAACATAATCCAAAAACACGTCCATTATGGCTTATTACATATAATCAAAAACCATGTGGTTGGATTAGTCTTTCTTCTTTTTATGGTAGACCAGCCTATCAGCATACTGCTGAAATTAGCTTATATTTACATCAAGATTATCGCGGTAAAAAAATTGGCACTTTTATACTTAATCAGATTGAGCAGTTTGCTAAATCCGCCAATATTGATAGTATTTTAAGTTTTATTTTTGCGCACAATCTTCCTAGCCTAGTACTATTTAAACAAAAAGGTTATAAAGAGTGGGGATATTTGCCTGAAATCGCAGAATTAGATGAAATAAAACGCGATCTCGTTATTTTAGGAAAACGGTTAAATTAAATTAACCGTTTCTATTAATAACTCAATCTAATAATTACTGTTGGAATTTAACTGACGTTAATTACAATATTTAACGAGGAGCATCATAACGCTGTTTACGATTTTTTGAAAAGACCACTTGCCATAATTGAGCGCTTCTTGCCCTAAAGGTCCCGGCACAACAAAGTAAATAATATTGAAACATTCTGAAGGTTTCTAAAGAATAATGATTTTCAATTTCATGCCAATGTTTGATGAAATTATCATACCACGCCATTAATGTTGTATCATAATCAGGTCCAAAATTTTGCCAATCTTCCATCACAAACTTCCCTTCACTCGCTTTACTTAATTGTGCAATTGATGGTAAGACACCGTTTGGGAAAATATATTTATTTAACCAAGGATCATTACCTAAATGAGTGGTATTAGCGCCAATCGTATGTAATAAAAATAAACCATCATCTGCTAATAGATCCGATAATTTGTCAAAATAAGTCGCGTAATTTTTATAACCAACATGCTCAAACATACCAATTGATACAATGCGATCATAATGTTCATTAAGATCACGATAATCTTTCAGTAAAATTTTGACTGGTAATCCTTCGCAACGCTCTGCCGCATATTTAGCTTGTTCTTTTGAGATAGTAATACCATTTACTATACAGCCATAATGTCGAGCCGCATATTCAGTAAAACCACCCCAGCCACATCCTACATCAAGCACTTTCATCCCTGGTTTAATGCCTAATTTTTGAATAATCAAATCAAGTTTTGCAGTTTGTGCGTCGTCTAACGTTTTAGCATTCTTCCAATATCCACAGGAATAATTCATTCCTCTATCAAGCATTTTTTCAAATAAATCATTGCCAAAATCATAATGCTTGCGCCCAACGATATAGGCTCGCGTTTTACTTTGTAAATTGAAAAACAAGAATTGTAATTTAGTGAGGAGATCAAATTTAGTTTTAACTTGATCATCGAGTTTTGCGGTTAAAATAATACAAATCAATTCATCTATTTGCTGGCAAGTCCATTTGCCTTGCATATAGGATTCACCCAATCCAATAGAGCCATTTTTTAAGACATCGTCATAAAAAGACTCATCTAAAATCTGAATATCCCACGGATTATCACCATTAATGTTAATCGGGGTTTTTGCTAATAATTGCTGGATAAGATGTTTTTTATTTGTCATATTAACTAGCCATGTAACAAAAAGTGATTACTACTATACCCCTGATTTAAAACAATTAAAAGCCATTTAAAATACGAGCAGGCTCAATTTTACATGCCCGACTAGCTGGATAATAACTGGCTAATAAGCTTAGCAGCATGGCAGTAATAAATACAGTGATAACATCAATTAAATGTATTTCCGATGGAATAAAATCAATAAAATAAATATGGCTATTTAAAAAATGATAATTTGTGATTGATTCGATAAATTTAATAACAGGTGACAATTGCCATGCAATAATCACGCCTAATAATACACCTATCACACTTCCAATAAAACCTGAAATTAATCCATAATAGATAAACACGCGTTTTATAAATGCATTAGTCGCGCCTAATGTTTTTAAAATGGCTATGTCACGCTGTTTATCTTTTACGGCGATAACGAGTGTCGAAACAATATTAAAACAGGCCACACTTATAACAACTATCATGGCTAAGTACATGACTTGCCTTATCATTTGAATATCCCTATACATGAACCCATAGCTTGATTCCCAACTAGAAAATTTAACAGGACTATCAAGGCGATATACTGCATAATTTGTGATCGCCGCTGCATGATAAACATCTGAAACGGATATCATTAATCCTGTCACATTTTGCCCAAGATGATTTAATTGCTGAGCATCGATTAATGGCAAAATAGCTAAATTATTACTTAAACTTCCATTTAACTCTAAAATACCATGAACTTGTAATCGTACTCGCTTAGGCGGTTTAAATTGATTAGTATCACGATTATCGGGAATAAGTAAGGTAATAAAATCGCCTTCTTGAATAGAAAGTGTTTTTGCAATACCTGCACCTATTATGATTTGTTGTTGACCTGCTGTAAAATTTTGCCATTTATTATTTAAGACAAATTTTGGTAAATGACTGATTTTACTTTCTAGCTTAGGATCTATGCCTTGCACTTCAATAACATTAAGCTTGCTACCTTTTTCAATTAAACCTGTAAATCGCACAAAGGGAGCTGCGCCTATAATATTTGGATTTGCCGTTAACTGTTGCTGAATAGATTGCCAATTTTCCATTTGATGGTTTGAATCATAAATAACAGCATGAGGAACGACTGATAACACACGATTATGTAATTCGCGTTCAAATCCGTTCATTGCACTTAACCCGATAATTAAAGCGGCAATTCCAATGGCAATACTTAGGGTAGAAATCACAGATATTACAGATAACATATGACTTTTATTGCGCCCTTTGCGAAATTTTAGAGCAGTCATTAGTGAATAATTCATATTATTTATCCTATGACTGTTTATTTAAGTGTTTTGGAATTTCCAACTTACCGTCAGACATCACAAATTGACGGTCGAGTTTACTGGCTAATTCTAAATCATGAGTTACAACTAAAAACGATGTTCCTAATTCGCGATTTAGATTAATTAACAAATCGAAAATAGTATTGGCGTTGGTTTTATCTAAATTACCAGTTGGTTCATCTGCCATGACTAAAGATGGATTATTAATTAACGCTCGACCTATAGCAACACGCTGACGTTCTCCTCCCGAAAGTTCAGCAGGACGATGATTAGCACGTTTTGCCAGTTGCACTGCCTCAAGCATTTGTGAAGCTCTTTGTTTTGCTTGAGCTATTGGAATGCCGCCAATCAAAAGTGGCATTGCAATATTTTCAAGTGCTGTAAAATCCGGTAAAAGATGATGAAACTGATATACAAAACCAATTTCATTATTACGTAATTTTGCTTTTTGATTTTCTGATAATTGATTAATGCATTGGGATTTAAAAAATATCTTTCCTGCAGTTGGTTTATCTAAACCACCCAGTAAATGCAATAATGTGCTTTTGCCAGAGCCTGAACTACCTATAATTGCCATCAAAGAACTTGAATAAATATCTAAAGAAACATCATTTAAGACTTGTGTAACCATCTTTCCTTCTTGATATGTCTTATAAAGATGCTGTGCTGATAATAAAATTTCAGAATTATTCATAACGTAATGCCTCAGCAGGTTGGATTTTTGCAGCACGATAAGCCGGGTAAAGGGTAGCAAATAACGATAAAAGCAATAAACCCAAAGTAATAATAATAATTTGTATCGGTTCGACTAAAGTCGGTAAAGAAATACCCGCTAAGGAAATAGACAATAAAGACATAATATCTGATAAATAAATGGCAATGATTAATCCTAAAAACGTCCCTAACAATGTGCCAATAAAACCAGAACTTGCCCCTTGAATGACAAAAATCATAACGATTTGCCAGCGGGATAATCCTTGGGTCTTGAGTATGGCGATTTCGGCTTGTTTTTCCATAACCAGTAAACTTAACGAAGTAATAATATTAAACGCTGCAACAATAACAATTAAACTAATTAGCAAGCCCATAATGCTTTTTTCCATTTTTATCGCTTGAAAAAGTTCACCACGTTTTGCTCGCCAATCATGATAAATGAGATTATTTGTTAAAGGTTGCGCTGTAAATTGTGCTATCGATAATGGCTGAGTTAAATATAATCGCCAACTTGAAATAACATTAGATGGGTAACGTAATAAATTTCGCGCATCGTTTTGATGAATATAAATAAGTGATCTATCTATATCATTATTTACCGAAAAAATACCACTTATGGTAAATAAACGCTGTGAGGGTATTCGACCAATAGGAGTTATTTGTGTCGCATCTGTAACCATTAATCTTAACTTGTCACCTATCGAAACATCTAATTCATTTGCTAACCCATAACCAATGATAATATTGTATTGACCCTCAATAAGCGTCAAAAAAGATCCTTGATAAATATGTGACTTGATAGGCTCGTTATCTGAGGGGTTAATCCCCATTAAACTACTAAATGTTATCCCTTTTTCGCTTTGAATAATGACATCACTTGTAATTAATGGCGTTACAGCTTCAACCCCTTTTAATGACATTAAAGTTTGCCGAAGTTGTTCATTATTTTCGATTCGACCGGCTTGATTTGTTACCTGTGCATGCGGTAAATAGTGCAAAATGTTGCCTTGCATTTGCGCCTCAAGTCCATTCATTACCGATAAAACAATGATCAATCCCATTGAACCTAACATAATTCCTATCATGGATAACCATGATACAAAACGACCAAATCCATCACTTTTTTTGCCATAAATATAGCGCAAACCTATAAAAAAAATGACTGGACGATAAATTCTTGACATAAATCTAAACCTTATCAATGAGCAATTATAATATTATTTGAGTTAATCATGTTTTTAAACTCGTTCTTAATCTGTCTCATTTATTTTATTTTCATTTTTTATTCCTACAAAGGTGTTCTAATTAGTTGTGTAAAATAACAACAGGCTAACTAGAACACTTTATTTAACCTATAAAAATAGCACAGAATTAGAAATTTACGCGGTATTTTTTAAGATTTTAATTGCATGAATTAATGCATTAACGCCAGCTTCGACTTTACTATGTGGGCAACCTACATTTAAGCGGATAAATCCGTCTCCCTCATTTCCATAAGTACTACCTGGCATAATAGCAACTTTTTCGTGTTCAATAAGTTGTTTTTGAAGCTGAACATCATCAAGTTTTAATGGGCGCAAATCTATCCATGCTAAATAGGTAGCCTGTGGAGGTTGCCAATTAAGCTCAGGAAAAGCTCCATTTAAACGTTTTGCTACATACGCTAAATTAGCTTGTAAATAAATCTTTAAGGCATTTAACCATGGCAAACCTTGATTATAAGCGGCAATATGCGCAACAACTGATAACACTGCTGGCGATGATAATCCATCACGGTTTTTTAAATTATGCAAATATTTCTCATGACTGGCTTTATTACTAATAAAGCCATAAGCGCCAGTTAAAGCTGGAATATTAAAGCTTTTAGAAGCCGATGTTAATAAAGCCCAATCATTTTTAGCAACTTTATTCCAAGGAATATGATGATTATCTCCCCAAACCATGTCCATATGTATTTCATCACTAATAACTTTTACATTATGACGTTCACATAATGTCGCAATTTGTGTTAATTCATCTTTTGTCCAAACTCGTCCTGTTGGATTATGAGGGCTACATAATAAAAATAACGTATTTTCAG
Organism: Gilliamella sp. ESL1225; assembly: GCF_058502635.1. Taxonomy (NCBI): domain Bacteria; kingdom Pseudomonadati; phylum Pseudomonadota; class Gammaproteobacteria; order Orbales; family Orbaceae; genus Gilliamella; species Gilliamella sp. ESL1225. The sequence continues at coordinate 1,059,960 of NZ_CP196358.1, read as the reverse complement.
GTTGAGCTAATAAACGTTCTAATTCAATCATATCACATTGCCAATCATTACCTTGTTTAAGTAAAGGGCAAGCCACTAATCGGCGTTTATTACTTTCAATAACTTTAAAAAAAGCATCATAGCAAGGAGTTAAAGTGACAACGCCTTCATTTTCATTTGACCAAATTTGAATCATTTGACCAACCATATAAATAACCGACGGTCCATAAATGGCTAAATCCATGTTAATATCATCGGCAAATTGCTTTTGATACCAATTATGAATTGCGCCTAAAAAATCCTCATGTTGCCAACGGCTATAACCTAAAACGCCATGTTGTACTCGTTTTTCTAACGCTTCTATAACACAAGGCGCAGTTTTAAAATCCATATCAGAGATGGTGAATGGTAAAAGATCTGCCGAACCAAAACGATCCGCAACATAATCCCATTGTGTACACCAAGTTCCGTGTCTATCGACAACCTTATTAAAATCAAACATGATAGGTCCCTATTTTACATTAAATAGCGTTATTTTTTTATGCTATTTAAATAAGTTAAATTCATAAATAGAAACTATCTCCTAGTCAGACTAAAAGATAGTTATGATTACTAAGCATTACGTAAAGAGTAATTGACTCATTACGATGACTAATTGGCTGTCATTAATGCTTGAATTTCATCTTTTACTGATTGAACTTGAGGACCAATAACGACTTGTAGACCATGATCATTTAATCGGACAATACCAATTACTCTATTTGCTTTTAATGCAGCATCATCGACCAAGCTCATGTCTCTTATGGATAATCTTAAACGCGTAATACAGTTATCAAGTGATTCTATATTTTTTGCGCCACCTAAAGCAGCTAAAATAGCGGCACTATCATAACCGGATTTAGTATTAACTGCTGGCGCATTTGATTTAGTGCTCTTATCCGTTGTTTCATCATTTTCACGGCCTGGTGTTTTAAGATTAAAGCGCATGATAGCGAAACGGAAAATAACATAGTAAATAACAAACCATAATGCAGCAACTAAAGGCACAAAGTACCATTTAGTATGGTTGCCTTGTAAAACACCAAACACAAACCAGTCAATAATTGTCCCATCGGTATTACCAATAATAACACCCAACGATTCCATTACTAAGTATCCAAGACCTGTTAAGAAAGCATGAATAACATATAAGATAGGTGCAGCAAATAAGAATAAAAATTCTAATGGTTCAGTTGTGCCACCAATAATACAAGCAAAGACACCTGAAATCATCAGCCCTTTTACTTTATGACGATATTGCGGTTTTGCACATTGATACATGGCTAATGCTGCGCCCGGTAAGCCACCTAAGAATGTTGGCATTTTACCTTGCGCTAAAAATCGCGTTACGCTTTCTGTTGTCGGAATACCACAATTTAATTGAGCTTGATAGATAGATAATGCACCGGTATAAGTCTTATCACAGACGTCCATGACACCGCCAGCATCAGTAAATCGAATAATACCGACTAAAATATGATGTAAACCAAATGGGATTAACAAGCGGTCACCTGTACCAAAAAGCATAGGTCCAAATATTCCGGTACTATTGATTAATTTACCTAAACCACTAATCCCCATCGAGAAATAAGGCCAAATTGTTGGAATAATTAATCCAACAACACCTAACGTTAAAGCAGTAATAATAGGCACAAATCTTGTACCACCAAAGAAAGCAAAAGCATCAGGCAATTTAATATTTTGGAAGCGTTCATGAAGAGCATAAACAATTAAACCAATAATAATGGAGCCCAAAATCCCCGTATCAATTGAATAAATCCCTAAAATTGCTGGGATCTTGTCAGTCTCATGAATTGGAAAACCTTTCGCCGTTAAAAGCCCTTGTTGTTTTAGTACAAAATTGATAGCCAGATTAAATACAACAAAGCCAACAAAACCAGCAAATGCAGCGACACCTTTATTATCACGCGCCATACCTAGCGGAATAGCCATCGCGAACATAACGGGTAAAAAACTAAAACCAAATGATCCAATTTGGCTCATCCAAGCAAAAATAAATTGTAAGATAGAATTATTAAGAAAAGGTAATAATCCCAATACTTCTTTGCCGGTTAATGCACTACCAATGCCGAGCATTATTCCACTAAAAGAAAGTAATGCGACTGGTAGCATAAATGTTTTTCCTAAATTCTGGAAAAACTCCCATATAGTCATTTTTTGTTTAGTATTAGCTGACATAAAGTCTCCTAAGCTATCTCTATTTTCACTACCTTTAAAGGTAATCTGTATATTATAAATTTACTAAGACTTTGATTTTAAGTTTTAGTAAAATGTGTAAAATAAATCACACGTCCCATTCTCAAATTAAGGATTTTAATTAATAAATTCCTATATTTAATAAGGCGCATATCATACTAGAATAAACTTCTATAGAAAATAGGGACTTAGGTAAGTTATAATCATAATATTCATTTCATCAAAAATCGATCATATTCATTCATGCCTAATACGCCTTTAACAACACTTATTCCGCAACAATCGGGGAATTTTCATCATTTTGGACAATTAGTCGGTTCATCATTGTCGTTAATTGCAGCCCAAATCATAGAGGCGCACAACGGATTGGTGATCATTGTGACCGATGATATGCAGCAAAGCATACGTATTTTTGAAGAATTAAAACAATTTACTGATTTGCCAAGTATGATTTTCCCGGATTGGGAAACATTGCCTTACGATAGTTTTTCGCCTCATCAAGATATTATTTCCGAACGTTTATCCTGTCTTTTCCGCCTCATTCATATGCGCAAAGGCGCCATGATTTTACCGATTACGACATTAATGCAAAAAGTTTGTCCGCCCGATTATCTTGGTGGTCATGTTTTTTTAATGAAAAAAGGACTAACACTTAGTCGTGAGGCACTAAGGCTGCAACTCGAAAACGCCGGATACAGAGCGGTTAGTCAAGTTATGGAACACGGGGAATATGCAACACGGGGCGCATTGTTTGATATTTTTCCGATGGGAAGCAAAACCCCTTATCGAATTGATTTTCTTGATGAAGAAATAGATAGCATTCGTACTTTTAATGTCGATAACCAGCTTACCATTAGCGAAGTAGATGAAATTCATTTGTTACCTGCGCATGAATTTCCAACGGATCAAAAGGCAATAGATTTATTTCGAAGCCAATGGCGTGAAAAATTCGAAGTTAGGCTTGATCCCGAAAGTATTTATCAACAAGTTAGTCAGCATATTTTACCTTCCGGCATTGAATATTGGCAGGCTTTATTTTTTGCAAGTCCGCTGACGTCGTTATTTGCCTATTTTCCGCATGATAGCCTGTTATTAACCACAAAAAATATCGAAAATCATGCCCAAAAATATTGGCAAGATATTCAACAACGTTATAACAGTCGCCATATTGATCCAATGCGTCCTCTATTAGAGCCCAACCTTATTTGGACGCAAACAAATGAAATTTTTGCCGATTTCAAACATTACCCACGTATTGAATTGACACATGAAACATTAAAAAAAGCGAATCATCATTATAATTTCCCGTTTGAATTATTACCGGAATTAGCGATTCAAACCCAGCAAAAAAATCCCTATGTTCATTTTGAAAATTTTATTCATGAGTTTGAGGGAAAAATTCTTTTTTCTGTCGAGTCAGAAGGACGAAAAGAAGCCTTACAAGAAATATTACAACGTATAAGAATCCATCCTAAAGTCATTCATGAAATTGATGAGTTATATCACAGCGAAAATACTCATGAACGCTATTTTTTGATGATTAGCTTGGCTGAACAAGGATTTATCAATCAACAAGATGGTATTGCGCTAATTAGTGAAAATGAATTATTAGGTCGGCGAATTGTTATCCGTAAAAAAGAACAAAAACAAGAAATTAATACTGAAAATTTAGTTCGCAGCCTTGCTGAATTAACACCCGGAAAACCGGTTGTGCATTTATCGCATGGCGTAGGTCGTTATGCTGGTTTAACGACAATAGAAACGAGTGGTATCAGCGCCGAATATCTTATTTTACTTTATGCAAATGACAGTAAATTATATGTTCCTGTTTCTTCACTAAATTTAATTAGTCGCTACTCAGGGGGCGATGAAGAAAATGCGCCTCTTAATAAATTAGGAACTGATGCATGGCAAAAAGCGCGGCAAAAAGCCGCCGAAAAAGTGCGTGATGTTGCGGCGGAATTGTTAGATATTTACGCAGAACGCGAAAGTAAATCAGGCTTTTCTTTTAGTCAAGATCGTGAGCAATATGATTTATTTTGCCAAGCTTTTCCTTACCAAGAAACCGATGATCAACAAAATGCCATCGGTGCTGTTATCGGTGATATGTGTTCACATAAAGCGATGGATCGCCTGGTGTGTGGTGATGTCGGTTTTGGTAAAACCGAAGTTGCGATACGTGCGGCTTTTTTAGCGATTATGAATCAAAAACAAGTGGCTGTTTTGGTACCCACAACTTTACTTGCCCAGCAACATTATGAGAACTTTTTAGATAGATTTGCCAATTGGCCAATTAGAATCGAAAGTTTATCGCGCTTTAAAACGGCAAAGCAACAACAAGCTATCATTAAGTCACTTGCAGAAGGTAAAATTGATATTGTTATCGGTACCCATAAATTATTACAAGAATCAATTAAATGGAAAGATCTCGGGCTGTTAATTGTCGATGAAGAACACCGTTTTGGTGTCCGTCAAAAAGAGCGAATTAAAGCATTGCGAGCCAATATTGATATTTTAACACTGACTGCAACGCCTATCCCACGGACATTAAACATGGCAATGAGCGGAATGCGTGATTTATCTATCATCGCAACACCGCCAGCTAGGCGCTTAGCTGTTAAAACGTTTGTACGTGAATTTGATGAGCTGATTATTCGTGAAGCGATTTTACGAGAAATTTTACGCGGTGGTCAGGTTTACTATTTACATAATGATGTTTCTGATATCGAATTAGTGCGCGAAAAATTAACTGAATTGATCCCTGAAGCTCGCATCGGTGTTGGTCATGGGCAAATGCATGAGCGAGATTTAGAGCGCGTTATGAATGACTTCCATCATCAACGTTATAATATTTTAGTCTGTACAACCATTGTCGAAACCGGGATCGACATTCCTAATGCAAATACGATTATTATTGAACGTGCTGATAAATTTGGTTTAGCACAGTTGCATCAATTACGAGGAAGAGTTGGGCGTTCTCATCATCAGGCTTATGCTTATTTGTTAACACCACACCCTAAATTATTAACGAAAGATGCCAAAAAACGTCTAGAGGCTATCGCCTCATTAGAAGATTTAGGTGCTGGATTTGCCTTAGCAACCCACGATCTTGAAATTCGTGGTGCCGGTGAACTATTAGGTAGTGATCAAAGTGGTCAAATTGAAACTATTGGCTTTAATCTCTACATTGAATTATTACAAGATGCTGTAAAAGCCTTACAAGAAGGTAAAGAGCCTTCCCTTGAATCTTTGTTAAATAATCAACAAACTGAAATCGAATTACGTTTGCCTTCTTTAATTCCCGATGATTTTATTCCTGATGTAAATACCCGTTTATCACTGTATAAAAATATCGCTAGCGCAACAGAGATTGACAGCTTAGATGATATTAGAAGTGAAATGCGTGATCGTTTTGGAAAATTACCTGATGCTGTTTTATTTTTATTAGATACAACTAAAATTAAATTACAGGCAGAAAAATTAGGTATACGCAAAATAGAATTAGGTGAAAAAGGGGGGGCTATTGAATTTGCCCAAAATAATCAAGTTTCCGTTGATTATTTAATCGAATTAATTCAAAGCAACCCGAAACATTATCGTTTTGAAAATGCAAATCGCCTAAAATTATTAAAGCAAATAACCGAAAGAAATGATCGAATTAATTATATAAAAAATTTGTTAGACGATTTAGCGCAGCATAATATTAAAAATTAATCTCAAAAAGGTAATATTTTCATGATAGATTTTTTTTGATCATTGTTAATATACAAGCTTAATGAGCCATCAAACTTTAATCAAAAATGGATAAATAAAGTAAAGAATTTTTATAAAAAGTACTTTATTTTTCCATTTCAATTTATCTATATTATTTAACTTAAGAAACTTTAATAAAATCCTCGCGCAATTTTTTAATTTCATCACGTAATACGCCTGCTTTCTCAAATTCTAGATTTTGTGCTGCTTCGTACATCATGGCCTCAAGCTCTTTGACTTTCGCTTGTACATCTTTAATTGAAACATATTCATATTTTTTACCTGGTTCAAATGCTTGCACTTTGGCGGTGGATTTTTTGGTACTTAAACCTGCATCTAAAATATCTTTAATTTGTTTACGGACCGATTTTGGTGCTATGCCATGTTCAGTATTAAAATCTTGTTGTTTTTTTCGACGTCGTGCTGTTTCATCAATCGTTTTTTGCATCGCTGGTGTTATTTTATCGGCATATAAAATGGCTGTTCCATTTACATTACGCGCAGCGCGCCCAACCGTTTGTATTAACGAGCTTTCAGAACGCAAAAAACCTTCACGATCAGCATCTAAAATCGCAACCAGTGAGACCTCAGGAATATCTAACCCTTCACGTAAAAGGTTAATACCAATAAGTACATCAATTTCACCTAAACGAAGATCACGAATAATTTCCATTCGTTCAACGGTATTAATGTCAGAATGAAGATATCTTACTTTGATATTATGTTCAGATAAGTAATCGGTTAGATTTTCGGCCATTTTTTTTGTTAGTGTAGTCACTAATACTCGCTCATCATGTTTTATTCGGCTATTAATTTCAGAAAGTAAATCATCGACTTGAGTCGAAACCGGTCTAACTTCAATAATAGGGTCAAGCAAACCCGTAGGCCTTACAACTTGTTCTATAATTTCACGACCAGATTTTTCTAATTCATATTTGGCGGGGGTTGCTGAAACATAAACTGTTTGTGGCATTCCCTTTTCAAACTCAGTAAACTTTAGGGGACGATTATCTAACGCGGAAGGTAATCTAAATCCGTATTCAACCAGATTAAGTTTACGTGATCTATCACCATTATACATAGCGCCTAATTGTGGAATAGCAACATGGGATTCATCAATAAAAAGCAGCCCATCATGCGGTAAATAATCAAATAATGTAGCAGGCGGATCACCCGGTTTGCGTTGCGATAAAAAGCGCGAATAATTTTCGATACCAGAACAATAGCCTAACTCTGTCATCATTTCGATATCAAAAAGCGTGCGTTGTGTTAACCTTTGTTCTTCTAATAATTTACCGTTATCAAGTAAGATCTTTTGTCTTTCTTGTAGCTCTTGTTTAATTTCGGCTATGGCATTATCCATGATGTTACGGGGCGTAACATAATGCGTTTTGGGGTGAATAGTGATACGAGGAACTTCGTTAATATTATTCCCGGTTAAAGGATCGAATAGCACGATTCTTTCTACTTCATCATCAAATAATTCTACCCTTACTGCTAATTCATCAGAATCTGCAGGAAAAATATCAATCACATCCCCTCTAACTCGAAATGTACCGCGGGTGAAACCAATTTCATTACGTTTATATTGTAATTCAGCAAGACGCGTTAAAATTGAGCGCTGATCAGTAATTGTCCCTTTTGTTAGATGTAAGATCATTGACATATAGGTTTCTGGCGCCCCTAATCCATAAATTGCCGATACGGATGCGACAATAATGACATCGCGCCTTTCGAGTAATGATTTGGTAGCTGATAAGCGCATTTGTTCAATATGTTCATTAATCGATGCATCTTTTTCAATAAACGTATCGCTTGATGGAACATAAGATTCGGGTTGGTAGTAATCATAGTAAGACACGAAATATTCAACCGCATTTTCTGGAAAGAAGTCTTTCATTTCACCATAAAGTTGAGCCGCTAAGGTTTTATTAGGCGCTAAAATAATTGTTGGACGATTATGTTTTGCAATCACATTTGCCATGGTAAATGTTTTGCCCGAACCTGTAACGCCTAATAAGGTTTGGTGAGCAATACCATCATCAAGATTTTGGTTAATTTTTTCAATTGCAGTAGGTTGATCTCCTGCCGGTTTAAATTTTGAATTAAGTTTAAAATTTTTCATTACGTTGTAACCTAATATTTTACCTATTAATAAAAATTATCCCCAAAAAGACTTGACCTTTTTAAAACGTATATTTTTTGTTTATTCTATAACAAAAACACACTATGGCATTATTAAAACTTCCCTTGATTTAATATAACTAATTGATTTTTATCGTTTTTTATTTTTACGCCTACAATCTAACCAAATCGAGCTAAATCCTGTTGCTCATTGAGGTCGATGGTTTTTTAAATAATCTATTAACAGAGTTATCCACAGCCATCGGGGATAACTTTATAAGTATAGTCTTTATTAAGTTTTTCAATGGTTAATAAAAAAAATCACATTATAAAGAAAATTTTTTGATGGTTTATTTCTATCTTTATTACAATTATTAATAGATATCACCTTAAATTTATAGCAACTTTTCAATTACATATTGATAGCCATGGTCGGCGCTAGGCATAAATGTTAAACGATTGTTGATGCATTTAGGGGCATCGTCATTATGATGTGAGACAAATAATAATTGGCTATGCCCTTCATTGATTAAATAATCGATCCATCTTTTGACTAATTCTCGATTAAGTTGATCTAATCCTTGTAATGGTTCATCTAGAATTAAAAGTGTTGGATGTTTAACTAAAGCTCTCGCTATGAGCACAAGTCGTTGACTACCCCATGATAATGATTGAAACGGTTTTTGTGCTTGATCACTAAGTCCAAGTAAGGTTAACCATTGTTGAGCTAATTGCGTTTGTTTATCACTAATGGCTTGATATACACCAATGGAATCAAAATATCCAGATATCAATACATTAATGACACTCGTATTGACGCGATAATTTTGATGGAAACTGCTACTGACATAACCAATGTGGCGTTTTATATCCCAAATTGTCTCACCGGAGCCGCGTTTTCGTCCAAATAAAACTAAATCATTGCTATATCCTTGCGGATGATCGCCAGTAATCAAACTTAATAAAGTCGATTTACCCGCGCCATTAGGTCCAACAATTTGCCAATTTTCATTAGCTTTTACTTGCCAGCTTAAACCATTAATGATCGTTTTATCGTTGTAGTAAACAAAGCCATTGTTTAGGATAATACGCGTTTTATCATCCGGTAATGCTGCAATTACCTCATCAGAAGGCGGTAATTGTATTGTTGATAATAATTCCAATTCCTGTAGTTGTTTTATTGCTTCATTATTCAATATGATATCTTTTTGTCCAATCTCGATAATTTGACAATCTGCAATAACACCGACATTTTTGATAAAATCAGGAATTTCATTAAAACGATTTAAAATAACAACCAGGGTGATATTTTGTAAAACGAGCTCTGTTAATTGCTCAGCCAAATTTTGTCTTGATTCTTTATCTAATCCATCAAAGGGCTCATCTAAAATTAATAAATCTGGGTTTGCCATTAGTGTTTTACAAATTAAGGTTTTGCGCGTTTCACCCGTCGATAAATATTTAAAATGCCGTTCTAATAAATGCAAAATGCCAAATTGTTTCGCTAGCTGTTCACATTTTTCCTTATCGTCATTTTCAGCAATAATCATTTGCCTTGTGGTTAATCCCGGCTCTTGTTCGCCTTCACTTAATAAATCAGTATTGTTACGTTGCCATTCTTCATCTAATATTTTTTGTAATTTTTCGAATGATAATAAGGTTATTCGCTTAAATTGATTGCTGACTTCACCTGATAATAAAGTTAATTCCCCTGCCAAGGCTTTGGCTAACATTGATTTACCACTAGCATTACGACCAACAAAAGCATAACTTTCATTTGCTTGTAAATTTAAATTACCAATTGAAAAGACTTTATGATCATTAATTTTATATTTGGCATTTTCTATCTGTAACATATTATCCTCGTTGTTATCGTAATGAGTTTTTAGGAAAAATTTAATAATTAAACTTTGCGAGTCAATTTAATCATTAAACTAAAGATGCAACAATAATCTGATTAGGTTGAATACTGATATTTCGACATTGTCCAATTTTTAAATCTAACTTATCGATATCAGATTTTGTTTTGTTGGCATAAATAAGGTGATCCGATGGCAATCTAAAGGTTATGTCACAAAATAATTCATTTTGCTCTATTTTTACCACTTCGACGCTGAGTTTGTTTTCAATTATTTCCTCATTATAGGCATGTTTTGTTTTATCTTGACATTCGTGACTATGTATATGCAATAAAGGTGCTTTGATTAATAAAATGACTTCTTTATTAAGAGCCAGTTTTAATCGTTCTATACTTGCTTGCGTGACAGTGGCTTTTAATAACGTTTGACTCTCTTTGAGTTGTACGACGATATAACCAGCAATAGTATTTTTGCTAATTTGCTTAATCGTGCCATAAAGTTGATTACGGGCACTTGTTTGCACCGATAATTTAGACGATATTGCTAAAATATTATCAAGATCCACACTTTCATCTTTAAGAATGGTAAAAGCTTGCTGCTGAAATTCTGCTAAGCGATCATAAAGTTGTAAAAATCGAATCGCATAATCACTTAATCTTGCTCCCCCACCTTTATTGCCTCCAGTAGTTAGAATAACAAAAGGCTTCGGTGCAAGCTTGTTAATATCTTGAATCGCTATCCAAGCCGCTTTATAACTGATAGCGATTTCTTTTGCAGCCTGATTTAGCGATCCCTTTGCAGCTATCGCTTTTAATAATGCTATTCGCTTAAAATCAACAAATAGCTGTTGATTTAAGTTTAGAGTTAATAAAATTTCAGGAGAAAACATAAACAATTACGGTAAAGTAAATTATGAAAGTTATTGTAATCGTTTTTAGTGATGACTTCAAAATACATGCAAGCATTTAACCCAAATCAAATTGCTATTATCGTTATGTGGTTAAAATAAATCGAATGATAAATGGATTGAGTTATAAATAAAGCATCTTTTTCACGTTTAAGTTTTGACTGAGATTATAAACTTTGTTACCATCGTTATGTATTTATTTACATAATGAATAACATCTTTATTAGATTATTTATTTAGTCTGTTTTGATGTTTTACTAAATAAGATAAAATGATTAAAGGAAAAATGATGAAACGACGATTAATTAATTTTTTATTGATATTAAGTTTGTTAACTCCATTTATTACCTCTTTTACTGCGCATGCCAGCGAAAAAGTGGTTGTTTTTGCCGCGGCGTCTTTAACCAATGCCTTGCAAGAAATTGAACAAGCTTATGTTAAAACGCATCCAGATGCCGATATCCGTTTTTCTTTTGCGTCTTCGTCTGTACTTGCTAAACAAATAGAACAAGGGGCATCAGTTGATATCTTTATTTCTGCCGATCAAAAATGGATGAATTATTTAATCGATAAGCATATTGTCACTCATAAAGAAGACTTATTAAAAAATTCTTTAGTTTTAATTGCTCCGATTGATTCACCACTACAAAATATCCAAATTGATGATAAAACAGATTGGCAATCACTTTTACCCGCGAATGAAAAATTAGCTATTGGCGATCCAAATCATGTTCCGGCTGGCATTTACGCAAAAGAATCATTAACAAATTTAGGCGCCTATTCGCTATTAGCGCCTCAATTTGCGCCAGCAAATAACGTACGTGATGCATTAATGTTAGTTGAACGTAATGAAGCAGCTCTCGGTATTGTTTATAGTACGGATGCAAAAATTAGCAAAAAAGTAAAAATTATTGGTGAGTTTCCTGTTTCTTCTTTTTCAGAAATCAGCTATCCAATGACATTATTAACATCTAACGGTGAGAATTTTTATCAATATCTTAAATCACACCCCGCAACCACAATTTTCAAAAATTTAGGATTTGTTCCACTGTTTGCAGCCAATAAATAATTTATCATCATCATGTTATTAACTGAATTTGAATGGCAAACCTTATTTTTAAGTTTAAAAATTGCCATAACAGCAATTTTATTTAGTTTGCCATTTGGATTATTTATCGCTTGGCTTTTAGCGCGTCATCAATTTTGGGGAAAATCCTTATTAGATAGCTTAGTGCATTTACCGCTGGTTTTACCTCCTGTTGCGCTTGGCTATTTATTATTGATTTTAATGGGACGCCGCGGGGTGATCGGTCAATGGTTAGATCAAACATTTCATATTAGCTTTAGTTTTAATTGGCAAGGAGCCGCTTTAGCCTCTGCTGTCGTTTCTTTTCCACTATTAGTCAGAGCAATTCGTTTAAGTATTGAATCGATTGATAGTCGCCTTGAGCATGTAGCCCGTACACTAGGCGCTACGCGATTGCGAACCTTTTTTACTATCACTCTACCTTTGGCAATACCAGGTATTTTAACCGGTGTCGTGCTAGGTTTTGCAAGAAGTTTAGGTGAATTTGGAGCAACAATTACCTTTGTGTCTAACATTCAGGGTGAAACGCAAACATTGCCTTTAGCCATGTATAGTTTATTGCAAATCCCCGACGGCGAATTCGCTGCAATGCGTATTTGCATTATTTCAATTTTATTATCTTTTGTGGCACTATTTTTATCTGAATGGTTAGCCCGTTGGCATAAAAAAAGAAGGATGAGTTAAGATGTTATCGATTAATGTTAAAAAACATTTATCCTCTTTTTCTTTTGAATTTAAAAAAGATTTACCAAGTCAAGGCATTACTGCCATATTGGGTGTATCTGGCTCAGGTAAATCAACATTAATTAGTCTACTTAATGGTTTAACTCGACCTGATAACGGCATAATTAACTTAAATGATATATTATTAGTCGATACAGAAAAATCATTTTTTATGCCTCCTGAAAAGCGAAAAATTGGTACCGTTTTTCAAGATGCTTTGCTTTTTCCCCATCTTAACGTGATAAAAAATCTTAAATATGGAATGACTAAACAAACAACCGTTAATATGGATGAAATTATTAATTTGTTAAATATCAATCATTTATTATATCGCTATCCAGTTAAATTATCGGGTGGTGAAAAGCAACGCGTTGCCATTGGACGCGCATTATTAAGCCAACCTTCTCTTCTATTAATGGATGAACCCCTATCGGCATTAGATATGCCTCGCAAAAAAGAATTATTAACTTATATTCATCTTTTAGCTGAACAATTAAAAATTCCAATATTATATGTTACGCATAATCTTAATGAAGTTAAACGCATTGCAGATAACGTTGTGGTTTTAGAACAAGGACATATTCGCGATTATGGCGAGACTGAATCTATTTTACAAAGGGACTATTTGCAAGATTGGTTTTAAAGTTAATGATCCCTATAAAGTTATACATTAAAAGGGTGGTTTTGTAATATAAAATGATCGCTGTTAGCTTCTTGTTTAATAAACCAAATTTCTTTATGCCACGCACCTAGCACAATACGTTTTTTAGGTTGATCATTAACCATAAAAGTATAACTAGCGGGTTTATGGGTATGTCCATGAATAATAATATCAGCATTATTTTCGTTGAGCATTTTAACAAGAGCTTCTTGATTGACATCCATGATCAATTCATTTTTGTGCTGATTATATTCACCACTTTTTTGACGTAATTTGCGGGCTATATGTTGTCTTATCCATTTTGGTAAAGCCAAAAAAATCTTTTGTAAGATTTTATTATGCATAATTTTACGAAATTTTTGATAGGATTTATCGTCAGTGCAAAGTAGATCACCATGTAATAATAAAATGGTTTGCTTATCATCATAGAGGCAGAAAGTATCGGGTAATAATGTCATATCGCACATTTTTGCATATTTTTGATCTAATAGAAAATCGCGATTACCAACAATATTATATTTTTTAATTTGCCGCTTAGATAACTTATATAAAGCGTTTGCAATAAGTTGCGAAATATCCGTATTGATATCATTGCCTATCCAATAGTCAAAAAGATCACCTAAAATATAAAGTTCGCATCCGTCCGGTAAAGAATCCAAAAAAGATAAAAAGCCTGCTAATATAACAGGCTCATTATCTGTTAAATGAATATCTGCGATAATATATCGAGAAGGATTATTCAATCGTGACACTCTTAACAATGACATCTTCAACTGGTACATCAGAATGCATACCATTTCGACCGGTTTTGACTGATTTAATTTTATCAACCACGTCCATGCCATCGACAACTTCAGCAAATACACAATATCCATAGCCGTTAACGTCAGAAGAGCGATAATCTAAATAATCATTATCAACAACATTAATAAAGAATTGCGCAGTAGCTGAATGGGGATCCGAGGTTCTTGCCATTGAAAGCGTTCCTCTTTTATTTTTTAAACCATTATCTGCTTCATTCTGAATCGGTAACTTAGTCTTTTTTTGTTTCATGCCAACTTCAAATCCACCACCTTGAAGGACAAAACCATCAATAACGCGATGAAATATCGTATTATTGTAAAAACCTTCTTGGCAATAATCGACAAAATTTTTAACAGTTATTGGGGCCTTATCATCAAATGTATTGATTTTGATATCCCCATAATTAGTATGAAATACAATCATTTTTGATTCCTTTTTTTTCATAGGCGAAATTAAAACTAACCTCAATCAACTATAATGTAACGCAATTATATCATAATCATTAAGTTATTTAGAGAATGATTTATTTTTATTATCTATTTAATTAATGTTTTTGCTTATGGAAAAACAACAATTAAACACATTTCAAATAAATATCAAATAAAACAATGAACTAAAAAATACAAAAATCAGATTAACTTTCTTATTCATCTAATAATTCGCAAGCGGTCAAAGTATTACTCATTAAGGTCGCAACCGTCATTGGACCGACACCACCCGGAACAGGCGTTATCCAACTCGCTTTATTAATCGCTTCATCATACTCAACATCACCTACTAATTTTCCATTTGGCAATCGATTAATACCGACGTCAATGACTATAGCATCTTGTTTAATCCAACTTCCTTTTACAAAATTAGGGATCCCAACAGCGGCAATAATAATATCTGCTTGAGCGATATGTTTTTCAATATTTCGCGTTCGGCTATGAGTGATAGTCGGTGTAACGCCTAATAATAATAGTTCAAGAGCCATTGGGCGCCCGACGATATTAGAGGCGCCAACTATTGTCGCATTTAAACCCGCAAGACTCACCTCAGTTGATTGTAATAATTTTACAATGCCATAAGGCGTGCAAGGTCGTAACACAGGTTCACGTTGAGCTAATCTACCAAGGTTATAAGGATGGAATCCATCGACATCTTTTTGTGGGTTAATTCGTTCCAGTACTTTAGTTTTATCAATATAATCAGGTAATGGCAATTGCACTAATATGCCATGAACGTCAGTACGTTGATTAAGCTCATCAATCAAGACTAAAAGCTCATTCGTTGTGCTCGTAGGTAGATGATAAGCAAATGAATTAAAACCAATATCTTCACAAGCTTTCTGTTTATTTTTAACATAAATTTTAGAAGCCGCATCATCCCCAACTAAAACGACAGCAAGACCAGGAACAGATAAACCTTGCGTTTTTCTTTCTATGATTTTTTGTTTAACCTCATTGCAGATATTTTTAGCAATTAATTTGCCATCTATAATACGAGACGCCATAAACCTTATCCAGATTAAAATCGAAAGGACGTATTGTCGCAAAAGTTAGCATGAATGTCTATGTCGGTATGACATTGCAAACTCGGTAAAGATATCTATATCACATTCCATTTTACTGCAGCTTTTCATGGCGTTGATTATTAACTTATTGTGCTAATAGTACAATTTGATTACACTATTTTTAATTCATTAGATTGCCACAAAAAATGATAAAATACGTATTGAGTTATCAAATAAAATTTAAATAAAACTGAAAATAATCACTCTAGATAAGTGTTGTAAATTAATTAAACTTTTTTAAAATAAGTTATAAATAGTAAGAAGAATCAATTCTCTCTTACATAGAGAATTGAACCTTAATATAGGATTAATTCAACATGAAAAAATCAATTTTATTTACTTATCTAACTGTTATAACGATATTTTTCGGTTATATTCATTCAACACAAGCCGATCAAAATGATAATTTAATTCATCCTGATAAGCCTAAAAGCCTTTGGGCAAACATTGAAAATGATTTCATTACGACATGGGAATCAGCGACTTATGATCTTTATATCCCTATTAATACTTGGCATAATCGAGCAAGATATGATAAGGATAAGATTGATCACTATAACGAAAAACCCTGGGGGATCGGTTATGGAGTATCACGTTTTGACGATGATGGCGATTGGCATGCCTTATACATAATGGAATTTCAAGATTCACATAATATTATTGAACCCTTTACAGGTTATGCTTATCAAAAATATTGGCGATTTGGGCAAGAAGGTAAATGGCGAATAGGAATAGGTTATACCTTAGGACTTACCGCACGTCATGATTATAATTGGATCCCTTTCCCTGCTCCATTACCTTTATTATCATTCGAATATGATCGCTTCTCAATACAAAATACCTATGTACCCGGAGTAAAACATAATACAGGTAATATTTTATTTACATGGATTAGATGGAAAATGTAAACTATATTTTTGTAAAAGATCATTTAAAATTAATAAGTTATTTTTTATATTATATTTACTATACTGAAAATAGACAAAATCTATTAAATTAATCTTTAATTAACAGTTTTTTTTATTAAACTAAAGTATAGTAGCTTCATGAAATGATAAATATTTTTGTTTGTTTTAGACCATTTAATGAATAAAATAAAATCTTGTATAAAAAATATGATTTTATTTATAAGTTCATTAACGTATTATAAAAAACAAACAGTTGACCGGAAATTAACAAAAGAGGTGATAAATGTACGTTGTAATTTTTGGACGCCCTGGTTGTCCATATTGTATGCGAGCTAAAGAACTTGCTGAGAAACTTTCTGAAGAACGTGAGGATTTTTCTTATCGATATGTTGATATTCATGCCGAAGGTATAACCAAAGAAGATCTTTCGAAAAGTGTCGGGAAACCCGTCGAAACTGTGCCACAAATTTTTATTGATGAAAAACCAATTGGCGGTTGCACAGATTTTGAAGCTTATGCTAAAGAACATTTAGGGTTATTTAAAGACGAGTAATTTAAATAAAAATATTTTTAATAATTTTTATTTAAATGATGAAATAATTCTATCAATAAAATCGAAAACAGGGTTTAACCCTGTTTTTCTTTGTTGTTTGTTTATTAAAATATTACTGATTAAGAATAAATTACTGATAATCCCTGCAATAAATTTATCGTCCAGGTAATTTTTTCCAAGTAACTTCATTACGTAAATAAGTGGGCTCGACTTCTTCCACCTTAATCGTTAATTTCTTTTGCCACTTTTGCTCAGCGATAACAATAAGATCTTGAGCATCAGGTAATAAGATATCGCTGGTTTTAATCCCATCTAACATAGTCGGATAAGTTTGCCACCCTGTTCCAGCCGAATATGTATTTTCGTCGATTTTTTTAACTTTTGTCGATACAAGTTCAGGCGCAATAACACATTCCGGAGTTAATAATTGCCATTCATTATTTTTTAATTGATATTGTCCTAAATACACTTCATTCATACGTGCATCAATAGCCGCGATAACATGATTTGCCTTAACGGTTCGATAAGCGCCTTGGGCTAAGGTCATTAATGTTGATACACCTATCATTGGTCTATCTATACCAAATGCTAATCCTTGTGCAACCCCAATACCAATTCTAACTCCCGTAAAACTACCGGGACCTTGACCAAAAGCAATAGCATCAAGTTCGGATAATTTACAATTTACCTGTTTTAATATTCCATCGATCATCGGTAATATTTGTTTAGTATGATCACGAGATGATAATATAAAATCATGATAAATTTTACCTTGATAAAGTAAAGCTACAGAACATGCTTCTGTGGATGTATCAATGGCTAAAAGTGTATTCATTTTCTTTCCAATTATTTAATTCAAAAATTCTAATTTGCCTGAATATTGACTAAGAAATCAATAACCTTATTAATATCACGCGTTCTGGGTGATGGGGGTAAACTTGTTAAAAAAGTTTCACCATAAGGTTTCATTACTAAGCGATTATCACAAATAATAATCGCACCTTTATCTTGGTGATGTCGGATTAGGCGCCCAACACCTTGTTTTAAGGTTATAACTGCTTCAGGCAATTGCACGTCCCTAAATGCATCACCACCTTGTAATTGACAATCTTCCATGCGAGCTTTCATTAATGGATCATCTGGAGAGCTAAAGGGCAATTTATCAATGATAACACAAGATAATGTATCTCCCCTCACATCGATCCCTTCCCAAAAGCTGCTTGTCGCAATTAATATAGCGTTGCCATAATCAATAAATTGTTCAAGTAATTTTACCTTGCTCGTTTCACCTTGAACTAATATCGGTAATTGAGTTATTTCTTTAAACTGTTTTGCTAATGCATTCATCATGGCATATGAAGTACATAAAAAAAAGCAACGCCCGTGGTTTGCTTCAATGACAGGTAATAAAATACTTACTAATTTTTCGGCATTACCTTTTTCATTCGGTGACGGTATATAACGAGGAACACAAAGTAACGTTTGGTGCTCATAATCAAAAGGACTATCAAGTATTAAAAAATCCGTATCAATTAATCCTAAACGTTTAGTAAAATAATCTAGTTGATTATTTACTGATAACGTAGCTGAGGTAAAAATCCAACTTCCCCCGTTTTCACTCATTAAAATTGCAAATTTTTCTGCAACAGATAAAGGGGTAATCGCTAATACAAAATAATGTTGATTACTTTCATACCAATAACTAAAACCACGTTTTTGGAAGTCGCATAATCGCTTTAATAAATCGTGATAAACGTTAATCCTTTCTAAACAATTATCTAATACTGCCGACCGCCCCGCCGCTAATTCTAAAACTTCTTGACAAAAAATTAATGCATCAAAAAGATATCCTATTGTTTGACATATTGTTGTTTGATTTAATAAAAAACGTAAATTACCTTTTGACATTTGTTGACTTAATACGAGGCGTAAATCTTGAATACTTTTATGTAATTTATCGGAACATAATTGTAATTGCGACATATCGCGAATTTCAGTTCGATAACATAGATTAATCTCTTTAGCGATATCAAATAATTGCTTGCTCGTTAACTGCTCACCAAAATATTGGCATGCCAAATCAGGTATTTGATGTGCTTCATCAAATATCATTACTTCGGTTTTAGGAAGAAGTTCCCCAAAGCCGGTTTTTTTGACAATCACATCCGCTAAAAATAAATGATGATTAACAACCACAATATCTGCATTTAAGGCTTTTCGACGGGCTTTTACAACATAACAATCATCATAATGTTCACATTCACTGCCTAGACAATTATCATTAGTACTTGTTAATAATGACCATATTGCATTATCTTCGGTAACTTTACTACATTTACTAATATCTCCATCCCGCGTTTTAATAGACCACTGTTTAATACGTGCTAAATCGGCTCTTATTGTTTTATCAAGATCGCCCACCGCCGCATATTGATAATTAAATTTCTCAATACACAAATAATTGCTACGACCCTTTAATAAAGCAATTTTACCCGTATAATTTAATGCTTTTCTAATAATCGGTAAATCTTTGCTAACTAATTGCTCCTGTAAATTTTTTGAGCCTGTTGAAATCATAACTTTTTTATTTGCTAGCAGCGCTGGAACTAAATAAGCAAAAGTCTTTCCTGTCCCTGTTCCAGCTTCCACAACTAATGACCGCTGTTGTTTTATGGCATCAAACACTTTATTTGCCATTTTTTTCTGTGGCTCACGTGCGACAAATCCAGTAATAGATTTAGCAAGCAAACCATCTTTTGAAAATTCAGTTAGCACTTAACGGGTACCTAATTAATAAATATGATTTTTAATTTATAAATTTTGTCTGTAAATAAATAAAATAGTGTTTTAACCCAGATAAATACTTGTTTTGTTTGAACATTAATCGTGAATATGCACGAATAGAAGATGTTTTCTTCTTATTATATAAAGGTAATATATGACCTTTCCAAGGAGATTGTTCTAAATAAGAATCAAATAATCTTGTACGATAGGGTTGATGCCAAGGTTTATTTTTCGTCACATAATGAATTAATACAGTATCATTCCTTACTTGCGAATCTTCATTACCATTTATCGATAAACCTAATAAATTATTAAATTTTCTTTCAAATAATACTTTTTTCGTTCCTATTATAATATTTAATACATCTTGATCTGGATAGTTATATTTTTCACCGCTATTTAGTAAGCTTAATGCTTTTTGGCTAATATCTTGCTCCATCCATTTAGATACATTAATTAACATCACGCCTGAATTAAAATAAGTTCCATATTTAATTTTATACTTATCACATTGTGATTCTTGCACACTTGTTACATCAGCCATGGCTGCTACAATAGCCTCATCTAAACAAATATCA
Source organism: Gilliamella sp. ESL1225 (assembly GCF_058502635.1). Classification (NCBI taxonomy): domain Bacteria; kingdom Pseudomonadati; phylum Pseudomonadota; class Gammaproteobacteria; order Orbales; family Orbaceae; genus Gilliamella; species Gilliamella sp. ESL1225. The sequence goes on along the minus strand of NZ_CP196358.1, from coordinate 1,039,429 downwards.
AATAACGAACTTAAGTTATTAAGACAAAGCGTATCACTATCGATATAAAGTAATCGTTGCGTTATATTATCAAGAATTAATGGCGCAATTATCCGAGCACAAGCAGCTAAAGGAAAGACGGAGGTGTTTTTTTGATTAATGCTAAAATTAGCATTGATCACATATTCTGTTATAGAAACATTTTCGCTTTTTATTTTTACTAATTTATTTCTATTTTCTTCAGATATATTGATAGTAAATAAATGAAAATGAAGAGAAAGATTAGGATTATTTTGTATAACTGAAATAATATTAACACCTGCGGGTAACGCATAGTTATCATCAAAACATAAAACAATATTCAATACTTGTTCAGTCTCTCGAAAATTTACTTCCGAAAGTTCATTTTTTTGCTTGATATATTGAATTATCTCCATAATTATTTCCCTTTATTTTTAAAAAATTTGTGTTTTAAATAAATTGCATAATATTTTAAAGCACTGAAATAACGATGTTGATTCATTAATAATTTAGCATATTGCCGAGTTGTCGAAGGTGCATTTTCATTTGCTAATGTTAATTTTTGATTTGCCCATGGTGATGATGAAAAATACGTTTTATATAAATTGGTTAAATATAACTTATACCAAGGTTTATTACCGGTAACATAATGAATGATGACTGTATCTTTTTTTAAATCAGCATCTTGATTACTTGATACTGTAAGAGCAACCATTTTATCAAATCTATCAGGTATTAAAATCGTTTTCCCTTTACATAAAATATTAAGAACATCTTGATCGGCAAATTTAAATATTTTACCGCTATTTATCATGTCAAAAGCCTTTTCGGTAAGGTTATTTTCAACCCAAGTATCAGTATTAATATACATCATACCAGCATTAAAATATTCACCATAAGGAATATCACAAGCAACACTTTGTTTAATTTGTGTTTTTTCAAGATCGGCTACAACAGCTGCATATTTATTTGTTAAATCAATATTAATTAATTCGTTTAGATTATTAATACAAAGCACATCGCAATCTAGATATAAAATACGAGAAGTTAAATCATGTAATAATTCGGGTACTAAAAAACGTAAACATGTCGATGCAGAAACATGTAATACAAGTGTATTAGGATTAATTGAAAAATCATCACTAATTTCATAGTAATAAATAGTGACATTTTTATTATTAAGTTCATGAAATTTTAAAATTTTGTTTTTTTCAACTTTATTCATAAATAAATGAAAAACTAAATTTTTATCTTGATTATTTTTTATCACCGATGTCATTGCAATCCCTGCCGGCATTGCATAATTATTATCAAAACAAAATGCGATATGTAAAACAGTTTCAGTATCGATATTGTTTTGAAATAATAACGTTTTTTCACGAATTAAAAGATCAGTTTTTACCATAATGATTTATTGGTAGAATTTAGGTTTAGGCATTATAGTATAAGTTAGGTAGTTAAAGAAGGACTTTAAACAAAGATTATATTGACAAATCGCCGTTCTTAGGTATAAATAAACACAGGTAATCGTAGGATTTTTATTTTGACTGATAATAATATTCATATTGCTTATTGTACAGATACTAATTATCTAGAATATGTAAGCACATCAATTCAATCAATAATCATGAATAACTTGAATAATGATATTCAATTTCATGTCTTTTTATATGATGTAAGTCTGGAAGATGAAAAAAAATTACAATCTTTAAGCCCAAATATTAAAACTTATGTGATCCCTGATTCTGAATTAAGTCAGTATGAAAATAAAACGAACAATAAAATTAAACACATCAATCGTTCAATGTTTATACGATTATTAGTTCCCAGATTATTAAATAATATTATTGATAAATTTATTTATCTCGATGCTGATACCTTATGTTTTCATGATATATCCTCTATTACAAATATAAATATAGAAGAATTCGTTTGTGCTGCCACTCCTGATTCATTAAATAATGATAATATGGCTAAAAATATCCAAAGGTTAGATTTAGATAAAAATATTTATTTTAACTCTGGTTTTTTATATATAAATATAAAAAATTGGCTAAACTTTGATACAGAACATAAAGTTAATCAAATTTTATTAGCTAATAAATATCCGCTGATTTATCCCGATCAAGATGCATTAAATATCGTATTACAAGATAAAGTAAAATATATCGATCCCAAATGGAATTATTTGTTTACTTGGATGAATGATGCTCAAAAAGAGTGTTTTTTTAATAATAAACAACAATTACCTTATATCATTCATTTTACGGGTGCAAGAAAGATATGGTATAAAGAACATAGTGGTTTAGCTCAAAATATTTATTGTTTTTATAAACATTTTACACCGTGGGCAGATATACCTCTTAAAAGTTACCAGTCTAGAATGCGCGCTAATGATTATCGAATTTATTCGAAAAAATATTTTAAGAATAAACAATTTTTCAAGGGATTTAAATATTATTTAAATTATTTACAACATAAATTCATAAAATGATCACTTAACGAATGAGAGAATTTTATTTAAAATTTATTCTTATTTAATAAGTTAGTTCTCTTTTTATTGTATAATCCAACTCCTTTTTTATGGTATTAATGAGTACATTTGTATCTAAATTGGCAACTTCATCACCCAGACTTGTACCTAAATTCTCTGAGGTAAATAATTGCGTACAATTATCATAATTAGGTCCCCAAACAAAATTATTAATGAATTTACCATCAATTATTCTGTTATTATAAATGGCAATCATTCGTTTATTATAAACTCTAGAAATATGCACGATAGACGTATCAACTGTAACAACCAAATTAGCTTTTTTAATCAATGCTATAGAAGCAGAAAAAGAAGGCAACGGATTAATAAAGACATTTTTAAAACTTTTTATATGTAGAATTTTTTCTTTTTCACCAATTAGAATAGTACAATAATTAGGTAATTGAGATAAATAATATAAGGTCTTTTCTATTTGAATATCTGATAGACTTCTCGTTTTATTTGAACCATGAGGATTAAAAATAATAATTTGTCTATTATAAACTTTAGAAGTCATAAATCTATCGACAGATTCACGGATTTGTTTTGGAATATTAATGTAATAATGGATAAAATCTGTTTTAATTTGTAATAGTTGCAAAATTTTATTGATTCGATTTGTTATATGAGATTTATATTCTTGATATTTTATTGATGTATCATATATTTTATAATCATCTTGATTAAATCCAATGACATGTAATGGTTTAAGAAGATTGATTATTTTAGCACGCCTATAACTATTATTACTTTTATCAGCTATATCAATAATTAAATCGGGATGATTCATAACATGTTTTAAAAAATGACTTGTTTTTTTTGTTTTGTCATAATTAATAATACTATCAACACATATAGAATCGTTGAAGATAAAAGCAATCCTTTTCTCAACTATTACCGAAACATGTAATCCTTTATTTCTAAGAGCATTAATAAGATAAGAAGTGATTATAGCATCGCCGATTCCTTGATCTACCATTAAAATAGCAATTGATTTGTATTTATTTAATTCCAATGGAGTTTGATATTTTTTTTTATTATTTAAAATGAACAATCCAATTTTACGTTTAGTAGACTTAATAATTAAATTTCTTTTTCGATTTATTAATTTTATAGCACTATAAAAATTGTATAACATGTATAATAAACATCCAATATAAATAAATTAAAAACCCTTAATTATTAAATAAAAAGATAAATAAGATAAAAATCAAACAATAGTTATTTATAATAAAAATTTATATATGATTTTAAATACTTATAATATTAATCAAATTTACTTAAATGTAAATGATAATAAGCACCTTTTTTATTCATTAATTGTTTATGCGTCCCTTGTTCCAATATTTTCCCCTCTTCGATAAATAAAATAGTATCCGCATTCTCGATAGTTGATAATCGATGTGCAATAACAATCGAGGTTCTTCCTTTTTGTAATTCAGTTAACGCTTTTTGAATAATATGTTCTGATTCAGTATCTAATGCTGAAGTCGCTTCATCTAATATAAGAATCGGATTATTTTGTAAAAGTGCTCTGGCAATAGCTATCCTTTGTCGTTGTCCTCCAGAGAGTAATATGCCATTCTCACCAATTTTAGTATCAAAACCTTCATCAAGTTTCATGATAAAATCATAGGCATAAGCTTTTTTAGCAGCATCTTCAATTTGTTCACGGCTATACTGCTCTAACTTTCCATAGGCAATATTATTAAGAATTGTGTCATCAAATAGATGTACATTTTGCGATACAAGACCTATTTGTTCTCTTAAACAATGCAAAGTAAAGTCCTTAATATTATGGTCATCTATAAAAATTTCGCCTTTTTCAATATCATAGAATCGAGGGATTAGATTCGCAATTGTCGATTTACCTGAACCAGAACGTCCAACTAAAGCAATCGATTTACCAGCTGGAACAGAAAAAGTTATATCGTTAATAGCGGGTGTTTGTTGTGTTTCGTAAGTAAAGGTAACATGTTTAAATTCAATGTTCCCTTTTACATTTGTAATAGTTAGACTTCCAGTATCTTTCTCTATTGGTAATGATAAAATGGAAAATAATGTCTGACAGGCTGCCATCCCTTTTTGGAAATTCGCATTAACACTTGTTAAACTTTTTATAGGCTGCATTAAGGCGACTAGTGATGAAAAAACAACTGTAAATTCACCTGGAGTAATATTTAAACTCGGATTACTTGCAGTCAAAAGAACAAATGCAATAGCAAAGGAAATAACAAGTTGTACAATTGGAGTAGATAATGACGAAATAGAAACCAAACGCATCGTATCACGCCTAAATTTGTTACTCGTTTTGATAAACCCGTTTGACTCTTCTTCTTGAGCTCCAAATACAATAATTTCTCGGTGACCTTCTAACATTTGTTCAACTGACATTGTGACATTACCCATTGAATTTTGCATGTTTTTGGCCAGTTTTCTAAATTTAATTGAAATAAAAGTTATTAGTGCTATGACTATGGGGGTAATAATAACAAGTGATAAAGATAACTGCCAACTACTCATAAACATGGTATAAAAAAGACCAATAATAAAGGCAGTTTCTCGAATAATCGTGATAAGAGCGTCCGATGAAGAGGATGCAACCTGTTCGGTATCATAAGTAACACGAGACATGAGTCTTCCTTTTGAATTGTGATCAAAATAGGAAGTAGGAGAATCAACAAAATGATTAAATATTTGCTGTCTAAATTTCATCACAATCTTGCCCGAGATCAGAGCTAAAAATACGGAATAACCATAGTTGGCAATACTTCGAAGTAAGACTAAACCGAAAATATAAATCGGAGCCATCATTAAAAAATCATGATCATTCATTGAAAAACCGCGATCTAATAATGGTTTTAATATAGCTATTAAGGATGTATCCGCAAAAGCACTTAAGATTAAAAGAATGATAGAAATAAAAAGAATTAATTTATTTTGTGAAATATATGGCCAAAGCTTTTTAAACGTATGCCAGGTTGAAAAATCACGATCAATATTATGATCATTCATATTGTTCTTACTATTTAATTTCATAATTTTTTATTAAGTATTTATTTGTATTTTATGCATTTGAGCATAAATACCGTTTTGGTTAAGTAAAGATTGATGATTGCCTTCTTCAACAATTTTCCCCTCATCAATCACTAAAATGCGGTCAGCATTTTGAATTGTCGTTAATTTATGTGCAATAATAATCGAAGTACGTTCTTTTTTAAGATTTTCAATTGCTTCTTGTATCACTCTTTCAGATTCATTATCTAAAGCTGACGTTGCTTCATCTAAAATTAATATAGGATTATTACGTAATAAAACTCTTGCTATCGCAATGCGTTGTCGTTGCCCTCCAGATAATAAAGTACCATTGTCCCCTATCGGTGTATCAATTCCTTGCTCTAATTTATCAATAAATTCCATTGCATTAGCTAATTCAGCAACTTTTACAATATCATCTCGGGTATATTTGTATTTACCACCATAAGCAATATTTTCTGCAATGGTACCGTTAAATAAATGAACGCGCTGCGAAACAAAACCAATCTGTTTTCGTAATGATTTCAATGTATAATCTTTAATATTAATATCGTCGATTAATATTTTTCCTTCATTTACATCATAAAAGCGTGGCAATAAATTAGCAATTGTTGATTTACCTGCTCCAGAACGCCCAACTAACGCAACTGTTTCACCTGATTTAATTTTTAAATTAAAATTCTGAAGAATAGGAGTAGGACTTGTAGGATAATGATAAATAACATCTTGAAATTGGATATCACCTTTAACTCGATTAGCTTCTATTGTTCCGGAATCTTCTTCAAGAGGCTGATTTAAAAGATTAAATAATGATTCACATGCAACTGAACCTTTTTGTAATTCAACATGTAAATTAGTTAATTCACGAAGTGGTCTCATTACAGCCACCATAGCAGAAAAAACAACTGTAAACGAGCCGGGAGTAATATTCATTTGCTGACTTGCAACAATATATAAAATAAAACCTAGTCCCATTGTGGCAATTAATTGAATTATAGGAGTCGATAACCTTGAAATAAATTCAATTCGTAACATATCGCGACGAAATATTTCTGTGATTATTTTAAATTTATTTTTTTCATATTCCTTAGCATTAAAAATAAGAACTTCTTTATGTCCTTGTAACATTGCATTAACGGACGAAGTAATATCTCCCATTCCCTTTTGAATTGATTCTAATGTTTTTCTAAATTTTTTAGCTATAAATTGTGCAATAAAAATAATAAGAGGCACAAGAATAATTAAAATCAAAGCTAATTGCCAACTGCCATAAAACATTACAGCACACAATCCAATTGCATAAGAAATTTCACGCACAATAATGATAAGAGCATCAGAAGAAGCTTTAGATAATGTTTGCGTATTAAAGGTTATAACTGTTACTAATTGACCTATCGAACTTTTATCATGAAAACTAACAGGACTTTTAAGTAAATGATTAAAAATCATTTGTCTAAATTTAGTAATAACATTACCGGATAACCATGCCAAACAATAACTTGATGCATAATTTGATAATCCTCTAACTGCAATCAATAATATAATCGCAATTGCAATAAAAATAAGTAAGTCATAATTTTTGTTCATTAGTCCATTATCAAGCAATGGTTTCGTTAATAAAATCATTGTTGAATCTGTTATTGCATTAATGATCAATCCAATAACAGCTACAACCAAGGCCTTTTTATAATTCCTAATAAAAGGCCAGAGTTTTTTTAATGTCGTCCAAGAATTGAATTTTTTATTCATATTTAGGCTTGCAAATAATAATATTAGTGAGATTATACTACAAAATAACAAGCTTTTTAAAAAATATGTTTGCTTTTATCATTTCGATAAAATAAATTAGCAATCATTATAAAACATTTTAAATTATCATTTTTTGATTTAATAATTAAAGTTATGCATTAATTATAAGTTTGCTTGTAATAAAAATAATTGATATTTTTGTTTTCTTTTATTAATAATTATATTAAATTACTTATCGAATTCCTGTTCCTGATAAAAATATGTTTATAATGTAAGAATTAAGGTAATTATGTAATATGAATTATTTCGATAAATTAATAAAAAAAATAAATATTTATAGAGATCGCTATCCTTCCAAATATAAAAAAGTAGCAATTAAATTAATTTGGTGGAATTTACTACAATTATTAACGATTAAAAAACATAAATTAAAACAACAAAATATAGCCTCTTCTTCTAATAATGATAATAAAAATCATCCGTTAGTAGTTCCTATAAATAATAAAATAGCACTGTATTTAGATGGTGGATTAGGTGATATTTTAATTGCTTTTAACTATGCAGCTTATCTTCAAGAATATTTAAATAACGATAGTATTTCTATCGATTTTTTTGTTAATAGTCCCGAACAAATAAAAAAACTAGATGGTTCGAGCAAATATCATATTTATAGCAAAAAAGATCATAATTATGATTCCCAAATTTATTTACTAAAAATTCACTTATCTCGTTTTCCAGTTATCAAAGAAGACAACATTAGCTTATCAAAATATGGTAGTGATAAAAAACTCATTAATCTAATCAACATTTATAAACAATTTTATGAAAAAAATAAGAAATTTTTTGATTATTTACCCTTTTTAGATGGAGTGACAAATCAATATTTAATGATTAATAATAAAAAACGAATACAACAAGCTGATATTGATGAAATTTTACAAATTCAAGAAAATTATAAATATAAACCTTTTATTTATGATGAAATAAATGTTTTAGAAAAATTTAATCTAAAATCACAAAATTACATTACAATTAATCGTGGTGTAGATGGTTCATCAAATGTAATAGAATCCGTCAAACTATGGGATTTAAAAGAATATAATAAACTAGTTGAAACAATTAAAAAACACCATAAAGATTATAAAATAGTGCAGCTAGGTGTTTCATTAGATCGTTGTCATCAAATAGATAATATTGATATTGATCTAATCGGTAAAACCAATTTAAATGAATTAAAAGTCTTACTTAAAAATTCATTGATACATATTGATAGTGAAGGCGGTATGGTACATTTACGCAAAGCGTTAAATGGAGGGCAATCGGTGGTCATTTTTGGTCCGACTTCACCTGAAGTCTATGGTTATAGTAGTAATATTAATATTTCAACTAAATCTTGTGCGAGTTCTTGTGAATGGATAAATAATGAATGGAACTCACATTGTATCAATCATAAAAATAATAGAATTTGCATTAAAAGCATTAATTCTAATATGGTTTTTAATGAAGTTAATAAATTACTTATTAATAAATGATTATAAATAAAGGTATATTTATATAAAAATATTAAACTTTTTAAATAAGTTGCAAAAATGGAAACAAGGCATTAGATTTAGAATTATTAAATATATAAAAATTGTCATTAAATTTTCTATAAATAATGGAATGTTTATAGTATAGTAATGTAAGGAAATATCTCAATGCATAACATAATTTATAATACAACTCGACAATGGAACCCAGGCGATGAATTTATTTTATTTGGAATAACTAATCTTTTTGATAAAGTTTTTAATAAAACAAATAGTATAATTTATAATCGAAATCCTGATATTAGACCAATGAATGGCTATTCAATTGGACTTCGTAACCTTAAATTACCCACAAACTATACTACTCTTAATAATATCTATCAACAAACTGCTTATTTAAAAATTGGTTTTCATGATAATTCTATTAAATTTAATACCAATTTAGATTTCGTGGATTTGGCTGTTTTTGCTGGAACACCTGAATGGTTATCTCACCGCTGTATTAATTTTTATGAACATATCATTAACAATAACTTACCTGTCATGATAATAGGGGTAGGCTATTTAGATAATGGCAATGAAGTGATACAAGAAATCTGTGAGAAAGCTCTAATTAAAACTGTTCGAGATAAAACCTTATTAGAAAAAGAATTAGCAAAAAAATATAACTTCCAATATTTACCATGCCCCGCATTATTTTCGGCTGGATTAAATAATCATAAAAAGATTGAAACAGTAAATAAAATTGCTTTATCTTTTGGTTTAACTGCGAAAGATACTGTAACCGATGGTAACATCAATGATGATACTTTTTTATATACAATTGAATTATATAACAATCTTATTGAAAAATATCAACATATTGAATTCTCTTTTATTTGCCATTATATCGACGAAATTGCTATGGTTTATAAACTCTTCGGTAAAAATACTAACGTATATTATAACTATGATGCTAAAAATTATATTGATCTTTATGCTAAATTCGATTTAGTTATTTCAACTCGCGTCCATGGTTGTGGAATGAGTTCTTCCTTAGGCATTCCCAATATTAATATTGCCCATGATCCACGAGCTGGGACATGTAGAGGATTTTTATCGGAAAGTATTACCAGCCAAACTGATATAACAGAAGTTTATAAGATACTTGATGACTTAATAGATAATATTAAATCTAAAAATGAGAAACTTATCGCTCACAAAAAAGAAGTTGAGCATGCTTATATAAAGCTCCTTAATTCAATTCAAATAAATAAACCTACTTACCAAAGTAAGATAAATTATAAGGAATTATTGAATATTTCTAATATTGACACCATTAATGAGAATATACTTTTTGATAACAAATGGCTGAAAAACAACTCCTTTAGCAAATAAGAGAGTATTCATAGAATACTCTCTTATTACAAGTAAAATTATCAATGAATCATTTTAAAATATTTTTATCTTTTAAATAATTTTGAATTTGTTCAATAATGACTTCTGAAGGTAAATCTTCCACCGGATCCCCTAATTCTTTATGCAAATATTCCTCAGTAAAAATCTGAGAGCATTTTTCCCCTAATGGTGCCCATACTTTATTTTGATTAAAATGCTTATTATATCTATTGTTATAAAGTGCAATAGTTGGAATATCATAAAATGAAGCAATATGTACAATTGAAGTATCTACTGTAATAACTAAATTAGAATATGAAATTAACGCAGTTGTTACAAAAAAAGAAGGATCTTGATTAATAATAATATTGGGTTTTTTACGTATCTTTTTGAGATCTTTTTGTTTGCCAGTAATAATTGTTATACACTTAGATTGAGAAGATAAAAAATCTGTGATGTCTTCAATTTGTTTTTCAGAAAAACTTTTAACACTATCTGAGCCAAAAGGATTAAAAGTTAACAGAAAAGGCTTACTTCTTGTGAGCAAGTTATTTAATAAGGATTTTGCTTTTATCATGTCCTGATTTGCTACGCTGAAATGATAGCTAACTTTATCATAAGAAATATTAAGCAGATTTAAAATGATACAGCTTCTTTCAGTTATATGGGCATCATATAATTTATATTCTATCGAAGTATCATATAATCGGAATTTGGATTGATTAAATCCAATAGTATGCAAAGGATGAAAAGCAGAAATAATCTGTGCTCGACGAAGACTATTACTTCCTTCCTCATTTAAATCAATTGCAAGATCTATTTCATTCATTCTATTAGCTTTAATAAAAGATTTTATTTTTCGCTTATCAAAAAGGATTACATTATCTACTTTTACAAACGATTTAAACAGAAACGCTATTCTGTCCTCAACAACAACATTAACAATATAACCATGTTTTCTTAATTCATAAATAAGAAAAGACGATACAATCACATCTCCTATACCAGAATCACAAAGTACAAGCAGAACTGATTTGTAATTTGCAATATTAAACGGCGTTTTAGCTTTTTTTGTATAATTTAATAAAAATCTTTTTATATCATTTTTTAATCGCTTGAATAGCAAATTTCTATATCTATTCAATATTTTTAATTGTTTAACCATAATCAAAATAATAATCGACTTTTAATTTTTTACTTATTAAAATAGATTATACATTATAATTTATTGTTTTATTTAAAATTTAATTATTAATTTAACCATTTATATTTACTCATATTTAAACTATTGTAGAAATATAATTACGCGATAAGAAATTATGTCATCGACCAACTGCATAATCCCTTAACTTATTCGCAATAGCCGTATGCGATACCCCTAGTCGTTTTGCCAGTTTACGAGAACTAGGATATTGTTCGTATAAATTAGTCAAAATGTCTTTTTCGAATTGTTTTATCATTTCATCGAGTGTTTTATCCTCAAGATCATCAAGAAAAGAATGAGATCGATTTGAAGGTAAAGGTAAAACAATATCTTTAATCGTTAATAAATGGCTTGTTAATTGAGCTAAAGCAGAATAAAGAACATTTTTCAGTTGCCTTACATTCCCCGGCCAGGAATATTGATTTAGATAAGAATAGACAGAATTATCTACCTTAGCTGGGAGAGTACCTTGTTTGCTTGCAAATTCATTAACAAAAAATTGCGTTAACATAGAAATATCATTTTTGCGTTCTTGTAATGAAGGAATATGAAGAGAAAGAACATTAAGACGATAATAAAGATCTTTTCTAAATTTGCCTTGTTCTACAAGAACAGATAAATCAACTTTGGTAGCGCAAATAATTCTAACATCAACATAAACCTCATTATCATCACCAACACGTCTAAAATAACCATCATTGATAAAACGAAGTAATTTTGTTTGCATTTGAAATGACATTTCATCGATGCCATCTAATAATACAGAACCACCATTTGCTTGTTCAAAAAATCCTTTTTTATCATTTGTTACACCTACATATGCACCAGCTGCATGACCATATAATTCACTTTCAACCACATCATCAGGCATGGCAGCACAATTTAGCCCTAAAAATACTTGATCGCCTCGTGAGCTATAATGATGGCAAGCTAGTGCTAATAAATCTTTACCTGTACCTGTCTCGCCAGAAATAAGTAATGGTTCACGTTGTAATGAAAAAGCTTTGGCTTTAGCAATTAATTTTTGCATCGTTTGACTTTCAGTTGCAAAGAGCTCAAAAGCTTGTTTATTAACCACGTTAATTTTTGATAATCGTTTTTTTAGATAATCAATTGGCTCTAATATAAAAAGAGTATGATTACCGTAAGGCACTCTTTGAAATAAATAAAGTTGATTCTGCATTGTTAAAATCATGTCATTACGGGTTTCTATTTCAGTAGAATGAGTAATATTAAAAATATCTTTATACTCAAAAAGATGATGTAAGGACAACAATTCATCAGGAAATAGATCTTTTGCGGCTTTATTAAAATTAATAAGATGTTTTTGCGCATCAATTTCAATGATTGCTGTTTTCATAATTTTCTATCCAAATCTGATTAAGTTTCATTAAATTATCATGCTTTGTTCTCCATTCTTGACTTTTTATTAAGTCTGAACGCGAAACCGACCGTTTTTTTAATAAACAATCAGCTTTTGATAAAAGTAATGATTCCTTTTGATTAATTCGTGATAATTCTTCTAAAATTGCTAACGTGCCCTGTCGATTATTACAGGCAAGCAACAAATCACAACCTGCATTTAATGCTGCTTTAGCCCTATTTCCATATGATCCTAATATTGAAGCACCTTCCATTGATAAATCGTCCGAAAATATTACGCCATCAAAATGTAATTGTTGTCTTAATATTTGCTTTAACCAAAAACTTGAAGCACTAGCAGGTTTATCGTCAATATCCGAATAAATAACATGTGCCGGCATAATCGCATCTAATTTATGTGAAGAAATTAATCGTGCAAATATCTGCATATCTTTTTCGATTAAAGCACGTGAACGATTATCGACTGATATTTCTTTATGTGAATCAGACAAAACATAACCATGTCCCGGGAAATGTTTTCCTGTCGTTTTCATGCCCGCCTGATGCATACCATCAATCATTGCTAAAGCGATTTGAAATGCAATCTCGGGATCTTGATGAAATGAACGACTCCCAATTGCTAAACACTCATGACCTAAATCAAGCACTGGTGCATAACTCAAATCAATGTCAGATGCCATTAATTCCATCGCTATTACCCAACCCGCATCAAATGCTAATGATTTAGCTTTAGGAATTGTATTGAAAGCAGCAAATGCTTGAGCTGGTGGGATCAAGGTAAACTCTTTTTTAAAACGTTGTACTCTCCCCCCTTCATGATCAACGGTTATCAATAACGGCTTCTTAGCAGCTATACGTATTTCAGTGATTAATTCTTGTAATTGTGATAGATTTTCATAATTACGAGAAAATAAAATAACTCCGGAAATTAAAGGATCTTTTAAAAGTTCCTTATCCTCCATTGTCAGTGTTAACCCTGCTACATCGATAATTAATGGACCCATTAATGTAAAACCTTATCATCATTAGTATCAGAATCATCAATCAACGGCGGCTCTACTTCACGTAAATCTGCTGTTGTTACACGTTTAATGATTTCGCCTGTTTTTGTAGATAATAATTCTATTGCTAAATCCCCATCGTCAGTTAAAGTTGGAGATTGATAAACCGTTGTAAAAACAACATATTCAGCTTTTAATAATTTAGCAAGTCCAATCATTTTACCCCTTGATACCAAATTATCATCAGCAGTAATGGCTAAAGACTGTTTTGCTTCAGTAACCGCAACACTATCAACGATGACATATTTTCTTTGCTCGTTTATAAGATTATTTAAGGCTTGTTGGATTTGAGTCGTGACTAAATAATTATCTGTTTTATTTTGAATGTCACTAATTAAAAGACGGGGATTAGCGTTTACTACAAGAGAAGGCGTATCAGACGAATACTGAAACAATAAATGAACATAAGGAATTAAAATAGAATTCCAATCAATAGTTTGTTCTAGTTGTGGGGGTGTTTCTAAAATTGCCGGATCAATAATTTCTGCTTCTTGAATTGGCGCCTCTATTTTATTTCGTTGATTATTTAATAAGAGTTGGCAACCCGTCAACGATATCATCATGCAAAAGATAATTAGCATCAATTTTAATTTGGTAAAGAAATAGCTAAATTGTTTCATCTTTATCTTACCCAACAAGTCGACCTAAATTTTTACCGCCAAGTAAATGCATATGCAAATGAAAGACTTCTTGACCAGCATCTTGATTACAATTAATAATTAGTCGATACCCATTTTCATCAATACCCTCTTGTTTTGCAATTTTAGCTGCAACTACCATCATATGTCCTAAAACTGTTTCATCTTGTTCCGTCACATCATTGACTGTTGGAATAATTTTATTGGGAATAATTAAAATATGAGTCGGTGCTTGAGGAGAAATATCTCTAAAAGCAGTAACACTATCATCTTGAAAGATGATGTCTGCCGGGATTTCATGACGAATAATTTTACTAAAAATTGTTTCGGTGACCATTACCTATCTCCTTATACATGCCTTTAAAATAAAACAGTTAATATAACTAAGTATATCATAATTCCTCTTTTTTATTGTATAGAAATCGTTACATTTTTATCGATAGTTATTCAGCGTTATTTTAAAATCATAATCTGATAAAAAATGATGATTTACATTACATAATATTAATAAAAGACAAAAATCTATATATCTACTTAATAACCTAATAAATTTCCTTACTATATTTATGTTTAAAAATTTATGTTTAAAATCCAATTTCAGTAAACTTCTTGATACAGAAAATCGTTGCAAGATTCCATTGTTAATTAAACTTAATTGATATATAATGCGCCGTCGATTTCAACCGCCTAATTTTCATGTTCCTTGCTTTCAATGGGTTGCGGTTGCCCCGACAGAAAGCTGATTAAACCGTAGGGAGCGATAATGCGTCATTACGAAATAGTATTTATGGTTCACCCAGACCAAAGTGAACAAGTACCTGGTATGATTGAACGTTATACGGGTATTCTTACCACTGATGGTGGTAAAATCCATCGTTTAGAAGATTGGGGTCGCCGTCAATTAGCCTATCCTATCGAAAAACTGCACAAAGCACATTACGTGTTAATGAATGTTGAAGCAACTCAAGAAGCAGTCAATGAACTTGAAGACGGTTTCCGTTTTAATGATGCAGTCATTCGCAGTTTAATTATGCGTACTAAAGACGCTGTAACTGAAACTTCACCAATGTTAAAAGCTAAAGATGAACGTCGTAATGCTGACGAAGATTTTAGTGAAGTTAACACTATGGAAGATGATTCTGACGAATAATCGTTTAATCTTATCGGGAATGATTTTAAAAAACCCGATCCGTAAGATTAGTCCTAGTGGAGTGATGCATTATCAATTTTATTTAGAACATATTTCTGAACAAATTGAAGCAGATCTTACTCGAAAAGCATGGTGTATTATTCCCGTGATTATTTCAGGACAACAAGAATTAAGTTACAGTATTAAAAAAGGCAGCAAAGTTATGGTATCTGGTTTTATCAGTACACATACGAAACGTAATCAAGTTAGTCAACTTGTTTTACATGCTGACCAAATTAAACTATTAGGAGAATAGCCAAATGGCACGTTATTTCCGTCGTCGCAAATTCTGCCGCTTTACAGCAGAAGGCGTTAAAGAAATTGATTATAAAGATGTTTCTTTATTAAAAAGTTATATCACTGAAAGTGGTAAAATCGTACCAAGTCGCATTACTGGGACTTGTGCAAAATATCAACGTCAATTAGCTCGTGCAATCAAACGTGCTCGTTACTTGGCTTTATTACCTTATACTGACAACCATCAGTAATTAGCAACAGAGGAACATATAATGCAAATTATTCTACTCGATAAAGTTGCTAACTTAGGCAGCTTAGGCGATCAAGTAAATGTTAAAGCGGGTTACGCACGTAATTTTCTAATTCCACAAGGCAAAGCAGTTCCTGCAACGAAGAAGAATGTTGAATTCTTCGAAGCACGTCGTGCTGAATTAGAAGCTAAACTTGCAGATACATTAAAAGCTGCTGAAGAACGCGCAGCTCAAATTAATGCACTTGAAAAAGTGACTATCACATCTAAAGCCGGTGATGAAGGTCGTCTATTTGGTTCTATTGGTACTCGTGATATTGCTGATGCAATTAAAGCACGAGGTGTTAATGTATCAAAAAGCGAAGTTCGTTTACCAGAAGGTGGTGTATTACGTAATATTGGAGAATATGAAGTTATTCTTCAAGTACATAGTGACGCCATGGCAAAAATTATTATTGACGTTGTTGCACAATAAAAAATCAATAGCTAAACCCGCTATAATAAGCGGGTTTTTTTATTTCTGATTTCTTTTTAATCTAGCTGATAAATAATCCATTCTTAATATCAATAAATATATCTTGCTTAATTATTTAGGCTTTATATTAGTCATAAAAACGATTTCGTTATTTATCGAATTAATTTTGTCGATTATTTTCATAATCTTATTGTCGAATTAATAAAAATATTAAGCAATATGATCAATAATGATAACTATCTATATCTCAAATTAGATTATGTATATAATATGTTAAATTAATTCATGAGGTATAGTATGTTTCTTCTTCTACGTATAATAATAGCATCGATTATAGGTCTACTAATTTGTATTTTTGGTATTTTATATTGTTTATTAAATCCTTTTAATATTAAGAACGTTGCCCGCTTTGCTCATCTTTTTTATTACATTTTTAATCCATTATTAGGGATAAAAGTTCATACTCGTGAATATCCAAATATCAAAAACATGGGTAAGTGTTTATATATTGCAAACCACCAAAATAATTACGATATGATTATTGCGGCAAAAATATTTCAACCACGAACGGTTACTGTCGGTAAAAAAAGCTTAGCGTGGATCCCTTTTTTTGGGCAACTTTATTATCTAACAGGTAATATTTTAATTGATAGAAATAATAAATCTAAAGCTCGCAATACAATAGTAGAAGTTGTTGATGAAATAAAAAAACGTAACCTTTCCATATGGATGTTTCCTGAAGGAACCCGTAATAAAGGACGCGGTTTATTACCGTTTAAAACGGGGGCTTTTAAAGCTGCTATTGCAGCTGGAGTACCAATCGTACCTATTTGTGTATCTAACTCAAACGATATTAAATTGAATCGATTTAATAACGGTCACTTTATCGTAGAGATGCTAGAGCCTATCCCAACAGAAAATCTTAAAAAAGAAGATACCAAAGCCTTAATGGAACATTGCTATTTAATAATGGCAAACAAAATTGCAGAGATAAATAAAGAAGCAAACATAATAAATAATCAAACTAAATAAACAACACGAATCATGAATAAAAGCGATCGCAATTTTGATGATATCAGTGAAAAATTTTCACAAAATATCTATGGCACAACAAAAGGAAAAATCCGTGAAATTATTGTTTGGCAAGAATTAGATAAAATCTTATCGCATTTTCCAGCTAATACACCTTTAAAAATATTAGATGCAGGCGGTGGGCAAGGACAAATTGCCATTCAATTAGCTAAACTAGGACACCATGTCACTATTTGTGATATTTCGATTACAATGCTCGAACAAGCTAAAAAGAAAATAGATAACAATATTCATCATCAAGTTGAATTTTTACATTCTGCTATTCAAGAGTTAGGGGATCAATTTAAAGAACAATTTGATGTGATTATCTGTCATGCTGTATTAGAGTGGGTATATGATCCAATACTTATATTGACCTCATTAACTTCCTATTTAAAACAACAAGGTTATTTATCGCTCATGTTTTATAATTATCATAGCTTGTTGTTTAAAACGATTACCTTAGGTAATTTTGGTTATACCCAATCAGGATTAGCAAAACGGAAAAAGAAAACACTATCACCAAATCATCCACGATTTCCAGAACAAGTCTATCAATGGTTACAAAATTTAGGTTTTACTATTACTCAAAAAACGGGTATTCGCGTGTTTCATGACTATTTGATTGATAAAACACAACAACAATCGCGATTTAATGAATTATTAGAATTAGAACAGCAATATTGTCAACATGAAACTTATCTAAATATGGCAAGATATATTTTAGTCACCGCACAAAAGTAGGAGTTATAAATTATTTATGTTTGCAGGTACACTCTTTATTATTTCCGCACCAAGTGGGGCCGGGAAATCTAGTTTAATTAATGCTTATTTAGCACAAAATAATATTCAATCGGCTAAAGTTTCAGTCTCTCATACTACAAGAGCACCACGCATCGGTGAAAAGCATGGTCAACATTATTATTTTATAGAAAAAAATGCATTTGAATCTTTAATCGATCAAGATGCATTTGTTGAGCATGCCTATGTTTTTGAACATTACTATGGAACATCAAAAGCAGAAATCGACGAAAGTTTAGCTAAAGGCATCAATGTATTTTTAGATATTGATTGGCAAGGGGCTCAGCAAGTGAAACAGAAATTACCGGCGGCTAAAAGTATTTTTATTTTACCACCTTCACTGCAAGAGCTCGAAAAGCGATTAATTGGTCGTGGACAAGATAGTCCTGAAATTATTCAAAAAAGAATGAAAAAAGCACAAAATGAAATATCTCATTACGAAGAATATGATTACGTGATTATTAATGATAATTTTCAAGAATCATTGGCTGCATTAAATGCAATTATCATAGCCTCAGGCTTTGAAAAACAAAAACAGGTTGTAAAACATCAACATCTTTTAAATCAACTACTTGACGGTTACGCGAATTAATTGATTTAGACTGCTTATATATTTAGCAAATTTTACTCAAACAGGATTGAAATGACTATCTCGACAAAAGACAATTCGTAAAAAAGGGAATAAATTGTGTTTTAATATATTAAGATTAATTATGGCGATATATTTTTACTAAACTATTTTTTACTAAATTATAGAATATAAATCTAAAAACGACACAACAGAAACATAAAAACGCTCATTTATTCAATGAACGTTTTTAAGTAAAAAGTTAAGGATCACTACACTAGATTATAACAACTTCAGCTGCAGCAGGTCCGCGTGGACTATCTTGAATAGCGAATTCGACTTGTTGCCCTTCTGCAAGAGTTTTAAATCCATCACCAGTAATTGCTGAGAAATGAACAAAAACATCTTTACTTCCATCAGTTGGAGTGATGAACCCAAAACCCTTACTTTCATTAAACCATTTAACTTGGCCAGTTTTTTTAGTCATTTTACTAAACATCCTAACAAAAATTAATCATAGACCTTTCGGTCAGCTAAGACTTAATACAACGCCAATAAAATAACAATAATTATGTATTACTGATATGCTACGACTGTACTACTGTATTAGTCACTTACTATTACCGCATATCTTGATAGTGAAATCAAGGAATTAATATCATTTTTAATGAACAAGACCATAGTTTTTTTTAAAATTTAAAAAAAAGAGGTTATATTTTGATATTTCTCAAGTTTTTTACCTGAAATTTACAAATATTTACATAAAAAATAAAGCGGAATCATTCAAAATGGAAAGCTTTATAGCGAGGAATAGTCAAAATTAAATTTAACAAAATAGCTAAGAAAATGATCATAAAATAAGAATAAAAAAAGATTTTATTTGTTCTTAAATAAAATCTTTTTCCGACTCTTACCTAGCAAGGCATCAAATCATGTCTTAAAAAATAAAATACATTATTTATTTTGCGCTCTCGCATAAGAAGCAATGATTTCATCGCGCGCAGCATCGATATTATCAAAACCATCAACTTTAACCCATTTACCTTTTTCTAATGCTTTATATTGTTCGAAAAAGTGCTTAATTTGTGATTTTAATAATTCTGGAACATCATCAATATCTTTAATATGATCATATTCTTTAGTTAATTTGCTATGTGGAACAGCTATTAATTTGGCATCTTGACCTGACTCGTCTGTCATTTTTAACATACCAACAGGACGACAACGAATTACCGACCCTGCTTGTAATGGATAAGGAGTTGGAACAAGCACATCAACAGGATCACCATCTAGCGATAAAGTATGATTAATATAACCATAATTACATGGATAAAACATTGCTGTCGCCATGAAGCGATCGACAAATAATGCGCCAGAATCTTTATCAACTTCATATTTAATTGGTGAAGCATTTGCAGGAATTTCAATCACAACATAAATATCATCTGGTAATTCTTTACCGACAGGTACTGCTAATAGTCCCATTTTTGTATCCTCTATCTAAGTTTAATAGTACATCGTTTAATAGTATATCGTTAATCGTGTAGGTTTTAATAATATATTTTTTAATGAAATATTATTAAAAGATCGATTTAACATAATAATGATTGATGATTAAAATAAAAAGATAACCCAATATATAGATTATTTATTAATAATTAATCAATGAATTAACTTATTAAAAAGTTAATTAAACAGCTAGCTCTTTTAGATACTGAAAAATTTGTTTTGCTGCTTTAGACGGTTTATTTGCTTCAATTTCTTTTTTTGCTTGTCTAGCCAAACTACGTAATTGCTGGCGATCAGCTTTTGGATAATATGTTATAATTTCTTCCGCATTTCCGGTTGAAATCAAATCATCCCGTAGTTTTTCAAATTTATGAAATAATGCAATTTGTTGGTTATGACGATTTTTAAGTTTATCCAAGGCAATAATAATTTCATCATTATCTCGACTACGTAAAAGTTTACCAATATATTGAATTTGACGACGAAAACCTTCTTTCTTAATTTTCTGCGCAAGCTCAATAGCATAAAGTAAACTATCATCCAATGGTATTTTTTCTAATTCATTTTTACTGAGATTAACTAATTCCAAGCCTAATTTCTTTAGAACTTGAGCATCACGTTTTATTTCGCTCTTACTGACATAAATAATTTCCTCATCAATAAGATTTGGATCAGATAATTCATTAGAGGATTCAATATTAGGATTCATAAGCATTTCTTTATTAACTTAACCACAATTCTAGCTTATTATAACGTATCACTTGCATAAATGTAGAAAATAATCCAAATGACTATTAACCAAATTCGCAACGATGTTAAATTAGAGCAACAAAAATTAGTAAATCTTATCAAAAACACAATTCATTTAGCTAAATCACGCGTTGATAATGTAGAGGTATCGATTAATCAAGCGACAGGAATAAATGTGAGTAGTCGACAAGGCGAAACCGAAAATATCGAATTTAATAGTGATGGTGGATTAAGTATCACGGTTTATCAAAATAATCGTGTTGGCAATGCATCGACGAATGATCTTTCCGATAGCGCAATTTCAAAAACAATCGATATGGCGATTAATATTATGCAATATACGTCTCCCGACCCTTATTCAGGATTAGGTGAAATAGAATTAATGGCATTTAATCCGCCTGAATTAGATCTTTTTCACCCAACAGATCTTAATGTCGACAATGCTATTTTATATGCTAAAAATGCCGAATTAAGCGCGCTTAGTCACCCTAAAATAACCAAAAGTGATGGAGCCTATTTTGCTAGCCGGTACGGGATATATGTGTATGGTAATAGTTTAGACATGCTACAAAGTTATGCAGCAAGTAGTCATTCCCTTTCGTGTTCAGTCATTGGTGAGCAAGAGGGTAATATGGAGCGAAATTATGCCTATACTTCATCACGCGATATTAATTTATTATCCTCACCTGAATCAGTAGGACAAGAAGCAGCAGAAAAAACTGCCTCTCATTTAGGTGCTAAACAAATCGCTACCATGCAAACACCGGTCTTATTTAGTGCAAACGTCGCTTCAGGATTAATTGGTCATCTTGCTGGGGCAATTAGTGGCTCATCAATATATCGGAAATCTTCATTTTTATTAGATGCAATTGATAGCCAAATTTTTCCTTCATGGTTTTCAATATATGAAGATCCTCATATTCTAAAAGGCGTCGCCTCAAGCCCTTTTGATAATGAAGGGACAAAAACAGTAAAAAGACATATTATTGACAGTGGAATTTTACAAACTTATTTATTATCAAACTATTCAGCGCGTAAATTAGGGTTAATAACCACAGGGCATGCAGGCGGTATTCATAATTGGCAAGTCTCACCGAGTGATAATAATGCTGATTTTAACACTATGCTTAAAAAATTAGATAAAGGGCTTCTTATCACATCATTAATGGGACAAGGGGTTAATATAGTTACAGGCGATTATTCTCGTGGAGCTAGCGGTTTTTGGGTTGAAAATGGACAAATTCAATATCCCGTTCATGAAATAACGATTGCCGGTAATTTAAAAAATATGTATAAAAATATCGTTGCCATCGGAAATGATAGCGAAAATAAAACAGCCATTAAATCGGGATCTCTATTGATTGATAACATGAGCATTGCGGGTAAATAACAGAAAATGATGAATAAAAAACGAATTTTTTGGAATATTTTAATAAATAAAATGCCCGGTTTGGCAAGTTTATTAAATTACAAACGAGAATATTTAAGTTTTGATCTAAAAGCAGGGCTCTCTGTTGCTGCTGTTTCGTTGCCTGTCTCGATCGCCTATGCCGAATTAACCGGTGTTGGTGCAATCGCTGGTCTTTATTCATCTATATTACCACTTATAATTTATGCGCTTTTTGGTTCATCAAAACAACTTATTATTGGCCCTGATACCGCAACATGTGCCGTTGTTGCGGCTGTTGTTTTTCCTCTTGCTGCACATGATGAAATTTTACGCTGGCAACTGGTTATGATCTTAACCATCATGATCGGTGTTTGGTGTATTATTGCCGCTAAATTACACTTAGGAGCCCTTGCTGATTTACTTAGCCAACCTATTCTAATTGGTTTATTAAATGGTATCTCAGTCACCATAATTGTCGATCAATTAGCCAAAACATTAGGATTCCATTATGATTATTCTTATTTGATTGAACGTATCATATATTTACCGTTGAAGATTACTGAAATCAATATTGCGACAACTTTTGTTTCTTTATTTACCTTAGCTATTTTAATCGCAATTAACCGAATAAAACCTCGCTACCCTGCTCCCCTATTTGCTGTGATCATCATCACTTTCTTTTCTTGGTTATTTAATTTTGAACATCACAATATAGATACAATTGGTAATGTCAGTAGTGAATTCGTTTCTTTACAGTCTTGGCTAAACTTTGATACAGGGTTAGTGCGTGAATTAGTTGTGCCGTCATTAAACATCGCCATCATCAGTTTTGTTAGTATGATGATAACCGTTCGCAGTTTTGCTACTAAAAACAATTATGAAATTAACGCTGATACTGAATTTAATGCATTAGGATTAGCAAATATCGCAGCAGGGTTTTCGCAGGGATTTGTCGTAAGTGGTACCTCCTCTCGTACTGCTGTTAATGATGCAAATGGTGGGAAAACTCAATTAGTTTCTATCATCTCTGCCTTATTAATTGGTTTCGTTGTCCTCTTTCTCTTGGAGCCATTAAAATATATTCCAAACGCAGTATTAGGCGTCATTTTAATCTATTCATCCATTTCATTAATTAATTTCAAATCAATTAAAAAGTTTTTTAAATTTGATATGGATGCCTATTATTTAAGCTTATCCACTTTTTTTGCTGTATTAATTATCGGTATTATTCCCGGTATGGCACTCGCGGTTTTACTTGGTATATTCTTATTTTTGCGCCGTATCTTTCGCCCTAAAGATCAATTATTAGGAATCGATGATAAAGGACGTATTCATTCACTGGCAAAAAATGTTGATCCGATTGATAACGCCATCATTTATCGATTTAATTCCCCATTAACTTATTTTAATATTGCCTATTTTAAACGTAGAATTATCAATTTCATCGATCAATCACCTAATTCAATTCATTATGTAATTGTTGATGCTATTCCTTGTTTTACCATGAAAGACATCAGTGTATTACACGGAATTGATGAATTGGTTAAATCCTTACAAAAGCATAATGTCGTTTTGATATTAGCCGGTAGGCGCAAAACACTAAAACAATGGTTTAAACAAATGAATATTAATCCAAGTAAAGATCATTTAGAATTTGCCTATGATCTTTATTTTGCGGTAAAACTCGTATTAAGTAAGCAACACATGACTAACAAAGTTAAGCACGTTGATATTGAAGATTTATAACAACACAATGATAGTCCATATTATGTAAATTAAGTTCTTCAGTAACGATAGAAAATAAATATTTTATATTAAGACCGGATTTTCAACATTTATCGACATTCAACTATAAGGAGATAAGAATAAAATGACCCAAAAAATGCAATTAAAGATAGAAATGCTAAGTACAGGTAACGAAGTTCTTTATGGTCAAATCGTCGATACCAATGCTAAATGGTTATCAGAAAAACTATTTCAAGATGGATTTTTAATTACCTCACGATACACCATCGGTGATAATTTAGAGCAAATCGTCGATACACTAAAAACTCGCAGCTTAGTAAACGATATATTAATCGTCAATGGAGGGCTTGGTCCTACAAGTGATGATTTAACAGCACAAGCAGCAGCTATCGCGAATAATGAATCTTTGATTTTAAATGACGATTGGTTACGAAAAATAGAACAATACTTTGCCAGCTGTGGCAACATCATGCCGCTTAGTAATCAAAAACAAGCATGGCTACCGCAAAGTGCCACAATAATCGACAATCCTATTGGCACTGCTTGTGGATTTAGTATGATAATTAATAATTGCCTTGTCTTTTTTACACCTGGTGTTCCAGCAGAATTTAAAGAAATGATTCGCACATCTATATTACCGCAAATTAAATTTAAATTTCCTAAGGTCGAACGTACCTTATGCTATCGATTAACAACAATGGGACGTTCAGAAAGTGATTTGGCATCTGACATCGACGAAAATTTATCACTACCTGATAACATTGTTATTGGATATCGTGCTGCAATGCCAATTATCGAACTAAAATTAACTGGACCACAAAGCGAAAAAAATGCCATGGACAAAGTATGGCATCAATTAAAAGAATTAGTTAAAGATAATATGTTGTATGAAGGCATCTTAACACGTGATATTGATATTGGACTTGCAAAAGTCGTCGCTGGATTATTACATGAGCGAAATTTAACCATTGCTGTAATTGAACAACAAACAGCCGGTTATATTGGCTATCAACTTTTTGAATCCGATGCACCAATAGTAAAAAGTGAAGTTGTTCCATTATTAGTTGAAGAGCCACATAAATATTTTACAGATCTTCTAAATCAAACCAAAGCTAATATAGCCATAGGACTCATTAATTTTAAAGGACGTAATAGCCAATTCACTTTAATCATTGCCGATAATAACAATATTCAACAATATAATTTAAAATACAAAGGGCGTAACGCAAATAGACATACCGAATTAAAAATATTATCCGCAATCGCACTCGATGGATTACGACGTTATTTTCTCAATCTTCCAATAATAGGAAAAAATAATTGGTTAGAAGTCGTCGAATAATATTTAATAGATTATTTAACTCTGTAAAATGTTTGTTTAACTATGAAAATCCAATGTTATTTTTACAAATTAATATTAAATAATTAAGAATAAAGAACATGAGAAAATTAAAATATAATTTAACTTGTTATAGAGCGTTTATATATAATTTTATTCTCAAGATAACTAATTAAATTTATTAATAATTTTCATATTTCATTAGCATGGCAATCAGTTAAATAAAAAAAGAATTTATTCGTTTAAACTAACAAAAGCAGTTTTGAATCTAATTTTCTAGACATTCATAAATAAAATTGTTTACAATATTAGATCTTTTTTATAAAAAACATCACAAAACATTAGAGGTAAAAATGGCACGCGTAACAGTCCAAGATGCAGTAGATAAAATTGGTAACCGCTTTGATTTGGTATTAGTCGCAGCAAGACGCGCTCGCCAATTACAAGTGGAAAATAACTCTCCTTTAGTTCCTGAAGAAAACGACAAAACGACAGTTATTGCTTTACGTGAAATTGAAGAAGGATTAGTTAACAAACAAATTTTAGATACTGTTGAATCTAAAGTTCGCAAAAGTGAAGTTAACGAAGCGCGTAATACGCTTCATGAAACGATCCTTTTTGAAAACACCCCTTCATACGAATAAGCTCAATGAGATTGCCAATGCAATATTTTGATAGCTTAAAAGAAGAAGTGGCAACCTATTTGCCGTCTAAACAAGTCGATATTATTCAGGAAGCCTTCCTCTTTGCTCAAAAAGCGCATGATGGGCAATTTCGCAACAGTGGCGAGCCGTATGTAACGCATCCTGTCGCAGTCGCAACCCTATTGGCAGACATGCGACTTGATTATGAAACCATTGTTGCTGCGTTATTACATGATACAATAGAAGATACGTCTATCACCTTTCAAGATATAGCCAATACATTTGGCAAGCATATAGCAACCTTAGTTGAAGGTGTATCAAAATTAGATAAATTAAAGTTTCGATCCCGCAAAGAAGCACAAGCTGAAAATTTTCGTAAAATGGTTTTAGCAATGACCAAAGATGTGCGTGTCATTCTTATAAAATTGGCGGATCGAACTCATAATATGCGCACTCTAGGTGCATTAAGACCCGATAAGCGCCGCCGAATTGCTAAAGAAACACTGGAAATTTATGCCCCTCTTGCTCATCGCCTTGGCATTCATCAAATCAAAACAGAATTAGAAATTCTTGGTTTCAATGCCATGTACCCAAATCGGGCTCGTGTAATCGAAAAAGTAGTAGAATCCGCACGTGGAACACGTAAAGACATGATCAAATGGATTTTAAACGAAATTCGTGAGCGATTAAGCGATGTTAAAATTGAAGCGGATGTCGAAGGGTTAGAGCGCAATATTTATGCCATTTATCAAAAAATGTTAATGCGTGATCAACATTTTCGTTCAATTATGGATATCTATATCTTTCGTATTATTGTTAAAGATATCGATACTTGTTACCGTGTACTTGGCATCATTCACAATCTTTATAAACCTCGTTTAAATCGGTTTAAAGACCATATTGCAATACCTAAAGCGAACGGATATCAGTCGCTCCATACTTCTTTAATTGGCCCACACGGATTACCTATTGAAGTGCAAATACGCACAAAAGAGATGGAACATATGGCCGAAATGGGGGTCGCCGCACATTGGATTTATAATCAAAATGATAAACTGAGTAACACAACGGCGCAAATTAAAGTACAACGTTGGATGCAAAGTTTATTAGAATTACAACAAAGTGTCGGTAATTCAATTGAATTTATTGAAAATGTAAAATCTGATTTATTTCCGAAAGAAATTTATGTATTTACTCCTAAAGGCAGGATCGTCGAATTACCTGAAGGTGCAACGCCAATTGATTTTGCTTATGCCGTACACACGGATATTGGAAACCAATGTGTTGGAGCAATAGTCGATCGAAAACCCTACTCACTTTCTGAACCCCTCATGAGTGGGCAAACGGTCGAAATCCAGACATGTCCGAAACATAAAGCGATAGGCGAATGGTTAAATTTTGTGGTGAGTTCAAAAGCGCGAACACGTATCAGGCAAGCTTTAAAAACGTTAAAACGTGATGAAGCAATAAAATTAGGCAAACGACTTCTCAATCATTCGTTAACTAAAGAGAATTCTGTTAATGACATTTCTGTCGAAAAAATTAATCAAATAGTTAAGCTAACAAAATTAACTACTTTTGATGAAGTATTACATGAAATCGGCTTAGGCAATTTAATGAGCCAATTTATTGCCAATAAGCTAGAAGAAAAAGAATTCTCAGAAACTGAAAATAAAGATGCCATTATTATCGGTTGCGAAAATATGAAAGTCACTTTTTCAAAATGTTGTTATCCAATTCCCTATGATCCTATTGTTGGTTGCATAACATCCGAAAAAGGACTCACTATTCATCATCAATCCTGCCGAAACATTGCAGATTATCAAAATTATCCTGAAAAATATCTACCTGTAAAATGGGCTGAACACATTAATCAACTTTTTGTTGCTGAAATTTGGGTTGATATTTTAAATACGCCGGGCGCATTAGGGCAAATTATTTCAATTATTATTGATGAGAATGCTCACGTACAATGGCTAAATACCGAAGAAAAAGATAGACAAATTTACACTATTATTTTACAAATTGAAGTTAAGAATATTCAACAACTTAACGAAATTATGCAAAAAATTTCTTATCAGCAAGATGTTGTTAGTGTCTCGCGTAATATTAAATAATTGATACAAATCTTTATGAAAAATCGCTTTTTTAGCCATCTACCAATAAAACAATTATCGGGAATTGGTGATGCGCTTGAAAAAAAGTTTCATACTCTTGGCATCGATTCAGTGCAAGATTTATTATTTCATTTTCCTTTACGCTATGAAGATCGCTCTACATGTCAACGCATTATGGAAGCAGCGATTGGCTCTCATACAACAATACAAGGAAAAATAATTAGCCACGAAATCATCATTAAACGGCGCCAAATGTTAGTTATCAAAATACAAGATGAAAGTGGCATTGCTATATTACGTTTTATGAATTTCAATACCGGCATGAAACAATCTTTAACAACCGGTAAATACATTAGTGCTTACGGCGAAATCAAAAGTGGACAATTGTATCGTGAAATGTTACATCCCCAATTTCAAATTAAAAATAGCGATACACCTAAAGAAATCCATTCTTCTTTAACCAATAACCCAGCATGTTTTACGCCTATCTATCCAACTACGTATGGATTAACACAGCATGTAATACGCAAATTAATCACCTCGGCACTTTTGTTATTAAAACGTAATCCACCATACGAGATATTACCCGAACCATTAGCTAAAAACTGGTTGGATGTTATGCAAGCCTTAACCATTATTCATAATCCATCGCTCGATGATGACGTAAATCAATTAATGGCTGGCACACATATTGCAATACAACGTTTTATATTTGAAGAATTACTTGCTTACCATTTAAGTATGATGACACTTAAATCCTTTAATCAAAAACAACAATCCCACCGATTTAAGCCAACGCAGGACCTTATAACCCCATTTTTATCCTCATTGCCCTTTACACCGACCAATGCACAAAAAAGAGTAACAAAAGAAATTTATCATGATATGAATAAAAGCACACCCATGATGCGACTTGTGCAAGGCGATGTGGGATCCGGTAAGACGCTAGTTGCCGCATTAGCTGCACTAAATGCCTTAGAAAATCATCAACAAGTAGTTTTAATGGCACCAACCGAAATATTAGCAGAACAACATTACAATACTTTTAGCCAATGGTTAAAGCCAATGGGTATTTCGGTTGACTGGTTATCAGGGCGCTTAACGGCTAAGCAAAAACGACAACGTTACGAAGAAATCAAAAATGGTCATATCTCTTTATTAATTGGTACACATGCCGTTTTTGTTGATAAAGTAGAGTTTGCACAATTAGGGCTTGTTATCATTGATGAGCAACACCGTTTTGGCGTCAATCAACGCTTAAATTTATGGCAAAAAGGGATTGTGAATAATTATTATCCGCATCAATTAATCATGACAGCAACGCCAATACCTCGTACCTTGGCTATGACAATCTATGCTGATCTAGATGTATCAATTATTGATGAATTACCACCTAATCGAACACCTGTAACAACAATTGTTATTCCTAACTCAAGGCGCAATGAAATTATTGATCGCGTCAATCAAGCTTGCCTTGAAGGTCGACAGGTATATTGGGTTTGTACACTCGTCGAAGAATCTGAAGCTTTAGATGCTAAAGCTGCTGAGCTATTATTAGAAGAACTAAAATTACATTTACCACAATTAAAAATTGCTTTAGTTCACGGTAAAATGAAGTCAGATCAAAAACAGTCCGTGATGCAAGAATTTAAGCAAGGTGATATAGAGCTCCTTGTCGCAACGACAGTGATAGAGGTCGGCGTTGATGTGCCTAATGCCAGTTTAATGATTATTGAAAATGCGGAACGTTTGGGACTTGCACAGTTACACCAACTACGAGGACGTGTCGGTCGTGGCACAGCGGTTTCTCATTGCGTATTAATGTATCAAGCACCATTAAGTAAGGTAGCAACTGCCCGCATGAAAGTGATGCGAGAAAGCAACGACGGTTTTATTATAGCTGAAAAGGATCTTGAAATACGTGGCACAGGCGAAATATTAGGTACCAAGCAAATGGGAACAGCTAACTTTAAAATTGCCTCTCTTATACGTGATCAAGCGATGATTGCAAAAATTCATAAGATTTCTAATGATCTTTACCAAAATTATCCTAACGTTGCTCAAGAAATCGTTGCGTGCTGGTTACCGGATCGCGAAAAATATATTAATGCCTAATTTTCTTTACGGTCTTTAATGTTTAAAACACCCCTCATCAATAAACATTGGTACAACTGATGTTATTTGTATATAATTGGCGCTTATTTTCGAGTTAATAAAGACAAAAGGTAATAGTAAATATGGGATTTAAATGTGGTATTGTTGGCTTACCGAATGTAGGTAAATCTACGCTTTTTAATGCTTTAACTAAAGCGGGTATTGAAGCCGCAAATTTTCCATTCTGCACAATTGAGCCTAATACAGGTGTCGTCCCCATGCCAGATCCCCGATTAGATCAATTAGCCGAAATCGTTAAACCGCAACGTACTTTACCGACAACAATGGAATTTGTTGATATTGCAGGTTTAGTTAAAGGAGCATCTAAAGGAGAAGGACTCGGTAACCAATTTTTATCAAACATTCGAGAAACAGAAGCGATTGGTCATGTTGTTCGTTGTTTTGAAAATGATAATATTATCCATGTCGCTGGTAAAATAGATCCTGCCGAAGATATCGACATTATTAATACTGAACTTGCTTTATCAGATTTAGAAGCATGTGAACGTGCGTTAGTCCGTGTACAAAAGAAAGCTAAAGGTGGCGATAAAGACGCAAAATTTGAGCAAGAAATTCTCGAAAAATGCTTACCACATCTTGAAAAAGGTCAAAAATTATTATTATTGAACCTGTCAGATGATGAACTTGCTGCAATAAAATATCTCAGTTTTCTAACGTTAAAACCAACAATGTATATTGCTAATGTTAACGAAGATGGTTTTGAAAACAATCCGTATTTAGAAAAAGTTAAACAAATCGCGGCACAAGAAAATTCGGTTGTCGTTCCTGTATGTGCGGCAATTGAAGCCGAACTTTCTGAATTAGATGACGCCGATCGAGAAGAATTTATGCAAGATCTTGGTTTAACTGAACCAGGACTAAATCGCGTGATCCGAGCAGGTTATCGATTACTTAACTTACAAACTTATTTTACAGCTGGCGTTAAAGAAGTTCGTGCATGGACAATCTCAGTGGGTGATACAGCACCACAAGCTGCAGGTAAAATTCACACTGACTTTGAAAAAGGATTTATTCGCGCACAAACTATTGCCTTTGATGATTTTATTAAATTTGGTGGTGAACAAGGTGCTAAAGAGGCTGGAAAAATGCGCGCTGAAGGTAAAGATTATATTGTTCAAGATGGCGATATCATGAACTTTTTATTTAATATCTAATACTTTATTCATCACTATATTTTCACTATAGGTCATTGATAATGATGAATGATCCCATCATCAACTAATCAATCGTTAAAATGTTTAAATACTAAAAATTTAAACATTTTAAAACCCTATTCCCCTATCTAAATTAAGGAGCTTCTAATGTTATTAACTTTTGAACAAGCAAAACAAAAAATGCGACAAAGCGCGATAAATACAACGCTTCTCAAAAGTAAAACGATTAAATTAGATGAATCATTAGATTGTATCAATGCAACTGATATTATTTCACCCATTAACGTGCCCCGTTTTGACAATTCTGCAATGGATGGTTATGCCATTAGACTGTCTGATTTGGATAAGTCCCACGAATTAATGATTGCTGGGGCTATTTTTGCCGGTGATGATATTCATAATTTAGACTGGTCAACAGGTAGCTGTTATCGAATCATGACAGGAGCGCCTATTCCCCCTCAAACTGATGCCGTTGTCATGCAAGAAAATACTGAGCAAACAGCAAACGGGATACGTATTTTAAAAATGGTCAAGCATGGCGAAAATATTCGTCGCACGGGTGAAGATGTCAGCCAAGGTGCTGTAGTTCTTTCCGCGGGTAAACGCATAACCATGACGCATTTAATGACACTTTCTACCTTGGGCATTAATCAAATTAACGTTTATGATCCGCTAAAAGTCGCCTTATTTTCAACCGGTAATGAACTTACTCAACTCGGCGATCCTTTAAGCAATAACGCCTCTATTTACGACAGTAATCGTTTTATTCTAAAACTACTCTTAAAACGATTACATTGCGAGATCATTGATTTAGGTATTATCAAAGATGATCCTCTGCAAATAAAACAAGCATTAAAAACAGCGGCTGCTCAAGCCGATTTAATTATCACAAGTGGCGGAGTTTCAGTCGGTGATGCAGATTATACCAAAACCGCCTTACAAGAATTGGGCAATATTAACTTTTGGAAGATTGCGATTAAACCGGGTAAACCGCTTGCTTTTGGACAAATAGACAAAGCCTTATTTTGTGGGCTACCGGGGAATCCGGTTTCAACGCTAGTCACTTTTTATCATTTAGTACAACCGCTAATTTTACAAATGTCGGGCGAAAAAAACGCCGATCATCTCGGATTAACCTTTAAAGTAAAAACCACTACAGAAATAAAGAAAACAGCAGGAAGATTAGATTTTCAACGAGGATTATTGCAAACAAATGCCGAGGGTGAGCTAGAAGTTAAGGTTATCAAACAACAAGGATCACACATTACCCAATCTTTCAATCAAGCAAACTGTTTTGTTATTGTTGAGCAAGAATGCGGTAACATACAAATAGGTGAATATGTTACCGTCGAATTGTTTAATTCATTACTAAAATAACGTCTGCATTAAAACAGGGCGACTAAAATCGCCCCTATTGCTATCATCGCAACGCCTAAGCTTGCAATAAACGAAATCTTTTCACCAAATAAAATAACCGCCAAAATAACCGCAAAAACGACGCTCAATTTATCAATCGGTGCGACTTGCGATACTTTACCCACCTTAATTGCCATAAAATAAAAGAGCCAAGATAACGCACCAGCTATACCACTTAATGCAATAATTATTAATGATTTCTTATCATTAATAAACGTTTGAATAAGATTTAACTTTCCTTGAACAATAACAACGCCTACTAAAAAAATGGCCATAACTACCGCTCGAATCGCGGTTGCAGTATTTGCATCGAGGTGATTTAATCCAATTTTACCTAAAATCGCAACGCCAGCTGCGCAAATAGCCGACAATAGCGCATATAAAAGCCAAGCACTCATTTTTCACTCTTATTGATTTCAATCATATACTGAAGATTATTGGGATTTTGTTTACATTGTTGCGAATAACGCATAGCGTCGTCGCATCCAACTAAAACGCCTTTCGGTTTCGACCACTTTTTCGCTGTTACAGGATCATGCCTTTGCCTAGCATGGCAATTAGTTAACAAAATACACATAAAAATACCGATCACAGCTACCATCATCATTTTCATTAGAAAATTCTCCAATTAGATAAAGATAATTAATAACAAATTACGTGGTTTAGTAAAGATAAAATATTTACGATTATATAGCGATTTTGTTTTTTTCATTACTTATTTGTTTTATATTTTATAAAAACATCTTAAGCACTGACGCCTAATTTTACTTCATTTCTTGCTTATATCGCTCACTAACGATGGCTACATTGCCTGCATTGGCAATAGCTGAAGGTTTCGATACTTTAATTTTTACCCAATTAACATTAAATTTATGCATTACTAATTGAGCCACCTCTTCCCCTATCCGCTCAATAAGATTAAATTGATGAGTTTCAACAAATTGAGTAATCGCTTGGCTTACTTGAAAATAATCTAAACAAAAATGGACATCATCTGTTATTCCAGCTTGCTTATTTGACCACGCCATTTCAAGATCAATAATCACTTTTTGTTGGATGGATTTTTCCCATTCATAAACACCTATCGTTGTAAATATCGTTAACCCTTCAATTAAAACTCGATCATTAGTATTAATTTGCATCAATTTTATCCTATAAACTATAAAACCATTTTATAATAAACGGCTTATAATGCCGTGCACAATCAAAATTAATCATTAAGCTTAAATTTAATATAAATGAAAATAGAAATTAGATAACTAAATATCATTTATACTTCGCGTTAATTCAGATTATAGATTAACTAATCCCCATAAATTACGCTATAATTCACGACAATTTATTGCTTAAAAAATTAAAGTGAAAACAAAAATGACACGTATTTATCAACCTTATCCAATAACAGAAAACAGCCAAATCACGCTTGATGATAATGCCTATAATCATGTCGTTCGCGTTTTACGTATGCAGGTTGGGGAATCGATCTTTTTATTTAATGGCGATAATCAAATTGTACCTGCAAAAATCAGTGAAATAACAAAAAAATCATTAGTTGTCGAAACGCAAAATGCACAATATCAAGATAAAGAATCACCGCTAAATATTCATTTAGGGCAAGTCATTTCGCGTGGTGAAAAAATGGAATTCACTATACAAAAGGCGGTCGAATTAGGTGTCAATCAAATAACACCCCTTATATCAAAACGCTGTGGCGTCAAATTAGATGCCGAAAGATTAGATAAAAAATTACAACAATGGCAAAAAATCATTATTTCGGCTTGTGAACAATGTGGTCGAAACATCATTCCAACTATTCATCCTGTCAAACAATTAGAAGATTGGTGCCAAAATTTAGCTCCTGGACTAAAACTAAACTTGCATCCGAAAGCGGATAAGTCAATAACGGATTTAACCTATGATAACAACCCTATTAGCTTACTTATTGGACCTGAGGGCGGTCTTGCTGATGATGAAATTAGTATGACACATAAATATCAATTTACCGATATTTTACTAGGACCCCGTATTTTACGTACTGAAACTGCCGCATTAACAGCTATCACCGCATTACAAGTTTGTTTTGGTGACTTGGGATAGGATAATATATAACTGATTGAAATTGATAAGATTCGCTTTGTGATTTATTTTTCCTATGCTAATCTTCTCATTACAATAATTATCGGTTCTATCTAAAATCAATAACGCTCTAAACTAACCGATACTAATTAATAAATACAATAAAATGGGTCAAGGAAATGTACTACTATCAACTGCTCACCCCAAGCGAGTGGGATAACCTTATCCAAGAATTTAGAGAGGGTGAAGGCGAATTTAGATGCAGTCCTTTTTATCCTCGTCGCATTAAATACTTCCATAAAACCGACTATCACCCAATTATTAAAAAGCTCGTTGCCAACCCCAATAGCTGTAAAAATTTCTATCCCTTACTGCAAAAAAACGGCTTACATTATGCGGCTTATTATCACCGTTATCCCGATAAGGTGGCGAAGTGTTTATTACAGGCCCTTTATCACGAACGACTTATTTTGCGCACCTTACCGATTTTCAATCCCGTTTTCGATATGCGCCCTCCCTCCCCACCTGTGCCACCGCCCATTCCATATAATAAAAAAATCCCGGAATACCAACCTGATTACACCTGGATTATTGTTGAGCTCATCAATCGCCCCGCTCAGCCCGTTGGCTTTTATGATGGCGCAGCGCCTGACATTAATGCCGCTCATTTCCTGTTCAATCATGATTTTAGCCCCGATGAAATTTTTTTAGGTAAGAATAAAAGTGTATTTAGTACCGAAAAGGTGTATCCCAAAGTACATTTACTGCTAGGGGGCGGCTTAAACGCCATTGAACTTGCAGAAAGGGGCGATAAACGCTTACACGTTAAAAAACTGGCACAAACCTGGCTTGATGACTTAACTGCCTTATTAACATCCGGCAATTCACCCTTTACGGTTGAGATAGATAACGCCCTAGCGGGTCAAATTAATTATGGCTATTCAACCGAGCATTTCCGCTATGCCCCTTTGCTTTGGCAACAAAATATGTTTCGCCCGGATGAGCACATTGGGTTTATGTTTTATCAGCTACTGATATTATTAAACAACACCTATTTTTTTACCGCCGAGCAGCGCATCGGCACGTTAGACTATGAAGACAGCGAAGGGGCAACTTACCCGCCCTCCCTCTACAAGGACGTGATTTCAGCCGTTAGTCAGCTTAAACACAGTGAGGGATTTGATAAGGCGGATTATCGCTATCATAATAGTGATATCGTTAAACGTGTCCGCGCCTATCTCTACAGCCCCCTTGTGTTAGATGGCACAGGTGATGAGAAAGATGAAGAAACACGCTTAACAGCCGCCATTAAAACCGCCACGCAGCATGATAATCTTACCGATATCGAGTCCCTCTATATTAACGCTATTAAGCTCCTCAAATACCTGCGGCAACCGGCTATCATTAAGCATGTTGAAACACGCAAAAAGTATCGGTTAAAAGGCACACGGGTTGAATTTGCCTATGTTGAATTAAAAGCTAGCCATGGTTTTTATTTACAGCATCACCCTGATTTTAAATATCGCATTAGCTCAAATCGCGAAGGTCATACCTTTATTGGGCGTTTTAATACTCAGGGACTAGCCGATATTAAAATCCCCGATAAATGGGCACATATTGATGACTGGCAATATACAACAAGCGCGGTGGGTAGCACATTTATTAATGACTATTTTAGCTATCTTAACCCTCATCAATTAAGTAATGCCATCGATGCGGCAACCCGTCCTGACTCGTTAATATCCCCGGTGTCGACTATAACAAGTGGCATCATCGGGTATTTTTGGGGTGATACACTAAAAGCCCAAGCAAAGAAAAACCAAGCGTTTATTGATAAATATGAAAATAAAATTATCGGTGGCTTGCAAGTCATTGGCGGGGCACTCACCCTGATTGCCGCAGCCGGCGTTGAAGTAGCGACCGTGGGCAGCGGAACACCTCTTGCCCTGGGTATTGGCTTTATTGGCGCAGATAATATCGCCGCTGGTGCGAGCCGGTTTATTACCGATAACGAAGTCAGTACCATCGGTGAAAAAATCATTGCTAAAACCGGCATTGTCCCTAAAGGGTATGAAGGTATCACCTATGGACTGATTGATATTGGTGCAGCCAGTAAATTAAATGCCATTAACAAAATGGCGCATACTCGTCATAATATGGCGGCATTTAATAAAATAACAGCAAGTACACCAAATGGCACCCTTGCCGATGACATTAAAAGCCTTGAAGTCGGGGCAATAAACTTATCACCTAATACGCCATTTAAACGTCATACCATTAAGTTTCAGGATTTTAGTGAGGTGAAGTGGGTTGCAAAAGAAGCTGAGCAAAGTGCTAAAATTGAAATTGTTAATATAAATAATCTTACCAATAAAACAATCTTTAGGACTGAGCCAACTGTAATCGCTGAACTAGAAATTAATGGAATAAAATTCATTGATTCAAATCAGACAGCTCGAGCAATTGAAAAAGCAAATGCTAATGAACCTACATTAATTGCTGAACTAATAAATAATAAAGAATTATCATTAATTGAAAAAGGTAAAATGAGAAATCTTCCTCTACCAAATAGTAATATGGCTAATGCGCATGCAGAAATAGCTATTCTGCAACAAGTACATAATGCGGGTTTGGCTAAAGGTGCAAATTTAAAAATTGATGTTAGTGGTAAACCTATTTGTGGGTTTTGTAAAGGAGATATAGCAGCTATTGCAGAAAAAGCAGAAATAAAGTCTTTAACAATCAAAGAAATAGAAACAGGAAAAACTCTGTTTTGGAAAAAGGGTATGAGATCATTATTAATCGGAGAATAAACATGAAATTTTTACTATCATGGGTTATCAATAATGAAGGCGGTAATAAACAGCCACTAAATTTTGAAGATATAAAAATTAAACTTGACAATTTAAAAAATAATAACGGAAGCGTTACATTAGATAGGATCGATATTGACGTTGGTGCGCTTTCATTACAAGTTTTACATGATCGAGGAAAATATTTATTAACACTAAGGGAAGATAACGGTGAAGAATATATTGTACGAACTTATGATAATAAATTAGTAGAACATGAAATGATAGAAATTCTTGGTGATGAATGGAGTTCTAATATTTTATTAGATGATTGGAATATAATTTTAAATTCATTTTATGATTTTTATGTAATTGGTGATGTTAGTAATACGTTATTAAATTAATACTACTCTCTTTTTACATCTACAGTAAAAAACTCACAGCCAACTCATTAGCCTAGACCGGCATAGGTCTAGGACTTGCAACCACGTTACTGTTTTTTTGGCTAGATAATATCCAATCAGGGGCTCGCCAATTAATATCGGGTGAATACACTTCAACAATCGGTGGTAGTTTAATTGAAGCGACCGGCATCTTCCCCGATGGCACCGGTGAAGATATTTACGCATTAGCCGATATGACCGCCGCCGGTAAAGCGGGCTTAGTCATAAAAACGGCAACACAATCCCGTAATATCATCAAACTCACCAGCATTAAAGGCACCCCACCCGTTAAACCCAGTGAAATTGGCATTACTGTTGAGAATATCTCGCTTAATCAACGTAATATTATTACTATTGAAGAGCCGGCGTTTAGTCCATATGGGTCAGTTGGGGCAGCTAAAATCTGGACGACTTCTGAACGGTTAAGGTATGCTCAATTACCTACTAAGGGGAAGATTAGATATATTCCTGATAATGACTATTTACCAACTAGATCTTTAAGAAGAGGAAAGAATAATGGTTATTTAGATAAATTTGGTAATGAATGGATAAAAGGACCCTCACGAACAAAAGGTCAAGAATTTGAATGGGATGTGATATTATCAGATAGAGGTAAAAATCAATTAGGCTGGGCATCGAAAGATGGAAAACATCTTAATATATCATTAGATGGTAAAATTACGCATTAATAAAAAGGAAAATACAAATGATAAAAAAACTAGATTTTTTTCAAGAAGTTGAAATCGTATATTATCCCCCCGCTTATGATGGTAAAATAAAAACCGGTAAGCATGTTGGAAAAAAAGGCGTCATTATGGGAATAGGAGAAGAGAACGGTATTGTTGATGGGTATTCCGTTAGACTTTATGATGAAGAATATTCATTTTCCTTTGATGTCGAAGAAGTTAAACCGACAGGTAAACAATTTAAATACGAAGACTTTTATTAATATTACTCCCCTTATCAAGGTAAATAGTAGATGACAAAAAAATTAAATTTTTATCAAGAAGTTGAAATCGTATATTATCCTCCTGCTTATGATGGTAAAAAAAAACCGGTAAGCATGTTGGAAAAAAAGGGGTAATTTTGGGAATAAGTGAAGAAGATGGTATCCTTTATGGATATGGTGTAAGCCTTTATGATGAAGAATATCTTCTTTCATTTGATAAAGAGGAAGTTAAACCCACAGGTAAACAATTCAAACGTGAAGATTTTTACCCATCCTAAAAATAGCTTATTAAATAATAAATCTCTTTAATAAAAAATGACGATTAACTCGTCATTTTTTATAAACTATCTCAATACAACAAGCGCGGTTAATAGCGCATTTATTGATGACTATTTTAGCTATCTTAACCCTCATCAATTAAGTAATGCCTTAGATGCGGCAACCCGTCCTGACTCGTTAATGTCCCCTGTGTCGGCTATAACAAGTGCATCATCGGGTATTTTTGGGGTGATACACTAAAAGCCCAAGCAGAGAAAAACCAAGCGTTTATTGATAAATATGAAAATAAAATTATCGGTGGCTTGCAAGTCATTGGCGGGGCACTCACCCTGATTACCGCAGCCGGCGCTGAAGTTGGCACCTTAGGCGGTGGGACACCTCTTGCCCTGGGTATTGGCTTTATTGGCGCAGATAATATCGCCGCCGGCGCGAGTCGGTTTATTACCGATAACGAAGTCAGTACCATCGGTGAAAAAATCATTGCTAAAACCGGCATTGTCCCTAAAGGGTATGAAGGTATCGCCTATGGACTGATTGATATTGGTGCAGCCAGTAAATTAAATGCCATTAACAAAATGGCTCATACTCGTCATAATATGGCGGCATTTAATAAAATAACAACACGTGCACCAAATGGTACCTTTGCCGATGACATTAAAAGCCTTGAAGTCGGTGCAACAAACTTATCACCTAATACGCCATTTAAACGTCATACGATTAAGTTTCAGGATTTTAGTGAGGTGAAGTGGGTTGAATATAGTGAAACTAGTCCATTTAATCCATATGTTGGAAAGAAAACAAGTGGTAATATAACACCAGTAAAATCGAGTGTTAATTTCGCTCCTGATACAAAACCAAATTTAAATGTTAATATGAATCAACAAAATAAGCATATTGTTGGGACTAATGAACATAAAACTGCAAACGCAAGTTCTTCAACACCAAGAAGTACTTTGAATAATAATATTAATACACAAAATTTAATTAATAAATATGCAGGAACTGGTAGGGAAATTCCGACAGGAAGAGCTATGGGTATTCCAGGCTCTAAAGAAAATATTTCGACAAACAAAATTATTGGTTTATATTATGATACAAAAACTGAATCATTTATTCCAACAACTAATTTTATAATCCATTATTCAAAAACAGGCGTACATATTGTACCGGCGAGACCTTCACGATGAATGAAAAAATAATAACAGAAGAAATCATAAAAGTTAAACATGAAATTAATCGAAGTACTATGTATAGTTTAATTGGTCGAAGTTCAAAAAAAATGCGCGGTATATCACTTGATTATGATGGGCAATACATGACAGTTGAAATGTTTTTTGATGAAGCACTTACCGAAGCAGAGGAAGAAGAAATGGAATTTGCTCACGCTGAAGTTGTTTCAGATATTTTCCCTCAAATATATGATGGTGGTATGAAGTTAATTATTACTATTACTTCAATAAAAGAAAGTATCCTTGATAAAAAAGGAAATTTAGGTTGGTTTTATCTACGCAAAGAATATTAGTAAACATTGTTGTAACTTTTTAGATCTATATTATAAGTAAAAATCCTTACTATTAATGGGGATTATTGCTTATCAGTTTTATTAATAAGCACAATATCGTTGATAAATTACTTTATCTATTTTATCTCCTCCTATATATCCCGATTACGATAATAATATAAATTAAAACAACTAAGAATCCATCTACATTTCTTCTAATAGTACGAGGACAGTGAGGGATTTGCTAAAGCGGATTATCGCTATCATAATAGTGATATCATTAAACGTGTCCGCGCCGCCTATCTCTACAGCCCTCTTGTGTTAGATGGCACGAGTGATGAGAAAGATGAAGAAACACGCTTAACAGTGGCAATTAAA
This sequence comes from Gilliamella sp. ESL1225, assembly GCF_058502635.1. NCBI lineage: Bacteria > Pseudomonadati > Pseudomonadota > Gammaproteobacteria > Orbales > Orbaceae > Gilliamella > Gilliamella sp. ESL1225. The sequence continues at coordinate 997,670 of NZ_CP196358.1, read as the reverse complement.
ACAGCCACGCAGCATGATAATCTTACCGATAGATATCGAATTCCTATACGTTAACGCCCTTAAGCTCCTCAAATACCTGCGGCAACCGGCATTATTAAGCATGTTTAAACACGCCTTACTAGTAATAAATAATAAATTTTTAATCAATGGTCTGTTTTTTTAGAAAAGTAAATATGAGAGGAAAATAAATTTCAAATTTGAATAAAAGGCATCATCGAGTACTATTTTTAAAAAAACCATCTATATTAAAATATTATTTGTGTATTTTTTATTTATCATAATTATAAATTACTTAATAAATATACTTGCATAAAAAAACAAACTCGTCAAAATAGCAGACCTATTTTTATAAATAGTCATTAATATCAACTAAAAGCAAAGAGAAGAGAAAATCATGAAAAAAAGCACTATCGCCATTAGTACTTTAGTTATTTTAGGAATAGCTTATGTAGGTACTTCATGGTATACAGGTAATCTTATTGAAAAAAATTTACCCCTTCAATTAGATGAATTAACACACAGCATAAACCAATTTAATAATGACAATTCGTTAACGATTAAATATAGTAATTATAAAAAAGGGATTTTTACGACGCATTTGCATTTAACCGTTACATCAAGTGATAACAAAGATAATGAAACAATATTTGATGATGACATTACTATTGATCATGGTCCTTTCCCAATAGCTGCTTTAAAGGCTGGTAATTTTGCTCCTAAATTATTATGGGTAAATTATCAAATGAGTGAAAAAGCGAGTCCTGAACTTTGGGAATTAGCAGGAAATAAGCCGTTTATTACAACGGATATTAATGTCAGTTACTCAAATGATATAACCGTAACTTTTTTAAATGACGCCTTATCTACAAACTCTTCTAATATAAAAGAAAAAATTTGCGGAAATACCAGCAATTGTAATTTTGAATTTGCTGCTGGTAAAACAATAGTAAAAACAAATGCCGATTTAGATAATGTTAAAGTTGAGCTTAATTACCCTAAATTTAAGCTTAATCATGGTGATCATAATCTCAATATCGATAAGAGTGATATAAAAATTAGTTATGATAAGAAAACGAAATTATTAGATTATTCGATAGATGTTGGAAACTTTTCATTGTTACCATCAGGTGGTGACAAAGCAAGTCTGCAAATTAATGATTTAAAAGTCGATACAACAATTAAAAATAATTTAAATATTCAATCATTATTAAATTGTACTTCTGATTCAGGACAAAATAATAGTAGCGATTCTAAGCAATGTCAGGATTTAAATTTATATACAAATAATTATTTTTTAAATAATATTCAAATTTTGAAGCTTAATTATAGTATTAATAACTTAAATATTACGGATAACGCTACAAGAGCAGTGCAATTCGATGACTTCTTGTTAACGTCAAAAACAAATAATGAATATACGTTAAAAATAGGTAAACTTAAATTAAACGATAATAGCGAGCTATCTAATCCTCTATCTCTCATAATGGATAACTTTTCAAGCCAAGTTTCTGTTTCACCTAATTTCAATAATATTCAATCTAAAAATCAACTAAGCGCTTTCCAATATGGTAAGCAAAATCTTGGCAACCTCATGTTTGATCTTGATCTTGAGGGTGATTTAATAATTACTAATAAATTAAATTATTTAAACATTAAGAATTTGATTTTTAAAAATAAAAAAGGCGAAATAAAACTTGATTTTTTAACTAAAACGGATAATTCGATAACGGACAGCTCAATATGGGATAATTATTCAATTATAGGCGCTTTAACGAATTTTGATCTTAAACTGGATGCACCGTTAGATAGCTTAAGTTATACCTATGCTCAAATAATGGATCCAGATAATAATAACGTTTCAGATGAACAATTTTCAAGCGCTAAAAGAGATGTAAATATGAGTTTGTATTTTCTACAAACACTCCCTTATTTTAAATTTGAAAAAGACGGTAAATCCGGTGTTTACAGCGATGTACATTATGATAAAGGGACAAATGACGATCAAGTTATTATTAATGGTGTTAGTTATCCATTTGAAATACTTGAAGCAATCTTTGGTGATGATCATTAGAAAAATAAGCTTTTTTGAAATTTTTTTAATCCTTTTAATTTAGTACAATTTTTTTAAAAATTATTTTTAACCATGATTCAAAAAGTAAATATGTGAAACATGGTTAAAATTTTTGTGTTACAAGTTTTAATTATTTAGCTAAAAATCTAAATAACTTTTGCAAAAATATTAATAGCTATTATAAACCAAAAGGAATGGAGAATTATTATGATAAACCAAAATCAAGATTCGACAACATCACCCGTTAAACAATTTCAACGTACAATGAAATCTCGCCATTTAATTATGTTATCTCTTGGGGGTGTAATTGGTACAGGTCTTTTTAATAGTACAGGTGATGTGATTGCTAAAGCAGGTCCAATGGGTACTATTTTAGCTTATATTATCGGTGCTCTTGTTGTTTACTTAGTCATGCTATGTTTAGGAGAACTTGCCGTTGCAATGCCTGAAACGGGTGCCTTTCATACTTATGCATCCCGTTATATCAGCCCTGCTACCGGTTATACTGTTGCTTGGTTATATTGGTTAACATGGACTGTCGCTTTAGGCTCAAATTTAATTGCTTGTGCTACCTCTATGACCCGATGGTTTCCTGATGTCCCTTCGTGGCATTGGTGTATGCTCTTTGGTTTGATGATTTTTTTATTAAATATTTTTACCGTACGATTTTTTGCAGAAAGCGAATTTTGGTTTTCGATTGTTAAAGTAATGATTATTATTGTTTTTATTATTGCTGGCTCGGCTGCAATATTTGGACTTATTCCAATGACAGATAATAAGCCAGCCCCGTATTTAGATAATTTGACATCATCAGGTTTATTTCCTCATGGAATTTTACCGATTATTATGACCATGATCGCCGTTAACTTTGCTTATTCCGGGACAGAATTAATCGGCGTGGCTGCAGGCGAAACTAAAGATCCGGCAAAAAATATTCCTATTGCTATTCGAACAACAATTTTTCGTTTAGTATTCTTTTTTATTGGTACCGTTTTTGTTTTGGCTGCTTTAATACCACAAAATGAAGCAAACGTGAGCCAATCTCCTTTTGTTGTTGCATTCGAAAAAATAGGCATACCTTATGCTGCTGATGTTATGAACTTTGTTATATTAACGGCTATTTTATCGGCAACTAATTCTGGACTATATGCATCAGGGCGAATGATGTGGTCACTTTCAAATCAAGGCACTTTACCAAAATGCTTTAGTAAATTAACGTCTAAAGGGATCCCAGCTATTGCCATTAGCGTTAGTATGCTTGGTGGCGTTTTATCATTATTTTGTGAAAAATATGCTGCATCTACCGTTTATGTTGCATTAACGGCTATTTCTGGTTTTGCCGTCGTTGCCGTTTGGCTAGCAATTTGCGCTTCACAATTCTTTTTTAGAAGGCAACTTTCGATAGATCAGGTTAAACAACTCAAATATAAAACCCCATTTTATCCACTAGTCCCTATTTTGGGGTTTTCTATGTGTTTGTTAGCGTGTATTGGGCTTGCTTTTGATCCAGAACAACGAATTGGACTTTATTTTGGCATACCATTTATTATTGTTTGTTTTATGCTTTATCACTTAACACAATTATGCAAAAAGTATTCCAGCAAAAAATAATCAAATAAGTTAATTTTAAATGCTAATTTAAACAGAGTGATATATGTTAAAAAATAACCCAATCAGTCAAATTTTAGAATCTAAACAGCATATTGTTTTAGATGGCGCCTTAGCAAGTGAATTAACGCGCCGAGGTTGTAATTTAAGCGATGTCCTTTGGTCTGCTAAGGTGCTTTATGAAGCCCCAGAGATCATAAAACAAATTCATTATGATTATTTCAATGCCGGAGCAAATTGTGCCATAACAGCAAGCTATCAAGCAACACCGCTTGCTTTTGCACAAAAAGGAATAGATAACGATGAATCAATCCGCTTAATAAAACTCAGTGTAGACCTTGCTTTGCAAGCTAAAGCGCAATACCTAAATCACTGTGCTAACATTAATGAAAAGTCTTTATTTATTGCGGGCTCTGTTGGTCCTTACGGTGCTTATCTCGCCAATGGCGCTGAATATACAGGTCAATATCAATTAACTGAAGCAGAATTTATTAAATTTCACTTTGCTAGAATACAAGCCTTAGTCGAGGCAGGAGTTGATATATTAGCTTTTGAAACTTTACCGTCATTTAGTGAAATTAAAGCATTGATGCAAATACTTAAATCGTTCAAAGATATGTCTGCATGGTTTTCCTTTACCCTAAAAGATAGTGAACATTTAAGTGATGGTACAGATTTAATAAATGTCGTGAATTTTTTAAATGATAATGATCAAGTCGCAAGTATTGGGATTAATTGTATCGCACTTGATAAGGTTACCCCGGCTTTAGAAAAATTAAATCATTTAACCAATAAACCGTTAATTGTTTATCCAAATTCGGGAGAAATTTACGATCCTATTAGCAAAAAATGGCATGCTACTCAGGTTTCGAGTTGCACGTTCAGCAATCAATTACCTATTTGGCAAAAATTAGGGGCTAAGTTAATTGGTGGGTGTTGCCAAACAACCCCAGCAGACATTAAATTAATTGCTGATTTATTAATATAGCTAATATAGCAAGTTATTTTTAACAGAATAACATTTTTGAAAAATCAAAAAAAAGATAACGTATTGTTCAGGTATTAATTTAGGTATTGGATAAGGCGTTATCTTTATTCGTTATTTTACTCTTCACAATATGGACGAAAAAGCTGAGCTCGCCAACCCGTCAAAATATCCGGTAAATCATCGGTTTTATTTATCTGCCATCGAATAAATTGATGGATTAGACGTTTTGATATTAAAAGCGTTGGGCTTAATCCCGTTAATTTAGCTATCTCATCAGTTGCTTGCTTTAGTTTCTCGACCTGCAATTTGTAATTTGGTAAATGATTAAGGCGTTTTATATCAGGTAATGAAGGCGTCTCTTGCGTTAATAAATCGACGATATCCATACCGTAAAGGCGAATTTCTTTTCCGGCTAATCCTAAATGATTTAGTTCCGCTAATGAAGTAGGTTCATTTTTGGCAATACACCATAATATAGGTTCTGGAACAATGAAATTAACCGCAATATTTCGTTTTTTAGCGAGATTATAACGCCATTTTGTTAGTTTTTGTAATTGTCCTAATGCTTTGCCTTTTAATTTCCAACTGTTTTTAATTTGTATATAAAGTGAATTTTCATCTATAGGTTCAATTCTATTTCGTAGATGGAGTTCACATTCTTCATAGGCAGCGTTAAGCCATTTTTTTTCGCTTAATAAAGTCTGTAGTTTATGAATTAACGGCAATAAATAAAGTACATCATTAATGGCGTAATCACATTGAATAGGAGTTAAAGGCCGTTTTAACCAATCGGTTCGGGTTGCTGTTTTGTCTAATTCTATATGTAAATATTTATTAACTAACGTAGCATATCCTGCGCAAATAGGGTTATCTAAAAAAGAAGCTAAAATTTGACTATCAATGATAGGTTCAGGGATACAATTAAAATAATGTAAAAAAACTTCAATGTCCTCACTACCCGAATGCAAGTATTTTTTTATTTTATTATCGCGCAAAATAGCAATAAAGCATTGCCATTGCGTAATTTTTAGTGGATCGATTAAAGCGGCAAACTCACCATTATAAACTTGTATTAATCCTAATATCGGATAAAACGTTCTTGTTCGCATAAATTCGGTGTCTAATGCCAGTTCGTGGCTGTTAGCGATTTTTGTACAATAATCAGCCAATTGCTCGTCAGTCGTAATATAAACGTAAGACAAAATCGGTTCCTTTTAATGTGTTTTAGAATCATTAAATGTAACATCAATAACCACAATTTCACTTTGTGTCATTAAACGTATTGGGGGGCCCCATAATCCATAACCGCTACTAACAATGCTTGTAAAGGCATGTTTATTATCATAATATTTTCCATGCGAATTTTTATACATAGCAGCGACAATCAAATTAAGTGGAAATAATTGTCCGGCATGCGTATGGCCTGATATCATGAGATCTATGCCTAATTTTGCTGATTGTTCCAATTCTTTCGGCTGATGATCTAATAAGATAATAGGATTTTCATCATCGGCAAATAAGACTAAATCGTCTAGCTTTGCACGCGGGATCCCATATTGATAAGCGGAATAATCATAACGACCTATCAACGTTATTCCTAACTTATCATTATAAATGACATCATCCGCCATGACTTTCATATTAGCTGTCGAATAAGCGTTAATTACATCATCTATCGTTTTATTTTCTTCTTTTAATCCATAATATTCATGATTACCAACTACGGCATAAGTGCCATATTTAGCTTTTAATCGCTGTAATTGTTTATCAAAAGCATGATCAACAAAAGGTGATAAACGCTTATCAATAATATCACCGGTAAATACAATAATATCGGGTTTTAATTGATTAATATCGCTGACTAACTTATCAATAAATCCATTGGATGTCTTTTCATTTATATGTAAATCAGAAGCTTGTACAATGCGTAAATGGTCAATATTCGCCTTTTTATTTATGGTAACTTGATAATAACGGATGGTAGGATCGTTTGCTAAAAGATAACCGTAACCGAATAATAAGAATACTGATAGGATATAGGAAAGACGAGTCCAATTATCAATAGGAAAATACTGTTTAAATAGCAAATGTAACCCATCAAATAGAAGCATCATATAGACCGCACATATTACAACAGCAAAAAGATATTCACTTATAATTGGTAACCAAAAATAAGAAAAAGACTGAAGAATAAGCGAAGTAAAAAACGAAAAAGAGCAACTGAAAATTATTAACCAAAACAGAACATTAACCAATTGATTAAAACGTAAATTAAACCAAACTTTTAAACGTTTTCCTAAATATATCGACATACAAATAATCACTATAACAGCGACTATTAAGATTAAATTCTTCATTTTACAAACAATCACAAAATAAAAGTGGTATCATAGCAGAATTATTTTTGTTCACCTAAAAACTTTGTATTATTAGTCAATTTTATGAATTCTAAAAAAGATCAATTGTTCGCAACACCTATCCATAAATTAGGCAATTGGGCATTTGATGAGAAAGTTGCCGAAGTCTTTCCTGATATGGTCGAACGCTCAATACCTGGCTATGCAAATATTATTTCGATGATAGGCATGTTAGCCGAAAGATTTGTACAAGCTAATTCCATGATTTATGATTTAGGTTGTTCTTTAGGTGCGGCGACTTTAGCTATTAGGCGTAATATTCAAAAACCTAATTGTCATATCGTGGCAATTGATAATTCGAAAGCGATGGTTGACCGCTGTCAACGCCATATTGATGCTTATAAATCGTCAACACCTGTATCGGTTATTTGCCAAGATATCTGTGATGTTAAAATGCATAATGCCTCAATGATTGTGCTTAATTTCACCTTACAATTTTTAGCACCCGAAAAAAAACAATTGCTATTAAATCATATTTATCAATCACTAAATCCTAATGGCATTCTAGTTTTATCGGAAAAATTTAGCTTCCAAGATAATGAAATCAATAATTTGCTTTTCAATATGCACCACGATTTTAAACGTGCAAATGGCTATAGCGAACTCGAAATTAGCCAAAAAAGAACGATGCTTGAGGATGTGATGCTAACCGATTCTATTGCAACGCATAAACAGCGTTTAGAGCATGCAGGTTTTAGCCATATTGATACTTGGTATCAATGTTTTAATTTTGGATCGATTATTGCCATTAAACGCGATATCAAATAGTTTTACAGGATTAAATTTAATGATTGATTTTGGTCGTTTTTATAAATTAATAGCGGAGCATAAACAATTAGCCGACTGGCTTTTAGTTCTTCCTGGCCAGTTAGCCCATTGGCAAAAACAAAATAATGATAACAACTATCAAAAATTATTAAACAGTATTGATCATTTACCGCATCTCACTCCAGATATAATTGATTTACAAGATAGTGTAACTGCAAGTTGCAATAAACCTTTATCAGAAGGTGAAAAACAGCGTATTACTCATCTTTTAAAAACCATGATGCCATGGCGAAAAGGTCCTTTTTTTCTTTATGGTATTCATGTCGATACTGAATGGCGCTCCGATTGGAAATGGCAACGTTTAATTAACCATATCGATCCGTTACATAATAAAACAGTGTTAGATGTTGGTTGTAATAGTGGTTATCATTTATGGCGTATGCTTGGTGCTGGCGCTAAATTAGCAGTAGGCATAGATCCTATGGCGCTTTATTTATGCCAATTCGAAGCCATTAGAAAATTATTAGGTGATGATAACCGCGCCCATTTATTGCCATTAGGTATAGAGCAATTACCTAAATTACAAGCTTTTGATACCGTTTTTTCAATGGGTGTTTTATATCATCGTCGTTCACCTTTAGATCATTTATATCAATTAAAAGATCAGCTTATCGAGAATGGACAACTTATCCTTGAAACTCTTGTCATTGAAGGGGATGAACATCAAGCTTTAATGCCAGGTGAAAGATATGCACAAATGCGTAATGTCTATTTTATTCCAACAGTTAAAACGATGATTAATTGGTTAAATAAATGCGGATTTAAAGAAGTCAAAGTTGTCGATGTGGCTAAAACTGAACTGACCGAGCAGCGTAAAACCGAATGGATGACGTCCAATTCTTTAGCTGATTTTCTTGATGCAAACGATATCAATAAAACGATTGAAGGCTATCCTGCCCCTGTTAGAGCTGTTTTTATTGCTCGAAAGTAAAATGATAAAATAATCAAAACGGACTCATTGAAAATTTTAATGGTTTAATGCTTGATGAATTTAACTGATGATTTGTTTTATTAAATAGATGAATTTTATCAATTAATTTATTAAGTTTAGCGGCATAATTGGGGTCGGTGGCGTAATTTGCTTGTTGTAATGCATGCGCCGCTTCTTTGGCAGTTGATACTTGCTTGATGGGTTCATAGCGTTTATTGGTTGTTAATAATTTAGTGTAATCTTCAATGGCTTGCTCATGATTCTCATAAACTTTAAAGCTGGCGATGGTTTTTTGTTTTTGATCGCTAATGTATTCGCTGGTCATAATTTCGGTGGTTTTACCCTGCCATGCCGTATTTGTTTTAATGCCAAAATAATTATAACTAGGTTTACCATCATGAGTTAAAATTTGCTTTTCGCCCCATCCTGATTCTAACGCGGCTTGGGCAATAATAATTTCGTAAGGGATCCCGACTTTGTTAGCCGCTTTTTGTGCTGGCTCTAACCATGTTTGAATAAAGTGGTGTACTTTTTTATTTACACTATCCTCTAAAGCATGACTTGTTTGAATAACATTAATGTCGTTAGCTTGATGTAACGTAGTTGGTTTATTAGCGCGATATAACAAATGACCTAGTGCCTGCGTTGGAATATTTGTTGAATTATTTTTAAAGGCATCATGATATAAAGATTGCGCTAAATGCTGATCGGCAAATGTAAAGCGATTACTTTTCTTGTCTAGGTGTTTAGATTGTAAATCGGTCGCGTTGTTTGAAGAATTATTGCTAGAATCTACCGTTGTCGAGGCATTTGTGTCTGCCATTAATTGCTTAGTCAGCATTTTAGCAATACCTAATCCTTTATTACTGGATTGCATTGCTATTTGTTGATCAAACATTGACGTAAAAAATTGAGTTGCAGAGCTATTAAATAATCCGCCTTCGGGTACCGCTTGACGCATGCTTTTCATCATCATTGAAATAAAAAGCCCTTCAAACTGCTTGGCAACTTCCTGAACATTTTGATGAGATCCCAAGGCCGCCTGACGTTTTAATTGATTAAAACCATTCATATCATAGGCAAAGCGGTTAATGGGATCTTTTATCATATTATGCATAACCGAGTTTTATTAAAGTGTTTCTAACGACGCATTTAAACAACCTGCTGATTTTAATGCCTGTAAAATTGACATTAATTCAGTCGGTGTTGCACCTAAAAGATTTAGCGCATTAACGACTTGTTGTAAATTAGTACTTTTATTAATCGCATGTAAATACCCCCCATCTTCTTGCATCCCTACATTTGTTTGTGGGGTAACGACAGTTGAGCCACCGGCAAGAGGAGTATTAGGTTGATTAACATTAAAACTATTATTAACAGTGACCGAGAGATTTCCCTGTGCGACAGCACAATTATCTAATTTTACATTTTGATTCATAACTACAACGCCTGTACGCGAATTAATGACAACTTTAGCTGGGATTGGACTTTTTACAATTTCAAGATTTTGAATCCGAGCTAAAAACTCGATGCGCTGTTGACTATCCTTAGGCATCGAAAGTGCGATGGTACTTCCATCAATGGTCTTTGCGGATAATTTTTTAAGTTTATTAATCGCGTTGGTTATTGCTAAAGCTTGCGAAAGGCTATATTCATTAAGATGCAAATGTAGCACATCTTGCTTGCCAAAAGTGGTTGTCAATTCACGTTCAACTCGTCCACCATTTGGAATAATCGCTCCTGCGAGTTGATTAACGGTAATATTATTACCTCCTTGACCCGCGCTTGCTCCGCCAACTAATAGATTACCTTGTGCGATAGCATAAATTTGATTATCAGCACCTTTTAAAGGTGTCATGAGTAAAGTCCCACCACGTAAACTTTTTGCATTACCTAATGAGGAAACAACAACGTCTATCTCTTGTCCTACACGTGGTGACGGCGGTAATTTAGCTGTAACCATCACAGCTGCCACATTTTTTAATTGCATATTAGTTCCTGAGGGAACTGTGATACCTAATTGGGAAAGCATATTGGTTATGCTTTGAATAGTAAATGGAGTCTGTGATGTTTGATCGCCTGTGCCATCTAAACCAACGACAAGCCCATATCCTAAAAGGGCATTTTCTCGGACTCCCTCAATCATAACAAGATCACGAACACGCTCAGCATTAACGTTTGCTATACCTAAAAAAAACACTATGACTAATTTAAGATTAAAAAAGAATTTTTTTATCACGTTTTAACCTATCAGAAAGGGGAAAGATTCAAAAATATGCGTTGCAACCAACCCATATTTTGCGCTTCATCAATATAACCGCTACCTACATATTCAATACGCGCATCGGCAACTTGTGTTGATATAACTGAATTTGCACCACTAATTGTGCGTGGATTAACAATACCCGAAAAACGTATAAATTCAGTACCTTGATTAATCGCAATTTGTTTTTCACCAATCACTTTTAAATTACCATTTATCAATACTTCACTAACCGTAACTGTGATAGTTCCACTAAAGGTATTTTTTGCATTCGCTCCGCCTGATCCTTTAAAATCGGAGCCGCCAGAAATATCGGTATCTAATTTTCCATTGCCTAATTGATTATTTAATCCAAGAATTTTTGGGATCGATTTAATACCTAAACTAGAAGCACTACTGCGACCTGCATTAACTGACGAGCTTTTACTTGCACTGACATTTTCTTGTAATAGAATCGTTAGAACATCGCCCACATGCCTTGGGCGTCTATCTTCAAACATAGGCTGATAACCATAATTACTTAATTCAGGTGTTTGGTAAATTGAACCATTCATATTAATCATATTGGGCATATGAGGCTCAATACTTGTCTCACCTTCAATTAAAGATTTTTTCGGTAATTGTGCGCAAGCCATTAAACAGCTTGCACAAATAAATAACCAAAAATATTTCATCACGTCGCCTATCTTCACAATTAATTAGAGTTGATTTAAACGCTGTAACATCTGATCTGAGGTCGAAATCGCTTTACTATTGATTTCATACGCACGTTGTACCTGGATCATATTGACTAATTCTTCAGCAACATTAACATTTGAGGTTTCAATATATCCTTGATATAACAGTCCCGCGCCGTTTAAACCTGGTGTGTTTTCGGTCGGTGCCCCTGAACTTTCTGTTTCTAAATACAAATTCTCACCGACACTTTCAAGCCCTGTGTCGTTAATGAATGTGGTTAATGTTAATTGACCAACTTGTACTTGTGATGTTTGGTTAGCTAAAGTTGCACTGATTATGCCATCACGCGAAATACTCATTTTCGTTGCATTACTTGGCATTGTAATAGAAGGTTGGATTTCATAACCAGCTGCAGTTACAAGTTGTCCATTTTGATTAACTTGAAATGTACCACTACGAGTATAGGCTTGCGTACCATCCGGTAATAATACTTGAAAAAAACCTTGCCCATTAATCGCAACATCACTGCTATTGTCAGTGGCTTCAAGATTACCTTGGCTATGAATACGTTCTGTTGAGACGGGTCTGACCCCCGTACCAATTTGTAATCCTGAAGGTAATGTTGTTTGTTCTGAAGATTGTGCGCCAGGTTGACGAACTGTTTGATAAAGCAAATCTTCAAATACAACACGATTACGTTTAAAACCATTGGTACTGACATTCGCAAGATTATTAGAAATAATATCCATATTCATTTGCTGTGCAGATAAACCGGTTTTGGCTATCCATAATGATTTAATCATGAGTTTAACCTTTTAACTTACTGATTTTATAAAAATAATAATCCATTAACTTAATGATAATAATTGATTGGCTTTTTGGGCATTTTCATCCGCCGTTGAAATTCCTTTCATTTGCATATCAAATTGCCTTGCTTGACTAATGAGCTCAACCATTGACGACACGGGGTTAACATTACTCCCTTCAAGCACGCCTGACATTAATGAAGTATTAGGGTTATCATCTAATACTGCGCCTCGTTCATTACGTGCTTTGTTGGTCAAACGAAATAAGCCATTATCATCACGTATAAGCTCATTAGAAGTAATATTGACACGTTTAATTTTGCCTGCCTGTGCAATCGTCGTCGCTTTATTACCCGCACCCAAAAACGAGATGGTACCATCGTTACTGATGCTCACTTGCGATTGAGTTGGTACAGTTAATTCACCATTAGTGCCTAATAAAGGGTAACCTTTTACCGTTAAAAGCCCTTCATTATCTATTTGAATCGCCCCATAACGCGTATATGCTTCAGATCCATCTGGCAAAGATACGGCTAACCAATGATCTTGCTCTAAAGCAACATCTAACTCCCTTCCTGTATAATCCATCATACCGAGGCTTGAATCAAATCCAGGCGTAGTTGTTGTGACCATTGTTCGAGTTGGTAAATCCGACCCTAAAATAGGGACTGCTTTCATTGCAGCTAACTGCGCCCGAAAACCGGGCGTTGATACATTAGCAAGATTTTGTGAAGTAATTGATTGTTTCAACAATGTTTGGCTTGCGCCTGTCATTGATGTATAAATTACACGATCCATAGTAATCCTAACAATTAACGTAGATTAACTAACGTACTTAAAATCTGATCTTGCGTTTTAATGGTTTGCGAATTAGATTGATAATTACGTTGTGCAACAATCATATTGACTAATTCTTGGCTCATATCGACATTCGAAGCTTCAACTGCACCGCTAGTTAATGAGCCAAATGTGCTGGTACCTGCAAAACCTATCACTGCTTGCCCTGAGTTACCATTTGCTTGCCAATTATTACCACCAACGGATTCAAGACCATTAATATTAGAAAAATCAGCCATTACGATTTGGCTTAATAATAACGTTTGTTGATTAGAATAAATTCCATAAATACTGCCATCATTATTAATGTTATAACCAATTAAATTACCTGCTGCATATCCATCAATTATAGGGGTTTTAATGCTTCCAGCGTCGCTACCCATATTTTGTTGCGTTGTTTTATCGAACGCCATGGTAATGGTATTATCGGCTGAGCCATTTAAACCGCTAATATTTAGCGTCATCGAAGGATCACTAATTAATTTACCCGATTTATCAAACTCCATCACACCTGCTTGCTTAAGAGCCGCTTTTGGATCACTGGTATCAAGGTAATGTACATCCCACTTATTATCAGCCGTTTTTACATAAATCAATTGAATATTACGTTCATTACCTAATGAATCATAGGTTGTTATCGTATTAGAATAATTAAATGTTTCTGCATTTGTTGCATTTACGGGTGATTTTTCAGGCACTTTATTATTAGCATTAAGATTAACAACCAATGAACCCTTCGTCGTTGCTGTCGCGGCTAAACTATTTTGAGGGATAGATAAAGGGACAGGATTACCGGTTTCTTGTATTTTAGGCGGATTACCGCTCGCTAAATAGCCGGTTAGCTTTAATCCATCGGCTGTAACAATATTTCGTTCATTATCTAATTGAAATTGCCCATTACGTGTATATAGCGCCTGTCCATTACTGTCTATTAAACGAAAAAAACCATTTCCAGAAATTGCCACATCAAGCTTATTGTTAGTATTTGTCGTTACACCATCATTAAAATTTTGTGTAATTGCGGCAACTTTTACCCCAATCCCTACTTTAGATCCTGCATACATATCAGCGAACGAAATACCCGCACTTTTAAAACCGACTGTCGCCGAGTTAGCGATATTATTACCGATAACATCTAACTGTTTTGATGCTGCATTCATACCACTGACTGCTTGAGAAAATCCCATTTCTACTCCTTAAATCACAAAGAATTTAAATCATGACAAATTTGAATTTTAAAGAATTTGTCTGACTTCATTAATGCTAATAGTTCCTGATAAACCTAAATCAAGTAATATCGTATTATTCACTTTACTATTGATAACCCCATATACGACTGAATAAGACAAAGAAGTCGCCGGGACTTTTTGTCCATTGTAGGTGGCATCAATTGAAAAACTATAACTGCCATCAGGCGCCATTGTTCCATCGTCTAATTCACCGTCCCAAGTGAATGAACTAACACCTGCCGCAACACTCCCCATGTCAACCTTGCGTACTACATTGCCCTTTTCGTCTTTGATTGTCACAATAACTGAATCAGCTTTATTGGCTAACTCAAAACCAAAAGGAGTCGTGACTGTTTCGCCAGTTGGTGGGATATTATCTTTATCCCCCCCCTCTTCCGCACGTGGTTGGAATTCAGGTTTTGATGACGCAACTAAAATTTTATTACCCGGAATCATAACGCCATGTCCAATCATATTACTGGCTGTTACCGATAAATTATTATCCATTTGCCCTGATACGACACCTAATGTCGTATTTAATTTTTCTATACCCGATAAAGTACTAATTTGTGCCAATTGTGAAGTTAATTGACTGTTGTCCATTGGGTTAGTCGGATCTTGATTCTTCATTTGTGCAATTAATAACGTTAAAAAACTATCATGTAATTCTTGACTTGAATTACCCTGACTTAAACTTGCTTTATTAGTCGGACTGATAGCGCTATTTTGCTGAATAGACATACTTGAGACACCCATAATTTTTCCCTACTATTGTCCGAGTGATAATGTCTTTAACATTAGATTTTTTGCCGTATTAATGACTTCAATATTAGCTTGATAACTACGTGATGCCGATATGGTATTAACCATTTCAGCTACTTCATCAATATTGGGTTTTTGAATATAACCACGTTCATCTGCTAAGGGATGATGAGGCTCATAAACTAAATTCATTGGCGTAGGATCTTCAATCACTTGACTCACTTTTACGCCACCAATGCCGCTATGCATATATCCATCATCTACTTGAAAAATAACTTGCTTAGCTTTATAAGCTTCCCCATTTGTGCTTGTAACACTGTCAACATTTGCCAAATTACTTGCGCTAACATTCATACGCTGTGTTTGCGCGCTTAAGGCGGAGCCTGAAATCGCAAAAATTGAAAAACTCATGCCTAATTATCCTTGTTGTAATACTGTCATTAAACTTTTAAATTGTTCACCTAAAATCGTTAGGTTGGTTTGATAACGTAGGCTATTATCCATAAATGCCATACGTTCCATATCCATATCGACTGTATTATTATCAGCAGAGGCTTGGTAAGGGATGCGATATAAAATAGGATGATTAATGGATAAATTACTATTATCACTAATATGATTTGTTTTAGTAATATTGAGGTTAACGTCCATGTCGGATTCGTTCATCATAACTTTTTTTAATTGCGCACTAAAATCAATATCACGCGCTTGATAGTTAGGTGTATCACTGTTGGCAATGTTAGCGGCTAATATTTGTTGCCTCTGATCGCGTAAACTTAATGCTTGACGATGAAAACCAATCATTGATTCCAGTTTATTTAACATTTCCTTAACTCTCTTCATTTCGATGTTATAAATTTTAAGCTAGTCAAAAAAAAATTATTGTATAAATAACGGTTAAATTTATCCTTATTTCAAGCTTTGAACTAAGTCGTAATCCGTTACAATGATTATCTTGTTATGGAATAGAATTAAAAAATATGAAAAAATTCAAGTTGATAGGATTATTTTTTTTGTTATTTTTAACAAAAAATCCCGCCTTTGCGGATGAATTATCGACACAAATCAATCAATTCTTTAGCGAAAAATTAATTACGTCACCTTTTGCTAAAGCGATTGATAATATTAATGTAAAACAAACAAATCCTTTACCAAACTTGTCTTGTAAGCAGCCAGACCTATCATTAACTAACCCTAATAAATATTTCGGAAAAACGATTCTTGTCGCAAGTTGTAATGGCAAAAAATATTTTTTACATATGCATATTCACGTTATTGGCAATTATTATGTCGCTAAACGCAATATATCCTCTGGTGAGACTTTAATGCAAGACGATATTGAGTTAATTACTGGACCTTTAGATCAATTGGCGAGAGATATAATCATTGATGACGATATAATTACAGGACAAGTCGCATTACGAAACATTCAACGTAATCAACCTATTAAATCAACAATGTTACGTAAAAGCTGGCTAGCTAAAGCTGGGCAGAATATAAAAATTATTTTGCTGGGTGACGGTTTTCGAATTGAATCTCAAGGTAAAGCTTTGACGAATGGTCAATTAGGGGATTTTATCAAAGTAAGATTATTAAGCGGCAAAATAATGATGGGGCTTGTAACGGAAGATGGATTACAAATTTCGCTTCAATAACGGAAAATCATCATAAAAAACAAATACCACTAATTGAAGATAAGTTAACTCTCATCAAAAGAAAGTATAACCTACCTTAATAATCGATTTATTATGACAAAGAAAACATCTGCAAATTATTCAACAATATGAAACGGATTCGTTGTCTGTTTTTTGTTCGTTGCTGACTTTTCATCTTGCGATATTTCTTGTTTATGATGCTCTTTTAGGTAATAAGGTTCTTCTTCAAAGGCTAGTCCAACGTTGTTTTCTCGTGCGTAAATAGCTTGAATTGCAGCCATAGGAACAATAATATGTTCAGGAACGCCAGAAAAACGAGCATTAAACTCAATTTTTTGATTATTAAAAGAATATTGCCCAACTGATTGAGGCGCAATATTTAGAATAATCTGATTATTTTCAATAAAAGATTCTGGTACCATCACACCTAAAACAGTTGTATTAACAACAATATAAGGTGTTAATTCATTATCTAAAATCCAATCATAAAACGCTCTAAATAAATAAGGACGCCTTGGTGTCATTTGTTCGATATCAATCATGTTTTACCTATAAATCATCATTATATAATGATTAAATCAATATGATCATTAATTATAATACTAATAATTACGCTGCATACGCATTTTTCTTTCATCATCCGTTAAAGAATTGATAAACGCGCTACGATCAAATATACGTGCCATATAAGGCAAGTAATTTTTTTCAGCAACTTTTGGTAACTCTATACCTAATAAGGGTAAACGCCAAAGTAGAGGAGCAAAATAACAGTCACTTAGTGAAAAATCATCACTTAAAAAGTAATCCTTTTCTTTAAACATGATAGAAATTGCAATTAAATCATTTGTTAAATTTTTTCTAGCTTCTTTAGCTTGCGCGCTTTCAGGCTCAGATATAATGATTTCATATCCTTTATACCACTCTTTTTTCATTCGATACATGGATAAACGTGTATTAGCTCGAATGATAGGATATACAGGCATTAAAGGAGGATGAGGAAAACGTTCATCAAGATATTCTAAAGCTATATGGGGATCATAAAGAGTTAGATCGCGATCAATCAACGTTGGAATAGAGCCGTATGGATTTAGATCTAATAATTCTTGGGGAATATTTTCAGCATTAACAAATTCTATATCTGCCGTTACCCCTTTTTCGGCTAAAACAAAACGAATTTGATGTCCATATATATCCGTTGTATTACAAAATAATGTCATTACAGAACGTTTATTCACAGCAACAACCATGTTCACTCCCAAACATATTATTTAAATACCGACTTGTTACTTATTCTATCAAATTGATTAACAAATTTGTTAAAAAAATGTAATTCTTTTTATAACCATTTATTTAACTGTTTGTTTTATTTTTATTTTTTTAATTTTTTAAATTACAATTTAATTAAAATATGCTTGAAAGATAAGAAAAAAACCTCTTTTACTGACTTGTTTTGAGAAAATAAACCCGTAATAATTATGAATTTAATTTATTGGTTAATTCCTATTTACATTAAAAATATCTTTTTTTTACAAAATAAAAAACCCAGCAATTGCTGGGTTTTGAAACATGCTTTCGCAATACAATTAACGTTTGCTGAACTGTGGACGACGACGCGCTTTGCGTAAACCCACTTTTTTACGTTCAACTTGACGAGCATCACGAGTAACAAAACCTGCTTGACGTAAAGCAGAACGTAATGTTTCATCATATTCCATTAAAGCACGAGTAATACCATGACGGATTGCTCCAGCTTGACCTGAAATACCACCACCTTTTACTGTGATATAAAGATCAAGTTTATCAGTCATTTCTACTAACTCAAGTGGTTGCATAACAACCATACGAGCTGTATCACGACCAAAATATTGCTCTAATGAACGTTGATTAATAACGATATTTCCACTACCTGGTTTGATGAAAACACGAGCAGAAGAACTTTTGCGGCGACCTGTACCGTAATATTGATTAACAGCCATCTTTTATTCCCCTTAAATATCTAATACTTGCGGTTGTTGAGCCGCATGATTGTGCGCACTACCTGCATAAACTTTAAGTTTACGGTACATTGCACGACCAAGAGGACCTTTCGGTAACATGCCTTTTACGGCAATCTCGATGACTTGTTCAGGATGGCGTTCAATCATTTCTTTGAAAGTCGCTTCTTTAAGTCCACCAATATAACCAGTATGACGATAATAAATTTTATCAGTGCGTTTTTTGCCGGTTACAGCAACTTTTTCTGCATTGATAACAATAATATAGTCACCTGTATCAACATGTGGTGTGTATTCTGGTTTGTGTTTACCACGCAAACGGCTGGCGATCTCAGTAGCTAAACGACCTAATGTTTTACCTGCTGCATCGACAACATACCAGTCGCGTTTAACTGTTTCTGGTTTGGCTGAAAAAGTACTCATTAGTAATTATCCAAAAATTTAATTAATCTCACGTTAATAAATCTATTGATTTATTTACACTTTTTGATTGCTATTGTTAACTAACAAACCCCTTCGAGTTGTTATATTAATTTTTCACAACCGAAAACAACGTTGGGAAGAACGTTGCTGTAACGTGGGTTGCAACATTATACAGAAATAAATAAAAAGTGCGAATATTTTAATGATTTCAAGTTGACTCATTATTTTTAACCTTTTTTATCACCTAAATACATTTATATAAAAAATGTTTTAGCTAATTTAATGCTTATAGCAAGTAAAAATAATTTAAATTTATCCAAATTTATTTTAATTTTGTTATGTTGCCATGTTGTTTTGGGGTTAAGTATTTTAACTAAATACCGTAATACGGTATCTTTCTAATCATTGTATGTGATAAATAAATTATTTTAGTGTTGTTCAGCTTACAAGTGTACGCTATAATTAACACAATTTTCGTAAGAAGCAAGTTAATGTAGGAGTTTTGTATTAATGAAACGTGTAGTTATTACTGGATTAGGTATTCTTTCTAGTATCGGAAATAATACCAAAGAAGTATTAGAATCATTAAAAATTGGTAAAAGTGGTATCACCTTTTCACAAGAAATGAAAGATAGCGGAATGCGCAGTCACGTTTGCGGAAACGTTAAATTAGATACAACAGGTCTTATTGATCGTAAAGTTGCCCGATTTATGAATGATGCTTCTGTTTATGGATATTTAGCACTACAACAGGCCATTGAAGATGCCAAATTAACCCCAGAACAAGTCTCAAACCCACGCACAGGTTTAATTGCTGGCTATGGCGGCTCTACAAAAAATCAATATTCTGCCGTTGAAGGTATGAAAAACAAAGGCTTACGAGGCGTTGGTCCTTACGCTGTTACTCGTTCAATGTCATCTGCTATTTCAGCTTGCCTTGCAACACCATTTCAGATTAAAGGCGTAAGCTATTCTATGACTTCTGCCTGTGCCACTTCCGTTCATTGTATTGGTCATGCGGCAGAATTAATTCAATTAGGTAAACAAGATATTGTCTTTGCGGGTGGTGGCGAAGAGCTTTGCTGGGAAATGTCATGTGAATTTGATGCCATGGGCGCTTTATCAACCAAATATAATGATGAACCTGAAAAAGCATCACGTGCTTACGATGCTAATCGTGATGGTTTTGTTATTGCCGGTGGTGCGGGTATGGTCGTTGTTGAAGAATTAGAGCACGCTTTAGCACGTGGTGCGCACATTTACGGTGAACTTGTCGGTTATGCTGCTACATCGGATGGTTATGATATGGTTGCACCATCAGGTGAAGGTGCTATGCGCTGTATGCAATTAGCAATTCAAGATCTTGATGTACCGGTTGACTATATTAATACCCATGGCACATCAACCCCAGTAGGTGATGTGAAAGAATTATGGGCGATTAAACAAGTATTTGGTGATAATATTCCAGCGATTTCATCAACTAAATCGATGACAGGTCACTCATTAAGTGCAACAGGCGCACAAGAATTAATTTATTCGTTATTAATGTTAGAAAACGGTTTTATTACGCCAAGTATTAACATTGATGAGTTAGATGAAGCTGCAATTGGTATGAATATTATTACTAAACCAACTGAACGCGAATTAACAACAGTAATGTCAAATAGCTTCGGTTTTGGTGGAACTAATGCATCAATCGTGATGAAAAAATATCAAGGCTAAATCAGCTTGATAATAGTATTTAATAAATAAAAAAAGCAGGTTCATCCTGCTTTTTTGCTTTTTAGTTAGAAGCGAATTGAACTATTTAGAACTATTCCTGACATCTTATTTAATCGATAGTTTTACCTAAATATGCATTCCATCAAATCAATTAATTTGCAGTAGGTGCAATCAAGATTTCTTTTTGTTCTTCAACGATAATTGGTTGTGTATCTTTAGTATTGGGTAATGCTTTTTCAATATTGCTTTTTTGCTGATCAACAGATTGATTTGTTAATATTTCTTGTGATTTAGCATCTACCGTCTGATCAATTGACCTTTGCGGTTTTGTTGCCACTTCATCTAAACGCAAGTAAACTATTTTTTGTTGTCCCGCATCACATGAGCCAACAATTTGACCTTCAACTTGGCTATCTGCTAAATCACTCGCAACAAGATTTAATTGAAATAAATCAGCTGGAACACCATTATTCTCGATTTTAGTCGCAATATTTTGACGAATTTCGTCGCAATTGTTTGCAAAAGCAAATAGAGGCAATCCTAATATTAATAACATAGGCACTAATTTTACAGTAAGCTTTTTCATAGGTTTTCCTTTTGTTAAAATGAAATAACTGATTAAAATAACTCATCAACTATTGGACTAACTCTTAGCATTATAAAACGATTGATTTTACTGTCTATATCGCTCATTAATAAATTAAAAATTTATTTTTATAAATAAATCAAATAACTATTAATTTATTCCTTGCTATTTACCTCGAAATAATAAATCTTATTTATGTGCCAATTGTTTTAATAAATTTAACGACGGTACAAAAAATAATGCCCCAGTTATGGCTGTACTAAAATCTAATATTCGATCATAATTCCCAACTGGATCACCAATGAACATATTACGTAGCATTCTTTCCGTTACATCAGGATCTTTAGCATAGCCAATAAAATATGTCCCATAAACATCGTGGGCTGGGCTACCAAAGGGTAAATTATCACGAACAATTTTTAAATCATTACCGTTTTCATCTTTAATACTGGTTAAAAAGTTATGTGCGTTGTGCGGTTTTTCTTGCGCAGTAAGTTCTAAGTCATCTGTTTTACGGCGCCCAATCACTAATTCTTGTTGCTCAATGGGTAATTGCGCCCAAGCTTTCATATTATGTTCATAACGTTGTACTAACACATAGCTGCCACCACTAAATTCAGGATCTTCATCACCAATCACTGTATAATTGATAGCATCAATTCCTAATGGATTTTCAGTGCCATCGACAAATCCTAAAATCCCTCTTGCATCAAACGAGCGATGCCCAACAACTTCATCAACCGGTATAACTGCCTCACCAATTTTTATCATCATTTCACGTGCAAATTCAAAACAGTGATCAATATCATTGGCTCGAATATGAAAAAACAAATCGGCGTGAGTTGCTGGTGCGATGTGTTTTTCACCTTTAATTTCTTGAAAAGGATGTAATTTTTTAGGTCGGGGTATGCCAAACAACCGATCCCAGGCATCAGAACCAAATCCAATAATGGCACAAAAGCTACGTGAAAAATCGCGCAAGGTCATACTGCGAATTAAAGCAGAAAAATCGGTACAAAATGCCTTAATAGCTGATTGCGCCTCTGGCGTTGCTTTAATATTGAAAGACATAAACATTGCAGATTTACCAGGAGGATTAGTCACAGGTTGAGGATTACTTTTTAATTCGCTTTTCATAATGATTCCTTCAAATTAATGTTGCTTTTGTGAATAAATAACAAATAGGATTTAGAATAAGAATTATTAATAAAAATTAGCAATCTCCATAAAGATTGCTATTAAAAAAGCCCTGTTTATATTCTTTTTAGGTTATGCACGCAAAGGCTTAATAAGTTATTAATAAACCTGTTGATAACTCAGTAAGCATTTGATTTAATTTAGTTTAATATCAAGATCAAATAATAATCTAGCATTGGTTATTATTTAATTTTGGTTTGTCTTTTATTTTTTAATAATAGACTAACTTTTGAATATTAAAGTAATTCAGTTTGTTTTGTTTCTTTCCCTAAAAAGATAACAGCAATAATAGCCAACAAGATAGCAAGACTAAATATCGTAAAAATAAGGCTAATAGATATATTAAATGAAATGCAGTATCCCACCATTAAAGGACCTAATATCCCGCCAATTCGTCCAATTGACGCAGCCATGCCTGCACCTGTAGCTCGTATTGATGTTTGATATTGTTCAGGTGTATAAGCATACATCGCCCCCCAGGCACCTAAATTGAAAAAGGAAAGTAAAGAACCAAAAATTAATAATTGTGTTTCGGAATCAGCAATACCAAATAAATAAGCACTAATTAGCGTTCCAGATAAATAAATGACTAAAATTAATTTACGACCAATATGTTCAATTAACCAAGCAACGGTATAATAACCCGGTAGTTGTGCTAAGGTAATAATAAACATATAACCAAAACTTTTTACCATCGGAAAACCTTTAGTTGTCATAACAGTTGGTAACCATAAAAACATGCCATAATACGAAAAGACAACACAAAACCATAAAATCCATAGCATTAAAGTTTGTCGACGATAATTGGCAGTCCATAATCCTTTTATTTTATTAAAAATTGATTCTTTTTGTGATTGAGACATGTTTTTAATATAGTGAGTTCCATCCGGCAAATTACGACGTAAATATAAAGCATACAAAGCAGGAAGAGCACATAAAAGTAACGCACCACGCCAACCAATCTCAGGTATTGGAATCAAGAAATAAGCAATTAAAGCGGCAACAATCCATCCTAATCCCCAAAAGCTTTCGACTAATACAATCATTCGACCTCTTATCTTACTGTCGACGTTTTCACTGATTAAAGTCGATGCAACCGGTAATTCTCCACCTAAACCCATACCAATAAAGAATCGAAGAATTAATAAGCTTGTTAAACCAAATGCAAAAGCACTTAACCCACTAGCAAGACTAAACATTAATAAACTCAGCATAAAAGCCGCTTTTCGCCCTTTTTTATCGGCATAAATACCAAAAGCAAATGCCCCAACCGCCATACCAATTGAATTGACACTACCAATCAATCCTAATTCAGTAGGTAATAATCCCCAATCCTCTTTAAGAGCCGTTAAAATAAATGATAATAAACCGACGTCCATTGCATCAAATAACCAGCCGGTTCCTGCAATTAATAATAATTTATTAACTGAAATTGTTGTTTTATTTTTCATTTAAGTATCCCATATGTAGTATAAGTCCTATGTCATAAACTAATTAAAAAGTCTCTTTTAATAGATAATGCTAATAAATAAAGCCAGCCAAGCTTATAAGTCGAATAAAAATCTATAGCCATTTTTAGCCTTTCAACAAATCTTGCCTAAAATGCCCATAACTTAATCTTGCCATGCCCAGCTTGTCACCAAATTCATATCCTTGCGCAACAATTATTTTTTGGCTGAGTAATTGATTAAAATATTGCGTTTCTTGTTGCACAGTTTCAACAGGAAATTGTGCATAAAGATGAAAGCCTCCTCGCGGTTTATAATAAGTAATTTTATAATGAAACTGTGTATCTAGCCAATTCATTAATTGATTTGCTTTAAGATTTAATGCCTGACTTAATTGTTCTTGATGTGACTGATAATGATGAGCTAAGTAATCCTCGGCTAATAATTGCGGTAAAATACTCAGCCCTGAATCAATTTGTTTACGTATTTCTGATAATTTTTTGATAATCGCATTGGGTGCGATCATCCACCCAACACGAATACTGCGACCAATATATTTAGATAATGACCCTAAATATATAACTTGATTTTGTTTATCTAATTTTTTTATCGGCGTAACATCACTATTTTTATCAAAACAAATTCCACTATAGGCATCATCTTCAACAATACCAATGCAGTGTTTAAAGCAAAAAGATAAAATTTCTTGCTTACGCTTTGAGCTCATAACATAGCCGGTTGGATTTTGAAAAATAGGATTTAGAAATAACCATTTTATAGGATGCGTTTTTACAACGGCTTGTAAACTATCAAGAGTGATCCCCTCTTGATCAGTTTCAATGCCATATAAACGTAATCCCGCACCTTGAAATAAGGGCAATGAATAAAAGTAAGATGGCAATTCTATGCCTATTGCATCACCGGGTTTTAATAATCCTTGCGTTAATAAAAAAAGTGATTGCTGGGTGCCAGAGGTAATTAAAATCTCACTTGTATCAACCTGCATACCAAAACGGTTTAACATATAAGTTGCGATTTGTGTTTTTAAAGATGGTAAACCAAGTTGTAATTTTTCGGTATTTTTTTCATGCCAAACTAATTCTTGCGTTGTTAAATTCGGTAACATTAAGCGAGGCATCAAATCACTCGGTAAATCACCATTGCTTAAATCATTAATATCGTGATTTAAGGTGCGAATTTGATTGGATTTTTGTTGATATAATGTTTGATTATGTTGATAAAACGAGGCAGGTAGGCGCCAATTAATTGAGGGTTGAATTTGTAAACCCCATTTTTGATCGTTCACAAAAGTACCACTACCTTTTTTTCGTATAAGCACATTGCGTTCAGTTAAAACATCTAATGCATGCACAATAGTTGAACGATTGACCTGTAATACTTTAGCTAATTCGCGCTCAGAAGGTATTTTTTCGCCCGCAATTAATATCCCCTGATCGATATATTGTTCAATTAAGGCGATGATTTTTTTAAATAAAGCACCATTAAAAGCGTCAAGCGCTTGATTATTCCACATTTAATTACCTATTTACTTGATAACCTAATGTTTGAAAATTGGATGGTTTAATTATAGTCCAATTGGACGTTTAACCCTTATGATGGTTTTTGTCATAATACCAATCAATTAAGTTATCGAGTAAAGATTTATTCTTATAAAGCATTAGATGAGTGCTAAATATCATAACTTATCTAACTCAACAAATCTTTATATTCGGTTTTATTTTTTAATGTTTTATTTATTTTTATCAACTTTTATTAATATTGATAAATTTTTATCAATTAATTTTTTATTAATTAATTGTTAGCCCGTAGCTTAACTTACCTTTTTTAAAACTTATTTTTAGGAGCATTAAATGACGCATATTATTGGAACTGACGCTGTAAAACGTGGTATGGCACAAATGCAAAAAGGAGGGGTGATTATGGATGTAATCAATGCTGAGCAAGCTAAAATTGCAGAACAAGCAGGCGCAGTAGCGGTTATGGCATTAGAACGTGTCCCATCTGATATCCGTGCAGCCGGTGGCGTAGCAAGAATGGCTGATCCAACCATTGTCGAAGAAGTGATGAACGCAGTCACCATTCCTGTGATGGCTAAAGCACGAATTGGTCATATTGTCGAAGCACGTATTTTAGAATCAATGGGCGTTGACTATATTGATGAAAGCGAAGTATTAACACCGGCTGATGAACAATATCATTTATTAAAAAATGAATTTGTCGTGCCTTTCGTTTGTGGTTGCCGTGATTTAGGTGAGGCATTAAGACGAATTGGTGAAGGTGCCTCAATGTTACGCACTAAAGGTGAACCAGGAACAGGCAATATTGTTGAAGCTGTGCGACACATGCGCCGCGTTAACGAACAAATTCGATTAGTCACTAGTAAATCAAAAGATGAACTTATGACATTTGCGAAAGAAATCGGCGCACCTTACGAATTAGTTTTACAAATTAAAGAATTAGGCAAATTGCCTGTTGTCAATTTTGCTGCTGGCGGCATTGCAACCCCTGCTGATGCTGCTTTAATGATGCAGTTAGGTGCAGATGGGGTGTTTGTTGGTTCAGGTATTTTTAAATCTGAAAATCCTGAAAAATTTGCTAGGGCCATCGTTCAAGCGACAACGTATTTTGATGATTATCCGCGTTTAGCTGAATTATCAAAAGGTTTAGGTGAAGCAATGAAAGGCATTGAAATCAGCCGTTTAACTGATGCAGACAGAATGCAAGAGCGAGGCTGGTAATGACAACAAATGCGGTCAAATACACCAAAAAGATCGGCGTTTTGAATTTGCAAGGTGCAGTTAGTGAGCACCTTGCCATGCTAAAAACGATCGATAATATAGAAGCTGTTGCTATTAAACATGCCGATCAATTAAACGATCTTGCTGGTTTGATTATTCCAGGTGGAGAATCAACAGCCATAAGTCGTTTAATTAAACAAAACAATCTCTTTGCTCCTATAAAAGATTTTGCCAACCGAGGTAAAGGCATTTTTGGTACCTGTGCGGGTTTGGTATTATGCGGTATGTCAACACCAAACAATGAAGTTGAATTATTACAGTTAATCGATATTGAAGTTGAACGTAATGGTTTTGGTCGTCAAATTAATAGCTTTGAAACCCATTTATCTATCCAAAATATTGGCGATTCAATCCCCGCTGTTTTTATACGTGCTCCTTATATTTTAAAAGCGGGATCGGCGGTTGAGCAACTTGCTTTTGTTAATAATAAATGCGTCATGGCAAAGCAAAATAATATATTGGTGTGTTCATTTCATCCTGAATTAACCGCAAATAATACTATCATGCGTTATTTTATTGAAATGTGCTAAATACAAAACGGCGATTGTATGAGTTCTATCTAAACGGAATTAATAAAACCTGTTATAATCGCCCGCTATTTATTTTGTTTACTCTACTATTTAGGAAATGCTATGACTCAATCTACTCACTGCCCTTCTTGCCAATCAGAATATACCTACCCCGATGGTAATCTTTTAATTTGTTCAATGTGTGCAAATGAATGGGATCCAGCGCAATCGTCGAACGATTCTGAAAGTTTAATAGTTAAAGATAGTAACGGTAATTTATTAGCAGACGGTGATGATGTGTTATTAATTAAAGATTTAAAATTAAAAGGCTCGTCAACTGTGTTAAAAAAAGGGGCTAAAGCCAAAGGAATCCGTTTAGTTGAAGGCGATCACGAGATTGATTGTAAAGTCGATGGCATAAAAATTATGTTAAAAGCATGTTTTGTTAAAAAAGCGTAAGTAAAAAGTAATAACACAAAGTAAAAAATGGAGAACATAAGCAAAATTTGCCCATCATTGGCAAATTTTGCAGAAATTATTGCACAATAAAACCTGTCTTATTTTGTCATTTTTGATCGTGATGAGGCATTTTTTTGTGTTTCTATTTTTTGTCAAATTGGCCTAATTTTATGGATATATGCAAACAGCAGAATATTTTATCCATGAACTATCAACACGAGATAATTTTTGAAGATCACCGATACCTCTAGACGAAACATAATAATTACTGTTATAAAGAGAAAAATAATAGGCATTGATTTCAGATGGAAATCCAGAATCGGGATAACCTCGTAGAGATAACTCGTCCCATTCAGGCGCTAGACCACCTCCTATTTGGGGGACAGAAGCTCCAGCATGAGTTCCTTGATAACCACCAGGAATATCACTAGAATGTGCATTTGTCATCTCTCGTACTGAAGAGATTCGATAACCAAAGCTTGTTACGCAATCTGTGGCAGCATCAGCAGCTTGCTCTTTGCTATACGTTTTTCCAGTTGGAATAAACCAGTCTTTTATTTGAAAACTATATATTACCTTACTTTTATCACCTTTACGGTATAATTTAAATGTAGTAGGTACAAACGACAAAGCTTCCGTTTTAGATGCATTGTTACCTGGACCTCTTAATATTAGTTTATATCCCCATCGATTTTTTTTCTTCTTCGTGGAAAAGTATTCTCTATCGGATTTACCCCACCCCGACAAGCTAACCGTTATCGGCGAGTTAATTGGTGTTTTGTCTATCTCAAATTCCCCATCTCTTATACCACCAAAAATTAAATAAAAATAAGCATTATCAAATCCTGTTGTCGGAAAATTCGTGCTGGGGTTATTTAAATCTATTGGTCGAAATCCATAATCCAAATCATATTCTTTCGTTCGAATATTATGGGGATTATTTTCTGCTTCGGCATCATATATAAACCTTTGCGCCCAACAAACATATGGGTTTTCAACGATTTGGTCAATATAAAAAACGCTTTGTGCTTCTTTGACATTCGGATTGCGTGGATAGCCATAAAGAGTTCTAATATTTATATCAGCGAGAGATAATTGAATTTTATAGGGAGTATAGCAATCTTTTAAATCTTCATCGATAGCCACATTGTTACTATCTATATTTTTAATTTGAATATTGAATCCCCGACCATTTGAAATTATTTCATCACCATTATCATCAAACCAATATTGCTTAAAATCACTAGTAGTCCAGGTATTAACTGTTGTTTTATCTACCAAATGCAACGGGCTTATGGTTAATAAATTATGTTCTCCTTTCGGCAAAATAATAGGATTTAATTGAGTTATTGTATTTGAATCCTCTTTTTTATATACTCGACCATCCGTTAATTTCAGTGACACGAGCTCATCCATATTTTGTGATTTTGTCACGCCACCATCGAGAGAGAAATACGGTAATGTACCTTGAATCCTGCCAGCACTTGTAGCACTTAGAGGTTGCTCAGCATGGCTATTAGCGCTAAATAATAAGCTACTCAAGGTCAAAAGTGTCTGTATTGTTAATTGTCTTAGTCTAAAGGGGGATGAGTTTTGATAAGTTAAGAAATGGATAAATGATTTAGCTATATACTTTAATTTAGATAACAGTATAACAGTATAACAGTATAACAGTATAACATAACCATTAATTGATGTAGTGTCAAACATTTTATTACCTCTTTCTCACAATATATTATTTTTAATTTGTTTTTTTACCTTTTATTATTAGATTTTCTTTTATTAAATAAAAGTTTCCTATTTGATACATGACTGCATTTATGCAATATCTATAACTTAAAATGTATAACTTG
Organism: Gilliamella sp. ESL1225; assembly: GCF_058502635.1. Lineage (NCBI taxonomy): Bacteria > Pseudomonadati > Pseudomonadota > Gammaproteobacteria > Orbales > Orbaceae > Gilliamella > Gilliamella sp. ESL1225. The sequence continues at coordinate 967,587 of NZ_CP196358.1, read as the reverse complement.
ATTTTATGATTAATATGCTTATATACCTGTCCTTCAACCCTTATTGTCGATTAATTTATAAAAGATCACATCGGAAAATACAGGTTTGTACATTAATATTATTAAACAGTAAATTACTTATTGTTTACTGTTTTAAATTGTATACTTATTTTTGAATAGTTATCAAGATTTATAAAAAATATAAATCAAATAAATCCAAATGATATAATCATAACTTCATTAACGCACTCTCAATCTGGCACAAAAGAAGAAAGAAATAATAATCATTATAAGTGCTATCCAATAAATAGCATGATGTCCATAAAATTGCGAGATTATACCTTGCAATAGACCGGCTAAAATGACACTACAAGAGACCCCATTATTAAATAAGGTAGAGGCAACGCCCATGCGTGTTGGTAATAGGTCTTGAAAGTAAAGAATACCGATATTAGCAACAATACCAATAAATAAACCATTTAAGATTTGTAATGCAACTAATGAGACTTCGTTTGTAAAATATAAAATTCCCATATAAAACAACGATCCGCAGGTTATCGCAATAAAAAATAAATTACGTTTTCCTAAAAATGGAACAAGATAACCTGCAGCGATCATAACGGGAATTTCTATACCCGCAGCCATCCCCATTAAATGACCGGGTAATGATGGAGATAAATGCAACACTTCGTCAACATAAAGAGGCATATCAATTAAGTACATCATATTGGCAGTCCACATAAATATCGTCGCTAAAAATAAATAAACGACATCATGATTTTTAAAAATGGGCTGATTAACTTTGACGAGATCAGTTGGACGTTGAATGGGTGTTGTCGGGTTTTTGATAACTTTCGGTAAAAATATTGCCACAAAGATAATAGCAATCACATACATTAATGTGCCACTTAAATACATGGTAGTAAAACCAAAACCTTCGGCTAAAGTAAAAGAAAGTGGCGGGCCAATTACCCAAGCTAACGATAATTGTGCTCGTATTAAGGAATTAAAATAAACGACATTACGATTACTACTAACCGCATATTCGCGTGCTAGAGCAAAAATTTGTGGCATAGCGGCCGATGCTAAGGCGGCAAAAAAAACACCGACAGTAATTAAAATAAAATACTGACGTGAAAAAGCAAAAACTAAACTATTCGCAATCCCCATCAAACAACAAAACATAACAATGTTACGTCTATCCCCTTTTTTATCGGAATATTTAGCGAGTAAAAAACTACCGACAATGCAAGCAATTGCATTAACAGAATAAAATATACCGACAGAGATATCATTTGCTTTAACTTCGCCCGATAAAAAACGGCTTAAGGTAGGAGATTGTAGTGCGCCTGCAATACCAATAATAAAACTTGAAAAGAGAAAGGCAACAAATATGACAGGACTTTTATTAAGAAGATTATGCAAATTTGACATTATCACCTCTTTATCATTGCAGAATAGAGTTTAATTATATACATGTCAGAGCGAAATCCCAGATTTTTTTATAGATTAAATTTTTATCTGTAGTCACATTGGCATAAGCTTTTCAGTAAGATAAATACGATTAAAATACTTTTATTTCTTATTCTTTTAATCTAGAATTTAAAATAATATCACTAATTACACGAGGTAACACTATGTTATTTAATAACAAATCCCATGATCATTGTCATCATAATTGTTCAAATATTACACATAATCACAACCATCAAGGAACACGTCTACATATCAAGAAAATTCAAGTTCATGAAAATCATACTCATGAGTGTTGTCATATTGATGATGATCAAAGTTCATTAAATGAATCTGATGATCCCGACCCCAGTTCCTCATCAATATCTCTTGTTTGGCAAATAAAAGGAATGGATTGCGCCAGTTGTGCCCAAAAAATTAAAAATGCTTTAGCTGTTATTCCATCTATTTCACACATTAAAATTCATTTTGCAACACAAAAATTAGTGGTGTTTTTGAATAATAAAACTATTGATATCGATCAAAATCCGCAAATAATTAAGAATATCGAACGAAAAATTAAACAATTAGGTTATGAAGCTATTCGATTAGATAGCAATAAAAGATTAACCTTAACTCAAACATCATTGGGCAAAAAAACATTTTTACCTATTATTGGTTACGCCTTTTTAATTATTGCCAGTTATGCCGTTCTTTTAATTAATCAGCCTTTTGCTTTATGGGCATTTACAGTAACGGCAATTATCGGCATTATTCCTATCGCCCAAAAAGCATTAATTTTATTAAAAAGTGGCACCCCTTTCGCTATTGAATCTCTAATGACTATTTCAGCCATTGGCGCGTTATTGATTGGTGCTGCTGAAGAATCTACCATGGTGATTTTTTTATTTATGATTGGCGAAATGCTTGAAGGCGTTGCATCTTATAAAGCCAAGACAGGCATATCTTCTTTAATTGCATTAATGCCTGAAGAAACATTATTAATAAAAGAAGGGGTTAGGATAAAAGTACCCAGCCAAACATTAAAGCCCAATGATGTTATCGAAATTTCATCAGGTGGTCGATTGCCGGCTGACGCAATTTTACTAAGTGCACAAGCGAGCATTGACGAAAGTATGTTAACGGGGGAATCATTACCCGTTGATTATGTGAAAGGAGATAAAATTTTAGCTGGCTCTTTGGTTATTGATACAACCATTATATTAAAAGTGCAGTCCCAATCAGGGCAAAATGCTGTCGATCGTATTTTACAATTGATCGAGCAAGCCGACGATCGCAAAGCGCCTATCGAACGTTTTATTGACAAATTTAGCCGTTATTATACCCCTGCTATTACACTGGTTGCTTTTTTGGTTATGCTATGCCCACCTTTATTTTGGGGAGGCGATTGGTATACTTGGATTTATCGAGGGTTAACGTTATTATTAATCGGTTGCCCTTGTGCGCTTGTGATTTCAACGCCCGCTGTAATTACATCCGCATTATCTTGTGCGGCTAAGCAAGGTGTTTTAATTAAAGGCGGCGCAACATTAGAACGCTTAGGCACAATAAAAACAATAGCATTTGATAAAACAGGTACCTTGACCGAAGGCAAACCTGAAATTACCGATATTTATAGTCATTTACTGCCAAAATTCGATCTTATTTCGCTCGTCGCGGCAGTTGAAGAAGGATCTTCGCATCCTCTCGCTAAAGCCATTATTGATTTTGCTACAGTGCAACACATTGATTATCCGATGGCTACCGAAAAGAAAACATTAATTGGCAGTGGTATTCAAGGCATGATTGATAATAAGCGGTATTTGATTCTGTCGCCAGCGCAATCCAATCATTTAATTTGCAAGCTTGACAATAAAAAACAGCAACAATTTAAACAATATTATCAATCCCAAATAATGCAATTCGAAAATGAAGGCAAAACGTTAATGCTCATTTGGCAAGAGACATCGTCTAATTTACAACAATGCATTGGACTAATAGCTTTACTTGATAAATTACGCCCTGAAGCAAAAAAAACCATAGCTGAGTTAGATGAATTACAGATCCATCCTATTATGTTGACTGGCGATAATCAGCGTGCCGCACACACCATTGCACAAAAATTATCTATTGATTACCGTAGTCAGCTATTACCATCCGATAAAGTACATGAAATTGAATCATTAGCACAAAAGGCACCTATTGCTATGGTAGGTGATGGAATTAATGATTCACCAGCGATGAAAACTGCCTCGGTCGGGATTGCTATGGGTAGCGCAAGCGATGTTGCTCTTGAAACCGCTGATGCAGCTTTAACACAAAATAATTTGCTTAGTTTGCCTAAATTAATTCGCTTAAGTCGTTTTGCCAATCGTAATATTAAACAAAATATTACCCTAGCACTTGGGTTTAAAATTGTCTTTTTAGTGACAAGCTTATTAGGTATTACCGGGCTTTGGATGGCAGTACTTGCTGATTCAGGAGCAACAGCCCTAGTAACCGCCAATGCACTACGATTACTAAAATTTAGGAAATGACGAAAATTAAAAGTAGTTAAAAAATAGGGGCTTATCTTTTATCAAAATAAAGAATAAGCAACCTATTAATGACAAAACAACAAATCTGTCATTTTTGCTTGAATTTCCCTTTTTAATACCCATATACAGTTTACGTTTATTAAATTGACACCATTTATTGTAGAGGTATTATTCAATGAGCCAAACATCTAACCATTCTGAAACCCGCGGTTTTCAATCCGAAGTAAAACAACTTCTTCATTTGATGATTCATTCGTTGTATTCCAATAAAGAAATATTTTTAAGAGAACTTATCTCTAATGCATCTGATGCTGCTGATAAATTGCGCTTTGTTGCACTTGAAAATCCTAATTTATATGCGGGTGATACTGAATTAGGTGTCCGTGTTTATGCTGATAAAGAAGCAGGAACCTTAACGATTTCGGACAATGGCATTGGTATGACTCGTGACGAAGTCATTGAAAATTTAGGAACTATTGCTAAGTCAGGCACCAAAGCATTTTTGGATTCATTAGGGCAAGATAAAGCAAAAAATAGCCAATTAATCGGTCAATTTGGTGTTGGTTTTTATTCAGCATTTATCGTTGCAGATAATGTGACAGTACTGACTCGTGCAGCCACAGCGAATGAAGATGAAGCTGTTAAATGGGAATCGGCGGGCGAAGGTGAATACACGATTAGTGATGATAAAAAAGAAACTCGCGGCACTGAAATTACATTACATTTAAAAGATGACGAAAAAGAATTTTTAGATGATTGGCGCCTACGCTCTATCATTAGTAAATACTCTGACCATATTTCATTACCGGTTGAAGTTGAAGTCACTGACGATGAAACAAAAGAGAAAAAATGGGAAAAAATCAATAAAGCACAAGCACTTTGGACACGTAATAAAGCCGATATTAGTGATGAGGAATACAAAGAGTTTTATAAACATATCTCGCACGACTTTGCTGATCCGCTTTGTTGGAGTCATAACCGGGTTGAAGGTAAACAAGAATATACAAGTTTACTTTATATTCCTGCTAAAGCACCTTGGGATATGTGGAACCGCGATAATAAACATGGCTTAAAGCTTTATGTACAACGTGTGTTTATAATGGATGATGCTGATCAATTCATGCCTAATTATTTACGTTTTGTAAAAGGTTTAATTGATTCAAATGATCTCCCTTTAAATGTTTCACGCGAAATTTTGCAAGATAATAAAGTAACACAAAGCTTACGTAGCGCTTGTACTAAACGCGTATTACAAATGCTTGAAAAACTAGCCAGCGATGATAAAGAACAATACCAACAATTTTGGACCGAATTTGGTCAAGTGTTAAAAGAAGGTACTGGCGAAGATTTTGCTAATCGTGAATTTATAGCAAAATTATTACGTTTTAGCACAAGCAAAAGCGAAAGCGATGCGCAAACTGTCTCACTCGAAGATTATCTTGCTCGTATGCCAGAAGAGCAACAAAAAATTTATTACATTACCGCTGATAGTTATGGTGCCGCTAAAAATAGCCCGTTACTTGAACTTTTCAACAAAAAAGGCATTGAAGTATTATTACTTTCCGATCGCGTTGATGAATGGATGATGAATAATTTAACCGAATTTGAGGGTAAATCATTCCAATCTATCAGTAAGTCAGATGAATCTATCGAAAAACTTGCTGATCAAGATGACGAACAACAAAAACAAACCGATAAAGAATTAGAGCCATTTATTGAGCGAGTTAAAACTGTGTTAGGTGACAAAGTGAAGGATGTGAAATTAACACATCGTTTAACAGATACGCCTGCTGTTGTAACAACAGCTGCCGATGAAATGACGACACAAATGGCAAAATTATTTGCCTCAGTCGGTCAAAAAGCGCCAGATATCAAATATACATTTGAAATTAATCCGTCTCATCCATTAGTAAAACGTGTTGCTGATATTCAAGAAGACGACGCATTTAATGAATGGATCGAATTATTATTAGATCAAGCTTTATTAGCTGAAAAAGGCTCTTTAAGTGATCCAAGTAAATTTATTCAAATTATGAATAAATTATTAAGCAAATAATTTAACTGTCAAAAAATCCCGATTGATATTCTCTTTCGGGATTTTTTTATCTGTATAACTTTTTTAGCGTTATAAATTAACTCGTTATTGATCTTTTAATAGCCTATTTTGTAATTCAGAAGCGCCATTATAGGGTTGATATTGAATGATAGGTTTAGTAAAAGTGTCTTGTTTTTTACCAAGAACTTGTGAAATCAATGATAAACCCTGCTCATTTAAAACAGTTTTTTTATAAAAATCGATAATATCTTGTTTTGAAATAGTTTCTAATGCAGCAACTTTTTTAGCACGACTTGTAAAATCAAAACGTGACAGAGCAAAATCAGATTGATAACGCGCTACTTCTTCTTCAAGCGTTTGTGGCGGCATTAGCATCTCATTTTGCAAACTCTTTTTGTACTGTTTTATCTCCTCATCTGACAACGCATTGAGTTTTTTCTCAATCACAGGAAAAAACGCTTGATAACGCTGCATTAAATAATTGGTATCATATTGGTTACTTTGAATTAAAAATCCAATACCTGAAGATTGACCGATGGTGACGGGAAGTGCAAATACAGCATAACCTAATTGTTCATTAGTGCGTAATTCATCATAAAACCAAGGTGAAATAATTTTATATAAAAGATAACTTAATGAAAAACTTTTCGCCTCATCATAATCTTTAGCAACAAATCCCATCATAAGTGCATTATCTGTCGATGCAGCATTTTGAGTAATTTGTGCATTTTGACTCTGAGTAATATTAATTGTTTTTGGGGGAATAAATTGTGTTTTATTCGATAAATCTTGTTTTATCTTTTGATAAAGATCTTCCGTATTTTGATTAGATAAATTACCAAGACTAAATAAATAAGGTACGCCATTTGCTAATAATGTATTACGATATTCAATTACGTCTTGAACAGTAATTGTATTCATTATGTCGCGTTTGGTTTGCCTATCAAAATAAGGGATTGATGATAAAGCCATAATCGGTTGCATAGCCAATGAATAACTATTGGCATGATCGGCAGCTTCTAATTTTTGTAGATACCAAGATTTTGCTAACTGTAGGTTTTGATCATCAATCTCAGTTTGTTTATATGTGTTTAAAACGGTAAGGAGCATCTCAGGTAAATACTGATTAAAACCATCTACCCTTATCAATAGACCATGGTCATTTTGAGCTGTTAATGAAATACCGGCAATTCCTGCTTGGTATTGTAATTGTGCTAAACCTCGCCAGACGATATAGTCTAATAAATTAAACATCACTTGTGATTTGACATCTTGCAATGCATGATTATTTCGTAATGATAAAATAATATTGGCTTTTGGTTCATTGGCAAAATGTTGGCTTACCAAATAAATATAATTCCCTTTACTATCAAATTTAGTCGGTTTTATTTCATTTTTGTTATGTTTGAAAATCGTAAAATCATCTGCAATGTAAGGATTCAACTTTGGTAACTCAAAATGGAAATCATGTTCTAGCTGTTGCAAATGTTTTTGTTGCTGTGCCGTTATTGATTCAATTCTATAAGGGGCATCAACAAAATAAGCGGTTTTATTTGTCTGCTCATTAGGGGATATGATCCAAATACGCGCATTATTAATTGTCATCTTATCCAATCTTGCCAAAATAGCAGCGGCGTTAAAATGTGTCGCAACATAATCAGCATTTAAAATATGGGGGATTGGGTAAAATAGCATTTGATCGGATAACCATTCCACATACGACATATCACGAGTAATACTTTGGTATTTAAAATCTAACGTTAAAACTTTTTGCATTTCTTGATAATAAGAATCATGCACGCCTTTTTGTTTAATCAATTGTAGATTATTAAAAATCGCGGCTATTACCTTATCTTTTTGTTGTAATCCTTGTTCGGTTAAACTAACACTAATTGTAAAAAGTCCACTATTACCATAACGATTTGGATCATTATAAGCGTTCAAACTTTCTATTAAACCTTGTCGTTGTAACTGATCAAATAAGGTCGATTCGCTACGATTATTGAGCATATAGGCAATGTATTCATCAGATTTTTCGGCAAAATCAGCTATATTATTATTGATAGGAAATTGTAATAATAAGACTCTTTTGGGTTGTGCTGGCTTCATGAAAATTTGCTTACTCAAATTTTCTGCCTTAAGTGCGATTTGCGTTAATGGTTTTACAACAACATTCTTATTGGGAATTTGACCAAAGGTTTGTTTTGCTAATTGCGTTAAAGTTTCAATAGACTTGTTACTATATATTACCCCGACCATTAAATTAGCGGAATAATAAGTGGCATGAAAATTAACTAATGCTTGTTGTAACTGGCTCTGAGGTTTATCGCTTAATGTTTCAAGATTACCACCAGAAAACTGTGCTGCGGGATGATCTTGATTAAGCGTTTCTGAATCAATTTGTTGAATACGAAATCCATCATTACTACGTGCAAGAGTTAACTCAGCATTAACGGCATTACGTTCTTTATCTGCATTATGTACGTCTAAAAGAGGCTCTGCAATTGCATTAGCTAGATGATCTAAAGCGCCATCAAGAGCATTATTTTCAACGGCAAAATAAAATGCTGTTCGATAAGCAGCCGTACTTGCGTTATAACTACCGGCATGTTGGTTTAAAAATACCGAAAAACTGGCAGGTTCGGGGTATTTTTTAGATCCCATCAAAACCATATGTTCGGTATAATGGGCTAAACCTTGTTGGTTATGCGGATCTTGCAATGATCCAACAGGTAAAGCAAGCGATCCCAAGGATTTAACTGCTTGTGGATCGGATACCAGTAACACTTTCATCTTGTTATCAAGTTCTATAACTTGATACAAACGATTATCACGATCACTTTGCTCAACGTGAATTAGTTTTTTAGGCATAATGATTTCCTGTTGAAAAGCCCATACTGCACTAAAATTTATCAAAGAAAGTAAAATAATCAAACAACGCACAAATTTTATTATAAAATTTATATTCAGCATTACTTTAGCCCATTATTATAATAATCGATAGATTAATGTTCCCTTGTTTTACAAAAGACGATATCTGGATATCTTTCTTGAGTAAGATTTAGATTAACCATACTTGGAGCGATATAAGATAAATTATCCCCCCCATCTAAAGCAAGATTCTGTTCACACTTACGTTTAAACTCTTCTAACTTTTTAACATCATTACACTCGATCCATCTTGCAGTTGTGACATTTATTGGCTCATAAACGGCAACAACATTGTATTCAGATTTTAATCTCGCAACGACAACATCAAATTGCAAAACCCCAACCGCTCCCACGATTAAATCGTTATTAATAAGAGGTCTAAACACCTGTACCGCACCTTCTTCTGAAAGTTGCACTAAACCTTTTAATAATTGTTTTTGTTTTAAGGGATCTTTTAATCGGATACGTCTGAATAATTCAGGAGCAAAATTAGGAATACCTGTAAATTTTAATTCTTCCCCTTGTGTAAACGTATCACCAATTTGGATGGTACCATGATTATGTAGTCCAATAATATCACCTGCATAAGCTTCTTCGACTTGTTCCCGGTCACCCGCCATAAAAGTTAACGCATCGGCAATATTAACTTCTTTACCAATACGAACATGTTTAAGCTTCATGCCTTTTTCATATTTACCAGAAACAATACGCAAAAAAGCGACTCTATCGCGATGCTTAGGATCCATATTAGCTTGAATTTTAAATACAAAACCACTAAATTTTTCTTCACTTGCCAGTACTTCACGTTTATCCGTTAAACGTGGTTTCGGTATTGGTGCCCATTTAGTTAAGCCATCTAACATATGATCAACACCAAAATTCCCTAATGCAGTACCAAAAAAAACGGGCGTTAAATCACCAGCTAAAAAAGCATCTAAATCAAATGGATTAGATGCACCTTGCACTAATTCGAGCTCAGCGCGAAGCTGTTTAGCTAAATCTTCGCCAATAGCTGTATCAAGTTCAGAGTTATCAATTCCTTTAATGATTCTAACTTCTTGAATGGTATGACCTTTACCAGATTGGTATAAATACGTTTCATCTTTGGCTAAATGATAAACGCCTTTAAATAATTTACCACATCCAATTGGCCAGGTAATAGGCGCACACATAATATTGAGTTCATTTTCAACTTCATCAAGCAATTCTAAAGGATCACGAATATCACGATCTAACTTATTCATAAAAGTTAAAATAGGCGTATTACGTAAGCGTGTCACTTCCATCAATTTACGAGTCCTATCTTCTACCCCTTTGGCCGCATCTATCACCATTAAACAACTGTCAACAGCCGTTAAAGTCCGATAAGTATCCTCTGAAAAGTCTTCATGTCCTGGCGTATCTAAAAGATTCACTAAACAATTAGCATAAGGAAATTGCATAACTGAGGTAGTAATGGAAATTCCTCGCTGTTTTTCCATTTCCATCCAGTCAGATTTCGCGTGCTGGGCATCAGCACCGCGCCCTTTAACGGTGCCTGCTGTTTGAATGGCTTGACCGAATAATAATACTTTTTCGGTTATAGTTGTTTTACCCGCATCGGGATGAGATATTATTGCAAAAGTACGCCTTGCCTTAACTTGATCTAAATAAGCTTGATCTGTCATAAAGTTATTGATTTTACCTAATTATTATACATTCAAAAAATGTAAGGATTTTAACAGATATCTAAGCATAATACTATTTTCTTACTTTTTGAGAAGGCGCTTTGCGCAAAGACTACCACATAGCGGCTTTTTGTTTTAAGATAACTGCCTCATAGCTAGGAAATCATTATGGATATTCGCGACCTAAAATTATTTTTGCATCTTTGTGAAACTTGCCACTTTGGTAAAACAGCTAATATGATGCATGTTAGCCCTTCAACGCTTTCAAGACAGATCCAACGGTTAGAAGAACATGTCGGTCAAACGTTATTTATGCGTGATAAAAGGCAAGTTGGTTTGACCAAGGAGGGCGAAAAAGTCCGTTATTTTGCACAGCAAACTATTACTCATTATCAACAACTAAAACAAGATCTTGATCAAACAAAACAACAAATAATTGGCGAATTAACGCTGTTTTGTTCTGTTACCGCGGCTTATAGTCATTTGCCAACTATCTTAGATCGCTTTCGAAGTCATTATCCGCTAGTTGAAATTAAATTATCAACCGGCGATGCCGCTGATGCAGTGAGTAAAGTACAATCTCACCATGCTGATTTAGCTATTGCTGGCCGTCCTAAAAAATTACCATCAGGCATTGAATTTTTAAAAATTGCCGAGATAGAAATGGTACTATTAATACCAAAAGTTAATGCTATTTTTAGCGAAAAGCTTTATCAAAAAAATCCCGATTGGCATGATATCCCGTTTATCCTTCCAGAACATGGACCTAGCCGTCATCGTATTGATTTATGGTTTAAACAACAACAAATTACCATGCCTAAAATATATGCAACCGTTGCCGGTCATGAAGCTATTGTGCCGATGGTGGCTTTAGGTTGCGGAGTGGCATTATTACCCAAAGTCGTGATCGAAAATAGTCCTGAGACGGTTCGCAATCGTATTATTGAATGGTCGGTCAATCCGATTGAAGCCTTTGATATTGGTATTTGTGTACAAAAAAAACGCTTAAATGAAAAAACGATTGCCGCTTTTTGGAACTTAAACAATCAAAATATTTAATTGAAAAAAAAATTTTTTTTTATTATCCACTTATGATTAGCTATAATAAAAACAAATATTAAACAGAATATATCGTAAATTACTGTCGAGCCATGAAGATAACTCATAAATTAAGTTCATTTAACTTATTAATTTTTATTACTTTTTTTACCTTATTGAATCAGGCGAGTGCACAGCTTACCCCTGCAAATGAAATACCTAATAAGGCAAAATCTGAACACCCATTTGTAGATATACCCAGTTGGCTTAATATTAGAGAAACCTTTTATTATGATGGCGATAGCGATGATTTAGTCACAGCTGGCTTTGGATTTACACAGTTATCAACATTAAATCAAAAAGCCCATTATCAAGATCCCGCTCATCCTACTCTTCATGAATTGCGTCGTGCAAAATTAAAGCGTTTTATTCATACTTCGAACGGTGAAGGCTCTCTTTTTGGATTTAATCAAAAAAAACTATCCCCTTTATTTGATGGCAAAATTGCCGGTTATGAAACTCTTGCGACATATAATCAAAATGAAGCCGGTTTTTTACTGCAAATCCCGCTTGATTTCGATAAAAAAAATCCTTGCATTATTGCCGTACCAAGCATAGATGCAGAGGGGCTTTATAATGCTTATGATTTACAAATTCGAGGACTATGGGGATTAAATCATCATTGCGCTGTTGTCTATAATGATAAAGGTCAGGGTAATAATTTATATGATATTTCTCATGATTTAGGTTATACAATAGACGGTAAAGTGCAATCGACAGATTTAATGTTTAAGCCGACTATTAAAAATGCAGAACAATATAAACAACAGTTTCCTAATCGATTTGCAGCTAAATCTTTTCATTCAATGACGAATCCAGAGCAAAAATGGGGTGAATATGTATTACGCTCAATTCAATTTGCTTTTATTGCATTAAATCAAAAATATGGCGATGGCAAACAAGAATTATTTAATAATAAAAATACTAAGGTATTAGTCTATGGTGCCAATGATGGTGGAGGGGCTGCCTTACGTGCTGGTGAATTAGATTCTGTTAATTTAATCGATGGTATTGTTGCAATAAATCCACAAATTCTTCCGGAAGATCGAAACAATTTGCAAATTACCTATGCCAAGATTGCTCCTGTGCCATTAAAACCCATATCTATTGCCGATTATTCTTTGCAAGCTGCTTTATATTTACCGTGTGTTGTACCAATAATAGATAAACAAATTAATGAAAAAGTGCCTTATAGTTCTAAATTTGTTTTTGCCAAAAACCGTTGCGAAGCACTCAAAAAGGCTGGATTAATAAATTCGGATAACCCCTATGATGCATTAATGAAATTACAAGCAGCAGGTTGGTCGACAGCAATGTTAAAGCAATTACCTTATTCTTATTACCATGACACGATTGCCTTAGCATATCAATATATTAGTTCATATGGGCGATATGATGTGACTGAAAATCTATGCGATTATTCTATTGGTAGTACTAACCAAAAACATGTATATAACCAAGGCGAAATGGAACCATTAAAAGATAATGATTTCGCTCAATTATGGTCACAAGGTAATGGTCGTATGCCATTATGGCTTGATGATGAAGTTGCTGCGATCGACCTTGTTTCTAATCGCGATCCGCATCAACCTCGTCGAGAATTATTTTCATCTTCAATAGATAGCCCTGTAATAGATTATAATACTCAAGGGGTGATTTGTTTAAATGACAAATTAAATGACCGCCGTGTTAAAGAAGGTATTGAAGAAATTCGAGCCACGGGTCATTTAAATCAAATTAAAACCATTATCGTTCAAGGTAAAGTTAATATTAAACAATTAGCGAATCATAATTCACGGGCTTATGTTGCACTTAATAGTATTGCTGAAAGTCCTAATACTAATTTACATTATATTGAAATCGAAAATAGCAGTTATTTAGAGGGTAATAAACCGTTTGAAGATACATTATTGAATATTGATTATTATAGCAATGAAGCTATGAATTTAATGTGGAATAGTATTAATAAAGATACTCCTTTACCAGAAAATCAAGTTGTCCGAACGCTTAAACGTACTAACGTCGAAGGCATAACCGATCCTGCAAGTTTAGAAAATTATTCGCCGATTGAAATAACGCCATTATCAAAAAATAAAATTACAGCCAAAAACGGTATTATTCATGTGCCAAGTTTTTAGCATTATCTAATTGTTTATTTTGAGATTTACGCACCGCCCAATTGATTTAGAATAAATAATTCAATTTGATTAAACTAGCTAGCGCTGTTAATTTTAATTAATAGTGCTAACTAGTTTAAAGCGATTTGTCATTTTAATAATGTTAATGTTTTGTTAAGTTAGCATGCCTAAACACAAACCATCCGCAGACATCTATCTTCTATTCACGATGTTTAAATTCACCTTCGGCATAACCTTCTCGCCAATAAGCGATAATTTGGATAGCATCCGGATCGATATTAGGGTAATGATCTTTAATCGCATGGCGCAAGTTCTGAGCTGCTGTAGCTTCTAATCCTCCCCAAAAAAGAAGATGCTGATTTTTATAGGAATGATTTATAACTTTATCGGTTAATTGATTTGCATTTTGCGTATCTTTAATAATCCATTCAATTGAATAATTGTGTGCTTCTTTAATCGGTAAGATATCATCTTGATGATTGACTTCAATAAATACCGTCGCTTTGTTTTGCTCTGGTAACGTTTTTAAAATATAACAGATGGCAGGCACGGCTGATAAATCACCAATTAAAACCAAATGATGGTCATCAAACTCTCGTTTAGCTCCCATGCCTAATAAACCAATTTTTTCGCCTACTTTTGCCTTTTTTGCCCATGTTGTTGCAATACCATTATCATGAATAACGAAATCGATTGTTAACCATTTTTCGACCGAGGCATAATCACGCACGCTATAAGTACGTACCCTTTCACGCATCCCTTGTTGCCAGTCAATTTTATTCTCTTCATTCAATAATGGAAATTCAACTCGGTGAGTTGCCGGATTTGGAAAAATTAATTTTAGATGAGGTCCAATCCAGGCAGGATTAATCGGAAGGGTTTTATCGCTTAAAAAAATAATACGTATGAGACTATTCGATAGATGCTCAATAGATTGCACAGTTAATGTTGCATTTACGATTTGTCGATTCTTTTTGTCTGCCATATTTAACACCTTATTTAATAACACATTAATGAGAATATAAACCTTATTACTAAGTTATATTTGTATGAGAATGATATAAAACTTTCTACTCTACCGCAAAATTTAACGATTATTTTAAATATTGAGATAGGCTTTTATCCATCATAATTTAAATATTGCTCATTGCTTATTGATAATATAGATATAGGTTAATACTAATTTTATTATTGTACAGATAGAAACAATTATTCCTCATTAAATTAATTATACTCCCATCAATTAATATTAATCCTAATAACTAAACCTTATTAATTATCATAAAAAAATAGATTATTTGCCTATTTGGTATTTATTTTTTAAGTATAAAATTAATAGTTAACTCAAGCGAATAATTATGCCATTATAGGCTAAAAAATAACAAACCTTAAGGAAAGAATATGTCTGACAAAATTATTAATCGTGTTCTTCTTATCAATGATGATGGTATTGATGCCGAAGGTATGAATCATCTAGAACTCATTGCAAATCAATTAGCAAATGAAGTTTGGATTGTTGCCCCTGCCAATGATGAAAGTGGCGTATCTTGTTCAGTCAGTCTATCATCCCCCTTTAGAGTCAAAAAACGCCAAAAGCGTAAATTTGCTGTTTATGGTAAACCGGCTGATTGTGCTGTCGTTGCAATTAAATATTTAATGCAAGATTGTTTGCCAGATTTAGTTTTAAGTGGCATCAATAATGGATCAAATGTCGGTTTTGAAACAACTTTATCAGGCACAGTGGGTGGTGCAATGATGGCAACTGTTCTTGGCATTCCCGCTATGGCATTAAGTCAATTTACTTCTGAAAATAAAGACCCAACGAATTGGCAAGCATCAACGCATTATGCTTTATGCGTAATTAAATCATTGTTATCCCTTAAGCTAACGTCCCAAATTTGTTTTAATATTAATTTTCCTAACTGCCCGCGTGATAAGGTTAAAGGGATAAAGATTACCGAACAAGGCGAGGCAAATGTTGATGATTATTTAGTTAAATGTATAACTGATCCCGAAGGAAACGATTATTTTTGGTTTCGCGCCTATCGAAATCAACATATTTTAGGTGAAAACACCGAATTAACAGCAGCTAACAATAATTATATTGCCGTTACACCACTAAGTTATAACCGCACTAATTTAGAATGCGTTGAACTATTAAAAAATGCGTGTTTTAAATTATCACCGCTAAACAATAAATAGCAAGAAAGATACGACAAGCTGAGAAGCAAATATAGATAGTCTGATAAAAAGAATAAGACAATCCGTAACTATTGATTGTCATTGATTTTTAAAAAATCATATAACATTAGGTAGCAATATTATGATTATGCATTTTTTAGATTTTATCTATAAAATAATGCTGATTAGTGATATTAATGAACTCAATCTACAGCCGCTATGAGCAGTTATTTTTTTGTTAAAATTATGATATGCTAACGAGCAAGTAAGTTGATAGAACACCAGAAATATGCGTATACCTTTTATAAAATATAATCACAAAAAATATCTTGATGAACTAAATAAAATCGAACAAACAGCTGACAATTATCAAATTTTATTAGATGCTAAAGCTTATCATCAATCATTATTGAATAATATCAAAAATGCACAAAACCGCATTTATCTTGTCGCGTTATATTTAGAGCGTGATGAAGCGGGTAAGGAAATTTTAGACGCCTTATATGAAGCTAAAAAATTACATCCAAATCTTGATATTAAAATTTTTATCGATTGGCATCGCGCTCAGCGTGGTCGCATTGGTGAAGAAAAAAACCTAAATAATGCCAGTTATTATTATCAGCTAAAATTACAACATCCAGATATCGATATTCCGCTTTATGGCGTTCCCGTTAATCGACGCGAAGTGTTAGGCGTTTTACATTTAAAGGGATCTATTTTCGACGATACCGTAATTTATAGCGGAGCGAGTATTAATAACGTCTATTTACATAAATTAGATAAATATCGTTATGATCGTTATCATGTGATTCATAATGCTAAACTTGCCGATAGTTTAGTCAATTACCTTAATCACCATTTTATACCATTTGAAGCCGTAAGTCGCCTTGATGTCGAGAAACAAAAGACACGTAAACAAATTAAACAAGATATTAAAATTCTACGCCAACATTTAATGGAGGCGGAATATCAATTTAATAAAGATCATAACCATGATTCTTTATCCGTTACCCCTCTCGTTGGGTTAGGTAAAGGAAATCCTCTTAATAAAACTATTCATCATCTAATTAATGTCACCCAACATAAAGCGATTTTCTGTACTCCTTATTTTAATTTACCGAATATTTTAGTACGCGATATTATTCGCCTATTACGTAAAGGTAAACATATAGAAATTATTATTGGCGATAAAACAGCTAATGATTTTTATATTCCTGAAGATAAACCATTTAATATTACAGGCGGATTACCCTATCTTTACGAAATCAATTTGCGTAAATTTGTTGAACGGTTACAAAATTATATTGATAAAGATCAACTTATTATTCGTCTTTGGAAAGATGAAGAACATAGTTATCATTTAAAAGGAATTTGGATTGATAACGATTGGATATTAGTTACCGGAAATAATTTAAATCCTCGAGCCTGGCGTTTAGATCTTGAAAATGGCATTCTTATCCATGATCCCAAACAACAATTACAAACGGAATTTGATAATGAATTAGAACATATACGCGCGCATACTACGCAAATTACACATTTTCAACAAATTCAAGCTAGTCAATTTTATCCAAAAAATGTAGAACGACTCATTAAGCGCTTAAGCCGTATACGCATTGATAGAATCATTAAACGTTTATTATAACGTTTAATGATTCTATTTATCTTATTGTTAAATAATTATAAATAACAATGAGTAATAATAACCGATAATAATGCTACTTGCTTTATATATATTTAAAATATATTATAAATTCCGATAACTTAGTCCATATTTATTAAGGAATTAGATATGAAAAAAGTTTTAGTTATATTATTAGCAATAACATTATTAACGGCTTGCGGTGAGAAAAAAATGGATGTTTCTTCTCCGGAATCTTTTAAAACTTCCGTTCAAAAAATTGGTAATGAATTAAATGATAGGGAAAAAGAACAATTTAGTGATGCTTTAACTAAAATTACCATGCAAGCTGCATTTTTAGCAGGCGGTGATAAAACTAAAATGTTTGAATTACTCAAAGAAAGATTAGATGGTAAAACAGCTAGCCAAATTATTAATGAAATCAATAACTAAATATGAAGATTTATTGCATTAATTATTAAATGCTTTTTTAAATAAATATCATAAATATTCATCGCTCTTTTATATAAGAACTTCATTTATCTTGTCTTTTTATCTATAGTTTTAAATCATAATAAAAAGACAATTTAATATAGCTCCCCAATAATAATTCCATCAATTAATAATTATCCTCTTTTTTCCTTTATTTTGTTTTTCATATCATAAATGATAAATAATAAACTAATGTTAATTGCTTTTTATACAATGAAAATATATTATTAAACTTCAATAAGTTAGTTCACAGTTAGTCTATATCAATGAGGGAATAAAAAATGAAAA
The DNA here is from genome assembly GCF_058502635.1 of Gilliamella sp. ESL1225. Classification (NCBI taxonomy): domain Bacteria; kingdom Pseudomonadati; phylum Pseudomonadota; class Gammaproteobacteria; order Orbales; family Orbaceae; genus Gilliamella; species Gilliamella sp. ESL1225. The sequence continues at coordinate 949,147 of NZ_CP196358.1, read as the reverse complement.
AACTTTTAGTTGTTTTATTAGCAATAACTTTATTAGCGGCTTGTGGTGATAAAAAATTAGATTTTTCTTCTCCTGAATCTCTAAAAACTTCCGTTGAACAACTTTCTAATGGTCTAAGCGACAGTGAAAAACAACAATTTAAAGATGCTATAGACAAAATCGTAAAACAAATAACTGCAGAAGCTCAAGGCGATAAAGATAAACTTGATGAATTGATTAAAGAAAAACTAAATGGAAAAACAGTTACTCAGGTTATTAAAGAAGCCGCTAAAGATAAAATTGATACTTTATTACAATAATTTATTAGCATATTTATTAAAATTATTTTTAATAAATGTAATAAATATTAAAGTTAAGCAATCAATGGCAAATAGAACAGCAAAAGCCCTTTTGATAAAAGGGCTTTTATCGACAATTTCATCGAACTTAAAAAATATTGGAAAGTTATAACTAGCATTGAATATGCACGCAAAAATCTGACCCCAGCAGGAATCGAACCTGCAATTAGCCCTTAGGAGGGGCTCGTTATATCCATTTAACTATGGGGTCGTAGGCAGATATTCTAATCAATTTAAATAGATAATGCCAAATAAAAACGAAAATTTTTATATTTAGCTTCTTTATCTTTATAATAAACATGTTACAATTTTGTCATCTTTACTCTTACCTATAACAAATAATCATTTTATTTATGAAAAAATATATAATCATCATATTTATGTCTCTAATGACATTATCGGGTTGCGCAAATTACGACTCTAAAGATAATAGTTATAGCGATCCCCTATCAGGGTTCAATAGTGTAATGTTTGATTTTAACTATTACGCTTTAGATCCTTATATTCTACGTCCTACTGCTGTCTTTTGGAAAGATTATGTACCAATGCCAGTCCGCACAGGTATTAGTAATGTTTCATCAAACCTTTCAGAACCGGCATCGATGGTTAATAATGTCTTAGTTGGTGATGTTCACAGAGCAGGTACTCATCTAGCGCGTTTTTTCCTTAATACCGTATTTGGCTTTGGTGGTTTAATTGACGTCGCTAGTCGAGCCGATCCGCAGTTACAAAAAGGCACTAATCGGGAATTTGGTAGCGTCTTAGGTCATTATGATGTGCCTTATGGTCCTTATGTTGTTTTACCTTTCTATGGGCAAGCAACACTTAGAGAGGACGGAGGAAAAATGGTCGATTCTTTATATCCACCCCTTCATTGGTTAGGTTTTGAAGGCACATTAATTCGCGGTATATTTGATGGTATTGAAATGCGTGCTGTTGCGATGGAATATGAAGATCTGATTAAAAATAGTGATGATCCTTATAATTTTATGCGTAATGCTTACTTCCAACGTCATGATTTTTTAGCTAATGACGGTAAAGTTGATGAAAATAAACAAAAACAACGACAAGAAGCGATTAATGGCATTATTGATGATATAGATTCGCTCTAATCGCTTTATTTTTTACTATTCATAATCACGATTTAATTTGTGATTATGAATAGCTAATAAAAACAGCAAGACAAATAATTCTCTCTTCATTTTATCTACTCCTCTAAAAAATTTTAGATTTTAATCATAAAAACAAATGTTTGTTAATTATTCAATCTTCTTTTCACCTCTTCGCCTATTTCTTTATTTGTCTATGATATAATGGCGCATTTTTAAAATCTTAACTTATTTTATTTATTACTTGAGATCTTTTATATTATTTCAATAAAGTAAAATAAACAAAAAATTCAAAAATTACGATTTTAAAATATATGATAAAACTGAGATAAATATTGGAATGTTAATGGCTAATAATTTAAACACCGTTTCAGTCGCCCCTATGCTCGATTGGACTGATAAACATTGTCGCTACTTTTATCGTTTATTAACCAAACAAACACTCCTTTATACTGAAATGGTCACAACAGGTGCTATTTTATATGGTAAAGGGGATTATTTAGCGTTTAATGATGAAGAGCAACCAATTAGTTTACAACTAGGTGGCAGTGATCCTGATGCGCTTGCTAAATGCGCAAAATTAGCGCAAGCGCGCGGTTATAATGAAATTAATTTAAATGTGGGCTGCCCGTCTGACCGCGTTCAAAACGGGATGTTTGGCGCATGCTTAATGAATAAAATGCATTTAGTTGCAAATTGTATCGAGGCGATGCAAGCCGTTGTTACAATTCCCGTCACCGTTAAAACACGTATTGGCATTGATGATTTAGATAGCTATGAATTTTTATGTCAATTTATTGAGACAGTTATGCCTTATACCTCAACTTTTATTGTTCATGCACGTAAAGCGTGGTTATCAGGATTAAGCCCAAAAGAAAATCGCGAAATTCCACCTCTTAACTACGAACGCGTTTACCAGTTAAAACGTGATTATCCTCATTTAACGATTGCCATTAATGGCGGTATTAAAACGCTAGAAGCAATAAAACAGCATCTTAATCATGTCGATGGGGTAATGATTGGTCGAGAAGCATATCAAAATCCGATGTTATTAACAGAAATCGATAAACAAATATTTAATAGAGATCAAGAGATTTTAACAGCGAAGCAAATTATTATGGCGTTATATCCTTATATTGAAAAGCAACTAAGACAAGGCGCACAACTAAATCATATTATGCGACACACACTAGGTTTATTTAATGGTATGAAAGGTGCAAGGCAATATCGCCGGCATCTCAGTGAGAATGCACATAAAAAAGATGCAGGCATAAAGGTTGTTGAGCAAGCGTTATCCTTTATATCTGAATAAGTTCATTTGTAATGTTCGTTTTATAAAAGTGTTTTAATTTAAACATAAAAGGCTCATTAATGCGTTTAAATTCTAGTCAACAACAAGCGGTGGAATATGTATCGGGACCATGCTTAGTTTTAGCGGGCGCAGGTTCAGGTAAAACTCGGGTAATTATTAATAAAATTGCCTATCTTATTCGCGTAAAAGAATATTTACCACGACATATTTTTGCTGTAACTTTTACTAATAAAGCCGCTCGTGAAATGAAAGAACGAATTAGCCAATCCTTATCAAAACAAGAAACACGTGGACTAAAAATTTCAACCTTCCATACTTTAGGATTAGATATTGTTCGTCAAGAATATAAACATCTTGGTATTAATGCTAATTTTTCATTATTTGATGATCATGATCAAATTGCTTTATTAAAAGATCTGACTGAAGAATGGCTTGAAGGTGATAAAGATCTCCTTAATCAATTACGCATAACTATATCAAATTGGAAAAACGATATTATTGATGCAACTACCGCCTTAGCGCGTGCACAAACAGAAAAAGAAAAATTATTTGCTTATTGCTACGAACTTTATGAAAAGCAATTAAAAGCATGTAGCATATTAGATTTTGATGATTTAATTTTATTGCCAACCTTATTATTAAAACAAAATCAACAAGTTCGCGAAAAATGGCAAAATAAGGTTCGTTATTTATTAGTAGATGAATATCAAGATACCAATACAAGCCAATATGAATTTATAAAACTACTCGTCGGTGATCGCGCTAAATTTACTGTAGTCGGTGATGATGATCAGTCCATCTATTCTTGGCGTGGTGCTCGCCCACAAAATTTAGTCTTACTCCAACAGGACTTTACCCATCTCGAAGTCATTAAACTTGAACAAAATTACCGATCGTCAGGCAGAATTTTAAAAATTGCCAATATTCTGATTGAAAATAACCCTCATATTTTTAGTAAAAAATTATTTTCAAATCTCGATTATGGTGAACAAGTCAACATAATTTCCGCCAATGATGAAGAGCATGAAGCAAGTAAAGTCGTCGAACACTTGATGGGGCATCGATTTGCGAATAATAATCACTATGGACAATATGCTATTTTATACCGAGGAAATCATCAATCCAGATTAATTGAAAAAATGCTAATGCAGTATCGCATCCCCTATCGCATTTCTGGAGGTACCTCGTTTTTTTCGCGCATTGAAATTAAAGATTTAATGGCCTATTTGCGCTTATTAACAAATCCTGATGATGATAATGCGTTTATTCGTATCATCAATACGCCAAAAAGGGACATAGGTCCAGCGACGGTACAAAAATTAGGAGACTTAGCAAGGGAAAAAGGAATCAGCCTTTATCAAGCTAGTTGTGATATGGGAGTAACGCTTCTCTTTAGCGGTAAACGCATAGAATCACTAGCGACCTTTATTCAATGGTTTGAGAATCTTAGACAACACATGTCTACTTATCCTGTTGAAACGATAGAAACGCTATTACACGATATCCATTACGAGAGTTGGATTTATGAAACATCCACCTCACCTAAAGCTGGTGAAATGCGCATGCGTAACGTCTTTCAATTTATTGATTGGTTACAAGAGATGTTAAGTGGTAATGATCTTGAGGAGCCGATGACGTTAGAACAAGCCGTTGCTAGATTGACGTTACGTGATATGCTAGATCGTAATGATTTTGAAGAAGAAAGTGAAGAAGTCCAATTAATGACACTTCATGCTTCTAAAGGATTAGAATTTCCTTTTGTTTATTTAATTGGTGTATCTGAAGGTCTACTCCCCCATCAAAATAGTATCGATGATGATAATATCGAAGAAGAAAGAAGATTAGCTTATGTGGGCATCACACGTGCTCAGCAAGAATTAACCTTTAGCTTTAGTCGCCAACGTAAACAATATGGCGAGACCTTAACTGTTGAGCCAAGTCGCTTTTTGTTAGAATTACCACAGGACGATTTGATATGGCAAGATAGTAAAAAACAATTATCAGCCGAAAAGAAATTACAGCAAGATCAAAATCACTTGGCAAAATTAAAAGCGCTTGTCGCTAATTCTCGAACTAACCATAATTAGGACTTTGATTTTGGCAAAATGGCTATTTATTTCCAATTCAGTTTAATTTTTGATGATATTTTGATAAAACTCATGCAGAAATTACAAAATCGATTGACGGATCTAAATAGCTTTATATAATAACGCCCGTTAATTCAAAAAATCTTCAATGTCTCCTTAGCTCAGCTGGATAGAGCAACGGCCTTCTAAGCCGTAGGTCACAGGTTCGAATCCTGTAGGGGACGCCATAAAACACTTTGATGAGGTTGTCACCAAGGGAATTAAGTGTAAATGCTCAACCCTTGATATTTTGCATCGATTCTTTACGATTAAGAAAATGATTAGCACGAACACTTTAGTATTATTATAAAAACAAATTTAATTTTTTTCATAATCGGCAACCCTATTTACGATGAAAACATGACAACAGCCTTACTCGATTAGCTAAAATACTGCAGCGATATTATCGAAACAGGCAATTAAAGAAAACTTATTATTAGTTATAGTTGTTTGAATCATGCATGAACTTAGTTTAATTTTTCAACTCTTACAACAAATGTGTATTTATTTAGTGATTGCTTATTTACTAAGTAAAACTCCATTGTTTATTCCATTAATGCAAACCAACCTACATAGACCTCATAAGTTGTTATGTTTTTTTACCTTTTCCTCTTTTTGTATTATGGGGACTTATTTAAGTTTAGATATTCAAGACTCGATTGCAAATACAAGAGCCATCGGCGCTGTTTTGGGTGGGTTACTTGGCGGTCCTCTAGTTGGCTTATTAGTTGGAATAACAGGCGGCATACATCGTTATTTTTTAGGCGGAATGACGGCTGAAAGTTGTATGTTATCAACGATTCTTGCTGGACTTGTCGGGGGAATAATAAATGCACAATTACTTCGTAAAGGACGAATCGATCAATTATATAACCCAATTACTGTAGCCACAATTGTGGCAATAGTTGAATGTTTACAAATGATACTTATCATTTTAATTGCTAAGCCTTATTCTGAAGCCCTCAATTTAGTACATAATATTGCAGCGCCTATGATTCTCGCTAACAGTATTGGTGCTGCTATGTTCATGCGAATACTGCTTGACAGACGAGCGATGTTTGAGAAATATACCACTGCATTTTCGTCCCGCGCATTAAAAATTGCAGCAAGTACAGAAGGAATACTTCGGCAAGGTTTCAATGCTGAAAATAGCATGAAAGTTGCTGATATTATTTATCATGAGTTAGAGTTGAGTGCCGTTGCGATTACAGATAGAGAAAAATTGCTCGCTTTTATTGGAATTGGTGATGATCACCATATTGTTGGAACCCCGATATCATCTATGCATACATGGCAAGTAATAAAAAATAATGAAGTAGAATATGTCGATGGAATTAATACGCCCTATCAATGTTCAATTGATAAAAACTGTCGATTGGGTTCAACGCTCGTTATTCCATTAAAAGGTGAAAACCAAACGATTATTGGCACAATAAAATTGTATGAGGCGAAAAATAAATTATTCAGTTCAATGAATCGAACTTTAGGAGAAGGCATCGCAAGTTTACTTTCGGCACAGATTTTAGCTGGACAAAATGAACACTATAAACAATTACTTTCCGAAACAGAGATCAAACTATTACATGCCCAAGTGAATCCCCATTTTTTATTTAATGCGCTAAATACGTTAGTCGCAGTGATTCGAAAAAATGATCTCGAAGCCTGCAAATTAGTACAAAACATGTCAACTTTTTTTAGAAAAAATTTGAAACGCCCCGATAAAGTTGTCACATTAAAAGATGAATTAGAGCATATTGACGCCTATTTACAAATTGAAAAAGCACGCTTTATGGACAATTTGCTAGTAGAAATCAATGTACCACAACAATATTTACTAGCAAAACTCCCTGCTTTTTCTTTACAACCTTTGGTTGAAAATGCAGTAAAACATGGCATTGCTAACTTATTAGAAACAGGAAAAATAATGATCAATGTTCATCATAAAAACAATAATTTATTTATTGATGTTGAAGATAATGCTGGATTATACCAAGAAGATAAAAAAGATGAACAAGGATTAGGAATGAGTTTAGTACATAAACGAATTCAAGTTTGTTACGGTGAAGATTATGGTATGAATGTGGTGTGTAAGCCATCGCACTATACACGTATTCGTTTGACCTTACCGCTTAGTTGGACTGAATTATGCTAAATGTAATAATTATTGATGATGAGCCATTAGCTCGTGAAAATTTACGTACATTACTTGAAAAAGATGAAAATATAAAAGTGTTGACGGAAGCGAGTAACGCTATTGAAGGCATCAGTGCAATACACCGTTTACATCCTGATGTCATTTTTTTAGATATCCAAATGCCACGCATTAATGGTATTGAAATGTTAAGTATGATAGATCCAAAATACTTACCGCATGTGGTTTTTGTTACAGCCTATGATGAATATGCCTTGACTGCATTTGAAGAGCAGGCATTTGATTATTTAATGAAACCAATTGATCCTGCTCGTTTAAATAAAACATTACAACGATTACATTTGCATCATTCGCCACAAAATATTACAAATTTAGTCTCTAGCGAATTATTTAAATATGTTCCTTGTGTTGGTCATAGCCGAATATATTTATTAAATGCCGATGAAATTTATTATGTTTGTTCAAAAATTACCGGCGTTTCTGTATTTACTCAGAATAATACCGAATATTTTTCAGAACTAACCCTAAATACATTGGAACAACGAACCTCTTTGGTTCGATGCCATCGTCAATATTTGGTTAATATGAAACAGCTAAAAGAGATTAATTTTAGTAAAGAAGGACAAACTGAAATTATTTTAACTAATGGCGCAGCAACGCCCGTTAGCCGGCGTTATCTAAAAATTTTGAAAACATTATTAGATATATAATTTTATCATTATGTTGTTAAATTAATTATCAGTAATAAAGACAGTTTGTTTAATTTCGTAATATACAGCTTAAGTGAACAACATCAAGTGATCATCCAAGTCAAATAGACTTAAACCGCTCATATTTAGTTATTAACCACTCAACATTAAAATTCAACCAGTCACCTAATTTTAAATATCTTTGCCTTATTGGTAAAGATAGTATGACGCTGTTATTAAAGTAGTTATGGTGATTTCATCAATCTTAACTACTAAACTGATTGAAAATAAAACGTTTTTAATGAGGAAAAAAGATGTTTAATAAAAAAACTCTCAAACACATTCCTTGGATAATATTATCCATTATTGGAGCGTGTTGTTTGGCTGTAGTCGCTCTGCGGCGTGGCGAACATATTAGTGCATTATGGATTATTGCTGCGTCAGTGTCAGTCTATTTGATTGCTTATAGATATTATAGTTTATATATATCGAATAAAGTATTAGGACTCGATCCTACTCGAGCAACACCAGCAGTAACGAATAATGATGGCTTAAATTTTGTTCCAACGAATAAAAATATTCTTTTTGGACATCATTTTGCGGCTATTGCCGGTGCCGGTCCATTAGTGGGTCCAGTACTCGCTGCACAAGTTGGTTATTTACCCGGGGTTTTATGGCTACTCGCAGGGGTAGTTTTTGCTGGTGCAGTTCAAGATTTTATGGTTTTATTCTTCTCAAGCCGTCGTAATGGGGCTTCATTAGGCGAAATGATTAAAAAAGAGATGGGGGTTATACCTGGAACCATAGCCTTGTTTGGTTGTTTCTTGATCATGTTAATTATTTTAGCTGTTCTTGCCCTGATTGTTGTAAAAGCATTAGCAGAAAGCCCATGGGGCGTATTTACTGTTTGTTCGACAGTACCTATCGCACTTTTTATGGGTATCTATATGCGATATCTCCGCCCAGGTCGAGTTGCAGAGGTTTCGGTAATAGGTATTGTATTACTTATTTTATCGATCTGGTTTGGTGGCGTGATTGCTCATGATCCATACTGGGGACCGGCATTAACTTTTAAAGATACAACTATTACTTATACGATAATTATCTATTCAATTATTTCATCAATGTTGCCTGTATGGTTAATTTTAGCGCCACGTGATTATTTAGCGACATTTCTAAAAATTGGGGTCATTGTTGGGCTTGCTGTTGGTATTGTGATTCTTAATCCGGATTTAAAAATGCCAGCCATTACTCAATTTGTTGATGGTTCTGGTCCTGTTTGGAAAGGAACACTATTTCCGTTTTTATTCATTACCATTGCGTGTGGGGCCGTTTCTGGTTTTCATGCTTTAATTTCTTCTGGAACGACACCTAAATTGCTTGCTAATGAAAAGGATGCTCGTTTTATTGGTTATGGTGCGATGTTAATGGAATCGTTTGTAGCCGTAATGGCGTTAGTTGCTGCTTCAATTATTGAACCAGGACTTTATTTTGCAATGAACACGCCACCCGCTGGATTGGGCATTGTTATGCCAAATCTTCACGATTTAAATGAAACTAATGCACCAGAGATTCTTGGCGCGCTTAAAGAAGCAAGTTCTGTTGCTGCTGCAAAAATTAGCTCTTGGGGATTTGTGATTTCACCTGAGGAAATATTACAAACAGCAAAAGACATAGGTGAACCTTCAATTCTTAATCGTGCTGGCGGTGCGCCAACGCTAGCTGTTGGTATTGCTCATGTATTCCATCAAATTATACCTGCAGCTAATATGGGATTCTGGTATCATTTTGGTATTTTATTTGAAGCGTTATTTATTTTAACTGCATTAGATGCAGGTACTCGCTCTGGTCGATTCATGCTACAAGATCTATTAGGTAACTTTGTGCCATTTTTGAAGAAAACCGACTCTATTGTTGCGGGTATTATCGGCACACTAGGTTGTGTTGGATTATGGGGCTATCTATTATATCAAGGGGTTGTCGATCCATTAGGCGGAGTAAAAAGTTTATGGCCACTCTTTGGTATTTCAAACCAAATGTTAGCCGCTGTTGCGTTAATACTTTCGACAGTTATTCTAATTAAAATGAAACGTTCAAGATATATTTGGGTGCCACTTATCCCTGCTGTTTGGTTACTCATTTGTACAACCTGCGCGATAGGATTAAAACTCTTTAGTCAAGATCCATCATTAGAAGGTTTCTTCTATATGGCTAATCACTACAACAGTAAAATTACTGAAATGAGTGCGGGCGCTGAACTTAATACACAAGCTATCAGTAATATGCATCATATTGTCATTAATAACTATACTAATGCTGGATTAAGTATTTTATTCTTGGTTGTTGTTTACAGTATCATTTTCTACGGTATTCGCGTTGCTTATAAAGCCAGCAAAAAACCAGAACGAACTGATCAAGAAACACCTTATGTTCCAGTTCCTGAAGGTGGTGTGAAAACTGTTTCAGGTCATTAATAAATAAAACGAATTATAATTCTTTATTAACATTAGTTATCATTAATGAGTAAGGTTTCAGGGCTTAGCCTTGAAACCTTTTTAAAAAAAGAAAAAATATTAATAAGGGGAACATCATGTTTGACAATTTGGGAAAAGCGGGTAAATACTTAGGGCAAGCTGCTCGGATGTTAATAGGTGTACCTGACTATGATACCTATGTTGAACATATGAAGTTAAACCATCCAGAGCAACCACCAATGACCTATGAAGAGTTTTTTCGTGAACGCCAACAAGCTCGTTATGGGGGAGATGGTAAAGGTGGCTTTAAATGTTGCTAATTAACTTGCTATTTAAATAAGGATAAATGATGGCATCAGCAATTCCTGTAACGATATTAACGGGATTTCTTGGTTCAGGGAAAACGACATTACTGAGCTATATCCTCAATGCAAAACATGGTTATAAAATTGCTGTCATTGAAAATGAATTTAGTGATACAGCAATTGACAATCAGATATTACCAAATACTACGACAAACATCACAACATTAAGTAATGGCTGCATTTGTTGTAATAGTGCTAACGAATTAGCCGAGGCTTTGCAAGATTTACTTAATGGTCTTGATAACAACAAACTTGATTTTGATCGTCTTATCATTGAATGTACCGGTATGGCTGATCCGGGTCCAATAACACAAACTTTTTTCTCCCACCCTGTTTTATGTGAACGATTTTTACTTGATGGGATTATTACACTCGTTGATGCCGTTCACGCAGATAAGCAACTAGAACAATTTACCATAGCCCAATCACAAGTAGGTTATGCTGATCGTATTTTACTAACAAAAACCGATATTCAAGATGACAATAATCATCTGATTGATCGATTACATAAAATTAATGTTCGTGCTCCAATTCATAAGGTGTGCCATGGCAAAATAGCACTTGAGAATTTGTTCGATATTGAAGGATTTATTCTCAACGATAAACTTACCTTATCAAAACCATTATTTCGATTTATCCCAACGCCATCAAATAATGTAACATCACTTGTAATTGAACTGGATCATGCTGTTGATTTAGAAACCATCTCCGTTTTAATGGAATCCTTATTGGTTAAATTTGCAGATAATCTGTTACGTTATAAGGGATTGCTCGCAATTAAAGAGGATAATCGGCGTTTATTATTCCAGGGAGTTCAACGTTTGTATAGTGCTGATTGGGATCGTGAATGGTTACCTAATGAAGACAAAAAAAGCGTAATGATTTTTATTGGTATTAATCTACCAGAAGATGAAATCAAAGCGCATTTTGATGCACTTTAAAACTATTTTTTTATTCAATTATTGTTAACTAACTTAGAAGAGCCAATTTCCTTTTCTAAGTTAACATTAGTCTTGATATTTATTAGTCATATCGTTGCTTCTAATTACAAATGTTTTAATTGTTTCTAAATCACCTCGTGAAATTTTAGCTGCGCCCACACATATCAGACGATTGAATTAATTACTCTGTTGAATTCTATTTATTAGGTAATTTTTTACAAAAAAACGGGGAAAATTAACTGATTTGATTCGAAACGTATTAATGATAATTTATTGGTTTTATAATTATTATCATTAGTGAATATTAACCCCTAGTTTGCTTGGCGTCGTTAATTAGTTTCCACTCTACTACCCTTTAACATAATTACAGTTAATTTATGCTAAATATCTTTTAATCAATAAAAAACCCCGCTTATTGCGAGGTTTCATTCATCTAACAAAGTTTGAAATATCATTCCTTACTTTCTTTATCGTCAGTATTTTCTTTCTCGTTCATATTTATTGAAGAAGAACTGCTATTGTCATAATCAATTTTATCTGAAATTTCTTTTTTAGACATTTCTTCAAGAGATATTGCTTTACCTAATTCAGAGGTTTTAATATCAGTAACACGACCCGCCTGATTAAATATAACAGTAAACGTTTTTTGAGAAACCGAATCATGACGAGGTTGTAGACGGAAAACATAATACCAAACATTATCACCAAATACAGATTTTAGCATAGGTGATCCCATAATGAATTGAACTTGTTCTTTTGTTTGCCCAATTTTGAGTTTATCCAGATTGTCTTGTGAAACATAATTACCCTGATTTATATCAGGACGATAGATCCACTCATCGACAAACGAGCAGCCAGTTAACAGTAAACTAGCTAATAGAGTAATAAGCAAAAATTTACAAAATTTCATCGAATCTAATCCATGTAGAAAACATAATGCCTCGCATTATCGCTGATATTTAAAATGGATGCTAGCCAAATTAATAAAATCTATTAAAAATAATCGTTCCGCCATCTAAGAATATTTGGCTATAATACCTAACTATTTTCGCTTAATAAAAAAACATTAAAACTGAAAGAGTTGATTCTATGATTGATGATAATTTAGCTGATCACACCCCAATGATGCGACAATATCTTAAATTAAAAGCGGAAAATCCCGATATTTTATTATTTTACCGTATGGGGGATTTTTACGAACTCTTTTATGATGATGCTAAACGCGCCTCACAACTGTTAGATATTTCCCTCACTAAACGAGGAGCATCTAACGGTGAGCCTATTCCGATGGCAGGTGTGCCTTATCATGCTGTTGAGGGATATTTAGCCAAACTAATCGCAATGGGCGAATCTATTGCTATTTGCGAACAAATTGGCGATCCAACGACCAGTAAAGGACCTGTTGAACGTAAAATTGTACGCATTTTAACGCCCGGTACAGTCAGTGACGAATTATTATTAGAAGATCGTAAAGATAACCTTATAGCAGCTATCTATCAATCTAAAAATCATTACGGTTATGCAACATTAGATATCAGTTCTGGTCGATTTTATGTATTTGAAAGTGACAATTTAGAATCTATACAAGCCGAAATACAGCGTACAAATCCTGTTGAACTGCTTTATCCTGAAGATTTCGAAGCGATGTCATTAATCGAAAACCGCCACAGTTTACGCCGTCGACCCATTTGGGATTTTGACTTAGCAACTGCAAAGCAACAACTTAATTTACAATTTGGTACTCAAGATCTCATAGGTTTTGGTGTTGAAGATTGTCATTACGCCCTTTGCGCGGCAGGGTGTTTATTACAATACGTTAAAGATACACAGCGTATTGCCTTACCCCATATTCGTACTATTATTAAGCAATCTCTTACTGATTTTGTGTTATTAGACGCAGCAACTCGCCGTAATTTAGAATTAACAGAAAATCTTTCAGGTACCAAGCAAAATACAGTTGCTGAAATTTTAGATAATACTCAAACTGCGATGGGTAGTCGCATGTTAAGTCGCTGGTTACATTCGCCAATCCGTCATACCGAAACATTACTTCATCGCCAACAATCAATTGCCGAATTACAAAGTGCGATTAGCGATATTCAAAGTTTATTAAAACCCATTGGTGATTTAGAGCGAATTTTAGCGAGATTAGCATTGCGCAGCGCAAGACCACGTGATTTTGCAAAATTACGCGATGCCTATAATCTATTACCTCTCCTTCAACAAACATTAAGTACCTTTAAAACACCTTATTTATTAACCCTTAAACAGAAAATTAATCAATTTGATCAGTTAGCCGATCTATTAACCAAAGCTATTATTGATACGCCACCGGCAATTATTCGCGATGGGGGAGTGATTGCAAACGGTTATCATGCAGAATTAGATGAATTACGCCTATTAGCTGAAGGCGCAAATCAATATCTTGATAATTTAGAAATCAGAGAACGGCAAAGCCTTGGCATTGAAACTTTAAAAGTCGGATTTAATGCTGTGCATGGTTATTATATTCAAATTAGCCGAGCACAAAGCCACCTTGCACCAATTCATTATGTTCGTCGACAAACGCTTAAAAATGTTGAACGTTATATCATTCCTGAATTAAAAGAATATGAAGATAAAGTGTTAAGTTCAAAAGGCAAAGCCTTAGCGTTAGAAAAACAGCTATATGAACAATTGTTTGATCTCTGTTTACCCATATTGCCTGATTTACAACAAAGTGCTGAAGCATTAGCCGAACTTGATGTACTTTGTAATCTTGCCGAGCGTGCTTTAACACTTAATTACCATTGCCCTACATTAACACCTAAACTTGGGATCCATATTGAAAAAGGTCGTCATCCTGTTATTGAAAAAGCATTAAAAACACCTTTTATTGCTAATTCGTTGCAATTATCGCCTAATCGAAAAATGCTGATCATTACGGGTCCGAATATGGGGGGGAAGAGTACCTATATGAGGCAAACAGCATTAATTGTCTTGCTAACTTACATTGGCAGTTTTGTGCCTGCTAACAAGGCAGTGATTGGACCTATCGATCGCATTTTTACGCGCATTGGTGCCTCTGATGATTTAGCCTCAGGACGTTCGACTTTTATGGTTGAAATGACCGAAACCGCCAATATTATGCATAATGCGACTGAGAAAAGTTTAGTCTTAATGGATGAAATCGGTCGCGGCACTTCAACTTATGACGGGCTTTCTCTAGCATGGGCATGTGCGGAAAATCTCGCTAATCAGATAAAAGCGATGACCTTATTTGCCACCCATTACTTTGAATTAACACAATTACCAGAGCAAATTCACGGCGTATATAATGTTCATTTCGATGCTATTGAGCATGATAATAAAGTTGCATTTATCCATGAAGTTGCTGAAGGCGCAGCAAGTAAAAGCTTTGGTATTGCCGTTGCCGGCTTAGCGGGTGTGCCAAAAATAATATTACAACGCGCTAAACAAAAATTGCGCGAGTTAGAATCATTATCCAAACATAGCGGAAATGGCACTATTGATACATCCCAATTATCTCTTCAAGTTGATGCTGAGCCCTCAATCATTGAAGAAGCGTTAAAGCATATTGATCTTGATTTGCTTTCACCAAAACAAGCGCTTGATGAACTTTATAAACTTAAAAAATTGTTGCAATAATACCAATTCATTTATGTCTGTATTAAAAAGCAATCATTAAAAAAACAATATGTTAAAAAATAATGCATTTAAAAAAAAGCAAAATAGCAAAAATTCAAATTTGCTATTCATTCTAATTGTTGCAATAATACCAATTCATTTATGTCTGTATTAAAAAGCAATCATTAAAAAAACAATATGTTAAAAAATAATGCATTTAAAAAAAAGCAAAATAGCAAAAATTCAAATTTGCTATTCATTCTATTTGTCGTCTTATTTTGTTTTTTACCTTCATATTCATTCGCGAGTGAGGTAAACGCCCCTCATTTTACTTTATTATGGGGATTACCTTTTTTACTGATCTTACTATCCATTGCCCTATTACCCGCTTTTTTGCCAACACTTTGGCATTCTCATTATGGAAAAATTATCCTTAGTTGCACTTTATTGTTTTTATTCCCGGCAATCTTATCTTTGGGATTACAAACCACATTTAATCTAACTTTTCATATTATTATTGAAGAATACCTACCTTTCATTCTCGTATTAACAGCACTTTTTACCGTTTCGGGAGGAATTGTAATTAAAAGTGACTTAATGAGTACGCCCAAATCTAATGTCATTTTTTTAGCTATCGCCACTTGTTTATCATCAATCATGGGTACAACAGGTGCCGCGATGTTAATGATTCGCCCATTAATTCGAGCAAATCACTATCGAAAAAAACAATGTCATATTATTATTTTCTTTATTATTTTAGTTGCCAATATCGGTGGTGGGTTAACACCTTTAGGCGATCCCCCCTTGTTTATTGGATTTTTAAAAGGCGTTAATTTCTTTTGGACAATGCAATTTATGTTGTTACCGGTATTAACCAATACCTTGATGCTATTAATTATTTTTTATTGCCTTGATAGCTATTATTTTTTAAAACAATATAAACAGACACCATTCGCGATAAACCCGCCCATTAAACATAAATTTGAATTGCGAGGTTATATAAATGTATTGTTACTCATTCTAATTATTATTAATGTATTCATTTCTGGCTTATGGCAATCATCTTTAAGCTTTTGTTTATTTGAGACAAATATAACCCTATCCAATTTAATTCGGGATAGCATTTTCATCTTAATTATTATTATCTCTTTATTCACGACGCCAACCTCAATTCGCCAAGAAAATAACTATAATTGGCAACCTATTATTGAGGTTGCTAAATTATTTATCGGGATATTTATTACAATCATGCCTATATTAACGCTATTACGTAATAATAACGAAGGTGATATGGCGTTTTATATAGCATGGTTAAAAAATCAAGATATTAGCTTTATTACCTCTGGGTATTTTTGGCTATCTGGCTTATGTTCAGCATTTTTAGATAATGCACCCACTTACCTAATCTTCTTTAATCTAGCCTCAGGCGATCCCAATGTGTTAATGACAAGCCAGCGATATAGTTTATTAGCAATTTCAATGGGATCAGTATTTATGGGTGCAATAACATATATAGGTAATGCGCCAAATTTAATGGTTAAATCCATTGCTGAACAAAACATGATTCGCATGCCAAGCTTTATCGGTTATATGAAATGGACACTACTTTTATTAATGCCCATTTTTATAATCGATAATTTAATTTTTTTATAAAGACTTTATCTAGATTAAAGGAAGAAATATTAAATCAAATCATTATGATATATATTCTATCTGCTAAATAAAATGTATCAAACAATCAACGTTAGCTTGTTATTTTTTGATTCTAACATATCTAATTTTAATCATTTTTTTATTCAAAAACACATGTAAAACTTGCCATGGATATAGGGTCAGCTTTATACTTTTGTTTCTAATATTGCTATAATTATTAATTTTATAAACGTTAGGAAATAACCTATGTTAAATCTATTTAAAGCCATGTTCCAATATATTTTACCTAAGCAATTATTAACAATAATGGTAGGTTGGTTGGCAAATCGTCGATTAGGCAAATTAACGACTTGGATCATTAAAGGTTACTGTAAAATTTATAAAGTTAATTTACAGGAAGCCGAATTTACAAATGCTCAAGATTACCTCACTTTTAATGATTTTTTTGCCCGAAAATTAAAAGCAGACGCAAGACCAATAGATTCAAATATTAACGATATTGTGATGCCTGCGGATGGTACATTAAGTGAATTTGGCATCATTCAACAAAACCAATTAGTACAAGCTAAAGGACATTTATATAGCCTTGATTCTCTTGTTGCTGGTAACCCTGATATGATCTCGTTTTTCAAAAACGGAGCTTATGCAACCACCTATCTATCCCCTGCTGATTATCACCGTGTTCACATGCCATGTGATGCCACATTGCGCGAAATGATTTATGTTCCTGGTTCCTTATTTTCAGTCAGTAAAGCAACAACTGCCACTATTCCCAATATTTTTGCCCGTAATGAACGAGTAATTTGTTTATTTGAAACAGATTTTGGCCCAATGGCGCAAATTTTAATCGGCGCAACCATTGTTGGAAGTATTGAAACAAGTTGGCAAGGTGTGATAACGCCTCCTCGTGAAGGAATCATCAAACGTTGGACCTATACAGATGAGGTTAAATTGACTAAAGGACAAGAAATGGGCTGTTTTAAACTAGGCTCAACTGTCATTAACTTGTTTGCCGCAAATACAACGCAATTTAATAAAGAATTAACGTTGAATACTAAAGTTCGCGTCGGTCAAAAATTAGCAGATAGGATTTAATGATATGAGGATGTGCAACATACTATGTTGTTTATTGATATTTTTGACATCATTAGTTTATGCGGCAGACGAGCAACCTTTTGTTATTAATAATGAAGATGATCTTAACACGCATATTCAGCAATTAACTAATAACAATGAGGAACTCCAGCAAAATATTGAATCACAAAAAAATCATTTAATTAGCATTGTTAATGAACAAAATAATATCTCAACACAGATTTCGCACGTCCAAAATACCTTATCAACACTTGATGAACAAGGAGAATGGATAGGTTTTTCAACAGCACTTGGCGAAACATTACGTCAACAATTACTAAGATTGCCAGAAAAACCAAAATCTCAACCTCTTGATGCCGAGATTGCCGAAATTAAACTGCAACAATTAAATTACAGTAATCGATTAAACGAGATAGACACCTTAAAAAACCTCCCTGAAAATATAATTAATACTAAATCTGGCATTCAATATCGAAGATTATTACGCGACGAAGCCGAAATTATCAAAACACTAATTGCCGGCACAGATACCACAATTTTAGAATTAACCAAGCTTAAAATTGCCAATAAACAATTAAATTATGCGATTGATGAAGTGAACGATGCGTCGCATCGTTATTTCTTCTGGGTAGCGGATGTTAATCCAATATCGATTAATTATCCTATTCAACTCGCTAAAGACATGGTTTATATGATTGTATCTGTTGATATCTTATCGCAGATTTATCATGCAGGTTTAGATGCAATTCAAACACCTAAAACTTTATTTTTAATTATTTTATCATTAGTTTTTGTTGGTATTCATTTTAAAATGCGCCATAAATATTATGGTTTTTTATCTAAATCCTCATCACGTATTGGTAAAGTTACCCAAGACAATTTTATTTTAACCACCAAAGTAATTATTTTTTCGTTAATTATGGCGCTTGCCATTCCCATTTTATGGGCAGTTTTAGGTTATTGCTTACAAATTAATTCGGATTATCCGGCAGCTGTTGCTATCGGTTATGGGGTTAATAAAGCCGCTCCTATTTTATGGGTTTTTATTATTACTGCACACTTTGCTTTACCAAAAGGATTATTTATCGGCCATTTAGGTTGGTCAGAAACAGCTGTTCGCTCAGGAATGAAATATTACCAATTATCCGTTTGGGTTTTGATTCCACTTGTGGTTATTGTAATGAGTTTAGATCAATACAATAATCGTCAATTTGCGGCAACTATTGGACGTTTTGCCTTTATATTACTTTGCCTTACTTTAGTTTTTATGTCTAATTCAATCCATCGTGCTGATGTGCCGATGTATATAGACAAAAAAGGCTCTGGCGATAATTTATTAAGCCATATAATTTGGTTTATTTTATTGTGTGCACCTTGGTTAGCTATTATAGCTGCAAGTTTAGGTTACTTATCAACAGCACAAATCTTATTAGGACGATTAGAAGCCTCCGTCATCATATGGTTAAGTTTACTCGTTATTTATTTTATGATTCGACGTTGGATGTTAATTCAAAAAAGACGACTTGAATTTGAAAGACAAAAACAAAAACGCTTAGAACGCATGCAACGCGCTAAAACTAATGATGAAGATGAATCAGCTTCAAGTAATGAAACTTTAGAAGAACCCGTCGTCGATCTTAACACACTTAGTGTGCAATCATTAAACCTTGTACGTTCGATCATTATGTTAATTGCACTTATCTGCATGATTTTACTTTGGTCCGAGCTGCATTCTGCCTTTGCATTTATGGACAATATTAAATTATGGGGCACAAGCACCATTGTCAATGGTGCAGAAGTAGAACAATATATTACGTTAGGGTCGTTATGTATTGCTATTTTAGTGATGACCATCACACTGCAAATGGTAAAAAATCTAACTTCCTTATTAGAGCTTGGAATTTTACAACATATTGATCTTTCACCTGGGACCGGATATGCCATTTCGACCGTATCTAAATATGTAATTTTAATGATTGGTTCAATGATTGCTTTCTCCTTCATCGGGATAGATTGGTCTAAAATTCAATGGCTCATTGCTGCGTTAGGTGTTGGTTTAGGATTTGGTTTACAAGAGATCTTTGCTAATTTTATCTCAGGTTTAATTATTTTATTTGAAAAACCAGTTCGTATTGGTGACACAATCACTATTCGAGATTTAACAGGGACTATTACAAAAATTAATACTCGGGCGACAACAATTGTTGATTGGGATCGTAAAGAAATTGTCATGCCGAATAAGGCCTTTATCACAGAACAATTAGTTAACTGGTCATTATCTGATACGATCACTCGAATAGTATTGACAATCCCTGCAACCGCCGATGCTAATACTGATTTAGTTATCAGCATTTTAAAACAAGCCGCTGAAGATTGTGGCTATGTTTTAGAGGATCCTGAACCACAAATCTTTTTAGTTGATATTCAAGAAGGGATACAATTATTTGAATTACGTGTTTTTGCTGCCGAAATTGGTCATCGAATGTTATTACGCAGTGAAATACAACAATTAATTGTAGCCGGCTATCGTAAGCATGGCTTACATCTACCTTTCCCTCCGCTACAAACCAATTTAGAAGCGATGGGACGTAAAAATGAACGTCGTACTTATAAGGTAGGAAGTATTTAAATCGATACCTCCTCAAGGTGATAGAAATATATTCTTTTAACTGTCCGTAAAGACAGTTAAAAGATTAACCAAATAACGATGCTAGCCAGCCAATTCCATATGCTCCCGGAGCCAACAGCACAAAAACCCATATTGGTGCTGAAGTTATATTGGCGATATTAAACTTTAATAATGACATCTTAAACATACCTGCAATGAGGGGAACAAAAGCTCTAAATGGACCAAAAAAGCGACCAATAAATACCCCTAACATGCCATAATGAAAAAAAAACTGTTCGGATTTCTTCACTAATTTGGGATATTTATTAATAGGCCAAGCTCTCAATAATTGCGTGTGATAATGTTTACCTAACCAGTAAGATAAAAAATCGCCAATAATAGCACCTACTGTCGCGGAAATAAGTATCGGTAAAAAAGGTAAAGCTCCCACGCCAATTAATCCCCCCACCCCTAATAAAAAAGCGGTCGCCGGGATTAAAAGAGAGATAATAGCTAATGATTCTCCAAAAGCTAATAAAAAAACAATTGGAATCGCCCATATCTGATGTTGTGAAATAAAATCCAATAAGATATGCAAATATTCAGAAATTGACATAAATGTTAACTTTACCGTTTAATGAATAAATTTGTAGTTGAATTAAAACATTCTAAATCAAACAATAAAAGATATAAACGCTATTATTTCTCATAAATATAAATAATAATGATAACTAAGCTAGATATAAAATAAATGTAGGATTTTTGATGATAACGACCCTAAAATCGACCCAAGTAACAAAATTCTCTCTAAAACATGATTTATCTTTGCCAAGTATGCTTTTGCAAGAAGATAATATTGCGGTCGAAATGCCTATTGCCTTAGTTTATAACGGGATCTCGCATGTGGTTATGATGGCAACACCAAAAGATCTTGAACATTTTGCGGTTGGTTTTTCATTAACTGAAAATATTGTTAATCAAATACAAGATATTTATGGGATAGATATTATTACAACTGAATTAGGTATTGAAATTCATCTTGAAATTTCATCTCGTTGTTTTATGCAACTTAAACAAAAAAGACGTAACCTAAGTGGACGAACTGGTTGTGGCATTTGTGGCAGCGAACAATTACAGCAAGTCTGTCAAAATTTGCTTAGTTTGCCAAATAATCATTACATAAAATTAACTGATTTTCAGGCAAGCCCAACTCATTTAGCCTCGGTGCAAGAGGTTGGACAACAAACAGGTTGCACCCATGCAGCTATTTGGCTTGATTTAAATGGTCAATTTATTGCGGGATTTGAAGATGTTGGACGACATGTCGCTTTAGATAAATTACTGGGCTATCGAGCTAAAAAAATCTATCAAAAAGCACATGACGGGAAAGGGGTTATCTTAGTTTCAAGTCGAGCAAGTTATGAAATGGTACAAAAATCAGTCCAAAGTGGTGTTGAAATTTTACTGGCTGTTTCAGCTGCAACTTCAATGGCGGTTGAAATGGCAAAAAAAACGAATCTAACTTTAATTGGATTTTTTCGGGGGGATAAAGGTGTCATTTATTCCGGATCTGATCGAATTAAAGTATAACTACATAATAAATAAAGCAAATACGGTGCAAATAATGACATTAAAGCTTGTTTTATCATTATCTTTATAACTAAAAGTAATAAATATTTATATAAAAACTATTTCACTTTATAACGAGTTATGCGTACCCTACTGTATCTAAGATACCGAAATTGTTATTACTTTGGAGTAACTCGATGAATATTTTCCTTTTGGTAAATATATTGCTGTTTATTATTTTACTGATTTTACTGTCGCAAACACGTCGCCTTAACTGGAGTTTATCAAAAAAAGTTTTGGTAGGCATGATTATCGGCATTGTATTTGGCTTAGGCTTGCAAGCATGTTATGGTCTTAATAATCCAATATTAAAAGCATCCATTTTATGGTTTAATGTAGTGGGTAATGGTTATATAAAACTATTACAAATGATCGTTATGCCACTCGTATTTGCGTCTATCCTCAGCGCCGTTGCAAAATTACATAATGCTAACCAATTGGGTAAAATCAGTGTGGTAACTATTAGTATCTTACTATTTACGACCGCTATTGCCGCCTTAATTGGTACTTTATTTGTCAGTGCATTTGGTTTAACGGCTGATGGTTTAGTACAAGGAGATGCTGAAACAGCGCGATGGAAAAATATTTCACAAAATTATGCAGGTAAAGTCGCTAATTTAAATATCCCTGATTTATTATTATCTTTTATTCCTAAAAATCCGTTTGCTGATTTAACGGGAGCCAATCCCACCTCTATCATTAGCGTTGTTATTTTTGCAACTTTACTAGGCATTGCTGCTATCAAATTATTACAAAGCGATGAACAAAAAGGCAAACGCGTTATTTCGGCAATTGATGTACTACAAAGCTGGATCATGAAACTTGTCCGACTTGTCATGCAAGCTACCCCTTATGGAGTACTGGCGCTAATGACCAAGGTTGTGGCTGAATCAAACGTCCATAATGTCATTAAACTGGCTGATTTTGTACTTGTGTCATATCTTGCTTTATTTACCATCCTTGTATTCCATGCCATTTTATTGTTAATTGCTGGCATTAATCCGTGGAAATATTTTTACAAAGTCTGGCCGGTATTAACCTTTGCTTTTATTGGTCGCTCAAGTGCTGCAGCTATTCCTTTAAGTATAGCTGCACAAACATCAAGACTCGGTATTCCAAAATCTATTGCTAGCTTTGCGGCTTCATTTGGTACAACCATTGGACAAAATGGTTGCGCTGGACTTTATCCAGCTATGTTAGCCACCATGGTTGCCCCAACTATGGGCATTAATCCAATGGATCCCTGGTGGATCGCGTCTCTAATTGGTATTGTAACCATCAGTTCAGTTGGTGTGGCTGGTGTTGGTGGGGGTGCAACTTTTGCCGCTTTAATTGTGTTACCTGCCATGGGTTTACCTGTCACCCTAGTTGCATTGCTTATTTCAGTCGAACCCTTAATCGATATGGGACGCACTGCGTTAAATGTCAATGGCTCCATGACAGCTGGCATGCTAACTAGTCAGATTTTACATCAAACAGATAAAAAAATATTACAACAAGATGAGGAAACCAGTTTATCGCATCTATCTTAAGTACTTAATTTCAATTACAGAGATATTATGACAAGCAAAGATTATCGGTATCTCTGTGATTTTATTAAAATTTAATCGAAAAATAAAATCTAATAGCCTGCTTATTTAACGATTAAAATTAAATGCAGTAGCTTAACTGTTTTAGTGTTGATAATCGAATATAACTATTAATAACTCCATTAATAATGGTAATGAACAAGAATATAATTTTTAACTTTATTTTTTTAAATTGCCTACATAATCTTGATGACGTAAAGCCTGTTTGCCTATATACTCATTACCTTTCTAACAGCACTTTTTTGATTTAACCTATATCATGATATTTCTTCAATTCTAAAGGATATAATATGCATCACACCGCTGATATTCAACAAGCCGTTAATTTTATTCAAACTAAAACTGATAAAAAACCCACTATAGGTATTATTCTTGGCTCAGGATTGGGACCTTTTGCGGATTCACTAAAAAATGCTGTTCATATTCCTTATAATACCATTCCTCATTTTTCTAAATCAGCAGCCGTTGGGCATGCCAATGAACTTGTTATTGGTGAACTTGAAGGTAAAATCGTTATTGCTATGAAAGGGCGTTTTCATTATTACGAAGGTTGTACTTTAGATCAAGTCACCTTTCCTGTACGTGTGATGAAAATGCTCGGTGTTGAAAAACTGATTATCACTAATGCATGTGGTGCCGTCAATACCGGCTTCAAACCCGGTCAATTAATGCTAATCACAGATCACCTTAATCTTACCGGGAACAATCCTTTAATTGGACCAAATAATCCTGATTTAGGCGTACGCTTTTTAGATTTAAGTGAAGTCTATAACAAACAATTACGTTCGATTGTTCAAGATGTTGCAAAAGATCTCAATGTTGATTTGCAACAAGGAGTTTATGCCTGGTGGAGTGGTCCAACCTACGAATCACCGGCCGAAATTCGCATGATTCGCACATTAGGTGCAGATGCTGTCGGTATGTCAACCGTACCCGAAGCGATTATTGCCCATCATTCTGGTATTAAAACCATAGGTATTTCATGTTTAACCAATATGGCTTGCGGTATTTTAGAACAACCTCTTGGGCATGAAGAAGTGATAGAAACAGCTGAACGCGTAAAAAACACTTTCTTATCATTGGTTAAAGAAACTATTGCTCGTATGTAACAAAAACATTTATTTTATTCACTTACAAACCAATTGGGTATAAACCATGAATATTACAAGTCGCTTAAAAATAATGATGTTTGGTCAATATTTTATTTGGGGGAGTTGGCTACTAACTTTTGGCGCTTACATGATGTATACCCTAAATTTTACGGGTACTGAAGTCGGTCTTGTTTATAGTGCACAAGGTTTTTCTGCACTTATTATGCCATGCTTAATCGGAATTATTGCCGATAAGTTTATTCCTGCTAAATATTTATATGCGACATGTCATCTGTTATCGGCATTAACACTCGTTTACGCAGCACAAGTCAATTCTCCATCCTTAATGTTTTGGGTGATGCTTGCTAACGCAATCGTATTTATGCCAACCTTATCATTATCCAATGCAATTGGTTATTATTGTTTAGCAAAAAACAAATTAGAAGCGGTATCGATTTTCCCTAAAATTCGTGTTTTTGGTACTATCGGTTTTGTAACAGCAATGTGGACTGTTAGTTTATTAAAATTTGAACTTAGCCATTACCAACTTTATATTTCTGCCGGTGCAAGTCTTATTTTAATTGCTTATATTTTTACTTTACCCACTGTGCCAGTTAACAAAATTGAAAATAATGACAATGAAAAAACAAGTTTAATAGAACGCTTAGGTTTAAATGCTTTTGTATTATTTAAACGCCCTATCATTGCTGTATTTTTTATCTTTGCCATGCTACTCGGCGCTATTTTGCAAATTACCAATACTTTTGCTAATCCTTTTTTACATAGCTTTGACACTATACCAGAATATGCTGATAGTTTAGTTGTGAATTATCCTTCTATCTTATTATCTTTGTCGCAAATAGCCGAAATTGGTTTCATCCTTGCTATTCCTTTTTTCTTAAAAAGATTAGGCATTAAAACGGTTATGTTAATTAGTTTATTTGCTTGGACACTTAGATTTGGTTTATTTGCTTATGGCAGTCCTTCAAATGAGGGATTCGTTTTACTCGTTCTTTCGATGATCGTGTATGGTTGCGCATTTGACTTTTTTAATATTTCGGGCTCTATCTTTATCGAGAAAGAAGTTGATCCTTCGATGCGTGCCAGTGCACAAGGTTTATATATGACCATGATAAATGGTGTAGGTGCCTATATTGGTTCAATATTGAGTGGTATGGTTATTGATACTTTTACAAATTCACAAGGTGTTAAAGATTGGCATACCATTTGGCTTATTTTTGCAGGCTATGCTTTTATTTTATTTATTGCTTTCTATTTTTTATTTAATTATCGTCATCCAAAAAGTGAAACAAACTAAAATAATCTGTTCACACTTTTTAGTTTAAGTTAAGGTTAAGTTATGAAAAGAGTATTTATCGCTGTATTAGATTCATTTGGTATAGGCTATAGCCGAGATGCCGATAAATTTAATGATCGAGGAGCCGATACTTTTGGTCATATTGCACAAGAATGTGCTTTAGGATTTGCAGATATCGGTCGGCAAGGTCCACTCAGTTTACCGAACTTAACGCGCTTAGGATTAACTAAAGCGTCCGAAGAAGCAACCGGACGCTATGCGGCAAAAATGCCTCAACCTGATAAAATTATCGGTGCATATGGTTTTGCAAGCGAAATTTCATCAGGTAAAGATACACCTTCTGGGCATTGGGAAATCGCCGGTGTTCCCGTACTTTTTGATTGGGGCTATTTTGCCGATAAAACAAATAGCTTCCCACAAGATTTGTTAGATAAAATCGCTACACGCGGTAATTTACCGGGTTACCTTGCTAATTGTCATGCTTCGGGAACACAAGTCTTAGATGATTTTGGTCTTGAACATATGCAAAGTGGCAAACCGATTTTTTACACTTCGGCTGATTCCGTTTTTCAAATTGCTTGCCACGAAAAGACATTTGGTCTTGAGCGTTTATACGAGCTTTGTCAAATTGTACGAGAAGAGTTAAATTTAGGTGGTTATAACATTGGTCGAGTGATTGCTCGCCCATTTATTGGTACGCAAGTTGGTCAATTTGAGCGAACGGGCAATCGTCGTGATTTAGCAGTAGAACCGCCAGCACAAACAGTACTCGAAAAACTTATCAATGAAAAATCTGGTCATGTTATTTCAATTGGTAAAATAGCGGATATTTATGCTCATAAAGGTATTAGCAAAAAAGTTAAAGCGACTGGTCTCAACCAATTATTTGACAAAATGTTAGATGAAATTAAAACAGCTGATGATAACTCGATTGTTTTTACTAATTTTGTCGACTTCGATGCAAATTATGGTCACCGTCGAAATGTAGCCGGCTATGCCGCCGCTCTTGAATATTTTGATAGTCGCTTACCTGAATTATTTGCTTTAATGCAACAAGACGATATTTTAATCATTACAGCCGATCATGGTTGTGATCCCATTTGGTATGGTAGCGATCATACCCGTGAATATATTCCTGTTTTATTTTATGGCAAAAATGTACAAAGTGGATCATTAGGTCATCGTGAAACCTTTGCAGATATTGGGCAATCGATTGCAGATTATTTTTCATTAACGCCCATGGATTATGGCATATCTATTTTTAAATAAAATATTGTTCTTTATAAAAGCTAATCACCGTTTATCAGCCTTATAAATTTATACCGGCAAAACGGTGATTAAGATAGATATAATAATTTTGACTCTTTTTATTGGTACCTCATCTAGTTAATTATTAAAAGCACTTTCACCGTGGCTATTAATATCTAAACCTTCGCGTTCATGTTCTTCAGACACTCTTAGCCCAACTAATTTATCTGCAATTTTAAATGCGATAAAGGCAACAATTGCCGTCCAAACAATACAAATAATTACACTTAAAGCTTGTACGCCAAGTTGACTTAACAATGTTCTACCGTCTTCATAACCTATTCCACCTAATAAGTCTGACGTAAAAATACCTGTCAATAAACAACCAATAATTCCGCAAACACCATGTACACCAAAAACATCACAAGTATCATCAATTTTTAATAAGCGTTTTAAACTTGAAACTCCCCATATACCCGCAACACCACAAATTAAACCAATAATTAATGCTCCCCCTATTCCCACAAAACCAGCAGCAGGTGTAATGCCAACAAGACCTGCAATAATGCCTGAAGCAGCACCTAAACACGAAGGTTTACCGTGCGTTATCCATTCTGCAAAAGTCCATGCTAAAACAGCGGCAGCCGTTGCAATAACTGTATTAATAAACGCTAAAGCCGCAACATTGTCAGCCTGTGTTGATGAACCCGCATTAAAACCAAACCAACCAATATAAAGAATTGCCGCACCTAAGTAGACAAGCGGTAAATTAAAGGGTTTTAGCGGCTCTTTGTTAAATCCAATGCGGTTTTTAAGCAAATAAGCTCCCACTAATCCCGCAACTGCAGCATTAATATGTACAACAGTCCCACCTGCAAAATCCAATTCACCTTCGTTATTTAATATGCCCCCTCCCCAAACCATATGAGCCATAGGCACATAAGAGAAGGTAAACCAAATCACCATAAAAATCATAACAGCAGAAAAACGAATTCTTTCCGCAAATGCCCCCGGTATCAAACAGCAGGTAATACATGCAAATGATCCTTGAAAAGCAACCCAAACAAATTCACTAATAGTACCTGAAATATCATTAATATTTACATTTATTAAAAGAAAATTATCAAAGTTACCATAAATCCAATTACCTTCACCAAAAGCTAGGCTATAACCATAAATCACCCATAAAATCGCAATTAATGAAAAAGTAACTAAAATTTGCGACAACATAGATAATACATTTTTTGCACGTAATAAACCGCCATAAAAGAGTGCAATCCCCGGGATAGACATAAATAATACAAGCGCTGTACAAATCATCATAAAGCCATTATCAGCTTTATCAACAGTCGCAATCTCATCGGCAAAAACGGAATTTGAAAATAAAATGGCTAAAACAAATAATATTTTTTTAAACATAATCCTTTCCTTATTTATAGTGCTGATTCATCGGTTTCGCCAGTACGAATACGAACGACATGTTCAAGATTTGTGACAAAAATTTTACCGTCACCAATTTTGCCGGTAATGGCTGATTTTGATATCGTGTTGATGACTTCATCTAATATGTCATCGCTAATCGCTAAGTCAATTTTAACCTTAGGTAAAAAATTAACATTATATTCTGCACCACGGTAGAGTTCGGCATGTCCTTTTTGTCGACCAAATCCTTTGACTTCAGTTACAGTTAATCCTGTAATACCAATATTTGAGAGTGCTTCACGAACTTCTTCTAACTTAAATGGCTTAATAATTACGGTAACTAATTTCATAATTAACTCCTACAAGAAATAAGATTTCTTTATAAAAAATGCAAAAGTTGTGCCAATTGTTTCAATATGTTAATGACGAAAATTAGTTAAATAAATCAATATAAAAAAAGAAAGAGATAAAATTTTATTGAATATAAAAGCGTGCAGTAAAGTTTTTAGGGATAAATGAATAGGATTATCAAAGGATTTATATGTCTTATATTAAATAAAAATTGCCTGTTTTTATCTTAACTAAAAATCGCAATAAAAAAAGACAATTTTTTGTAATACATTAAATATTAAAAAATTACCATTAGATTACGATATTCATCGTAAGCATAATGATCTGTCATACCACTAATGTAATCTTGTAATAAACGAGATCGATAATAAAATTCCCAGCATGAAAATGCATTATCATTTTTATCTAATTGCTCAATTGATTGCAGATAAGCACCAAGCGGTTTGGTTGATAATCGATGAAATAATCTTGTTTCAATTGGATAAGATTTATGATTATTTTTTTCGATCAAATGTAAAAAATCGCCGGTAGGCATAGCTAATAATGGATTGTAAATATCTAATAATCCGGAAATAATTCGATTACCTTGTAATTCAAGATTTTCAACAGATTGATGATTAAAAACATGATCACAACTTACATTTTTAAACATTTGTAATAATTTATATTCTTCACCGTAATCTTCAAGTAAAGCATGATTAAATGAACCATGATAAATCAACTCAATGTTTTCAATAAATCTTTCGGCGGCATGTGCCACAAGATATTTTGAACAATTAACACGAAGATACATAAAAAACTGATCGATACCAATTGCCTGATATTTAGCTTTTTGTAAATTAAGATAAGGGCGATTGACGACTTTATCAAAAAGATCATCTTTTTTTGGATTATCCCATGCTTTTTGTAAATATTTATAAAGTTCATCGACAGTGAAGATTTTTTTCTCAACAGCATCTTCTAAATCTGCAATACAATACGAGATATCATCTGCGGCTTCCATAATATAACTGAGTGGATAGCGGTGAAATGGTTCAATATCTAATTGCTGTGATAATTCCTTAATAAATGGCTCTTCAGATAAATAGTAACCCGGCTTTTTCATTAAATAATCAAATTCTTTTGGGATAGGTTTCGACAAATAAGCAGGTTTTGTATACTTTAAAATTGAGGCTATTTGTGAATAAGTTAGATTAAGCTGCAAAATGCTATGCACTAAGCGAATTGCCTGGGCATTACCTTCAAAATGTGATAAATCATAACGGATTTTGTGTTTTAATTCTGTTAATGATAAATCATCGTGAGAATGAAATTGTAACGGTGAATAATCGCTAATTTGATCAGAAGTTTTATCTATTCCTAAACGGCAAGAAAACCATTTATTAATGGCTGCTTCACCAAAATGACCAAAAGGTGGATTACCAATATCATGTAATAGACAAGCCATTTCAACTAAGCTTTCTAATGCAATCTGATACTGTTGTAAGCCATAATTATCATTTGCATCAACCTTTTTTAATCGATTTATTATTTCTTTGACGATATAACGACCCACTTGCTCTACTTCCATTGAATGAGTTAAACGGGATCGGACGACTGCATTACGCTCAAGAGGAAATACTTGCGTTTTTTGTTGCAAAAGACGGATAGCGGCTGAGTTTAAAACTCGCCCCCGATCACTTTCAAACTGTTTAATGATCCCATAATCATCGAAGGGTTGAGTTAATGTTCTGTTTTGATGTCTTTGATAATTAATTTTTTGACGAAAATCTATCATTTGAATTTCTTTCCTTATTTAATTCTTTATTTTGAAGTATTGTCGTTAAAATTATTATATATCAGTATAATATCAATCAATAAAAATTCCTTAATTAAGATGATTCATTATTAAATGTGCACAATAAAATGGTTTAAAATAAAGCAACTATAAATTAGTTTAAGATCATAAATAGGAATAGATAAGAGAGCGATACTAACTGGATTGTTTGTGTCGCATCAAAATTAAAATAAATCGCATTAATTATAAATTATCACTAATGCGTCTTGTCATCCAATAGCGATTTTTCCAATAATTATCGTTTAAATTTGAATAAATAACGCCTTTAGAAGTAGAAGCATGTAAAAATTTACCATCTGAATAATAAATGCCCACATGTAATCCATTATTTCCTCGCCCTGTTTTGAAAAATACAAGATCGCCAGCTTGTGGTTTAGAAACTTTATAACCTAATTTAGATTGTTCTGCAGTACTTCGAGGTAATTTTTGAGAAAATTTAGTTTTAAAAAAATTCATGACTAGACCGGAACAATCACTACCTTTAAGGGAGGCACCACCATATCGATATGGGGTATGTTTCCATGTTTTATAATGAGAATCGATTTTGGCGAGCATTAATGCATCAGGTTTGCCATTTTTAACGGCTAACTGTCCTTCGGTCGAACTACAACCAAACAACATAAATAAAGCCATCATTATCATAAACATTTTGCAAAAATAATAAGAGCGATCATTAATATAATATGCCATATCACAATTTAATTGCTTGTTCTTTTCTACCATTTCTATCATTCCCGTACTTTTACTTCTAATGTTTAATTTAAGTTAGCAAGATTTGCTACTTGATATTTTACAACGTTAAAGAATCACTTTATTTAACATTAGAATTTTATACCTGAAGATTCTTAGTTGTTATTTAATTCCGATAAAATAAATATCGCCTAATAACCAAATAAAAAGAGAAATCTAGTTTTGTTATTTATATAAATTCTTGGTCATCTAAAATCTAGTCTTCTAACTTCTTTGTTATATAAATAAGTATTATAAAATGTTTATTATAAGTTAATTATTATAAAATAACTTTCGTAAGTTATTTTACATTAGCTCATTTAAAAATAGATGTTCAAATGGCTTATCTTTATTATTAAAAAACAATAAGATAAACAGAAAACATAATAACAGTTTATTTTTAAAATGACAAACGCGACAATGCCGCGTTTAAATTTGATCTTTAATCTATCACTACAAACTATTATTGCGTGATTTCACCAATTTTGCTTAATAAAGTTTGGATCCGCTGTTGCCACATCTGTTGTTCTTGCTTTAATGCTTGATTTTCGTCACGTAAGGCAGTCATTTCATCTGAACTTTCATTAAAAAGTTGCTCTAATTCAAGATTAGCTTGTTTTAACGTAACGATTTCTTGTTGCAATAAATTAATCGTGTTTACCGTAACTTGAATTTTACTTTCTAATTGATTCAACATTTCTAAAGACATATTTTACCTCAGGATATATTTATTTGGTGTATAATAACGCCCATTATAACGAATTCATTTGAAATCTACACTTTTTTAAACTCTAAGATGGAGAAAATTATGCGTAAACCTCTCGTGATGGGTAACTGGAAGCTTAACGGTAGTATAGATATGGCGAAAAACTTAGTGTCGGGTATTCGTGCTGAAGTATCAACTGTATCTGGATGTGATGTTGCTATTGCTCCTCCTTTTGTCTATCTTGATTTTGTTAAACACCAATTAGGTGGCTCAAATATCTTTTTAGGTGCACAAGATGTTAGCACTCATTTATCGGGTGCTTATACGGGCGAAACATCGGCTGAAATGCTAAAAGATGTTGGTGTCACTCATGTCATTATTGGTCATTCTGAACGACGTACTTATCATAAAGAATCTGATGAATTAATTGCTCAAAAATTTGCAGTTTTAAAAGAAGTTGGATTAACCCCTGTTCTTTGTATTGGTGAAACTGAAGCAGAAAATGAAGCTGGACTTACCGAACAAGTATGTGCAAAACAAATTGATGCCGTATTAAACTCTCAAGGCGTGCAAGCATTTATGGGAGCTGTAATTGCTTATGAACCTGTTTGGGCGATTGGTACCGGGAAATCAGCGACTCCAGCACAGGCACAAGCCGTTCACAAATTTATTCGTGATCATATTGCTAAACATGATGCCGCAGTTGCAAATCAAGTTATTATCCAATATGGCGGTTCTGTTAATGATAAAAATGCAGCTGAGCTATTTACTCAACCCGATATCGACGGGGCTTTAGTTGGCGGTGCTTCTCTAAAAGCAGATGCATTTGCAACAATTGTAAAAGCCGCAGCGCTTGCCAAAAATAAAACGAAATAATCGACTTTGCCTTGCCTATAATCATAGAGATAATGGTATTATCCCTATGATTAAAAACGAAAAAAGACGCATCATGCGTCTTTCTTTCCCTGATTTAATTTAACTTGTTAAATTAAAATTTAGAAGAACACAAACTTAAATAAGTTTATTTTTCGGTTTACGATAACGAGTTGGCCAAATTTTTTCGGCTGGAACTTTTAAGTAATCCGAAATAATTTTTTCGTATTTAGGGCAGTGACGGTATAAAGCATTACGAAGGGTATCAGCTTGTAAACCACTTGCGCGTGATAATGCACGTAAACTACCACCACGAATTTTAATTTCACCGACTACTCTTGAAGGTGACCAATCTTGTTCTTGTTCTCTCATTGGGAGATCCTCATTGTCAAATATTAGCTTTTACCATACTAAAGATTATCTACTTTACTAGATTAAAAGCAAAAAAAACTTCAGTACAGAATAGCACATAAACACCTGAACTCAAGTAAAAAATTTCAAAAAAAACGAAAACAAAAGAAAAAAACGAA
Source organism: Gilliamella sp. ESL1225 (assembly GCF_058502635.1). Lineage (NCBI taxonomy): Bacteria > Pseudomonadati > Pseudomonadota > Gammaproteobacteria > Orbales > Orbaceae > Gilliamella > Gilliamella sp. ESL1225. The sequence continues at coordinate 915,335 of NZ_CP196358.1, read as the reverse complement.
ATCCTAAAAATTAGTATAAAATTAAATGATAAAAAAATAACTATTAATTAAATGAATTCTAAATCACCTTTCTTTTTTTGAGTTAAACAAGAAAATCACAATATAACCGATATTCTAATTTTCTTATATATTATAATAGTTTAAGTTATATAACTTGTCATGCGAAATCTCAATTTTTTCAAAAAAATTTTATCTTATGTCTTCTCTTATTAAAAAATTATTTAATTAACCGAGTTACTTATTTAAATAACGCGTTTTTAAAAAGAATTATATGGGCTTCTTTGAAAGATGAAGTTTAAGTAATAAAAAACGATCTCTACAATTAATCTTTATCTTATTATAAAAATAATATAATTTTAATTTTTCGATTTCCATTCCCCTCATAACTTTATGCTTTTTACGATGGATTATGTTAAAATCTTCCATTATCTCTACTCAATATTAGCTATGTAAGTATGTCAAATTTACGTCAAAAAAAAGTCATTGTCGGTATGTCAGGAGGCGTTGATTCCTCAGTTTCCGCTTATTTATTAAAAAAACAAGGTTATGATGTTGTTGGTCTTTTCATGAAAAATTGGGAAGAAGACGATAACGAAGAATATTGCTCTGCCGCCGCAGATCTTTTAGATGCAAAAAAAGTATGCGAAAAATTAGATATCGAATTACTGACCATCAATTTTGCCGCTGAATATTGGGATAATGTTTTTGAACATTTTTTATCAGAATATAAAGCTGGACGAACGCCAAACCCTGATATTCTATGTAATAAAGAAATTAAATTTAAAGCTTTTTTAGATTATGCGACACAAGATTTACAAGCTGATTATATTGCAACAGGTCATTATGTTCGTAAGCGCGAAATTAATAATAATGTCGAATTATTACGTGGTATAGATAACAATAAAGATCAAAGCTACTTTTTATATACGCTTAGCGAAACACAAATTGCAAAAAGTTTATTCCCTGTTGGTGAGTTAGAGAAACCTGTTGTCCGTGCCATTGCTAAGGATTTAGGTTTGATAACGGCGACAAAAAAAGATTCAACCGGAATTTGCTTTATCGGGGAACGAAAGTTTACTGAATTTTTAGCACGTTATTTACCCGCTCAACAAGGAAACATTCGAACTGTTGATGGTGATATTATTGGTAAGCATCAGGGCTTAATGTATCACACATTAGGTCAACGTAAAGGATTGGGCATTGGGGGACTTAAAGATGCCAATGATACACCTTGGTATGTGGTTGATAAAAATATAGAACAAAACGAATTAATTGTGGCTCAAGGTCATGATCACCCTTCTCTATTTTCAGCGGGATTAATTGCTGCTCAATTGCATTGGGTCGATCGCAATGTCAGAACGAAACCTTTTTCTTGCACCGTTAAAACACGTTATCGACAACAAGATATACCTTGTCAAATCATTCCACTTGATAACGATACAATAAAAGTTATTTTTAACGAACCTGTCGCCGCAGTAACACCAGGTCAATCTGCTGTTTTTTATCAAGGGGAGATTTGTTTAGGTGGTGGCATTATCGAAGAACGCATTATTGACATATCAAACGACTCAAATATTATCAATAAAGGTCTAATTAATGAATAATAAATATCATGATATTGCGATGGCTTTGGCAGGAATTTGTCAAAGCGCAATGTTGATACCGCAATTAGCCAATACTGGCGCTTGTGATCAAAAATTTTATGAAAAATCAATTTATACGCTCTTTCAAACTGAGCCAACCTCTTTTGATGATATTTATGGCGGTGTCGATAATCTAAAAGTCGGTTTAAATTTATTAATTCAATTATTAACTAATAAGCAAAAACATTTAATGGATGTATTACGCTATTTATTTGCCAGTATTGGTCTTGCTAATAAGTTAAATAATAATCAAACTGCCTTAACGAAAATTGGGCAACGGTTAACTCATATCTCTGCACTTTATCCTTCACTTAATAATGAAACTATTCATGAAAATATCGAAACACTGACTTATTCATTAGCCGGAATATATGTCGATATTGTAAGTCCGCTATCGATTAAAATAAAAGTAATGGGTAAAGTTGAATTTTTGCAAAATACATTAATACAAGCAAAAGTGAGAACAGCGTTATTGGGCTGTGTCCGTTCTGCATTACTTTATAAGCAAGTCGGTGGAAATAAATTTCAATTTATTTTTGCTCGCAAACGACTCTATCGCGCAGCAACAGAGATTTTGCAAACCATAAATCAATCATCTAATTGAATATTTGTATTTTATTATTTTAATACCTTATTTATCTTGTTAAATGATGAATGCACATAATGATTTTTAAGGATAAACCTGTATAACATTATCTTAAATCATTTAACCTAACCGCTAACACGGAGTTACTTAATGGAATTTTCTGCCCTTACAGCTCTATCTCCTCTTGATGGTCGCTATAAAGATAAAACGACTGACATAAGCCTTATATTTAGTGAATTTGGGCTAATAAAATATCGAGTTTATGTTGAAATTTGTTGGCTTTTACAATTAGCGAAACAGCCTGATATTGATGAAGTTCCGATGCTTTCAGAAAAATCAATTGGGCAATTAAAACAAATAGCTGAGGATTTTTCATTGCAAGATGCAATGCGCGTTAAAACCATAGAACAAACAACAAATCATGATGTTAAAGCCGTTGAATACTTTTTAAAAGAAAAGATAAAAGATAATCTTGAACTTAATGCCATTAGTGAATTTATTCATTTTGCTTGTACTTCTGAAGATATTAATAATTTATCTTATGCGCTGATGTTAAAAACAGCACGCGATACCATTTTAATTCCTTATTGGGCACAATTAATTGATACAATCACTGAGCAAGCTAAAATTTTTCAATCATTGCCGCTACTGGCTCGTACACATGGTCAACCAGCGACGCCAACAACGATTGGCAAGGAATTTGCTAATGTTGCTTATCGATTAAAACGCCAATTAAAACAATTACAACAAATCGAGATCCTCGGTAAATTTAATGGTGCAACCGGTAATTACAATGCCCATATTGCCGCTTATCCTACCCTTGATTGGCATTTATTAAGTAAGGATTTTGTAACCTCGTTAGGTTTAAGCTGGAATCCTTATACGACGCAAATCGAACCGCATGATTACATTGCGGAATATTTTGACTGTATTGCAAGATTTAATACTGTAATGATCGATTTTAATCGTGATATTTGGGGATATATTGCCTTAAATCATTTTACACAAAAAACCATTGCGGGTGAAATAGGCTCCTCAACGATGCCACATAAAGTAAATCCTATCGATTTTGAAAATTCAGAAGGTAATTTAGGAATTGCTAATGCAATGATGAATCATTTAAGCCAAAAATTACCTGTTTCTCGCTGGCAACGAGATTTAACGGATTCAACCGTATTACGTAATTTAGGTGTTGGTATTGGTTATGCTGTTATTGCCTATCAATCAACATTAAAAGGATTAAGTAAATTACAAGTCAACGAAAATCACTTACGTGAAGAATTAGATCGTAATTGGGAAGTTCTTGCTGAGCCTATTCAAACCGTTATGCGCCGATACGGTATAGAGAAACCTTATGAAAAATTAAAAGAACTAACGCGAGGTAAACGTGTTGATGCGTTAGGCATGCAACAATTTATTGATTCACTTTCTTTACCAGATGAAGAAAAAACACGTTTAAAACAACTTACACCTGCTAATTATTTAGGCTTAGCTGAGTATTTAGTCAATAAACTATAATACATAATCTGCTAAATTAAGGAACTTTGCATGAAAATTCGCATTGCAACTCGACAAAGCCCATTAGCACTTTGGCAAGCTAATTTTATTAAACAACAACTATTAATTGCTCATCCTCATTTAACCATTGACCTAATACCAAAGGTTACGCAAGGTGACATTATTTTAGATAGTCCCTTATCCAAGATCGGTGGTAAAGGGCTATTTGTAAAGCAACTTGAACACGCATTATTAAATAATGAAGCAGATATTGCTGTTCATTCTATTAAAGATGTTCCAACTGAATTTCCTGAAGGATTAACGCTTGCCACAATTTGCAAACGCGAAGATAAACGTGACGCTTTTGTCTCTAATCGCTATAACTCTCTTAATGAACTTCCCTCTAATGCGGTGATTGGCACATCAAGTTTAAGGCGCCAATGTCAGCTACGAGCAAAATTCCCTTTTTTACAAATTAAAGATTTACGTGGCAATGTTGGTAGCCGTATTGAAAAATTAGATAATCAACAATACGATGGCATTATTTTAGCGGCAGCAGGACTAAAACGCTTAAGTTTAGAAGACAGAATTACCCAATACCTTGATACAGATATAATGTTACCCGCCGTCGGTCAAGGTGCAATTGGTATAGAGTGCCGTGACAATGATACAGAAATCTTATCACTACTTGCTCCTTTAGATGATCGCCAAACGCGCTATTGTATTCAAGCTGAAAGAGCAATGAATCGTCGATTACAAGGAGGTTGCCAAGTCCCTATAGCTTGCAATAGCCAATTGATTAATAACCATATCTATTTACAAGGACTTGTTGGGACAATTGATGGTTGTGAAATTATTACTGCAAAATTGGCTGGCAATGAAATAGACGCTATACAAATTGGCATTAACGTTGCAGATTTATTATTAAAAAATGGAGCCGATCGCATTTTAAAGGAATTATATTGTTGATGATTTATGTCACAAGACCTTCTACATCAGGGCAAGAATTAACCCATTTATTCCATCAAGCAAATTTATCTGCCATTCACTTGCCTTTATTTAATATTGTTAAAGGTCGTGATTTAAATTCGTTACAAACAGAACTTAATCGATTGAAGCCAAATGATATGGTTATTGTCGTTTCGCCCCAAGTTAGCTACATGATTAATAATCATAACATTCATATACAGTTTCCAACTGATATTCATTATTATGCGATCGGCAAAAAATCAGCGCAGCTTTTTTCGGCATTATGTCATTGCGAGGTTAAGTATCCAAAACAAGAAAATAGCGAAGGATTACTTTCTTTACCCGAATTAAAAAAAATCAAACAAAAGCGCATATTAATTCTTCGAGGTGAAGAAGGCCGTGCCTTATTAGAAGAAACATTATGTGCCAATCAAGCATTCGTTTTGCCATTAACCTGCTATGAACTTATTCCGATTGATTATGCCCTAAATAATACAATCAAAATAAAAAACAATTCGCTTTTTATTGTTACGAGTGTTAAACATTTAATGCAACTCGAAATGCTATGTACACCTCATTTAAAAAAACAGTCAAAATTAATCGTAACAAGCCTTCGAATTTTCGAAAAAGCTAAACAATTAAACTGGTCAACAATTGTAACGGTGCCAAGTGCAAATAATCAGATTTTATTTAAAGAAGTAAAATCTTTATGTCATAATGCCTAAATATTTTTATAATAGGAAATGAGGGATGAACTATGCAATCGAGATATTATGGCGCAAATGCGACCAATTCAACTATGAGTACATCACGAGCTAGTGAACCACGACACTCAACCATAAATCCTAATTCTGCTACTAATATTAAGACTGATAATATTAACAATGTTAATAGCGGTACCAACAATAAAGCGGATCCGATTATGACTGAAAAAACACAAACCACACTAAATGACAAACAACCCTCATCTGTAAATGCCAATAATAAATCCCAAATAACAACAGAAAAATCACGACCTTCGTCAAAACTATCGATTGTCGCCATTTTGCTTTCTTTATGTTTAGGGGGCGCCGTCTATTATGGCTATCACTCATTAAAACAACAATCAGAAACAATTCATGACCTTAAAAAACAATTAACAGATTTTACATTATCGACCAAAACCGCATTGACAACAGAATTAGACATTAAATTTAATGAGAGCAATAAAAAACAATGGCTGGCTTTTTCGTCATTAGAACAAAACATGCAACAACAACTTAAAGAGCAAGCACAATCTCAGCAAGAATTACGAAACCGTATCAATGATAATATTACTCTGACCGAAAAAAACCTGAGTAAATTTAATGAACGTTTAGCCGCTTTATCGCCGACCGAAAATCATGTGTGGCTTATTTCACAAGCTAATTACCTCGTTAACCTAGCAGGACGTAAAATATGGAATGATCAAGATTATGTTACTGCACGATTATTGCTTAAAAATGCCGATGAAAATTTAGCGCAAATCAATGATCCAAGTTTATTACCTGCAAGAAAAGCATTACATAATGATATTGCATCACTCGCGAGTATTAGCCAGGTTGATACTGATGGCATTATTATGAATTTAATGGGACTCGCCAATGCGATTAATGATTTACCATTAACCAAAATCGAAAAACAACCTAATGAACTTGCCGCAAATGAATCAATAGTGGCAACTGATCAGCAAACAGATGTCCCAACAAATGAAAATGAAACAATCCCATCTCTATTATCAAAATGGTCAACAAACCTGTGGCATAGCTCACAAAGTTTTCTAGAAAAATTTATCACTATTGAAAAGAAAGATGAAAATGAAAGCAATTTTGCTACTTGCCTAGCGCAAGCTGGCAAAGATGAAGAACAAATGGTTCGCTGTCAAATCTTAAAAAAACCGATTAGTTTAGAACAATCTTTATATTTACGTGAAAACATTCGTTTTCTTTTGTTGATAGCGGCACAAGCCGTACCAAGGCATCAAGCACAGATTTATGAACAATCACTAAAAGATGTCGCCACATGGGTCAAGGCGTATTTCGATCCAAATATTCCAAGTGTAAAAGAATTTTTAAATGATCTTAATCATCTACAAGAACAATCCATTAGTGCAACTAATGTCACGGAAAAATTAGAAAGTTTACCTGAGCTTGAAAAACTTATGCAAACACGTGTGCGATCATTTTTGGCAGACTAGGAGCTTAGTATGTTTAAATTATTTATTATTTTCTTAATATTAGTTGCGGGCTTCTTTGTTGGTCCTTCATTACAAGGTAATCAAGGCTCGGTTGTTTTTGATGTTGCTAATTATAAAATTTCTATGTCATTTACAGTTTTTATGGTTGCCTTAATTTTAGTGTATTTAGTTTTGTCTTTTATTTTATGGTTAGGCAAAAAAATCTGTTACCCTAGCACGTTATTTGGAAATTGGTTTAGCTTTAATCGCGCTAAATGGTCTATCAAACACCTTGAACTTGCTCAATTACTTTTACTCGAAGGCGATTATACCAAAGCTAGTAAATATTTAATTAAAAGTTTAAAAGGATCTAAAAATAAATCATTGATTTATTTATTACTCGCGCAATCTCAAATAGAAAATAATCAATTAGATCAAGCTAAATCTTATATTGATGACGCTGCGCGAATTTGCCATCCTAAAGATCAGTTTGCCTTAAAATTGATTCAGATTCGTTTATTCATTAAAAATAAACAATATGAATCCGCAAAGAAAATTATTGACGAGTTGTTAAATCAAAAGCCACATAATCAAGAAGTCTTAAAACTTGCCAATGAAGTTTATTTTACCCTCGGCGATTTTGAAGCAATAATTGATATTTTACCCGATATGATGAAACAACATATTTTTACTGATTCTGTATTAAATAAGTATCAGCAAACTGCCTATATCAAACGAATGGATCAATTGGCACAAGAAGATCCCTCTTCTATACAAACTTGGTGGAAAAAACAACCTAGATCGATTCGAAATAATATCGTTTATCAAAAATCTATGGTGACACATTTAGAACAATTAGGACTCACTAAAGAAGCCTCTAAATTATTAAATAAAATCAATAAAGAACAAAGTTAGCTAAATAATTAGCTTGATTATTAAAAATATAATCAAAATGTTAGTTTCTTAAATTAGCGTTAATTTCCGTTAATCAAGCTATCAAGTTATATTGATAGCTTTTTTATTTAGGATTTATTCATCCTTATCGATAATAAATTTCCTTTTTAGATAAAAGATCCCTTTATTAAAACATGATATACTTATGCTTTGTTTTTTATTTATAGAGAGTCTATTTTGCAACAAACACTAGCCGATTTTATTATCGATAAAATTGACGATTTAAAAGGACAAGATATTGTTCAAATCGATGTAAAAGGAAAATCAAGTATTACTGATTTAATGATTATCTGCACTGGCACATCTTCCCGTCATGTATCCTCTATTGCAAACCACCTGATTGACGAAGCCAAAAAGCATAATTATTCCATTTTAGGAAGTGAAGGACAACAAGATGCGGATTGGGTTGTTGTCGATATGGGATCCGTAATTGTTCATATTTTACAAGAACAAAGTCGCGATCTTTATCAACTAGAAAAACTATGGGGTTAAAGCTGTGAAAATTCAGCTTATTGCTGTTGGTACAAAAATGCCTAACTGGGTAACAACTGCTTTTACTGATTATCAATCACGTTTTCCTAAAGACTTACCGTTAGAATTAATTGAAATTCCCGCCGGTAAACGGACTAAAAATGCCGATATTGCGCGCATTTTAGATAAAGAAGGCGAACAAATGTTAACGTCGATTGCAAAAGGTAATCACGTTGTAACGCTTGATATACCCGGTAAACCCTATACGACTCATCAATTAGCCGAGCAATTAGAGAAATGGAAAAACGACGGTCGTGATGTAAGTTTATTAATTGGTGGGCCTGAAGGATTAGCGCCAAGTTGTAAATCTTTAGCTAAGCAAAGTTGGTCACTTTCACCTTTAACATTACCTCACCCGTTAGTACGTGTTATTGTCGCTGAAAGCCTTTATAGAGCATGGAGCTTAACGACAAATCACCCTTATCACCGTGAATAATTTTGGATATCTCATTTATGAATAAGATTATTTTAGATTTACAAATTGCAACACAAAATAGCGATAATCTACCAACTGAACAACAAATTCAACAATGGTTAGATATCATTTTACCGCAATTTATGCCAACTGCCGAAATAACTATTCGCATTGTTGATAGCGATGAAAGCCAAAATTTAAATAATCAATACCGCCATAAAGATAAACCCACTAACGTATTATCTTTTCCGTTTGAAGCACCAATCGAAATCGAGGTACCTTTATTAGGCGATTTAATTATTTGCAAACAAGTCGTCGAATCCGAAGCCAATGAACAACATAAATTATTAATGTCACATTGGGCTCATATGATTGTGCATGGCTGTTTACATCTACTCGGTTACGATCATATTATTGACGAAGAAGCTGAAGAGATGGAAAATATTGAAATCGATATTATGAAACAATTAGGATTTACTAATCCTTATCTTCCAATTACAGAAGATTAATGACGTTTTAAATAAATTTTATCTTAAATTTTTATGTTAACTTATGAAAGGACAAATCAATGAGTGATGATAATCATCGGCGATCAAAAAACGGTTTTACATTATGGTTAAGCCAATTATTTAATTCAGAACCCAAAGATAAAGAAGAACTTATTAACGTTATTCGCGATGCTGAAGAAAAACAATTAATTGATCCTGATACCCTAGATATGATTGAAGGTGTGATGGATATCGCCGATCAGCGCATTCGCGATATTATGATTCCTCGCTCACAAATTGTTACCATAAACGATAATGATTCATTAGATCAGTGTTTAGATGTGATCTCAAAACATGGTCATTCACGCTATCCAGTCATAGGGGAAGACAAAGATCATATTGAAGGTATTTTGCTTGCTAAAGATTTATTAATCTATGCTTTACAAAAAAACAAGCAAACATTTAACTTAAAATCGATCTTAAGACCAACCATTATTGTTCCTGAAAGTAAACGGGTTGACCACATGCTTAAAGAATTCCGTTTACAACGTTATCATATGGCAATAGCTATTGATGAATTTGGTAGTGTATCCGGATTAGTTACGATTGAAGATATTCTTGAGCTAATTGTGGGTGATATCGAAGATGAATATGACGAAATAGAAGATCGCGATATCCGCCGTTTATCTTCATCTGTTTATACGGTTAGAGCATTAACACCTATCACCGATTTCAACAAAATTTTTGACACACATTTTAGTGATGAAGATCATGATACGGTTGGTGGATTAGTTATGCAACAATTTGGCTGTTTACCTGTTCGTAATGCAACGATTAATATTGATGGTTACTTATTTAAAGTCTCAATAGTCGATAGAAGGCGTATCATACAAGTTCATGTAACTATACCTGATGGCAAACCTACTCCTAACCTTGAGTCCTAATGAATGGTGAAATTTATTTTTTTAAGCATGCTTTTTGGAGCAATGGGTGTATTTAGCTATGCCCCATTTCATCTTTGGTTTTTAGCCTTCGTTTCAATTGGCGGTTTAATGTGGGTAATCGCCAATAAAACCAAAAAACAAGCCATGTTATTAGGATTTTTGTGGGGAGTTGCTTATTTCTCTTCAGGAATACATTGGATATATATTAGTATTAAACAATACGGTGAATTATCTGATGTACTTGCCGCAAGTATATTAACCGGACTTATCATCTATTTATCTATTTTTCCGTTACTATTTGCGTTATTAGTAAGATGTTTTCCTCGTTTAGCACCCAGTTATTCAATCAAACAATTAACTTTACTTATGCCACTGCTTTGGCAGTTTACTGAATATTTACGTGGTACAATTTTAAGTGGATTTCCTTGGCTCGAAATAGGTTATAGTCAAATCGATAGCCCTTTACGTCATTATTTTGCCATTGCTGGTATTCATGGAGTGGATTTAATTACCACGATAATAAGTGGTTTATTTGTTTATATTGCTTATCATTTATATCATCAGAAAAAATATAAATATATCGCATATGCTCTTGTTGCACTGATAGTGATCATTGGTGCACCAATTTTGACTTATAACACCCAAAAGTTACATACTGATTCAAGCCGCACCGCTAACTTTGTTTTAGTACAGGGTAATATTCCTCAGTCTCTACTTTGGAATGAGTCGATGGTCCAGCAAGCAATCGATACTTATCTTTCATTAACACTACAAAATACCAAAGAAAATAATATTATTATTTGGCCCGAAAGTAGTATTACCGATATCGAAATAAGACAACAGGCGATAATTAATTATCTTGATAATCTTAGTAAATTAAAGAATTCGCAAATTGCATTAGGAATTTTAGATGCCCGTTTGAATGCTGATAAAAGTAAATTTGATATTTTTAATACATTATTAGTATTAGGTGACAAACAAGATTATCAAAATGCAACAGCACAGCATTATGTCAAACATCACCTTGTACCTTTTGGCGAATTTACCCCATTTGAAACACTGCTATCCCCAATTGCTACATTGCTAAACATTCCCATGTCATCGATGAGCCAAGGTCAAGCAATACAGCCGCCTCTTAAAATGAAAGGATTTAATTTTACAACGGCAATTTGCTATGAAATTATCTTATCGGATTTAATTTGGCAAAATTTTACTGATAAAACAGATTTCTTATTAACGGTTTCTAACGATGCTTGGTTTGGTAATAGTATTGGACCATGGCAACACCTGCAAATGGCACAAGCTAGAGCATTAGAATTTGGGCGCCCCCTTATTCGAGCCACTAATAATGGTATAACGGCGATTATTGATCACAATGGTAATATCATTAAGCAATTACCCCAATTTGAAAGCAACACATTAACCCTCTCTTTATCACCAACGATTGGATTAACTCCTTATGCCTCTTGTGGTAACACGCTTTACTATATGGCTATAATGATTATGTTAATCATACTTTTTATTAAAAAAAGTCATTTTATTAAAAATATTTTTAATAATTCCTTTAATAAAAAGACTTCCATTGATCCCAAAAATTAAGAAAACAATGACAACAATAGAAAAATTTTAAAAAATAATAAAATTGGTATAGTTTTTGCATCTAATTATGAGCCAATGAGTTATTGTTATTTCAAACTTATCTAAAATTATGCTTTTAAATTCAAAAGGATAGACTTTTAACATATATAAATAAACAGTAAAAAGTACTTTTATAGTAAAAAATAAGTTATAATGGCTGTCCTTTGTTGGCTATTATAGTAAAAAATAATAGAACACGAATCTAATTGAAGGAGATACACATGAAAAAGAAGACGAAGTTAGCAAAACTCGTATTATCATTTGCCATGTTAGGGATAATGAGTAGCGCAGCTATTGCAGAAGATCTCAGCGGAACCTTAGCCAAAATTAAAAAAAATGGGGTAATTGTTGTCGGACATCGTGAATCTTCAATTCCTTTTTCTTATTATGGGAATAACCAAACCGTAATAGGCTATTCACAAGAGTACTCTGATTTAATCGTTGATGCAGTAAAAAAACAATTAGATTTACCGGATCTTAAAGTAAAATATTTACCGGTTACATCTAAAACGCGTATTCAATTACTTAACAATCAAACATATGATTTTGAATGTGGCTCAACAACTAATAATCTAGAACGCCAAAAAGTAGTGAGTTTTTCTGATACTATTTTCATTGTCGGTACCCGTTTTCTTGTTAAAGCTGATAGCAACATTAATTCTATCGAAGATTTAAAAGGTAAAAATGTTGTAACAACAGCGGGAACAACCTCAGAAGTAAGATTAAATCAAATCAATAACCAACTAAAATTGGGAATGCGTATAATTACGCCTAAAGACCATAGTGATGCCTTTAATGCACTTGAAACAGGTCGTGCTGTTGCTTTTGTTATTGATGATGCATTATTAGCCGGTGAACGTTCGCGCGCGATTAAACCGAGTGATTGGAAAATTGTTGGTGAACCTCTTTCTTATGAAGCTTATGGCTGCATGTTAAGGAAAGATGATGATCAATTTAAGCAATTAATTGATAAAACAATTGCAGATGCACAATTATCTGGTAAAGCACTAGAATTTTATAACCGTTGGTTTACCCAACCAATTCCGCCTAATGGCGCAAATATGGATCTTGAAATTTCACCTAAAATGGTAGAACTTTTTGAACATCCTAATGATAAAGCTTTAGATTAATTATTGATGTTAACATTATGCATCTATAACTATACATTATTGTTTAAATATATAGTTTGAAAATAATTGCTCAATGTATCTAAAAACTCATCAAATTTAAAATCAGATGACAAGATACAATAATAAACATTTTCAAATTTATTATTGTATCTCGATAAATCGACAATAATTTTATTATTTTCCACTATTTTTTACTAAAATAACTGTGTCGCTTTTATTTGCATTAGCATATAACTTAATTTAATGAATTTAAGTATATTATGAATTTTAATTTTTTACATTCTTCGATAACCGATGGCATGATTGGCCTAATAGATAGTATTAAATATCTCTATTACGGTGTAATTAATTTCATCTATTTAATGTACGATACCGTACGCCTTTTTTTAGAGCCTACCCCTTATGGTGATGGTGTCTATTTCGATTGGCTTTTAAGCGGCATGCTTGTGACGATCACTTTATCAATCACTGCATGGATTATCGCTTTTGTACTTGGTTCAATTATTGGTGTATTACGTACGTCTGAAAATAAAATAATCAGTAATTTTGCTGCAGGTTACATTCAATTATTCCGCAATATCCCCTTATTAGTACAAATGTTCTTATGGTATATGTTGCTTCCTGAAATGCTAATCGGCAATTTACATTCTTGGTTTATTAATGATTTATCGCCTAATGTGAGCGCGTTTATTACGGCCGCTATTGCTTTAGGATTATTTACCTCTGCTCGTATTGCTGAACAAGTAAGAACAGGTATTCAATCATTACCAAAAGGGCAAAAATATGCAACGATTGCGTTAGGCTTATCAATCAAACAAACTTATTGGTATGTGCTATTGCCTAATGCGTATCGTCGAATTATTCCTCCTTTAACCTCAGAAATGACTAATATTATTAAAAATTCGTCGGTCGCATCAACAATTGGTCTAATTGACTTAATCGGTCAAATTGAGCGAATTAACGATGCAACTAATAGAATTGTTGAGGTATTAATCGGTGTTACGCTCGCTTTTATGTTAATCAATTATAGTGTTATCCTTATTATGCGTCGTGTCGAAAATGCAACACGTTTACCAAATACAGTGAGTGGGGGCTAAATATGCAATTATTTGAATGGATAGCCAATATACCTTCATTAGTAATAAATAACTACCAAGTATTGCTTAATGGATTATGGTTAACGATTAAAATAACATTCGTTGCGGTCGTTGTCGGTATTTCTTTAGGTACCTTATTAGCGTTGATGCGTTTATCCAGTTATAAATCGTTAAAGTTTATTGCTAAATTATATGTGAATTTATTTCGATCAATCCCACTTTTATTAGTGTTATTGTGGTTTTATCTAGCGTTACCGCAAGTCATTAAATTTATATTCAATTTATCACCCGATTTTGACGTTAGAATCATTTCTGCGATGACTGCTTTTGCCCTTTTTGAAGCGGCTTATTATTCTGAAATTATTCGAGCAGGTATCACTGCTGTAAATAAAGGGCAATTTCATGCTGCTTATGCGCTGGGTATGACAAAAAGCAAAACCATGCTCTTAATTATTTTACCGCAAGCGTTTAAAGCTATGGTGCCTTTGCTTTTAACACAAGGGATTATTTTGTTTCAAGATACGTCGCTTGTTTATGTGATTGGTTTAACCGATTTCTTTAGTGCCAGTATGATAAATATTGGTAATAATTCTGGTGGAACCGTTAAATATTCTATGATTATTTTTGCAGCAGCAATTTATTTTATAATTTGTTATTCTGCAACTCGTTTAGTTAATTATTTTAAGAAAGGGATAAGTCAATGATCTCCTTAGAAAATGTATCCAAATGGTATGGACAATTTCAGGTTTTAAAAAACTGCTCAACCAGAGTTGGTAAAGGCGAAGTTGTTGTTGTATGTGGACCTTCTGGCTCAGGTAAATCAACATTAATCAAAACAGTAAATGGGCTTGAGCCTGTGCAAAAAGGTAAAATTTCAATTGCCGATACAGAGGTAACCAGTAAAAATACTGATTTAGCAAAATTACGTTCAAAAGTCGGGATGGTTTTTCAACATTTTGAGTTATTTCCTCATTTGACAATACTTCAAAACCTTACACTGGCACAAATTAAAGTATTAAAACGTAGTAAAAAAATTGCCGAAGAAAACGCTGCAAATTTATTAAAACGTGTCGGATTGTTAGAGCATGCTAAAAAATACCCATCGCAATTATCGGGTGGACAACAGCAACGTGTTGCTATTGCTCGCGCGCTTTGTATGGATCCAATTGTTATGTTATTTGATGAACCAACCTCAGCACTCGATCCTGAAATGGTCAATGAAGTATTAGATGTCATGGTCGAATTAGCTTATGAAGGTATGACCATGATGGTTGTAACACATGAAATGGGTTTTGCGCGTAAAGTTGCTAATCGCGTCATTTTTATGGATAAAGGTGAAATTATTGAAGATACTTCGAAAGAACAATTCTTTTCTAATCCGCAATCTGATCGCGCTAAAGACTTTTTAGCTAAAATTATTCATTAATGCTATAAATAACTAGAACAATTATCTTTAAAACCGCAATAAATTTTGCGGTTTTTCTCTTTTTTATTTTTAAGATTTTTTCAATAAATCGACAAGTCCACTTTGTCTTACCATTTGCGTCGTTACCGCATGCTTTATTGTTTGAAAAGTTGCATAAACGGCAACGCTTT
This sequence comes from Gilliamella sp. ESL1225, assembly GCF_058502635.1. Taxonomy (NCBI): domain Bacteria; kingdom Pseudomonadati; phylum Pseudomonadota; class Gammaproteobacteria; order Orbales; family Orbaceae; genus Gilliamella; species Gilliamella sp. ESL1225. The sequence goes on along the minus strand of NZ_CP196358.1, from coordinate 899,653 downwards.
TCTTAGCGCGCGTAATAGCAGTATATAAAAGAGAACGACTAATTAAAGGCGTTTTTTCGGTCGGTAATATCACACTGACATGGTCAAATTCTGAACCTTGCGATTTGTGTATCGTCATCGCATAAGCCGTTTCATGTTCAGGTAAACGAAAAGGTGAAAATCCTTTAATTGTTCCATCTGAAAAAGGAAAATAAACACGTAATTTTGTTGTATCGCGTTTAGACGGTAGCGTTATACCAATATCACCATTATATAATCCTAATGCACTATTATTTTGCACAATCATCACCGGGCGACCAATATACCAAACATCATTGGGTTTAAGGTTTATCAATTTTTTTTGTGCTAATAGCAATTCTATTGCTTTATTAAGTTGCTTCACGCCAAAAATACCTTCACGCAACGCGCATAACAATCGATAAGAGGCAAAACTATTAATAATAGAATCAATATCAACTGAATCAGCTGATTTAATTGCCTGTAAATAAGCCTGATAATAATAAACACTTTTTATGATCACTTCGTTATAATTTTGCATCTCTGATAATGAGTAAAATTTTATGTCAGATAACGTATCATTTGTTAATATTTGGTTAACTTGTTGCTGCTGACCTAATTTAATCGCATTAGCTAACTGCCCAATGCCTGATTGTTCATGAAAACGGTAGCTTTTTTGTAATAAACAAATACTATCTGCAATTGTTATGTTTGAATCACTAATTGGTAAGCGATAACCGGTTAATGCTGCTAATTCTTCAGTGCGACCTTGACTGTAACCATATTGAATAAATTCACATAAATCCCCAAATATTGCCCCTGCCTCAACTGACGATAACTGATCTTTGTCTCCTAATAAAATTAACCTAGCATTATCCGGTAATGCGTCAATCACCCTAGCCATCATATTGAGATCAACCATAGACGCTTCATCTATAACAAGCACATCTAAATTAAGTTTATTTTGTTTATGATAAATAAAACTACGATTGTCAGATTTAGCGCCTAGTAGGCGGTGTAATGTTATGGCTTCGGTTTGTAGATTAACGGACGCAATTTTAAGCTCAGCGACAGAACGTTTTAACGATTCACTTAATCGTGAAGCCGCTTTACCGGTTGGTGCTGCGGCTATAATTCGCGTTTTTGGATCAATAAATAAGAGACTCGTTAATATTTTGGCAACGGTGGTTGTTTTACCCGTACCAGGGCCGCCAGATATAATCGCAATTTTACGTGTTAAAGCCAACGTGACGGCGATTTTTTGCCAGTCGATTTCGTAATCATTATGATTAAATAATTGATTTAAAATTGGAATTATATCGGCTTTTAAAGGGGGGTTATATTTAAAAAACGCAGCAACATTTTGCTCATCAAACCACATACGCTGTAAATAAAGTCGATTGTCGACAAATATAAGAGGCGCTAAAAAAAGACCATTACTGACACTTTGTTTTTGTATTGCTTGATTAAGTATCTTATTCCAATCATGAATATCTGGTGCTTCTAACACTTGCCAAAAGGGACTATCGATTAACTGATTGGCAAAATTTATCATCTCTAAACAGACATGCCCGGCTCGCACTTCAATACTTAATTTAGTGACTAAAAAAGCAAAACGCTTACTCATTAACGGATCATCAAAATGACTTTTATCCGTTATAAATTGTGCTAAATGGATATCAAGGTACGTTACCTGTGCATGTTGTTTTAGAAGTTCTAACCAAGATGACATCATTAATTCTACAATCCGTTAAAAAGGGTTTTCATATAAATAATCGATAATGAGAAATTATGACATATTAGCCTTATTACGACAAAACAACTTCGTCAAATGCGATTATTTTGTTATCTATTAATATAAAAAATTATAAGCTTACCTAATTATTCCTCATATATATTTAAAAAATATTGAACAAATTATTCAATATTTTTAATCAAAATTGTTTAGTTTATTGAACGTAATTAATTTATATGTTAAATTTCGTTTTATATCAAAAACTATCGTGAGTCATCTTATGCATAATTTTTTATATATTAAATCAGAAATTAAGCGAAAAAATTTATCTCTTCAACAAGTTGCTGATGCTTGTCATATGACAAAAGGTTATTTAAGCCAGCTTATCAATGGAAAAATCAAAAATCCGAGTGCAAAAAAATTACATGATCTTCATCATTTTTTAAATATCGAACCCCAAACGAAAACGAAAAAAATTGGCGTTATTTTTGGCAAATTCTACCCATTACATACAGGACATATTTATTTAATTCAACGTGCAATCAGCCAAGTCGATGAACTTTATGTTATTTTGTGTTCCGATACTGAACGTGATTTATCATTATTTAAACAAAGTGCCATGGTTAAACAGCCCACAATAAAAGATAGGATTCGGTGGCTTTTACAAACCTTCAAATATCAAAAAAATATTCATATAGAAATACTTGAAGAAGATGGTTTACCTGCATATCCAACCGGTTGGCAAGAATGGAGTTTACGCGTTAAATCTTTATTTAAAGAAAAAGGCATTAAACCGGATTGTGTCTTTTCAAGTGAACCTCAAGATGCTGACATGTATAAAAATCTTTTTGATTTAGACACCGTTTTAATTGACCCTAATCGTGAATTTATGCCTGTCAGTGCAACACAAATTAGGAAAGCACCACTAAAGAATTGGCAATATATTCCAACCGAAGTCCGATCATTTTTTGTTAAAACTGTCGCTATTTTGGGGGGGGAATCCAGTGGTAAATCTACCCTTATCAATAAACTTGCTAATATTTTTAACACAACAAGTGCATGGGAATATGGACGCGAATATGTGTTTTCTCAATTAGGAGGAGATGAACGTGCGCTACAATTTACTGATTACGCCAAAATTGCCTTAGGACAAGCTCAATATATCGACTTTGCTATCAAACATGCTAATCGTATCTCATTTATGGATACCGATTTTATAACAACCCAAGCTTTTTGCAAAAAGTACGAAGGCAAGGAACATCCATTTGTACAAGCGATGATCAACAATTATCGTTTTGATCTAGTCATATTATTAGAAAATAATACCCCATGGGTTGCCGACGGTTTAAGACATCTTGGCTCAGCCAGTCAACGCAAAGATTTTCAACAATTACTTATCAATCTACTTAATAAAAATAAGATCAAATATGTCAAAATAAACTCTGCCAATTATGATGAACGCTATTTGAATTGTATAAAACTTGTTAATCAACTTATTAATGATGGAGAATAAAAACATGAACCGCATTAGCCAATTTATCATAATGATAGGTCGTAATCGATTCTACCCTTACCTATGTTTATTAATTATCACGCTTTCATTTATTTATACCGATCCTTTTACATCTTTAAATTGGCGTTATGTTATATCTTATTTAGGTGCTTTTTTGGGATTAATTTGTGTCATTTTATTAGCTAAACGTAACAATATCGGTAATATCTTAGGGATGTTTGCCGTTGTATTTGAAAGTATCGCAAATTTCTTAGGTGGCAATTTTGGCGCAAGTTTACAAGTAATCTATAATTTTGCATCTCATGTTTATGGGCTAATTACTTGGAAAAAAAATGAAGATACACATAATCATGTCAAGGTACGGGTTCTGAGTGAAAAAGCCTTTTTATACACACTTATCTTTTTAATTGCTGTTATTTATCTTAATATTTTTCTCACTGACTCGGTGGGCATTGACAATACAGATTATCAGCTAATCACGAATTGTTTAGTTTTGGGATTATCGGTTGTAGCACAATTTTTATTGATGACACGTTATTCATTTAACTGGTATTTATGGATTATCATGAATGTATTAGTCATTGCACTAAACATCTATACCAACAACCCCATAATAGCAACACAATATTGTGTTTATTTGTTTAATGCTATTTATGGTATTTGCGAATGGAATTTATCGATTAAGCAGGCGACTTCGAACACCACTTCCAATTATAAAACACATTAAATTGTTTTCATTAAGGTGACAACTTACTAAGTTACCTTAATGAAAAAACTAAACAATCTCTCCTTTAACTAATGGTACAAATTTTACTTCACTAATAATTTTAGTGATAAATCTGTCTCCATCACGTTCTATTAATTGTAATTTTTGTTGATGTTCACCAATGGGAATAACCAATCGTCCTTTGTCATTTAATTGTTCAAGTAATTTTATCGGTAATTCCGATGCAGCAGCGGTTACAATTATGCCATCAAAAGGCGATCGTTCTGACCAGCCTAGCCAACCATTACCATGTCTAGTTGAAACATTATGAATATCTAACTGCTTTAATCGCCGTTTACTATTCCATTGAAGATTTTTAATACGTTCAACCGAACAAACATGATCAACTAATTTTGCAAGAATTGCTGTTTGATATCCCGATCCTGTTCCTATTTCTAAAACTTTAGATTTGGGATTTAAATTTAAAAGCTCTGTCATTTGCGCAACAATAAAAGGCTGCGAAATAGTTTGACCTGCGCCAATTGGTAATGAACGATTATCATAAGCTTGGTGAGATAACGCTTCATCAACAAAAAGCTCGCGAGGTATTGATGCCATAGCCATTAAAACTCGCTCATCTTTAATGCCTTGCTGCTTTAAAAACTTAATTAATGATTGAGCTTTTAAACTTTGTATTATCATTCATTATTCCTAACTATCAATTCTCGCAATACAGATGTTGCATAACTGCCGGCATTTAAATAAAAATGAATCAGCAATTGATTATTGTCTTTCCATTGCCAATTTAAGGCTTTTGGTATTAATAAAATAGAGCGCCTTGCTGTTTCTAGCCGTTCTTTGTTAAATAAAGGTTGGAAATTTAACCAATCATTTAAGCAATCAAGCTCAAAAGCTAACGCTTGTTCTTTTGTCGCTAAGGAGGAATCACCTAGCATCGGAGCAGTAATACTAATTTGATTTTCTTCTAAACGTTGTTGAGCGCTTACAACTTCATCTGCAGTCACAATAAACCAACTGCCACGATCGGCTAATTGCAACGCATCGCCAGCAAGGATTTGATGAAAAATGTTTTTTTCAATGCGCTTACTAATAATGGCGTTAAAAATGGCACTTCTCGCAGCTGATAAATAAAAACTACGTTTTTTACGATCTTTTACCGAAATTTCACCCTTTGCCCATTTAATGGCTTGATGTAAATTATTATCATCTCGGCCAAATCGTTGTTCACCAAAATAATTAGGCAGGCCGTTTTTAGCGATTATTTGTAATTTTTCTTCAATTTCATTTTTATTGCTAATATCTGTTAATGTTAATGTAAAATGATTACCTTTTAAGGCACCAATTTTTAATTTTTTATTGTGCCTAGTAACCGCTAAAATTTGGCATCCTTCAAGATTAAAATCGGCAAAATCAGGCGTCATTTGTCCTGGCATATGAAGACTAAACCATTGCTCAGTAATTGCCTGTCGATCTTTTAATCCTGCATAACTGACAAGTTTGGGAGCAATACCCACATATTTTGCTAATTGTTCAGCAACAAATAGCGTATTAGCATTACGTTTACGTATGTGAACTAAAACATGTTCACCCTCACCTGTAAAATCAAATCCTAACTCTTCTTTGACAATAAAATCTTCACATTGCTGTTTATAATTACCTGTTGCAGAAGGTTTAGTATATAAATATTGTAGATCCGTTAACACAATAATTGCCTTTATGCTGTTAATTCATTTTTTTCAATAAAACCACCGCTTGACAAGCAATACCTTCTTGTCTGCCGGTAAATCCTAATTGCTCAGTAGTGGTTGCTTTAATGCTAATCTGATCAAAATGAACATGTAAATCATCTGCGATATTGACGCGCATTTGATCAACATGAGGTCTCATTTTTGGTTGCTCAGCAATAATCGTTGTATCCAAATTTATAAGTTCGTAACCTTTATCTTGTACTAACTTATATACATTTTTAAGTAAAATTCGGCTATCAATATTTTTATATTGCGGATCGGTATCAGGAAATAATTTCCCAATATCACCTAAAGCTAAAGCTCCAATAAATGCATCAGTGATAGCATGTAAAACAACATCACCATCGGAATGAGCAATTAACCCCATAGGATAAGGGATTTTTACTCCAGCCAATGTAATAGGACCTTCACCGCCAAATTTATGTACATCAAAACCTTGTCCTATCCTCATTAAAATGCTCCTATTTTGGATTATTTACCGTTAAATAAAATGTTGCTAAGGCTAAATCTTCAGCATGGGTAATTTTTATGTTATCGCGCCGGCACTCAATCAATAATGGATGCATACCGAGTTGTTCCATTGCCGAAGATTCATCTGTAATAACAATACCTAATTGCAGTGCTGATTGTAATGCTGACTTAAGTTCAGCAGCATTAAAAAGCTGAGGCGTTGACGCAGCCCATAGATACTCACGATTTTCTGTCGTTTTGATTGCTTGCTCATTCGGCAATGCGCGTTTAATAGTATCAGAAAGCCGCATGGCTAAAATGCCGCCTTGTTGTTTGCTTTGCACTGTTTCAATTAGCCTTGTTATATCATCAAGATGAACACAGGGCCTTGCTGCGTCATGCACCAACGCCATTTCATCATCTTGAAGACAATTTAACCCCATCATCACAGATTCAGCACGAGTATTACCGCCTATTACAGAGGTAATTTTAGGATGAGTAGCAATAGCTAAGGTTTCAAACAAATGATCATTTGGATGGATTGCAACAATAATTCTAGCGATAGAAGGATGAGCTAATAATTTATCAAGCGTGTGTTCTAAAATGGTTTTATCACCGATTTTCAGATATTGTTTTGCAATTTTACTCTTCATTCGCATACCTTGACCGGCAGCCGGAACAATTGCAATAATTTTTGGAATGATATGCACAAGACACCTATTGTTATTTAACTATTTTATCCATAACTATGGAAATTTCACATTGGGAATAATTCGATAGAAATCTTCATCAGGTTTAATCATACCCAAATGATTACGAGCACGCTCTTCAATTGCTTCAGATCCGCGCTGTAAATCATTTATTTCGGCAAACATTTCTTCATTACGCGCTTTTAAAGTATTATTTTCATGTCGTAAATTTTTCAGCATAACAATATTATTCTGATAATCTGAAAAATTATTTTTGCCACTCCATAATGAGTACTGTAAATAGCATAATATCGCAAATAAAAGTAAAGGTAATTTCCATCTCATCATTTAATTACTTTAGACTGTTAAATACATTTTACGGGTTTTGGCAAACCAGCCAATTTGGTCGCTTGTTTGGCAGGTCCTTGCGGAAATAACTTATAAAGATATCGACTATTGCCTTTTTCAATGCCAAATTTCTTTTCCATCGCCTTAACTAACGCTCTAATTGCCGGCGATGTTTTATATTCTAAGTAAAACTCACGCACGAATAAAATAACTTCAAAATGCGCATCTGTTAATTCTATATTTTCTTGCAAAGCAAGCTCAGGAACCAAATCAATAGACCAATCCTGCCAATTTTGTAAATAACCTGCTTCATCAGTTGCAATTTGCGCTAACATTTTAGTCAATACATTAATCATTTAAAATTTAATGTGATTTATTATACTTAATTAAATAAATTGAGATACTCTTTTAAGAATAAAGCTGTATAAATCTAACAAAAAAACGACAAAGTGATGAAAATAAAAGCAAACAAGCATTTTTTTTAAAATTAACTATTTACAAACCCTCAGAACTACTTTAATATTCTGCGGCATTGCGGAAGTGTGGCTGAGCGGTTGAAAGCACCGGTCTTGAAAACCGGCGAAGGGCGACCTTCCCAGAGTTCGAATCTCTGCGCTTCCGCCATCTTTCCTGAGCAATTTCAAATAGTTAGTGTTTATATACTTTCAATCTTAACTGAATAATTATTAATCACTTGTAATAAGTTGTAATATACAGTTGTAATATTTTTGTCACTTTTTACTTCATTATTGTCAATAAAGCATCTGAAATAATTGCATACAATTAATTATTTCAGATAATCAGTTACGGCTTAATTGGCAACTCAATTTCCAAATGATTTGTATCAATTCTAGAGAAAAATACCCTGTATATTTTCCATACTTTCCCTTTTAGCACATTCTATGCTATTTTATGTCAATTGAACGGATAAAACTAAAATATGGAATAGCTATAATGTTTAAATATATACTTATAATTATTTTTTTAATGTCACATGATTTAAGTAGACTTAAAGATTTTTGGCTAGATGAACATATGAATACAGACAAATTTTCATGGATAAAATTACTAGTTCGTATTTTTAAAAATAAAAAGAATGTAAACTATTACTTTTGGTGGCGTTTAGCCAATGAAATGTATTCTTTTGGAAATAAAAAGCAAAAATCAATTGCTTTTAAAATTCAAGAACTTCTTATATCAAAATATAATATTGAAATAGAGCTTGGTGCGAAAATCGGTAAAGGATTGAAAATTATTCATTATTCAGCAATTACCATTACAAAAACAGCAATTATAGGTGAAAATTTTACTTGCTATCAAGGCGTGACAATTGGTTTTGCTAAAGACCCATACCAAATTAAACTTGGTGATAATGTAAAAATAGGAGCCCATTCTACAATTTTGGGCGGTGAAGTCACTATTGGGAACAATGTTGTTATCGGCGCAATGTCTTTCATTAACCAAAATATTCCAGATAACTGCACCGCTTATACTAAAAAAATAACCGAAATTAAATCCTATTAACTAGGCTTTTGTGGTAACTCCATTTTCTCAATATTTACATCTACTCGACTTAGTAACACTCTATATTTCCGCCATTGGTTTAATTTATCTGTGTCGCCGTTTTCTTCCATATTTAAATCAATGGCATCTTGGAGTATTGCTATCTTTTGAGTAGCTTCTTGTTTTAATTCATTAAGTTTTAACTGGTTTATACTATTAATCCAATGCTCTTTTCTTTTATTATCTTCTATCCATTTTGTACCATTCCAATTATGAAATTGTGTCGGTTGTGGTGTAGAATAAGTAAGATCATCGAAAATAATACAGCCTTGGTTTATAGCAGTAAATAGTTCTTCATGCTTCAACTTAATTATTTCTATCGCATCTTGAGGAAGATCATTATTTACATCACTGCCATAAAAACTATTATTTAATTTACTATAATAATATTTTATAATTTCATTATTGATTATACTTGTCATTTAATATCCTCTTTTAATAACCAATTGCAAACCATGATAAATAATCATTATTGTCACCACGTGCTTGAAATGATGTTTTTGTTACTAACCCAATACATGAATTATCATTATTACCTGTATAATATGCATCGCCATTATTACTTTTAACATAACAAACAGATACACAAGCAATAGGAAAAGTGACAGGAAATGTTATAGAGAAATTTTGGTTCTTTCTATATGTATCAATCTTTCCCCATTGAAAAACTAGTCCATTAGGTAATTTACAGTAACCATTCTGGGCAAAATTTTGTGTATAATTTGTTAATGTTACAGCTCTATCTTTCACAAATTCATCAAGATTTAAAACTTGACTTGTAGGGATATAACCCTTCCCTAAAACACCATCACTATGAATGCGCCATACAGGCTCGTCTTCTCTAGAGTGATACACTTCTACTAATCCTTTATCAGATACATTTATACATGTTCGTTTGTCTTGTGAATAAATGCGTGATTCAGTTTCATTTGTACAAAAATTTTCTTTAATGCCTGCAATATTATTATTGGCGTTATCATTTACTGTTTTAACAGCTCTTGAAGTTGCTGCCTCTGATTCTGAATCGCTATCAATGCGTGAGCTTAGCTTCACAATTCCTTTTGTAGTTAAAGTTGCATTTTCGATTTCTTCCTGAGTTTTTTTCCATTTTGTGTTATTGGTTGATGGGTTTGTACTATCATTTTCAACTATTGCTGTATATAGAGTACCGTTATATTTAATAATGGCATTTACGGGATATTTAACCGATTCGCTCCATTCAGGTATACCTTGCTGTATTAAATACAACATATTTTTATCTATGCGATTAAATGCGCCGTTCATCCATTCCATTGGCGGTTTTGATGCAGTCTGATCTATAGTGACACCCCATCCTCTACTAACATTGGGAAAATCGGTTAACTCTCCATTTTTTGCTGATTCTGCAAAAATTAAATAATCCGGTTTTTCTTGTACAATCATTGTTTAATTCCTATTTTTTGAAGTCTGACAAATTTACCTAAATTAAATCCATACGATTTATTTTCATTTGAAAAACCAAATGGCTTATCATTGATTAATATTAAATATTGGTACATTACGCCAACAGGTCTCACCAAAATATCCATTTCACTAATTGCGTATAACGTAAGTGAATTAAGGCTATCCCCATTTACTATTATGTTCATTGACATATTCTGTGAATCGATTATGTTGCTGTGATTACCCATAATAAATTTAATTGATTTAACAATATTTGAGATTTCCCCTGTTTGATAGTTTTTAGTAATTTTGGCTTTAATGAAAAAACGGTAATCCTCGTCATTTAAGATAACTGAGGCTGATAATGAATCGTTATAACGATAAAATTCACCTAAATTGAATGATAATGCAGTTTTGTCGTCTAAAAACCCGAAATATTCTTTAGCAATTGCGGTAGGTAAAACTCTAAAAACGCCGACATGACGACCAACCAAATCAAGCGCGTAACCTGTGGCATCATCAATGCTAAGAATGTCGCTAATTTGTATGACATTTTTAAATGTCTCGGTTGTTTCTTTGTAAATTGCTCTAACCGTGCCAAGCGCTTTTGGTTTAGTTCGATATTGCCAAATTAAAAATCTTTCTCTATTCAATTAGCACCTCGACTTTTGTTATTTGCGCATATTCTCTATAGCCAATTTGAGCAATATTTCCATTATTTACAGTTAGGGTTTTAATATAAAAACCATCAACTAAATTAATGCTAGATATGATGCGTGACGCGTAAACATTCTCGCCAATATCAAAATCGAGATTTTTTAAATTAGCTTTGATCTGCTCTGAATTGATATCATTAAATGACTTGTAACGACCTATCGTCATTGAGACATTAATATCTATTTTTTTAGGTCTATCAAAAAATACCTTTCTTAATATGCCTTCTAAAAGATAATTAGCATCGATTTGACCATACAATCCGCAGCCACCTATTTTTTTCTTTGTAATAATTTCCGCTATTTTCTCGTTAGTTCCGCCAAGAATAACTGCATTAAATGAATGAGGCGGTACACCTTTTTCATCGGTTTTATTCGTGTAATTTTCGTAAACAATACATTTTTTAACGCCTTCTATATTTATTAATGCTGATTGTATTCCTTGTTTGTTATCAGAATTGTTAATTGAGTGTGAAAGCATGAATCGCTTTAATAATTGGCTGTCCGTTTCTTCGTCAACACCACCATAACTTGCGATAGTTGCAATTATTTTGTCTATACCGATAATAATTGTGCTTGCCGTAAATTCTTCTTGCGCATCGGTTTTATAATTGCCAAGCTCTAACGATCTGAATTGAGCTCTAGCACTACCTAGATCGTTTAATATAATGTCGTTCGTTGTTACCCATTTATTTTTGTTTTTATCAATATAGATAGAATTGTTCGGTACTACGGTTTTTGGTTTTCCTGTAAAAATGACGTCATCAATATAGGAATAAGAGGCGGTGATTCTCGTTAATCCTGCATACATCGCACGTTGTTCTAACCATTGACCTGTTGCTTGATAAGGATCTAGCATTTGCACAATAAATGATACTGCTTGATGAATGTTAGCCAGCTCTTGCGAAAACAAGCCTAATAATTGTCCATCAGGTGTATCACTATCAAGATTAATATTTTCACCATAAATGGATTTAAACGAGGCAATTAAGCGATTTCTAATCGTTTCAACATCATCAATTTCAACCCCTTTATCTGTTATCTGTAACATTAAATGATGCCTCGTTAGTATTGTTATATTTATCTGTATAGGAAATTTTAATAATAAACTCTCTTGTTTCAGCATCGAGCAAAATATCAAATTCACCTATACTAATGACGCCATCAACACAAAAAATCGCTTTTTTTACATCAATTTCCAATTGTTTCGTATTAGGGTTGTTACAACCTGCTTAATGGACGTGCTGTCATCGCAACGAGTAGTACCGATAAAAAGCAATGTGGAAACAATCTCGTCTGTCACGCCAGACCAAGCCAGTAACTTTGCGGTACGTATTCTAGGTGAACAAATAAACCAAACATGTGATGGTTGCACCAAAACCCAAACCACAGCCGGCGTAGGATTAACCCCCTTGATACAAGAAGCTTATGAAGAAAAACTCAAAACTATTGAGGATTTAGTGTCGGGTAATAAAAGTATGACTTTTGAAAACTTACAAAATGCAGGTAGTCAATCATTTTACGCGCGGTGTTATAGAAGCGCTGCGCGATGAACCTGATTTAGATATGATGACAACACGACTTGCGTCTGAAGTGGCGTTATCGTCTGTCATGGAACAAGCTCTGCTATTACAACGTGTGATGATTACAGGGAGCAAAGAGCCTAATGTTGCCAGTAATGAACTTGCACAAACAGCACTAAGCCGTGAAAACAACATTTTAGAACAAGAAATTAATAATCTTAATGCTGAACTTGATTTACGACAAAAACTAGCTAATAACGCCGCTAAAACCATTTTAGACCGTCATCAGCAGCGTAGCGAAAACTCACGCACCATTTACCAAGGCGACCCAGATCGTAATCGTCTACAGCAAATTCAAAAACTACAAAATGAATAGGCACATAACTATGCTAAAAAAATCAAAACTACAGTGGTTATTCAACCGTTCAATCGCTTTGTTCTTTCTAAGTTTACTTGGATTAATGATGGTGGCTCTTGTTATCAACATGCTCGGTATTCGTGTTACTAGCACGATAGAAATTTGGCAACGATATCTAACCGAAAATGTCCGCTACTTTTTAGTGTGGCGAGTTGTTTTGTATAGTCTGATACTCGTCGGTTGGCTGTGGGTTAAAAAACGCCTAATGGCTCGTGAGGAAAAGGAAGATGAACAATCAATGACGGCATTTAAGCAACGTTTATTACGCATTGAACTAGCAACCGCTATCGCTTTTGTAGTATTGGAAGTGAGTAATGGTTTAGGGAGATAAAACCTTTATGATGACGCTTTATTCCTCCGATTATTTAGAATACTACTTAACTCTTGTAGGTTGGATAGTTAGTAACGGCATTTGGCAAGTGCTTGAAGCCTCGGGACTCTTTGTCTTACCTTTTATTAGCATCATCCTACAAGAATGGCTTAAAGCCCGAGCCGAAGGAGCGGACGAGGGTAACAAAGGTGCTTTATCTGCAATTCGGGTGGAAAACCGCATTTGGGTAGCGATTGTCGTAATTCTATTTGCGGGAGTGCCTTTTATTGATATTAACCTTGCTAGCATCAAATATGACACGAGTCGTTCTGAACAATGTCAGGTATTAGTCGCAAAACCTGAAGACACAAACTGGAATAATGCTTTTACTTCACTCAATAATCAAACGGCTAGAGTGCCGCTGTGGTGGTTTTTAATACATTCCGTCTCAAAAGGGATCACTAGTAGCGCAGTAGCATCAATACCCTGTGGCATCGATTTACGACAAATGCGTATCGACATTGATAATACCCGTATCAATGATCCACTGCTTGCTCAAGAAATCGCTGATTTTACACATGATTGTTATGGACCTGCTCGGGCAAAACTCTTTGATGCAGGGCTAGCCCAAACCAATGATGGGGGTGGTTATCCAAGTTGTACTACAATGGATAACCATCAAAATAAGCAAATAATGTTAATCTGTCATTTGGGAATTCTTGCTGTTGAAAATTACAAAATTTTGAAACGTTAGAGGTTCTTCCATCTGCTGCAATTAAAACATCACATTCTAGTTTAGAACTTTTACCATTATCATCTATTGTAACTGTACAACTATTCTCAGAAATAGCAACTTCTTGAAAAGTAGCATTCATTTTTAATCCGATACCATGCTCTAATACTATTTTTCTTATCTCAGGATCTAACACTGAACGTTCAATATTATATGCATAATATTCTATCGAATTTTCCTTATCCGAATATGGTCCAGAACTTTCAATTACACCAGCAGGTGTATAAAATTTTGCTTTACTTTTTAATCCATGCTCTTGAACAAAATCGAATAAACCCAGCTCGTGCAAGATTGGAGTTGAAATTGGTTGAATAAAATGGGTACACAATTTTTTATATGCGTCAATTGATTCGGACTTTTCTACTATTGTGACAAATGCGCCATTTTTTTTAACATTATGGCGGCAGCACAGCCAGCAAGGCTGGCTCCAATAATTATAAGGTAATAATTTTTTTCATCATTTTTCTCTTATAAGTTAACAACCACAATTAATTTCCGTTCCAGATTGAGGTTCATCGCCTTCAGTAGCAAAACCATCTCTTTTCCACCAATCCAACCCACCCATCAATTCTTTGACATTAAACCCTAAAGTTAATAATTTCAAACAAGCTTTTGTAGAAGCGTTACATCCAATCCCATCACAATAACAAATATATATTTTAGATTTATCTAAATTATCAGTAGTGTTAAATGACATATCTTTATGCCACAAATTAATTGCATTAGGAATATGCTCTTTTTTATATGAGATCGGAGATCTTGCATCTACAATAACAATATTTTCTTTTTGACTAATTGCAGAGAATAAATCCGATGAATCTAACTCATAAGATAATTTTGATTGATAATGAACCATTTGTTCGATACTCATAAAAACTCCTTTAATTATTAAATTTCAAAAACATTACCAGAGATATAAACTAACTCATTTTTATTACATACACTAAAACTTACATCAAATCCAGACAACTGAATATATTTTAAATCATTTACATTTAAGTCTAACAACAAAGAGCATTGGATTAAAGAGGGAATAACTGAAGCAGAGGCTCGATCTTCGGGAATTCCGGCTTTAGGTGCAAAAAACCTGAAATATACACTTCCGTTATTAGGTTTTGAGGCTACAATAAAACCAACAAAATTGAAAGAATCCCAATTTATAAAATTAGCGTTAAAATTTAAAACATCTTCATAAGATGAAACCAACATTAATAAATCTCTAGTACAATCAAATAATGCTAAAAAAGGATAGTTAACTGTGTTTTCATTACTGGTATAAGAAGTTATGGTGTTTATTTTTAAAACTATATTTGATACTGTTTTTGGTTCTAAAATAATAGGACTTGTTTCAGTAA
This sequence comes from Gilliamella sp. ESL1225, assembly GCF_058502635.1. NCBI lineage: Bacteria > Pseudomonadati > Pseudomonadota > Gammaproteobacteria > Orbales > Orbaceae > Gilliamella > Gilliamella sp. ESL1225. Next base: position 884,349 of record NZ_CP196358.1, on the reverse strand, counting down.
ATGAAATTTTTGACATCAACTGACCAAATTGGTTTTTGTAATAGCAAATACCATAAAAATCGTTGATTAATTTTGATTTGGTTATTTCATCAATAAAAGCAAAGCTAGAGTAATTTCCGGTGTCAGTTAAACCAAAGAACATCGCAATCTTACCAACAATCATTTCATTATCATTCTTTCCTGTAATATCATGAATTCCTCTGGAATCAATAAGTCATTCAGATTTGATTTCTCCAAAATCACCATTACAACAATAAGATTCGTTTTTATATTCTATAGAAACAACATCATCCAGAATCAAAGATGCCCCAATGTTAATTGCCTTATTATTCATATAATTAATATATAAAATAGGATTTAAGATACCACCAAATGCATCAACATAATTAAAATGATCACTAACACTTTTTATTAAATAGGGATTAATATATTTATTATCATCTTTTAATAAATATTTAACTGGGGCCATCTTGAAAAGATTTTGATTTTCATATGAAATATTCATCAATACATCAAAAGAATCTTTAGCTAATTGTTCCCAATATTCATTATCGTGATGAAATGTTCTCACTATCCTAGTTTCATCTTGATGAGATGAAAAATACTTATTTTTATGCCCATAACTAGCCCCTATAATACAAACATTATAGCCTAGTTCAGATAAATAGAAGGCTAATGTACTTCCCAATAAACCATTTCCGACAATGGTAATATCAAATATCTTATTCATTGTGTGGTTAAAGATCTTAAAATAGTTAAAGTTGCCTCTTCTGCATCATGAGAAAAACCGGTATACAACATAAAATCATGAGGAAGGTTTGTACGTTAACGGATTCACTTTGCTAACACCTTATTCCCCAAATCAAGAACCTGGTATTTTTATGCGTTACGTGGTGGAATTTCCGCAAGTGCAACAGGTTGCTAAAGCTGAAAAAACACCTGCCTGGCGATATATGCAAAAAGCATTTGAAAAGCTCAGATACCACAAACGATTAGAAGATGGTTATAGTATTTGGACTTGTGCAGTTGAAGTCCCCAAAAGTACTAAAAAAGTACATAGCTACTTATTTGACGACCCCAAAATGCTTATTCCTGATATTGTTTACAACAATCCGTATTTAAAAGTTGTGGCTAACATAAACAATGTAATACCCTAATGAATTAAGTGTTAAAAACATTGTTCTGATCTAAAAAATATAAGCTATTGAACACTGTTTAAAACTATCATCAACATAAAAGCACTAGTTACTTTATCGTCGGCTGTAAATACAATGGACGCTCATTTTAATCTCTTTACTATCAAAATGAACTATTTTGTATAGATAATGATGTTAATTGTTATTTTTTTATTTTCTCTAAAAATTAAAATTTCATGTTCTTATATATAAATAAAGGATAGTGATGAAAGAGAGACAAAGAATACGAGCGTTGCATAGGCAAGGGAGTTGTAGTGATGTCACTAAAATACAATTAGTTAGTCAACTGAATAATACCTTTTCTGGTAAAGATACAGAGTTAAATTTAAAAATCGCTGATGTATCACAATAAAAAAATGTTGATGCCTTAATCTCTTTAGTATCAACAAGTATCAAAGTAAAAAACAATGTTATTATCAATCAAGTTGAGGTTTAATATGAAAAAAATAGCTGTAATACTCTCAGGATGTGGATATTTAGATGGTTCAGAAATTAGAGAATCTGTTTTAACTCTTTTGGCATTAGACACTCTAAAAGTAAAATATGATATTTTTTCTTTGAATGAAGATCAATACCATGTAGTTAATCATTTGACAGGTAATGTACAGGATAATGAAAAGCGGAATATTCTAGAGGAGTCAGCTAGAATTGCTAGGGGTAAAATTGAGGATCTTACTAAAATTAATGTTGATAATTATTCTTCGTTAATTATTCCAGGTGGATTTGGTGTTGCTAAGAATCTTTGTAGCTTTGCTTTTGATGGCATCAATGCAAAAATGAATCCCATTGTTTTAAAGACTATCCATGCATTTCATTTTGATAAAAAACCTATTGGCGCTATATGTATTTAGCCTGCTTTAATTGCATTATCTTTAGGCGCTAATAAACCTAGCATTACTTTAGGAAATGATAAAAATCTTGCAGATGAAATTGAAAAAACAGGGGTTTCACATCATAAATGCCACACAGCAGATTGTATAATTGATGAGAAAAATAAGATAGTCACGACACCCGCCTATATGGATGACGGTATAAATTTAGCCGATGCGTACCAAGGAATATCAAAATTAGTTAAAGCAGTTATTGAACTATCTTAACTTTTGTACTAGCTAAAAAACTGATCTAACAGTTACTAGTTTTAAACGTGACTGTTAGATTATTTTGATTAAGTGATTTATTCGCAGAACTTGGAATACTGTATAGCTAAGGGAGAAATTTTAATATACATTCTTTACTATTTGTTGTTCACTTTTCTAAAACTAGTGTTAATACATTTTCTTCAAAAATATCAAAATAAACATTGATTACCCTGTTTACGCACCATTTTTCGCTGATTGTTGACATGATCTTGAAGCTCAATATATTATTATAATTAATTAAACAAATATTCTTAAAATCAGAATAACATCCAGAACTTTGATATATCGCTTTAAAAATAAATTCTTTTGCTGAAAAGATAATAGTTGAGTACAGTTCACGATTATAGTTGAACATAGATTTTGGTCTATTTTCAAAAAATTCAGGTTCATTGAATGTTAGTTCCGTTACAGCATTACTTTGTTGTATATTCATTATTGCTTCAATATCTATACCCACAGCAGCATAATAAAACGTACTACAGATACACACAGCAATCATTTTTTGAGTATAAGAAATTGAGCCTATTATTCCTTGTGACCACATCGGAGTTCCATCCGTATTTAAAGTAGGTAGATTTATATTCCATAATCAATTTTATTTGGTATTTTTTAAATCCCTGGGTGTTAATCCAAAATATAATTTGAATCTCTGTGAAAAGCGAAGTGAAGATGCATAACCAACTTGCTCGGAGACTCGTTCAATAGATAAATTCGTTGTTTGCAACAAGTGGATTGCTTTTCCCATCAAGATCTTTTCCTTAATCTTTAGGATATTTTCACCTTCTGATCTTAGTTTTCGATATAAAGTTGATTCGCTCATACAGACTTTTTTACAAATTTCGGCGGTTGTTATTTTATTATCTTCTCTGAATAAATTAATAACTTTTTGAGTTGTTTCTTTGTGATTAGGTAAATAACTTAAATTTTCATATCCCATAGAAATTAACAGTTTTATGATTTCTATTCTCCTACCCTCAAGTATTTCTGGAGGAGCCCACTCGATCATATCTATAAATTGTAGGACACATTTACCTAGAGAATCATTGACTGAACCTGTTGTATAACCTTCGTATTTAATCTTTTCTGTTTTTAATGGTAAATTATAGAAATCAGAGAACTCAAACTCTATCAGTAATGCCAAGTAATTAGAATTACTTGGAATATTTCTCATATCGACAGACTGCATATTCGTAAAAAAAATAAACTCGCCCACATTACAGGTGTGTTTTGTTTTGTTACCCACAAGTTTATGTCCATTTAATATAATGATGAGTAGAGGCTTTAATATAGGAATATTTAACAATATTTGTCGTTTTTTTGAGCGATAAATGGAAATGCAAGGAGAGGAATTAATTACAGCATCTAAGCTATTAAGTTTATTCGTTATATTGTTAATCATCCGTATCACCCTAAATGATTTTGTACGCTTGCTGAATTTATTCGACTTTTATCCAAAACATACCTTTTCCATTAACGTTTATATTGATAAATCATAATTCATAATTTTACTAAGTCAAACTCAAATTAGTCATTTAGCCATTAACAGCTCATCCCAACGAGTGGTATAACGCGGGCTTAGTAACTCTCGTTTCATCTATACTGTCAAGTTAACTCATCTTAAGTATAATTATACAGATGAAAACAAGTAAAATCTATCAACGACATCGTTATCACTCATCCATTATTAGCTACTGCATATGGCTCTATTATCATTTCACGTTAAGCTATCGTGATATTGAACTCATCATGATGGAAAAAGGCATCTCTGTGACTTATGAATCTATTCGTTATTGGTGTATTAAATTTGGTAAACTTTATGCTAAACGTATTAAAAAGACTAAACAGCATGGTAATTATGTTTATATGGATGAAGTTTTTTGCAAAATTCACGGTAAACGTGTTTATTTGTTGCGAGCCGTTGACCAAGATGGTCAAACAATTGATGTGTTGGTTCATGAAAAGAGAGACAGTAAAGCCGCTAATCGATTTATTCAAAAGGTAAGAAAAAGTATTAAACAACCTGTTTCAAAGGTCGTTAAAGATAAACTTAAAAGCTACATTAAACCAATCAAAACGTTACTTTCAACCACTCCTCATATTACGCATCAATATGCCAATAATCGCGCTGAAAATTCACATCAACCAACAAAGCTTAAAGAAAAGAAAATGCATAAATTTAAATCATTAAAGCAAGCACAGTTATTCTTATCTAGTTTTGGAAACATATATGATCATTTCAATTGTGCAAGGCATTTATGCTCAGCTAAAACTTTTCGTATTTTAGCCGAACGAAGGTTTAAAGAATGGAAAATTATTACCCAAGTTACGTCTGAATTTCAACATTAGAGGTTAACTGCCAAATTAAAATTCATTATTAAAAGTTAATTTGACAGTACCCCAACTTGTTTTCTAACTCCGCTCTGATTTAAGATAATCATTATATAATTATAATGAATCAGGTGTTTTAATTAGATTATATCTGATTAAAAAGCGGAATAAAGCTGATTTAAAATAATCTCATTACTTTAAATTCAATTAATCTGAAAAGTTAATCCATTCTTTTTATAATAATTGAAGTATTAATACCTCCAAACGCAAAATTATTGGTTTGGACATATTCAACATCTAATACTCGCCCATTACCTTTTATATAATCCAAATCGCCACAATTTGGATCGGGATTATTAAGATTAATAGTTGGGTGAAACCATTTAGAATGCATCATTTCGACAGATATCCACGCTTCTAATGCTCCACACGCCCCTAAAGTATGCCCTAAATAACTTTTCAATGATGAAATAGGGGTTTTATTGCCATAGATTGCAGCTGTTGCATTGCTTTCGGCAATGTCTCCACGATCTGTTGCTGTACCATGTGCACTAATATAACCTATAGCACTTGGTGGAAGATTGGCTTGTTTTAACGCTTGTTCAATGCAAAATTGCATGGTTTCTTTGCGTGGTTGGGTGATATGACTTGCATCACAATTTGTCATAAAGCCAACTATTTCACCATAAATCTTAGCGCCTCTGGCTTTGGCATGCTCATATTCTTCAAGTATTAAAGCGCCCGCCCCTTCTCCAATCACTAAACCATCACGATCTTGATCAAATGGTCGAGGTGAGCTTTTTGGTTGATCATTTTTTTGGCTAGTTGCAAATAAAGTATCAAACACCGCCGCCTCAGATGGGCACAACTCTTCGGCACCACCAGCAACCATCACATTTTGCATACCAAATTTTATCGCTTCATAGGCATAACCAATTGCCTGACTACCCGAAGTACATGCGCTAGATGTCGTAATAACCCGCCCCTTCAAGCCAAAAAATAATCCGGCATTGACAGCCGTTGTATGTGGCATCATTTGTACATACGTTGTTGCGGTAATATTATTGGTATGTTTTTCATTTAGCATAGTTGCAAACGAAGCAACAGGCATTGTACTACCTGTTGAAGAGCCAAATGCAATTCCCGTTTGTCCATTCGTTAAAACGGGATCATCTTGCAGAGCCGATTGCATTAATGCGATTTCTGTCGCTCGCGTTGCCATTAAAGATACACGCCCCATTGAACGAATTTTCTTACGCGTATAATGTTCAGGTAATTTAAAATCATCGATAGGTGCGCCAAGTTTAGTATTTAAACCCTCGTAGATCTCCCACTCTGGCATATATCTAACCGCATTTTGTAAATTTTTTAGTTGCTTAAAAATTGTTGCCCAATCGTTACCTAATGCCGTTACTCCACCCATTCCGGTTATTACAACACGCCTAGTCATACCATTCCTCCATTAATTGAAATAACTTGTCGAGTAACATAACCGGCAATATCTGACATTAAATAACTGGCAAGACCGGCAACTTCATCAACCTGTCCCATACGTCTTAATGGGATCATTTTCATTGCTTTTTGTAAAGCTATCGGATCCATCTCTAAAATGCCCGTATCAATTAAACCAGGAGCAATACAATTTACTGTGATCTTGCGTTTAGCAAGCTCAATCGCTAAAGCTTTGCTTGCGCCAATAACACCAGCTTTTGCTGCACTATAGTTAACTTGACCACGGTTACCGACAAGACCTGATACGGATGAGATAACAATAATGCGCCCACCGTCACGTAAACCTATCATTGGCATAATACAAGGATGAATTACATTGTAAAAACTGTTTAAATCTGTATGAATCACATCAAGCCAATCTTTTTCTGTCATCGCTGGAAAAGCACAATCTCGAATAATACCCGCATTATTAATAATGCCGTAAAATGCGCCATTTTGCTGAATTTCATTTTCCAGTACTTGCTGACATTCAACGCGTTCACTAACATCAAATTGTAATAAACGCGCGGTGCCACCCATTGTTTCAATTTGAGCTAATGTATCTAAAGCACCTTCGCGATCTTTATGATAGTGTACAACAATATTAAAACCATCTTGAGCAAGTTTACAGGCAATTGCTTTACCTATTCCTTTGCTAGCGCCTGTTATCAGGACTTTTTTTACTTGTATCAATGTTATTCTCCTAATCGCTTATTGCCGAATAAACTTTCAAATTCTGAATTATCAGGTTGGTAAACATTTAACCTACCCGTTGCAACAGTGGTATCGGCTATTTTTATTTGGCAATCGAAACTCGCCAATTTTGTATCTGCAAAAACCATTTTTACATGAATGTCTAATAGACTCCCTAACGGAAATTGACTCATTGTCATATCTATTGCACGCCCGCCTAATAACATACCGATTTTGCATGTTTGGCTTGTTTCTGTTTCATGGAAACCATTCCAAACACCTATCGTTTGTGCCATCAACTCGATGGCGAAATAGTTAGGTAAGGCGAATTGATCATTTAAGAAAGGAAACAAAATTCCGTCTTTACTTACCTCAACACGGCAAATACAGCTTTCATCATCCACTAATATTACATCTTGGATCATAACCATCGGCGTGTCATGGGGAAGGTAGTTTATAGCTAACTCGTATTGCATTATTTTTTACCAATAATTAAAGAAGCATTATTCCCACCAAATGCAAATGAATTTGACATAATAATGGGTTTTTCGAGCATCATATCTTGCGTAACAAGATTAATGTTATCAAGTTTAGAATCAAAGGGCGATATTGAAAAATCTTGTTTAGGTAACTTTATTTTTTGTTCAATAAGTAGATAACTGATAGCAAGTTCAGTTGCAGCAGCCGTTCCAAGGGTATGACCGGTTAAATGTTTAGTTGAACTACAAACAGTACCGGTATGTTTAAATAACCGATGCACTGCCCGACTTTCCGCTTGATCATTTAGAGGAGTAGCTGTGCCATGCAGATTAATATAGCCAATATCATTTGCCTGAAGACTTGCATCCTTTAATGCCATTTGCATCGCTTTTTCAGCACCAATACCCTCTGGATGAGGTGCCGATATATGATGAGCATCCGAGGATTCGCCAGTCCCTAAAATCGCAATATCACTGCTTTTAGTTTTAGTGAGTAAAAATAATGCGCCTGCTTCACCAATATTAATACCATCACGATCTTCTGCAAAAGGTCTACAAGGTTTGTTTGACATAGACTCAAGCGCATCAAAACCATTAATTGGCATTCGACTTAAACTATCTGCGCCACCCACAATCGCCGCATCGACGATGCCTGCTTCAATTAATCGTTTTCCGCTGATTATTGCTCTCGCACTTGATGTACAAGCGGTTGAAACTGAATAAGCAGGACCTTCTAAATTAAGTAACGTTGCTAAAAAATAAGAAAGATCACCTAGCTCTTGTTGATTATAATAATAGTTTTCAGGTAATGATTGAGTGTGTAAATAGTGTTTTATAGCAAGATCACCTTCATCGATTCCTGATGTACTCGTTCCCATAATAATCGCAATTCTTTTTACGCCATATTTTGCTATCGCCTGCTTAATTTCCGTTTGAATTTGTAAATAGGCAGCATAAATTAACTGATTATTTCGACTGCTAAATTGCAAAAGAGACGGCGGAATATGTGGCAGTTCGCAGCTCACAGCACCAAACCAAGCACTTTTGTTATGCAATAACCAATTTTTTTTCTCGACCAAATAATTATTAACATGGCTATTTGCTAAGTTTTTACTGATTTCAGTAATATCATTACCTAAAGAATTAATCGCACCTAATGCAGCAATATAAACCATAATAATTATTCCATACTCTGAATGGCTATTTGATAACCAAACACATTGTGTTTAATATTAATCGGTTTTCGAATCTCAACGGAAACTGGTTTTTCATAGGTGAAACTAATAATAACTTCCTGCTTATCATTGACTAAATTTCGATATAATCCATCATCAATTAATTGCCAGCCCGTTGGTAATACCGCTTGCCATTCTTCAGTTGGATAAATGCTCAGCATAATATCCGCTAAAATTTGCGATGCAGATGGCAATTCTTTAATAAAGATATTTTGTTCTGTTGTAATTGAATTATTTCGATATTCAATTTTAAATAAACGAATACCGAGGGTCGAAAGACCAATCACCGTAAGCGAATCAGCATCAGTATCAACCAAGGTAATAAGTGAGTGAGTTTGATTATTATAATTAAAGGTCAATAATTGCTGATCATGATAATTTTGCACTAAATTTGCCGGTGGTAAACTAACTTTATTTTGTTTAGTTAGCCAAGCTTGCGTTGATTGTTTTGTTGCGCAGCCTGATAAAAATAATATGCCTAAACATAATAACCAAAATCGAATTTTTTTCATTGTTGTCTCTCTTATGATTTTTGTACGAGCGGTGAAAATAAAAAAGCGGTAAAAATGCCAACTAATAAAACCAATGCAAATCCAACGATTGCACTGGTATGACTGAGTACTAATAAACCAAATGATAATAGTGTTGTCAGTGCAGCCATTGATACGGCTAATAAAGAACTGGTTGCTTGATTTTTCTCATTGCCCAAAAATAATGTGTAATCGATACCAATACCAATAACCAAAATAAGTGCTAAAATCGCAAACAAATTAAGAGGTTGATGGGTTATCCCTAATATAGATACCGCACATCCAACCGACAATAATGTGGGTAGCGTATTTTTTAAAGCGACGACTACACCAAAACGGCGATTACGATAGATAAAACTAAGACAAATAATGGCAATGGCAACTGCCAACAATTGCGTTATATGTATTCGATAGCTAGCAAACATATCGTTAAACTCTTGCCTTTTATCTAACCACTGTATTCCTTCTTCATTTATCGCTAATTTCTTTACTTCTTCGCTATTATTGATACCACTAATTGCAATTAGTGTTGCGCTCTGACCATCTTCTAAAGTGATCCAAAGTAAATTTCTTCCTCGGCTAATGGCATTTTTTTGCCATAATTCTGGCGTAATTAATTCGGGTTTAGGCGCAAAAGTAATGGGAGTTACAGCAATACCTAATTGCTGTAAAGATTCAATAACTTGCGACGAATTTTGCTCAATAATCGCTATATTGTGTAATTGTTTTTGCTGTGACGGTAAATTAATGGTTTGATATTGCTTAAATATTCCCTCTTTTTTTGCTTTATCTAATTTGGGTAAAAATAACTCTAATCGCTCAAGAGTCTGTTCAGCTGTTTGCCCATAAATAATAAACCATTTTTGATCCCCAGATTGCTGCGTAATAGCAGCTATTTCCTGCTCTTCATTCTTTAAATGTGCAGGTAATGTTTGTAAGCGACCGATATCATCATCGATGACTAAACGATTAATTCCATATACCATGAAAATAATCGCCAAACTCACCATAATGATTTGCACAGGATTTTTTTGCCAAATTTTAAGCCAAAAAAGGAGTATACGCTCAGCCACCTTTTCTCGAACTGGTAAGCGTTTGACTAAAAACGGATACCAACTAATGACTGTTAAAAAAGCCCCAATAAGTCCAATTATTGCAAATATTGCTAATTGTTTTAAACCAGGAAAAGGGGTAATTAATAAGATTAAATAGGCAATTAAACTTGTGCTTAATGCAACCGTTAATGTTGGCAATAGTTTAGTTAAGCTAAGATAAGGAGATTGCTTATCTCCATGTAACAAGCGATCGGTTAAATAATGCAGAGCATAATCAATAACAACGCCAATAATACTTGTACTCATAACTAAGGTAATAACATGAATTTCACCAAATATGGCTAATACCGCAATAAGTCCCGATAAAATACCTATCGCAATTGATAAAATGGTTAATAGAATGGGACGAAGAGAACGAAAAATCGTCAGCATTAAAATAATAATACCTATCATTGATAAGCTACCAATCATTGATATCTCACTTTTTGCCTGATTGCTCGCATAATCGCTGTAAAATAAAATTCCTCGTTTTAAAATTTCGGTATCTGGCCACTGCTGCTTTAATGAAAGCGTAAGATTTTCTAATTGAGTGACCATATCATGCGATTGATTCATATTAAATGAGGATCCGCTCAATTCAGCAACGATCATATACCAGGTATTGCCATGCTTATCTTTAACAGTTAACCAATTATTATTGATAGTTAACCCATCACTATGACTGAGTTGGTTTAGCTGGGCGCTTCGTGTTAACAATAAGGGATCATGGTTTAATTCGGTAATATTAATCCCACTGAAAGGTGAATAAATTTGACTTAAAATCCAATCATATTGAGTATGATTATTTAATCGTTGCAGGGTTTGATCATCAGCAAGTTGATAACGATATTGGTAAGCAAATTGTCCCCATTCATATTGAAAATTTTGATCAAAAAAACCATTAACTTCAGCAATAAAATTCAGCTTTTTTAATTGCTCATACCAAAAAGATACAGCTTCAATATTATTCGCATTAGCAGGTTTAATTAACCAGACAAGTTGTTTATCTAACCTACTTTGAAAGCCATCAATGATTTCTAGTGGTATATCATTGGTTTGTTCATGTGGTAACAATGCAAGAACATTACTGTTTAACTTACTTTTAGGGACTAAATAGGCTAAAGACAATAATAAACCAATAACAATGATCAGCCACAATAAAGCGACTTTTTTTAAGCGATTAATCGTAAAATTACTGCTAATATTATTGAAATAATTGCTGTTCATCTTGTGTTAGCTGTTCAGTTTGATGATGAGAAAATTGAATAATCGTTTTATCATGCTGTTTATCATCAATCACAATTTGTAATAGATAGTCTTTTCCACTTAGCGTTATTTGCTCAAATATTCGATTAAGTGGCGCCATTTTAGGCTGCAATAATAGTGTCCACTCTTTATCTTTATTCGACAATGTCAGTATAAAATTTTCCTCTAACGTCGCCATATCTGCATTAAAGATAGCTGCCAATAAATAATTAAACTGAAATAATTGTCCTTGTGTTTCAGCTGTTATCACTTGTGGTAATTGATTGCCAATACTTTGTTCCATCCGTTGATTATTCATCTTTAACGTCATTAAAAAAGGTGCCTGCTGCTGCCACCATAACCCCAGTGTTTTAGAAATAATCATTTGCCCGGTCGAATGGAGAGGTTTATTTAGACCTTGGATATAACGATCTTGGACAAAATTCGCGCGTGTTACTGAATATTGACTAAATTGCTTTTGTAAGGTGTCCAAAGTGATCGCATAGCTAAATGCGGAAAAAAACGTAATGCATAATGTAAAGCAAAGTACTAAATATTTTTTCATTTCAATAATCCAAAGTATTCTAATAAAATATTAGGAGTAACAAAACACATCTCTTTTGTTGCTGCTGATACGGCAACTTGAATCGTATAACCTGATGTGGTTTTTTTTAGCGTCTTTGCATCATATATCACATAATTAATCTTAAGCCGATGCTCATACTCTTCAAGTTGTGCCGTTATTTGTAGCGTTTGTTCCGCAAAAGTTGACGAAATAAACTTTACGCGAGTGTCAACGATTGGCCAAACGTAACCAGAATCGAGCATCTCTTTATAACCAAAATGAAACTTTTGAAATAAAGCCTCCCTGGCTTTTTCAAAAAATTTTAAATAATTACCATGCCAAACAACGCCCATCGCATCGGTATCATGGAATGAAGTTGTCAGCGTGATTGTTGCACTATAATTTGTATTATTTTTCATATTTATTCTTATTTACTTGAAATTGTTTAGGTTTTGTTTGTTGCCAAAAATCGTAAAAATTAAACCAATCAAGTGGTGAAATTAAACAATGATGTTCTAACCTGCTTGCATAAGTTTGAATAATTGTTTTTAAAACTTGATTTCGTTCTTTTCTTGGCAACTCTAATTTATCGGTAAAGTGTTCAAAATAAAATTGAAAACGATCATTGGGTTTTAATCCCCAAATAAGGTATACGGGAGCTGCAAGCACAGAAGCTAAAATGAAAGGACCTTTAGGAAAAGGTGCCAGTTTACCTAAAAAATCTGCCCAAACAATCGAATCATCGGCATCTCTATGATAATGATTGGTCGATGTTCTATCACCGACAATTGCGATCCATTCTCCTGCATCTAATTTTTGTTTAAGTAAAATAACGGTATCTGCGCCTAGATTATCAACTTGAATTAAATTAATCGGTGATTTAGGATTAACTTCTTTTAACACCTGATTAAATCGCGCTGCATGATGGGTGAATACTAAAGCGTTGATAACCACCTGATGAGAAAAATTGGCAATAGCTCTACATATTTCAAGATCACCTAAATGCGATCCCAATAAAATAATCCCTTGTTTTTTATTAATAATATCTAAGTATTTATCTTTATGAGGATAATAGAGATCTTGTAATTGTATATCACCGCGCCAGCTGGCGAGTTTATCAAGCAATGAGTCGCCAAAACGATTAAAATGATGAAATGTCGTCAGTTTATTTTGACTTATCAAAGGGACTTTTTCGTAGTTTTGTTTAATGGCTTGTAAATAAATTTTTGACGCTTGTCGTTGCTTTTTGCCCGTTAACCAAAAATAAGTAATAACTGGTAACATAATTAGGCGCGCTACCTTACGCCCAAAGATTCGATACAAAAATAAAATAAATTTTATTCCCCATAGTCCTTTTCTTTCCGCTGTTTGTGACCAATGGGCTTGTTCAGTTTTTAAAGTATAATTTTGTTTAATCAGTGACGGTATCTTTGGCAACATGCAAAAAAATAATTTGGTATGCATCCACGAAATAAGTAAGTTATCTTTAAATGCTCGAAAATGCGATACCCCATTTTCAGGATAAATTACTTGAGTTGCAATAAAATAAGAAGGTATGCCATTCCAATACAAGCGTACCATCATTTCTGTATCAAAATCCATACGTTTGCCTATTTGATGCATTTGCATCAAAGCAACACTTTGTGCAAGTGGGTAAATTCTAAAACCGCACATACTGTCTTTAATTGAAAATGAGAGAGTCTCTACCCAAACCCAAAAATGCGTAATATAACGTGCAATTAATCGGTGTTTAGGTACCGACTTATCATATATTGGTCGCCCTGATATTAATGAATTTGGATAAGTTAAGGATTCATTAATCAGTTTTTTGATATCTTGACAATTATGTTGCCCATCAGCATCGATTTGAATAGCATGGGAATAGCCTTGCAACAAAGCGTGATTAAAACCGGTCATCACGGCTGCCCCCTTACCTTGATTATATGGCAAACGAATTAAAGTTATCCAACTAAAATTGTGCGCAATATCCCTTAGTTTTTGCGCTGTATCCGCAACACTACCATCATCAATTAAAAAACAATGTATATGATAAGACTCAATTTTTTCAAGCACCGATATAATCGTCTCGCCATGATTATAGCAAGGGATAACAAAGCAGTAAGAAGACCGAATATCTATGGGCATAATTTTAGCTTCCCTGAACTAGCAATGTTATCGCCAACAATGTAGGCAAAACGTAGTTTTTTTAATGGTTCATCCCATTCAATATTAAGCTGTACCGTATCATTAGGTAAGATGGGCATTTGAAACTTAATAACATCAATTGCTTTAATCGTCGACTGAATATTAAGTAACATGTTGCAGTAATGCATAACCCAATTAAGCTGCACAAATCCAGGCAACAGAGGTTGTGATGTAAAATGCCCTTTAAACCAAAATAGATCTTCTGGAACATGCAAAACGAGATCGGCTTTTTTTCCATCAATCTCTGTTTTTAGTAAATTTGGGAGTAACTTATTCATAATTGGCTCTGCTTTATCAAATAATGCTTTCAATTCCATATACGTTGATTTTCCTTGCGTATTGGTTGGCAATTGTTCTACAAATCGCCATTTTTTAGGAATTGTTACGAGTGATAATTTATCTTTCAACTGTTGTCGAAAAAATTGCGATAATTGAAAATGACCTAATTGTTGATACTTCTGTTTTCCGTTCTTTGATAATTGTACGGCGGCAGCTAAAACGGTTCGATTTTGCTGTTCGAGTGGGATAACTTTCACATCAATGACTTCGCTCATTTGATGCAGTAAATTTTCAATATAAGTGAGCGAAATGCGTTTTTCTGAAATTTTAACAATTTTATCCAAACGTCCATTTAGATAAAAATGATGATCATCGATAATTTCAAGCTTATCGTTTAGCAGCTCTTCATGACTAAGTAGTGGAGATAAAAGGCGGCTTTTCTCATCGCTCAATTTTAATTGCATTTGTGGAAACAATTTCCAAGGAGTATTTTCTTGACATTGTATTCGTGTAGCAATAATCCCTGTTTCGCTCGAGCCGTATATTTCAGTCGGTAAAACACCAAGGCACTGTAAACTTAAATGTGCTTCATAAAACGCAAGGGGACCGCCCGCCGATATCACCTTATCACAAGATATTTTTTGAATATGGCAATCTAATGTTTTAATAATAGAAGGCGTTGTAATATAGATAATTTTTTTATCTTTATAATGTGTAAGTTGTTCTTGATATTGAATTGATTCACAAACAAAAGGAAGTTGATTTGTTAATGCAAGAATAATCTTAAACGTTAGGCCATATAAATGGTCATGCGTAACTGACGCTAAAATGGTGTGATTAGGTAATAGATCTAAATTTTCCGCAAGGATTTCACTTTCTTTTTCAAGCTGAAAAATATTCTTGATAATAGGTTTAGGTAAACCCGTCGAGCCTGATGTAAATAAGGTTAATTCTGTAGATTGAAAACCATTAGGCATAAAAGAAAATTGCTGGTTTGTTTCAAGTTGATTGATATTAATCACTTGCTTTACTGACCACGCATTATTCTCCAAAACCCTATCAGTCAATATTGCCTCATAATACCTATTTGCTCCTTTATACAAAGGATTAATTAATATAGGATGCTTACCTGAATAAAGTAATGCTAATAATCCCACAACAAAATTAAAGCTATCTTCTATGACTAAAGCCCAACGCTCAAACGGTGACAAAACCAATTGCTTATAAATTACTATTACTTGCTGCTTAAGATCTGCGCTATATAAAGGGGCGGCTTTTCTAAAGGCAATAATGTCATCATCAAATCTATCAAGCTGTTTTGTTAATGGCATTAATGCTGAATTTTTTTGCGAATTAACCATTCTCCCCCCATTAATACCGCCATAAGCATATAACTTATACAACCATTATATAAAGTCCACCATTCGATTTGACCTAATAGACAGGTAAGTAAAGCCATACTGCCATTAAAGATAAAAAACAAACACCAACAAATCGTCACTTTACGTGTATAAGCTATCGCTTTTGCCGGTAAATCTTGCTGCTGCATTCGGGCAAATCGTTCAATAATCGTGGGTGGTTCTTTTAATGAGTAACTAAATACAACCAATAAAACCACATTAATCATAACCGGATAGTAAAGTAACAGCTGATGCTTAGCCAGTAACCAGCTAGCAATAGCTAATATCAGCCCAATGCTTGGCAAAAGTTTGGCTAACCAATATCGCTGTGAAAATAATGCCGGAAGCATAATTAATCTTAATAGTGAGATAACGATTAAAAATAAAATAGCTAAACTAATACGTCCATCACGGAACGCGAAAAAAAGAATAACCGGATAGATGACTAATAAAATATTAGTCACTATTTTGATGATTATTTGTAATTTTTTCATCGTAATGAAATGAATAAATTGAAATATTAGAAATTAACCATTAATCAATTTATTCACCGCTTCAACGACGTCTTGGACAGTTCTCACTGATTTAAATGTTTCAGGATCGACTTTTTTGCCGATTTTTTTCTGAAGGTGAACAACAAGATCAACTGCATCGATACTATCGAGATCTAATTCTTCAAATAATTTAGATTCTGGCTTGATATCTTCTGGTGATAGCTCAAAAAGTTGCACAAGGGAAGTTTGTATTTCATTAAATATTTGTTGTTTTTCCATGGTTTATTTCCTTTATTATTATTGTTGAGAAGAAATGAAGTCAGCCAGCGTTTTGACTGAATAGAAAATTTGTTTTGTTTCTTCATTTTCTGCCGATAAAACGATACCAAAATGATTTTTGATGGCAAGTCCAAGCTCTAATGCATCAATGGAATCTAATCCTAAACCATCACCAAATAATGGGGCGTCAGTTTCAATATCGTTCAGAGTCATTTCTTCTAAATTTAATACATCAATAATGAGTTGCTTTATTTCTTCATGTAGTTTATTCATCGATTTCCCTATTATAAAGATTATTGTTATTTGTATGATTAATTAATTTTAATGTTAAATATTGCGTCAATTTTCTTGCCGCAAGCGTGACATTATCGTCATTAAAATCACCTATTGCAATCTTATCGCCAATAGTGATAGTAAAAATTGGTTTTTGCTTTGGCACATCATACCATTTTTGCCCTTTTAGTAAGAAAAGAGGATGGCATTCAATATGAATAATTCTAATGTCTGCCTGACAGCGTAATGCAATGTTAGCTGCACCTCTTTGCAATTTGAGCGGTTTACTCGGTGTGCTGCGCGTCCCTTCTGGAAAAATTAAAATTCGCCCTTCATCTTTTAACGTTTCAGCACAATTAGGTAACATTTTACTTGCCTGTGTATTTGCAATATATCCTGCAGATTTGATAATTCCCCTAACAAAAATATTCTTAAAGAGGGACTCTTTAACCATACACTCACAACGAGGCATTACCGAGGCAAGTAAAACAAAATCTAATAAAGTAGGATGATTTGCAACAATCAAACAATGTTTATCTTGTTTTAATTTTTCAAGTCCATTGAATTGATAATCAAAAACTCTTAATAATTTCAAAATCCTCAAAAAAAATTTAAAACTTAAATTGATACTATGTTGAGCAATAATATTACGACAACTTTGATTCCAAATAAATAACCTTAATAAATTAAATAACAAAGTTGATAAAATAATTAACCCACCTAGCCCAAATAAAGCAAATGCCAATCCAGTGGCAAATATTCGCCATAATAGGTTTAACTTATTCAATAACGATTTCATTTTTACTCAATAGTCCATTGCCAATCTTGAAAATTACCCTGCAAAGTAAATTTTTTTTGCTGACTTAAATAACCATGTAAAAATGCCAGTGATTGTGGATAATGACATTGATAAGTACGTGAACTTTTTGGCACCGCCTCAACATTTATTGCATCACCGGAGGTAAGAATCAAACCTACTGCATAATTTTGTGCATTTGTTTGAATGTGTGTTTGATAAATATCAGGAATTGTCCCATCAAAATCAATCAATAACACACGCTCATGATTTTTACTAAGTAAAGCTTGAGCCTCGATTAATCCCTGATGAAATCCATCTTCAATGGCAGATATTGAGGTGATAGGAATAGCTTGTTTGGCAATAATAGATAATAATCCTGATGCCGTATTATGCACAGATAAGGCAAAATCTGTTGGCGAAATATCTTTATTTTGATTCAGCGTTGTAAGAATTTTATAAGTTCTTTCTAATTCGCCATGGCGACTAACAAATATAGCAAAATCCACTTTTTTTTCGTTAATTAAATTCAGTCCGACTTCAACTGCTAAACGAGAAGGTATGCTCATTCTTCGCGCTTGCATCATAGGTAACCTTGTTAGCGGCGGTAATGGTAACGTCCAATCGTGATTTATTTGACTTGACCATGCTTGCCAGTCAGCTTTAGTAGCTAAAGCTGATGATAATGCATACCAAGTTTCAATTGAAAAGGAAAATTTCATTTTTATTATTTATCATTATTACTGAGTATTTACTGGCTCGCCAGTATACAGTCAATTATTTGATTATCCAAAAACAAAAAAGTATTAGACTAATATGCCTAAAAAGGGTATGCTACGCAACCATTTATTGATATAAGATTATACAAAAAGGAAATAAATTGCAAAACAATAGTAAAGAATGGGTTAAATATGGTTATGATAAAGAGTCTTATACTGCATTAGAAGCGATAACCGAAGCCCAGAAAATCGCATTTTCACCGATTTTATTTCAAGCCGTAATATGTATGCGAGATAAAGGCATTTTTGCCTATTTAGATCAATTTGCTGATAAAGGCGCTCAATTTGAGCAAATTTGCAATAATGTGGTTTTACCTCCTTATGCTATTCAACTATTACTAGATGTTGCTTTAAGTATGCATATTATTTATTTAAAAGATGAATACTATATTTTGGGCAAAGTCGGTCACTTTTTATTACACGATAAAATGACTCGCGTTAATATGGATTTTACGCAAAACGTCTGTTATCAAGCGATGTTCCATCTTGAAGAATCTTTAGAAAAAGGAAAACCTGCTGGGTTATCTGTTTTTGGTGATTGGTCAACCATTTACCCCGCATTAAGCAAGCTACCTAAAAAGGCTCAAGAGAGCTGGTTTGCATTTGATCATTTTTATTCAGACAGGTCTTTCCCTGCCGCATTCAAATATATACATCAGCTTAATCCTTCACATATTTATGATGTCGGCGGCAATACCGGTAAATGGGCTCTTTATTGTGCTAATCATCATCCTGACGTCAAAGTGACAATATTAGATCTGCCAGAACAAATTGAACTGGCAAAGAAAAATATCCAATATCAAGGACTTGAATCACGTATTTTTGGGCATGCCGTTAATTTACTATCAACGGAATCATTGCCTAATGAAGCCGATATTTGGTGGATGAGTCAATTTTTAGATTGTTTTAGTGAAACAGAAATAGTGAATATTCTTTCTCTCATTCATCGCAATATGAAGGATGATGCAGCAGTATGTATAATGGAAACATTTTGGGACAGACAAGATTTTGCAGCAGGAGCACTTAGCTTAAATGCTTCATCATTATATTTTAGCTGCTTAGCAAATGGGAATAGTCGTTTTTATCATTCAAAAGTTTTTTATCAATGTTTAAATAAAGCTGGTTTCCATGTTGAGCAAGATATTGACGGCTTAGGGTTAGGTCATAGCTTGCTCATATGTAAAAAACGTTAAAAAACAACATTCAGTAAATATTACTTTAAGGAGTAAGCAATGAAATTTTGGAAAATATTAGTATCAGCAACATTAGCTCTAGCACTATTTGGTTGTGCGAGTAAATATCAAGCACCAAAAGAGTTTAATACCCCTGTAACAGGCTTAACTAAAGCGCAAGTGAAAAGCGCAATCCTTGAAACAGGAACAGAAGATGAAGCAGCATTAGGTGCTTGGAAAATGAAAGAAGTTAATGATAGTACCATCGAAGGAAGTCTCTTTAATCGTGGTTATAAAGTTGAAGTCACTATTCCCTATTCTGCAACAAATTATACCATCAAATATCTATCTGCTAGCGATAACTTAAAAGATAAAGATGGAAATATTCATCGTAACTATAACCGTTGGGTTAATAACTTAGATGCTAAAATTAAACAAAATATTTTTAAGAAACAATAATCGTTATTAAAATATAATTTTGTTCTGCCAAATTAAACTCTCGATAATAGGGGTTTAATTTGGCTGGCTTTACGACTTATTCAAACAACCCTAAATAATCTCCATAACCTTCTTCAACAAGTTTATCTTTAGGGATAAAACGTAATGAAGCCGAATTAATACAATAACGTAATCCGCCTAAGTCTTTTGGACCATCATTAAAAACATGACCTAAATGAGAATCCGCATCAGTTGAACGTATCTCGATACGTTTCATACCATGACTATTATCTTCTTTCGCTGTGATTTTTTGCGTATCGACAGGTTTGGTAAAACTCGGCCAGCCACAGCCAGAATCAAATTTATCTTTAGAACTAAAAAGCGGCACGCCCGATACCACATCGACATAAATACCTTCTTTTTTATTGTCATAAAACTCATTTTTAAACGGTGGCTCAGTACCATTTTCTTGCGTGACGTGATATTGCATTGGTGTCAATGAATCGATTGCTTGTCGTTTTGCCTCATTTTTCATACAGACCTCTTTAACAATAATAATTTTTTAGAAGATGATTAATAAATAATAAACACAAAATACACAGATTTGCCATGATGACTTTTAGCATAAACGCTTTTTAAAAGCGTTGAACATATATTTACTATCATACTGCATTTTAATACTTAAGTAATTGTTTTACTTGTATAAATAATTATTAATGCTTATTTTGAGAATAAAATATATCGTGTGAATTTTATTATATAGAAATTCAAATCGTACTAGAATAATATTCATTTATACGTTGTTTGATTGATTTTTTAATGACTCATCAATTCCACAAAATCCCCTTGAGGAAAAGGGATACCTCGTTATAATAATAAATTCATTAACAAGGATAAGGTGATGATATGCAAAATATTTTAGTAACGGGTGGCTTAGGGTATATAGGTAGCCATACTTGTGTTAAATTAATCGAAGCTAATTATAATCCAATTATTATTGATAATCTCTACAATAGTAAAAAAACTGTTCTTGATCGTATTCTTGCCATTACCGGAAAAAAACCGACTTTTTATCAAGGTGATATTCGTGATAAAGATTTGCTAGCAACCATTTTTAAATCACACAAAATTGATGCCGTTATTCATTTTGCTGCCTTAAAAGCGGTAGGTGAATCAGTCAAAATTCCACTGAGTTATTATGATAATAATGTTTATGGTGCAATTTGTTTAGCTGAAGTTATGCAACAATTTGAGATCACTAATTTAATATTTAGTTCATCTGCAACGGTTTATGGTGAGCAAAACCCTATTCCTTATCTCGAATCTTATCCAACCGGGCAAATCACGAGCCCTTATGGTTGGAGTAAATTTATGGTAGAAAGATGTTATGAAGATTTACAAAAATCGGCACCTTCATGGAGTATGACATTTTTACGCTATTTTAATCCTATCGGCGCTCATCCTTCTGGATTAATGGGGGAAGATCCGCAAGGTATTCCAAATAATCTTATGCCTTATATTTCACAAGTCGCTATTGGTAAAAGACCATTTTTATCTATTTATGGTGATAATTATCCAACGCCAGATGGGACTTGTTTACGTGATTATATTCATATTGAAGATTTAGCAAAAGGACATGTTGCCGCGTTAAAAAATATCAACCACTCAGGTATTCATGTTTATAATTTAGGCTCTGGACAAGCAAATAGTGTACTAGATGTTGTCAGCGCCTTTGAAAAAGCTTGCCAAAAAAATATTTCCTATCAAATCGTACAACGGCGCGAAGGCGATCTTGCCGCTTTTTGGGCGGATGCTACTAAAGCAAAACAAGAGCTCAATTGGCAAACGGAATTAACGTTAGATGAAATGGCACAAGATACTTGGCGCTGGCAAACACTAAATCCAAATGGTTATCCTGAAGATTAATAACTTGTATTTATTTCGCTTATTTAGACAAGACCAAATTATTGGTCTTGTAAATTACCCTTTATTTTTTAGCTAGTTAACTATTTATTTGCTTACTAAATGTATACCATTAAAAGCTATCATACAGTGAATTATTATGAACATCATTCTTGCCTCAACCTCAATCTCACGTAAAAAAGTATTACAGAAATTAGCCATCCCATTTCAATGTATCCCTCCTATATGTGATGAAACACCTTTACCCAATGAAAATGCAACTGAGCTTGTAACACGGCTTTCTCTTACTAAAGCACACTCTTTGTTAAAAAATCATCCTAATAGTTTAATTATTGGCTCTGATCAAGTGGGCGTTTTAGAGGGCAAAATTATAGGTAAACCTTTAACGTTTGAAAATGCATTTAAACAATTGCAACAAAGTCGGGGTAAAACCGTGCATTTTTATACAGGTCTCACTGTCATTAATAGCCGAACAGGAGAAATAAAAACCTTGTGTGAGCCATTCTCTGTAACATTTAGGCAACTTACGGATGAAGAAATTATGGCTTATATCGAAAAAGAGCAACCATTACATTGCGCTGGCAGCTTTAAATGCGATGAGCTTGGTATTACCCTATTCCAAAAATTAGAAGGCGACGATATTAATAGTTTAGTCGGTTTGCCATTAATCAAACTTAATCAAATAATGATAGCAATGGGCTATAATCCTTTGTTGCAAAAATAGTTATCTTTAGATATTAAAAATAAGTTATCGCTTTAGATAAAAATAAACAACATAAAATTAGTTATTTGATAACGTAATTTGTTAATTATTAATTACTTGTGCAATTTTACCGTGTTCAAGCACAACCGTTTGATCGGCATGTTTAGAGACTTTCGGTGAATGAGTAACAACAATAATCGTACTGCCTTCAGCATGTAATTCATGTAATAATTTCATGACTAATGCTTCATTTGCCTCATCTAAATTACCGGTTGGTTCATCGGCTAAAATTAATTTAGGATAATTAATTAATGCCCTTGCGATACATACGCGCTGCTGTTCACCACCGGATAATTGCCTTGGCAAATGCTTCGCTCTATTTGCTAATCCTACACGCGCTAAGGCTTGCATGGCTTCTTTTTCGTCAACCATACTGTGATAATATTGCGCAATCATTACATTTTCTAATGCCGTTAAATAAGGGATCAAATGAAATTGTTGGAAGATAAGCCCAATTTTGTCACGACGAATTTCAGTTAATTGTGCCGAGGATAAATGCGTTATATCTTGATTATCTAATATCACGCTGCCGGAAGTGGGTTTATCCATACATCCTATAATGTTCATTAATGTACTTTTACCACTTCCCGAAGGTCCCATGATAGATAGCCATTTACCTTCTGGTACGGTTAGATTAATATCTGATAAAGCTGCTAATGAGCCATAAATTTTAGAAACATTTTTAACTTCAAGCATATTCATAAATAAAATCCTATTCACCGCGTAAAATTCGTGCCGGTTCAATTTCAATCGCTCGTTTAACGGGAATTAAACAAGATATAACAGTGATAAGCACCGATAAAATAATCGTTAAAGGAATTAAATTCCATTGCATATGAATGTTACGACCAAAAACATCCGTGCTAATTAGCTCTGCAAAGATAAGTCCACATATTGCCCCAATCACACCGCCAACAAGACCTATAATTGAACCTTCAATCAAAAATTCACTGGCAATATTATGATTTTCGGCACCTAATGCTTTTTTGAGACCAATTTCGTTTCGACGTTCCATAACAACAGCCATCATGGTGGTTGCAACACAAATCATCGTTAAAATAAGCACAATAAATGTCACTAAATACAATAAAGAAGATAATTTTCCTAATACAGAACTTTCAGAATGAATCAGCCATTTAATCGGCTCAGGACTAACACTCGTCGATTGTTCGTTAATTTTTGTTATATAATTTTGTAATTGTGCTTCGTTAGCATTAACGCTAACTTCGACAACATCTATTTGTACTGGCTCATCGGCTAATTGGGCATATTCATCGAGATCGATAAACATAAAACCATCTTCAGCTCGTCCTGTTTTCACGATTCCTGCAATTATCCCCTCATCTTCAAAATGCGAACCATTAAGATTTGTGCCTGAAATAGGGATCTTGTCGCCAACTGATAATTTAGCAAAACTGGCAATATCTGTCCCAATCATAATTTCATGCGCTTTAGTTGGGTAATTCCCCTCAATATGCCAATAAGGACTGGTTTTAATGATTTGCTTAAAATTTGTGGCAACTAGTGTATAAGGTTGTAAACCACTGCGCACCGTATCATAACGAAGAGGTGTCACACCTAATAACTGATCTTTTGGAATTAATGAAATAGCTTCGTCAACATCCGTTAAATTAAGAGTAGATTGATTGCTTTTTGGCATTAATAATAAATTTGCTCCATA
This sequence comes from Gilliamella sp. ESL1225, assembly GCF_058502635.1. Taxonomy (NCBI): domain Bacteria; kingdom Pseudomonadati; phylum Pseudomonadota; class Gammaproteobacteria; order Orbales; family Orbaceae; genus Gilliamella; species Gilliamella sp. ESL1225. The sequence goes on along the minus strand of NZ_CP196358.1, from coordinate 859,872 downwards.
GGATCTAAATTCCTGACCTAGTTGCCGAGGTATATCATAACAAAGGGTAACCATACCTAATAATACCGTTGCGCCAATAATCACACCTAATAATGCAACCGCAATCCTTGAGCGACGCCTGATTAAAGAGCTAAAAATGATGTTAAGCAAAAAAAGAAAATTTTTATTTAAACTCATAACTTATCCAGATAAATGTCATAGAAAGTATAAACTTAACTACCATGTAAAACATCTTTAGGCCGTAAAAAAATCATTAATCTAAGGGCCGATAAACTACCAACTAACGTGATTGCAAGTACCATCATAAAAATCAGCGGAATAATTAATAATTCTGGTTCAACAAAAGATCCAAAAACACTTCGACCAATAATTTGTGCAAAGCCAAGACCTAAAAAATAACCTACAAATCCACCCAATAAAGCAACAACAAAAATCTCGGTAAAAAGTAATAACGATACACTAAAACTTGTCGCACCCAACGCTTTTAATAAACCAATTTCTTTGCTGCGTTCAATGACATTCGCCGTCACTAAATTAGAAATCGCAAGTGCTGAACAAACCAACGACAAAATAGTTAACAGTAACATTAATAATTGCGTTTTATCTAAAATCGATCCTTCAGAATCAGCTACTTGCAAGATCGCTTTTACTTTAACGTCAGGCATTAATTCCTCTAATTGATAGGCAATTGAACTAATATATGCTGTGCAATACCATGTATCCCATTCTTTTCGCGTTAAACTGTTGGGATCTTGTGCCGCTTTGCGGGCTAGTGCATTCTCAGGCGTTGTTAGTGCACTAACTTCAACGCGTTCAACTAGCCCAGCTTTATTAGCCAAACTTTGTGCGATAGGTAAAGTAACGAATATTTTCGAATCATCAGCGTCGCCAGAATGAAAAATATTATGTACTCGCAATGTTATTTTTTCGGGGTGCTGATTTGAAGATAATGCTATTTCATCACCTATTTTAAGCCCTAATTGCTCTGCTATATTTGCGCCAATCATTGCCTCTTGCGGATTATCATCATGTATTTTATCGCCATCAATAGTCCACCATGATTTCATTGCAAGCATTCCAGTATCGACATTATCGCCAGTAGGAATAACAAGATGTTTATTAAACCAAGTACCTACAACACTAATTGGCTTATCTTGATAATTCGCGTGAACCGTTAAATATGGCGTAAAATCAACAATATTATAAGCCCAAAAAATCATTTTAATTTTTACTAAATCAGCTTCTTTAATTAGTGGGGACGATAACGCCTGTTCACTATTATTCAGTTGATACATATCATTCAATAATGCGGCGCTACGTGGCACAATATTTAGATTTGCTCCATAAGCTTTTAACTCTTGATTGACTTTATCACCAATAGCAAACATTACATTTAACATAGCTGCTGCCAGCGAAACACCTAAAGCAACAGTTAATGCGATTAAAAATAATTTATTTTTTTGGCGGATGATGCCGTTAAATACCATTTTAAAAAACATATCAAATACCTTCAGATTGTTTTTTGTGGAGCTTGTTTTTAGGCATATTTTCATTTAACAATAAAATAACATTTACCCTATCGTTATTGCCAACCTCATTATTTAAAACGATTTTTTTCTGCTTCAAGATTTGAAGAATTGACAATTAATTTACCTTCTCTAATTTCATGCTTTAATGGTACTGGATTGCAACCGCCTGCAAAGCCAATAGTTGCAATATTCATTACCACATCACACATTATACAAACGACCTGTTTACCACGCTGATAATAACCCGCAGCACCACAAATATCACAAGCATCTAATCCAACTCCATAAGCATTATCACTTTTTTTAATGACAATAAAGCGAACCACCGTACCATCAGAGGCCGTATAGCCATAACGGTGTAAATTGCCATCATTAACATCATCTAAAGCAATAATCACTTGCCCATTTTCATTAACGGTTACAGGGACAGCGGGGGTAAGTGTAACACCTTTCTCTAAGATATAACGCGCACGTGTTATCGTGTATAACGTAATCGCACTACCTGCAATAAGAAGTAACGAATTGCGTTTATCTTTACGAATTTGGGCGGTCAATAAACGAGTTTGCGCAGGATTAGTACCCGTTAATGGCGTTAACTGTGTCTTAATCAATAACAAAACAGCCAATATGACGATGATCACTAAAAAGATAAAATGAAATAAATTAACATGATCTAATATATAAATAACCCCATCGATCATCCATTTTTGTGGTTTGATAAAACGCCTAACAATCACTATTTGCAAAATATTAATCGCATTGGCTAAGGTATAAATTAGCAACGAAATATTTACTATGATAGAGATAAAATTTCGTGGCAATTTTATGCCTATTCGGTAAGTTAAATATCCCAAACCTAAAATAATAATTATCGCAAGCCAATAACCTAACCATTTATTAAGATAGTCATTATTAAAAATCGAATCCATACCAACATTAAATTCAAAAGGATAAAGTAATAAATTCGGTAAAAATTGAGCGCTGATAAGAGCAAAAATGAAAAACGATAAAATGATAATAAATCGGTGATTTAAACGAATTGAGATTAATTTTTGTAGGCTATAACTTAAGATGAATAATAAACTAATAGCAACAAGAGGAATTAATATAAGAAGATCATAAAATTCTCTAACTGCGTAGCCGGTATTTAATTTTAAAAAACTATAAATCGCAGCCACAAGTAAGCCGATTAAACAACCAAGACGACTTACTTTCTTAACTTGAAATCCCTGAAAATGAGATAACAATGCGCAAATCATTGCCAATATGATAATAGGGACAAAGGTATTATCGATAACTTTAATAAGATATTGCAGCATAACAAACACCTAGCTGATATTGACTCAATTTATTGACGAGAAAAACTCGTCAATAAATATAACACGTTGATTATTAATCAAATTTACCATGATCGTGGAATGTAGTCAAAATCCCATGAAACTTCTATCGGTTTAGTCCAATAACGACCATCAACACCGGTTTCTTTATCAACATGTAATAAATAACCTTGTTTTTCAGGATTATCAATGATAAAGGTCACTTTATAATTTCCGGCACCATCTAACTTAACGTTATTACCATAATGAGGACCATCTGATGCACTCATTGGCATAAAATTCCCTTCGATGACTTTATTGCTACCTTGTTTTTGGATTTTATATTTAATGGTTAAATAGGGGACAAAACTCCCTACGCCATAACCTAAATCATTATTTTGCGCTGCAGAAATATCGGCTTCAATATGAATATCTGACTGTGCTGCACTTAAGCCACCCATACCCGCTGGCTCCATATCAACAGGTTGAAAATAGACTGCGGAAATATTTAAAGGGCCTTTAGTCACTTCATCGCCTAAGGGATATTCTTCAAATCCTTTTTGTATACCCGGTGCAGGCGCTGGTGCGGCGAACGCAATGGATGAGGCAAACAAAAGTGATGTTATGGCAACGGTTAATACCTGTTTTTTCATAATAACTTCCTCTATTTTAGATTAGTGATGTTCGGTTTTACTTTAAAAAAATATTTATAATAGATGACGGCAACAATTCCCATTAAAAGTAAAACTATTTGGGGAATCAATGTCTCAATGGTTGGATAGACACCTAAAATATCTATTGAATGAACATATCCAATCGGAGTAACGGGAATAATATCGGCTTCTTGCAGTTCTTTTACACCACCCCCAGCAAAAGAAATAGCCATGATATACATCAAAAAACTTGTGCCAATAAAAAAAGGTTTTAATGGTAATTTTAAGCTACCAAAGCGAATAATAAGGAATATAATCGATAAGGCTATAATCCCAATTGCCAAACCGTACCATATCATGTCGATATGATCTCTCGCTTCGCCTAGCATGGCTTGATAAAAAAGAATGGTTTCAGCACCTTCACGAAATACTGCTAAAAAAGCAGCAAATCCTAGTGTGAATCCACTGCCCTTTTTAATAGCGACTTGTACTTTATCTTCAACATAATGCTTCCAGGCTTGCGCTTCTGCTTTCGAAAACATCCAATTGCTAATTAAAAATAAGACCACTGTGGCAAGGAGCATTGCAAATCCTTCGATCAATTCTTGATTTGCACCGCTTAAATTAACGACTGTATTAAGTAAAATGGCTAAAATTATACTCGCAAATATAGCTAATACGGCGCTTAAATATACAGTTCGTAAAAGAGTGTGATTACCCAAGCGAAATAGATAAGCTGAAATCGCAGCAATCACTAAAATGGCTTCTAATCCTTCGCGGAAAATAATAATAAATGAGGCTAATAAAACGCTCCAGCCATTCTCTTTTTTACCGTCTAATTCATTAGCATCTTCATGTAACATTTTTAAAATAACATCAATTTCTGCGCGTACGATTTTATTCGGTTTACCTTCGCTCATATATCGTTTAATTTTAGCAAATTGATATTCGGTATCTGTGCCTCTTTTTCCTGAAATATAAGACATTACCGCCCGTTCAACACCGTGTTTTTCATAAAAGCCAAAATAAGCATCATTAACGCGTGCTTTAGCAGCGTCACTATCTTTCATAAAATAAAGATCATAAGCATTATTTAAAATGCCATCCATCTCATCAACAATCGCATTCCAACTAGCATATGTTTTATCGACAGCATGCGCCGAAGGCATAAAAAGAAAAAAACTTGTCGTAATAATTAAGAAAAGTGATAGGAAATACCTAATAAGTCGATGTCTTAAAAAACAAAACCGAAAAGAACCCATTGCAAAGCAGGGCTTTGCAAAACCAGGTTTTGAAAAAATAAGTTTCAAATAACAAAGTTTAGAACGACAAAGATTAGAAAAAAAGTGATCATCTAAAAAATGCTTCACGATATCCCCTTATTTTGTTTATTTAGCCAATAACATTACGCCAAGCGGTTCGTTTTCATCCGTTAACTCTAAATTTTGCTTAATCGCATCAGAGTTAATAGAATGGATATAACGTACACTTAATTTCAAAGCGGCAGCGGCTAAATAAATATTTTGGCTCATTGCGCCAACAGCAATAAAGCTAAAATTATCAGCTTCTTGAGCAGTAAACTTATTAAGTTCGTGAACATCTTTGACAAAAATTAAGATATTGCTAGCACGGCTAACAAAACTTTGCTTACCAATAAGAGCGCGAATATCATGAGATGAAATTTCTTGCAAATTATTATCTTGCCAATCATATAAATAAACTCCTTTTTCATTGGCAACATAAATTTTAATGTAAGGTGCTTTACCTTGCACCATAGGGACAGTCCAGCCTAATTTACCCCGATTTAAGCCCGTTGCTGACCAAAGCACGGTAGATAATTCTTGAGAGGAAATGTTACCCACGGGGAAACCGCCGCCAGGCGTTGAAGCACGTTTTTTTAGCGCTGAAAAAAGTCCCATACCATCATTGGTTTGAGGCTCTGGTAATTGAATATCTGCAAAACAGGAAGAAATTGAAATACTTGAAAAAATAAAAAACATGATAGAAATGATGATTTTGCGCGCACCATTTAACATGATCACCTCGACATTGTATTTAAATTATCCAATTAGACCATCATAGGAGGATTAAACTTAATCTACAATAGTAAATAATAATTATTATCATTTATTTATACGATCATAATAATTTTTACATAAAAATAACGCGAAAATCCACCCTTGTAAAATGGGTGGATTCGAGGTTTATAAACGTTCGAGAATGGCTTGCGTAAATTGACTTGTTGTTAAAGCTACGCCATGTGCCATAAATCGACTTAAATCGATGGTTGCTTTCCCTTCTTGAAATAATAATTGCATAGCATTTATGATTAATTGGCTAACTTCGTGCCAGCCTAAATAATCAAACATCATCGCACCAGATAAAATTAAAGAAGAAGGATTTGCCATATTAGTGCCTGCAATATCAGGCGCAGTGCCATGTGTTGCTTCAAAAATCGCATGCCCACTTTGATAATTGATATTTGCACCAGGTGCAATACCAATGCCACCAACCATAGCAGCTAATTGATCCGAAATATAATCACCATTAAGATTTAACGTTGCAACAACCGAATAATCTTGGGGTTTTAATAAGGTATTTTGTAAAAAAGCATCACAAATCACATCATTAATGATAAGTTTGCCCGCTTCTTTAGCTTGATTAAGTGCATTTTTAGCTACGTTTTCATCGTGTTGCTGTTTTATCTGCTCATATTGATGCATGGTAAAAACGTTATTCGTAAACTCGCGTTCAGCTAATTCATATCCCCACTTTTTAAATCCCCCTTCCGTGAATTTCATAATATTACCTTTATGGACTAAAGTGACTGTCGGTAATTTATTTTCAAGTGCGTAAATAATCGCAGCACGAACCAAGCGCTCAGTTCCTTCAATTGATACAGGTTTAACACCAAATGCCGATGTCATCGGAAATCTGATTTTTTTAACATCCATATCATCAACTAAAAATTGGTAGAATTTTTTAGCCTCTGCCGAGCCAGCTTGCCATTCAATACCGGCATAAATATCTTCGGTATTTTCTCGAAATATCGTCATATTTACTTTATCTGGCGCTTTAATTGGCGATTCTACGCCTTTGAACCATCTTACAGGGCGCAAGCAAACATATAAATCAAGTGCTTGGCGTAACGCAACATTTAAAGATCGGATCCCGCCACCAACTGGTGTTGTTAGTGGACCTTTAATTCCGACTAAATATTCTTTAAAGGCAGACATTGTGTCGTCGGGCAACCACGAACCGGTTTTCTCATAAGCTTTTTCGCCAGCAAGGACTTCACGAAAATCGATTTTTCGTTCACCTTGATAAGCCTTAGCAACAGCTTTATCAAATATTGCTCGTGCCGACTGCCAAATTTCTTTACCCACACCATCACCTTCAACAAAAGGAATAATTGGATAATTAGGTACCCTTAATTGACCGTTTTCGATGGTTAATTTCTGACTCTTTTTTTCATTGATCATCTTTCATCCCTTCTTTTAATTTATTTAATGCACTACCCGCTTTAAACCATTCAATCTGCGCTTCATTATAAGTATGTGCTACGGCAAAACTTTCTTCACTACCATCACTGTGATGCAAGGTTAATGTAAGATTATGTTTAGGTGCAAAATGATTTAATCCCGTGATACTAATATGATCATCTTCTCGAATTTTATCGTAATCATTTTTATCGACAAACGTTAAAGCAAGCATGCCTTGCTTTTTGAGATTGGTTTCATGAATACGTGCAAATGATTTAACAATAATGGCTTTTACATTTAAAAAACGAGGCTCCATTGCAGCATGTTCGCGCGAGGATCCTTCACCATAATTTTCTTCGGCGATAACAATTGATCCTACCCCTAACGCTTTTAATTTTCGTGCTAATGATGGCACTTCAATATATTCACCCGTTTTTGCATCTAAAACACAATTTGTTTTATGATTAAACGCATTAACTGCACCGATTAACATATTGTTAGAAATATTATCCAAATGCCCCCGATAAGTTAGCCATTTACCCGCCATTGAAATATGATCGGTCGTACATTTACCTGCCGCTTTAATTAATAATGGTTCAGCAATGATATCTTGCCCATTCCATGATTCAAAAGGTAACAATCTTTGTAGGCGATTAGATTCAGGATTAATATAAATAGTCTCGTTTTGACCATTTATAGCAGGTTCGATATAACCAATATCTTCAACAGTAAATTGTTCTTTCGGTAATTCATCCCCTTTTGGCTCAGCAAGTTTTACTTTTTCGCCACGCGCATTAATCAAATAATCCGTTAATGGGTTAAAACTTAAGTGTCCAGCTACCGACAAAGCGGCAACAATTTCGGGTGAACTAATAAAAGCATAAGTATTTGGGCTGCCATCATTACGTTTGGCAAAATTGCGATTAAAAGAGGTGACAATCGAATTTTTATGTTCGTCTTGGACATCATCTCGCCGCCATTGACCAATACAAGGTCCGCAAGCATTAGCCATAATTGTTGCTCCTGCTTTTTCAAAAATAGCTAAAATACCATCCCGACTTGCCGTTTCTTTAACTTGTAAGGAACCAGGATTAACTAATAATTTCGACTGCAGTGATAAACCTTGTTTATCCGCATTGTCAATAATTGACGCTGCTCGCATCATGTCTTCGTATGAGGAATTGGTACATGAACCAATTAATCCAACTTCCATATTGTCGGGATAATTGTGCTCTTTAATGGCTTTAGCAAATTGCGAAATAGGATAGGCTAAATCAGGAGTAAATGGACCATTAATATAAGGCTCTAATTCACTTAAATTAATTTCAATAAATTGATCATAATAATCTTGTGGGGTTTGCATAACTTTTGCATCAGCCACAAAAATATCCGTCAATTTATCGGCTATCTCTTTAATCGCCTGTCTGCCCGTCATTGCTAAATAATCGCCACTTTTCGCACTATAAGGAAAAATTGACGTGGTAGCGCCAACCTCCGCGCCCATATTACAAATGGTTGCTTTGCCGGTTGCAGATAAACTATCTGCGCCTTCACCAAAATATTCAATGATGGAATTAGTACCGCCTTTAACAGTCAATATTCCTGCTAATTTTAAAATAACATCTTTAGCTGAGACCCAACCCGATAATTGTCCGGTTAGTTTTACACCAATAATTTTTGGCATTTTTAGCTCTAAAGGCATACCGGACATAACATCAACGGCATCAGCCCCCCCTACACCGATGGCTATCATTGATAAACCACCTGCATTTGGCGTATGTGAATCTGTTCCTATCATCATACCACCAGGAAAAGCATAATTTTCAAGTAATACTTGATGAATAATACCTGCATCAGGTTTCCAAAAACCAATTCCGTATTTATTACTCACATCACGCAAAAATTGGTAAACTTCTTGGTTATTTTTTTCAGCCATAATAACGTCATCATAGCCATTTTTGTATGCTTGAATAAGGTGATCACAGTGTACAGTTGATGGTACAGCAACGCGATCTCGCCCTGAATTCATTAATTGTAGTAAAGCCATTTGCGCAGTTGCATCTTGCATGGCAACCCTATCCGGCATGAAATTTACATAATCTTCACCACGTTTGTAATGGCGAATTTCTTCACCATCAGCAAGATGGCTGTATAAGATTTTTTCAGTTAACGTTAGCGGGGAAGTTATTTTTAGGCGGATAGCCGCAAGCTTTTCAGGATAAGTTTTATAAATTTGTTGAATTAATGTTAAGTCGAAAATCATGCTGACCTCACTTTTATCATTTATTGTTAGTTAGTATGAATAAAACTACTTAACTTAAATCACATTAAAATACATTTTCTATTACCTTCAATTAAGTCGGTTAATTCATCATGTTTTTTAACTCCGTGATATTGCAAATTAAAGTAATTTTATTTTACGAGTTTGGGGTTAATGATTTCTTCAAATTAATTAATTACCTTTGAAAGCATTTAGTAAAGGACTTTTATCAATGATTAAATTATTTAAGCAATTGATATAAATAATATAATATTAACAAGAACGCAAGAACCGTAATTTTTATCGTTACTAGTATATTATTATTAATTTAACAAATTGGAATCCTTATTAAAAAAATTAATAAATGATAGGGCAATGTATAAGAGCAAGTTATTAGATATCAATAATGAGGACTAAATAATAGGAAATAAAAGTGGACAATTGGCTTTAGAAAATATCCTAAATAATATCTTTAGAAATAATTATCGATATTATTTAGGAATTAATAAAAAACAGCTATTTGAATATTATGCAAATCCTTTTAGACCAACTACATGAACATGCTCTTGATTATTCATCACTTTTCGAACTAATTTATACGTTGTGCCTTTTTCAGGACTAATATTTTCTGGTGCAGCAATAATTAATTGCATTGCTAGCTTTTCGCACAGTTCAAATAACGTCGCAATGGATTTAGCGTCTAAACGTGCAGCTTCATCTAAAAAGAGTAATCGACAAGGCATAATATCTTTATTACGTAAACGTTTGGATTCCTCTTCCCAGCTTTGTATTACCATTAATAATATAGACATACCTGTACCAATAGCTTCACCTGTTGATAATGCACCACTTTCAGCGCGTAACCAACCATCGGCACCGCGGTTAACTTCGATATCTAATTCTAAATAATTACGGTAATCAAGTAATTCTTCACCAATATTTTGCGCACTACGTTGACCCATATCAATATGCGGATTTAAACGTTGATACAATTTTGCCAAAGCTTCTGAAAATGTCATACGATTATTAGTAAACAAATCTTGGTGTTCACTTTTTTCATCGGCTAACGCCGCTAAAAGTGACGTATGTGCTTCACGGACATTCACGTTTAATCGGACTCCATTGACCTGTCCAAAACTAACCGCTTGTAATCCTTGATTTAACATACGAATACGATTTTGTTCTCGTTGGATAGTTTTGCGAATAATATTAGCCACACTTTTTGAACTAATAGCGAGCTGTTGCTCCCTTGAGGTAAGTTCTTCGGTTAAGCGAGATAATTCAATTTCCATTTGTTCGATGGCTTCAATCGGATCATCTGTTTTAACAATATCTTGGCGGATACGTTCGCGTAAATGTTGATAAACAGCAATATAAAATTGAATTTTCTTCTCCGGTCTTTTTGGATCTTCTGATTGTCTTAAAACATCACGTAAATGTTCGTTATCATTGACAGCTAAACGTAACGATCCTAACGCTTTATCGGACATAGAGCGTAATTCGTCAGCACCTAAATAAGCAAGTTCACGCCTATGTAAACGCCGTTCAACACCATTTTCTTTCACAAGTCGCAAGACTAAACACCAACCCATTTTAGCTTGCACAACTTGCCCACGTAATTGTTTATAGTCGCGTAAGGTTTGCACTAAACGTTTTTGCATTTGTGAAATATCATTTTCGAACATAATTAATTGCTTTTCGAGCGTTGAACAATGTTGGCGATTTTGATTAAGTTTGTGATTAAGCTCATCGCGATACAAGGTCGCACGTTCTTCATTCATTGCATCGGCTTTAATCCCGATTTGTTCTATTTCTTTGTAAACATCATTTAACACACCGCATTTAGTCTCATAGGCACTTTTAAGTGAGGCTAAAAGTTGATTACATTGATTATATTGATTTTGATATTGCTCCATTTGCTGGCGAACATCAGCACGTTGCCTTTCTGCAACTTCTAAACGTGCACGTAAGCTTTCGTTTAGATCACCGTCATTATTTGCCATAGCAATTGCATCATCATAAGTAAAATGTTGACGCCGCTGCATCACTTCTTTTAAAGCAAATACTTGTTTATTAATGGTTTGTTGTGAAGATTTTATCTGTTGATACTCTTTTAGCAAGGTTTCACTTTGCTGTGGGTCGCTTTGTAAAATCGGAATTTGTGGCTCTAATTCGTTAATAATATGCTTATTCTGATTGACATATTGTAAAGCAGCTTGTGCATTTAATAACTGTTCGCGCATATCATCAACACGATCAGCTAAATCTTCATCTGCTAATAAATGTATTTGCGAGATTAATTTATTAATTTGATTGAGTTGTTCTTTACAATTAGCAACTTGCTGTTGATGTTGTTTATCGATACTTTCCTGTGCTGTTAATTGGCGCTCTATTTCGATACGACGTTGCCCCAATTTTTGTGATTCTGCTTCAGGATCTATCTCAAAGGCAATGGCAAGATATTGACCAATAAATTGGCTTAAATTCTGCTGAATGCGTTGCAGTTTTTGTAAGTCAAACGATATAACAGCATATTTTTCAGCAAGTTCATCTCTTTCATGTATTAACTTATCTAAATGCTGCTCACGTGCTGCACGCCCAAATAAAGGTACGGTTGGGAAACTCGAAAAACGCCATTGTCTATCACCAGTTTTAACTAACACCGCCTTATTTAATTCTTCACAGTCAAATACACTGTCATCAAACGACGAAGGATCCCCTTCAATAAAGTAAATATCTTCTGGATAATCTTCTTCACTTTGCGTTAATGTTTCTAATTGCGCTTTAACTAACGCCAAATCTGGCACAACAATAGCTTGCCTTGACGGTCCGTATAAAGCAGAAAAATAAGGAGCATCATCAATCGTAACATCTTCATAGATCTCGGAAAGTAAGACCCCATTAAAGCGTTCAGCCAATAGTGATAAACGACCATCGTCGACACCGCTTGGTTGATTTAAACGTTCAATTTGGTTATCTAATTGATTACGTTTAAACAGAATTTGATCACGCTCTGCGCCAAGCATACGTTCTTGCTCTAGCAATTTTTGCATATGCAAAGTTAAAGATTGGCTATCAGTAAACTGTATTTGCGTTTGTTCCTGAATTTGTATTAATGCATCTTGCGCTTTTAACCATGTCGGCGCTTTTTGTCGATATTCATTAATTTTATTTTGTAAACTGTCAAATTCTTGCCTTAATGCAAAACGTTTTTCGCTTGATTGATTAGCCAATTCATCATTTTCATCAAGCTTTGTTTCCAGTTCGTGTTGTAATTCATCTAATTCATCATAAGATACAATGCGACCTAAACGCTTACAAAATTGCTGTAATAAACTTTCGGCTTCTTTTTGTTCAAAAAATCGGTGTTCGAGCTCCTCAAATTGTAGCTGTAATTGTTCATTTTGATCGGCGAGATAGCATTGGGACGCCCAATTGCGTAATACCTCTTTCGCCGTTTGCCATGCTTCGCTACGAGTTACATCTGCAACTAATTTAACGACTAACTCATAAGCACGATCAAATTGATTAACAGCCGCATCTGCAACACTAACTTTTTGTTCTAATAATAAGACTTGTTCGGTAATTTGTTGCTGTTTATGTGCGAAATTTGCATACGTTTGCTCAATATTTTCAAGTGTTAGCTCTGGCAATTCACATAATGATTTAGCTTCTGCTAATGCTTGTAAAGCTTGCTGATATTGAATAGCACGCGTTTGCGAAACACCTAATGCTTGTTGATAATCCGCTAATTGCGTTTTAATTTCATCAACTTCTTGCTCGCTTTCGCTGACTTTATCGCGATAAGTTTGATATAGTTCATTAGATTCAATGACAACTTCTTGCTGCTCTTCCAGTTTTAACTTTAATTCCTCAATATCAGCTTGATAACGATCAATTTTTTCTTGTTGGCGTAAAGCAGCTTGTACTAAATTAAGATGCGTATTTGCTGCTTGTAAATTGGTTTCTAAATCGTTTTGCGCAATTTTCTGTTCATTGATCTCGTTTTCCATTTCCATATGACGAGAAGTAATATCAATTTGTTGATTCTGTAACGTAAATAAATCGCGCCGTAAATTTAACATCGATTCAATATGCATACGTCTTTCATTAGCGTGGCGCATATAATCTGAGGCAACATAATCGGTTGATTCAGTGATTAAATGTTTAAACATATCGCGATCTGATTGCGTTACACGGATGGCTTCTAAGGTCATTCGGTTTTCACGTAATGCGGCTTCCATATCTTGAAAAGCTTTACGTACTCCGCTATTTTCCGGTAATAGGTAATCGCGTAAAGATCGCGTTATCGCACTTGAAATGCCCCCATAAAGAGAAGCTTCAATTAATCGATAATATTTACCGCGATCAGCAGAGGTTCGCAATCGTTTAGGTAATAAACCAAAATCAAACATGACTGAATGATAATCTGTTATCGAATTGAATTGTTTAAAAATAACGCTTTCTAATTGTTCAAGTTTATCTTTTAATTCGATAAGTGAAATAACTCTCGCTTGTCTATCGTTTACCCGCTCAGTAACAAGTTCAGTGGGTTGAATTTCGATCGGCAATCCTTGAATTAAAAATGGTTTAATATCAACTTTTTTATCACGCCCTGCGACTTGTTGGAGTCGTACGCCACATAAAATACGTTGATTGCGTGAATTAAGTACGTCTAACATAGAATAACAGACGCCTGGTTTTAATTTACCATGTAAACCTTTATCGCGTGAGCCGGACGTTGCGCCTGCTTCTGTTGTGTTACGAAAATGTAATAAGGTTAAATCAGGGATCAGTGCTGTGACAAATGCTGCCATCGTTGTTGATTTGCCCGCGCCATTACCACCAGAAAGAGTCGTCACTAATTCATCTAATTCAAACGTACGTGCAAAAAAACCGTTCCAGTTTATTAGCGTTAATGAGTGAAATTTACCGTGTCCAATCATCGTTATTCAAGCTCCTCATTAACTTCTTCATCATCTTGATTGTCTTTATTTAATTCATTATCGGAAAGATCAAGAGCCGTTTCAAGGCTAATGGCTTCACCATCACGGATTAACCGTAATTGCGCTTCTTTGGCATCATCACTATTACGAACATCAGCACCAAATCGAAAAATCGCCTCATTAATGCGAAAACGCGAACTATCATTGCCAACAATAAAGATAAGCATACCCAATTTTCGTAATCGATTTAAGCTTGTTTTTACTTTATCAAATAGTTTTTGCCTATCTAAATCTGAACCTGTTGAGCGTTGATTAATCAATTTTAATAATTTAGGTTCGTCAGCGAGCGAAACCAGCTCATCAAATAATTCTTGTACAGTAAATATACCTTCATGCGCCAAACGTTCAGGACTTAAATACAGATAACATAAGACTTTGCCAACAAGCATATCAAGTTCAGATAATACAGAACGTAAAATTAACGTCGTTGATCTTGGTCGTAAATAAAAAAACCCTTCCGGTGCTCGGATTAATTCCACATTATAACGCTGGTAAAATTGTTCAAGCTCAGGTTGAAAATCCATCAAAAACGCATGATTATCAAGCTCATCCATGCCAATATGTCGTCCTGATCTTAATTGGCTATCTAATTCAGGAAATCGTGGATTTGCGATTGCTTTTGCAAGTTTTACCGGCATATATTTATCAAGTGAATCTTGCGATATTTGGGTAATTTTTTCGATCACTTCATCGATTTGCTGTGCAGTTTGTTCTGCATCAAAATTTTCAGTATGTATTGATGACATGTGCTTGTACCTTAGCTCCATAATCGTTAATTGTTTGCCATTTAACTGGTATGCCATTTAAATCATCTTGTGCAATACCTAAGCGAATCGCTTGATCGATAAATAATCGAGCAATATCAAAATGTTGTTCGCGAGGAAACTGTATTAAATACTGCTTTAATGACTGACCAATATCAAGCGCTTGCCTATTTTGTTTAAAAACTGCTAAATTTTGTTCAATATGCTCTATGATATGGCTTTGTAGCTCTTCTATCATTTCAAACTCTAATTCGGACGGTAATTCTCCTGTTACATCCGCTTCTTTTAAAGTTAACTCTTCGTCACGTAGATCCATTAAGCGCTGGGCATTAGCATGATAAAGCGCCCACGGAGCTTCAAAATAATGTTGGATAGATTTACGCAATCGCTGCGAAAACACGCGATTTTTATCAAGATCAATCGCAGTACGGATAAATTTATGTACATGTCTATCATAACCAATCCATAAATCAATGGCTTGTTGTCCCCAACCAATTATCCTATCAAGCTTACCTTGTAAGTCGATGACAATATTATTGATTTTATCTAATTCGGGATTATTTAAAGTGGCATCTTGAATTAATAATAAACTTGCCTGTAATTTATCGCCTGCAGCAGCAAGTGTATCTTGTAGCTCACGTAAGGTGGACGATGTTTCCGTTAATAAATGCTCACAGCTACTAATTGCTGATTGCCAATCTTGGCTAAGAAGAGCCGAAATATTTTCTTTGACCTGTGCTTGCTGCTCATCCATCACACGTTGTGTTATATCAATACTGTCAAAAATTTCTGCAACTGAATATTTAAGTGGTGCAAACACGTTACGATGCCAATGTAACTCATCACCGCCTTCTAATGCAGCATCAGCCGAACGTTTTAATTCTTGAGCAACAATGGATAATTGTAAAGAAAGGCGCAAAGTCGAGAATTCACGTTGACGAATATAATAGTCTGTAATACCGATCCCTAAAGGCGTTAAACGATAAATTGCATGACCATCAGTCAATTCACTATTAAATCGGGTAATAAAATGTTGGCGAACTAAATCATTAATAGCATTATTAGCCCTAACAATGATAGTATCTTGACTTTGTTCAAAAATCTGTGAGACATGACGAAATGCATCAACGAGTTCAGACTCTATCATCTCGCCATCAAATCTTTCTCCATTTAAGGCGGCGATGGCAAGTAAAAAAGCTAAACGTTCATTTGGCAATGTAATCGAAAAATCATTCTTTTTTGCCCAAGAGACCAATTCTGGCACTGATTGGGAAAAATCAATCATAAAGATTCCTTCTTTAAAGGATTAATAGGATAACTTAACATTAATAAACAATATTGTTATATCAGTTTGATAATAGATTTATATTATTTAAATCGAAAAAATCGCTATGTAGAACATGATTTTAGGGAAAGTGTTTATATTTTAAACCATCAAATTAGCAAACTAAATACGCGTCAGTATATAACAATTTGCTAAAAATTTGTAATGGAATTATTGCTAGCATTTTTGCTTTAGGCACAAAAATGCTAGCAATAATTTATAATTAATCGTTACGACATATTGTCGTACTTTGTGGCTCACTTGGATCGATATAACCAAAAATACCATAACCATCAACACGAGATAAAACTATATTATTTTTTTAGATTAATCAATCAAGTAAAAATATAGCTCGTCAGTGATCTAATTTATTTATAATTTAAACCTAAGATCGCTTATTTTCGTCCTTTCTTACTTTATATCTAGTAATCAAATAATTAAAAAATAATATGAGTTCGCCGAACAAGCCTAAAAAATACAGTTTAAGTACTATCGTTACAAGTAATTTATGCTAAAATCAAAGTGCTTTTAGATATTTTTTATTTATTAATTTAAGGATGTGAAACAATGCATATAGGTATTCCTAAAGAAAGCATGCCTCACGAGGCTAGAGTAGCGGCAACGCCTCATACTGTACAGCAATTACTAAAAATTGGATTTTCAGTATCAGTCGAAAAAGGTGCAGGTCAAGCCGCTTTTTTTGAAGATAAGTCTTATCAAGATGCCGGTGCGCTAATCGAAAATAAAGCAGATGTTTGGCAAAAAGATATTATTTTAAAATTACATGCCCCAACAGATGATGAAATTGAGCTAATGAAACAAGGCTCTACCTTAATTAGTTATATTTATCCCGCCCAACATCAACCATTGTTAGAAAAACTTGCCGCAAAAAATATTACTGTAATGGCGATGGATTGTGTTCCTCGTATTTCCAGAGCGCAATCACTAGATGCTTTAAGTTCAATGTCAAATATCGCGGGTTACCGTTCAGTAATTGAAGCAGCCAATCAATTTGGTCGTTTTTTTACAGGTCAAATTACCGCTGCGGGTAAAGTGCCACCGGCTAAAATTTTAATTATTGGTGCGGGCGTTGCTGGGCTTGCTGCCATCGGTGCAGCAGTTAGTATGGGCGCTATTGTGCGTGCTTTTGATACTCGACCTGAAGTTGCTGAGCAAATTAATAGCATGGGCGCTGATTTTTTACCACTTGATTTTAAAGAAGAAGCCGGCTCAGGCGATGGTTATGCTAAACAAATGTCTGACGCATTTATTAAAGCAGAAATGGCATTATTTGCAGAGCAGGCAAAAGAAGTCGATATTATCATTACAACTGCACTCATTCCGGGGAAACCTGCACCAAAACTAATCACCAAAGAAATGGTTGAATCGATGAAACCTGGTAGCGTGATTGTTGATTTAGCTGCGCAAAATGGCGGAAACTGTGAATTAACCAAACCTGGTGAAGTTTACGAAACAGATAATAGCGTTAAAGTGGTCGGTTATACTGATTTAGCTAATCGTATGCCAACACAAGCATCACAGCTTTACAGTACTAATATTCTTAATTTATTAAAATTGTTAGATAAAGAAAAAAACGGACAATTAGATATTAATTTTGACGACGTTGTGATTCGTGGTGTAACAGTTGTAAAAGATCAAAAAATCACCTGGCCTGCGCCGCCAATTCAAGTATCTGCTCAACCAGTTAAAGCAAAAACAGCACCTATTGCTAAGCCAGAACCTAAACCAATGGATCCTATTAAAAAATTCGGTTTATTAGCTATAGCGATTATTGCTTTTTTTATGATGGCAAATGTTGTTCCAAGAGACTTCTTATCCCATTTTATGGTGTTTGCATTATCTTGTGTTGTCGGTTATTACGTGGTGTGGAACGTTTCCCATTCTCTTCATACGCCGTTAATGGCGGTAACTAATGCAATTTCAGGCATTATTTTAGTTGGTGCAATCTTACAAATGACTTCAACTTCAACTTTAATGTTAATTATTGCATTTTTCGCAATCTGTATTGCAAGTATCAATATTTTTGGTGGTTTTTTTGTCACTCACAGAATGTTGAAAATGTTTCAACGTGGCAAATAAAGGGGAAATAACATAATGTTAAGTCAAGGAATTTTACAAGCAGCTTATATTATTGCTGCCCTACTTTTTATTTTTAGTCTAAGCGGACTTGCAAAACAAGAAAGCGCTAAAACCGGTAATATTTACGGTATTATTGGTATGACAATTGCTATTTTAGCAACCATCGCAAGTTTAACATCAGGTATTTACTGGGTAATTATTGCCTTAGTAATTGGTGCAGTGATTGGTATTTATTTAGCTCAAAAAGTCGAAATGACACAAATGCCTGAATTAATCGCATTACTACATAGTTTTGTTGGTTTAGCTGCTGTTCTTGTTGGTTTTAATAGTTTCTTTAATATGAATTCAGAAGAATTTTTAAAACACGTTTTAAAACTTAGTCAAAAAGAATCTTCACTGAGTATTATCAATATTCATCTGATTGAGATTTTTATCGGCATATTTATCGGCGCGGTAACTTTTGCAGGTTCAATAGTCGCATTTGGAAAATTAAATGGGCGTATTAGCGCAAAAGCTTTAACTATTCCTTTTAAACACTATTGGAATTTGGCGGCAATCATTGTTTCGATTATTTTAATGATTATTTTTGTGATGGTCATTGATAATGGAATTGAAAGTTTCTTTAAAAGTTTATTCCTTTCTTGGGGAAATGATACCAACAGCTCAAATGGCTATTTTAAAATAATTGCGTTAGTTTGTTTATTCCTAATGACAATTATTGCGCTTGCTTTTGGCTTCCATTTGGTTGCCTCAATTGGCGGTGCTGATATGCCCGTTGTCATATCTATGCTTAATTCCTATTCAGGGTGGGCGGCTTCTGCTACAGGCTTTATTTTAGATAATGATTTATTAATTGTAACAGGTGCCCTTGTTGGTTCATCGGGTGCAATTTTGTCCTACATCATGTGTAAAGCAATGAATCGTTCTTTTATTAATGTGATTGCTGGCGGTTTTGGTACAACCTCAAGCTCATCATCTAAAGGTGATGAAGAGCTAGGTGAATATCATGAAATGCAACCGGCTGAAGTTGCGCAAATTTTAAAAGATGCACGTTCAGTTATTATTGTTCCTGGTTATGGCATGGCAGTGGCTCAAGCACAAACAGCGGTAAGTAATATTGTTCAAAAATTACGTGCTTTAGGCATTGAAGTAAGATTTGCGATTCACCCAGTTGCTGGGCGTTTACCGGGTCATATGAATGTTTTATTAGCTGAAGCTAAAGTGCCATACGATATCGTGTTAGAAATGGATGAAATCAATCAAGATTTCCCTGAAACAGATGTGGTTTGGGTAATTGGTGCTAATGATACTGTCAACCCTGCCGCAGCAGAAGATCCGAATAGTCCTATTGCAGGGATGCCTGTTCTTGAAGTTTGGAAAGCAAAAAATGTGGTTATTTCTAAACGTTCAATGAATACCGGTTATGCTGGTGTGCAAAATCCTCTCTTTTTTAAAGAAAATAGCTTTATGTTATTTGGGGATGCAAAAGATAGTGTAGAAAAAGTATTACAAAATCTTTAATCTGTCTTTAAACAATCGTTTTTAAATTTTACCTACAAAATGTAAACGTAAAATATAAAATGCAAAAAAAGCAGCGATTAAATAAAATCGCTGCTTTTTTATTGAATCGAGCTTTTAATCGCTGTTTATTATTGACTTATCTGTCGACAAATTTATTTATCAACATTGCTTAAAATAAGCTAACAATTTCAGTAAAAAATAATTATCAATCCATATTCTTATCTTTTTTAATTTGATTTTGAGTATGTAGATAATAAGCCCCTTTTGAAACCATTCGGAGTTGAAATATAAGATCATCAATTAAGGTTTGTCTTTTGGCAATATCTAAATCAATGGCCTCAGCGCCAGCATTAAAAGCGATCATAACCATAGCACGCGCTTGAGCTTGATTATATTCATGTGGAAAATTATTAGTGTTATCAAGATAATCAACTAACTCAATGATAAAATGTTGAATTTCTCGATCAATTGCGGAGCGAAAAGCGGCAGAGGTTCCCGCTTTTTCACGTAATAATAATAGAAATATTTTAGGATTTTTATCAATAAACTCAATAAAGGTGATCACCGAGGTTTGTAAAACACTGCCACCTTTTTCGATCCGTTTTCGAGCTTGGCGTAATAATTGACGTAGAGTTAAACCACTTTCATCAACCATGGCTAATCCTAACTCATCCATATCCCGAAAATGTCGATAAAATGATGTCGGGGCAATACCTGCTTCTCGAGAGACTTCACGTAAGCTCAAACTCGCAAAACCTTGTTCAGCATTTAATTGATTAAATGCTGCATCAATCAGATTACGCCTTGTTTTTTCTTTTTGTTTTGCTCGAATACCGCAAATTTTACTATTTTTCATTATGGTCAATGATATTTACCACTTACAATCTATAACAATTTTTAACACTTTAGCGTTCACTATTTTTTATTAATAATTCTTTTTGTGCCAAAACTGTCGGCATATGATCTCGAATGGTTTTAGACATCGTTTCATATCGCGCTCTTAGAGGTGAACCCGGTCTATAAATAAGAACAATATTACGCGTTGGATCTGGCTCAATGCATGGAATATAACAAATATTATCGCGAATACGTTCGTTAGGTGCTGCTAATTGTGGGAATAGAGTAATACCTCGCCCTGCAGATATCATACTTCGTAATGTTTCAAGGCTTGTTGCTATAAATTGTTTATCTTCTTCAATACCCGCTTGAAAGCAATAACCCATCGCATGTTCCCGTAGACAATGACCATCTTCGAGCATTAAAAATTTTTGTCCTTTTAAGTTAGATAACTTAACCGAATTTTGTTTTGATAAAGGATCTGACGTCGGTACCGCGAGCAACATTGACTCTTTAAACAAGGGTAATTCAATAAATTGAGACGATTCTTTAACTTGCGCAACAATAGCACAATCTAATTTGCCACTTTCTAAAAGTGTAATAATTTGCGAAGTTTGCGCTTCATGTAAATAGAGTTCTAACTTAGGGAAAGCTTCTTGTAATAAAACAATAATGTGTGGTAGTAAATAAGGGGCAATCGTTGGAATAAGACCAACATGCATTGGACCTGACATCTCTTCACCTTGCCTACTTGCCATCTCTTTAAGAATTTGAATATTACGCAAGATTTCTTTTGCTTGTTCAACTAGCATCATACCTGTTTGTGTAAATAAGACCTTACGACTTGTACGTTCTAATAACATAACACCAAGTTCATCTTCGAGCTTTCTTATTTGACCACTTAATGTAGGCTGACTTACATTACAAGCATCAGCCGCTTTACGAAAATGACGAAATTCAGCTAATGAAACAAAATATTCTAGATCACGAATATTCATAATATCCCCAAATAAGTGATTAATTAATTTAAGTCGTTAGCCGTTATCAAGAAAAAGGAAACAAAGAAAATCAGTAAGCAAAAAAACACTTTATAATAATCCATAAATTTAGCGTATAAATTTTTTAGACTATAAACTCTAGCAATAGAGGATGTAAAAACACCATCAATGTAAAATGAATATTGCCGAATATTTCCTGAAATATTCGGTTAATTTACCGAATATAATAATTTTTTTATAACGAGCCTTAAAAAATCTTCCATAATAATCTTCTATTTTGATAATTATGTAACAAAAAATCAAATAGAATATTTGTTAATTTTTTAAGTTTTTCTAATTAACTTTATAAGTAAGGCTTAACCGTTAAAAAAATAATGTAAATTGAAAGCAGAAGTATACCATAGCATGTTAATGCCAATTACGTTATACTTTCTGACGTTAATATTCATTTACAAAAGACAAATGACACGGTAGTTAGGTTATAATGACCTATAATTTTTATTAGTAATACGCGTTATAAATTCAATAAAATTTAGAGGTGCACTATTTTTAAGCAAGTTTCTCATTTTTATCGCAAGATCTTTGGTTCTGAAAAAAGAAAAGAATCAAATTATCACTCTATATCTCGCAGCCAACATAAAATATCTCGACAAGATATCAGTGAAAATGCGTTAAAAGTATTATATCGTTTAAACAATCAGGGTTATGAAGCTTATCTTGTCGGTGGCGGCATTCGAGATTTAATCCTCGGCAAAAAACCAAAAGATTTTGACATTACGACGAATGCAACGCCCGAACAAATTCAAAAGATTTTTCGTAATTGTCGATTAGTAGGACGCCGTTTTCGACTTGCGCATATTATTTATGGTAAAGAAATTATTGAAGTCGCTACATTTCGAGGCGAGCATGATTCGTCTGCCGAGCAAAATAATATCTCTAAACGTTCCCAATTTGGTATGTTATTACGAGATAATGTGTATGGGACAATTGAACAAGACGCAATGCGTCGCGATTTTACGATGAATGCCATTTATTATAATGTTAAAGATTTTACATTAAGAGATTATTGCAATGGTTTAGAAGATTTGCAAAACGGCATTATCCGATTAATTGGCGATCCAGAGGTTCGCTATCGAGAAGATCCTGTTCGCATGTTACGTGCAATTCGTTTTGCTGCTAAATTAAATAAAAGCATAGAAGAAAACACGGCAAAACCTATCGCTCGATTAGCATATTTATTAAAAAATATTCCTGCAGCTAGATTGTATGATGAATCCATTAAACTATTACAAAGCGGGCATGGAACAGAAACCTATTTTTTATTAAGAAAATATCACCTTTTTGAACAGTTATTCCCAACTGTTGCAAATTATATTTCAAATAGTTCACACAATTATTTGGAAACTATCATTAAACACGCCCTTAAAAATACCGATTATAGAATTGCCAATAAACAGCGCGTCAATCCCGCTTTTTTATTTGCTGCTTTTTTATGGTATCCAATTATTGAGTTAACACAATCGATTTGTAATGAAAGTGGTTTACCTTTTTACGATGCATTTTCAATGGCAATCAATGATGTTTTAAAAGAACAATGCCATGTTCTTGCCATTCCTCGTCGTTTTACAACGACAATGGGCGATATTTGGCGTTTACAGTTACGGATGAAAAAACGAGAAGGGAAACGAGCTTTTGCTATTTTAGATCATCCTAAATTTCGTGCTGCCTATGATTTATTAGAAATGCGATCTTCAATTGAAAAAGGGGATTTAATTGAATTGACAAAATGGTGGTATGAATTTCAACTCGCATCAGTTGAAAAACGAGCCAATATGGTAAAGCAATTACCGAAATCTTATAAACGTAAAGGTAAACGATAATTTTAGGTCGCACTTTTTTAAATAATCGCTATAATGCAGAAATTAAAATAATCAGACACTTTGTTGATAATAGATGAAAAAATTTAATCCTACATTTGTTGCACTAGCCGTTACCTTTACCTTATATAGTTCAACTAGTTATGCTGTTAGCCGATTACCAAATTATTATACAAATCAACAATGTGTAGTTGATATTCCCATGTTTGATCGCCCTGTCGTTACAACTGACATTCACGCTTTACCTATTGATACTGAAGCAAATCAATTTGAAGCTGTCTATCCAAATACTGCGATTTATCAAGGTGATGTTTCGATTGAACAAGGTAATCGCAGTGTGCAAGCTGAAAAAGCAACTATTGATAGCCATGATAAAAATAATCGTATCGTTAAATTAGACGGGCCTTTTACCTACAAAGATAACTTGATCAAAATCAAAGGTAACGATGCTTTAATGAATTTAAATACAAACAATGTCGATTCAGGACAAAGTCAATATCATTTAATGAATAGATTAGGGCGTGGTAATGCGGCTAAAGTTTCATTAAACGACAATCGTTATGTAATATTAAAGAGCGGTAGTTTTACTTCTTGCCCTGTTAATGATAGCAGTTGGAATATTGAAGGTACGACAATCATTCATGATAATCAAGAGCAATTACTTGAAGTTTGGAATGCCGTTTTTAAAATAGCAAAAATTCCTGTTTTTTATTCACCTTATTTACAATTTCCAACGGGTAATAAAAGACGTTCAGGTTTATTAATTCCTTCTTTTAATTATGATAGTAAAGATGGGCTAGATATTTCATTACCTTTTTATTGGAATATTGCCCCTGATTATGACGCAACAATTACACCGCATATGATTGAAAAACGGGGTTTACAATTGCAAAATGAATTCCGTTATTTAAACACATTAGGTTTAGGAACTATCGCTTTTGATTGGTTGCAACATGATAAAAAATATGATGACGATAATAAAAAATTAAATGATACTAATTCTGATAATAATCGACATAGATGGTTATTTCATTGGAAAAATGACGGTTTAATCAATGAATATTGGCGATTTAATACAAATTATAGTCGTGTAAGTGATAATCAATATTTATCGGATCTAAGCTCTAAGTATGTATCTGAAACTGATGGATATTTAAATCAATTTTATACATTGACTTTTAATAATGAAAATTGGGATATCAATTTAGGATATAAACATTTTCAATCATTTTATCGCGAAATCCGTAATAATTTATATCAAACAGAACCACAATTAAATATTAATTATTATGATTATAATTTTGGTCCGTTTAAATTTAAAACCTTTGCTCAGATATCCCGCTTTGTAACTAATGGAAAGCAAAAACCTGAAACCTGGCGTTACCACATTGAGCCAAATTTAACGTATAACTTATTTAATTCGTGGTACACAATAAGTAGCCAAGTCAGTTTATTAGCAACACACTATAATCAAGACTTGCCTAACAAACATGAACAATTTAGCTATCTTGATCGTAATGTCAGCCGTTATATTCCTAAATTTAGTATAGATGGTAAAATTATTTTAGAACGTGATATAAGTTTATTTGAAAATTACACACAAACATTAGAGCCTCGCATAAAATATTTATATATGCCAAGTCGTAATCAATCCTCTATTTTAAATTATGATTCGACATTATTACAATCAGATTATATCGGATTATTTAGAGATCAACCTTATAGCGGACTTGATCGTATTGCTTCAGCCAATAAAATCGCAACAGGCGTAACCTCTCGTTTATATGATAATAATAAAGTTGAACGTTTTAATTTTTCGGTCGGACAAATTACTTATTTTACCGAGTCTAAAACCGGTGATATTAATTCTAGCTTAGACAAAAATCGTGATACAGGTAGTATTACATGGTCTGCAGATAGCTATTGGCGCCCACTTAATGATTTTATTTTTAGAAGTGGTATTCAATATGATAGACGAATTGAAAATGTCTCGTTAGCTAATGCAATAGTTGAATATCGTCCAAATATTGATAAACTTATACAGCTTTCTTACCGTTATGCAAATAAAAGATATATCGATGCTATTGGCGCATCAACTGATATGCGTTATAAACAAAATATATCCCAAATAGGTGTTATGTCGTCTTGGCCTTTAACCGAAACCATTAGCACAGTAGGCTCTTATTATTATGATATCAAATTAAACCAAACCGCTGATAGTTTTGTCGGTTTACATTATAGTGATTGTTGTTGGGCTGTTACAGCAGAATATGGTCGAAAAATTACCGGTTGGGAAGCCACTCAGTTTGCTCAAAATATTAGATATAATAGTAAATATGAAAATAAATTCTCACTCAATTTTGAACTACAGGGGCTTGGACGTCCTAATGACCCAACAGCTAAAATGTTAAATTTTGGTAAATTACCTTATATAACAAGCTTTGAATAAGTGTATAACGCTATGATATGTGAACTTATATTTATGGAACTAATCCATAAATGTAAAGTCGAATAATTATCTAGTCATGTATATAAATAAGTTGAGTTGATATGAAATTCTTAAAATTATTTGTTTCACTAAATTTAAGCATCTGCCTTACATTTACTGCCGTTAATGCAAAAGCAGCACCCCAAGTCATTGAGAAGGTTGCCGCAATTGTAAATAATAACGTTATTTTAGAGAGTGATGTTAATGAAATGCTCAAATCCATCAAATCCAGTAATGTTTCTGACAGTCTTCCCGATGATAAAACCCTACGCCATCAAATTATTGAACGATTAATAATTGAAAATTTAATTTTACAAAAAGCAGCAAAAGCAAAAATTACGGTTGGAGACGACGAAGTGACTGAAGCTATTGCAAATATCGCCGATGAAAATAGGATGGATATTCATGAATTACGTAGTAAATTATCACTAATGAATATTAGTTATGCCTCTTATCGTGACCGTATTCATAATGATATGTTAATTGAACGTACTCGGATGGATCAAGTCCGTCCTCGAATTGTTATTACAGATAAAGAAGTCGACAATCTATCTAACCTCATTGCTCAACAACCGACCAATAATATTGATGTTAATATAAGTCATATCTTAATCGCTGTTCCCGAAAATGCCAATCAGCAACAAATCAACAGTGCGGCTAATAAAGCTAACGATATTTTTAATCGTGCACAAAAAGGTGAAAATTTTGCTAAACTGGCAACCACTTACTCTAATGATGATTATGCCTTAAAAGGTGGAAAAATGGGATGGCACAAATTAAATGAATTACCTTCTATATTTGAAGAACGTTTAATTCGCGCACCAAAAAATAGCATTATTGGTCCACTACGTTCTGGTGTAGGTTTTCATATTTTAAAAGTTGATGATTTACGTAGTGAAGCGCCAAAAATTATAACTACACAAGAAGTTGATGCTCGTCATATCCTTATCAAAACGAATGTGCTCATTACAGATGACCAAGCAAAACAAAAATTGAATGAAATTCGCAAATCAATAGTAAATGGCTCATTAACTTTTGAAGCCGCAGCCAAATCTTTTTCAGAAGATCCTGGCTCTGCCGACAATGGCGGTAACTTAGGCTGGAATAATCCAGATCGTTACGATCCCGATTTCCGTAAAGGTTTAATCAGTCTCAAAAAAGGTGAAATTAGTCAACCTATCAAATCGGCATTTGGTTGGCATTTAATTCAGCTTATTGATAGCCGCAAAGTAGACAAAACAACAACAGCAAAAAAAGAACAAGCTTACCGATTGATCTTTAATCGTAAATTTGCTGAAGAAGCGCAAGTTTGGGTTCAAGAATTAAAAGGTGATGCATATATTAAAATTATAGGCGACGATTCTAATGAATAATCGAGTACATCAAGGACATTTTGCCCGTAAACGTTTTGGGCAAAATTTTTTACAGGATGATTATATTATTGAAAGTATTATTGCAGGTATCGCCCCTAAGCCCGATCAGGCTTTAGTCGAAATTGGTCCTGGTTTAGCAGCATTAACTTTGCCTGTGAGCAAGTTAGTTAATCATTTAACAGTGATTGAGATAGATCGTGATCTTGTACAAAGATTACAAGAAAATCCATTATTTAATAATAAATTATCCATTATTGAACAAGATGCCTTAACTGTCGATTTTGCAAACTTAGCAGAGCAATTAGGTAAACCATTACGCATATTTGGTAATTTACCCTATAATATTTCAACACCCATCATGTTCCATCTATTTGAATTTACAAATGCTATCACTGATATGCATTTCATGTTACAAAAAGAAGTTGTGACCCGTTTAGTTGCAGCACCTAATTGTAAAGCTTATGGACGGTTAAGTGTAATGACACAATACTACTGTCAAATTGTGCCAATTTTAGAAGTCCCGCCAACTTCATTTAAACCGGCTCCTAAAGTTGATTCTGCCGTTGTCAAATTAATCCCTTATCAACAAAAACCCTATCAAGTTAATGACATTCGTATTTTATCACGCATCACGACTGAAGCATTTAATCAAAGGCGTAAAACTATTCGTAACAGCCTTAATAACATGTTTAGTGAACAACAATTAATTGATATAGGTATTGATCCAAATTTACGTGCCGAAAATTTATCGGTAGCGCAATATTGTACTTTAGCTAATGCATGGAAGTAACACATGGAATTTTAACTTATGGCAAATTTATTGGTTGGTGATGTACATGGTTGTTATGATGAATTGATGCGACTCCTTGAAAAAGCACAATTTTCTTCAACCGATACTTTATGGTTAACAGGCGATCTTGTTGCAAGGGGACCTAAATCGCTTGAGGTATTAAGATTTGTAAAAAAACATGCCAACCAAATAAGATTAGTCCTAGGCAATCATGATTTGCATCTTTTATCTGTCTATGCTGGTATTACAGGATCTTCAAAAAAAGACCACATCCAAACGATATTACAAGCTGCTGATTCTGATGAACTAATAAATTGGCTTCGAACACAGCCACTTTTACAAATAGATGATAATCTTAAATTAATCATGACCCATGCAGGTGTTACGCCGCAATGGGATTTAAAGACACTCATACAATGCAATTTTGAATTAACTTCTGTTTTAAATAATGATGTATATCCTTTCTTTTTAGATCAAATGTATGGCAATTTCCCCGATAATTGGTCAGAGGATTTGCAAGGCATGGATCGTTTACGTTTTATAGCCAATGCTTTTACGCGGATGCGATATTGTTATAACGATGGTCGATTGGATTTTTATTGTAAAGAATCGCCGCAAGAAGCCTCTACAAAATTAAAGCCTTGGTTTGATTTACCTAGTCAAATACCTGCCGATTATACAATTGCTTTTGGTCATTGGGCGGCCTTAATGGGTAAAGGAACTCCCAGTCATGTTATCGCTCTCGATACGGGCTGTTGTTGGGGCGGGAAATTAACAGCTCTACGTTTTGAAGATAAACAGTTTTTTAAAAAAAGAAACATTGAAGCTAAATTAAAGAAATCTATAAAAGGATAAAATGGTATGAGGGGATTTTCCTATTTAAAACCTATTTTTAAAACAATTAATATTATTAGAATAATCATTTTAAATTTATTCTTTTTTCTGTTCCTTTTTTTGTTCTATATTTTAATACGTGAATGGATTAACTCACAATCTGAAGAATTTATTCTTCCGAATACGGCCCTTGTATTAGATATTCAGGGAGTCATTGTTGATAATACTTTGTTTAACGATGAGATCTATTATCTACAAAATAAAATTTACGGAAAAAATATAGACGAAACTCGCGAAAACAGCCTCTTTGAGATTAGTCAAAAAATTGCCCAAGCAACTGATGATCCCAATATTGAAAGCATCATTCTCAAACTTGATCATTTTGCAGGCTCTGATTTAAGTTCATTAGCTTACTTAGGTAAATATTTAACACGATTTAAACAGGCTAATAAACTTATTTATGCGATTGGCTCCAATTACACACAAAGCCAATATTATTTAGCGAGTTTTGCAGATCAGATTTACCTTACGCCATTAGGGTCAGTCAATGTATATGGATTAACTGCTAATAATTTGTATTACAAAACTTTGCTTGATAATTTAAAAGTAAATACCCATATCTTTCGTGTAGGTACTTATAAATCTGCTGTCGAACCCTTTACGCGTGATAATATGTCACAAGAAGCTCGCGAAAACACAGAACGCTGGCTATCTAGTCTATGGAAAAATTATCTCAATGATCTTGCCATGAATCGTAAACAAGCTGCAAATGATCTTGTACCAACTCCATCTTTAATGTTAGCACAATTAAAAGAATTAAATGGAAGTATGGCTCAATATGCGTTAACTAATGGCTTAGTCGATGATCTCTATTCTTATGCCGATTTTGATTTAGATCTCAAACAAGAAAATCAAATAAGTATTTATGATTATAAATTGCACAACGATCTAAACTCTCTGTCATTCGTTAATGAAAATAAATCTATATCTGTTCAACAGCAACAAGAAAAAGGCACCATTGCCGTTGTTTTTGTCAATGGTACAATTAGTAATGGCTCGAATAGCCAGCAAATTGCAGGTAGTGATGATATCGTTAATCAATTACGTACCATCCGCGAAAACGCCGATATAAAAGCGATTGTTTTAAGGGTTAATAGTCCAGGTGGTGGTGTTGATGCTGCGGAGGCCATTCGTGAAGAACTAATTGCATTACATGAAAGGAAAATACCTATAGTTGTTTCAATGGGCAGTATGGCTGCATCAGGTGGCTATTGGATTTCAACAGCTGCTGATTATATCATTGCCTCACCAAATACAATTACAGGTTCAATTGGTATTTTTGGTATGTTCTCTACATTTGAAAAATCATTATCTCATATTGGTATCCATAATGATGGAGTTTCAACTTCACCGTTAGCGAATGGCAATATTTATCAAGACTTACCGCCAGAAATGCGCGATTTAATTCAATTAAATATTGAAAATGGCTATCAAAATTTTATTTCGCTCGTTGCCAGCTCTCGTAACATGTCCAAAGTTAAGGTCGATGAGATTGGACAAGGGCAAGTCTGGTTAGGAGAAGAAGCTTTCAAATATGGGCTCATAGATGAGTTGGGTGATTTTGATGATGCCATGCTTAAAGCTGCATCTTTAGCAAATCTTAGTCAATTTACTATCGATTGGCAAAAACCGGAAGTCTCTTTGTTTAATGCCTTAACATTTAATATAGTCGCAAAATTACCACAATCAACGGCCAGCGTTATTTTTGAAAATTTAACAGAAGTAAAACAATTAAAACAACATATTAATTTGATGACAAAATTTAATGACCCTCAAAATCGTTATATTTATTGTTTAAATTGTGCAGATGTTTTTTAGGATTATTATCTCCTTTCAAATGGCAATTGATATAGAATTAAATAAAAAATCCGTTAGTACAAAATCACTAACGGATTTTTTATAATATGTAAAATTATTACAATTAACGAAATATCTATTTTTTAAATTTTTAACTTACCATTATTTTTGACTATAAAAATAGCGCATATCATCAAGCACATGACTTAAATATTTATAATCGGGTGTCCCTTTTATATCTCGATAAGCATTATTCTTCAATTTACCCAAACCATAACGATCAACAATATAAATATTGTCTTTTGTTTTTACAGCATAAGAACTATAGTTTGAAAATAATAACCAATTTCTATCTTCCATTGAACTATAAAGATCAATGCCGGTAGAATAATCACGAGTATTATTTTTTACATTCAGATAATGTTTCATTAAGGTCGGAACAACATCTTCATGACTAGTTAGGTTTGCACTATTACGTGCTAAAAGTTCTTTATCTTTCGACCCAATAATAATAAAAGGGACTTTAGTTTGAGCATCGGTATAAGCACTATTATGACCCCAATAGTTCAATTTATTATCGTTGATTTCTTGCCCATGATCGCCCGTAATAATTATCAGTGTATTACTTAAATCACCCGTTACAGTAAGATGATCATAAATTTGTTGCATTAAATAATCATCATAATAAACACTTTGCTTATAACGATTTAAAATTGGCAAAGGATCGGTATCATTATTTAATGTTAGATACTGCATATCTTTCGCTATTGGTTTATATTTCACCGGAAAATCTTTAGGGAAATCATAACCATGAGGTGCATCATAGAATAGAAATGAAAAAGTCGGTTTACTTTTATCTCGTGCTTGATACCAATTAATCCAATCTTTTGTTAATTGTTTATCTCGATCTGAAACAGTTTTACCCTCAGTAGTAATACGAATATTTTTAATCGTCACAAAAGCATTACGATCAAATTCAGGGGAGGAAATTTTTGCCGAGGTAAAAAGACCAATATTATAGTTTTGTTTTTGTAATGTTGTCACAAATACTGACGGTATGCTTTGCCTTAAAAAAGCATCCCAATAAGTGCCCGGTATTCCATAAAATAAACCGAATATACCGGTACGCGTTGCATTACCTGTCGAATAATGATTGGTAAAAATTACACCATTATTTTGCTGCACAAATTGATAAGTATTTGGCATGTTATCAGCATTAAAACTATCGTAACGCAATGAATCTAATACCAAAAATAAGATATTAGGTTGCTGTTGTTGTTCAGGATTAACAATTAATGGTTGCTTCGGGTAATTAATGTTTGACTTAATATCACTTGTATAAGCAACTATTTTCCGTTCGCCATCTTTATCAAAAAAGCCCATTATTTTCTTCGAGGTTAATGGATAATATAAAGGAATATATTCTTTAATAGTCATAATCGGCGCATAAGCGTAATAAAATGCTACCATATGGATGATTTGGCTAACGAGTAAACATAAAAATAATATTAATGTTGTAAAACGAACTAATCGATTTTTTTTAGCTGGCCCGCCGTCAAAAATATTATTTGTTTTCTTCCGTTTACGAGCAATAAGACTTAAGAAAAACAATATACACGTTTCAAAAATGACGATAGCTAAAATAATTGCCGCCATTAATTGATAAGTTTGTGCTGAAAAATCAACAATTTGCCCAGAAAAAACAAATGATATAATAGAGGGATTGATATGGAATCGATATTGAGAAAATGTAATAGTATCAACAAGGATAAGAATTTGAATGGCACTAAATAATAAAACTAAAATAATGTTATAAAATGATTTATTAATCCATAGAAATAATGCGCAAACAATAAAAAGGATAAAATAAAGTAAAAAGAAATGCCCAAGTACAGCAATAATAGCAAATCCTATGCCTTCATCAGTAAATGTCTCACCAGCAATATTAAAATAACGAATCGCGATAAGTGTTGAGATTAAAATATTAATTAATACATATTGATAAAGTTTTTTCATTAGTTTCCTTCATACTCTTTGTTTTATATCCTTAAAAACAAAAAACCATTAAGTTTTATGAGTGCAATCTTAGATATGCTTAACTTCTAAGAAAAATTGAAAAAGGACTCGTATTCGAGTCCTTATTTCGTCATCGTCTTTTATCGACGATCACCGAGAATTCTCAATAACATAATAAATAAATTAATGAAATCTAGATATAACGTTAATGCCCCTAAGATAACAAAACGGCGAAAAACATTGCTATCTTCATGAGATAATTGTTCACCTAATGCTTTGAGTTTTTGCGTATCATAAGCAGTTAATCCAGCAAAAATAAACACTCCAATATAAGTAATCGCCCACATCATTGGTTCACTTTGTAAGAAGATATTTACGATAGAAGCAATGACAATACCAATTAAGCCCATAAATAAAAATCGACCCATTGCAGATAAATCACGTTTAGTCGTATAACCATAAAAAGCTAATGCGGCAAACATAGCAGAAGTGATAAAAAAGACGCTAATGATTGAAGATTCTGTATAAACAATAAAAATTGATGTTAATGTTAAACCACTTAATACGGAATAAACCATAAACAAGGTCGTTGCAAGACTTCCCGATAAGCGATTAATCATACCTGAAAGAACAAAAACTAATGCTAATTCAGCAATAATAAGTACCCAAGAAAACGCAGTTAATCCGTTATAATCATTATATAATAAATTTATTATCGCTGTATTAGTAGATGCATACCAGCCAACTAATCCTGTTAGTAAAAGACCAACTGTCATCCATCCATAAACGTGACTCATAAAAACTTGTACTTGAGCATTTGTCTGTTCAAGTAATGAGCCATTTTGTGAATATTTATCCATTTATAACCTCTCGTTAGAAAAATTGATATATCTTAAACATTATATACTTTTTATTTTTAAATGTGTAATTTTATAGCAAAAATTAGAAAATTAAAAATCCAAACGTTAAAGGCAAGGAAAGTATGTTAAGTATTCCCATTTTATTTGCTGATTACTGCCATTTCGATAAACACTGCGCATCACTATTTTTTGCCTCTACCCAATATTCACCCTCTGCAGTAATTTCTTTTTTCCAAAACGGTGCTTTGTTCTTTAACATATCCATAATAAATTCGGCACTTAAAAAAGCCGCTTGACGATGAGCACTACTAACGCCAACAAAAACAATAGCTTCATTGCTATGAATAAGCCCAATACGATGAATAATAGCAATATGATTTAATGCCCATCTTTGCCTAGCTTCATTAACGATTTCGTTTAATGATTTTTGCGTCATTGCGGCATAATCTTCTAAATATAAGGATTGAATATTATTTTCTATCGATCTAACTTTACCTGTAAAGGTAACAACTGCACCATCTTGCGCATCATTAGTTAACCATTCCATTAATTTTGCAGTATCAAATGGGTTGGTGCTCACTTCAATTTTAGTCATTTTATTACCCGCCTGTCACAGGAGGGAAAAAAGCAATTTCATCATCATCTTGAATAAGATATTCTTTATTGACGAATTGCTGATTAACAGCACATAGTACAGTTTTTTCTTGCAATACTAGCGACCATTTATCGCCTTGCTTCGCTAATTGGTTTAACAGCTGTTCAATGGTCAGATTTGCAGCATTTAGCGTTAATTCAGAAACACCGACTAATTCTCTTATTTGCGCAAAAAATAAAACATTATTCATCTTTGTTACTTAAGATCCTGTTCTTCTTTAATATTAATATCAACATTAAAATCACCTGATTTACCGCCTGTTTTAGTTAGTAAACGCACATTTGAAATTATCATATCTTTTTGTACCGCTTTACACATATCATATATTGTTAAAGCTGCGACTGAGCAAGCTGTTAACGCTTCCATCTCAACGCCTGTTTGCCCATTTAAACGGCAAAATGCATTAATACGAACTCCACACTGCTTAAAATCAGGTTCAATATTAATTTCGATCTTAGTCAACATTAAAGGATGGCATAAGGGAATTAATTCCCAAGTTTTTTTTGCTGCTTGTATACCCGCAATTCGTGCTGTCGCAAAAACATCACCTTTATGATGTTTTCCTTCAACAATTCGATTTAATGTTTCAAGATTCATTGAAATAAACGATTCAGCACTTGCTTCACGTGTAGTAACAGGTTTATTTGACACATCAACCATATGGGCATCACCCTTTTGATTAATATGCGTAAAGGTATTTGACATAACGTTGATACGCCTTTTAGTTGTATATGAATAAAATTAATTTTCGACAAGATAGCAAATTTCATTTATAGATACTAGTTTTTGATAACTTGCTTTATTTAATTTTTGATAAAGAAGATGTATTATTGCCTTCGAATAATTGATCTAATTCTATAATAAAATCTTCTTCGGGAAGATGATAAAAAATCCCGTTTTGAGGCATTCCTCGCAAAAATAAATAATAAATACCACCAAAATGCTGTTCATATTGATAATTAGGTAAGCGAGTTTTTAAAAAACGATGTAAAGCAAGTGAGTAGAGTTGGTATTGCAAATCATAACGATGCGTACAGATAATCTGCTTTAAGGCATCTGTATGATAATTTTTTGCCGAATTTCCTAACCAATTTGATTTATAATCAACAATATAGAATTTTCCTTGCCATTCAAAAACAAGATCAATAAATCCCTTCAATAACCCTTGTACAGTCATAAAATTAAGTTGTGGACATAATTGGGATAACTCATCATATTTTTTGCATATATTATCTAACGCGAGCGCACTAACTGATTGCTTAATCGGAAAATAAAATTCAAGTTCATTAATACATTTTCCTTGCAAAATTTGCGCTAATGTAAAAGATTGAGGTTCCAATTTACTGGTTAATAATTGTGGGATCCAATCCATTAAAACGTAATTCCATTCGTCTGTTAAATTCAGTTTTTGGCACAATGTTTGACTTAACGACTCAACCGATTTGGACGTGATATTTTCCATCATATGATGGAACAATGTCCCAATATGAGCACCTTTAGGAAAATGATGAATATCATAAATTATCTGTTCATTATTACCAGGCTCTATTTGTAAATCTTGTGGCTCTTGCCATTTATTATCAATATCTTTAAATAAACTCATGTTAGGATTTTGTTTTTGTAATCCGGTATAACTCGTTACTTGCCATTCGTTAGAAAGTTTCCGAGTAAATATATTCGCTGATAACGCGTTATTTAGTTTATTGATTTGATTATAATTATTAAAATCATCACTTTCATTAGAAAGAGGTAAATTTATTTGCTGAACTGTTGCAAGCTTAGCCATGACGTTCATATCATTATTTAGCAAATAATTAATTGCAGAATTATTTTTTTTTAAATTCGCTAAACCCAAACTACAATGATAAATAGAACGTGTTATTGCAACATAGAGTAAACGCAAATCTTCGGCCAATCTTTCATCTTCAAGTTGCGCTTTAATATCATCGTTAAGTTGCCAAGCGTACGTTTGCAGATAGTTATTTTGTTTATCATGATAAAAGCGATTATCATTTTCGCGATATTTTGCAATAAAAGGCAACCAAACTAAAGGAAACTCCAAGCCTTTAGATTTATGAATAGTCATAATTTTAACTAAGTTTTCATCACTTTCTAAACGTTGCTCGTGATTTGAGGCATTTGCATCAGGCTTGATAATTTGTTTTGTTAACCAACGAACTAAAGCATGAGGACTATCTAAATTATCTTCAGCTTCTTGCAGTAACTCACTTAAATGCATTAAATTAGTTAAAATACGTTCGCCATTGTTATGAGCTAAAATATTCTCAGCTAAATGACGGTTTTTCATCATGCGTCTTAACATAACTAGCACGCCATAATACTGCCAAATTACTTGATATTGCTTAAATTCTTCAATAATTGCTTCCCAATTTTCTTGATCTTCATTTAGTTTTTCAAGAAAAGACATATTCAAACCAAGTAATTTTGTCATTAAGGCTAAATGAAGATTATTTTCATTTTCTGGCATTAAAACGGCATTTAAAATATGCAAAACTTCTTTTGCTTGTTCCGATAAAAAAACACTTTTATGATCGGACAAATAAACGCTTTTAATCCCATGCTCAACTAATTTGTTTTGGATTATTTCTGCTTCTTGACCAGTTCTAACAAGGATTGCGATATCTGATGATGTGACTGTTTTATATTGGGGAATATTATCATCGTTTTTACCTATAAATACTTTTGCTGCTCCCGACAACCATATTTTAATCTCTTTAGCTGTATAAGTTGCCATTAACTCTTGGTAATCGGTTATTGTTTCTATACTTTCTGGTAATAAATGCCCGATTAATGCAGGTTGTTCATTTCCTTTAATTAAAAAGGCTTTTTGGTGATTTTTTTGCGCTGCCTCAACTTTAAGAAAAGGAATTTCAGCAAATATAAATGGATTCTCACAATTATCAAACAAATTATTAACCGCAGTAACCATTTTAAAAGACGATCGCCAATTTATACCCATCGTGAAATGATTATGACCAATTGAGTGTTTTGCTTGTAAATAAGTAAAAATATCGGCGCCACGAAAACTATAAATTGCCTGTTTAGGATCACCAATAAAAATCAAACACGTAATCGGGTCTTTAAGTTGATTTGGATAAATACAATCAAATATTTGATATTGTATAGGATCGGTATCTTGAAATTCATCGATCATAGCTACAGGATATTGGTGCGCAATATGTTCTGCTAATTGTCGTCCTTGTTGGCTTTTTAATGCTATTTTTAAGTGGCTAATTAAATCATCAAATCCTATTTCACTTTGTTTTAGTTTTTCTTGTTCAATACCCTTTTTAATGATTTGTGCTATATCTAGCAAAATATGGCTGGCTAAATTAAGATTACGCTGATATAGGTTATCAATTTCACCAAAAATAACATGCTCTGGACTTACTTTACCTTCTTTCGTTTTAGCATTTAAAATAGACTGCCTAAAGCGCTCTAATTCAGTAGGTAATTGAAAATTAAGCGTCTCTTGTTTAGCCCAACTGGTTACTTTATTGATCCAAAGCGGTAAAAAACGGCTGCTATAAGATTGTTTACTCACACCCGATTCGATAATAATTTGATTTATTAACTCAATATTGTTTAACCAATTTTGTTTAATAAAATTAATTGCATTAAAATTGGTTTGATAAAAATCGTTAATTTTGTGTATCAAATCTTCAATATTTTGTGGCTTTGTGCTTAGATCTTGACGTAAATAAGGCTTTAATTCATTTAGTAAATCTTCTGGTTGTTGCCATAATGTTAAAACGAGATAAACCAACTCTTTCGGTAATGGCGTTAATACTTGTCGCCAAAAATCTTGGACCACTAAAAGCTGGGTTTGCTCTTCATTTTGAATCAATGTTTGATTAAAAAATTCACCTGATTCGAAAGCATAATTTTGTAAAATACGCTGACAAAAGCTATGAATCGTATAGATTGCTGCTTCATCCATAGACTGTTTAGCTTGATTGAGTTTTTCAATCGCAAGTTTTGGATCGGCGATTAAATTAATTAATTGCTGAAAAGTCGGATCTTCATGTTTGCCATGCGTTAATCCTAATAATAATTCTTGAATGTTTTGTCTAATTCTAAATCTAAGTTCCTGTGTTGCTGCTTTCGTAAAAGTTACAACGAGGATATTGTCAACATTTAAAGGTCGTTGAAAGGCATTATCACCAATTCCTAGTAACAAGCGTAAATAAATAAATGCTAACGAAAAGGTTTTACCGGTACCAGCTGAGGCTTCAATTAATACCCGCCCTGTTAATGGTAAATCAAATAGATTCAGCTTTTTAATTAGGGTTGTTTGAACCATTCCAATGTTCCAGCTTTTACCTTACCAGTATCATTAATTGTTAAATTTATACAAGCAACAGATCCTACACTAAACATTGGCGCCGCAATTTGGGGGTAAAGCTCATTGACTAAATATCCAACTAAAGGTAAATGAGAAACAACTATAACCGTGTAATGCGGATGTTCATTTGCTAATAACTTTAATAAATCAGCAATTTGTTTTGGATCGCCACTTGGGATTAACATCGATTCTGTATTAATTGAGTCAATCATGACTTTTGAAGATACAGCATTCATAGTTTGCTGAGCGCGCAGATAAGGACTAACTAGCCCTAAATCGAAATAGAAATTTTGTTCTTTTAACCAAGTTCCAATTAAATCGGCTTGCTTTACACCACCGGCAGTTAATTCACGTTTTTCATCTGATGAAGCTGAAAAACCAGCTTCACCATGTCTCATAATACAAACTTTCATGGCTTATTAGCGCAATTTTAACTGGAAAATTAAAGATTCTGCGCTACAACTAAAGGTAAATTTTGCCGTTAATTGATAGCCATTTTCAATCGCTTTTATTTCACTTTCAATGTCAACCGAATCACTTGCAGAATCATTAGCTGCTTGCGTTAATAAGGTTAAAGTTTCTTTGGCATCTAATTCTGAAGAAAATGTTTTTTGGTATTCTACAACACAATCATCATTATCAATAATTGTTCCGACATCTACACAACAACAAGCAGGGGTTTCGTTAGCTTTAGTTTTATTTACAAAATCAGTCATATTAGCCTCTCTTAAAATTTGAAATGTGTTAAACGCAATCATATCACAGCTCAAAATCGACTAAAATCATTTTTAATCTTGTGGATCAAATGATATAAGGTTAGATGCTTTAATATATCTGCCAATAGTCAAGATAAAACAACATTAATAGCATTGTAAATATTAGCGTTTGTGATTATCAATGTTTAAAATAATGCATTAATTCCCTCTTTATCATTGAAATAAAGAGGGGATTTGCTATCAGATTTAATCTTTAATTAAAACTTAGGTGGATTATTACGACCATTACCGTTACGGTGAGATCGTTTTTTTGGTGCAAATGAATCATCATCAGATTTAGAGAAGCGACTACGGCGTGAGTCAGCTTGTTCTTTCATGAGAGTCATTTTCATGGGTAAATTTAAAACTCTAACTTTTTCAAAGTGTTTTAACATATCGGTAGGCATACCTTTAGGTAATTCAACCGTTGAATAGGTTTCATAAAGTTTTATATTACCTATATAACGACTACTAATATCACCTTCATTGGCAATTGCACCCACAATATGGCGAACTTCGATACCATTCTCTTTACCAATTTCAATACGATATTTATCCATATCACCAACATCACGTCGTTCACGACGTTTTGGTGATTCTCGATTATCGCCTCGTAAACGACGTTCACGGCCATTATTATCACGATCACGTTCATCACGAGAAGGTTTAAATACTGGATCAGGAGGTAAAATTAACGGACGCTCATTTTGAGCTAGCTTTAATAATGCCGTTGCAATAGTATCAAGATCAACACCACTATTTTCTTGTATTTTAGTCAATAAATCTCGGTATTTATCAAGATCTGAACTTTCTAATTGTTGCTCAACTTGGGCAGTAAATTTTGATAAACGGCGACTTTCTAATAATTCTTTAGAAGGTAATCCAACTTCTGGAATAGGTTTTTTGATGGTATGCTCAATATTTTTTAGTAATCTACGTTCACGACTATCTACAAATAAAATCGCACGTCCTGCGCGCCCAGCTCGTCCAGTTCTCCCGATACGATGGACATATGATTCCGAATCTAACGTAATATCATAGTTTACAACAAGGCTTATACGTTCGACATCCAATCCTCTTGCTGCAACATCTGTTGCAATTAAAATATCAAGACGACCATTACGTAATCTATCTAAAGTTTGTTCTCGTAACTGCTGTGTCATATCACCATTTAACGCTGCACAACTATAGCCATGTTTTTCAAGTACTTCTGCAATATCTAAGGTTGCTGTTTTTGTACGTACAAAAATAATAGCTGCATCAAAATCTTCTGCTTCTAAAAAGCGTACTAATGCCTCGTTCTTACGTACACCACGTACTAACCAATAACTTTGATCAATATCAGGCGCGGCTTGATTAGTTCCCTTAATTTGTACTTCTTTAGGGTTATTCATAAAACGTTTTGTAATACGTCGAATTGGAGCAGGCATTGTTGCAGAAAATAATGCCGTTTGATGATCTTCTGGAATAGCTGCCATAATCGCTTCTACATCATCAATAAAGCCCATGCGTAACATTTCATCTGCTTCATCAAGGACAAGACCTTTTAAGTGAGATAAATCTAATGTTTTACGATTTAAGTGATCAAGTAAACGACCTGGCGTACCAACAACAATTTGTGGTCCTTGTTTTAAAGCACGTAATTGGATGTCATAACGTTGACCTCCATATAATGGTAGAACTTTTAATCCTTTAATATATTTTGCATATTCAGTACATGCATCAGCGACTTGAATAGCCAATTCACGTGTTGGTGCCAGCACTAAAAGCTGTGGGGCTTTTAAGTTAACATCGATATTCATTAAAAATGGAATTGAAAAAGCCGCTGTTTTACCACTACCTGTTTGTGCCATACCCAATACGTCATTCCCTTCAAGTAAAAGAGGAATACATTCAGTTTGAATTGGAGAAGGTTTTGTAAAACCTAAATCCTGTAAGGCATTAAGAATATCCTCGGATAAACCAAGGTCCTGAAAAGAAACTTCTGTTGTCATGTAAACTCGCTTATAAATTTAATAAATATTCATTATCAATTAAAATGTTACAATGATTAAATCGGTAACATCCATTGCCACTTTTGCAGCTTTCGATACCCTAAACAAACTTTCAGGTTAAGATTAACATCTGATGGCGTTAACTTCCGTGTTAATGATTAATTAAATAACATCTAACTAAGCAATAAGTTTGATAGTTATTTCACCTTTTTGTTTTACTGTATCTTCTTTGAACATGAATATAAGAATATAACGCCAGCCTACTAAATTGAAAATTTACAACTCACCCCAATAACTAACTGCCAAATAATTAAAATATCTAAATATGATTTAATCATACTACGATAGCGTTATCTATTGCCTTAACAACGATAACTCTTATCATATTAAATACAACATTATTAGCAAATCAGAACTACGCTATAACACTATTTTCACTTTTAAAACTGGCATGACAGATTATTCGTTATCGAATAATCTCATTTCATAAAGTGCCTGTTGATGTTCAACAAAGTTATAAATATTTGATGCAATTGAATATTTAAATAACAATTTGGCACGATCATTATTACCTCTATTTTGATAATATTTACCTAAATAGAAATAAGCTTCACAAAGCCGTTTCGCTAATTGTTCATTATTTTCAACGCCTTTTTGAAGATTTTGCATTAATTCGGTTTCATTAATCTTACCTAAATAAAATGCAATAATATTGCTGCTATAATTCGTTTTATCCGTTAACAAATCATAACTTTTTTGTAGATTTTTCAGTGCAGTTTTTTTATCAATTTCTGTTTCAATTAAATATACCCATAATGCACTGATTGGTTGGTCATTATTATATTGATGAAATTTAATAGCATCTTGTTTTGCCGATTGATAGTGAGCCGTTCGATAAAGAACAATAGCGCGATTTAAATAAGCGAAAGAATAAGAATTATCTAATTCGATTGACGTATTTAATGCGATTAATGCTGCATCAAAATTGCCATCTCTTGAAAGATAATTTCCTAAAGAATTGTATACATCCGGCAATTGCTCATTCATATTTAATAATTGCGTAAAGTCACTTTGCGCAAAAGCTTTTAAACCAAGAGAATCGTAAATATTTCCTCGTTCAAATAAATATTGCATGCGAGTGCCGCTATCAATATCAGCTCGGGCTAACTCTTGTCCTAATTGCGCAATTTTTAACTCGCTATCATAAGATATCTGCTCTGGTACTGCCAATAAAGGCTCAGATCCTGAACAACCAAATAATAGCATAGTAACAAATAATGCACTTGCAATTTTAAGATTGTTCAGTTTCATCATTAACTCCAATTACTGAATAAATTATTCTGAAATAGGAGCAGTACAATCAGTTGGAGCGACTGCTTCTTTCATACTAAGGCGGATACGACCTTGACGATCTATCTCTAATACCTTCACATTAACTTCTTGTCCAACTTTTAGGTAATCAGTCACTTTCTCAACTCGATGATCAGCTATCTGAGAAACATGGACTAAACCTTCTTTACCACCGACAACAGAAACAAAGGCACCAAAATCAACAATACGTGTTACTTTACCTGTATAAATTTTACCAATTTCAACATCGGCAACAAGATTTGTAATACGATCCATTGCATCTTTAGCCTTATTACTATCAGATGCTGCAATTTTAACTGTACCGTCATCCGCAATTTCGATTGTTGTTCCAGTTTCTTCAGTTAAAGTACGGATTGTTGCACCACCTTTACCAATCACATCACGGATCTTTTCAGGATTAATATGCATGGTATAAATACGTGGAGCAAATTCAGAAATCTCCTGTCGTGGCTCATTAATCGCTTGTTCCATTACACCTAAAATATGTAAACGTGCCCCTTTTGCTTGATTTAGAGCAACTTGCATAATTTCTTTGGTGATACCTTCAATTTTAATATCCATTTGTAAAGCACTGATCCCATCACGAGTTCCCGCTACTTTAAAATCCATATCACCAAG
Organism: Gilliamella sp. ESL1225; assembly: GCF_058502635.1. Lineage (NCBI taxonomy): Bacteria > Pseudomonadati > Pseudomonadota > Gammaproteobacteria > Orbales > Orbaceae > Gilliamella > Gilliamella sp. ESL1225. The sequence continues at coordinate 816,228 of NZ_CP196358.1, read as the reverse complement.
ATGATCTTCATCACCTAAAATATCGGATAAAACAACGAAATCATCGCCTTCCTTTACAAGACCCATTGCAATACCAGCAACAGACGACTTAATCGGTACACCGGCATCCATAAGTGCAAGCGAAGCACCACAAACAGATGCCATTGATGATGAGCCATTAGACTCTGTTATCTCAGAAACAACACGTACTGTGTAAGGAAAAGCCTCGGCATCAGGCATAACAGCAGCAACACCTCGTTTTGCTAAGCGACCATGACCGATTTCACGGCGTTTTGGTGAGCCAACCATACCTGTTTCACCTACAGAATAAGGAGGGAAATTATAATGTAATAAAAAGCGATCAGTATATTCACCTGTTAATTCATCAATAATTTGCGCATCACGTTCTGTTCCTAAAGTTGCAGTAACGAGAGCTTGTGTTTCGCCACGCGTAAATAAAGCACTACCATGAGTACGAGGTAATACCCCCGTGCGAATATCTAACGCACGAATCATATCTTTTTCACGTCCATCAATACGAGGTTCACCTGCAATAACACGTTTACGAACAATTTGGCTTTCTAAATCAACAATAATATTAATGACTTCGTTTTCATCTAATTCATCATTTTGTTCTTTTAATGTCGCAATAACTTCATCTTTAATTAAATCAATTTGCGCATAGCGAGCTTGTTTTTCAGTAATACGATAAGCTTCGCCTAAACGGTCTTTAGCTAATGCAGATACCGCATTAAATAACACCTCATTTTTGGCTGGTGCTTGCCAATCCCACGCAGTACGACCTGCTTTACTGACAAATTCGTTAATATTATCAATAACAACTTGTTGTTGATCATGACCAAATACGACGGCAGCTAACATCTTATCTTCAGATAATAAATCTGCTTCAGATTCAACCATTAATACGGCGCTTTTTGTACCAGCAACAACAAGATCTAAACGACTTTTATCAAGATCTTTTACTGACGGATTTAATACAAACTGATCATCTATTAAACCCACTCTTGCCGCACCAATTGGACCATTAAAAGGAACGCCAGAAAGACTTAACGCAGCAGATGCCCCAATCATTGCAACGATATCAGGACTCACTTCAGGGTTAACAGACACAACAGTTGCAATAATTTGTATTTCGTTAACAAAACCTTCTGGGAATAAAGGACGCAATGGACGATCGATTAAACGGGCAATTAAGGTTTCACCTTCACTGGGACGACCTTCCCTTTTAAAGAAACCACCAGGTATACGACCCGCAGCATAAGTTCTTTCTTGATAATTTACAGTGAGTGGAAAAAAGTCTTGCCCTTCTTTTACTTTTTTATTAGCAACCACAGTAACAAAAACAGCTGTATCATCCATATTAACCATAACAGCAGCTGTTGCTTGACGTGCCATAATACCGGTTTCTAATGTTACGGTATGACGACCATATTGAAATTTTTGAAGTGTCGGATTAAACAAAATAATATCCTCTTATTTTTTAAAAACGTATATATGCAAATTAACATATTATTTTTATTTAATTTTAAAATAATAATTGTTAAGTTATATAATCGTTCATAAAGCAAATGATTAAACAAAAAGATTATTTCACAGTCACGACTAATGACAAATCTATCATTGATAAAGTTCTCATTAGTCGCGCGTAGCATGAGAGATAATCTTTAAACTTTTTGAATCAGATAATTTCATGCTCTCGCATAATAATTATCATCACAATTTGAATTGCCTATAACTATAAATATTTATATAAGACAAACCATTATAGCAAAATTGTAATTATTCACAATAACGCTTGTTATTAATAAAAATGCTATTCACTTATAAAAAAAGAGGCGCTAGCCTCTTTTTAAGTGGATATAAGATTAACGACGTAAACCTAATTTTTGAATTAATTGGTTATAACGTTCAACATCTTTACGACGTAAATAATCTAATAATTTACGACGGCTTGAAACCATACGTAATAAACCACGACGACTATGGTGATCTTTTTTGTGTTCAGAAAAATGACCTTGTAGATCATTAATGCGAGCAGTTAAAAGAGCAACTTGAACTTCAGTTGAACCTGTGTCGTTAGTACCTTGACCATATTCAGCAACAATACGTGCTTTATCTTCTACAGTTAGAGACATAGTAAACCTCAATATTTAAAATAAACTCTGAAATGACCAATCTCTAATTCAGTCATTCCCCGAAACTCCATTTAGAATGGAAGGGGATTATTATACTTTAATTAATAAATAAAACAACTTTTTGCCATTCTTTTTACTTTAAAGAAAAGGGGTAACGGCAAAATAAACCATCTTATTAGTGTTCTTTTTTATAATCAATATATGAAATATAATCTTTTTAATCATTAATAATTATTTCAATATAAAACCATATTCTTCTTGTATCAATTTTTTTAGTTCTTGAATAAAATTTAATGCTGAATAACTTAATTGTACTTTTTGAGAAGTGATCCAACCAATTAAAATTTTTTCATTGACTTCTAGCGGGATCGATAAAATATCAGATCCATTTAAGTCAGTACTCAAAATGCCTGTACTTGTCGTAAACCCATTTAGACCATGTAATAAATTAAACAATGTTGCTCTATCACTTACATGTATACTTTTTTTATGATAAACCGTACTTAAAATTTCTTCTGAAAAATAAAATGAATTATATTCTCCTTGTTCAAAGGATAAATAAGGATAATCTTCAAGATCTTGCAAAGACAAAGATTGATAATGAGCTAAAGGATGATGACTACTAATAAATACATGAGGATCCGCTTCAAATAATGGATGAAATGTTAACCTATGTTCTTTTAATAAACGTAAAATGACCTTTTGATTAAATTCATTTAAATATAAAATACCGACTTCGCTTCGAAAATTGGCCACATCGGTAATAATATCAAACGTTCTCGTTTCTCTTAATGTAAATTCATATTCTTCAGTGCGATTTTTTTTAATTAAGTTAACGAAGGCATTAACAGCAAATGCATAATGTTGCGTTGAAATACTACAAAGTTGTTTGGACGGTTCTGATTTAGAATAATGTTGTTCAAGTAAATCAGCTTGATCAAGAATTTGTTTAGCATAACCTAAAAATTCAATGCCATCAGTTGATAACGACACACCTTTAGAAGTTCGAACAAAAATCGTAATACCGAATTCAGCTTCTAATTCTTTAACAGCCGTCGATAAACTCGGTTGAGTAATATAAAGATTTTTAGCCGCTTCATTAATTGAACCTGCACGAGCTATTTCGACTAGATAACGTAATTGTTGTAATTTCATAATATCTTTCAGCCACAAATGAAATATATTATTAATCAACGTCATATTGATTAATAAGGATATTGATTAAAAGGTTACGGGTTTTTAAGGCGCAAATGTTATAAGATGTGCTTAACTATTTTTGTTGTTCTAAGAGTTTTATTGGATTAAACCATTAAAAAAAATTTTGGTAAATTAATTTAATACTCATTAAAATTGATACAGTTATTAGCATCGGTTTGATAAGCTTATGTCCTTTATTTATAGCCATTTTAGCACCACATCTAGCACCAATACATTGCCCAATTAGCATAACAAAACCAATAAGCCAAATTACTTTTCCGCCAAAAATAAAAAATAATAAACTAGAAAGATTTGACGTAAAATTTAAGACCTTAGTATGGGCCGTTGCTTTGACAAGATTATAACCGGCTAAAAGAAGATAGGCTATCATATATAAAGAGCCAGTACCGGGACCAAAAAAACCATCATAGAAACCGATCATTAGTGCTGGTAATAAGGCAAACTGTATAGCTGATAATCGACCAATTTTATCTTCATCACCCAATTTTGGCATAAACAAAAAAAATACACTAATACTGATAGTCAAAATAGGTAATAAATAACGTAAAAAATCGGATGAAACATACATAATCAATAATGAGCCAATAGCAGAACCAATAAAGGCAAATAAAATTGACCATTTTTGATTTTTTAGATCGACTTTTTTTTGGCGAATAAAATAAATACTAGCCGAAAGAGAGCCCCCACAGCTTTGTAATTTATTCGTTGCAAGCGCATTGGCAGGTGTTATACCTACAGCAAGCAAAACAGGCAATGTTAGCAATCCCCCGCCACCGGCGATAGCATCAATAAATCCTGCTAAGAGAGCAACAAAAAAAAGTAAAATTAGAATTTCGTAACTAAATTGCATAACCACCTAGTTCATTAGTCTTCATTGCGTCATTTTTATGAATTAACATCACGACATTGCGCTTGATAACGTAAAAAATGATCCATTAAAACAATGGCTACCATCGCTTCGGCAATTGGTACAGCGCGGATACCAACACAAGGATCGTGACGCCCATGTGTTGCAACATCGACTTCGTCACCAGCAATATTTATGGATTTCCCGACTATTTCAATACTTGGGGTCGGTTTAAGAGCGATATTCATTGTAATCGTTTGCCCTGAGCTAATGCCACCCAAAATACCACCAGCATGATTTGATAAAAATCCAGATTGATTAATTTCATCACGATTTTCACTACCACGCTTGTTAATAACGGCAAAACCATCACCTATTTCTACACCTTTTACAGCATTTATACTCATTAAGGCATGGGCAAGATCGGCATTTAATTTATCAAATACCGGTTCACCTAATCCCACAGGGACATTTTCCGCTACAATACAAACTTTTGCTCCGATAGAATCCCCAGCCTTTTTTAAAGATCGCAATAATTCATCTAACGCTTGGAGTTTACTTTCATCAGCACAAAAAAACGCATTTTGCTCGACTTGTTGCCAATCTTTTAATTCACAAACAACATCACCCATTTGCGCTAAATAAGCACGAATAGTTATACCTAATTTTTCATATAGGTATTTTTTAGCTATCGCGCCAGCGGCCACTCGCATCGCCGTTTCTCTGGCTGATGAGCGCCCTCCCCCTCGATAATCACGAATACCATATTTCTTTTGATAAGTATAATCTGCATGACTTGGTCTAAAGATGTCTTTGATACGCCCATAATCCTGAGAACGTTGATCTGTATTTTCGATAAGTAAACCAATACTTGTGCCGGTTGTTTTTCCTTCAAAAACACCCGATAAGATTTTGACTTGATCTGCTTCACGGCGCTGCGTTGTATAACGATTGGCTCCTGGTCGCCTACGATCTAAATCATGCTGCATATCTAATTCAGTTAATGTTAAACCTGGTGGCACGCCATCAACAATACAACCTAAAGCTATCCCATGAGATTCCCCAAAAGTGGTCACCTTAAATAATTTACCGATTGAATTGCCTGCCATATTTCTTTTTATCCTTATCGAAGATATAAAACAATGTATATTAATTATTAAAAAAATGATTATATTTTAAAAGATCCCGACGTGAAATCGCAAAAACCCCTTGAGCGCCGTGCTTAAAATCTAGCCATTTAAATGGAACATCTGGAAACATTTGCTTAAGATTAACCCAGCTATTGCCAACCTCACAAATTAATACACCTTCGTCAGTTAAATAATTCACAGCTTGATTCAATATACGCTTCGCTAAATCCAGACCATCGACTCCAGCTTCAAGCGCTAATTTCGGCTCATATAAATATTCATCGGGAAGATCACTCATATCTTCTTCATCCACATAAGGTGGATTACTTACAATCAAATCATATTGCTTTAAAGGTAATTCATTAAATAAATCCGATAAAATAGGAATAACCCTATCTTCCATTTCATGCAAGACAATATTTCTGTTGGCTACATCTAAAGCATCTTCTGAAATGTCAGTTATATCAACTACTGCTTCAGGAAATGCATAAGCAGTAGCGATGCCAATACACCCACTTCCAGTACATAAATCGAGGATATTTTTAGGGTTATAATTAATTAAATCAGAAAATCGATTTTCAATTAATTCACCAATAGGTGAACGCGGAATTAATACCCGTTCATCAACATAAAATGTATGATTACAAAAAAATGCCTGTCCCGTTAAATAAGGCGTCGGAACATGACCTAAAATACGTTGATTAATAATCTCTATAAGATTAGATTTTTCGTGTTGCGTTAAATTGGTTGAATAAAATTCTTGAGGGATAGTTAACGGTAAGTTTAAGGTAGCCAGAACAAGATGCCGAGATTCATTAATAGGATCATTAGTACCATGCCCTAAATAAACATCAGACTGACAGATTTGTGAGGTCGACCAACGGATAAAATCTTGAATAGTAAGTAAGTTTTCCATAAAGGCTCCAATAAATGGCGGTGAGGAAGGGATTCGAACCCTTGATACGTTGCCGTATACACACTTTCCAGGCGTGCTCCTTCAACCACTCGGACACCTCACCTATCTATTGCTATCTGCTTATGAAAAGCAGTCGCATACTATAATGATCCCTTGATAATTAATCAAGTATTTTTAATTGGTTGCAACAATTGTTCCAAAAATAGCTAAAATTACTATTATGCAACCTACTGTTAATAAAGCATATTTAACATTTCTACTCATTTTAATATCTCCAGTTAATTTTATATTTATTACTCAGCTGTGCTTTTAAATGTTATAACATTTAAAATAAATATGATTAATTATTAATATTAATTAAATTTAAAATTTAATTGAATAACTTTATTTGAATTAATTGTATCATATATTTCCGGGTAAATTGTGGATAAATCCAACATAATCTCAATCGCCTCATCTAAAAAAGCATCTGGGATTTTATAATCTTTAGGTAAATCTTCTAATTTTTGAATCTTACCTAATCCAGCCTTCGTTAAACGTTCATTCATGCGTTTTAACTCTCGATCTTCAAAAATTGATTGCTCTTTAATACGTTCATCTTTATTAAGTGAAATAATAAAACGTTTATCCTTATTTTTATTATATTCAATGATATCTTCATCTAGATAAACAAATTCGGGATTTTGAGAAATACGCTCTAAATGTTTTGTTTTTAAAACAGGTAATAAAGAAGGTATATCAGCAAATTTCGTATAAGTTGACGATGGTATTTTATCCCACGGTAATGCATTATCTAAAAAACGCTCGCCAGTTTCATCAATAAACTGTTTTTTACTCATTTCGATATCAGGTTCAACACCTTTTAATTGAGTACTCCCGCCATTTATACGGTAGAATTTTTGCACAGTATATTGCACAGCTCCAAGTTCAGGCCATTTGGGATGCAATTTAGCATCAATTGGAAAAGCAATATTACGTGATGTTTGCACAGTACCTTTCCCAAATGAAGTTTCACCCACTATTACTGCACGACCATAATCTTGTAATGCTGCCGAGAAAATTTCAGAAGCAGAAGCACTATAACGATTAATCATAACAACGATAGGACCTTTATATTTAATACCTTCACTTTTATCTTCATAGGTGATAATTTTTTGCATATTATCACGAACTTGCACAACAGGACCTGCATTAATAAATAAACCTGTTAATGAGATAACTTCGGCTAAAGAGCCTCCACCATTATTACGTAAATCAATAACAAGTCCTTGTAAATTATCGCCATTTGCTTGATCTAATAATTTATCCACTTTTTCAGTTAATCCCATATAAAAACTCGGAATTTCAATAACACCGATTTTACCTCGAGCATTATTAATAATATTAAGTTTTGCCTCCCGATCTTCAAAACGAATTTTATCGCGAGTAATAGAGACTATTTTAGATTTGCTATTAATACCAGCTGGTAATATTTCTAATTTAACAACGGTTCCTTTTGGTCCACGAATTTTATCGACTATATCATCCAATCGCCAACCAATAACATCTTCTATAGGTGAATTTTTTTGCCCTACGCCAATAATTTTATCACCAACGGCTAATAATTTACTTTTTTCGGCAGGTCCTCCGGTCACAAAAGAATTAATAACCGTATTATCATCCTGTTGACTAAGTGTCGCGCCGATACCTTCAAAAGATAAGCTCATTTCAGATTCAAAATCACGTTTTTTACGGGGTGCTAAGTAACTGGTATGAGGATCGATTTCATTGGCAAAAGCATTCATAAATACTTGAAATGCATCTTCGTTATAAGATTGCATTAAGGTTTTTAATACACGATTATAACGTTTTGTTAAGATCTCGCGGATCTCTTTTTCATCTTTTTTAGATAAGGCAAGATTTAACTCGTCGAATTTAACACGCTTATCCCAATAATCATCTAATTCTTTTTCATTAGCTGCCCAAGCTATTTCGTCACGTTTAAAATTAATCTGCTCATGACTCGAAAAATCCATGGGTTTTTGTAAAATGTTCAAAGCATATTGATAACGTTCATAACGTTTTTTCAGCGAAAGATTATAAATTTCATAAGCGATTTTAAGATCACCTGACAATAATTCATTACTGATTAATTCTTGCTCACCTCGAAATTTATCAATATCACTTTGAATAAAAAAAGCTTTATTACCATCAAGCAACTTAAAGTAGCGATCAAAAATCTTAGCAGAAAATGCGCCATCTAAAGCAAAATTACGATAATGAGATTGTGTAAAATAATTAGTTACACGTTTTGTCACAACCTCATGAATTTCATCTTGTTTTAAGATCGGTAATTGTGCAATCGTTTGCTCTTTAGCTAACACATTTTGACTGCAAATAACCCAGATAAAACTTAATTTAATAAAACCTTTTACCAATTTATTCATTCAGATTCTCTATTATGCAATGACATGCTCTGGTTTTACTGTTAATTCCATCCCAGAGGCAACTTTAACTTTAATATGCTCTTTCTCGATATTTACGATTTGAACATTTAATAATTTATTACTTAATTTTATTTTGACATTCTCACCAATTTGGAGAGGTTTTACTTTCTTTTGCGGTGCAGGGTTGTTTTTACGCTTATTTTTTGTTTGCTGTTTAATTTTTTGATTATTCTTAGCTTTACTTTGTTTCAACGTAGTTTGCGCATAATCCACATGTTCTTTAGTGATGATTTCATCTTGCTCACCATCTAAATTAACGCGATAAGATCCTTCTTTTATGCTATACAAATAACGCCAATTATTTGTATAAACACGCAAGGCGTAACGAAGTTTGGTATTACTTAAAGGATTATCTTCCCCTAAGCGGCTAAGAATATCTTGAAAAATCCCAATCTTAAGAGGTTTTGCTTCGCCTTCAAGCGTAAAACAATTAGGAAATTGTTGGTTTAAAAATTTAATAATTTCTTTTACGGTTGATAGTTGTACCTGGCTTTCCATTTATGATTCCAAAACAATATATTTTACTAACGATAAATTATATCGCAGCTTAAAAAATAAAACTATTCATCTTTTTTATGTTGTTTAATAAAATTTATAAAATCATTAATGCCATTTCGCATAAGCCAGGATGCCACTTCGGTTTTTTCATCTTGATTAAACTGGTCAAATACCGTTACCCAAAGTTGAAAAGGTTCAATTGTTGTAATGACATAAGCAGGTCCTTCTTCTTTTGCCATTAATATTCTTTTAACTTCAACTGGCAGACTTTGAATATGATATTCAAGTGCTTTACCGCGAATTCCACTACGTTTTCGTGATCGCCAATTTTCAGCTCTTGCTCGACGATTGATACCTTGTATTGTTGATGGCATACCGTCAATACACGATAATTCTTTTGATGAAAACCATTCTCTCACTTTATATTCACCCATATTTAAAAAATTACAAACAATTATTAACTATAATAAATAAAAATATTAAGAAATTAAGCGTAATTATTAAATTTTCAACTTACTTGTTTTAATAATAAAAAAGCATAACATAGTTAAAATAACTTATAAATATGAGAAGAATGAAAAACAGAAATAAAACAAATAATTGGAATAAAGGCAATATAATTAAAACATAAAAGAAAATGATACTTGTAGACATATCAAGCAAGCTATCTATTCTATCCCTATAAACTTAATTAATACTTTATTTCGAAGTTATTTCATAGATAGATGAATTTCAAATCTAATTGAATGTTTCCAAATTGCTATATTTGCTTTATAGCTAACAACTTAAACCAAAGAAAAATAATTGATATATAAATTTAAATATTGATTAAGGCTTTATCTCAACGATCACCAATATGAGACATAAGATAAAAAAACTTAATTTTTTAATAAATTAAGTTTCTTCATTTCTTATTTATGTTGTCTAACGAAATGAATAAAATCATTAATACCATTGCGCATTATCCAAGATGCAATTTCTGTTTTTTCATCTTGATTAAACTGATCAAATACTGTTATCCAAAGTTGAAACGGTTCAATTGTCGTAACAACATAAGCGGGACCTTCTTCTTTTGCCATTAATATTTGTCTAACTTCAATTGGCAGGCTTTGGATATGATATTCAAGCGCTTTACCTCGAATACCACTGCGTTTTCGTGATCGCCAATTTTCAGCTCTTGCTCGACGATTGATACCTTGTATTGTTGATGGCATACCATCAATACACGATAATTCTTTTGAAGAAAACCATTCTTTCACTTTATATTCACCTGTACAAGAAAATTATAAACAATTATTAAAATTTTGATATAATGAAATAAGAACATTAAGAAAATAATAGAAATCATTAAATTTTCAACTTACTAGTTTTAGTAAGGGAAAAGCATAACACACTTAAAATAACTTATAAATAGATGAGGATAATAAGATGGAAATAAAAACAAACGATTGGCATAAGGCCGATATAATTGCAGCATTAAAAAAACAAGGTACAACACTTGCAGAATTATCAAGAAAATCGGGGTTTAGTTCCTCTACCTTAAGTAATACTCTAGTTAGACCTTGGACTAAGGGAGAAAACATTATCGCCGCAGCACTTAATTTAAAACCGAGTCAAATTTGGCCAAGTCGTTATATTCACCCAACAACGAATAAACCAATTAAACGAATTATACGTAATGAAAAGATATTAGATATAGAATCTTTAAATACTGATTAAAGATCACTATTAAAATAAAATAATAGAAATTACAAGTCTAATTAAGAAAGCATTAAAACGCTTATACATCTAAATAAGTGTTAATATTTCTTATTACTAATTTATTTATATTTCACAATATGATTGCATATTCGCTTATATTTTAAAAATATTAAGAAGAAACAGCCATCAAAGACTTTTATTTAAAGCATAAAAGGCTTATGTTATGATCTATTTATCTTCTTGCAAATGTTTAATAAGGGAAAATATGCGATTTTTTAATAAATATTGGCAGTATTTAGGCAGTAATGTCCTTTATATCTTTTTATTCTTTAATTGTTTTTTTATTACGGCTTGTTCACAAACAAATATGTTCGAACAAGGCTCGCCTTTATCAAAACAAAAAGTCAGTCAAATTGTTGAAGGGATAACTACTGAACAACAATTATTATCATTATTTGGTGAACCAACAAGCCAAATAGCAATGAGTGATAATGAAATAAAATGGATCTATCTTTATGTTAATAAACAATCTAAAAGCCACCCGTTTATTGGTGAAACGGAATTTAATATTATCGAAAATAGACTTGAAATCATTTTATCTAATAGTGTGGTAATTTGGTATAACTTCAATGAAAACCATCAACAAAAACAATGGTAATTTTATATTTACAGTGATAATCTTTTTAACTTTAATATTTCTTAACAACTCATTTCCCTTTTTATCTTTCAATTATTAAAGAAAACTCAACAAAATTACTTAATCATTGGACAAAATTAAACTTTGGTTTATACTTCAGGGCGAGATTAACCAGACAATCGCTGCTTTACTTTGTTAAATTAACTTAAATAGTTAAATTCAACGAAATAAGGGGGAGGAAAGTCCGGGCTCCATAGGGCAGAGTGCCAGGTAACGCCTGGGAATTATTAGTTAACACTATTAATGACGACAAGTGCAACAGAAAGTAAACCGCCGATGGCTGCAAGCAGCACAGGTAAGGGCGAAAGGGTGCGGTAAGAGCGCACCGCGCAATGGGCAACCATTGTGGCAGGGTAAACTCCACTCGGAGCAAGGTCAAATAGGGATCCATTGGCGTGGCCCGCGTTGGATCCGGGTAGACTGCTTGAGCTAATGCGTGAGTATTAGCCTAGAGGAATGATTGTCCACGACAGAACCCGGCTTATCGGTTAATTTCAACCTTTTAAAAAAGGCGCCTATGGCGCCTTTTTGTTTTCTAGTTTTATTTGATTATCACTGTTTAATGATTTAAAAATTTTTTAACTTGAAAACGTTCTATATAAGATAATTAAAAGCCTTGATAAAGCCATATGAAATTAATAAATTTGTAAATAATCGTTTAAAAATCATTAATTTCCGTAATATAATTTATTGTATCGACTTCTTTTTTGAGAACGAAATGAAACACAGTAGCGCAGCAAATGTTAAAATAGCTACAGCTCCCCATACAGATACCCATCCATAATTATGAGCAAGATAGGAAATCAAAATCGGTGTTAGAAACGATGCAATAAATACAGTTGTACCAACCATACCTAATGCTGTACCTGCTCGTTCAACTCCGGCTTTTACTGCTGCTTCTGTATAAGCAATGCCGTGCCAAGCATGTCCAAATAGCCCCGTTAATACAAGAAATATAACGCCTAAATAAGTGTTAGTAACGACTACACAAAGTATTAAAGAAGCAATTCCGCCAAGGATTGCGTAAAACTTTAACAACGGCATACGATTCTTTTTCTTATCAGTATAGTACCCAGACCAGATTCTGATAATCCCACCACCTATTTGAATACCAATAAGTATAATAGAAATTATTGTTAAATCTATATCGAGAACATCATGCATATAAATTCCACCAAAAGTAAGGACTGCCATTTGTGGGACTGTTAAAAACCCTGCAGAAATAACAATTCTCCAAACATCTATACTTTTTAGTGGTGAGGGTACGTTAAGAACTGCTTTTCCTGTAGATTTTAATTCACCATGTTTAGAATTAATAGTGAAAACAACAAGACCGACAAGAAACCCTACAACGGCTAGAAAAATGAACGTTACTTCAAACCCATAAGCATAAGCAAGCCAAGGAAGTAAACCAGTACCAATTGCGCCTCCGATAGGAATAGCAGTTTGGCGAATACTCATGGCAAAGCCGCGTTCATTATCATCAAACCATGACATCACGGTTCGGCCTGATGACGAGTTAATACTACCGCCAAAAGCGCCAGTTATTGCCAAAGCCAGAGCCAAATGTAAATAATTAATACCATTAGACGAAACCTCTGGCGTAAGTGAAAAAGCGATTATGGCAAACACAATAGCCGATAGCCATAATCCCAAAATTAAAACCGTCTTATCACCCAATTTATCGGTAAGAATTCCCCAAATTATCTCTGAAGCTGCAACACCCAGTCCCATCGCTCCCAAAACAACGCCAAGCTCATATAATGAAAATTGATAAGCATTTCGCATTAAAATTCCTGTTATTGGAATACCGGCAAAACCCATTGCGAATGTTGCCTGAGCGAGTACACCTATTCCAAGCACAAACCAACGATAATTATTATTTTTACTCATTTTTTCCTCAATTAAATAATATAAACAACATTAAATTAAATGGTTATATTTAGGTTGAACAAACCTTAAAATATATGTTTAATCAATTTTTTATGAATTATAACCAAATAATTAAACTTAAACATTTAGCATCATTGTCCATGATTCATACACTGACTCAGCCTGAATTAATTTCATTCTCTAAATCTTGTTTAGGATTGATAATTTTTCATTTCTACACTTCCCATTGTTAATCGTGTTTGAAACCTTTTTATTAATACATACCAACTAGTATGCAGTCAATAGTGAAGTTGTATTTTTTATATAAACAAAATAATTTTTATTTTTTAATAAAAATCTATATTTGCACGGCTATAAAATTATTTACCTATTCATTATTATTTAATGCAAAGGTAAAATTTTTATAGTACTATACCTACTAGTAGGTTTTTTCAACAATGTAATTATAAACGGAGATAATAATGACAAATGTAGCTATTAATGGTTTTGGCCGTATTGGACGTAGTTTTATGAGAGCTTTACATGAGACTTCACATGATATCAAAGTTGTTGCAATCAATGATTTAGGTTCAATTGAACAATTAGCACATCTTTTAAAATATGATACGGCTTTTGGACGTTTTACCAAAAGTGTCAAAGTAGAAAAAGATCGCTTAATCATTGATGGTCAAGAGATTGTAGTATATCAAGAACGCAATCCTGAAAATCTTCCTTGGGCTAAACACCAAATCGATGTCGTCCTTGAATCAACTGGCGTATTTAATGATGGAAAAAAAGCACAAGCACATCTTAAAGCAGGTGCTAAAAAAGTTCTTATTACTGCACCAGCAACAAATGTTGATTTAACGATGGTTCAAGGCGTAAATAACGATTGGTATAATAAGGATCAACATCATATTATTTCAAATGCATCTTGTACAACTAACTGTCTAGCTCCTTTAGTTAAAGTATTAAATGACAATTTTGGCATCAAATCTGGTTTTATGACCACTATTCATGCCTATACACAGGATCAAAATCTACAAGATGCACCACACCGTGATATGAGACGGGCACGTAGTGCAGCTCAAAATGTTGTACCAACGACAACGGGTGCGGCTCAATCAATCGGTATTGTGATCCCAGAACTGAAAGGAAAACTTGATGGTGGTTCAATACGTGTACCCGTTATAACCGGATCATTGATAGACTTGACACTAAATCTAGAGAAAGAAGTGACAGCAGAGTTAGTAAATGATACTATTAAATCAGCCATTAATTCGAAAAATCTAGATGGTATTCTTACTTATACAGAAGATGAGATTGTTTCTTCTGATATTATACAAAATCCAGCATCCTCTATTTTTGATTCAAAACTCACAAAAGTTATTGATGGTAAATTACTTAAAGTTGTTAGTTGGTATGACAATGAATGGGGTTTTTCAAACCGTTTAGTGGATACCATTTTACAGATTAAATAACGCATTAATTCAACAACAGCATACTTCCTATTGGTTTTATGCTGTTTTATGGCGAATATGAAAAAAAATCAAGACTCCAAAGAAAAACTAATCAAAGCGATGGCAGAACTTCTTTTAGAAAAAGGATTAGCCAGCACAAGCCCTAAAGATATATTAACTCGAGCCGATGTCGGTCAAGGAAGCCTTTATCATTATTTTACTGGTAAAGAAGATCTCGCTTTGTCAGCAATAAAATATAATGTGGAGCAGTTAATCAATAGTAATGATTTAATATTAAATACCGATAAAAATGCGTTTGAAAAACTTTCAGAACTCTTATTAAAAACTCGTAATATAAATAGAGGGTGTCTCGTTGGTCAAATGGCTCGAGATAGAGCAATTATGGAAAACGCAGAATTAGCCTTTGAGGTGACCCGCGGATTTGAAGCAATGAAGCATATATTAGAAAATCTTATCAAAATCGGCATTTCTGAAGGCAGTATTTCAAATATGATGGCTCCCTTAGAGGGAGTAACACTTATAATTTCCAGCTTGCAAGGTGCTTATATTTCTGCCAAAGGATTGCAAGATGATTCCTATTTTTATCTCACTATCAATACATTATTAAAACTTTTTAAACCAAATCAAGAGCATTAATCTTTAAAAATTAGCGCCTTAAGACGCCATTTTTCAACGAAAAATAATGATTAAATCACTACAAACAATAATTTAGGTACCTATTTTTATTCTATTTAGAGGTTTGTTTTTTGTTTTGTAACTTACGATGCACAACAACCCAAACCGATATAATGATACCCATGCCGATTAAAACGATTGGAATTAGTGTAAATATCATCATGAATTGTTCTTTATAGGCTGAAAATAATGAAGATTGGCCAAATAAATAACCTAAAGTTACAATCAAAAAGATCCATAAAGTGGCACTTAGCCAATTATAAATATGAAAATATTTACTTTTTAAGCCTGAGAGCCCTGCCATGATCGGCATCGCAGTACGAACAAAAGCAATAAAACGACCAATAAATAAAGCAAATAATCCATATTTATGAAATAAAGTCTCTGCGCGAGTATGATATTTTTCGGGAAGATGCGACATCCAATTTTGGACAATTTTAGTATTACCAAGCCAACGACCTTGAATATATCCAAGCCATGTACCAAATGCCGCGCCAGCAATTAATATGATATTAATAAGACCAAAATGAAACACGCCTGTACTAATAAGTATTCCAGTTAAAAATAATAAGCTATCACCAGGTAAAAATGCAGCCGGTAAAAAGCCACATTCAAGGAGTAAAATGGTGAATAACATGCCATATAATATCCATAGAATTTTTGGATCTGATAATGCATCAAGATTCATATTTATTAAGGCATGATATAAATTAACAATGGTATCCATTATTTCATTCTCTAATTAATTGAAGATAAATCATTAATAAACAATAAATTTTATCTTTCTGATGATTAAAAAATCATGTTAGATAATTATTAATTATATTAAGTAATTTTTATCTTCTGCTAAAAATTTCATTTAAATAAACTGTTATCTTCTAATAACATTTATACAAAAATAAACTTCATCATTTAAGTTTTTAATAAATTAAATTATAAAGATTATATAGTATGTTTAACTATAGTTATAATAATTTATTACTGCATTCAATTATCATTGTAGATATTACTAATAATAATTTATATCAATACAATGACCATTAATTTAAACAGTCCCACCCACTGTTAATTGATCAACTTTAACGGTAGGCTGCCCGACACCGACAGGCACACTTTGCCCTGCTTTACCGCATACCCCAATACCTGAATCTAGTGCGAGATCATTACCAACCATTGAAATCTGTTGCATTGTTTCAATTCCCGATCCAATTAAAGTTGCCCCTTTTACAGGCGCCTTGATTTTACCTTTTTCAATAAGATATGCTTCGGATGTCGAAAAAACAAATTTACCAGAGGTAATATCAACTTGCCCACCGGCAAAATTAGGGGCATACAATCCATAATCTACACTGTTAATAATATCATCAAAAGATGATTGACCGGCTAACATATAAGTATTTGTCATTCGTGGCATAGGTAACGAAGCATAACCTTCACGACGCCCATTACCTGTTGAACGTTGATTCATTAATGAAGCATTATGTTTATCAAATAAATATCCTTTTAAGATACCATTTTCAATAAGGACTGTTTTTTGTGTCGGTGTACCTTCATCATCAATAGATAACGATCCTCGGCGCTTTGATATACATCCTTCATCAATAATCGTGCAAAGCTCAGAGGTGACTTGTTCACCCATTTTACCCGCAAAAACAGAGGTATTTTTACGATTGAAATCACCTTCTAAACCATGTCCAACCGCTTCATGTAACAATACACCAGGCCAACCAGCCCCTAATACTACAGGCATCGTTCCTGCTGGTGCAGCTTTCGCACTAATTGCAATCAGAGCAGATCTTACCGCTTCATGTACATAGCTATCGGCATAAGTTAAGCCTGTTTGCGGATTAATAGATAAAAAATAATCGTATCCAAATCGGCCACCACCCCCACTACTTCCTCTCTCACGTTTTCCCTCTTTTTCGATAAGCACTGAAATAGAAAGGCGAACTAATGGTCTAATATCTGCTGCATAAGTGCCATCGGTAGCGGCAATTAAGATATCTTCATAACTACCCGTTAAACTTGCCGAAACTTCAGTTACAGAAGGATTTAATGAACGTGCTAACTTATCAACTTGCTTTAGCAAAATAATTTTTTGCTCTTGGCTGAATTGGTTAATAGGATTAATTGATTGATAAATCGAAATAGATTGTTGTTGTTTTAACGGTGTTATTACCAAAGCTTCTTTAGCGTTAGTAATAGAATTTGCCGCTAATGCGCTTTGAGTTAAACGCTGTATAGTTAATTGATCGGTATAAGCAAATCCAGTTTTTTCGCCCGCTATAGCACGAATGCCCACTCCTTGATCACGATGAAAAGAAGCATTTTTAATAATCTTGTCTTCAAGTGCCCAGCTTTCATAATATCCAGATAAAAAATAGATATCACCAAAATCTATCTTTCTTGTGCTTAAGATATCTAATAGATGATTAATATCTTGTTTACTTAAATTATTTGCATGAAGTAAACGGTCGTATACATCAGTTAATATCATAGAATCCTTAATTTCCTATTGAGCTATTATTTGCATCATAATACAATTTTTATAAATAGTTATAATATCGAAAATTAGATGCTGTTTTTGTAAAACAATATTTTTATATAAAGCATTGTTTAATCGTATGCTTCTATTAAGTTAAGATCAACGTCCTTTGTAAATATCTTACATTTATGAATTTTATTAAGTTTTAACGTTTTTACCTTATTAAAGATAATTTATTATAATAAAATCAACTTAAATTGATGCATAACCCTAGTAATATTACATTAACACAACGTCATATTGTTCTTGAATATAAAGTGGTTCAGTTTTCACTTCAACACGTTTACCAATAAAAACTTCTACTTCGGCAAGTGCATGCGATTCATCATTACTTAGTGCATTTGCAACAGCGGAAGAGGCATACACCAAAAAGTATTCTGGTCTATGCGCTTTATTAATTCGAACAATTTCACGCAGTATTTCATTACAGACTGTCTCGACCGATTTAACCATACCACGACCATGACACGTTGGACATTCTTCGCATAAAATATGACCAATACTTTCTCGTGTTCGTTTACGTGTCATTTCAACTAAACCTAATTGCGAAAAAGTATTAACTGTTGTTCTTGCACGATCTTTAGTTAGGACATCTTGTAATGATTGTAATACTCTTTCTTGGTGGAGTTCTTCTTGCATATCAATAAAATCAATAATAATAATGCCGCCAAGATTACGTAATCTTAATTGCCTAGCTATAGCATTAGTGGCTTCAATATTAGTATTAAATATCGTTTCTTCTAAATTACGATGACCAACAAAAGCGCCCGTATTAATATCAATCGTTGTCATGGCTTCTGTCTGATCGATAATTAAATAACCACCGGATTTTAATTTAACTTTTCGCTCTAATGAACGTTGGATTTCATTTTCAGTATCATAGAGATCAAAAATCGGTAAATTACCTTGATAATGAAATAATTTATTTGTGACTTCTGGCATAAATTCTTGCGTGAATTCAAGCAATAAATTATAAGTCAATTTAGAGTCGACTAAGATACGCTCAATTGGATCACCAACAAAATCACGTAATACACGCTGAGATAAAGCAAGTTCACCGTAGACAAGATGCTTAGTCAATGGTCTTGACATACGCTCTTGGATTTTCGTCCATAAGCGTTTTAAAAAATTGGCATCTTGTTCTAATTCATGCGCAATTGCTCCTTCAGCAGCTGTTCGAACAATAAATCCACCATCTTGAGAAACATATTTTTCAACAATAGATTTTAAACGTTCTCGTTCTTCTTCACTTTCAATACGTTGAGAAGTTGCAACATGAGCAGAGTTAGGACCAGGCATAAAAACAAGATAACGCGATGGTAAAGTAATATCGGTAGTTAATCTTGCCCCTTTTGTACCCATGGGATCTTTCACAACTTGTACCATCAAATCTTGACCTTGCCTAACCAGCTCTGAAATATCTTTAACTTGGAATTTAATTTGCTCACTATCTGAAACACATTCAGTATGAGGCATAATATCAGAAGCATGTAAAAATGCTGCTTTATCAAGACCTATATCTACAAATGCAGCTTGCATTCCAGGTAAAATACGAATGACTTTGCCTTTATAGATATTACCTACAATACCCCGCCGTGATTCACGATCAACATGAATTTCTTGCAAAACACCATCTTCAATGTAAGCGACGCGTGTTTCTGACGGAGTGACATTCATCAATAATTCAACAGACATAATATTCCTTATTATCTAACTGCAAAGTGTCTTCTGATTTGTCGTAAAAATAAATACATGATCGACCATAAAATGCCGTCAACACAATTGGATAAAAAAATCATAGGGGATATATCAATAACATGATAAATACTCATTTCAAATATAAATAATAGAAAATTATAAAAAATCGATATGAGCAAAATAATGATAGACTGTTGCCATAATGCTAAATTTCTGATCAATTGAAAATTAAAGACTAATATGTAAGCAATAACAGCATAAATAAATGCATGTACACCAAGTACTGTACCTGTACATAAATCAATAATTGCGCCAATAATAAAAGCTGTCCCAATATTAACACGATGTGGTAAAGCAATTAACCAATAAGCTAATATTAAAAGTAACCAATGTGGTTTAAGAAAATTATATTCAGCTGCCCAAGGAATAATTTGGATACATAAACCCATAAACAGAGTGATCCAAATAACAAATACGTGATTACGAATCATTATGTTTTTCTCCATTTTCGACATTTTTGTTCCATAATAATAATAAATAGCGTAATCGTTTTAAATCGGCAGTCGGTGTTGCCGAAATAATAGGTCTTGAATCATTGGTATCTAACTTAACTGAACTAACTATTGCAACTGGATAGCCTTCAGGAAAACGCCCATCAAGTCCAGATGTCACTAAAACATCACCAACTTTAATATCAACATTATTCGGCAAAAAATCCAATATAAGATCATTACTACAACCATTACCTACTGCAACCATTGCTATATCATTACGAATTACTCTAACAGGCAGAGCGTGTTGATAATCGCAAACTAAAATCGCTCGGCTCGTGGCATAGGCAGTTTCATAAATCTGTCCAACGACTCCTTTATCATCTACAATAGGCTGCCCCACATAAACGTCGTTTCTAGTCCCTTTATCAATAACAATCTGATAAACATAAGGATCGCTATCAGATAAAATAACTTGAGCGGCCATTTTGTGTTCATCGTGTCTTAATGGTGAATCCAATAGAACACGTAAATGTTCATTATCATGCTGTAGATATTCAAGTTTTAATATATCGTTTGTTTTATTAAGTAAACTATTACGTAATTCCTTATTCTCTTTAATCAATTCTTGATGAGATTTAGACATTTCGAGCAATTCTTCGAAAGAACGTTTTGGTAAATTAGCAAAGTGATATAACGGCGATATAACTGTATCTAAATAATAACGAACTTGTTTGAATGGTCGATAATTAATATCGAGTAAAATTAAGATTATCGCCAATATTAACGATAAAAGTAATTTAATATTTAACGAGGAACGATTAGAAAAAAGTAATTTCATTGCTTATATAGCTCGCCTGTTTATTCTTGTAATCTATAGAATTATCCCGTTAATGATTTTTAATAAAAACAATAATAACGGGAAAATTTTTCAAATTAATTTGATTACTTTAATTTCGAAGAATTTGACAGGCTAATCCTTTATTCTTCACTAAAAAGATCACCGCCATGCATGTCAACCATGTCTAAGGCTTTTCCACCACCTCGAGCAACACATGTTAATGGATCTTCAGCAATAACTACGTGAATACCGGTTTCGGCAGAAAGTAACTTATCAATATTACGTAATAAGGCACCACCACCGGTTAATACCATACCATGCTCAGAAATATCTGATGCAAGTTCTGGTGGGCATTGTTCTAAAGCAACTTTGACCGCGCTAACAATACCACTAAGAGGTTCTTGTAAAGCTTCAAGAATTTCATTTGAATTAAGCGTAAAACTACGAGGTACCCCTTCGGCAAGGTTACGACCACGCACTTCTATTTCAAGTACTTCATCGCCAGGATAAGCACTGCCGATAGCATGTTTGATACGTTCAGCTGTCGCCTCACCAATCAATGCGCCATAATTACGTCTGACATAGTTGATTATCGCTTCATCAAACCGGTCGCCACCAATTCGCGCCGATGCAGAATAAACAACTCCATTAAGAGAAATCACAGCAACTTCTGTTGTTCCACCGCCAATATCAACCACCATTGAGCCATTTGGTTCTGATACCGGTAAATCAGCGCCAATTGCCGCAGCCATTGGCTCTTCGATTAAATAAACTTCACGAGCACCAGCACTTAAAGCAGACTCACGAATAGCACGACGTTCAACTTGCGTTGCACCAACAGGCACACAAACAAGCACCCGGGGACTTGGTCTTAAAAAGCTATTACTATGTACTTGACGAATAAAATATTGCAACATTTTTTCAGTAACCGAAAAATCAGCAATAACGCCATCTTTCATAGGGCGAATTGCAGCAATATTACCAGGCGTCCTACCTAGCATTTGTTTAGCCGCATGCCCAACGGCTGCTACACTTCTAGGCGTACCAGAACGATCTTGGCGGATAGCAACAACAGATGGTTCATTAAGAACAATTCCTTGTCCTTTAACATAAATAAGCGTATTAGCAGTTCCTAGATCAATAGAAAGATCATTTGAAAATAAGCCGCGAACTTTTTTTAACATAATAAAAACTTTTCCCAGAATTAATTTGATTAAAATGCGATTGCTATCGTTTAACTATTTTGACTCTTTTAATTATTAAACTTTCTATAACAAAATAACTCATAAAACGGTTAGCAAAAATTTGTGCTAAAAAATAATTGGCACTCTCTGCATCAATTATAAGTTAAGTCTATTATTGTAGCTTAAATATAAAATAATACCTAGAAAATAGTGCAAATACCCCTCATTATTCTCCACGACAAACAGGGGTTACGGGGCTATCATAATCATACGTATAACCTATCGCACCATCAGAACCGACGACAAACTGATTTTTATCTGACCAGGTTTCTGCAGTCCAATAAACACCATATGTATGCCAACCTGATTTAGGGTAAAAATAAACTGATCCCCATTCTCCTGCAAAAGTTCCATCAAGATCACGCGAAAAAAAACTATATATCTGTGGTTGAGATGCATGCTCGGGTTCTTGATTATAAGGGCTATTTGTTATTTCATTACGACGATATAAATATTTCTGCCGCCATAATTTACCTCTTTTAGGATCATTGTCTGTAAGATCTAAAGCTTGCTGTTGAGTAGTTGGTGGCACCGCTTGTCCATCAATAACAGTTCGACATAAATCTAATACAGGAAAACTATCTGAATCAGATATTTTAATATTATTTCCATAACGCATTCTTTTTGATTGAGGCAAAGCCCATTTTTTTATTTGATTTGCTTTAATAATATAAGAATCGATTTGCTTATAATTGTCCTTACCATTATAACTATATTCAAAATTGATAATAATCTGATTAGTTGGTTTTTTCGTTAACGATGACTTAAAGGTAATCATACAATTTTTGCCGATATCTTTAGTTCCATTCCCCGAAAGATCGACATCTTGACTTGATGTACTACATTTATAAAAACGCTGATCATTTCCAGCACCAATCAAACTAAAAACAGCTCCTGGAAATCCAGTCGTTGGAAAGCCAACATTAGGTTTAAAGCCCCCACCAGTTTGGGTACCATATATTACTCCATAATCAGCTTGTTGATAATTAATTTTGCCGGCAACCCACGTATCGGCATTATAACCTATAGCATATTTTAAACTGCCTGCAGGTTTTTGATCATAAATCGTCATATCAAGCGGACGGATATAACAAAGATGTTGATAATAAGGAACAAAAATATAACTTTGAGTCGTATTGGGATAATTTTGTTGATTTGGAAAACCATACTGAGTTTTCGCTTGTATATCATTAAATTCTAATACAAGTTTATAAGGTCCATTACATTCATTTAATTCTTGATTAAGACCATCCCCACTAATAATATTATCACCATTATACCATGTCGCTTTAATTGTCCCTAAAATACGGGTATTAGACGTTATTTCTGCATCACCATCTGCATCAGCAACTACTGTGCCACTTGCATCTGCAAAATTATAATTAGATGCGTTAGTTAATACTATCGCTTTAACATCCGAAAACTTCATCCCATTAATGGCTTTTATCGAATCTGCATAATTAGAATCAATAATTCGACCATCAGGAAGTGTTAACCCCATAAATGAGGTAAAATCATTAATTTTTGTTATGCCATCTTTTGAAACTAGATAAGGGATTTGTCCTTGGATTTCTCCTTGACTTGTTGCACTAAGAGGTTGCATTTGCGCACAGACATTAATACAAAATAAAAGACTATTAGTGATCAAAGTAAAGTTAATTAATTGCTTTATTATTACTTTTCTTTTTATCTTATTAATAAACTTAAATGCGTTATTTATAATATAATTTTTTATTAGCTGAATTAATTCGATTATCTTAATTAAGATTTGAACTAATTTCTTATTATTTTGTAGCCCTGTAGCCCTGTAGCCCTGTAGCCCTGTAGCCCTGTAGCCCTGTAGCCCTGTAGCCCTGTAGCCCTGTAAAAAATTATAATAGATTATCTGATTAATATCAATCATTTTAACCTCCTTCTGTATCTATTTTCTATTTTCTTACACTCTTAATTGTATAATACATATGTTTTAAGATTAGCGTTTATCTTAAATAACTTTATTTTAACATCTAATATAATTTTACTTTTATTTTATAATCTTTCTATTATTTTTTTACAATTATTTTTTTATTTTTATCAACTTTTTAATCTCAACAAGTGTTTATAATTACCATATATAAAAAAAATAATATAAAATAGTTTAATGTGTTTTTATTACAGATGGATTTTTTATGTTAGACCCAAATTTACTTCGCAATGAACTTGATTTTGTCACTAAAAAACTTGCTCGCCGTGGTTTCCAATTAGATGTTGATACCATTAAAAGACTCGAAGAAAAACGTAAAATATTGCAAATTGAAACCGAAACTTTACAAGCGGAACGTAATGCTCGTTCTAAAGCAATTGGGCAAGCTAAAGCTAGGGGCGAAGACATAACGGCTGTCCGAGAAGAAGTCAATAAACTGAGTGATAAATTAAACAAAGCCAAAACAGAATTAGATGAAATATTAACACAAATTAAAAATATCACCCTTACTATTCCAAATATGCCAGACGATGGGGTGCCCGATGGTAAAGATGAAAACGATAATGTCGAAATCCTGCGCTGGGGTACACCGAAACAATTTGATTTTCCTGTTGTTGATCATGTTGCATTAGGTGAAAAACTTGGTGGCTTAGATTTTGCCGCTGGTGTTAAATTAACAGGTGCTCGATTTGTTGTCATGAAAACTCAAATTGCCCGTTTGCATCGAGCACTGACACAATTTATGTTAGATTTACATACTGAACAACATGGTTATGAGGAAATATATGTTCCTTACTTAGTTAACCATGCCACTTTATATGGAACAGGCCAATTACCTAAATTCGCAGGTGACCTATTTCATACAAGACCTTTAGATGAAGAAGCTGATTCAAGTAATTATGCACTTATTCCGACAGCGGAAGTACCAGTAACTAACCTTGTTAGAGATGTAATTATTGATGAAAATCAACTACCATTAAAAATGACGGCTCATACACCTTGTTTTCGTTCTGAAGCTGGATCTTATGGTAAAGATACACGTGGTTTAATCCGCATGCATCAATTTGATAAAGTTGAACTCGTTCAAATTGTTAAACCAGAAGATTCTATGCAAGCATTAGAAGAATTAACCGGCCATGCTGAAAAAGTATTACAACTTTTAGAACTTCCTTATCGCAAAATTATTTTATGTACAGGTGATATGGGATTTGGCTCATGTAAAACCTATGATTTAGAAGTTTGGGTGCCTGCACAAAATACCTATCGAGAAATATCATCTTGTTCGAACATGTGGGATTTTCAGGCACGCCGTATGCAATCGCGTTATCGAAATAAAGAAGATAATAAAACCTATTTAGTTCATACATTAAACGGATCCGGTTTGGCTGTAGGTCGAACATTAGTTGCGATTCTTGAAAATTACCAACTCGCTGATGGACGTATTCAAGTACCAACTGTTTTAGTTCCTTATATGAATGGATTAGAATATATCGGTTAACCTTTTTATATCTAATCTATATAAATAATAAAACTGGAAATCTAAGAAAAGATTTCCAGTTAAGTGTTTATAAATTAGTGACTTACATGAGCCATAATTTAAATGCTAGCCGTTTCATAATTATTTAAATTTATCCAATGTCTTTAAATTTATTAAGGTAGGAAAGAATGATTAAAGGTGTTGTATTATCAATCACAGCATCATGTCTTTTTGGTTTAGTTTATTACTATCCTGTTTTATTAAAAGCTTTATCTCCAATAGATATATTTTGCTGGCGTATTTTAGTTTCTTTTGTAGCTATTTTTATCTTAATTCTGATTAGTAAACAATTATCACCTATCCTTGATCTATTTAAGCGTATCAAAGAAAAACCCTTTTTTTTACTCGGATTAATCTGCTCTTCCTTATTATTAGCTATCCAAATGTTTATTTTTGTTTGGGCTCCTGTCACCGGCAACAGCCTTGCTGCATCATTAGGTTATTTTTTATTACCTCTTGTTATGGTACTTTGCGGAAAATTATTTTATAAAGAAAAATTAAAGTTATTACAAAAAATTGCCGTGTTATTTGCTGCAATTGGGGTATTTTTAGAATTTTATCTAAATGGAGAGTTTTCCATTGAAACTATCATTATTGCTTTAGGCTACCCTATGTACTTTATTTTAAGGAGAAAATTAAAAATTGAAGGAATTGCCGGAACCTTTTCAGATTTCTTTTTTATTTCGATAGGTTGTGCAACATATTTCTTAATCACTTATGACTTATCGCACATTATGGATGAATTTACACGTTTCCATATATATATACCAATGCTGGGCATTATTACCGCCATTGCATTTGCGATTTACTTTATAGCAAGACAATTATTACCCTTTGGCTTATTTGGATTATTAAGCTATGTCGAGCCAGTATTATTAACCTTCATATCAGTTTTCATTTTACATGAACCAATTCAAGGAAATAATCTCATTTCTTACTTATTTATTTGGATTTCAGTTTTAATGTTAATTATTGAAGGCAGTATTTTTGTATTTAAATCCATTAAACGTAAAAAACATCTTAAATAAAAGCAATGAAGCACGAGCTAAACGAGTGCTTCATTTAATCGATTCATTGTTTTAAATTTTATTTACTAAATGTTACTTGATGTCCATAACTTTCTAGGATTGTTTGTATTTTATCAAGCGTTTCTTGTGGAGGTGGCTCTACCCCATCTAATTGATATTTATCACCTAATGTTTCCCACTTATAAGCACCTAATTTGTGATACGGTAATAATTCGACTTTCTCAATATTATTCATCCCTTGAATAAATTGCCCTAAACGATGGGCTGAATCGTCATCGTCTGACCAACCCGGTACAATAACATAACGGATCCAAGTTCGTTTATTTATTTTGTGCAAATATTTAGCAAACTCAAGCACACGTTTATTAGAAACACCCACTAATTTTTGATGAATATCATCATTAAGTTGTTTAAGATCTAACATAACTAAATCGGTAACATCTAATAAATCTTCGATTGATTTATCAATATTTCTGGCATAACCATTCGTATCTAAACAAGTATGTATACCTTCTTTATGACAAGCTTTAAACCATTCTGTTATAAAAGGCGCTTGTAAAATCGCTTCACCACCCGAGGCTGTTACACCACCACCATTTGGCATAATAAAATTTTTGTAAGAAATAATTTCATTCATTAGCTCATTGACTGTAACATCTCGTCCAGCTTTTAGATCCCAGGTATCACGATTATGGCAATATAAACAGCGCATTAAACAACCTTGAAAAAAAACAATAAAACGGATCCCTGGTCCATCGACAGTACCGAATGATTCGAAAGAGTGAATATGCCCTTTTATAGGCTGATGAGTAGAAATAATGCAGTTATCCATAGAAACCCTTTTGCTGACACATTGCTTATTTTAATAAATCATATAGTAATAATAACGTGAGAATTTAGCATAAAAATAATTTTGTATAGTAAAAATATCTAATTATTAAAAATTTTTGATTTCTGAATTTTGGTTTTTACCAAAGAAAATAAAGGCTCCTGTTGGAGCCTTTAAAAGAAGATCAATTAATCGTTAAATTTTTTGGGTAAATGTACGATTAATTACGTCTTTTTGTTGTTCTTGCGTTAATGAGTTAAAACGTACCGCATAACCAGAAACACGAATAGTTAATTGTGGATATTTTTCAGGGTGATCCATCGCATCAAGTAAAGTTTCACGGTTTAAGACGTTAACATTTAAATGTTGACCGCCTTCAACGGTTGCTTCATGGTGGAAATAACCATCCATTAAACCAGCAAGATTACGTTTGCGTGCATCATCATCTTTACCTAGTGCATTAGGAACGATAGAGAAGGTATAAGAAATACCATCTTTCGCATAAGCAAACGGTAATTTAGCAACAGAAGTTAATGATGCCACAGCACCTTTTTGATCACGACCATGCATTGGGTTAGCACCAGGTCCAAATGGCGCTCCAGAACGGCGTCCATCAGGAGTATTACCTGTTTTCTTACCATATACAACATTAGAGGTAATAGTTAACACTGATTGGGTTGGTTTTGCATTACGATACATTGGTAGTTTTTGAATTTTCTTCATAAAACGTTCAACAAGATCAACTGCAATATCATCGACGCGTGGATCATTGTTACCAAATTGTGGATATTCGCCTTCAATTTCGAAATCTGTCGCAATACCATTTTCATCACGAATTGGTTTTACTTTCGCGAATTTGATTGCTGATAATGAGTCAGCTGCAACTGATAAACCAGCAATACCGCACGCCATAGTACGAATAATATCGCGATCATGAAGTGCCATTAAAGAAGCTTCATAGCTATATTTATCGTGCATATAGTGAATAGCATTTAATGCAGTAACATATTGTTTTGCAAGCCAGTCCATAAATTTATCTAAACGTTCAAAAACAGTATCAAAATCTAAATATTCATCTGTAATTGGAGCCATTTTTGGACCAACTTGTGCTTTAGATTTTTCGTCAATACCACCATTGATTGCATAAAGTAATGTTTTAGCAAGGTTAGCACGAGCTCCAAAGAATTGCATTTGTTTACCAACAATCATCGGGCTTACACAACACGCAATCGCATAATCGTCATTATGAAAATCTGGACGCATTAAGTCATCATTTTCATATTGTAAAGATGAAGTATCAATTGACACTTTTGATGCAAAGTTTTTAAAACCTTGTGGTAATTGTTCTGACCAAAGAATTGTCATATTTGGTTCAGGCGAAGGTCCCATTGTGTAAAGAGTATTTAAAAAACGGAAACTGGTTTTAGAAACTAAAGTACGTCCATCGATACCCATACCAGCGATTGATTCAGTTGCCCAAATTGGATCGCCTGAGAATAATTCATCATATTCAGGAGTACGTAAAAAACGAACCATACGTAATTTCATAACAAAATGGTCAACGATTTCTTGCGCTTCTTGTTCAGTAATTAAACCTGCTTTTAGATCTCGTTCAAAATAAATATCAAAGAAAGTTGAAGTACGGCCTAATGACATAGCTGCGCCATTTTGTGACTTAACCGCTGCTAAATAACCAAAATAAGTCCATTGTACTGCTTCTTGAGCTGTGGTCGCAGGTTTTGAAATATCATAACCATATTTCGCTGCCATTTCTTTAATTTGACCAAGTGCACGATGTTGTTCTGCAATTTCTTCACGACGTTGCATTGTCATGACTAAATCTACACCATTTTCAAAATCTTCTTGTAATGAAGTAAATTGTGCAAATTTATCTTGCATTAGGAAATCGATACCGTAAAGGGCAACACGACGGTAGTCACCAATAATACGACCACGTCCATAAGCATCAGGTAAACCGGTAATAATTCCTGATTTACGACAACGTAGAATATCAGGTGTATAAATATCAAAAACACCTTGGTTATGAGTTTTACGATATTCAGTAAAGATTTTTTTAACTAACGGATCAAGTTCACGATTGTATGCTTTACATGAATTTTCGATCATTTTGATACCACCAAACGGCATAATCGCACGTTTTAATGGTTTTTCGGTTTGTAAACCAACGATTTTTTCAAGATCTTTATTGATATAACCTGCATCATGAGCTGTGATATTAGAAATAACACTTGTATCAAAATCTAAAGGTGCATGAGTTGCATTTTCGATTTTAACACCTTCCATAACTTTATCCCATAATTGGGTAGTTGCGTCAGTTGCTCCGGCTAAAAAAGATTCATCACCCTCATAAGGCGTGTAATTTTTTTGGATAAAATCACGTACATTAACGTTATTTTGCCAATCGCCTTGTGTAAAACCTTCCCAGGCTTTTGAATTTTGTTCTTGTAAATTACTCATAGTAGTCACCTCAGACTTATCATTATTAAAGCATTACATCATTCATTTTTTAATATACAAATTAATTAATCTTAGTGATGGGGTTTACGTAAATATAAAGCCCAATATGGCAGTGCGACCATCAAACCGCCTAATATATTTCCAATTGTTACTGGAATTAAATTTTTAACAAAAAAGTGTTCAACCGTTAATCCTTTAAAGGTTTCTGCTGGTATGTTGATTGCAAGCCAAAATTCAGACGGTGCAAAATGATTAATCACAATACCCATAGGAATCATAAACATATTAGCTATACTATGTTCAAAACCGCTTGCCACAAACATTGCAACGGGTAAGATCATAATCAGCATCTTATCAAGTAAACTGCGTCCTGAATAACTCATCCATACAGCTAGACAAACCATAAGATTTGCGAGTAATCCTAAAAATACGGCTTCAATAAAAGAATGGTGAATTTTGTGATCTGCGGTTTGTAATATATTTAATCCCCATTGACCATTAGCCACCATATATTGGCCTGAAAACCAGATTATAGTGACAAATATAATTGCCCCGACAAAATTACCAAAATAAACTAATAACCAATTTCTTAACATTTTTGTCCACGTAATTTTATAGGTCACTTTAGGCAAAATTGTCAAAATAGTGGATGTAAATAGATCCGCTCCACAACAAACAACTAACATTAACCCTAATGAAAAACAAATGCCGCCAACAAATTTAGCAAGACCATAAGCCACAGCTCCTGTGCCCGTTGTTGCAGTAATATAGAAAACAAATGCGATTGAAATAAATATACCGGCAAGAATAGCTGAGAGGATGGTCGATAAGGGATGTTTACTCACTTTGTAAATACTGATATTTTCAGCAATTTTTGTCATTTGTGCAGGCGAAAAAGATTCAACTGTATTATTATCAGTACTCAAACTAACATCCTTATAAAAAATAGGGTTTATTCTGTGAACAGTATACTAAAAATTTTGATCTGCGCATCATTTTTTTCTTTAAAAAAACAGTAAAATTCTGTAATGAAAGTTAAAAAATGCTTTTCCGATAGTGATTTTTAAGATATTTAGGTGATATTTCAGACTAAAAAAGATTTCCATTCTTTCCAAAAAAATGGAAATCTTAAAAAATAATTATTATTTTTTTTCAAGAATACGGTTTACTTTAATCAAATAATTTCTTGATTCTTGTGAGACGTGCGAAGTCACTAATTTTCGATAAACTTGATCTGGTGACATGCGATTAATAATATCAACAGCTTTTACGCGATCTTCTGAAAAAGTACGAAGTACACTCCCTGCGCCACCATTATAAGAAGTTATCATTGCATAACGTAATGACGTTGAATTTTTAATTCCTGCCAAATATTTATTTTTTATTAACGACAAATAAGCCGTTCCCATATCAATATTATTTTTTGGATCTAATAGATACTTACGACTTGGCTCGCTGTCTTTTCCTCGCGTTTTAAAAATATCTCGTCCGGCGGTGTGTTGTTGCACTTGCATTAATCCAAGTGCATCGCTACGGCTTACTGCATAAGGATTATAAGCTGATTCAACTTCCATAATAGCTAAAATTAACCGTTCTTCAATCTTATAACGGTTAGATGCAGCAACAACATGTGGCATAAATTTATGAGCCCGTTGGTCAATATGGTTAGGTACAAGTTTAATCACGATATAATTAATTTCATGATCAGTGGAAACTCGCGTTTTTAATCCTGCAATAAGCAAATAATCAGCAAAATCAGCTGCTTGTTGTTCTAAACGGATAGGTTTTTTATTTTGATCTAAAACTTGATTATATAAAAAAGGCTCGATATTTTGTCTAAATCTAATATTGTTATGACGAATAATATCATCTGGTTCGTTCATAAGTAATGTCGATACAATCGCTTCTTTTAGGTTTTCGGTGGGATTATCTGATAGCGTTTCGACTGTTATTGTCCCTGAAACAAAATTAATATGAACTCGAGTTTCTAAATTATTTTCATATTGTACATAATCTTTTGGGCCAGCAATAAGTATTTCATTTGAGCCCCATATTTGCTCAATATTATTTGCATATTGATTAATAAGAATATTAAATGCATTGGTATCTTTATAATAAAATTCCTCTTGCTCATTTGAAGATTTATTACTACTACATCCTGCTAATAACGATACTATTATCGCAATTAATATATATTTTTGGTAAATTTTCATGGTGTAACTCATTTCATGGGTTGATAACCATCAATAATGATCTCTTCACCTTCAAAAAGAAATTTTACCATTTCACTTTCAATTTTTTTACGATGCTCTGGATTTATCATATTAAATTTATTTTCATTAATAAGCATGGTTTGCTTTTTCAGCCATTCCTGCCATGCTTCTTTCGAAATTTCATTAAAAATGCGCTTACCTATTTCTCCCGGATATAGTTGAAAATCTTGCCCTTCAGCTTCTTTTTTAAGATGATGACAGTAAATTAAACGGGTCATAGTTTTTCCTTATTACAACCTTTATGTTGAAGTAATAATTATACTCGAAATCTCACTTTAAAAAAAAGGAAATTGCTTTTTAGTGATAACTAAAATATCTCATTACAAAAAAAAATTTATTCCATAATATCGAATAATTTAACAATTATAATAAGTAATTTAAGCTATTCTATACATTTCAAAAATGAATTAAAATTCATTTTAATTGAATAAATATTTACAGCCATATTTTATAAGATAAAATGATCGTAATACATTACCTAAATCCTCGTTAAGGATATCAATATGAAACCGAAAATAACGCGTGATTTGTATGAAAAAGTCATTTTACCAGTTTATGCACCTGCACAATTTATTCCGATTGAAGGGAAAGGAAGTCGTGTTTGGGATCAAGACAATAATGAATACATTGATTTTGCTGGTGGCATTGCAGTCAATGCATTAGGTCATTGCCATCCAAAACTTATCGAAGCACTCCATTTACAAAGTGCAAAATTATGGCATGTTAGCAACGTCTATACCAATGAACCTGCTTTAATATTAGCGCAAAAACTGATTAATAATACTTTTGCAGATCGCGTCTTTTTTGCTAATTCTGGTGCCGAAGCTAACGAAGCTGCACTTAAACTTGCGCGCTATTATGCTAATAAAAAATTCAGTCCCTATAAGACCAAAATCATCTCGTTTTATCAAGCTTTTCATGGACGTACTTTTTTTACAGTTTCTGTTGGTGGACAAGCTAAATATTCTGATGGCTTTGGTACTAAACCTGCCGATATTATTCATGTTCCATTTAATAATCTTGATGCAGTTAAAGCTGTTATTGATGATCATACTTGCGCCGTAATATTAGAGCCGATTCAAGGAGAAGGTGGACTTACCTCAGCAACGGTCGAATTTTTACAAGAGCTACGTCATTTATGTGATGAACATAATGCCTTACTTATTTTTGACGAAGTGCAATGTGGTATGGGACGTACGGGTAGTTTATTTACTTATCAAGAATATGAAGTGATTCCTGACATATTAACATCCGCCAAAGCCCTAGGAGGAGGTTTTCCTATCAGTGCAATGCTCACAACAGAGCAAATAGCATGTGTAATGGAAACTGGTGTACATGGCACAACTTATGGCGGTAATCCGCTTGCATGCGCCGTTGCCAACGCCGCGTTTGATATTATTAATACCGTTGAACTTCTCAACGATGTTAAGCAAAAACGCGCCATTTTTATCAAAAAGCTCGATGCCATTAATCAAAAGTATCATGTTTTTAACGAATATCTTGGTAAAGGTCTTTTATTAGGCGCTAAATTACAGCCACGTTATCAAGATAAAGCGCACGATTTTTTAAAGGCTGCTAACGACCATAAAGTTATGATTTTAAGTGCGGGTACGAATGTTTTACGTTTTACTCCCTCTTTGATTATCACCGAACAAGAGATAAATGAAGGTATGGAGCGATTAAGTGAGGCAGCCAAAACGGTTGTCAATAGCTAAGTTTTTCTATAGAGTAGCGGCAATATTAATTAATACTTGCTGTTTCAGCATAAGGAATTCTTATTATGACTGACATTCGTCCACTTAATTATGCCAAAACCCATTTTATATTAAGTGCACCAGATATTACTCATTTACCTATTGATAATGGTGTCGAAGTGGCTTTTGCAGGGCGATCTAATGCGGGTAAATCAAGCGCCTTAAATACGTTAACTAATCAAAAAAATCTAGCAAGAACCAGTAAAACCCCAGGACGGACACAATTAATAAATTTATTTCAAGTAGAAGATAATTGTCGCCTTGTTGATTTGCCGGGTTATGGTTATGCTCAAGTACCGGAAGAAATTAAACGTAAATGGCAAAAATCTTTAGGTGAATATCTACAAAAACGAGAAAGTCTAAAAGGATTAATCGTGTTAATGGATATTAGGCATCCATTAAAAGATCTTGATCAACAGATGATAGCATGGGCAGTATCTGTTAATATCCCGGTTATGTTATTACTCACCAAAGCCGATAAATTAGCTTCAGGTGCACAAAAAAAACAACTTAATATTGTGAAAGAAGCCATTTTGCCGTTTCAAGGTGATATTACAGTTGCGCTTTTTTCATCACCCAAACGCATAGGGTTAGAGCCGTTAAAACAAAAATTAAATGAGTGGTTCACACAATTAGCTTAATAAAAAGCTTAAAAATATCTTTATTTAAAAATAAATTAGCCTATCTAAGATAGGCTAATTATTTATTCAAGGTTAATTTTATTTATCACGCCATTTAATAAATCTAATCCTTTTTGTTTTGATTTCGATTTACTCTCATTTTTAGAATCATCTTTTGACTCACCTTGTTGAAATTTATCACGAAGCTTATCAAGATTTTGTTGTAATTTATCATTAAGAAAATTTTTAATAATTTGATCTGCTTGCAATTGATAATGTAAATTCGAAAAATCCCCATAAATTCGAAGTGGAATAACCATTTGTTGTAATTTAGCAATGGTTTTACTTTTACCATTCCAACCACTTAGCATATTGATCGCTAAATTTAAATCTAAATTACTCGCCAATAAATTAATTTCGCCAGCACCTGTCGCGCTAAGCGTTTCAGAATCTGCTTTCAGATTTGAAAAAGTGTATATTCCTTTATTAAGAGTCCCTTTCGCTGATAATTCGTGAAATTGGGTATATTTTTGCTCTTCTTCAGCAGTGACAGCATCTTTCGCATAGTGTGATATCGCATTTTTAATAATATTAATAATATTAATATTCGTTAAACGTGCATCGCTTATCATTATCGATAAATCACCTTGTAATGTCGATAAAATCGCCGCTGTGTTTATATTTGAGCCTGAAAGTGTACCATTTACATTTAACGTACCTTCAAGATTATTAGTCACTTGGAGTTGATGGAATAATTCATTCAAATTCAACTTATCGACTTGTGCTAATAATTTAACTTGGGAATCTTTCGCATAAGCATGCCCATTTAAAGCCAATTTACCTCCGGCAAAATCAGCATTTAATTGGTTAATATTTAAAATGCCATCATTATTAGCCATATCCGTTACAATATTCGATAAAATTAGATTATTATCTGTTATTTCATTAATGGTTAAATAAAATTTACCATTGAAGGCATTTAAAAAATCTAAACTATTGCCATTAGAATTTTTATTGTTAGCTGAGGTTTCTTTTTGTTGTATTGTTACATTATCTTGATTCGCGTTAGTACGATTTAAAAAAGGGGCAATATCAATTTTATCTGAACGAAGGTTTGCTTCTAGATAAGGTTTATCTAGTCCATTAAAAACTAAAGATCCCGTAATCGTATTATCATTAAAAGTCACATTAAGATCGTTAGTTTTTATCGTAAAAGGAGATTGCTGATAAAAAATAGTCGCATTCATATTTCCTTTTATATTATCCGATGGTATACCTAACTGACTAAAATCATAATCAAATTTTTGTAAATTAATAACAGCTTGTTTAGGATAATCCGTTAAATCGACATTAGCGTTAAGGTTATAAATCACATCTATTTGATTGCGATTGATTTGACCACTTAGGCTAAGTTTTAAATTTTTATCAGAATTTTGTTTAATCACCATATCAAGGTTACGAAAATTAATGACATCTTTACCTTGCTGCCATACAACCGTACTATCATTCACTTCAAATTTATTTAATGCAAAACTCCAACCTGATGATTTTTGTTTAGAATTAGCAGTCTTATCTTTATTACTTTCTTGATTGTTGGCAAGATTACGTTTTTTATCATTAGCAATTAAACCTTCACTTTCAGGTGTAATTGTAATGACAGCCGATTTAACTAATACATTTTTAATCGATAATTGTTTGGTAAATAAAGGAAATAACTCAACATCTAGGCGCATATTATCTGCCGTTAGAATCGGTTTTTCTGCATCTTGATCAGATAAACTAATAGTGTCAGTTAAAATGCTAATTTGTGGCCAAACATGCCAACGTAAATCGCCTTCAATATTGAGATTATAACCTGTCTTATCTTTTACCGTTTCTGCAATAAAACCACGAAAATTATTCGGATCAACAAAGAGTATTAATGAAACGATACCCACCACACATACGAAGATAAAGACCAAAAGTATAATTAAGATTTTTTTGATCATCATAGTTTCCTTAAAAAATGTTAATCTAAATATTAATCGCGATGAATGCGACTAGCAACCGCACCTTGTTGATCTCGATATTTTGCATCCTGCCGACGATTATAAGGTCTTTCTGCATTACCCGTTAATGTTTCAAAACTTAATGCGCCAATCGTCATACCGGGTCTTAATGCTAACGGGATTTTTCCAGAATTGTAAAATTCTAGAACAATTTGTCCTTGCCAACCGGGATCGATACGGTGAGCTGTTACATGAACCATCAATCCTAATCTTGCCAAAGAAGAACGACCATCTAACCATCCAACTAAGTTATCGGGGATAGTAACCGATTCAAGAGTAACGGCGAGCGCAAGTTCACCTGGATGAAGAAAAAATGCTTCATCATCTGCAAGAACAATTTCCTCACTCATCACACGCTCTAGAGTTTTGGATACTTCTTCCTTCGGACCGCTTAAATCAATATAAGGTGTTGTATGTTCTCGAAACGTTCTAAATTTATTGCCCAATCTTACATCAACCGTTGCACCATTAATTGAGCTAATTGACGGTTTGGGAACTATTTTTAATTTTCCTTGTTCAATATAGTTTTCAATATCTCTGTCACATAATCTCATATCATATCCTTAAAAACGTTATCCTTAATGATGGATTTGTGCGTAGTTTAACAGGTTCAACGAATAACGTCGACGGCATAACGTTAAGGTTTAATTAACCAAGCTCGTCCATAATGATTATAATAACCAGCCAGTTTACCTGCTTCTAAACCGACACCTAAATAAAGATCAAAATGATGTTCTTTAATTGCTGCGCCTACATCTAAAGCGACCATTAGACGCATTTCTCGCTTACCTTGATAACGACCAAATTCATCTAATAAAGGAACATCAACTAATATGACAGATCCTATTGGAATAAGTGCTTTATCAGAAGCAACCGCTGCTTTTGCAATTAAAGGAACGGAAGCCGCACCTTTAACATCACTACTATATTGTGGTTTGAAGAAAACAAACGAACGATTTAAAATTAATAATTCTTTTAAGCGTTTTTCACTTTGCTTTGTCGCCCAGTTACGAATGGATTCAATAGAAATATCGGCTTTTGCGATTTGTCCTTGTTCAACCAATAACCGTCCAATACTTGTATATCCGTAACCATTTTTACCACCAAAAGCAAAAAATACCAGCGGTTTACCATCTTCAAAATCGATATAAGCACTACCTTGTACTTCCATCATAAAATTATCAATTAATGAATCAGTATAAGCTATTTCTAATTTTTTACCTTTTAAAGCGCCATCATAAATTTTTTCGCGCGTTGGTAATTTACCTTTATTTTCTGTAGGCATTTTATAAATAGGATATTTAAATTTTGCATCGGGTTTATGACGAGCTTTAATCACTGGCGTATAATAACCTGTCAATAAAACATTACCATAGCCATCACCACCTGACATTTCATAACTGTTTAAACCTATTTTATTAAATTCATGAGAGCCCAATGCTTGATTAATCCATTTATCAACTGCCTGATAGATACTTTTATTTTTTTCATATAAAGAAGGCGAGTGTTGTTTAATTTTTTCAATTTGGACAACATAATCAGAAATATTAACAGGATTATTTAATTGCGGATAAGTTAAAGTCAAAGACTCGTTAAATTTACCGTCTTGATATTGTCCTCCCTCTTTAACCAGTTTATTTTGGCATCCTGTTAATATCACAACAAGATTGAGTAACAAAACTACCCACAATCCATTTTTATTACAGATCATTTTCATCATTCTCGCTAACCATCACTATTAATAGTGTGTTCAAAAAAATCTTATTAAAACTTGATCTCGTATAAATTGAGATCAGTTCAACTATTTCTGGTGATAGTAAATATTTTTCATTTTCCGCCATCACTGTAATCCGGGCTTTTAGGTTCAAAATTACCTTTTATTATTTGCTTGTTTTCATTAAATTTTTCTACGCGCAATTCATTGCGCAAATCCAATAATTCTCTTCTTCGCTGATTAGCATAAGCTGCTTGTTCATGATTTCCTGCTGCTGTTGCACGATTTTGTACAGCGAGCCATTCACGAAATCGCTTATTGATTGCTTCGCGAGCGATTTCGCACAAAATAATTTTGTCATCTGTATTTAAACAATCAGATGATTCTTTGCCATTTAAAAAATTTGCAATCACTTTTTTATCCTTTTGTTGTAAAAATGTCTGGTTGCTTTGTATCAAGCTGGCCAATTTGTTTCTTGTATTCGCGTGAAACACGAACCACAGTAGTAACACCACAACCGATTGTTTCAGCTGTTTTTCTGATACTTGAACCGCTTAAACGCAGCTTAATGATATTTTCATGTAATGCTTATTAGAAGGTCTACCTTTGTAGACCTTATTTTTTTAACTAGCTCAATGCCTTCTTTCTGGCATTGTTTTCGCTTACGCCAATTCTCATGAGCTATACTTAAACGGATTATGTTTTTTGTATTGAGGAATCAACCATACTAAGATAAATATTGGTATGGTTGATGTAAAGCTAAAGAATTAAGGCAAAAAAATCAAAATAATAAAAAAGATAGCTCATTATGCTTTCCAAGCATATTATAAGAAAGTTCTATAAAATCAGGTATATCAGTAAAAATTTTTAATAATATTATTACTTGCGATTTATAGCCATTATCTTTATATTTCTATGCTTGCCCTAAAAAATAATCATACCATAAAAGGTAACAAATTAATGACTACGTCAACAACAAATCATAACCTGAAACGAACACTATCAAATCGCCATATTCAACTTCTAGCTATAAGTGGAGCTATTGGGACAGGATTATTTTTAGGATCAGGCAAAACAATAAGCTCAGCCGGACCATCCATTCTTTTTGTTTATATGATTATTGGATTTATTTTATTTTTTGTCATGCGCGCTATGGGTGAAATTTTATTATCCAATTTAAATTATAAATCCTTTAGTGATTTTGCTGCTGATTTACTTGGACCTTGTGCTGGATTTTTTACAGGTTGGACCTATTGGTTTTGTTGGGTAATAACAGGAATAGCGGATATCGTTGCTATAGCAGGATACACAAAACTCTGGTTTCCAGAATTATATTCTTGGATCCCAATGATTATTACAATTTTAGTATTTCTTATGCTAAATCTTTTGACCGTTAAAATGTTTGCAGAAGCTGAATTTTGGTTTTCAATTATTAAAATCATTGCCATAATTGCATTAATTGTTGTGGGACTTATCTTAATTGCAACATCTTATTATTCCGATAAGACACAAAGTACAGCCTCATTTAGTAATTTATGGATGTATGGCGGTTTTTTCCCGCATGGCATTTTTGGATTTTTTGCTGGCTTTCAAATAGCAATTTTTGCTTTTGTCGGCATTGAATTAATCGGCACAACAGCGGCAGAAACACGTGATCCCCATAAAAATTTACCCCGTGCTATCAATTCAGTACCTATAAGGATCATCTTTTTTTATGTATTTTCATTAATTATTATTATGAGTGTCATTCCTTGGATTAATATCACAGAAAATAGTCCTTTTGTTGAATTATTTTCTCTTATTGGATTACCTGCTGCTGCAAGTATTGTGAATTTTGTAGTGTTAACATCAGCAGCTTCATCAGCAAATAGTGGTATTTATTCAACAAGTAGAATGCTTTTCGGATTAGCAAAAAAGAACGATGCACCTGAACAATTTGGTGAATTATCACGTCGTGCTGTCCCTGCCAATGGATTGATATTTTCTTGTACCTGTTTATTAAGTGGCGTTGTTTTAATCCAAATTGTTCCAAATGTTATTGATGCATTCACCATTGTAACGTCAATTGCTGCAATTTTATTCATGTTTATCTGGACCATTATTTTATTATCTTATATTGCTTTTCGTTATAAACGTCCTGAATTACATAAACAATCGAAATTTAAAATGCCCGGCGGTATTTTTATGTGTGTAATTAGTTTATCCTTTTTTATCTTCGTTATTGTGTTATTAACGTTAGATAAGCACACACGTTTAGCGCTAATGGTAACGCCAATTTGGTTTATTATATTAGGTATTAGTTATTTTATTAATTCATTTAATAAAACAAGAGAGTTGAAACATTGATTCATATATCTATATAGATATTCTTGATTTAATTTTTATTCCGTATAATTTTTATAATAAAAAAGTGATAATTTTGAATTATCTCTTTTTTATTTCAATTATTAAAATTTATTTAGAAGTGCTATATTAATAATAGTTATTTTCATAGTAACTATATCAAATCAGGTTAATAAACAAGTTAGTTCCATTCTTTTTGTAACTTTTGATAATTTAATTGGAGCCATTGGATTGCCATAATTGAGGCTGCATTGTTAATTAAACCCTCTTCGACCCAATCATAAGCTTTGGTCCTGCTAACAACGTGAACCTTAATATCTTCATTTTCTTCATCAAGACCATGCACCCCTTTTGCCGTCGTTGAATCAACTTCACCGACTAAAATATGTAATTGTTCTGTTAAACCACCAGGGCTTGCTAGATAACTTAATACTGGCTTACATCGTCCAATTTTAATACCGGCTTCTTCCATTGCTTCACGCCTTGCCACATCTTCAATTGACTCATTTTCATGATCTATCATGCCAGCAATTAATTCTAAAAGCCAAGGAGTTGATTGAGTTTCAATTGCGGCAATTCGAATTTGCTCAATCATAACAATATTGTCTTTTTTGGCATCATAAGCAAGTAAAACAACTGCATTACCACGTTCAAGAATTTCACGCGTAACAACTTCACTAATCGAACCATCGAATTTACGGTATTGAAACTTATATTCTAATAACGAAAAAAAACCTTTATATAAAACACGCTTAGTAAGATTAAAAACATCTTGCTTGCTAAATTTTATTGGATTTTTATTAATTTCCATAAAAATGACCTTTTTTTACAAGATTTTTAATAAAAAGTGCGAATACCCCATAATGGATTCTTTTTATATATTCATTATCTGATAGAATTAAAAATTGAGAATACCATTTTATTTTATCCATTTGAAAGAGAAATTTGATGAAAAAGACGTTAACATTTTTAATTGGTTTAGTTTTAAGCCAATCAGCTTTTGCTGAAAACCTTGTCCAAGTCTATGAACAAGCCAAATCAACTAATCCCGAATTACGCAGTGCATTAGCAGAAAAAGATAAAGCCTACGCGGCGGTTTCTGGATCTCGTGCTAGTTTATTACCCCAAGTCGGTTTAAGCGCCTCTTATGGTATTAGTCATGGTCGACGTGATTCAAGTGGAACGAAAAATAAAAGCGGTAATTTATACCAAGTTACCCTAACACAAAGCCTTTTTAATTATTCGAATTGGAAAGCCTTCGATATCAGTAAAAAACAAGCTAGCATTTCTGATATTGCTTATCAATACCAAGGTCAAAGCCTGATTTTAAATACCTCAGTCGCATATTTTAATGTATTAAAAGCATTAGAGACTTTAAATTATTTAGAAGCACAAAAAAAAGCGATTTATCGTCAATTAGAACAAACTAGACAACAACATCGCGTTGGTTTAGTCGCTATTACAGATGTACAAAATGCACAAGCAAATTATGATTTAACTATTGCACAGCAAGTGAGTGCTTTAAATGATTTAAATAATTCTATTGAAAACTTACGGCAAATTAGTGGACGTTTTTATTCACAGCTAGCCACTATTGATATTAATAATTTCCATACTGAACAGCCATCGAATATCCAAAGTTTATTAAAGCAATCTGAAACTTCAAATCTTAATTTATTAACAATGAAACTAAATCAAGATATAGCCAGAGAACAAATTAAACAAGCGGATTCAGGTTTCTTACCGACTATTAATCTTGATGCATCAACAAATCTAAACAAAAATCAAAATTACGGTAACGATGTATCAGGGAATGGTAGAGATAGCCAATTTACAGGTAAAAATTATATTGGTTTAAGTGTTAATTTACCGCTTATTTCAGGTGGGGCAACCATATCACAAATTCAACAAGCTCAATATAATTTTGTTAGTTACAGCGAACAACTTGAAAGTACCAACCGTAATGTTATTAATCAAGTACGCTCATCTTACAATAATATTTCGTCAGCAATTAGTTCAATCAATGCTTATCAACAAGCGGTGGTCTCAGCACAAAGTTCATTAGATGCCACTTCTTCAGGTTATGAAGTAGGTACACGTACTATTGTTGATGTATTAAATGCAACGACTCAACTTTATAATGCAAAAAAGAATTTGTCTGACGCGAAATATAATTATTTAACAAGTTTATTACAACTCAAATATGCCGTTGGTACCTTAACAGCAGATGATTTAGTGGCATTGAATAATATGTTAGGTAGTGATGTAAGTACATTAGCTTCAATTAATTAATGACTTAGTTTTTCTTTAAATGTTGTCTTTAAACAAC
This sequence comes from Gilliamella sp. ESL1225, assembly GCF_058502635.1. Taxonomy (NCBI): domain Bacteria; kingdom Pseudomonadati; phylum Pseudomonadota; class Gammaproteobacteria; order Orbales; family Orbaceae; genus Gilliamella; species Gilliamella sp. ESL1225. The sequence continues at coordinate 772,837 of NZ_CP196358.1, read as the reverse complement.
ATCTTTAAATGCCATTTTATTTATTAATTATTGAATCAATTATTTTAACAATTCGTTTAATAATAGGATTTAATCAATAGGAAAATGGCATTTTGAGTTATATTTTTCTCTACAATCAATAACATCGATATTTTTAATATTTCCGCATGATATTCTTAATCCTCTTAACCGGATAGATAGTGTATAATTAGCCGTTTTTAAAATTTTTAACTGGATTATATTTTATGGCGCAATATGTTTATACCATGAATCGTGTTGGGAAAATTGTCCCACCAAAACGTTATATTTTAAAGGATATTTCTTTAAGTTTTTTCCCAGGTGCGAAAATTGGCGTACTTGGCTTGAATGGCGCAGGTAAATCAACTTTATTGAGAATTATGGCTGGAGTTGATACCGACATTGAAGGTGAAGCAAGACCACAAACCGATATTAAAATTGGTTATTTACCACAAGAACCAAAATTAGATCCAGAGCAAACAGTTCGTGAAGCTGTCGAACAATCGGTTAGTCATGTAAAAAATGCACTAACTCGACTCGACGAAGTTTATGCCGCTTATGCCGATCCCGATGCTGATTTTGATAAATTAGCTAAAGAACAAGCTGAACTTGAAGCGATTATTCAATCCCATGATGCCCATAATTTATCCAATCAACTCGATAGAGCAGCTGATGCACTAAGGCTACCAGATTGGAACGCCAAAATAGCCAATTTATCAGGTGGTGAACGACGTCGCGTCGCTATTTGCCAATTATTGTTAGAAAAACCTGACATGCTGCTAATTGATGAACCAACCAATCATCTTGATGCTGAATCAGTAGCATGGTTAGAACGCTTTTTACATGATTATGAAGGTACTGTAGTTGCAGTAACGCATGACCGTTACTTTTTAGATAATGTTGCCGGCTGGATTTTAGAGCTAGATCGCGGCGAAGGTATTCCATGGGAAGGTAATTATTCTTCATGGTTGGAACAAAAAGATCAGCGTTTAGCACAAGAAGCATCTGCTGAATCGGCAAGACGTAAATCAATTGAGAAAGAATTAGAATGGGTTCGTCAAAATCCAAAAGGCCGTCAAGCTAAAAGTAAGGCTCGTTTAGCTCGTTTTGAAGAGCTGAATAACAACGACTATCAAAAACGTAATGAGACAAACGAACTTTTTATTCCAACAGGTCAACGTTTAGGTGATAAGGTTATTGAAGTCAATAATTTAACTAAATCGTATGGTGATCGCGTTTTAATTGATAATTTATCTTTTTCGATTCCAAAAGGTGCTATTGTCGGCATTATTGGGGCAAATGGTGCAGGTAAATCTACATTATTTAAAATGCTATCAGGCAAAGAACAACCTGATTCAGGTACTATCACATTAGGTGATACTGTCCAATTGGCCTCTGTTGATCAATTTAGAGATAGCATGGACGACAAAAAGACCGTTTGGGATGAAATTGCCAATGGTCAAGATATTATGCAAATAGGCAATTTTGAAATACCAAGTCGTGCTTATGTTGGGCGCTTTAATTTTAAAGGTAGTGATCAACAAAAACGCATTGGTGAATTATCTGGTGGCGAACGAGGTCGTGTGCATTTAGCAAAATTACTACAAGTTGGTGGTAATGTATTGTTACTTGATGAACCAACTAATGATTTAGATATCGAAACATTACGTGCACTCGAAAATGCCTTATTAGAATTCCCAGGTAGTGCACTTGTAATTTCACATGATAGATGGTTTTTAGATCGTATTGCAACTCATATATTAGATTATCAAGATGAAGGTCATGTTGAATTTTTTGAGGGTAATTTTACTGAATATGAAGAATGGAAAAAACGTACATTAGGTGCTGAAGCACTCGAACCTAAACGAATTAAATATAAACGTATAACGAAATAATATTTTACGTTTTAAAAATAAGATAACACTTGAGTTATCTTATTTTTTTAAGTTTTTTTTATATTACTACTTAAGTATTTTTACTCATTAAAAGTAAAAAAAGATATCAATAACAATCTTTTACAGACCATATTTTTCAGTCCGTCGGCGGATCCGTTCTGTTTTTCGTTTTGCTTGCGTAAGCAATTTTTTCTCTTTCATTAAAATTGTTCTTATTGATTGATTAAAATAAGTGGTTAAAAATAAATAAATATCATGCTCCGTTAAACCAATATGGCTCGAAGAAAAGTAGAGTCCGATTAAATCTTTATCTCTCCACCTTGTCGGAACTTTTCTCCTCGTTTGTGCTCGATGTAAATCAATAATTGATAATTTAATTTTATTTTGCTGTTCAAATAACGGTAAATCCAGTAAAAAATGACATAAATAACAATCGCGATGATTCACACCTGCTTGATGCATTTTGGCAGTCATATTAGCTAAATAAATAATCAGCGATCGTTTAAGAAGATAATTTGGCGGATTTGCTGCCCATGATCGCGTAAAATCTTCTAAACTAATGGTTGGATTAAGATCTTTAGTTATAATAAACGAATGCCTCGTTAACGGATTAAATCCTCGCCGACCAAATGAAAGACCATTCATAGTATTAACATTAGCTTGTGTCAAACGCGCAATTGCTTGCCATTCTTGCTTAGCATCAACCACGGGCAGACGTAATGAGAGTAGATTTTTAATAATCTCTTTCATCGTTATACCACGATGAATTTTAATAAAATATGATTGCCCATTTAAGGTAAAATTAAGTGTCTTACGCTGCTTAACTAAGCGAAATATTTTGCCATTTATCTTTTCAATTTCAGTAAACGGATCTTTATTTTGCCAAAGTTGCTCAAACGGCGATTTTAAAATGATTTCATTCATATAGGATCCTTTAATATGATATCGGCGGCTCGTTCAGCTAAATAATAAAGATCGTGACTATTACCATAGTTAATTGCATTTTTATGCCAATCATTTAATTGCTTCGGATTTGCCATTGCATGATATAAAACCTCATTAAGTTTTTGCTGCTCATAAGGTTCTACAAGTACGGCACCTGCATTCGCATCTCTCACATGATATGCATAACCTGATATCCCTGAAACAATAACCGGAACACCCGCGGCTATTGCCTCGATTAATACCATACCTGCGGCTTCTTGTCTGGCTGGATGTAACAATAAATCTGAAGCAAATAAAAACTCATCAATATCATTACGACCATTATAAAATCTAACTTGCTCAGATATATTTAATTGATTTGCTAATTTTTGATAAGGAGAAGCTTTATCTTGCCCAACAACTAAATAAATAATATTTTTCCTTAGTTCTTTGGGTAACGACGCAATCGCAATAAGTGCGCGATCAACACCTTTACGCTTAAAATCCGAACCAATTTGTAAGATAACATACCGCAAAGGATCGATTTGATTCTTCTGTCGAAATGCCTGACGAATAGATTTTGATGTTGAATGGTATTTTCGATTAATAGCAATACCAGGAGGCAATAGAACAAACCTATCAATAGGTGTTTGGTAATAATGTTGAAAATCTTTAATTTGCTGTTGCGTTAAGGCCATAATTTTTGTTTGGCTAGCCGTTGAAAAAACGGCATCTTCAAAAGCAAGATAATGTCGACATCGTTTTGTTAATCGATATAAAAAGGATTTAAGTGCGACTTTTTTAGCAAAACAGGTATCGCCGGCAAAATAAACGTCTAAATTGGGCATTTTATTAAAACCAATAGTTTTATCGATAGGATAATTATTAATATGTTCGGTAACCCATTTACAATAAGAGTGATGGCGTTTATGATTTGTAAATCCTTTTGTCGGTACAATAATAATTTCAACACCTTCAGGTTTATCACCTTGCCACGAAAGCACATAGGCTCGAATATAATGCCCTCGTAATTTACATGCATTCATGACCTGCATAAAATCACGTTGTAATCCACCATACGGAAAATATTTATAAAGACAAAAAGCCAAACGCATGCTAATACCTCAAAATTCAAAGGACTATTATAACGATAAAACCCATTAAGTGCAGAAAAATAAATACATATTTAAAGATAAGATTTATGAATAAATGGCATAGAGATCGCATTTTTAAATGAACAAATATTGACAATAAAAAAAAACTTGATACTGTATTAGTATACAGTATAATAAATAACAAATATCCCAACTTATCGGAATTTAATTATATGAATGAAAACAAACAACGCGCACTTTCTGCGGCTTTAAGTCAAATCGAAAAACAATTTGGTAAAGGTTCTATTATGCGTTTGGGTGATACGCAAACGTTAGATGTTGACTCAGTATCTACCGGCTCTTTAGGGCTTGACATTGCATTGGGTATCGGTGGTTTACCAATGGGGCGAATCGTTGAAATCTTTGGACCTGAATCATCAGGAAAAACCACGTTAACGCTTTCAGTCATTGCACAAGCACAAAAAGAAGGTAAAACTTGTGCTTTTATTGATGCAGAGCATGCTTTAGACCCTATTTATGCAGCCAAATTAGGTGTACAAGTTGATGATTTATTAGTTTCCCAACCTGATACTGGTGAACAAGCACTTGAAATTTGTGATGCTTTGGTCCGTTCTGGGGCTGTTGATGTCATCATTGTCGACTCGGTTGCAGCCTTAACGCCTAAAGCGGAAATTGAAGGTGAAATGGGCGATTCGCATATGGGCTTACAAGCACGCTTAATGTCACAAGCCTTACGCAAATTAACAGCTAACATTAAAAATGCAAACTGCTTAGTTGTCTTTATTAACCAAATTCGTATGAAAATTGGTGTTATGTTTGGTAATCCTGAAACAACAACGGGGGGTAATGCCCTTAAATTTTATGCTTCTGTCCGCTTAGATATCAGACGTATCGGTGCAGTGAAAGAAGGTGAAGATGTTATTGGTAGTGATACACGCGTCAAAGTGGTAAAAAATAAAGTTGCTGCACCTTTTAGACAGGCTGAATTCCAAATTTTATATGGTTGTGGTATTTCAAAAGAAGGTGAATTAATAGATTTAGGTGTAAAACATAAATTAGTTGATAAAGCGGGCGCTTGGTATAGCTACAATGGTGAAAAAATTGGTCAAGGTAAAGCTAATTCAATTAAATTCTTACAAGAACGTTTTGAAATTGCACAAGAATTAGAAAGTAAATTACGGGAATTATTACTAAATAGCCCTGCTATTTTTGCTGATGATAATGCTGAATTATCTACCGATGAAGATAGTTTTGAATAAATCACCAATATAAAAAATAATTATGTAGAGGGATAAATGAATACTAAAAAACAGAATCCACTTATCTTATCCAAAGCTGTGCAATTACTTGCACAGCGCGATCACTCTATCTACGAACTTTCAAAAAAGCTTACTGTTTTCTTTATTAATAAAAAAACTATTGATCCTTATAATGATACAGTTCAATTAGATGATTTAAAAACCGAAATTGCAAACGTCATTGAATATTGTATTGCGCATAAATGGCTAAATGATGAGCAATATATTGAAAAATATATTGCCATGCGGGCAAGAAAAGGATCGGGATTATATAAAATTAAGATGGAATTGAAAGATCGCGGTCTTCCCGACGATATAATACATTCTATAATGACAAAAACTGAAATAGACTGGATTCAAATCGCTTCTGAACAAATATTAAAAAAATTTAAACATATAGATAAGCAAGATATAAAACAGAGACAAAAAATTATGCAATTTTTACTTACTCGAGGCTTTAATCAGCAAGAAATAAAAAGTGCTTATTGCGCGATTAATATTAATGGATAATTAATATTAATGAATTATATTTTAATCATTACGTCTAAAAATGATAATATTCATCAATAAAAATTATATAAATAAGAAAAACGATAAAATTTATTGTTTTATTTAAAGCTAATAAATATTTTAAATTTATTAATATAAAATTTTCAATATTATTTACGATAAATAATTTAAAACACGCAAAGAATGGTATGCATAAAACTGACTTTATCGATATAAGTATAAAATAGATATAAATTCATATAATTAATTCTGTACCCTTAATGCAAACCTTCCTTTTTTTAATCATAAATTAATGATAAATTAAGCGCCCTAATAAAATGATCTAAAATAATTAAATTCTGATTATTTATAAATAAAACGTGAAATTTATGAATAATTCCGTAAAATCTCAACATTTGGAAAAATTGAGTAATTGCGATTCATGCTAAAATAATTTGGCATCAAATATAATCAGAATAAGACAAACTCAGCCTAGACAAAATTTAATTTATTACAGTAATAATTTTACCTTTTTAAGAATTAAGGTGAGAGAATGTCAAAAATTAATAATATTTCACCTAGTTAGCTTAAGATTTATTTTTACAACTTATGTTGTTAAATGTATATTAAGCCTATTAAAAATAATGACTATTCAATCGGAAGTTTAAATGAAAAGTACCGCAGAGATTCGCCAAAGTTTTCTTGATTTTTTTAAACAAAAAGGTCATGAAATTGTAGCGAGTAGTTCACTTGTTCCACATAACGATCCTACATTACTCTTTACCAATGCAGGAATGAATCAATTTAAAGATGTTTTTCTTGGCATCGATAAACGCCCTTATACCCGAGCAACAACATCCCAAAGATGTGTTCGTGCTGGTGGTAAACATAATGATCTTGATAATGTCGGTTACACAGCTCGTCACCATACTTTTTTTGAGATGTTAGGTAATTTTAGTTTTGGTGATTATTTTAAGCAGGAAGCCATTCATAATGCATGGCAATTATTAACTAGTAAAGAATGGTTTAATTTACCTAAAGAAAAATTAACTGTTACTGTGTATGCAAATGATGATGAAGCTTATAATATTTGGCTAAATGAAATCGGTATTCCGAAAGAACGTATTATACGCATTGGTGATAATAAAGGTGCACCTTATGCATCAGATAATTTCTGGCAAATGGGTGATACGGGTCCTTGTGGTCCTTGCACTGAGATCTTTTATGATCATGGCGATCATATTTGGGGAGGACCTCCTGGTAGCGCAGAAGAAGATGGTGACCGTTTTATCGAAATTTGGAATATCGTCTTTATGCAATTTAATCGCAAAGCTGACGGCACGATGGAACCATTACCAAAACCTTCTGTCGATACAGGTATGGGGCTTGAACGAATAGCTGCAGTCTTACAACATGTTAATACTAATTATGATATCGATTTATTTAAAAGCTTGATCAAAAGCGCTGCCAATATTATTGGAGTACAAGATTTAGAAAATAAATCTTTACGCGTGATCGCAGATCATATCCGTTCTTGCGCCTTTTTAATTTCTGATGGTGTATTACCTTCTAATGAAGGTCGCGGTTACGTTTTACGTAGGATTATTCGTCGTGCCATTAGACATGGTCATATGCTTGGCACTAAAGATATCTTTTTTTATAAGCTTGTACAGCCATTAATTGATGTCATGGATGATGCAGCTAGTGAATTAAAAAATAATAAAACAATCGTTGAAGAAAGCCTTAAACAAGAAGAAGAACAATTCTTAAAAACGTTGGATCGCGGTTTAAACTTATTAGATCAAGAATTAACTAAAATAAAAGATAATTTATTACCCGGTGAAATTGCTTTCAAACTTTATGATACTTATGGTTTCCCTCTCGATCTTACCGCAGACGTATGTCGTGAGAAAAATATAACTATAGATGAAACCGCTTTTGATAAGTGCATGGAAGAACAACGTAAGCGTGCTCGTGAATCAAGTTCATTTAACGTTGATTATAATAATAATATTAAACTTGACGGTAAAACCGAGTTTTTAGGTTATGAAACGAACGAAACAAACAGCAAAATTATTGCTATTTTCCATAATGGCGAACAAGTCGATCACATAAATGAGGGTGATGATGCCGTTATTATTTTAAATAAAACACCATTTTATGGTGAATCAGGTGGTCAAGTTGGAGATAAGGGGCTTCTAACCGCCTCAAATATTGAATTCTCTGTTGTTGATAGTCAAAAATATGGGCAAAATATTGGACATCACGGCCAACTTATTTACGGCTCACTTAAAGTGGGAGATAATATTACAGCAGCTATTAATATTGAATTACGTGATCGTATTCGACGTAATCACTCTGCAACTCATCTATTACAAGCAGCTTTACAACGCATTTTAGGTGAACATGTTCATCAAAAAGGCTCACTCGTAAATGCTAACTATTTACGCTTTGATTTCTCTCATCATAAACCAATATCTAGCCAAGAAATTATCGAAATTGAAAATCTCGTTAACCAACAAATTCGTCGTAATTTACTTGTTTCGATTGATATTATGCCTATCGAAGAAGCTAAAAATAAAGGCGCTATGGCGTTATTTGGTGAAAAATATGAGGATATCGTTCGCGTATTAACAATGGGTAATTTTTCAATCGAATTATGCGGTGGTACGCACGTCGAACGCACAGGTGATATTGGTTTATTTAAAATTACCTCTGAAGCAAGTATCGCTTCTGGTGTTCGTCGTATTGAAGCGACAACTGGTCAAAACGCTATGGATTACATCCATCATGATGAAGAGTTACTAAAAAATATTGAATCGCTTATAAAAAGCGACAAAAATAATGTTAATAATCGTATAGAACAACTTTTAGAACAAAACAAACAGTTAGAAAAAACGATTGAACATTTAAAAGTTGAACAAGCCAATCAGCAAATAGCACATTTGTTAAATGAATGTGTAAAAATTAATGATAAAAATCTTATAGTTGCTAAAATAGACACTACTGAACCTAAACTATTAAGAGTCATTATTGATGAACTAAAAAATAAGTTAAAAACAGGTGTTATCGTATTAGCAACGACTCATGATGATAAAATTAATTTAGCGGTTGGCGTTACAAAAGATTTAGTCAATTTGATTAAAGCAGGAGAAATTATATCTCAATTAGCTGTACAAGTAGGTGGTAAAGGTGGTGGACGACCTGATTTTGCTCAAGCAGGAGGATCAGATCTTTTAGCATTACCAAATGCGTTGTCCACTATAACAAATAAAATTAGAAATACATTACAAGCAATTTAGCTTGATATTCTTATGACTTTTAAATAATAAACTCGAAAAGTTATTGTATTTATTTCATTAACTTTTCGTTTTTTATGTTTTTTTGATTTTAAAAAGCAATTTATAAGTTAATAAGTATTACTGGAGAATAGGAGGTCTAATGTTAATTTTAACGAGAAGAATCGGCGAAACTCTTCTTATTGGTGATGATGTGGTTATTACTGTTTTAGGAGTTAAAGGTAACCAAGTCAGAATAGGTATCAATGCACCAAAAGAAGTTTCTATTCACAGGGAAGAAATATATAACAGGATTCATCAAGCACAGCTATTTGAAGTGGATGATAAGTTAACCGATAAGCAGTAATTGAGTACGAAATAGGCAGCTGGAAGATATTAATAAAAAAACGTTTGACTTATTTTTTGTAAAACGTATTATGTGCGCCACAACATTATGTTTTTGTTGTTAAACAGCAAATCTATAATGATTAGGTGAGATGGCCGAGAGGCTGAAGGCGCTCCCCTGCTAAGGGAGTATGCGGTCAAAAGCTGCATCGAGGGTTCGAATCCCTCTCTCACCGCCATTTTGATTTAAATAATGCATCCGTAGCTCAGCTGGATAGAGCACTCGGCTACGAACCGAGCGGTCAGGGGTTCGAATCCCTTCGGATGCACCATTTTTATCACACCTTTTATGCATCCGTAGCTCAGCTGGATAGAGTACTCGGCTACGAACCGAGCGGTCAGGGGTTCGAATCCCTTCGGATGCACCATTTTTACCACACCTTTTACGCATCCATAGCTCAGCTGGATAGAGCACTCGGCTTCGAACCGAGCGGTCAGGGGTTCGAATCCCTTTGGGTGCACCATTTCTTTTTATAAAATTAAATCCATTTATAGTAAAGATGAATTAAGCATTTGCATCCAACACAGAATTAAACGATCAGGTGCTCAATTAGCTTTTGAGCACCCTTACCTTTATAAATTTAAGCATCGTCATAGCGCTTGTATAATTTAATATTTATCTATGTCATCAAGAAATATATTTTCTATTTTATAAGGCGCTTGATTTGCTCACTAAGATTCATTTCTTCTTTTTGCCATGCTTTAGATAATGCCTCAACTAATGAGCTATAACCATTTTGTGAGAGCGATTCATGACGATCGAAATTAATAATAAAAATTTCATTTTTATTATTTTTAATTATCCAACGACCTTTGACGATAGCCTCTCCTTCAGAATTACCATGAAAACCATCAATGATTAATTTTATCGTAACAACTGGAGGTAAGACTTGTTGATTTGAGACAAACACATTGGGTAAAGCTAATGGAATATCTTGCATAATGCGATTACTTAATTGATCGACAATAGGTGAAGCCCATAAATTATTATTAGCCGTGATATATTGAATATTTTGTGTCTGCATTACTATGCCCAGTTTATTTAAAAACGGCGCAATTTCTATTGAATCAAGTAATATAAATGCTGTCGGTGATTGAACAATATTTAACGGTTGAGGTGATAAATTATTTGCTATTTGGTAATAACTTTTCTTCACAATGTCCGAAGAACAAGCAACCAGAGAAAATACCGAAAATAGCGCAAATAATTGCATTATCAATTTGCTTTTTTTACACATTATTGTTTTCCTTTTGCTTTTGGTTCAAGATCTTTAGTTGCCGGTGCAGCAAAGATAAGCGCATTACTTTTTTCATTTAATGTTTTTAATAATGGCGTTAATTCATCCAACATGACTTGAATTTTTAATAAATTATCTTTTATTTGGGTATTGAGTTCTGAACCTGGCTCAACGCTTTTTAGTGTTTGATTAAGCGACATTAAAGATTGTTGCAATTGTTTTGGAATACTTTGCATCTCTTTTGATGACATAAATTTATTCGCTGAATTCATCAATTTATCACTGGTTGAAAGCGATTTATTAAATTCATTAAGCGTTTCATTAAGCGGTAAACTATTAAGATTATCTAATAATTGCATAACTTTAGTTTGCATATGCGAAAAGCCTGTAGAAGCTGTTTCAATCATGTCAAAACCATAAAGTTTAGAGTTCAAATCGTCACTCTTATTGGCTAGATCAGGATAAAAATCGAGATCAATATATAATTGCCCAGTAATGAGATTTGAATTTTTTAGCGAGGCTCTTAAACCATTTTTTTGTTCATTGATAATCGCGCTATAAATATCGATTTTTTCATTAACAATTTCGGATAATCGTTCAGGTTCAATACGGATTAAAACAGGAATATTAGGACTTAAAACAGGCATTTGCTTTAACATCTCTTGCGTATAGAAAGGCACTTCACTCACCGTCCCTAAACGAATCCCACGATATTCAACCGCTGCACCTGCCACAAGCCCAGAAATAGAATCTGGGAACATTAATAAAAAGTTTTTGTATTCTGTATATTGTGATTCATTTATTTCGCGTTTGTTTTTATATAATTTAAACGTTGAGCCTTGTTTGGCAAGATGTCCAAATTTGCTACCATCCGGAATATCAAAACTTATACCACCAGTAAGTAAAACATCTAGTGAGGGGATATCTAGCGAAGCGCCTTGTGGAGAAAACGAAAAATTAATCCCCCCCTCTTTCCAAAAACGAACATTATTTGAGACTAATGTATCGTAAGGTTTAGAAATAAAAATTTGGTATTTCATGGTTTTAGTTTCTACATCAAAATTTGAATTTTCAACATTTCCTACTTGATAACCGCGGAATAATATTGACGCACCTCGTGGAATAACGCCACTTTCGCTACTTTCAAGATTTAATCTTAGGCCTTGTATACTAGGATCGGTTAAAGGTTGGGTATCCGATAAATAAAATGGTTTATTTTTAAAACGTTGTTTATCCTCACCGGCGACTATTTCAATATAATTGCCTGATAAAATAGTACTTAAGCCTGTAATACCATCTCGCCCAACTTGAGGCTTAACAACCCAAAAAATGGAATCATTTTTGAGGAGGGGCTCCATATCTTTATAGATTCGTCCTTTTATAATGACTTGTTGATAATTTTTATCTAACGTGACCTGCTCAACAATGCCGACATCAACACTGCGATTTTTAATTACAGTCTTACCAGCGATAATTCCGCTAGCATCTTTGGTAATTAAAGTAAATTCAGTACCGCGATCCGCAAAATGTGAATAGATAATCCAAATTCCAATTAGAACTGTGATAATTGGAATGATCCAAATTGCTGAAATACCTTTTATTTTCACAATTTCTGCCAATTTATAAGAATGAGCCATAGTTTTACCATTATTTTCTAAAATTTATTCGATCCCAAATTAATCTAGGGTCAAAACTCTGCGACGCTATCATAGTGACAATCACAACAATAGCAAAAAAAATTATACCTAAATCAGGAGTAATATTAATTATCTGCCGATTTTTAACTAATGCACAAACAACAGATACTACAAAAATATCAATCATTGACCATTTACCGATAAACTCAACAACATTATAAAGCTTATTCATTTTTAGGCATTGATTAATATTACGTTTTTTCGATGATATGGAAAAATAACATAACAGACTGAGTGATATAATTTTTAAAATAGGAATTGCGATACTGGCACAAAAAATCACAATGGCAACTGGAATATCCCCTGATTGCCACATAAACATTATTCCATCCATAATTGTTGCACTCGAAGGCGAACCAAAAATATTTGTCGTCATAATGCCATACCCATTAGCAGGTATATAAATTAATAAAGCACTGATTATCAAGGCGATTGTCCATTGGATTTTATTTCTATCGCGCACTTGTCCTAATTGTTTACAGCGTGGGCAATATTCAGTTTTAACCGGTAGTATTGCATGGCAACACCGGCATAAACGTAAATCTTGATTTATCCCTGTTTGTCCTATTTTTAGCGGTTTATTTGCATAATTGTTTGTTGCTATCTCATCCCAAATCACTTTAGGTGAAAACGTTAATGCCGCTTTTAAATTGAAAAATATAAATAAACAAAAAGGTAAAAAGGCGCGAGTAACACCAATTTCACCGTAACTCATTAATTTAACAAAACTGACTAATATGCCAACTAAAAATATCTCTGGCATACACCATCGTTGTAAATATTCGTACAAAATAAGAGGTTTACGATGGGGGAATTTAATTATTCTTCTTTTCTTACATAATAAAAGAATAATCAATAAACTACATATTGGAAACAATATAACAAATAATATGAATAACATAGCGATAAAGGCGTATTTATCTTGATATAAAATTTGTGGAATTTCCATTAACCCAACACCATTAAGATTACCAAGTAAACGAATATCAATTAATATAAAGAAACTTGAAAGTGCTAACATAATTAATGAACAGACAGCATATATACATGCCATTAATTTCATTTGATAATAATTTTTTGCAAGTGTTGTATTACAGCGCGGACAAATTGCTTTATGTGAATCTTCAACATGCGTTAACTCAACGAGCAAATCGCAATGCGGACACAAAGCATAATGTGGGTGTTTTTTTATGTTTTCCATTTTTTACAGTCTATCAATATCTGAATATTTAATAAAATCAATAGATATGATCTTTATTCAAATGATTTAATTTTTATATGTTGTTGTAATGTGATTGTTATTTTTATTAATAAGGCATTAAAGAATATTTCTATTTATTAAAGCCATAAAGCCATTATATTTTATAAATTCTATTACTTTAGCTTGATTATTATTGTGTCGAGTTTTCAAGATAAAGCAATAGATTAATGTCGAATATTTTATACTTAGTATTTATGATTTCGCTATGGCTTCTAATTTTTCCCACCTTTCAAATATTAATTCAAGTTCTGATTCTTTATTAGCAAGTGTAAGTAATATTTCATTTGTTACTTCATGCGGTTGATTAAAAAAATCATTTTGGGCGATAGTTGTTTGTAATAACGCAATTTCATTTTCGAGTTGTTCTATTTTATTAGGCAAATCAGTTAATTCTTTTTGCTCGTTGTAGCTTAATTTAACTTTTTTAATATTGAGTTTATTATTGGTCGCTTGAGTATTATTTTTGTTTTCTTGCAAATGCACATTAGAAGATGATGTAGAATTAGCTGGTTTGGCTACAATTTGTGCTTGTTGCTTTTGATTAAAAGCATCAGTATAACCACCAACATAATGACTAATATGTCCTTTTTCTTCAAAAAACCAGCATTGCGTAACAACATTATCGACAAATTGTCTATCATGGCTAACAAGTAGCACGGTTCCTTGATAATCATTGACTAATTCTTCTAGCAATTCTAAGGTTTCAATATCGAGATCATTTGTTGGTTCATCTAAGATTAAGAGATTGCTTGGTTTAAGAAATAATTTAGCTAATAATAAACGATTGCGTTCACCACCCGATAACGCTCGAACAGGCGTTCTAGCTCGCTTAGGCGGAAATAAAAAATCCTGTAAATAACCTAACACATGGCGAGATCGTCCATTAATGGTAATTTCTTGTTTACCTTCAGCAAGGTTATCCATAACAGTTTTATCAGGATCTAGCTCTAAGCGATGTTGATCAAAATAGGCAACTTCTAATTTAGTACCGCAATGAATAGTACCTGAAGTTGGAAGTATTTGCCCTAGCATTAATTTTAATAACGTTGTTTTACCAATCCCATTTGGACCAATTAAGGCAATTTTATCTCCACGTAAAACTTGGGTTGTAAAATCGTTTACTAAACATTTGTGATCGATTTGATAAGTCACATCTTCCAATTCAAAAACGATTTTACCGGAACGTAATGCTTCTTCAATTTGCATTTTCGCATTACCCATCACATTACGGCGTTCAAAATAGGTTTGTCGCATTGCTTTTAAAGCGCGAACACGCCCTTCGTTTCGAGTTCGGCGAGCTTTAATACCTTGCCTTATCCATACTTCTTCTTGCGCTAGTTTTTTATCAAATTCGGCATTTTGTAGTTCTTCAACTCGTAAGGCTTCTTCTTTGCCAAGTAAATAATCATCATAATTTCCAGCCCACGAAGCCACTTTACCGCGATCTAAATCAATAATACGCGTCGCCATTTTGCGAATAAAGGACCTATCATGCGAAATAAAAACAATACTACCATTAAAACCTTTTAAAAATTCTTCTAACCACTTAATAGTTTGAATATCCAAATGGTTAGTAGGTTCATCCAGTAATAATACATTAGGTTGACAAACTAATGCTTTAGCTAAAGCTGCCTTACGTAACCAACCACCTGATAATGAAGATAATTCAACATCGCCATTAAGTGATAATGACGATAAAATATTACGAATACGATTATCTAATTGCCACGCATTTTGATTATCAAGTTGTTCTTGAATATGCGCCAATTGATTTAAATTTGCATCACTAGGATCGGATTCAATTTTATGCGATAAATCATAATATTGTTTCAGTAATTGAGCTTGTTCATTTAATCCTTCTGCCACGAAATCAAATACCGTTCCTTGGATATTTCGAGGAGGATCTTGTTGCAAGCGAGAAACAACAACATTATTTTCATAAACGATCTGTCCATCATCAAGTGGTATTTCTTTATTTAAAATTTTTAATAATGTTGATTTACCAGCGCCGTTACGACCAACAAGGCAAACTCGCTCGTTCGTTTCAATTGCAAGATCGATATGATCCAATAAAGGGGCATCACTAAATGAAAGATAAGCATTGGTTAGATTGATTAAAGACATAGCTTCTTAACATAAATTAATAAAAGTTAATCGCTATTTTAGCATAAATTTACGATATAAATTGACTGTTAGTTTGCTCTCTTTATATAAAAAGGTTTTGATGAAATGTCTTTTAATACAATGCCGCCTTTTAAGGCGACATTATCATATAACAAGAATTAGTGTTCGTAGACGGGCAGACGACGGCAAATTGCAATCACTTTTTCTTTAACGGCATTAATATTAGCTTCATCATTAATATTATCTAATACATCACAGATCCAATGGGCTAATTCTCTCGCTTCTGCTTCTTTAAAACCACGTTTTGTAATGGCTGGTGTACCAATACGAATACCTGACGTGACAAACGGACTTTGTGGATCATTTGGTACACTGTTTTTATTGACGGTAATATTTGCTTTTCCTAAAACAGCTTCTGCCTCTTTACCTGTTATATTTTTATCAACTAAATCAATTAAAAAGAGATGATTTTCTGTTTGACCCGATACCACTTTATAACCTCTTTTACGGATCTCATCAACCATCGCTTTAGCACTTTTGACGACTTGTTGTTGATAAGCTTTATATTCGGGTTCCATCGCTTCTTTTAAGGCAACAGCTTTAGCGGCAATAACATGCATTAATGGACCACCTTGCGAGCCAGGAAATATTGCTGAGTTAATTTTTTTATATAGCTCTTCACTGCCTCCTTGCGCTAAGATCATCCCTCCTCGAGGTCCTCCTAATGTTTTATGAGTGGTTGTTGTGACTATATGAGCATAAGGTAATGGACTTGGATAAACACCAGCAGCAACTAATCCTGCAATGTGTGCCATATCAACAAATAAATAAGCACCGACACTATCGGCTATTTCGCGCATTTTTTTCCAATCAACAATTCCCGAGTAAGCTGAAAAACCGCCAATAATCATTTTTGGCTTCGATTCTTTAGCAATTCTTGCAATTTCATCGTAATCAATCAAACCGTCATCATTAACGCCATAGGCAACAATATTATAAAGTTTTCCTGAAAAATTAACGGGCGAGCCATGTGTTAAATGCCCACCTTGAGATAAATCCATACCTAAAACTGTATCACCTGGATTTAATAATGTCGTATAAACAGCAAAATTGGCTTGTGAGCCAGAATGCGGTTGTACATTGGCATAATCCGCACCAAACAAAGCCTTAGCGCGATCTATGGCTAATTGTTCAACAACATCAACATATTCGCAACCACCATAATAACGTTTGCCTGGATAACCTTCTGCATATTTATTCGTTAATTGTGATCCTTGTGCCTCAAGAACTCGTGGGCTTGTGTAATTTTCAGAAGCAATCAGTTCAATATGATCTTCTTGTCGTTGTTCTTCGTTTTTAATCGCATCCCATAATTCTTTATCATATTCAGCAATGGTCATTTTTTTTGTAAACATATTTGCTCCTTTAATGTGGGATAAGTAAGATTTCTATAATTCACAACAGGTGAGTGTGATAGGAAACATGAAATACAAATCTTAATGAAATAACAGCTGATTTCAATCTTTTTTTAATCACTATAAAATAAAATTTATTTGAAACCTAAAATTTATAAAAAAGATTATAACTGTCTTAAAGAGGTAATTTTTTTAGTGTATAAGAAGATTGTTTACTGCATGACAAGGATAGTAGAAAATTAGGCGCTGATTAACAACGCCATTACAATCAGAAAATATTTATTAACTTTATATTGTCATTTTAATATTGCAAATAATGATGAACTAATTATCTATTTTTCCTTAATTTACGCAAAAAATCGAAATAATGTAAAATAACATTAATTGACTTTATTAATATCATTATTAGCTGATAACCAATATTTACGAGATATGCAATAAAAAATCATAAGACCGATAAAAATAAATAATGAACCAACATAACCAATATCATTAAGTGAGATACGAATAATTACATGACTACCGATAAATGCCCCACTGCCAATACCAATGTTAAAAATACCTGAATAAACCGAAGTCGCAATATCTGAAGCATCAGGGGCAGCTTCAATCACTTTACTTTGCATTACCATACCAATAATTGTTATAGCAAGTCCCCAGAATAAACATTCGATGATAGAAAAATAATGATTATGAGCACTAAAATAAAGGAAAAATAAACAGAAAAATAAAATCATGGTAGGAATCGTTAAAATAGCAAAAGGGTGATCACTGCTATATTTAGCAAAAAGAAGACTGCCAATAATACCCGAAAATCCAACAAATAATAATAAAACGGTAACAAAATATTCACTAAAACCACCAACTTGCTGCATAAAAGTAGCAATATAAGTATAGGCTGTAAAATGTCCAGTTATCAAAATTGCAGTTAAAATATAAATATTAATAAGCGTCGGTCTTTTTAAGACTTTTGGAATATCACGAAGTTTAATAGAGTTTGAGCTGGGTAATTTAGGAAGTAAATACATTAATAACAACATGATGCAAAAGGCAATAAAACCAATACAGAAAAATGTTATACGCCAGCCGACTAACTGCCCTATCATGGTACCAATTGGGATACCTAGCACCGTTGCCATTGATACACCAACGACAATAAAACCCATAGCTTTAGCTTTTTTACCGCTCGGAGCAAGTCTAACAGCCAGTGGAGTAGTTATTGCCCAAAAAATAGCATGAGCACAAGCGATGCCAAGCCTTGCAACCACTAAACTATAAAAATTCCAAGCAAATCCCGCTAAAATATGACTTGCAATAAATAAACAAAATAAACCAATTAATAATTTTCGTCTTTCCATACTGGCAGTAAGAATAGTCAGTGGTAAAGAAAGGATAGTCACTGCCCACGCATATATGGTCATTAATAACCCAGCTTGTGCATCGTCCATATGAAAACTTTTGGCAATATTAGGTAATAAACCAACTGGCACAAATTCAGTTGTATTAAAAATAAAGGCAGCAAAAGCAAGACCTAATATGGCAGTCCAAATTCGAGAACGCGTTAATTGCGCGGGATTTGTAACATTATTCATGTTGAAAACCACTATTTGACGGTTATATTAAGGTTGATTATAACTGATTATTTTTAACCATGATATAAAATTAATCATTCTTATAACTAACCATAAATTTCAAAATTTCCTTAATTATTATTGTCGTAGTTTTAGTCTTGCAAGCTATAATAATTTATACTTATTTAGGGAGATAATCGAATGAACCATTTATTAATAACCATAGGCATGTTGACCTTAAGTAATATGTTAATGACATTTGCTTGGTATGGGCATTTACGATTTTTAAATAATCAACCTTGGTTATTAGTTGTTTTTATTAGTTGGGGAATTGCCTTTTTTGAATATCTGTTACTTGTACCGGCAAATAGAATGGGTTTTGAAGTGGCAAGTGCAGGACAACTTAAAATTATTCAAGAAGTCATCAGTTTAATGGTGTTTATTCCTTTTTCAATCTACATCTTAAAAGAACCTTTCAAAACTGATTATATTTGGGCGGCTTTATGTTTATTAGGTGCGGTTTTTTTCATGTTTCGTGATAAACTTTTTGCATCTTAATTTTTTATACACTCATTAAAGTGCAATTTATTATATTGCTGTTTTCCTCTATTATTTAATTCATCACTAAAAATCAAATAATAGAGGATTATAATTAAATTGATTAAATCGCTTTAAATGCGATATCTGGTAAAATAGTTGTACCTTGCCAATAAAGTTCGGCTGCAATATTATCCGCTATTTGCCTGTAAAGTTGCGTAAATTCACTATCTGGATGATTAATAACCGTCGGTGTACCATTATCAAGATCTTTTCTCAATAAACGATGTAATGGAATTTGCCCTAATAATTTAGTTTGGTATTTTTCTGCCATTTTCGTAGCGCCACCCTCACCAAAAATCGCTTCATGATGCCCGCAATTCTCGCAGATGTGATAACTCATATTTTCAATAATCCCAATCGTCAAAATATTTACTTTATTAAACATGGTTAAGCCTTTTTTAGCATCAATTAAAGCAATATCTTGCGGAGTTGTTACAATTAAAGCCGCTGTGACGGGAATATTTTGTGCAAGGGTTAATTGAATATCACCTGTACCAGGTGGCATATCAATCACTAAATAATCTAAATCATTCCATAATGTATCTTGTAATATTTGTAATAACGCTTTACTTGCCATTGGTCCACGCCACACCATTGCACCTTCTTCTTCAACCAAATACCCGATTGAATTGGTTTGCATATCATAAGCATAAATAGGCGTCATATGTTTATTATCTTGCGTTAAAGGGCGCTCATGTTGTGTCTTTAACATGGTAGGAATAGATGGACCATAAATATCAGCATCTAAAAGCCCAACTCTAGCTCCTTCTTTTTGCAATGCTAAGGCAAGATTTACGGCAGTTGAAGACTTACCAACGCCCCCTTTACCTGAACTTACGGCAATAATATTTTTAATATGATGGATAGGTGGGATATTATTCGCTCGCTTAAGCGTGGCAATATTATAATAAATTGCCCAATTAACCTCGTTAACATCGTCTAATTTTAATAGTTCAGGTGTTACCGTTTGTTTTAAAAGCTCAAAGGGAGTCTGCCATACAAAAGGCATAACCAGTTCAATTGTAAGAATATGATTATCAATGATACATTTTTTTATTGCCCCAAGCTCCAACAAATTTTTTTGTAATGTGGGGTGTGTAAATCGCTCTAATATAGTTTTTGCTTCCATTATCGTAATTCCTGCTTATCATTTCTAATTATTTCAATATAAGAAATTTAGCTAAATTATGGCATAAATATGGCGATAATCATATGTTTGATGTACTATTTTCGCCATTCAGAAATAAGAGGTAATAAAACGATTATGACAACCCAACGCAAAATATTAGTAACTTGCGCACTTCCTTATGCAAATGGCTCTATACATTTAGGTCATATGCTAGAACATATCCAAGCAGACGTCTGGGTACGTTATCAACGTATGCGTCAAAATGAGATCTATTTTATTTGTGCTGATGATGCGCATGGCACTCCCATTATGTTAAAAGCGCAGCAATTAGGCATTACTCCCGAAACACTAATAGATGCAGTCAATAAAGAACATCAACATGATTTTGCCGGTTTTAACATTAGTTATGATAACTATTACTCAACCCATGGTAATGAAAATCGTCAAATTTCTGAACAAATTTACTATCGCTTAAAAAATAATGGCTTTATTAAAAGCAAAGTTATTTCTCAATTATTTGATCCTGAAAAACACATGTTTTTACCCGATCGCTTTGTTAAAGGAACTTGCCCAAGTTGTAAAGCGCCTGATCAATATGGTGATAACTGTGAAGTATGCAGCGCGACTTATAATCCAACCGATCTTATTAATCCTAAATCAGCCATTTCCGGTGCAACACCTATCATGAAAGAATCAGAACATTTCTTTTTTGACTTACCGGCGTTTTCTAATATGTTGCAAGAATGGATTCGTTCAGGATCATTACAAGAACAAGTTGCCAATAAAATGCAAGAATGGTTTGCTGCTGGCTTGCAGCCTTGGGATATTAGTCGTGATGCGCCTTATTTTGGTTTTGAAATTCCCGATGCTCCCGGCAAATATTTTTATGTTTGGTTAGATGCGCCCATTGGTTATATGGGATCTTTTTTAAATTATTGCGAAAAAGAAAGCAAACCGCTATTTGAGGAATATTGGAATAAAAATTCCAAGACTGAACTTTATCATTTTATCGGTAAAGATATTGTATATTTCCATAGCTTATTTTGGCCCGCCATGTTAGAAGGTAGTGATTATCGAAAACCATCAAATATTTTTGTACATGGCTATGTCACTGTAGACGGTGCTAAAATGTCAAAATCTCGTGGTACATTTATTCAAGCAAGCACTTACTTGAAACATTTAGATCCGGATTGCTTACGTTACTATTATGCGGCTAAATTATCATCACACATTGATGATATTGATTTAAATCTAGAAGACTTTATACAACGCGTTAATAGTGATTTAGTTAATAAAGTCGTTAATATTGCTGCACGCACTGCAGGATTTATTCATAAACGATTTAATGGTCAATTATCATCTAACATTGAAGATCCTGAACTTTATGCTTTATTTGTATCAAAATCAGAAACGATTGCCAATTACTTCGAGCAACGTGAATCGAATAAAGCAATTCGTGAAATCATGGCGCTTGCCGATGAAGCAAATCGCTATATTGATGATAAAGCGCCATGGGTTATCGCTAAACAAGACGGGCAAGATCAATTATTACAAGATATTTGTTCGATGGGTATTCAATTATTCCGCATTATAATGACTTATTTAAAACCTATTGTACCTTCATTAGCGGCACGCAGTGAAGAATTTTTAAACAGTGAGTTAACTTGGAATGCCATAAAAGACCCATTAACTGATCATAGCGTCAATCGTTTTAAACCCTTATTCAATCGTATTGATATGGATAAAATTACTGCTATGATAGAAGAGTCTAAACAAACAGCCTCAACTAATTCAAATAGCAAGTCGGAAGATGTAAATATTGAGCCAATCGCTGAAACAATTAGTTTTGATGATTTTAGTAAGCTTGATATGCGTATAGCATTAATCAAACAAGCAAGCGCGGTTGAAGGATCGGATAAATTATTACAACTGACCTTAGATATCGGTAACGAAACACGCAATGTTTTTTCAGGAATTAAACACCATTATCCAGAACCAGAAAAATTAATTGGACGCTTAACGGTTATGATTGCAAATTTAGCACCACGAAAAATGCGTTTTGGTATTTCTGAAGGGATGGTACTTTGTGCAAGCAATGCAGATGATAAAGATGGAATTTATTTATTATCGCCTGACACTGGTGCTAAACCAGGTATGCGAATTTCTTAATTCACTAAATTCAACAATAATGTATAATTCTTGAATTATACGAAATAAATACCCTCAATCAACTCACAATTGATTGAGGGGTAATTGGCAATAATTTAAAACTTAAAAGTAAAAGGTAACGCTATGGCACAAGTTGGTATTTTTTTTGGTAGTGACACGGGCAATACAGAAAATGTAGCTCAACAAATCCAACTCAAATTAGGTAATGACAAAGCAGATATTTATGACATTGCAAAAAGCACAAAAGAAGATATTGAACAATACGAATATCTCTTTTTTGGTATTCCTACTTGGTATTATGGTGAATCTCAATGTGATTGGGATGATTTCTTTCCTAATCTTGAAAACATCGATTTTACAGGCAAAACAGTAGCCCTATTTGGCTGTGGAGATCAAGAAGATTACGCCGAATATTTTTGTGATGCGATGGGCACATTACGCGATATTATCGAACCTAAAGGTGCAAAAATTGTTGGTAATTGGCCAACTGATGGCTATCATTTTGAAGCATCAAAAGGTTTAGTTGACGATAAACACTTTATTGGTTTAGCTATTGATGAAGATCGCCAACCTGAACTAACCGAAAATAGAATTACAGATTGGTTACAAAAAGTTGTTGAAGAAATGGGAATTTAAGACTTGATTTATCAAGCTTGAAAATGATTCCTTTTAATTTTAAGTGATAATTTCTATAATACAAACTTACTAAGTTAATTAATAGTTGAGATGCAATAATGACCCAACATGATCATGATAATAACGCAGCCTTAAAAAGCGCCGGTTTAAAAGTTACCTTACCTCGACTTAAAATACTTGAATTATTACGTGATCCCGAATGCCAACATATTACTGCCGAAGATCTTTACAGGCGTCTTATAGAATCAGGTGAAGAAATTGGGCTTGCAACTGTCTATCGTGTATTGAATCAATTTGATGATGCAGGTATTGTGACGCGTCATAATTTTGAAGGGGGTAAGGCAGTTTTTGAACTTGCCACTCAGCAACATCATGATCATTTAATATGTTTAGATTGTGGTGAAGTCTTTGAATTTAACGATGACATTATTAATACTCGTCAACGTGAAATTGCTGAGAAGCATGGCATTGAATTAACCTATCATAGTTTGTACTTATATGGACACTGCATGTCGGGTAATTGTAAAAAAGATCCTGATTTATATCATAAAAAATGAAGCCTATTTATAGGCTTTTTGTATATTTGACGGTTGTCAAATTAACATTGGGTTATTAATAAATGAAACAAGTTTTAAACTTTATTCCATTGCTGTTTTTTTTCATCTTTTTAGTTCTTTTTGATATTTTCGCTGGTGTTCAAGCGTTAATGATAAGTGCAACCTTAGTTTTTGTTTTTATTCTTATTTGGTATCGTAAAATTGATAAAATAGAATTATTTTCTTATTTAATGATAATGCTATTTGGTGGTTTAACGCTTTATTATCGTGATGCAGATTTTATTAAATGGAAAGTCACCATCATCAATCTTTTATTTGCGATGGTTTTACTTATCAGTCAAATTTATTTTAAAAAGAATCTTATCAAAAAGATATTAGGTAAAGAAATCGATCTGCCCACTGTAATATGGAATAAATTAAATATTATTTGGGTTATTTTCTTTTTACTCTGTGCAATTGCTAATCTTTGCGTAACCTATTTTGCGTCAGATGATTTTTTTGGCGTTTTTAAAGCCTTTATCTTACCGGCTATGTCGGTATTATTAATTCTTGTCTCTGTAGGATATATTTATAAAAATATAAATCCAACAGATAATAATCAAACTAAAACTGAGTAATATATATCATGCAGCAAAACACATCTAAACCAATTGGTGATTTAGTCCTTCGAACCCTTGCAATGCCAAGTGATACCAATCCTCACGGTCATATTTTTGGTGGTTGGATTATGTCACAAATGGACTTGGCAGGTGGCATTTTAGCTAAAGAAATCGCACGTCGACGTATTGTCACTGTGAATGCAAGTAGCATTACCTTTCACTCACCTGCAATGGTTGGTGACGTTGTTTGTTGCTATGCACGCTGTTTAAAAACTGGCACAACATCTATCACAATTGCGATTGAAGTTTGGATTAAAAAATTAAATGAAAATACTTCTGAATATCAACGTTCACGTATTACTGATGCCATATTTACTTATGTTTCCGTTGATAGGCATAACATCCCTAAAGCAATTCCAGAAGCTTATCAACAATTTGATTGTGAAAAAGATGATATCAGTAAATTACAACTTAGTGAGATAAAATGACAAACTGGTTACATTCCTTTCATACCCTAATAAGTTCATTAATTCTTTTAGCTTACTGGCTGTTAATTGTTTCAACTTCATTGCGAATAATATTTAAACGCAAAGCAACCACATATGTCGTTGCATGGATGCTAATTATCTATATTTTACCTATTGTTGGCGTTATTCTCTATTTTACTATTGGAGAAATCCATCTTGGTCAAAAACGGATAAAACGTGTTAAACAAATGCGACCTTTAATAGCGCAATTTATCAAAAATCTAAATAAATTTCCTGCTATTTTTAGTAATCGCACAAGCGATATTAGTAAATCAGTTTTCCAACTGTGTAAGCATGAAACCGGTTTAGAAGGTATCAAAGGTAATAAAGTAGAATTGATAAGTAATACCGATAAAATTTTTGATCGGTTGATTGAAGATATCAATCAAGCAAA
The DNA here is from genome assembly GCF_058502635.1 of Gilliamella sp. ESL1225. Taxonomy (NCBI): domain Bacteria; kingdom Pseudomonadati; phylum Pseudomonadota; class Gammaproteobacteria; order Orbales; family Orbaceae; genus Gilliamella; species Gilliamella sp. ESL1225. The sequence goes on along the minus strand of NZ_CP196358.1, from coordinate 747,519 downwards.
ATCAAATATCGAAATGGTATTTTATATCTGGTCTGAAGGCGGTCGAGCAGATGATGTTGAAATAGCATTAATTAATGCCGCTAAACGAGGCGTGATTTGCCGATTGATGCTAGATTCTGCTGGAAGTCGACATTTTTTTAAAAGTCATGCCTTTAAACGCTTAGAAAACGCCGGTATTATTGTTGTCGAAGCATTAAAAGTTAACCTATTCCGATTTATGTTTCGTCGATTGGATTTAAGACAACATAGAAAGATTGCCATCATTGATAATCACATTTCATACACGGGAAGTATGAATATTGTCGATCCCCGTTTTTTTAAACAAAATAAACATGTTGGCGAATGGGTCGATATTTTCATTAGAATGGAAGGTCCTATTACCACCTTAATGAGCGTTATATATGCATGTGATTGGGAACTTGAAACAGACAAACATCTCGAATTACCGCAAATTACAAATTTTGTTGAATCAGATAAATCTGCTGAACATATTATGCAACTTATTCCTTCTGGTCCAGGCTATATGGAAAATTTATTTCATCAAAGCCTGTTGTCAGCAATCTATGCGGCACAACATCAAATTATTTTTACAACGCCTTATTTAGTACCAAGCGATGATATTTTACATGCTGTATGTACAGCAGCACAGCGTGGAGTTGAAGTCATCATTATTATGCCGCAAAAAAATGATTCGTTGATGGTTAAATGGGCAAGTCGGGCATTCTTTTCAGAGTTACTTGAGGGGGGTGTTAAACTCTATCAATTCGAACATAACTTATTACATACCAAAAGTGTACTTATTGATAATCAGCTAAGTTTAGTTGGCACTGTAAACCTTGATATGCGTAGCTTGTGGTTAAATTTTGAAATAACAGCGGTGATTGATGATAGCGAGTTTGCACGATCACTGAATGAATTACTATTAGATTATAAAGCCAATTCTAAAGAAATCGATATTGCAACCTGGCAAAAAAGACCTTTTTGGCAACATATTATTGAGCGTTTATTTTATTTCTTTGCCCCATTGCTCTAATTACAAACATACAAATTTATTTGAACATGATTTAAATCAAATTTTTTTATAACTAAAAAAACTGCCGACATAAATCAGCAGTTTTTAATGTTTAAAAATTAGTTTTTGTCGCTATTCTTTTAACGCGATTAATCTTTATTACCACTTCTAAATGCGCGTTTACGATCATTCTCAGTTAAATGGCGTTTACGTAAACGGATTGATTCAGGTGTTACTTCAACTAATTCATCATCATCAATAAATTCTAACGCTTGTTCAAGTGTCATTTTAATTGGTGGTGATAAGGTTGTTGCTTCATCAGTACCTGAAGCACGCATATTTGTTAGTTTTTTACCTGTTAAACAGTTAACGGTTAAGTCATTTGAGCGGGTATGAATACCAATAATTTGCCCTTCATAAACTTCTGCACCATGACCTAGGAATAATTTACCGCGATCTTGTAAGCTATAAAGTGCATAAGCCAATGCTTTACCGGTTCCGTTTGAAATCATTACACCGTTATTACGTTGACCAATTTCCCCTGGGCGAACATCATCGTAATGACTAAAAGTCGAGTAAAGAAGACCTGTGCCAGAAGTCATGGTCATAAATTCTGTTCTAAAACCAATTAAACCACGGCTAGGAATAACATAATCTAAACGTACACGACCTTTACTATCAGGTAACATATTAGTTAAATCACCTTTACGCAAACCTAATGCTTCCATCACTGAACCTTGATGTTGTTCTTCAATATCCAAGGTCACTTGTTCAAAAGGCTCTTGCTTTTTACCATCGATATCTTTATAGATAACTTTCGGACGCGAAACACCTAACTCGTAACCTTCACGACGCATGTTTTCGATTAATACTGATAAATGAAGTTCACCTCGACCGGAAACTTTAAATGCATCGGGATCTGGTGTTTCTTCTACCCGTAAAGCCACATTATGAACTAATTCTTTCTTTAATCTTTCTAAAATTTGGCGAGAAGTCACATATTTACCTTCTTTACCAGCAAATGGTGAGCTATTAACATTAAAGAACATAGTAACTGTAGGTTCATCAACAGTTAGAGGTGGTAAAGCTTCAACAGCATTAGTATCACAAATAGTATCAGAGATACCTAACTCCCCTAAACCTGTCACAGCAATAATATCACCTGCTTCTGCAACATCTGCCTCATAACGTTGTAAACCAAGATGACCTAATACTTGCCCTACTTTGCCATTACGTTTATTTCCTTGACTATCAATAATCGTAACTTGTTGATTTGGTTTAACGCGACCTCGTTTAATACGACCAATACCAATTACACCAACGTAATTGTTATAATCTAGTTGAGAGATTTGCATTTGGAATGGTCCATCAAGATCAACTTTAGGTGCCTCGACATGCTTAACAATCGCTTCAAATAATGGCGTCATATCACTTGCCATCTCTTGATGATCAAGTCCAGCAATACCCACTAAAGCAGAAGCATAAATAATTGGAAAATCAAGTTGTTCATCTGTTGCACCAAGATTAACAAATAAATCGAATACTTGGTCGACAACCCAATCAGGACGAGCACCAGGGCGGTCGACTTTATTAATAACAACAATGGGTTTTAAACCATGAGCAAACGCTTTTTGAGTTACAAAACGCGTTTGTGGCATAGGACCATCCATCGCATCAACGAGCAGTAAAACGGAATCAACCATTGACATAACACGCTCTACTTCACCACCAAAGTCAGCATGCCCGGGGGTATCAACGATATTAATGCGATAATCATTCCAATTGATAGCGGTATTTTTAGCTAAAATAGTAATACCACGTTCTTTTTCAAGAGCATTAGAATCCATTACACGCTCATTATCATCACCACGAACATTATCCAATGTACCTGACTGCTTTAATAACTTATCAACAAGGGTAGTTTTGCCATGGTCAACGTGCGCAATGATGGCAATATTTCTTAAATTTTCAATCACAATTAAATTTCCAAATTAAAGGAGGATCATATAGGCGCAATATTGTACACCTTTTTTCAAAAAAAGTTGATCTCTATCACTGAATTAATTCAAGTCTGTCTTCAAAATATCTTTGCTGTGCTTAGATAAGACAAAAAACGTTATTTTTTAATTAATAATAGGAGAAAATTTTCATCCTATTTAGACTTAACTAAAAAATGAGTACTTAGATTGTAGATTTATCCTATTTAGCACCATTTTAAAATCAAGGTTGATTTCTTAATGATGAATCTATGGCAAATTGATAAAATGTATGAGCAAATTGCTCCACTTTCTGCCAATCAGTATATTCAATTATGGCTTTGCTAGTATCCGTCTCTCCTTTACTAAGCCACATAATGAAACGAATCATATTTCTATCAAAAAAATTATATTGTGGATAATAAAGAGCACCAGCAAATACAGCTTTTAGTTTAGGTTGCCATTTGATTTTAGCGAGAAATTTGCGCGTATAAGCATTAGTTTCAGGCGTATTTTTATTTTCTTTGCGAGCAACAAGATTGATACCAAAAAATCCAGAAGGCATCGCATTTAAAGTCTGATAATTATCATCAATAAATTTTTTCATTAATTTACTATAAAAACCATAACGTATTGATGTACCTATTAAAATAGCATCATAATCTGTAAGATTAACTTGCGTATCGGTTAATAATTCGATACAATGGCAATCTGCATTTATTACCTCACTGATGCGATGCATAATTTTATAAGTCTGTTTCTCGTGAGTTGTATAAAGTAATAACACTTTCATAATATTGCTTCCTTAGCGTAAACCTTTTATCGATTAATTTTATTTTTTTTATCATAAAAATTAACACATGTTACGTGATTTAATCTTAAACTTTTATTATAGTAGTACTAATTTAATTATCAGTTTGTTTAATAAATTTGGATTTCTATATGGCAATTTCATCCCAAAATCTCTGTGCAGTTATTTTAGCCGCAGGGAAAGGCACAAGGATGTACTCAAGTTTACCTAAAGTATTGCATACCATTGGCAATAAGTCCATGTTACAACATGTCATAAGTACAGTCCAACAACTCAATATCAAACATATTGATATTGTCTATGGTCATGGCAAAGCGCAGTTAGAAGAAGCCTTAAAAAATCAAAATCTCAATTTAGTTTACCAAGAAGAACAACTTGGTACAGGGCATGCCGTTTTGCAAGCGATGCCAACAATTAATGATGATGAAAATGTACTTATTTTATATGGTGATACACCGTTAATTTCAGCAACAACCTTACGCCAATTATTAACTAATAAACCGACACATGGCATTGCGTTACTTACTGTAAAATTAGACGACCCAACCGGTTATGGACGTATTATTCGTGAACAAGGTAAAGTCGTTGCGATTGTCGAACAAAAAGATGCCTCACTTGATGAGCTGAAAATTAATGAAGTCAATACAGGCATTATGATTGTGAATGCAAAACTATTAAAAAATTGGTTATCACGATTAAATAATAACAATGCTCAACACGAATTTTATTTAACGGATATTATTGGATTTGCCCATCAAGATGGCTATGAAATTTTAACGACACAACCTGTTGATAATATTGAAGTTGAGGGTGTTAACAACCGTTTACAACTTGCTACCGTTGAAAGACATTATCAAAAACAGCAAGCCCAAAAATTATTATTAACTGGTGTCACTCTTCGTGATCCTGATCGCTTTGATTTAAGGGGGACATTAACATGTGGAAAAGATGTCACTATTGATACCAATGTTATTATTGAAGGTGAGGTACGTTTAGGGAATAACGTCACTATTGGCTCTGGATGTATTTTAAAAGATTGCCACATTGCTGATAACAGCGAAATAAGTCCTTATTCAATTATTGAACAATCTACTGTTGCCAAGCAATGCACGGTAGGACCCTTTGCAAGATTAAGACCTGGCTCAGAACTCGATGAAAATGCCCATGTGGGTAATTTTGTTGAACTGAAAAAAACATTTCTTGGCAAAAATTCTAAAGCCGGCCATTTAACTTATTTAGGTGATAGTGACGTTGGTAACCAAGTTAATATTGGTGCAGGAACAATTACCTGCAATTATGATGGTGCAAATAAATTTAAAACAATTATTGGTGATAATGTTTTTATTGGATCTGATAGCCAATTAATTGCTCCCATAACAATCGATAGTGGTGCCACCATTGCTGCTGGCACGACAGTCACAAAAAATGTCAATAAAGACGAGTTAGCTATAAGCCGCGTCAAACAAAAACAGATTACAGGTTGGCAACGACCTACGAAATTTAAAAAATGAGGTATGAATTATGTGTGGAATTGTTGGTGCCATTGCCAAACGCGATGTCGCAGAAATTTTATTAGAAGGTCTAAAACGACTTGAATATCGAGGTTACGATTCAGCAGGTCTTGCTATCATATCACCTGAAGGTGAACTCAATCGCACTCGTCGAGTAGGTAAAGTACAAGCGCTTAAAGATGCTGTTGAAGAAAACCCATTAAAAGGGACAACAGGTATTGCTCATACTCGCTGGGCAACTCATGGTGAGCCATCAGAACAAAATGCTCACCCACATGTTTCTGGTTTTATTGCCGTTGTTCATAATGGTATTATTGAAAACTTCGAACCTTTACGACAACAATTAATTGCTAAAGGATATCAATTCCGTTCAGAAACTGATACCGAAGTTATCGCACACCTTGTACATGACATTATTGCAACAGATAATTGCTCATTATTTGAAGCCGTTAAAAAGGCAATTCCACAATTACGTGGCGCTTATGGTACGGTAATTATGGATACCCGTAATCCAGGAATTTTAGTTGCTGCTCGTTCAGGTAGTCCTTTAGTAATTGGTTGCGGTGTAGGTGAAAACTTTATTGCGTCAGATCAATTAGCTTTATTACCTATCACGCGTCAATTTATCTTTTTAGAAGAAGGTGATATTGCATTAATTACTCATCGCACTGTTTCTATTATCGACAAAGATTTTAATGAAGTCAGCAGACCTTGTATTGAATCCGATGCAAAATATGATGCTGGAAGTAAAGCAGGTTATAGTCATTATATGCAAAAAGAAATCTACGAACAGCCTATAGCCATTAAAAATACTTTAGAAGGTCGTATGACACATGGCAAAGTAGATTTATCGGAACTTGGTGATAATGCTGAAGAAGTATTAAAACAAGTTGAACATATTCAAATTGTTGCCTGTGGAACAGCCTATAATGCAGGAATGGTTGCACGTTATTGGTTTGAAGCTTTAGCCGGAATTCCTTGTGATGTCGAAATTGCCTCTGAATTTCGTTATCGTAAACCAGCGCGACGTAAAAACAGCTTATTTATTACCTTATCACAATCAGGCGAAACTGCCGATACACTTGCCGCGCTTAGATTGGCAAAAGAAAATAATTATTTAACGACTTTAGCTATTTGTAATGTCGCAGCCTCAACGTTAGTTCGCGAAGCAGATCACGTTTTACTAACTAAAGCAGGTGTTGAAATTGGCGTTGCCTCAACAAAAGCTTTTACAACCCAATTAACAGCATTACTGTTATTAGTCGCAAAATTAGGTCAATATACTGATATGTCTGAATTGACTGAACAATCGATTATGCACGCATTACAAACGTTACCAAATCGTATTGAACAAGTCTTAATGACTGAGCCGCAAATTAAAAAATTAGCGAGAGAATTTGTTAATAAGCATCATGCATTATTTTTAGGTCGTGGTGATGAATATCCAATTGCAATGGAAGCTGCATTAAAATTAAAAGAAATTTCGTATATTCATGCCGAAGCTTATGCAGCAGGTGAATTAAAACACGGACCTTTAGCACTTATAGATTCAGATATGCCTGTTATTGTCATGGCACCGAATAATGAAATGTTAGAAAAATTAAAATCTAATATTGAAGAAGTTCGTGCAAGAGGCGGTCAGTTATACGTTTTTGCACCTGAAGATGCCGGTTTTACTAGTGACGATACTATGCATGTGATTAATCTGCCACATATCGAAGAAATTACAGCGCCTATCTATTACACAGTGCCAACGCAATTATTAGCGTATCACGTCGCCTTAATCAAAGGAACAGATGTAGATCAACCGCGTAATTTGGCTAAATCAGTAACAGTAGAATAATTTATTCGTTCTTCTTAATTTAATCGCTACTTAATTTAAGTAGCGATTTTTTTATCTCATCTCATCACCCTTCTCACTAAAATGTGATTTATCGCACAAAATTAACGTTAAGAATAATCAATATACTGTGATTTCAATCACATTTATGAATTATCTTTAATGATTATGAATAATAAATCCCTATACAATATAGGAATTATAATTAGATCAATCAATAAAGGAGTAATGATGAGCGATTTGAATATAAAATTAAAAGTACAAAACTTTGGACGTTTTTTAAGCAATATGGTAATGCCGAATATTGGTGCATTTATTGCTTGGGGCTTTATTACCGCTATTTTCTTATATAATGAAAATGATCCAAGTGCTGGTGGCTGGTTTCCAAACAAAGATATTGCAACAGCCTTTATCAATCCGATGATCACTTATTTACTCCCTTTATTAATTGGTTTTACAGGCGGTAAATTAGTATATGGTGATCGTGGTGGCGTTGTTGGGGCAATTAATACGATGGGAATGATAGTTGGTGCCTCAATTCCAATGTTTCTTGGTGCAATGATCGCAGGCCCTCTAGGCGGTTTATGTATTAAATTATTCGATAAATCGGTAGAAGGTAAAATAAAAAGCGGCTTTGAAATGTTAGTAAATAATTTTTCTGCTGGCATTATTGGCATGCTGTTAGCGCTTCTTTCTTATTTAATTATTGGTCCTTGTGTAATATTTGGGTCTGAAGCATTAGCCGCTGGTGTTGCATTCCTAATAAATCACAGTTTATTACCTTTAACGTCAATTATTATTGAACCCGCTAAGGTTTTATTTTTAAATAACGCCATTAATCATGGTGTCTTCACTCCAATTGGTGCTGATGATGCGGCTAAATTCGGTAAATCCATCGTATTTATGCTTGAAGCAAATCCTGGTCCTGGTTTGGGTTTATTATTAGCTTACATGTTCTTCGGTAAAGGTGCAGCTAAGGGCTCAGCAGGTGGTGCCGCTATTATTCATTTCTTTGGTGGGATCCATGAAATTTATTTTCCTTATGTATTAATGAATCCACGGTTAATAATTGCGCTTATTTTAAGTGGTATGACAGGTATTTTTACGTTAACTTTATTTGATGCCGGTTTAACAGCTCCCGCTTCACCAGGGTCAATTTTTGCAATTATGAGTATGGCGAAAGGCTCTTATTTAGGCATTACAGTATCAGTTATTGCGGCAACAATTGTCTCATTTTTATTATCAGCAATATTATTAAAAACAACTAAAGACAGTACTGTCAGTTTCGATGATGCTAAAGCCAATGTAACTGCAATGAAAAATCAAGCCAAAGGGATAAATAATACGGTTGATTATGCAAAAGTAAGAAAAATTATTGTCGCTTGTGATGCAGGTATGGGCTCAAGTGCGATGGGTGCAGGTGTTTTACGCAAAAAAGTGCTAGAAGCTAAATTAGATATTTTGGTGACCAATACTGCTATTAATAATATCCCACCAGATGCCGATATTGTTATTACTCATAAAGATCTCACTGAGCGAGCCAACCAATTTGCTCCTACTGCATATCATATATCATTAAGTAATTTTTTAGATAACCAAGTATATAATGAATTAGTCAGTAATTTAGTTGCCGCAAAAAAGACAGCGTCAAATAGGGAGCTTACTCAATTTAAAACATCTTCTGATACCAAATCACTCTTTAAATTAACAGAAGATAATATTTTCTTAGGATTAAATGCGAAAAATAAAGAAGAAGCTATCCGTTTTGTCGGACAAAAATTAGTTGATAATGGCTATGTCAAAACAGCTTATATTGAAGCGATGCTTGATCGCGAAACATTAACATCAACTTATTTAGGTGAAAACATAGCGGCACCTCATGGTACACTAGATGCCAAAGAAAATGTTATCAAAACTGGTATTGTATTTTGTCAATACCCTGCTGGTGTAAAATGGGGTGATGAGATCGATGATAAAGCAAAAATAGTTATCGGTATTGCCGCTCGTAATGATGAACATCTTGATGTTATTGCTAAATTAACGACAGCTTTAGATCAAGAAGGAATTATTCAAAAATTGACAACAACCAATCAAATTGACACTGTTCTCAATATACTTGGTTAAGGAAAAAGGTTTAATATGCAAGCATTACATTTTGGCGCCGGCAATATAGGGCGGGGGTTTATTGGTAAATTATTATCTGATGCAAAAATCCATGTCACTTTTGCCGATGTTAATCAACAAGTAATTGATGAAATTAAAAAACGTCATCAATTTCCCGTTAATGTCGTTGGTGAAATATCCACTACCGAGATTGTTAATAATGTTGACGCAGTTAATAGTACCTCAGATGAGGTTATTAAGCTTATCGCGAAAGTCGATTTACTGACAACCGCAGTTGGTCCTCAAATTCTTACACGAATAGCGCCAACAGTTGCTAAAGGACTCATTGAACGTCATCAGCAAGGTAATCAACAACCACTTAATATTATCGCCTGTGAAAATATGGTACGTGGAACAAGTTTCTTTAAACAAGAAATCATGAAAGATATCCCCGAATCTTTACATTCATGGATAAATAAACATATTGGATTTGTTGATTCGGCAGTTGACCGTATTGTACCACCTGCCATTTCAAAAAATGGTGATATTCTTGAAGTTACCGTTGAAACTTTCAGTGAATGGATTGTTGATAAAACACAATTTGTTGGTCCTATTTTGCAAATTGCCGGTATGGAGCCAGTTGATAATCTTATGGCATTTGTCGAACGTAAACTATTTACCCTAAATACGGGTCATGCCATTACCGCCTATTTAGGCTTTTATTACGGTATCGAAACTATTCGAAATGCCATTTTAGATGAACGTATTCGATATATTGTTCGTGGTGCAATGGAAGAAAGTGGACAAGTATTAATTAAGCGTTATGGTTTTGATGAGCAAAAACACAAAGCTTATATCGAGAAAATTCTAACACGGTTTGAAAATCCGCATTTACATGATGATACTGCTCGAGTGGGGCGTCAACCTATTCGTAAATTAGGTGTCAATGATCGTTTAGTGAAACCTTTATTGGGTACTTTTGAATATCATTTGGATCATGAGAACCTTATCAAAGGGATAGCCGCTGCATTAAATTATCGAAATGATAACGATGATCAAGCGATCCAATTAGCGAATTTAATTCATGAAAAAGGCATTAAATCTGCATTTTGTAACATCTCGGGTCTTGAAGAAACCTTGCCTGTTATTCAACAAATTGAACAATATTATAATCAAATGCAAACTCATCAATTTATTTAAAATTAATGCCTGCATTTATTTTAAAAGAAAGTGCAATTTTCGAACTTTTAAGCCAACAAACCGATATATGGTTTGTTGGCAATCTTATCGAATAAGTTGATGGATATAACGATCCATCAACTTATTCGTTCAATATTGATTTTAGCCATTTATCGATTTTTATTATGCATCGTTCATAAATCGCTTAATCCTAATTTTCAGTTACTTTATATCAACTTCGACTGTACTAATAAATCTTGCACAAACAAGTCATTTAATAAATATTCATTTGCCTTTATAAGCTGAAAGTTCTATAATTCCAACGCTTTTAAAGCACCTATTTATAGCCAATTACTGGGTCGCCTGTATTTGGTTTTTACTTATTACTAAGAGAATTGAAATATGTTTACAATTAAAGCAGAAACACGTAAAGAACATGGTAAGGGTGCGAGCCGCCGCCTTCGTTCAGCTGGCAAATTCCCAGCAATTATCTATGGTGGTGATGCACCTGCTGTTGCAGTTGTTCTTGATCACAACCAAGTATTTAATATGCAAGACAAACCAGAGTTCTACTCTGAAGTTTTAACTATTGAGGTTGACGGTAAACCTGTAAAAGCTAAAATTCAAGCAGTGCAACGCCATGCATTTAAACCAAAATTAGTTCATATGGATTTCATCCGCGCCTAATTTTGCAAAAGTTGTGTGAAACACAATATTTTATAATAAAAGGTCGCCATTTGGTGACCTTTTATTTTTTATAATAGTTTGAATAATGAGTTAATTGAAACCAATTTTAATAAACTGTGATTATATATTCTCATCAAAAATAATAAATAAAAGATCATTTATCTAATTGGCATTTTATTATAATCTCATTACAATTAATTAAGATAAAACCAATTAGGATAAAACGTTATAAATAGCGATTAATAAAATATATATAACTAATTGGATTTTTATATTGAGACACGTTATTTTTTAAATCAAAACTATCATAATAGTGCATAATAAAGTCAATTATTTATAATATGTAGGAGAATACCATGTTTGATGTTCCTGCCTGTGATTTGGTGATTTTTGGTGCCAAAGGAGATCTAACAAGACGAAAATTATTACCGTCACTTTATCAATTAGAAAAATATGGCAAATTGCCTGACGGCACAAAAATTTTAGGTGTTGGACGCGCTGATTGGGACAACACTGAATATCAGCAAGTTGCAAAAGAAGCACTAACAACATTTATGTCTGATCCTATTGATGAAAATATCTGGCAACGGTTTAAAAATCGTCTTGGTTTCCAAAAACTTGATGTTAATGATACCGCGGGTTTTGAAGGGCTCAAAAATCGTTTAAATCCAAATCAACCGGCTATTTTTTATTTCGCGATGCACCCAGGAACTTTTGGTATGATCTGTAAAGGTCTTGCCAGTGCTGGATTAAATAAACCTCAAAATCGTATTGTGATGGAAAAACCACTTGGAACCGATTTAAAATCCTCACAAGAAATTAATGATTCAGTTGCCGAATATTTTAGCGAATCTCAAGTTTATCGTATTGACCATTATCTAGGTAAAGAAACGGTACTTAACTTATTAGCGCTTCGTTTTGCTAATACTTTTTTTACATCGGTATGGGATAGAAATTCAATCGATCACGTTCAAATTACTATTGCTGAGCAAGTTGGTATTGAAGGACGCTGGGGATATTTTGATAAAGCAGGTCAAATGCGTGATATGGTACAAAATCACTTATTACAAATCTTAACTATGATTGCGATGTCCCCGCCTTCAAGTCTAGATGATGACAGCATCCGCAACGAAAAAATCGCTGTACTTAATGCCTTAAGACCTATTACGAATACTAATGTTCGGGAAAAAACAGTACGCGGTCAATATACATCTGGCTTTGTCAATGGGGTGAATGTGCCTGGTTATCTCGAAGAAGATGGCGCTAATAAAGAAAGTAATACCGAAACTTTTGTTGCTTTACGTGTTGATATTGATAATTGGCGATGGGCTGGCGTACCATTTTACTTACGCACCGGTAAACGTTTACCAAGTAAATGCTCGGAAGTTGTTGTTTATTTTAAAACACCACCATTAAATTTATTTAAAGAATCATACCCAGAACTACCACAAAATAAATTAACAATTCGTCTTCAACCTGACGAAGGGATCAGTATTGATATTTTAAATAAAGTCCCTGGGCTTGAAAGTAATCATAATTTACAAACCACACAACTTGATTTAAGTTTCAGTGAAACCTTTCATCAGCATATCGCCGATGCTTATGAACGCTTATTACTTGAAGTTATGCGTGGTAGACAAGCATTATTTGTTCATCGTGATGAAGTCGAAGCCGCTTGGAATTGGGTAGATTCGATTATAAATGCATGGGAAAACGATAAAGAATCAGCAAAACCTTACCAAGCTGGAACATGGGGACCTGTTGCATCAGTGGCTTTAATAACAAAAGATGGCCGTTCGTGGAATGAATTTGAATAGAGGATATTAATATGTTTACCCTAAATGAATATGATAATAGCGAAGCCTTAAATGAAAATCTCGCGCAAACTATTGCTAAAGATTTAGAGGCGGCAATTAAAACAAAAGGGACTGCATCTCTTGCCGTATCAGGAGGCAAAACGCCAATTCCTTTATTTAAATTATTAAGTCAACAAGATTTACCATGGGAACACGTGTTTATTACATTAGTGGATGATAGGTGGGTTGATGTTGATAATGATGCCAGTAATGAAAAACTTGTTCTCACCTATTTATTACAAAATAACGCAAAAAAAGCTCAATTTATTGGTCTTAAAAATAGCTGTGATAATCCTTTCGATGGCGCAGTAAAGACACAAGAAAAATTAACACAAATACCAATGCCTTTTGATGTTCTTATCTTAGGAATGGGTGAAGATGGGCATACAGCATCGTTATTTCCTGGAGCCGAAAATTTAGCTTTAGGTTTAGATATGCATTCTGGTAAAACAGTCATAGGCATGACGCCGCTCACCGCACCATTAGATCGCATTACTTTAACTTTACCCGTGATTTTAAATAGCCAACATATTTATCTTCATTTAGTTGGCGAAGGGAAAAAAACAGTATTAGCCAAAGCTAAACAAGGTACAGATAAAAATGAAATGCCTATTCGTGCTATTTTACAACAAGATAAAGTTAACGTTGTTGGCTTTTGGGCAGCAGCTTAATTAAGAATTTGTTAGGGAATGATTTTCATTCCCTTTATTATTCTTAACATTAATTATAATGATATAACTCTCTATTATTGTTTATTCTTGCATTTGGAAATGCCATGTTATCTTCGACTATACCACTTAGTTTATATATCCATATGCCGTGGTGTATACAAAAATGTCCATATTGTGATTTTAATTCTCATACAATAAAAGAACAGCCCAATTATAGTGCCTATATTGAACATTTAATTCATGATCTTAAAGCAGATTTACCTTTTAGCCAAAATCGTGAAATTCAAACTATTTTTGTAGGAGGCGGAACACCCAGCCTTTTTTCAGCCGAATTAATTAATCATTTATTTGAACAAATTAGACTGTTAATTCCTGTCGCTAAAAACGCAGAAATAACGCTAGAGGCAAATCCAAATTCGGTCGACGTGGGTCATTTTAATGGTTATAAGCAAGCTGGTATTAACCGTATATCAATTGGAGTACAAAGTTTTCAAACTGAAAAACTTCTCAAATTAGGTCGAATACATAATGAGCAAGAAGCCATCGATGCCATAAAAATTGCACATCAAACAAATTTGAAAAGTTTTAATATAGATTTAATGCATGGTTTACCCAACCAAAACGTAAATGATGCGCTATACGATCTCAATACTGCAATGACTCTTAAACCCCCACATTTATCTTGGTATCAATTAACGATTGAACCTAATACCTTATTTGGTTCAAAACCACCCCAGTTGCCTGATGAAGATCATTTATGGGATATCTATGAGCAAGGCGATAAATTACTGCAAGATAATGGCTATATACAATATGAAACATCTGCTTATAGTCTTGAGGGATATCAGTGTCAACATAATCTTAATTATTGGCGTTTTGGTGATTATCTTGGTATTGGCTGTGGTGCTCATGGAAAATTAACACAAGCTGACGGGCGTATTATTAGAACGATTAAAACAAAGCATCCAAAAGGATATTTAGCCGGACGTTATTTAGAAAAAACGTATCAAGTAAATAAAGAAGATTTACCGTTTGAATATTTTATGAATAGATTTAGATTATTTGAATCAGTTCAAAAAACAGAATTTATGACAAGAACTTTTTTGCCTTTAAGCCATATAGAAAAACAGATGCAAATAGCAATTAATAAAGGTTACGTGACAGAAACTAAAAATACATGGCAAATAACACAGCGTGGCAAATTATTTTTGAACTCTTTGCTAGAAATTTTTCTCAATTAACAATTAAAACAATAAACTCCATTACGTATATTTAACGAAATAAATACGGACAATTTGGAAAATAATTATTGTTCTCTTACATACTTTCTGTCTGAAAAAGTGCATAATACTCGCACAATGTATTTGTTTCATTGTTTTTCTATTCCTTATTTTTGCCCAATAACCTGGTTATTGGGTCTTTTTTTGTCTTTAATTTATCCCATTTATAAGAATTAATGATATCAATATTAGTTAAATTTGCCCAAGCGCATATTCTAAATCAGCAATCAGATCATTAATATCTTCAAGTCCAACTGAAATACGTAATAATAGATCGGAAATTCCCGCTGTTTTACGAGCCTCTGCACTAATACCTGAATGTGTCATTGTCGCTGGGTGGCAAATTAAACTTTCAACCCCCCCTAATGATTGCGCTAGCGTGAAAATGGATAAAGCTTGTAAAAATTTAACTAAAGAGGTGTCCCCACCTTTTAATTCAAAACTAAGTAAAGAGCCAAATCCTTTTTGTTGCTTAACGGCAATATCATGCCCAGCATTACTGGTTAATGAGGGATGAAACACTTTATTAACTTTTGGATGATTAGTTAAAAAGTCGACTACTTTTAAAGCATTTTGTTGCTGTAATAGCACTCGAGCCGATAAAGTTCGTAAGCCACGTAATAATAAATAGCTATCAAATGAAGACGTTAACGTACCGATATTATTTGCCCACCATAAGACATCTTGCGCAAGTTTTGCATCTTTAAATACCAAAATGCCGGCTAATAAATCAGAATGTCCATTTAAAAATTTAGTGCATGAATGAGTAACGATATCAGCCCCTAATTCTAACGGTTTTTGTAAAATAGGCGTCATAAAGGTATTATCAACTAATACTTGCGCACCAACTTCATGTGCCTGGTTTGCGATAGATTTTATATCAATTACACGTAATAATGGGTTATTTGGCGTCTCAATTAGAACTAATTTCGGTTTTAAAGCTAACGCTTTTTGCAAGGCAATAGGATCTGACTCATCAACAAATTCGACTTTAAAATGCCCTCGTTCACTTAAACTTTTAAAAAGACGATAACTACCTCCATAACAATCATGAGGTGCAACAATAAGATCATTACTTGTTAATAAGGCAACACAAATTAAATGTATAGCTGACATACCGCAATTCGTTAAAATAGATTGCGCGCCACCTTCTAGTTGACTAATGGTTTCTTCAACCAGATGACGACTTGGATTGGCTTTGCGACCATAATCATATTGCCTTGGTTTAGCAAATTCTTGATAGCGAAAACACGTTGAAGGCGTTATAGCGGGTACGACACTGCCATATTGTTCGTCACTATTAATACCACCGCGTACCGCAATAGTGCTTTGGCTTATAGATTGAGGTTGATTATTAATTGAATTTGTCATTGTATACTTTCCTATACCGATCGGTTTAACGATTTAATTAATTGCTTTAATTATCAATCAAGCATAGCATAATTAAAGTAGCCGTCAATATGTCCGGAAGTCTAAAGATCTTGGTGTATAGATTGCAGCAAAATAAAAAAAAAGCTAAAATTATCCTTATTTGGTGTAATGATATATCGGTAGCGAAATTATGGAATGGAATGGTAATTATATAAGTCCCTATGCTGAACATGGCAAGAAAAGTGAACAAGTTAAGAAAATTACAGTTTCAATTCCTTTAAAAGTGTTAAAAATTTTAACGGATGAAAGAACTCGTCGCCAAGTCAATAATCTAAGACATGCGACAAATAGCGAATTACTCTGTGAAGCTTTTTTACATGCCTATACAGGTCAACCATTACCGGTTGATGATGATCTTTCTAAAGAACAAGAAGATGGTATTCCAAAGCAAGTTAAAGCAATTATGGAAAGCTTAGGGATCGATCCGAATTTAATTGATGATGAATAATATTTATTGCCAATGAATTGGCTAAGAGCCATATCATAAAAAAACATATAAAGATTATACTAAATAAATCTATACGTTTAATTAACTGATAAACAAAAGGCGCTTAAAAAGCGCCTTTTGTTTGAGTCATGATAAAAATTACTTTTTACCGCCAACCATAGCGAAACGTTGTTTGAATTTATCAACACGCCCACCTGTTGCAACATCACGTTGTTTACCAGTATAAAATGGGTGACATTCACCACATACGTCAAGATGAATATCATGACCTACTGTTGAGTGAGTTTTGATAACATTACCACATGAGCAAGTAGCAGTAATAGCAACATATTCTGGATGAATACCTTCTTTCATAATAAGCCTCAATTGATTGTTCGTATCGCTATATAAGTGGTCTAATAACAAAACTTATACACCATACGAGTGTTAAAAAACAGGATTTAAGGTGTGAGATTATACGCTCACGACTATTTATAATCAAGATATTATCATAGCCTTTCATTTAGCAAATCGTAATTGAAAATTTTATCGATTATTGGCTAGATAGGTAGCTGTTCAATCGTCACATTCAGATTAATTTTTTCACCATTACGTAGTACAGTAATAGGAATTACCGTACCTGGCGTTATTTCAGCAATTTGATCCATGGTTTCAACAATAGATTTTACGCGTTCATGATTAACTTCGATTAAAATATCATTTGTTAAAATACCCGCTTTTAAAGCAGGACCTTCAGTATTCGTGACTAGAACTCCTACTACCGATGGTAAATCACTTCGACTTTGCGAAGGGGTAAACTCAAATCCATCTATTCCTATATATCCGCGAATGATTTTCCCATTTTCTATCAATTTACCCATAATTTTTACAGCAAGCGAAGTGGGGATTGCAAATCCAATCCCTTCAGGAATATCATTGCCAACATTTTTAGAAAAAGTTAATGTATTAATCCCAATCAATTCACCATTAGTATTCACCAAAGCACCGCCAGAATTACCATGATTAATTGATGCATCCGTTTGAATAAAATTTTGCCGCCGATAAGGGCTTAAACCATCACGTCCAGTTGCACTAATAATACCTTGCGTTATTGTTTGACCAATATTGTAAGGATTACCTATCGCTAAAACGACATCACCAATTTGTGGCTCACGATTTGAATTAATAGGAATAATCGGAATATTAACCGCATCAATTTTTAATACAGCTAAATCAACTATCTTATCTAAACCCACCGATAAAGCTTCGTAAATTCGTCCATCTTGTAAAGCAACAATAATGCTGTCGGCGCCATCAACAACGTGGTAATTGGTTAAGATATATCCCTGTTTACTCATAATAACGCCTGAGCCGAGCGGCGTAATTGAATTATTTTCGTGATTTTTAATATTAGATTGCGATGAACGACTATAAATATTTACAACGGCCGGTGCAGCAAGTTTTACTGCATTCGCATAACTTAACGGTTTATCATTAAAAATAGAAGATAAAAAATTTAACTGATTATTATTTCGTAAAGAAGGAAAAACAATTAATAATACAATAGCAAGCAATACACCAATGAATATCGGGAATAATAATTTTTTAATCATTTAATATCAACGAGTAAAATCAAGTTATCAAAAAGTTTAACATAAGTTAAATAATGGGCAAGTTAAGAAAATATCTTATCTTCCGTTATTTTCAAAACATGAAAATAACGGAAATGAGAAATAAAAAATTAGCGAATAATTATGAAAATTTGTGTATCACCCCGTAAAATATTTAATGCAATCACTGAAGGATGGCTTTCGATAATTTTACGTAAGTCAGCAATATTTTCGACGCGGGTTTTATTAACACCTATGATAAGATCACCTTTCTTTAAAGCCATATAAGAAGCCGGTGAATTTTTTTCAATTGAATTAATTAAGACACCTTTTTTGCCTTTCACTTCACTATTTGTGAAAGATGCTCCATCTAATGCTGGATACAATGATTTAGCATCGGTACTTGTCTCATTAGCATTCGTTAATTTGACTTGAATAGATAAAGGTTTACCATCACGAATAATACCTAATTTAACCGTTCTATTCGCGCCAGTTGTTGCAATTTTAGTACGTAACTCTGCAAAACTATTAATAGGTTTATCATCCATTGAAATAATTATATCGCCGGCTTTGATACCTGCTTTTAATGCAGAGGAACCTTCGAACACTTCACTAACAAAAGCCCCTTTCTGAATGTCTAAATCAAAAGCTTTAGCAATATCTGAGGTTAACTCATTACCTTTAATACCTAAAACACCTCGTTTAACTTCACCAAATTCAATTAATTGTGACGTCAAGCTGTCGACCATATTACTTGGAATGGCAAAACCAATACCAACATTACCCCCATTAGGTGCAATAATAGCCGTATTAATACCAACTAACTCGCCTTTTAGATTAATTAAAGCTCCACCTGAATTACCGCGGTTAATTGCTGCATCAGTTTGAATGTAATTTTCAAAACCATTCGAATTTAGTCCATTTCTTGCTAAAGCAGATATAATCCCAGATGTAACTGTTTGACCAATGCCAAATGGATTACCAATCGCAATAACAAAATCACCGACACGAAGTTTATCTGAATCGGCTAGTGCAATAGCTGTTAAATTTTTAGCATTATCTATTTTCAAAAGTGCGATATCACTTTGTGAATCACGACCAATTAATTTAGCGGTATATTCATGTCCATCATTTAAGGCAACGGTAATTTTTGATGCATTATCAATAACATGATTGTTAGTAACTACGTAGCCTTTTTCAGCATTAATAATCACACCTGAACCTAAACCCGTAAAAGATCTTGACTGTTGATCAGGAAAACCGAAGAAAGGTCGAAACTCTTCAGGAATATTATTTTGGAACTGGGTCGTGCCTTCAACCGTAATACTAACAACCGAAGGTAAAACCTTATCAATCATCGGCGCAAGAGTTGCTCCATCGGAATCTGATTTTGTAAAAGGTAATACTGCATAGCTGGTTGGTAAAAAAGATAATTGTAATGTTAAACATAATGTACAAATTACAATTAACTTTTTCGAAAATTTAATTATCATATTATTCTTATTCCTCTAATTTTTCTATTAACTGTTTTATTATCAAAAAATCAAAACTGTAAAATAATTAAGATTTATGATCATCAGTTTTTAACAAACCAGAAGGATTGTCAGAATAATCTTTTGGTTGTTTTTCAAATGAAAATTTATCTGATTCATTTAATGTATTGCTTGATAAGTGATCTATTTTTTTTAGGTCATCACTATTTAGAAAATTACCCGTATTTTCTGCCATATGTTGATATAAACGACGAAAATCCTGAGCCATATTATCTAAAATTTCGGCACTATGCGAAAAGTGTTTAACAATCATTTGCTTTTGTTTTGAGAGTTCTTCTTGTGTTTGGGCTAATTGTTGTTTAATTCTTGCATATTTACGCGTTTTAGGACCAAGCACAGTCATAAACACTATTCCGACAATAAACCCTATAATTACACCAATAATAAGATATATTATGAGGTCTTTATCCATTTTCATCTCCTTACTTTATTAAAATTCATATTTACAAATTGTAAAATATTAACTATACAACACATTCATTTATTTAGATAACATTACACTTAATTTTCCGCAATTAAAATTATTGCATGACAAGATTTAATGATTTAACTTTGCCTATTTTGCATGGTTAGCCAGTTTTAGCAATTGCTTTTTTAGTTTATCAGGCGAATTTTCAGCTAATTTTGTAAGCAACTTACCACTTTCTAATGATAATCGAGAAGCGTTTTTATTATTTTCCTTTAAAGAATCATTAATATAAGCATTCAAAGGCAATAAATCAGGATTAATACGATATTGAATAGATGATAATGACGGAATATACAAACGACGCAGCTCAGAAAGCAAATAACTTTGTTCATATTTTAAATAATTTAACCAATTTGCTGAGCTTACTTCAAGCACTAGTACTCCTTCACGAAAATTAGCAACATGACAATGTTGATTTAAAGGAGCAGCTAATATTTTTTTAAGGATAACAGATAATTGATTTAACGAAGAAGATACCGTTTGAATTTGTGATAATGTCTGTGCATTTGTTAAAACAGTCGTTAATAAAACAGGCTCTTCATTACGCATTATAAAATTTCCTTGGCTAACATTTTGATTTAATAAATAAAAATTATATTAAGTCATTATTTACTAACAAAATTTATTAATAAAACCTAATAAAACGCATTTATCTTATTAAATGTATCGTGTAGTTCTATCAATCTTTGAACGCATGTAAACGGTTCATTGCAACATCAATTCCTTGCGATAATAAAATGTCGGTACATAAAATAGCTTCATTAATTACGTTATCAATCATTTCTTGTTCTTTTTGACTAGGTTTATTTAATACATAACCCACGACTTTGTTTTTATCTCCAGGATGCCCGATCCCTATCCGTAAACGGTAAAAATTCAAATTATTACCTAATTTATTGACAATGTCTTTTAATCCATTATGCCCACCATGGCTACCTGCAAATTTAAACTTTGCTAAACCGGGATTAAGATCTAATTCATCATGGACGACTAAAATTTCTTCAGGCTTAATTTGATAAAAAGATGCCAATGCCTGCACAGCTTTGCCACTTAAATTCATATAAGTAGTTGGAACAAGCACTTTAACTTCATGCCCATTAATTGATAGTTTCGCTGTTTTCCCAAAAAATTTAGCTTCATTTTTAAGAGACTGATGATAACGAGAACAAAGCTTTTCTACAAACCATTCGCCAGCATTATGCCTGGTTGCAAAATATTCGGTGCCTGGATTGGCAAGCCCAACAATAAGTTTAATCGTAGTCATGATAATTTTATACTTGCTGAATTTAAAATAAAAACGCCCCAAATAAGGGGCGAATACGAATTAAAGAACTTAAAACATTAATTAATAATGAAACATCGCTGAAATAGATTCTTCGTTACTAATACGACGAATCGCTTCTGCTAGCATTCCCGATAATGTTAATTGACGAACATTTTTTAATGCCTTAACTTCATCTGATAATGGGATAGTATCACAAACCACGATTTCATCAATGCTAGAATTTTTAATATTTTGTACCGCTTTCCCTGAAAATATCGGGTGAGTTGCATAAGAAAAAACACGTTTTGCACCACGAGCTTTTAGTGCATCAGCGGCTTTACATAAAGTACCAGCAGTATCAATCATATCGTCAACTAGGATACAATCACGGTCAGCGACATCACCAATAATATTCATGACTTCAGCTTCATTAGCTCGTTGACGGCGTTTATCGATAATTGCCATATCAGTATCATTTAATAATTTAGCAATGGCACGGGCACGCACTACACCGCCGATATCAGGTGATACAACAATTGGTCTAATAAAATCACGCTGCAACATGTCTTCTAAAATTACTGGACTACCAAAGACATTATCAACAGGAACATCAAAAAAGCCTTGAATTTGTTCAGCATGTAAATCTACCGTTAATACTCTATCAACACCAACAGTAGATAAAAAATCAGCGACAACTTTTGCTGTAATAGGAACACGGGCAGAACGTACGCGACGATCTTGACGTGCATATCCAAAATAAGGAATAACCGCTGTAATACGACCTGCAGATGCTCGACGCATTGCATCAATCATAACAAGTAATTCCATTAGATTATCATTGGTAGGTGCACAGGTGGATTGGATAATGAAAACATCTTCACCACGTACATTTTCATTAATTTGAACGTTAACTTCGCCATCACTAAAACGACCGACGACAATATCACCCAACGAAGTATAAAGACGATTAGCTATACGTTTTGCCAGTTCAGGAGTTGCATTACCAGCAAAAAGCTTCATATCAGGCACGAGAAAACCTCAAGCGTGTTATTAAGATCACCAGATGTGATCGGTTAAAATCGGAATGTTAATTATATAATTATTTGCGGAAGCTGCTCAACTACAATGTCATTATTTTTGCATTATTTTAAGAGATATTTTTAAAACTTAAGTAAGATAAGGTAAAATGGCAATAAATTACTATTGGATAGGATTAAATAGAGGTTAAATCCTATAATTATTTAATCATATTTGAATTTATTAATTAATATGATAAGTAACTTTAATTATCGAGTAAAAGGATAAATTCAAAAATCAATTTGATTACCAATCAACTAGAAAACTGGCAAATATTAGTATGACTGACAATAAACAACTAACTCAAGATAATCATCTTGTTCCAAATCAACGCACAATTAAAAGTTTTGTACTGCGTCAAGGTCGTTTAACAAAAGGACAAGAACACGCATTAACGCATTTATTTCCACAATACGGAATCGTCTATCAAGAAAATCAAATCATCCCTATCAACGAAAATCAACAAACTACCTTGGAAATTGGTTTTGGTATGGGTGCTTCTTTAGTCGAAATGGCAAAAAATGCACCCGACAAACATTTTATTGGTATTGAAGTGCATAAACCTGGTGTCGGTGCTTGTTTAATGGGTATTGCCGAAAATAATATTAGTAATTTAAATGTTATCTGCCATGATGCCGTTGAAGTTTTAACACATATGATTGTCGATAATTCGTTAACTAAAGTACAAATCTTTTTTCCTGATCCTTGGCATAAAGCGAGACATAACAAACGTCGCCTAATAAATCCACAATTTGTTGAGCTTATTCATCAAAAACTTAAATTAAATGGAATTTTACATTTAGCAACTGATTGGCAAAATTATGCGGAGCATATGCTAGATGTCATGATAAAAGCTAGCGGCTGGCATAATTTATCAACTACTGGCGATTACATTCCAAGACCCGATGATAGACCAATTACAAAATTTGAAAAAAGAGGACAAAATTTAGGGCATGGAGTTTGGGATTTACAATTTACGAAAATCGCTTAAAAATTAAAAATAAGTAACAATAGCCCAATGATTTAATACATTATTTAATTAAACTGAAAAGATAATAAATATATAGCCAGCAAATAAAGCGTTAATTGGCAGTTATTGCTATTATTTTATTAAAATAACATACATAACAACGTTTAGAATAAAGCATAAATAATTAAGGTAATATTGTTGTCAAAATACTATATTAAATGTTAATGTTTTACTTGAATAACCTCGGGGCAATAAATGAATTAATTTTTTTAAATTTAAATTAATTAATAAAAAATAAAATTTGTAATTAAAGACTTAAATATAGGTAAGAAAAAAATCTACAATAAGGTGAAAGGATAAAAAATTAATCTGGTGTAACGAAATTCACTATCATAAAAAATTAAGTAATTAATGATGAGTAAATAATAATGTCAAATACTATGATAACAGCCATCTTTCCAGGGACTTTCGATCCTATTACAAATGGCCATATTAATTTAATTAATCGTGCTGCGAAATTATTTCCAAAACTCATTGTTGCTATTGCTTTTAGTCCAAATAAAAAAACCTTATTCAATTTAAATGAACGCCTTAATATGGTTTCCAACGCTTTATTATCACTAAATAATATTGAGGTTATTGGATTTGACAATTTGATGGCAGATTTTGCTAAAAACCATAATGCAACCGTTTTAATCCGAGGAATTAGAACAACTCAGGATTTTGAATATGAAAAACAACTTGCCGAAATGAATTGTACGTTAAAACCTGATTTAGAAACAATTTTTTTAATGCCTTCGATGAATATGGGATTTATTTCTTCAAGTATTATAAAAGAAGTCGTTATTCATGGCGGTGATATATCGGGACTTGTTCCAAAATTCGTACAAACTGAATTAATAAAACGGTTAACATAATTTTATATGGTTATTTTTTATTCTCAAGCGGTATCAAAACCAATGTCACGAAATAAGGGAACCGCTTCAGCAAAACCTTTCACCGTGACAGTGACAGATTTAGATACCTTTGGTCAAGGCATTGCAACTTATCATGGTAAAAAAGTCTTTATAAAATCTGCTTTACCTAATGAAATGGTTGATATTAAAATCGTTGAAGATAAAAAAAATTATGCAAAAGCAATCGTCACTCGCTTTCATAATTATAGTCCTGAACGCGTAAAACCCATATGTCAATATTACGGTCAATGTGGTGGCTGTGCATTACAACATATAACCCCCAAATTACAGCACAGTGCTAAATATCAGTCTTTTGTGAACTTACTCCAAAAAGAGCTGAAATTAATATTGCCAGAACAATTAATGACTGCTCCCTTAATCATCACCGATAAATCTTATCAATATCGACGTCGGGCTAGATTAGCTATTTATTATAGCAATCAACAATTACAAATAGGATTTCGTCAAGCAGAATCAAAATCCATTATATCTATTACTAATTGCGCAATATTAGCACCAGAATTAAATATATTATTAGTACCACTACAAAATCTATTAAGACAAATTATAAATAAAAAAGCCTTAGGGCATGTTGAATTAATTTCGGTTGATAGTGGCATAATATTTATTTTAAGACATACTTCTCCTTTAAGTGAGGAAGATAAAAAACGTTTGAATCAGTTTGCAAAAGAACATCATGTATCTCTTTATTTACATGGTGATGAGCTCAAACATAGTTACGGCTCGCATGACCATTATTATTACCTTGATCAATTAAAACTGACGTTTAGCCCACTTGATTTTATACAAATCAATCATAACATTAATAAACAAATGGTCAGTTTGGCAATCGATTGGCTTGAACTACAAAGCCATGACGAAATATTAGATTTATTCTGTGGAATGGGTAACTTTTCTTTGCCAATGGCAAGTCAATGTCAAAGTATAATAGGTATTGAAGGGGTTGATGCTTTAGTTGAAAAAGCCAAGAAAAATGCTCAAATTAATGAACAACATATACAGGCGCAAACACAGTTTTTAACCTGTAATTTAGATGATAAACACGCTTTACAACACGTATCTGACTTAGCTTTTAATAAAGTATTACTTGATCCAGCAAGAACAGGTGCATTTAATGCAATTGCGGAAATTATCAAACAAAAACCGGAAAGAATTGTTTATGTATCATGTAATCCGGCGACTTTAGCAAGGGACAGTAAAATCCTCATTGAAGCAGGCTATCATATTCACCGCCTAGCTATTTTGGATATGTTTCCACAAACAAAACATATTGAATCCATGTTATTGTTTATGAAATCAGGATCTTAAAATTATGGTATCAATAAGAAGTGCTCATCAACAACATGAACATTATTCCCTCATTCAATTTGATGTTGAAGAGTGGGCTAAACAAGAATTAATGTTAACTGATTCCCATCTTGCTTATCAAAAATTTAAGCATGCCTGGGATTTTTGTTTTGAAAAAAGTGCAGGAGCTGAAGAACAAGATTATTGTTTCCGTAATGCCATTGAAATTGTTGAGATCCTGTCCGCATTAAAAATGGATATTAATAGCCTTTGCGCTGCCTTTTTGTTACCTTTTTTAGATAATAAAATTATACTACAAGAAGATATACAAGATGAATTTGATCGTGAAATAGTTTATCTGTTAACTAGCATTATGCGCATTAAAGGTATAAGGCAATTAAAAGCTATTCGTTCAGGCATAGCTACTAATGAACAAATAGATAGTATTCGTCGTATGCTACTTGCAATGGCGAATGATTTTCGTAGTGTTATTATTAAACTTGCCGAACGTATCACCTATTTACGCAATTTATTAACCGCTCCTAGTGAAGAGCAAGTTCTAGCCGCTAAAGAATGCTTTAATATTTATGCGCCATTAGCCAATAGACTTGGTATTGGGCAATTAAAATGGGAACTTGAAGATTTATGTTTTCGCTATTTAGAGCCCAATGAATACCGTTTTATTGCCAAAAAACTTCATGAAAAACGTATTTTCCGCGAAAAGTACGTTAATGATTTTGTTATTGTTTTACAAAATCTTATCAATCAAAATCAAACCTCAGCTCGCGTTTATGGTAGACCGAAACACATTTATAGCATTTGGCGCAAAATGCAAAATAAGCATCTTCAATTTGAAGAACTTTACGATATTTTTGCCGTAAGAATTATTTGCGATCAAGTCGAAGATTGTTACGGCGCTTTAAGTATTGTTCATACTCATTTTAAGCACCTTGCCAAAGAATTTGATGATTATATCGCAAACCCTAAATCAAATGGTTATCAATCGATTCATACCATCATTTATGGACCTGAAAATAAGAATATTGAGATCCAAATCCGTACAGAACAAATGCATAATGATGCTGAATTGGGTATTGCTGCTCATTGGAAATATAAAGAAGGCAATACCAATAAAATGACCGCATATGATCAACGAATTGCCTGGCTACGTCGATTACTAACTTGGCAAAAAGAAATATCTGAAAGTGGTGAAATACAAGAAGCTGTCCGCAGTCAAATTTTTGACGATCGCGTTTATGTTTTTACACCAAAAGGTGATGTTATGGATTTACCGATAGGCGCGACTCCGCTCGATTTTGCTTATCATATCCACAGTGATATTGGTCATAGATGTATAGGTGCTAAAGTAAACGGACGAATTGTTCCTTTCACTTATCAATTAAAAATGGGCGATGAAATAGAAATAATCACTCAAAAAGAACCTAATCCGAGTCGTGATTGGCTTAATCAAAATATCGGATTTATTAATAGTGTACGTGCAAGAGCAAAAATTCAAGCCTGGTTTAAAAAACAAGATCGTGATAAAAACATTGGCTTAGGCAAACAGTTTTTAGAAAATGAATTAGAAACCTTAAATATCAATTTTAAAGATGCCGAAAAACTATTAATTAATCGTTATAATGCCCATTCCATTGATGAGGTATTAGCCGGAATAGGTAACGGTGATATTAGAATTAACCAATTGGTTAACTTTTTAAATGCTCAATTTAATAAACCGACAGCCGAACAAGAAGATGAAGCTGCTTTAAAGCAGATCAAATCGAATCAGCAAACAAAAAATAGTTATAAAAATAATAGTGAAATTATTGTGCTCGGTATTGGTAATCTTATGCATCATATTGCCAATTGTTGTAGGCCGATACCCGGCGATAATATTATTGGCTATATTACACAAGGTCGAGGAATTTCTATTCATCGGGCTAATTGCGAACAGCTGCAAGAATTAAAAAATCATGCGCCAGAGCGAATTGTTGAAGCCGAATGGAATCAAGCCAGTAAAACAAGTTATACGATTATTTTACGAATTGTAGCCAATGATCGAAGTGGATTATTACGTGATATTTCAACCATACTTGCTAACGAAAAATCCAATATCCTAGGCATGTCCAGTCGCGCTGATACAAAAGAGCAATTAGCAACGATGGATATTGATATCGAAATCTTTGATCATGATGTTTTAAATCGCGTTATGACTAAAATTAAACAACTACCTGATGTGATTGAAGTTAAGCGTTTAATGAGTTAAAGGATAAAAACATTACGCCTTATCTAAAATTTCAAATCGATAATTATAGCTGTTTTTTAAATCCGCTATATGATCTTCTTGAAAAATTTGGTTCCATTGCATACTTTTATAATCTGGAAAAAAAGTATCACCTTTTAAATCTGCATCAATATGCGTTAAATAAAGCCTATCAACAAACGATAAAGCTTGCGCATAAATATTACCACCACCAATAATAAAGGTTTCTGTATCTTGATGTTGATTAGCTAGCTTAAGCGCCGCATCAAGTGAAGTTGCCCAACTCATTAAAGGATTTTCGGATTGCTGTGGCTCTCGACTAATAATAATATTATGTCGATTTGGCAAAGCTCTACCAATCGACTCGAAGGTTTTTCGCCCCATAATGACCGTTTTATTTAAGGTGTTTTTTTTAAACCAAGCTAAATCTGCTGGCAAATGCCAAGGCATTTTATTCTCTAAACCAATAACTCGATTTTTTGCCATTGCAACAATAATACTTATTGTCATACATTATCCTTTAAAAAAATACTTATCATCAAAACTCATTAACGATATAACCTAATGATTTAATACGTTCATTAATAGGTTTAGGGAAATAAGTTTGTTGCCATAAACGACGACTTAAAGAAACTAACGGCTCTTTTTGGTTATCTAAAATCCATGTGACAAGTTCAGTTGCCACATCGGGGTAAATTATGGGATCGGGAGAAGATAATTTAAGCCATGTTTTTAATTTATCCGCATCTAAAGTCGACATAATTGTTGCCATATTAAGTTTCTCTAAACAATTAGCATTATATATTTGCTCAAATTGCCCATCGACGGGTTTAGTGAGAATTTTTTTACCTAACGCTAATGCTTCCGATATCAAAGCAAAACCCGTATTAGAAATAATACCTGAACAGCGGCTTAAAGATTCTGTAAAATTATGCCTTCCTAAGGGATAAAAATAAATATTATCTTTTTGATAAAATTGCTGAACTTTTGGATGATAACAAATAAACTGTTGCTGCTTAAAAGCTGTTAATAATTTAGTGATCTCATTTATTTCCTCGAAAGGTAAGTACACAACAATATTATCATCCGCTTTAAGGGTCGGTTTTAGTGGATCTATAATCGTTGGCAATAAAGGTTGTCCAAAATGAAACCAATTTAATCCGACCAATTTACTGGCTGGTGCATAATATTTCATAATTACATTAGCAATAAATCTATATTCTTTTGGTTTTAAATAATGACAAATGGCTTGATTACTAATACCTAAACATTCACGATTCTGATTATGCGCAGCCCATGCACTTAATGGTTCAAAATCACTGATAATCGTATCGTATGAAGATAAATCAAGTTCTCGAACATCTTTAATTAAACGGAATGCATGAATTCGTTGAATTGTTTTACGAAGATTAATTTTTCCATTGAATGTAGCAAAGGTAATGCCTTGTAGTGCCTTATAATCACCAAAATCTTGCATATCAAAATAATCATTGCTGTCACGCCCACTAAGGATATAATCGACACTTGCACCTTGCTGCTTAAATGCCTTAGCTAAAGTTCGACAACGACTAATATGACCGTTACCTGTACCTTGCACCCCAAAAAGAATTTTCATATTTATTAAAATTAAATTTAAAATAAACGTATCATAGCAGAAAGTTATAGATTTTCATTCTATATTTTAGTTGTTTAACTTATTTTGATAGCTAATATTTTACATATCTTTCATATCAAATAATATGTTATCTAACTAACATATTATTTTGTTTATTGTTTTTAAATAATTTTACTGTTTAATAAAAAACGCATTGTGAAATTTAATTTAATTAATTCGTCTTATTTCAGGCTTTATCATCATATTAATCTCGTTAATTCCTATCTTTTTTAAAAATTTAACGGTAAGATAAAATTCATCATGCCAATTAAATAGTGGAAAGTAAAATGCCCTTTGAAATCCAAAACAAACACTTTTGCTTAAAACTTAAAAAGATTAAGCTTATTATGCTTTTGTTTATGATTTCATTTGTCTATATCGCATTAAATTCACCTGTAAATTTGTCACAAAAGACATTTACTACCAATTTTTCAGATCCTAAGGCAGTCTGGCAGGTAAAAAATTTATCACACCATGAAAAATCATTTTCACCTTGCCACGTAATAAAAGATAAGTCATCTCATCAAGAAACATATTCTTTATCTTGTTATTCCCCTTATCACTGTAATCTTTGTGGCATATTAATCGCTTCCTTTAATTGGGATTTTAGCCTTAAAAGCCCAATTAAAAGTACATCGTTGACTTATTCAGAATTACAAACAAAAGAATTTATTCCTGAGTTAAAACCACCCAAAAAGGTAATATTTATTTAAAAAATAATAACTTAACAACTCACAATATATGACTAAAAATAATAATAAATAAAATTTTTTACCGTTAGATTTATTGTTGTTAATTGCTGTGATGTCTGTTTAGTTTTACAAACCATGCTTTATTTTTGTTGTAGACATTTATTTTTATAAATAAATGTTCTTCCTTAAATAAAGATAGCCAATGTCTTTTATTTATCTAAATAACTTTAGGATTAACATTATGGAACGCCGAAATTTTTTAACACATATTACCGCTGTCATGGGGGGATTTGTCGCGACAAGTGCCATGGCAAAAATGAATAATCAGCCTTTTGATGCCATGACCTGCGATGCCAATAGTGAAGATTGTGAAGCAGGCGGTATGCATAGCAAAATGCATCACTCTATGCATGGACATGGGGATAAATCAATGTCGTCCATGTCTTCAATGTCTCACGAAAAGGCACAACGATTACTTCCCACATCATCGCTTCCTAAAGGACAAAATTTACCTAATTTTACCCTACTAAAAAATACGAGCAAACAAGCGGGGCATTTTGAGGCAACTATTCACGCTAAACCTGTCAAAATAAAATTAACTCCCGAAATTAATTGCCAATTTTGGGCTTATAACGATTTAATACCAGGACCTGTGATTGATGTCTATGAAGGCGATACGATTAAGATTAATGTAAAAAATGATTTACCCCAACCAACAACTGTTCATTGGCATGGATTAATTATTCCATCCGATCAAGATGGTAACCCGCAAGATGCTTTTGCAACGGGCGATAGCCACATTTATCACTATACGATCCCTGAAGGTACTGCAGGAACTTATTGGTACCATCCACATGGACATACAACCGCTGCAGAACAAGTTTTTCGAGGACTTGCTGGACCATTAATTGTGCGTAGTAAAAATGATCCTTTAGCTTATTTAGCTGAGCAAAGTTGGTTTTTTTCCGATCTAAAATTAACTGATGAAGGTCAAATTGCTGATGACACTAAACTTGATTGGATGAATGGACGTGAAGGGCAATTTGTATTAGTTAATGGCGCCTATCGCCCTAAAATTACTCTCGATAAGGCAACACGAGTTAGAATTTGGAATGCCTGTTCAGGCAGATATCTAAACTTTTCAATTCCAGATTGTGATGTGTATTTGGTTGGAACGGATGGCGGTTTGTTAGAGGCGCCACAAAAATTGACAAAACCACTATTAGTATCCCCTGCTGAACGTGCTGAATTAGTGATTATTCCAAATCACACAACCAAAACGTATTTGGAATCGTTAGCCTATGATCGTGGCAAAATGGGTGGTGCGGCCCCTGATCATGATATGATCTTAGCAGAATTAGTTTTAACAAAAGCTAAACCTGTGACACTCCCAACAAAATTACGTGATTTGCCAAAAATCGGTGATGCCACTGCCAAAAAATCACTAGAATATACCGAGAAAATGGATATGAACGAACCGCATTGTGGTATGTTATTTTTAATTAATGGCAAAATTCATGATATGTCACGAATTGATTTAGAAAGCCGATTACATGAAGTTGAAGAATGGACGATTTATAACAATACCGATATGGATCATAATTTCCATATTCATGGTACACAATTTGTTTTGCAATCTCGTGAATATAAAGGGCAAACCCAAAATGCGGAGTTTGTAGCGTTAAAAGATACCGTTAATATCCGTCCACAAGAAACCATTAAAATCAGGATCCAGCAGAACCTTCCTGGGCTACGTATGTATCATTGTCATATCATGGAACATGAATCCCTTGGTATGATGGGGCAATTGATGGTTAAATAAAAATCATCCCCTTAAATGCAATAATTTAAGGGGATTTTATATTTTAATGAAATGGCTTAATTGAAGTGTTTCATACTGTTATTTATAAACTCATATAACAATCTTTATATTGGTAATCTTATGAAAAAAGCAGTTTTTATTATTACCGGCATGACCTGCGCTTCCTGCGCAGCGCGTATTACCAAAGCGGTTTCAGCCTTACATGGCGCTAAGAACGTTAATGTCAATTTGTTAAAAAATACGTTAACGTTAGATCAAAATGAAAACTTATTAAGTGATCTACATATTATTGATACCATAAGCAAAATAGGTTACCAAGCAGCGCCACTAACTAATACAAATAAAGAATTATCGTCTAAAAATCCTAATGATATTTTGAAAACTGAGCTTGCTAAACTGAAAACAAGATTATGGATCTCTTTACTCTTTACTATCCCCTTATTTTACCTTGCCATGGCACCCATGATCCGTGCCCCCTTACCTGATTTTTTTGTTGGCGAAAAAAATGCTTTAATGTTTGCATTTACGCAGTTAATACTCACTTTACCGGTTCTATGGGTTAATCGAAATTATTTTATCGTTGGGATAAAAACCTTACTTGCCCGATCGCCCAATATGGACTCATTAATTGCCATAGGTGCAGGTTCAGCGGCTATATTTAGTCTTTACAGCCTTGGCAAAATGATTTATGCCGCCGAAGCGCAAAATTTAACTCAAGTCGTTTATTTTGAACATCATCTTTATTTTGATTCAACAACGATGATTTTATGCTTAATTACGCTAGGTAAATATCTTGAAACCAAAGCGAAAGGTAAAACATCGAAAGCAATTACTACACTCGTTAATCTTGCACCTAAAACAGCAATAAAATGGCAAGATCATCATGAAATAACCTTACCTATTAGCGAAGTTAATGTCGGCGATATATTAGTTGTAAAAACAGGTGCGATGATCCCAACAGATGGTGTAATTATTGACGGCAACGGGTATATTAATGAATCGGCTATCACTGGTGAAAGTTTACCGGTAAAAAAAGAACAAGATGATAACGTAACCGGGGCGACGTTAAATACATCAGGTCATTTTTTAATGAAAGCAACACGTGTCGGTGGCGATACAACGCTTGCGCAAATTATCAAATTGGTGGATGAAGCTACTTCATCAAAGGCCCCTATTGCGCGGATTGCAGATAAAATAAGCCTTATATTTGTTCCTATCGTTATTATAATTGCCCTTTTAGCAACGTTAATTTGGTTATGTTTTGGTTATTCATTTGAATTTTCTTTATCAATTGGTATAGCGGTACTTGTTATTTCTTGCCCTTGTGCGCTTGGTCTAGCCACACCAACAGCTATTATGATAGGAGTTGGACGCGGTGCTGCCAATGGCATTTTATTTAAATCTGCTTCGATACTTGAGGTGGCAGGTAATAGTCATACCATTGTACTTGACAAAACTGGCACCTTAACACAAGGTAAACCAACCATCACCGACATTCTTACATCATCAACTATTAGTAAAAATGATTTATTAGCAACTGCAATATCGCTCGAACAATTATCAGAGCACCCTTTAGCTAAAGCCATCCTATTATTTGCCGAGCAAAATCAAATTAAAGCGTTTAAAGTGAAGGAATTTAAACAAATTGCTGGGCAAGGGATCGAAGGTTTTATTGATAATACGTTATATTTTATTGGTAATGGTAATATGCTAGATAAACGCAATATAGCAAATCCATTTATTGATCAAGCAACTACCTTTAGCCAACAGGGTAAAACGATATTATATATTGGGAAACAAGATTATATTATGGGATTAATCGCGATTGCTGATACCTTAAAAGCCACAAGTAGACAAGCAGTAAATGAATTTACCCATCTAGGCTTAGAGGTAATTATGTTAACCGGAGATGATGCTAAAACTGCGCAAGCGATAGCAAAACAAGCCAATATTACCCATGTTATCGCCGATGTGTTACCACAAGGTAAAGAGCACGAAATTCGACTTTTGCAACAGATTGGTAAACAAGTTTTGATGGTCGGTGATGGGGTTAACGATGCGCCAGCACTCGCAAGGGCTAATGTCGGTATAGCAATAGGTGCAGGAACAGATGTTGCCATTGAATCAGCCGATGTTGTTTTAATGAAAAATGATCTGCTTGATGTTTCAACAGCTATTCAATTAAGTCGAGCTGTTATGCGTAACATCAAACAAAATCTATTTTGGGCTTTCTTATATAATTTGATAGGTATTCCCATCGCTGCAGGAGTATTTTATAGTTCTTTCGGCTTAACGCTTAATCCGATGATTGCAGCCGCTGCCATGAGTTTAAGCTCGGTAAGTGTCGTCACCAATGCGTTAAGATTGCGTTTTTTTAAACCAAAGCATGGCTCGATGATTTAGCCTATTTTAACTCATTTTTATTTCGATGATTAACTAGCTATCATTAAATGGATTTGATAAGACTAGCATAATTTAACACTATTCTCATCAATACTTTTTAGCTTATCCATTTTATTTTTTTAGTTAATCATCAGTATAACCAAGGCTTCTTAATGCCCGTTCGTCATCTGCCCATCCTGCTTTTACTTTTACCCATAATTCTAAGTGGACTTTATTATCAAAAAAAGATTCCATATCTTTGCGGGCTTCAATACCAATTTTTTTGATTTTTTCGCCTTTATGACCTATGACCATCTTTTTCTGTCCGTCACGTTCAACTAAAATTAATCCATTGATAAGATAACGCCCTGTTATTTCATCCACTTTGAACTGTTCAATTTCGACCGTTACAGAATAAGGTAATTCATCCCCCAAAAAACGCATTAATTTTTCACGTATAATTTCGGATGCCATAAAACGTTGGGAGCGATCGGTAATATAGTCTTCTGGAAAATGGTGTTCACCTTTTGGTAATCGTTCTTTGACAATTTGTTTGATGGTTTCAATCCCTTCACCTGTTTTAGCACTAATTGGAACAACACCAATTAAATCCATTTTTTGGCTGATTTCTTGAATATGGGGTAATAATAAAGTTTTGTCGTTAACATTATCAATTTTGTTAATGACTAATAAAACGGGCGCTTTGTTGCCTTTCAATTTATTGGCAACCATTTCATCATCCGAGTTCCAATGCGTTCCTTCAATCACGAAAATAACTAATTCGACATCACCAATTGAGCTACTGGCGGCACGATTCATTAAACGGTTAATTGCCCTTTTTTCCTCGATATGAAGACCTGGAGTATCAATATAAATAATCTGATCATTTCCTTGCGTGTCGATACCAATAATACGATGGCGAGTAGTCTGTGCTTTTCGCGAAGTGATTGAGACCTTTTGCCCCAAAAGTTGGTTCAGTAGCGTGGATTTACCTACATTTGGTCTACCTACGATTGCAACAAATCCACAACGTTGTTTTGCGTCTGTCATAATATCCCCAATTGATTTAATGCTTGTTCGGCTGCTGCTTGTTCAGCCTTGCGGCGACTTAGTCCTTTCCCTAAATATTCACGATCATCATTTTGTAATTTACATTGAATCAGAAATTCTTGTTCGTGATTATCTCCTATTACTTCAAGGATTAAATAAATGGGTCTTTCTTGATGAATACCTTGTAAATATTCTTGTAAACGCGTTTTTGCATCTTTTTGCTTATTACCCGGTTTAATGATAGTTAATCGCGTTTCATACCAATATAAAATAAGTTTGCGGATCGTTTCAAAATTTGAATCTAAGTAAATGGCCCCAATGATAGCTTCAACGGCATCTGAGATAATAGAATCACGCCTAAAACCGCCACTTTTTAGTTCGCCTTGCCCTAAGATAAGGTTATCCCCTAATTTAAAATCTTTACCCATTACAGCAAGGGTTTGTCCACAAACTAAGCTTGAGCGCATTTGACTGAGATCTCCTTCATCTTGATCAGGAAAACGATGATAAAGTTCATCAGCGATGACAAAACTCAAAATAGAATCACCTAAAAATTCTAAGCGCTCATTATGGGTTTTATTGGCACTACGATGCGTTAATGCTTGTTCTAATAATTGACGATTGTTAAATTGATAACCTATCGCTTTTTGTAATTCATAAAATTTTTTCATACAAACTATCGTTTTATTCTATTCCACCAATGCGGTTAAATCTAAATCCTGTCGGCCATTCGTCAGGTTGCTTTTCAAAACTCGCCCAAATGAAAGTTGCTTTTCCAACAAAATTCCTTTCCGGTACAAATCCAAAATAACGGCTATCACCACTGTGATCACGATTATCACCCATCATGAAATATTGACCTTTAGGGACAACCCAAGTCGAATATGGTTGATTTTTTTGTTGAAAATAAGATGAACCCTGCATCAAATTATCATTAGATAATAAAATAGTATGTTTATGTTTTCCTAATGTTTCTTCGCGTTCTTTCATACCTATTCTTCGACGAATATTTGAATCAGGAATACCTATTTGTTGATCTTGCTCTAACGTATAGAAAATCGGATTATTAACACCTAATTCTTGAATTTCTTTCCAATTAGCAGTTTGCGTTTCACTATACTGTAAATCTAATGGCGTACGGCTTTGACCAACACAATCTTTATCCGTTTCTTTACAAGCAGGATAAATAGTTAAAGTTTTATCTTCATTCGAATAAACAATTTTATCGCCTGGTAAACCAACAACACGTTTGATAAGATCCATTTGAGGGGCTAAAGGATGCTTAAATACTGCAATATCACCGCGCTCTGGTTTGCCAGTTGGAATAATCACCGTATTAGTAATGGGATCTCGTAATCCATAAGAAAATTTTTGTACTCCAATAAAATCACCAATTAATAAGGTTTGCATCATTGAGCCTGATGGTATTTGAAAAGGCTCAATTAAAAATGATCGAATTACAAAAACAATAAAAAGGATAGGAAAAAATGAAGCGATATTCTCAATCCATCCGTTTGGTTTAGCTATATCAGCAAGGATTTTACCGTCTACATCACCATTGGTTTCTTTTCTAACGGCTTCAACTTGACGTTGTCTTGCAGGTTTCCATTTAAATTTTTCAAGACACCAGAAAATTCCTGTAATTAATGTAGCTACAGTTAGTATGATGGCAAATAATCCAGCCATTTTTTACCTCTTATCTTTTATGATTAATCTTTACCCACATGCAAAATAGCTAAAAAAGCTTCTTGTGGCAATTCGACATTACCCACTTGTTTCATGCGTTTTTTACCTTCTTTTTGCTTTTGTAATAATTTTTTCTTACGGCTTACATCACCACCATAACATTTTGCCAATACATTTTTACGAAGTTGTTTAACCGTTGAGCGAGCAATAATATGATTGCCGATTGCTGCTTGAATGGCAATGTCGAATTGTTGCCGTGGAATTAATTCCTTCATTTTTTCGACCAATTCTCGCCCTCGATAGGGCGCATTATCTTTATGAGTAATTAAAGCCAAAGCATCAACTCTTTCACTATTGATTAATACATCAAGCCTAACCATGTCAGAAGCTTGAAATCGTTTAAAACTATAATCTAAAGAAGCGTAACCGCGTGAAGTGGATTTAAGTTTATCAAAAAAGTCTAGTACAACCTCTGTCATTGGGATTTCATACGTTAAAGCTACTTGATTACCGTGATAAACCATGTTGGTTTGTACGCCTCTTTTTTCGGCACATAAAGTAATCACATTACCTAAATACGTTTGAGGAACTAAAATATTACATTCGGCAATCGGTTCCCGTAATTCTTGGATATTGTTAATAGCCGGTAATTTAGCAGGACTATCTACATACACGATATCATTTGATGTGGTCAATACTTCATAAACTACTGTCGGCGCTGTAGTAATTAAATCAAGATCATATTCTCGTTCTAAGCGTTCTTGAATAATTTCCATATGCAATAAACCAAGGAATCCACAGCGGAAACCAAAACCTAATGCACCTGAATTTTCAGGCTCATAAAATAATGAAGCATCGTTTAAACTTAATTTACCTAACGCATCACGAAATGCTTCATAATCATCAGAACTCGTTGGAAAAAGACCCGCATAGACTTGTGGTTTTACTTTTTTAAAACCAGGTA
The DNA here is from genome assembly GCF_058502635.1 of Gilliamella sp. ESL1225. Classification (NCBI taxonomy): domain Bacteria; kingdom Pseudomonadati; phylum Pseudomonadota; class Gammaproteobacteria; order Orbales; family Orbaceae; genus Gilliamella; species Gilliamella sp. ESL1225. Next base: position 709,015 of record NZ_CP196358.1, on the reverse strand, counting down.
AGGGTTTATCTGCTGGCGCTTTTGCAAGCGTAAGTGTATCACCAACTGGAGCACCTAAAATATCTTTAATTGCACAAACAACCCAGCCGACTTCACCACAATGTAAGCTATCTTTATCAACTTGTTTTGGCGTAAATATCCCTAATCTATCAACATTATAGGTAATTCCCGTACTCATGACTTTAATCTTATCGCCTTTATTTAATTCACCATTTTTAATGCGAATTAATGAGACAACACCAAGATAGTTATCAAACCATGAATCAATTATAAGAGCCTGTAATGGTGCATTTTCATCACCTTCTGGTGCTGGGATTTCTTTAACGAGTCTTTCAAGAACATCTTCGACACCAACACCTGTTTTTGCTGAACATCGAACAGCATCCGTTGCATCAATACCAACGATATCCTCTATTTCATCAGCAACGCGTTCAGGCTCGGCGGCGGGTAAATCGATTTTATTTAACACGGGTACGACTTCAAGATTCATATCAAGCGCAGTATAACAATTTGCTAGTGTTTGCGCTTCAACACCTTGACCTGCATCTACGACTAATAAAGCACCTTCACAAGCGGCTAGTGATCGAGACACTTCATAAGAAAAATCGACATGCCCTGGCGTATCGATAAAATTAAGTTGATAAGTTTGACCATCTTTAGCATGGTAATCTAAAGTCACGCTTTGTGCTTTGATCGTAATCCCTCGCTCCCGTTCTAGATCCATCGAATCCAAAACTTGCGCTTCCATTTCTCTATCCGAAAGTCCACCGCAAATTTGAATAATCCGATCAGATAAGGTTGATTTACCATGGTCAATATGAGCAATAATTGAAAAATTTCGGATATTTTTATTCATTTCAATAAATTATTTAATTTAATAAAGTTTAACTTGATTTTGTTCAGTATTTAAAAGATTACCATTTATTGATTAACCTTTTAAATAATCACGTGAAGAGTATCGTTTATTCTACACATTAATGGGACTTAAGCATAGTTTTTTAGATTTATTACGACGATTTAGCCACTATATTTTGTGCGATTTTTTCAATGGTCGTTAAGGGTAAATTACCAATTATTATAATATTTTTCTTATTTTTATTCGTCGAATATATGGTTGTGCTGCCTTTTTGTAAACTTTGATTACCTTTAGATAATGTTTCGTCAGAAATATTAACAGTGATCGAAAACACACCATCTGTATATAATTTGCTCGCGATATCAGAATGATAAAAATTTATGCTATAGGCATTTTTTTCAATAAATCCATCGGGTAACCAAGTAATTTGCCAATCATTAAAAGAATCATTTTGTTGTTCAAGGGCAAGTAAAATAGGTTTAGGACGATTAGTCATGCTGCTTAGTATCTTTTCTCTATCAACATTAAAATCGAGCTCTACAACTTTCATTTGCCATAATAAATTAAGATTTTGATCTAACAAATCAATTCGAAGTGGTAAATAGCTTTTTTCATCAATCCATAATACATAATTATATCTATCATTATTTTTAGCCACGACACGAACTAATTGCGTACTTCGATTTGCTGTCCGTGCTTTACTCACTAAAATAAAATCATAAAGGACATTGAGTTTTTCAAAATCGCTATAAATAATATCAGGGTAAACATCAACAACGTGAGAACTTGATATCGAAAAAGGATGGCTATCAGGCTGGTAATAACTAACGGTTTTGTTGCTAAATAGGATCTCTTTGGCTGAAGCTTCTAAAGCAATTAAATGGGCAATTATTTGATCAGTTTGTTCATGCCCTAAATAGTTATATTCATAACTTTCAATAAAATTCTCTTTTTCTTGGGTGACATAATTAATATGATAACTTTGTGTTTTAACGGCTTGGCTCATTTTCGTTAATAAATCTAGCGCATTATTAACATGAGGAGAATCAGCATAAGAAGAGAAAGCATTGAGTGTTGATAAAAACACTAAAAATAATGAAAAAGAAGATAACTTTTTCATTAAATAAATTTTTAAATGAGCAAGTTTTTGTATCTTAAACATTTTGTGTTATAAACCTGTTTATTTAACAATCTAATAATTATTTAATCTTTTTTGTAATTCATAATCTTGCAACAATAATTTAATTTTATCATTATGGATTTGTTCTAACTCTAATTGTTCTTTATGATTTATTCCACCTGCCGGTTCAATATTAACACCAATTGGCATTGTATTAAAAATAGGTAAATTATTACCATTTGTTTGATTTTGATAATATTGAACGCCCGTTATAATGGCTAAAGTAACGCAAGCCGCTAAACTCGCCTGACCCAGTTTGAACATAAGTTTTTTAACACGCACTGTTAATAATGAATTTGTTTTTGGTGCTTTTATAGCAGAAGGTTGGGATTGAGGGGTAAACTTAGAATAAGTATCATCGCTTGCAATAGCCCCCGCAACAGAATCTACCATGCTGTTTTGTAAGCTACTTGAATGCAATTTCTTAGCCATCACTTGGCGTATAAGATGGTAACGTTGCCAACTTAATTGGAATTCTTTATCTGATTCCATAATATTAATAATATTAATATTCGCTTCTTCGCCATCCATTAAAGCAGAAAGATGCTCTTTATTTTGTTCTAACATAGTAAATACCTTAATTTTATGATTGCTCACTATGAACTTATTTTGTTAATTTTTTTATTCAATATAATTTCACTGATTAATTTATTATTTCGTTATCTAAATAATATTTAATTTAATAGTGGTCTTAATTTTTCATCAATTGCTTCACGTGCTCTAAAAATTCGTGATCTTACCGTCCCAACAGGAGTATCCATGATTTGTGCAATTTCTTCATAACTCAATCCTTCAATTTCGCGTAGCATGATAGCTGTTTTCAAATCATCGGGTAACAGGTCTATTGTCTTAAAAACAATATTTTCAACTTCTTTTGATAATAATAAACTTTCCGGATTATCAATATCTCTTAAAAAATCTGCACCATCATAATTTTCCGCATCACTCGCATCAATATCAAATGATGGTGGTCGTCTACCTAGTAATGTTAAATGGTTTTTAGCTGTATTAACTGCAATGCGATAAAGCCAGGTATAAAAAGCACTTTCCCCTTTAAACAAATTCAGTGATCGATAAGCTTTTATAAATGTTTCTTGCACAATATCTTGCACTTCGGCAGCTGAAACATAACGAGATACGATATAACCTAATTTATATTGGTAACGAGACACTATCAAATTAAACGCATTTTTATCTCCCACTAAAACACGATCAATTAATATTTGGTCAGTTACTTGTTCGCCCATTTAAGACCAATCCTCATTATAATAATCACTTTTGTTCGGACTAAAATTGCGAACACTAGTCATTAGATTTAATTATTTAAAAAAAGTTCCCTTTATTTTAATGGATTTTATAGTTTATTCATTATTAAAACAGATTTATTAATGAATTTATTCGCACTTAGGGACTTTTTAGTGTTCACTATTATGAATTTTATTTCTTTTGGTTTAAATTTAAAAATAGAGTTAATTATATTAATGATTTAAGAAGATTTAATCATTAATTTAAGAGAGTTATTTCTCGATTACCCTCAGGTTTGTAAGCAATTTTATAAAATTGCGGTAAATTAAAATTAACCGAACTACTTGTTGTAAAACTAAATCGATCATCTGATACCGCATAAAAATCATTGACATCTTTTATCATCGATTCTTTATCACCATTGCAGTTACGGTAAATTTCTACTTGGTTATGTTCGTTTAAGATATAAAGGTCAAATCCTGATTTAGTATCCTCAAAAAAGAATTGTATGATCCCTTCGTATGCCATATTATCGATTTCTTTAGGTAATTCATTTGTTTGATCTTGAAGATTTAGCGCTCTACCTTGAATTTTATAATTTGAAACCGCTCCATAAAAATCAATCGCACTTTCAAATTGATGATACGAAACACCTAATCGTTCAAAAAAAAGATACCATGAGCTGCTGTTTATTCTTAAAGGTTTTACTTGTGTGGAATTCGTTTCAGTTGTGGATAATCGTAATGTCACACACTCATCCATTAAACTTTTTATTTGTTTTTCGATTTCTCTACCTAAATATTTACTATAACTGAAAATTTTAATTGAATCAGGAATATCAGCATCTTTATGCATTCGATTTAATAAACTTTTTATTGCCTCAAGTATGGTAAAATTTCCATTAAAATGTAAAACGCGAATTTCATTCCACGAATTTCGATATAATAAATCAATCGATCCTACTAAATTTAATTCGTATTGACCATAATTCAAGACATTAGTACTAAATTCATATTCAATATCTATTTTTTCAGTTGGGTCTTCTTCAAGATTTAGGATAATAGCAAGATGTCTGATTTCACAGGGTCCTAAAAGTTGTTGTTCTTTTATTGATGCTGGGTCAATTGGAAAATAAGATTTTAAGTCTTTAATGAGATCAGCAATCTTTCGATTATTGTGATCGGGTCCATCAAAATAATAAAGTTCAGTATTATTATCAATTAATCGATTAAAATAACACCAAGCAACGAGTTTCACTAAATATTTACTGTATTCTAAATATTGATGACTGATAATAGATGTAAGTGTTGGCGCTTGATTAAAAACATACCATCCTGCTCGGTTAATGCGATCATGTTTAACGCGTATAAACGTTAATGCTTGTTCTTGCAGATTAGATGAAAGATTTAATTTTAATTGCGTTACTTTACTCGGTAGTATTTCAAAGGCAGCATAAAGTTTACGTGTTAAAACAGTGAGATCTTGTGGGCTCACTAGGGAATCTAAATTATTTCGTCGTCCAAAATTTAATAAATTGCGATACCCTGTCATCATTGTGTGTAAAAGAATTTCATGGACCTCTCTGACTTGTTCTATCTTCCAGTTATCGCATGCATCTAATCTCGCAATATAATCCTCACTCCAATTCCACTCTTTAACTAAATCACTAATTACTTGCCTTCGCCAACAAGAGCCGTTATTTGGTTTTGATAATTTATGATTAATCTTTAAATAAAAACAAGCTCGCACTAAATTTAACCGTTGAAAATCCTTTATCTCATTTAAATAATCACTAATCCTTTTTAACAGCATGCAATAAGGATCAAGCGTTAGGGATTCTATATTTCCTTGAGCAATACTTCTTTTCATCTCGAGCGCTATCGTATGGTTTTCAGGATAAATCCACGAATAGGCTTCAAGTAATAGGGTTTTAAGAACAGCTTTAAACGGTGAATCAATACTTTTATATAATTGCCATAAACTTGCACCAAAATATTCCTTAGCAGATAACCCCGTTACAGGCCCAAAATCAATCCATTCTTCTCGATTAATTAAATCAAGTTTAATTAAGGCTTGTTCACATTCATGATAAGAATTATATTTAATACCACTAACCATTAAATCAATGGGTATCATGTACCATAATAATAATTTCCCCGCCAATAATGTTGCAGTTCGATAAAATTCTTCCAACAAAAGTATATGTTGTGCAGAGCCGCAATTTTCATCAATCAGGCATTCTAGATTTTTATTAATAAATCGGTTAGCATCGACAATAAATAACGTTAGTTTTACGTTTTGATTTTTAGCCCATTCTTCAATCAAGAGGCATTTTTGTTGTAATGCTTTTCTTTGATCTTTTGAGAGATTATTTTCAATACAGATCCAAATATCCAAATCAGAATCTTCCGATTGACCAAGCGAACAGGTACTGCCCATTGTGTAAAGTGCAGATATTGTTATCGTTTGTTCCGATAAATCAGCAGTAAAATTAAATTTATCATTAAGATAATCAATAATTTCTTGATTGGGCTGATAACCAAAAATACCGCATGGCGTATCTTCATCAACATAACCGATAAGTGTTGGATGATTGAAATGAAATAAAGAAGGTAATAATAAAAAAACACGCTTAAATTCAACTGAAACATTAGATAATGCTCGTTTTCTCTTTAAATGTGCAAGATTTCGTAGTTCATGTTTTATGTTATTAATATAAGAGTGCATCACATTGATTTCAATAAAAACTTAACTAACGCTTGTCGCAATTTAACATGTTATTATAGTTACGTAAAGCTTATGTCTAATTTAAATTTTAACAATGAAACTATTATGATAACGATTGAACAAATAATGACGAACATTCACCATCATTCAGAAATAACGCCAACAATACCTCAAGCGGCAATTCTTATCCCCATAGTTAATATAAATCACAAATTACACTTATTATTTCAAGTAAGATCTCAATTCTTAAAATGGCAACCGGGTGATATTTGTTTTCCAGGAGGTCGTATTGAAAAAGAGGATAAATCGCCTGAGCATGCTGCTATCAGAGAAACAAACGAAGAGTTAGGTATTATAAAACAAGATATAAAAATTTTAGGTACATTACCAGATTTTATTGCCCCTCTTGGATTGCATATTTTTCCTTTCTTTGGTGAGTTAACGTCTTTAAATACGTTGCATCTTAATCAAAACGAAGTTGAAAAAATTTTTACAGTTCCCATTGAATGGTTTATTAAGCAAAACCCCGAAACAGCAATAATACAAGTTGCCCATAAACCGAGTGATAATTTTCCATTTCATTTAGTTCCTCGGTATGGAAAAAAATGGCAGAAAAAATCGGAGCATTCAGTTTATTTTTATACTTTTGGCAAGTATGTAATTTGGGGATTAACTGCACAAATAACAAAAACTTTTATTGATAATATCACACATTGATATGAATAAAATGGCTGGGGTACCAGGATTCGAACCTGGGAGTGGCGGGATCAAAACCCGCTGCCTTACCGCTTGGCTATACCCCATTAGAGGAATTTATTAAGATTTAAATGGTGCGGGTGGAGAGACTTGAACTCACACACCTTGCGGCGCCAGAACCTAAATCTGGTGCGTCTACCAATTTCGCCACACCCGCATTTTAACTATCAATTATATCTCGGTTAAATATAACTGATTATTAATCACATAAGTTTATCAATAAACAATGTATTAATAAATCTAAATCTTAATGGTGGCTACGACGGGATTCGAACCTGTGACCCCATCATTATGAGTGATGTGCTCTAACCAGCTGAGCTACGTAGCCATTTATTCGCAACGTCATAACCAACACTGCGAGGCGCATTATGCTTGCGTAAAAGCAAATCGTCAACCCTTTTTTTTAGATATTCTTAAAAAAAAATACAATCGATTAACTCACAGTCAAATCTTGTTTGATATCACCGCAATTCGACGTTTATGTAACTCTTCCGAAATATGTTTACCTGTAAAACCTTGTGCAATGATTTCTTGTACATTGACCTGTTTTGTTTTTTTAAAGGCATTAATCAATATATTAGTTTGTTGTTCAAAATTATCATTTGTCATTGCACGACCTATTAATAATAATTTTGTTAATCTCTCAGGATTTCGCCAAACATCAATGCCATTTAACAAATCTAATGTCCCATTTGCATTAAATTGCTCAATATCCATTAAATCTTTATGATACTTATAAGCTAATAAAGCCAATTTATAATAAGAATTCGGTGCTTTAATCTTTGTGGTTAATGTCTCTAAACTCGCGTTATTGATCATATTTAAACACAATACAGCAAATCGCACTGTAAGATCTTGCGAAAGCAATGAAGCTTGTTTTAATGTTTTAAAACTATCATCAGATAAGCATAAATTAGGAAATAATCGTGGTAACGCACCACATTGCATTAAAACCTGAAAATAAATTTGCGGATCATCGGTTGACAGTGCCTTTTCTGTCTCAAGCCAAATTCTTTCTGGCGTTAAAAATTCCAATTCACACGAAGCAACCATCTGCTTCATTAATAGCCATGTTTCATCAGCAATTTTAAAACCTAACTGATTAAAACGAGCAGCAAAACGTGCAACACGCAAAACGCGTAAAGGATCCTCACGAAAAGCAGGAGAAATATGCCGTAAAATCCGATGTTCTAAATCGTAAAAACCATGGTAAGGATCAATAATTTTATCGTTCTTATCCATCGCTAATGCATTAATCGTCAAATCACGGCGTGCTAGATCTTGTTCAAGGGTAATATTAGGATCAAAATCGCAAATAAATCCTGTATAACCATGCCCAGATTTGCGTTCTGTTCTCGCTAAGGCATACTCTTCTTTAGTTTGCGGATGTAAAAATACAGGAAAATCTTTACCTATTTGCTGATAACCTAATGACAGCATTTGGCTTGGCGTTGCACCTACTACGACCCAATCACGATCTTTAACCGGCAAATTAAGTAATCTATCTCGAACACTACCACCAACAAGATAAACGTTATACATTCGTTAGCGCATCCAATTATTTTTACGGCGTTTTGGTAATAAAAAAGGTAAAAGCAAGCCGACTAAAAGACCACTACCTGCAACAATTCCGCCATAAGTAAACCATCGAATAATAAGATCTTGTTTTTTTTCGTCGGCTTGAGTTAAGGCTGAATCTAGCTTAACATTTTGTTGTTTGATTCGATTGTTGAGTTCATCATTTTGTTGCTTCAAACTAACAATCTGCTCATTAGCAATCGATAATTCTGTAACATAATCTTTAATTTTAGATTGCTGATCGTTTTCTTGATTATTGATTTGATTTTTATAATTAGCTAATTCCAACTCTAATTCTGGTAAACGACTTTTATCACTTGGTTTACTTGTCAATTCGGCACTATCTATCCATGCAATTCGCCCGTTTGCATCTTCAATACGGCTAAATTTACCATCTTGACTTAGTTCCAAAACTTCAACTTTATCACCAGGTTTAAGGGAGCCAATTAATCCATATTGTATTCCTGGTCCGCGACGTAAATAAATATTAATATCATCAGTAACATATTTTTCGGCGGCTAAAACATTAAAAGAAAATCCAGTAAAAAAAATGAAAAGAAGCATAATATATTTTTTTATCATTGTATCGTTTCCCATGAATAAAATTAGATTCATAGTAACATAAAAATCCCTATAATCGCATATTGTTGTGATTTACTCTTTTTCATATTTATTATTATTACGTTATTCATATCATTATCAATGAATTCACACCGCAAGAAATAAAAAATATGTTTCATTTTTGCGAAGTTTTCGAAAACTGCGTAAAATATTATTTTTTATTGTTGTGATGTTATTAATGCTAATCGCTCATATTGCCTTACCGAAGCCTTTATATCATTTATTTGACTATCAATTAACCCTGCCAGCAAAGATTGGTTGTAGAGTAAAAATTCCATTTGGCAACCGTGAAGTGATTGGATTAATTATGGCTATTGATGAAAAAAGCCAATTTGATATAGCTAAATTAAAACCGATTAGTGAAATTATTGACAATGAACCACTTTTTTCTCCCGCAATTTGGCAATTATTAACGTGGGCTACAAATTATTATCATTACCCAATTGGCGAAGTTTTTTTTCATGCAATGCCCGTTTTATTAAGGCAAGGAAAATCAACACTCATTCCTTTTGAAAAAACCTGGCAATTAACTGATTTAGGCAAACAAACCAATGCCAAAACACTATCAAAATCACCTAAACAGCAAGCATTATTAATCCAATTGCAAAATAATCAAAACATACTTGATAATTTTAGTTCAGCAATATATCAAGCGTTACAAAAGAAATCATTAATTGAACAAGTGCCAAAAATAACCGTTCCGATTAATTGGCGTAAAAATTACTCGACAAATAAAATACAAATTCAACTTAATGAAGAGCAAATAACAGCAATTGAAACTGTAAATCGGCACAATAATGGATTTAATGTGTTTTTGCTTGAAGGTGTAACAGGTTCTGGAAAAACTGAAGTATATTTAAATGTCTTAAGCTCAATAATAGCGCATGGTAAACAAGCATTAGTCTTAGTACCCGAAATTAGCTTAACACCACAAACCATTAACCGTTTTAAAAAGCGATTTAATGCACCGATTGATATATTACACTCTGGTTTAACTGATAATGAGAGATTACAAGTTTGGTTACGTAGTAAAAATGGCGAAAATGCTATTGTTGTTGGTACGCGTTCGGCTTTATTTACACCTTTTGCTGATTTAGGCATGATTATTATTGATGAAGAACATGATAATTCTTATAAGCAGCAAGAAGGATTTCGTTATCATGCCCGTGATTTAGCAATTATTCGCGCAAAACTTGCCGATATTCCGATTCTATTAGGATCGGCTACTCCCTCGCTAGAAACATTAAATAATGCAATTAATCAAAAATATCATTTACTTACATTAAACAAAAGAGCGGGTAATTCATCTTTCGCTAGTCAATCTATTCTTGATTTAAGAGGGTTAGTGTTAGTTGCAGGTTTATCGCAACCTCTAATAGAACAAATTAAAAAACACTTAACTGATAATAATCAAGTGATCTTATTTTTAAATCGCCGTGGATATGCGCCATTATTAATCTGCCAAGATTGTGGTTGGATTGCTGAATGTCCTAAATGTGATACTCCTTTTACGTATCATCAAAAAAATCATGCTCTTAATTGTCATTTTTGTGAACGTCAGCGTAACGTTCCCAATCAATGCCCCAAATGTGGTTCAACACATTTACTACCTATTGGTTTTGGAACTGAGCAATTAGAAAAACAATTACAAATCTTATTTCCTAATGTTCCTATTAGTCGTATTGATCGTGATACCATTAATAGTAAAGGTAAATTAGCTACTTATTTAGATAATATACAGCAAGGTGGTGCGCATTTACTTGTAGGAACACAAATTCTTGCCAAAGGGCATCATTTCCCTGATGTGACATTGGTCGGGATTATTGATGTTGATGGTGCGTTATTCTCTAATGACTTTAGAGCAACGGAACGTTTTGCGCAAATTTATACGCAAGTATCAGGGCGAGCAGGTCGTGAATCTAAAGCTGGAGAAGTTATTTTACAAACATACCATCCAGAGCACCCTTTACTAAATGTATTACTGCACAAAGGGTATCGTGAATTTGCTAACCTAACACTACAAGAACGTAAACAAACAAATTTACCGCCATTTAGTTATCAAGTTTTAATACGCGCAGCAGATCAAAATAATCAACAAGCCTCCGCCTTTTTACAGAAAATTCATACGTGGTTAAAAAACAATAATCAACATAAGCTGTGGTTATTAACGCCAATGCCAGCGGCTTTACCAAAAAAAGGCGGCTATTATCGTTGGCAGTTATTAATACAACATACTAATAGGCAACAGCTTCATCAATTAATTTTTAATCTATTGATTGAACTTGAAAAGTGGAAAGAAACCAAAAGTGTAAGATGGAGTATTGATGTTGATCCGTTAGAGAGCTAATTTGCTATCACAAAAAAATTATCGTTAAAACACAGCTAGCCTAAAAAAATAGATAGCTGTATTTTTTTATAATAACCAAAATTAAATTGTCTTATTATTGTAGAATAATTTTCTCTTTATTTTTATCAAAAATTGAAGGTCCAATTCCTGATACTTCCTTTAATTGTTCAACGGCAATAAAAGGTCCAAATTGATTACGATAATCAATAATTTTTTTGGCTTTATTTATACCAATACCCGTTAATGTTTTAACCAGTTCTTCAGCTGTTGCTGTATTAATATTGACTTGTTCTATTTGATTTTGCAGCTGACTAAAAGATTGTTCTGACTTTTCATTAGTTGCAGCAAGACTTAAAGTTGAGAAAAATAAACACGAAATGAAAAACGTTAATATAGAAATAAATTTCATTTAAAAGACTCCTAAATAATTATGGATAGTTACGCAATAAATTTGCCTATTAAGTATCCCTATCTTTTAAATAAAATAGTGTCATATGTTATAAATATGCGAAAAGTCACCTAAGTGACTTTTCATTTTTTATCTTTGTTACATATTTTGTCGAGATTGATCACAATTTATGTTTTAATAAAATTTAATATCTGCTTTAGAAACAAGATCAGAAATTAAATAATTGTATTCATTACTTGCAATAAGTTCTTGTAATTTAGTTGTTATATCCGTAATAGTTGTTGCTGGAGTTGTGCTCACTAAGGCAATAATATAGGCTTGATTATTATCAATAATTTGAGCGCCAAACGTTGCAGCCTTATCGTAAATTGGCACAATATCAAATACTTTGTTAACAACACGTTCATCCAACTCAGTTGAGTTACGTGTTAAGCGCATTTGTTGTTGAAAAGCGACTTGAGAAGAATGCCCTTGTGCATTAAGTTCATTCACAATTTTATCGATATTTTCACTAAAACGAGACTCGGCAATATCATTCGTTAATTTTTGTTTGATATAGTCTTGAACTTCATCAAATGCAGCAATACCTTCAGGTCGAAAATCTACAACTTGTAAAACAATATTTACGCTTGTTTCATTATTACCTTCAGTAATCATATTTGAAATTTTTCCAGTCGCATGATCATCTTGGACTAGATCTTCAAAAGCAATATTTTTTACATTTTGATAGGCTAAAATATTTGATCGACTGCGATATTGAGTCCATCCCGCTTGATTGACCTTAAGACCGGTAATAGAAGAAATATCTTCTAATGTTGCTTTTGGATCTTTTAAGGCTTTTTGTAATTCAGCTTCTTTTGAGAAAAATAATTTATCTAATTTTTTATCGGCTAAATTTTTTCTAATTTCTAATTTAGCATAGTCATAATTTTTTAATTCTGCTTTTCGAACAGCATCTAATTTAACAAATAAATAACCCTCTTCCGTTTTAATTGGTTTTGAAACTTGACCTACTTTCGTTAAATTCGCTTCTTTAATTTCAGGCAATGACTCCATACCATCAATAATCCATCCAATAGAGCCATTTTTGAATAATGGATTGCTTTGCTGTTTAGCAAACATATCTGCTAATTGATTAAAATCTTTACCTTTTTTTAATTGCTCAGCAATATTATCAGCATTTTCTTTATCAGAAGCAAAAATTGTACTATAGGATTTTTGACCTTTGGCCCAATAATTCTTACTATTCTTAGTATATTCATCACGAATTTCCTTTTCGTCTACCTTAATTTCGTATTTATAATCATTTCTATCATTTATAATATAATTATATTTAATCCTATCCTCGCGTTTAAATTTCTCTTTATTATCATTATAAAAATTCTTTTCTTCATCAGCTGTTACGTTAATATCTTGATCACCAATACTTCTAGGAGAAATTTGCGTAATATAGACTAAGCGAGTTTCATTTTGTAACAGAGATAATTCAGAATCAACAGGTAAAGCAAAAGAGGTATTAAATAAAGCATCAAGCATCTGCCCATTTTGCAATTCTGAACTTAAAAGATTTTCATATAAGACAGGTTCAATACGATTTTGGGTAAGTAATTTGCTATATTCTTCATTACTGAATTTTCCATTAACAAAAAAGGTGGGATTATGATGAATCACATTCATAACCTGACTTTGACTATAATTGGCTTTAAGTTTTTTAGATAACTTATAGGTTAAATTATTAGCTATAAAATTTGTTAATACTTTTCGGCGTATAGCCTGTTCGTTGGCTTTACTGTTTAAATCAAAAACCGTTTCCTGATAATTAGCAACGGCATGCTCATAATCACTTCTACCAATAGGTTCGCCATCAACTTTCGCAACATATAATTGCTTATCTCGCTCATCATTACCCGAATCAAATAAAGATGAAAAGCCAATAAAACCAATACCACTAAAAATAAACGCTAAAATAATAATTCCAAAAATAATTTTAACGATAATATTATTCGCAGCTCCGCGGATAGAATCCATCATATATCGTGTTTCTCCATAGATTATTTTAATGTTTTCAAGTATAGCATATTTAATAAAATTAACTATTATCTGTAAAAAAAGGATAAAAAAATAGACCAACTTAACGTTGGTCTATTACTGTTAACATTTAATTAATTTAAACTAACAGGAACATCATGATTAGTTTTCACCTTTTTTAAAGTTCTTTTGGTAATAGAATTTACTTTTTTCTTATCAGTGATAACCTCTATCCCAAATGGGTTATTTTGTAACGCAATAGTAATGACATCATCAATCCATTTAACAGGATGAATATCTATCTCAGATTTAACATTATCGGGGATCTCTTCAAGATCTTTTACATTTTCCATCGGAATAATCACTGTTTTAATGCCTCCTCGATGAGCTGCCAATAATTTTTCTTTAAGCCCACCTATCGGTAAAACTTCACCGCGTAAGGTAATTTCGCCTGTCATTGCAACATCCGCTCGAACTGGATTCCCTGTTAAAGTCGAAATTAAAGAAGTGCACATGGCAATACCCGCACTGGGTCCATCTTTCGGAGTTGCTCCATCTGGTACATGTACATGAATATCTCTTTTTTCATAGAAGTCAGGATTAATACCTAATTTACTTGCTCTTGCACGAACTACAGTTAATGCAGTTTGGATAGACTCTTGCATAACATCACCTAACGAACCTGTATAAGTCAGTTTTCCTTTACCCGGTACGCTCATAGATTCGATCGTTAATAAATCGCCACCAACTTCAGTCCACGCTAGACCAATCACTTGACCAATTCGATTTTCATTATCTGTTTTGCCATAATCAAAACGATAAACCCCTAAAAAAGATTTAAGATTTTCGTCAGAAACCGTTATATGCTTTAATTTTTTGTCTAAAGCTAATTGTTTCACCACTTTTCGGCAAATTTTAGCAATTTCTCTTTCTAAACTGCGCACACCTGCTTCACGTGTATAGTAACGAATAATACCAATGATCGCGGAATCCTCAATAGTGATCTCAGAGTCTTTTAGTCCATTGTCTTTAATTTGTTTGGCAATTAAATGCTCTTTAGCGATATTTAATTTTTCGTCTTCGGTATAGCCTGATAGGCGAATAACTTCCATACGATCTAATAAAGGTGCCGGTATATTCATTGAATTTGCTGTTGCAACGAACATTACGTCAGACAAATCATAATCAATCTCAAGATAATGATCACTAAAACTATTATTTTGTTCAGGATCTAGCACTTCTAATAAAGCCGACGCAGGATCGCCTCTCATATCAGATGCCATTTTATCAATTTCATCTAATAAAAATAATGGATTTTTAACACCCACTTTCACCATACGCTGAATAAGTTTACCTGGCATTGAGCCGATATAAGTTCGACGATGTCCACGAATTTCAGCTTCATCGCGCACCCCACCTAATGCCATACGTATATATTTTCGCCCTGTCGCTTTAGCTATAGACAGACCTAACGAAGTTTTACCCACCCCTGGAGGTCCAACTAAACATAAAATAGGACCTTTAACTTTATTAATACGACCTTGAACAGCTAAATATTCCAAAATGCGTTCTTTGACTCTATCGAGTCCATAATGATCTTTATCTAAAATCTGTTGCGCATTTACAATATTCTTTTTAATTTTAGATCGTTTATGCCATGGAATTTGGATAAGCCAATCAATATAACCACGTACAACTGTCGCTTCTGCAGACATAGGCGGCATCATTTTTAATTTATTAAGTTCAGCAAGGGCTTTATCAATAACATCTTGAGGCATTTTTGCTTCAAATATTTTATTTTTAAGCTCTTCTGTTTCATCTTGCTTATTATCAACATCGCCTAATTCTTTATGAATCGCTTTAATTTGTTCATTTAGATAATACTCTTTTTGCGCTTTTTCCATTTGTTGCTTAACACGTTGACGGATGTTTTTCTCAACTTGCAATAAATCAATTTCCGCTTCCATCATCGCTAACAATAGCTCTAAACGCTTTTCTAAATCTGCAGTATCTAAAATCTCTTGTTTTTGTTCAACTTTTAAAAGTAATGTTGCTGCAATAGAATCTGCCAATTTTGAAGCGTCTTTAATAAGACTAATTGAGTCAATCATCTCTTGAGTAATTTTTTTGTTGAGGTGAGCATATTCTTCAAAATTAGATTGCACAGCACGAATTAGTGCCTCATTAATATCGATTTGTTCATCATCTTCATGTTGTAAGTCTTCAATATTAGCAACTAAAAATTCATTTTCATCTTGCTCGATAATTTCGTCAATTTTGCCTCTTTTTATCCCTTCAACGAGAACTTTTATCGTACCATCCGGTAATTGTAAAAGTTGTAAAATATTGGCAATAGTACCAATTTTATAAACATCATCAATACCTGGATCATCTTGGGATGGATTCTTTTGCGTAACTAAAAAGACTTTTCTATCCATTTCCATAGCACTTTCAAGACAATGGATAGATTTATTGCGACCAACAAAGAGAGGGATTACCATATGAGGAAAAACCACTACATCTCGCAACGGTAAAATAGGCATAATCATCTGTTTCGTTTGTTTTGTTTTCATCTATTTCTCTCTAATAATACTAACCTTGTTATTATGTTGGGATTATTTTTTATTATTCAAGTCTTCTTGGTTATTTAGCCATAAATCCTTATTTTTTTGTAAAATTTTAACATATATATAAAAAAATAAGCTTTTATACATTATCAATATATAATATAGATAACATATAAAAACTTAATTTTGTAAATAATCAATTAGAAAAACGAGATAAAGATTAATCTTTTATTTTATCGTCTCACGTTAATCTTTATAAATTAATTTAGGTGGTTGCGATTTCTCAATGGTATCTTCATCAATAATGACTTCGGAGACATTTTTATTTGATGGTAAATCATACATTGTATCTAGTAAAACATTTTCAACGATGGATCGTAATCCTCGCGCACCTGTTTTACGTTTCATTGCTTTAACAGCAATGGCATCTAATGCCTTAGGAGAAAATTGTAAATTAACATTTTCTAAATTAAATAATGCCTGATATTGCTTAGTTAACGCATTTTTAGGCTGCGTTAAAATATTAATTAAGGCTGCTTTATCTAATTCTGTCAGAGTTGCAACTACTGGTAAACGACCAATAAATTCAGGAATTAAACCAAATTTAATAAGATCTTCGGGTTCAATTTGAGCTAATAATTCAGATTCGGATTGTTTTTGCTGTTTTCCTTTCACTTCAGCACCAAAACCGATACCGGTATTAATAGAAATGCGATTTTCGATAACTTTATCAAGGCCGCTAAACGCACCACCACAAATAAATAATATTTTAGATGTATCGACTTGTAAAAATTCTTGTTGTGGATGTTTACGCCCACCTTTAGGGGGAACTGAAGCAATAGTACCTTCAATAATTTTTAATAATGCTTGTTGTACACCTTCGCCAGATACATCGCGCGTAATTGAAGGATTATCAGATTTACGAGAAATTTTATCAATTTCATCGACATAAATAATACCATTTTGCGCTTTTTCAACATCATAATCGCAATTTTGTAATAATTTTTGAATGATATTTTCGACATCTTCACCAACATAACCCGCCTCAGTTAGCGTGGTTGCATCTGCCATAGCAAAGGGAACATCTAAAAAGCGTGCCAATGTCTCAGCTAATAATGTTTTACCGCTGCCGGTTGGACCTATTAAAAGGATATTACTTTTCCCTAATTCAACATTATCTTTATTAAGAGGGTGACGCAATCTTTTATAATGATTATAAACTGCAACCGCTAATACTTTTTTCGCCCTATCTTGCCCAATAACATATTCGTCAAGATGAGCACGAATTTCGTGAGGGGTTGGTAAAATACGTTTTACAAACTCCTCAGTCGTTGAAAATGTCTTATTTTTATCCTTCAAAATGTCGTTACATAAATCGATACATTCATTACAAATAAAATTATCCGCAGGACCAGCAATGAGTTTAGCAACTTCGTGTTGGTTTTTACCGCAAAACGTACAATAGTGTAATTTATCTGAATCTTTTTTATTCACTGTGTCACCTTTTATCAATTAAGAACGTTTGCTAAAAATGGCATCAACTAATCCATATTCTACTGCTCGCTCAGCAGACATAAAATTATCTCGATCCGTATCTTTTTCAATAACGCTAATATCTTGTCCCGTATGATAAGAGAGAATAGAATTTAATCGACTCTTAATATTTAAAATTTCTTGTGCATGAATTTGAATATCCGATGCTTGGCCTTGAAATCCACCTAATGGTTGGTGAATCATAACACGTGCATTAGGTAAACAATAACGTTTGCCTTTAGCACCCGCTGTTAACAATAAGGAGCCCATTGAACAAGCTTGCCCTAAACAAATTGTGCTAACATCAGGTTTAATAAATTGCATGGTATCATAAATTGACATACCCGCAGTGACAACACCACCCGGTGAATTAATATATAAATAAATGTCTTTTTCAGGGTTTTCTGCTTCTAAAAAAAGCATCTGAGCAACAATTAGATTCGCCATGTTATCTTCAACCTGGCCAGTTAGAAAAATAATTCTTTCTTTCAATAACCGTGAATAAATATCATAGGCTCTCTCTCCACGAGAGTTTTGCTCAACCACCATTGGAATAACGCCCATGTAAGGTTCGATAGACATTTTAATCTCCTAATTAATAAAATAGCCCAAAAAGAAAACTCTTATTTGGGCTTTGATATAATTTCAATAATAAGTGCTAATAAATTATCGTTATTTCATGTAGTTTATGAAAAACTAAGCACTTTGAGGATTCATTAATTCAGAAAAGGAATAATTTTTTTCCGTTACTTTCGCCTTAGCTAATAATTGTTCAACTACTTGATCTTCAAGCGCAACAGATTTTAAATTATCTTTTGCTTTTTTATCTTTAGTATAGTACTCACGAACTTCATTAGGATCTTCATAAGCACTAGCTATTTCATCAATAAGTTCTTGAACCTTAGCTTCGTCCGCTTCTAATTTATCTTTTTCAATGATTTCACTGAATAATAACCCCGTTACGACACGACGTTTAGCTTCATCTGCAAATAATTCTTTTGGTAATTCGAATGATTGTTTAGTATTTCCACCAAAACGAGCAACAGCTTGTTGACGTAATACATCAATCTCGCGATCAACAAGTGGAGTAGGCGCGTCAATATCATTATTTTTAATCAAACCTTCAATAACTTGAGCTTTAATTTTATTACGAATGGTTGATTTAAGTTCACGTTGCATATTTTTTTGCACTTCATTGCGTAAACTTTCAACTGTACCATCAACAATACCAAAACGTTTAATGACATCTTCTGTTAATTCAGGCAATACTAATTTTTCTACCTTTTTAAGATTAATTGTAAAAGTAGCGGGTTTACCTTTTAAATTTTCAGCGTGATATTCTTCTGGGAATGTGACATTAATATCAAATTGTTCACCTGCTTTGTGACCTAGTAATGCATCTTCAAAACCGGGAATCATACGACCTTGACCAAGAACTAAAGCAAAATCAGTTGCTTTACCACCTTCAAATTCTTCACCATCTACTTTACCAACAAAATCCATTGTAACGCGATCTTGATCTTTAGCATTATCAGAAATTTCTTCCCAGGTACCTTGTTGTTTACGTAATGTTTCAATCATAGTATCAATATCTGCATCAACGATTTCAGTAACGGGTTTTTCAATTTCAATTTTATCAAGATCTTTAATTTCAATTTGCGGATAAACTTCAAATTCAACAGTAAAAGTATAATCTTCACCCTCTTTATATTGTGAAGGGATATATGTAGGCGCACCTGCTGGATTTAATTTTTCTTGAATAATTGCTTCAATAAAATTACGTTGCATTAATTCACTCAAAGCGTCTTGTAAAATAGAAGCTCCATAACGTTGTTCAACTATCTTTAATGGTACTTTTCCTTTACGAAATCCATCAATACGAACTTTTTTTGCTGTTTTAGCAAGCTCAAAATCCATTGCTTTTTTAATATCATCAGCTTTAATTGTTATTGATAAACGTCGTCCTAAACCTTGTGTTGTTTCAACCGAAACTTGCATCTTTATACCTCAGAATTATTTGAATATTATTAGCTTCCAATGATTTAATAACTATCATTGCGCTTAAAAATTTATAAATTAGATGAGCATTATAGCGACCGTGACTAGTTACGTCGAGGTTTTTAATAGTCTCTTTTCAAGAGACTTCAAGCGTTTACTCATTTCATCAATATGTAAAACTAGAGAAGCGGTTTTTCGCCATACTTTATTTTCTTGTAATGGAATACCTGAAGAATAAACACCCGGCTCTGTAATTGGGCGCATAACCATCCCCATACCTGTCACTGTTACTTGATCACAAATTTCCATATGTCCATTGATAACACTGGCGCCGCCAATTAAGCAATGTCGTCCAATTTTAAGGCTTCCGGCCATAATAACGCCACCCGCTACAGCAGTATGATCACCAATAATGTCGTTATGAGCAATTTGACATTGATTATCAATAATTACCCCATTCCCGATTACGGTATCATCAAGCGCACCACGATCGATTGTCGTTGAAGCACCAATCTCAACATGATTACCAATAATGACTTTTCCTAGTTGGGGTATTTTTATCCAATTACCTTTATCATTAGCATAACCAAATCCATCAGCGCCAATGACTGTTCCTGACTGAATTAGACAATGAGTACCAACTACACAATTATGATAAATAGATACGTTTGCCCATAATTGTGTCGATTCACCAATCTGGGTATTTTTGCCTACAAAACAACCCGCTCCAATTACACAATCATTACCTAGTATAACTCCACTTTCTATAACAGCATTAGCGCCAATCGAAACATTTCGACCAATTTTAGCTGTAGGATCGATAATTGCTGATGGTGCAATTCCTGAAGCTGCTTTTGGCGTTGTATCCAAGAGTTGTGCAAGTAAAGCATAAGTAAGATAAGGATTTTTGACAATAAGAGCAGCTCCATGCCAATATTCAAGACTATCTTCTGTTAAAACAATAGCTGTTGCTTTACAATTTTCTAGCTGGTTATGAAATTTTTTATCAGCTAAAAAAGTAATTTGTCCTGCGCATGCATTTTTCATAGAAGCAATACCGGTGATGATTAGCGAACCATCACCATGTACTTTAGCGTTAAGTTTCTTTGCTAGTTGCTCTAAAGTAAAAGCAAACATTATTTTTTAACCTTCTGAAGAACTTTTTCTGAAATATTCACTGCGTCAGAGGCATATACAGCCGCTTCTGCTTTTAAAATAAGATCGTATTTTTCTTCTTTAACGACTTCGTTCATTGCATTTTCAACTTTAACTAATAGTTTTCCCGCTTCTTCAGATTCGCGTTTACGATAATCGACAGTAAATGTTTTCGCTTTAGCTTCAAAATCAGCAACCGTTTTATTAAGTTGCGCTTTTTCAGAAGTTGTTAAAGTCAAACTGTCTTTTTTTAATTTAGCCGATGCCGCCGATGCTTTTTTCTCTTCTTCTTGAAGTGCTTTCGCTCTCGCATCAAATTCTTTATCTAAAGATTTGCCGACTTCTTCACGTTGAGGCATTTTTTGTAAAACTGACATCACATCAATGACACCAATTTTCATTTCTGCATGGGCAAAACCTGTCATTAATAATGCCGCAGCTAAACTCATAATTGAAATAATTTTCTTCACTTTATTATTACCTCTTAATTTTGATTTATTACATGTTTACCATGTGGATCCAATATTAAATTGGAATTGTTGAGAGGAATCTCCCCTATATTTCTTAATTGGTTGCGCATAAGAGAACACTAACGCCCCTAATGGCGACATCCATTGTACAGCAATACCACCAGACATGCGAATATCTGATGGTGAACTATAATCAGGAAGATTGCTATTTTTTAAATCCCATTCAGTATCCCAAACCGTACCTGCATCAAAGAATAAAGATGTACGAATTGAATTACTATATTTTTCACTAGCAAATGGTGTTGGTACAATAAGTTCTGCACTTGCAAAAGCTAAAGCATTACCACCAACCGCATCTTTACTTGCTTCACAGCCTGAAGAATTTTCTAAATTACATCTTGAATTCTCAAAATAGACTGCTTTAGGGCCTACCGTATTCGATTTAAATCCACGTAATACTGTTGAACCACCGGCATAAAAGTTTTCATAAAACGGTAATTCTTTACCCCCTAAACCATTACCATAACCAAGACGTGCACGTGTTAAAAATACCCAATTATGGTCATAATCTATTGGGTAATAATAAGATGCATCTGAAATTAATTTGTAATAACGATTATCAAACAATGGCGCCGTTATTTTAGCATTAGCAGATAATCTTAAACCTTCCGTCGGGAAATAACCTCTATCCAATGAGTTATAAATCCAATATGCACTTAATAAAACATCATTGGTATTATATGAAATAGATTTTTTCCCTTTTAAGTTTGCACCCATAGAATCAAAATAACGCCACATTCCATATTGAGGTTGCATATCAGATAATTTATGATTCGCAAATTCAGTACCAAATCGAATAAAATTATTTTCACTAATTGGGAAACCTAAACTGGTTGAAGCACCCCATGTTTTACTTGAATATTCTGATTGGTCATCATCATCAGCTTTGTAAGTATTGTAATAAATACTACCACCTAAACTAACACCATCTACTGTAAAATAAGGATCAGTAATTGAAATTGATGCAGTTTTATCGGTATCAGTTGTATTGACATCAAACGAGACACTGTTACCTGTTCCTAACCAGTTTTCTTGTGAAATACCAGCATTAAAACTTAGTCCACTGTCCGACCCCACACCTATACCAAATTTAATACTACCTGTATTGCGTTCAGTAACTTTATAAATCACTTCAACTTGATCATCAACACCAGGAATACGCTCTGTTGTTACATCAACTGTATCAAAAAATCCTAATCGATTAATACGCTCTTTACCTAATTCGACAAGACCATTACTTAACCACGTCCCTTCCATTTGGCGTAATTCTCGGCGAATAACCTTTTCACTTGTTACGCTATTACCGACTATTTTAATATCCCTGACATAATATCTTTGACCAACATCAACAAATACCATTAATTTAACAGTATGATTTGTGTCGTTCATATCAGGATGAACTATAACACGAGGAAATGCATAACCGTAATTTGCTAATAACCGTTTTATATTATCTTCAATTTGTGTTATTTTTTGCCCATTATATAATTCGCCATTTTTAATACGTTCCTTGGCAATTTTCATGATTTCATCTTTATGACCAGCAAAATTACCTGAAAACTCTATATCAGATAACTTATATTGCTCACCTTCATGAATATTAATTGTGACATAAATCCCTTTTTTATCAGGTGTCAAGCTGACTTGCGTTGACTCGATATTAAAACGAGCATAACCACGATTAAGATAATAACTTTGTAGTTCATCTAAATCAGCAGCTAATTTTTGTTTTTGATATTTACGATCACCTAAAAGATTCCACCAAGGTACCTCATCACGCAAGGAAAAACGTGAAATAAGTTCTTCAGAGGAAAAAGCTTTTGCACCAACAATATTGATTTGATCAATTAATGCCGATTTACCTTCGCCAATGACTAATTTTAAATCAACTCGATTACGAGAAAGAGGGGTAACAACAGCTTTAACTTGAGCGTTATATTTACCAATACTATAATAAAAATCTTCGAGTCCTTTTTCAATAGAAGAAAGTGTTGTTCTATCTAACGCTTCGCCTTCTCGAACACCAGAACTATCAAGATTTTTCTTGAGCATATCATCTTTTACCGACTTATTACCCGAAAAAGTAATATTAGCAATTGTTGGACGTTCAAGTACTTTGATAATGAGTTTATCACCATCACGTGCAACGCTAATATTTTCAAAATTGCCGCTGGCATAAAGTGCTTTGATGATGCGACCTAATTCGCTTTCATTAACATAATCACCAACTTGAATTGGCATTTCAAGTAATGCAGCTCCGACTGTTACCCGTTGTAATCCTTCAAATTTAATGTCTTTAACAACAAAATCTTCAAGACTAAAAGCGCTCGAACTATAAAATGAACTGGTTCCTAACAGCAAAGATGCCAAAAGTAATTTATTTATTTTCATGTAAATGTTTATAACCTCATCCCATCACAAACGTAAAATATCATTAAAGAGTGCAATAGCCATTATGACCACCAATAAAATAAAACCAATTAGATAAAAGCGTTCTTGAATATTTTCCTTAACAGGAACACCTTTTATCTTTTCAATTAATAAAAAGATAAGATGACCGCCATCTAACATAGGTAAGGGAACAAGATTAATTATACCTAAATTTATACTAATAAATGCTAAAAAATATAAATAGGGCGTTAATCCATAACTTGCTGTATTCCCGGCACTTTTCGCTATAGTTATTGGTCCTGATAAGTGATTAAGACCAATAACACCTGTTATTAACTGATAAAAAGAATTTATCGTTAATTTTGTCATGACAACAGTCTGTTCAACTCCTTTGTAAAATCCATCTAACCATCCATAACGTTTTGTAACAATATTTGATGTAGGAAATATACCTGCAACATATTCACCATTTGCTTGAATATTTGGTATCAAAGTTGCATGAAAGTTCATATTTTCTCGTTTATATTCGATTAAAATTGGATTCCCCGCTTTAATTTTTAACGCAAAGTTAGCCCAATTATCAAATTCTTTACCATTATAAGCAATAATTTCATCGCCAATTTTCAATCCAACTTTTTCAGCTGCCGAACCAGATATAATTTTACTGATTATTGGATAAACGTCCAATGTTTTAGGTATAAATCCAAAAGTTGTTATTGGCGACTCTTTTTCTATATCAAATTTCCAATGACTAATATTTACTTGTGTTGTTATTTCTGCTTGTTTATCGTACATTTGGGGAATTAGATAAGTAATACTCACATTCTCGCTTCCCATAACACTGATTAAAGCCGTATTCACATCATTCCAATTTGTAATATTAGTATTATTTATTTTTTTTAATTCAATATCGTCTGGAATCATTGCCATACTCGCTGGACTATTTGGTACTATTGCCTTTATTTGTACTGGATAAATGATAACGCCCATCATAAAAATAATCCAAAACAGAATAAGTGCTAATAAAAAATTAGCAAAAGGTCCTGCAACAATAATTGCTACACGTTGCCAAATTTTCTTATGATTAAAAGCATATTTCACTTCTTCAGGAGATATTTTATGTATTTTGCTATCAAGCATTTTAACATAGCCACCTAAGGGAATCATGGCAATAACAAGTTCTAGTCCACTGGCAAATTTATGACTTATTATTTTTTTACCAAAACCAATCGAAAATCGTTCAACTTTGACACCACATAATCTGGCAACAATAAAATGACCAAACTCATGTACCGTGACCAGTAAACTAATAGTAATGATAAATAATAATAATGACCAAAGCACAATCTATAACCTTTTTATAATAAATGCAAAGATAATGCTGCAAAAATTGGAATTGCTGCAGTTAAACTATCAATGCGATCTAAAATGCCACCATGTCCTGGAATTAAATGCCCACTATCTTTAATACCAGCCTCACGTTTAAACATGCTTTCAGTTAAATCACCTAAAACAGAAACAAAAATTGCAAAGAAAGAGCTAATAATAAACGTCATAAAATTAATGTGTAGATAATCAGCTAAATAAACAACTAAAGCTATAATAATAGCAAAAAGAGTGCCGCCTAATAATCCTTCAATTGTTTTACCTGGCGATACATTTGGGGCTAATTTGTGTTTACCAAAACTTCGCCCGACAAAATATGCGCCCGAATCTGTTACCCATACAAGAACGAAGACATATAACACTAAAAATGCACCATCAAAAGTGTTATTAGTATAATTAAAATCTCGTAATTCCATCATTCCAACAAAAAAAGGGACAAGGGTAAAAATTGAAAATAGATATTTTATAAATAAATGATTAGACCACAATTGGCTGTTTTTAGGATAGGTTATCACTAAAAATGCAGCAACAATCCACCAGACTACCGACAAAATAAGAATCATTTTAGATAAACTATGAGATTTTAGACAAAAAGCCTGCAAATAGAATATCCCAATCAGTCCAATAATCATGATCACTGTATAGACTACTCTAGAAAATTTATGTTGATATTTGAAAAATTGGGTCCATTCCCATGCAGCTAAACCACAAATACCAATAATGACAAATGCAAATAAGTTAAAAGGTAACCAAAATAGAGCAATGATAACAAGCGGAATTAAAATAAGAGCTGTTATTAAGCGATGAATTAGCATATATTTTCCTCTAAATTAACACCACCAAAACGACGCTCACGATTAGTAAAGGTGTTAAGTGCTTCTTTAAATTTTTCTATTGTAAAATCAGGCCATAAAACGTCAGTAAAATAAAATTCTGAATAGGCAATTTGCCATAATAAAAAATTACTGATACGACATTCACCACCCGTACGTATAACAAGGTCTACCTCAGGTTGGTTACTTAAGCAAACGTATGATGTAAAATTCTGTTCATTAATGTTATCAATATTTAAATCACCTTTAATAACTTGATAAGTCAAGGCTTTGACAGCATTAATAATATCCCATCGCCCGCCATAATTGGCTGCAATGTTTAAAATAAGGCCTTGGTTATTTTTCGTTAATTCTTGCGCATTAATAATTTTTTGTTGTAACTTTTTATTGAACCGCGAAATATCACCAATAATTTTTAAACAAATGTTATTTCTATGAAGATTTTTTATTTCGCGATTCAAGGCATACATAAATAATGAAATAAGCGAGGAAACTTCATGTGATGGGCGTTTCCAATTTTCACTACTAAAAGCATATAAAGTTAATACTTTAATATCATTACTGGCAGCGTAACGAACAATTTCACGAACTGTTTTCAGTCCTGCTTTATGGCCTACTGCTCGTAATTGATTACGTCTTTTTGCCCAGCGACCATTGCCATCCATAATAATAGCGACATGATTAGGAATAGATCTCTTTTCTGTCATTGTCTATCCTATAACATAATAATTTCGTTATGATTGATTAGGCGACGTTTTTTCATAATTTAACGACTACCATAAACAACAATAGTTTTACCATGTGCATAAATAAGACGCTGATCTTCTAGCATTTTTAATATTCGACCAACCGTTTCACGTGAACAACCAACAATTTGACCAATTTCCTGACGCGTAATTTTTATTTGCATCCCCTCAGGATGTGTCATCGCTTCAGGTAATTTTGTTAAATTTAATAATGTTTGTGCTATGCGTCCAGCAACATCTAAAAAGGCAAGATTACCTACTTTTTCTGAGGTCACTTGCAAGCGACTTGCCATTTGGGCCGACAAACGCATTAAAATATCTGGATTGACTTGAACCAATTGTTTAAACTTTTTATAAGATATTTCGGCAATCTCACACGAGGTTTTTGCTTTTACCCAAGCACTACGCTCAGTATTTTCAACGAATAGACCTATTTCACCAAAAAACTCATCTTGATTAAGATAAGACAAAATCATTTCTTTACCTTCATCATCTTTTATTAATACAGCAACAGTACCTTTAATAATATAATAAAGTGTTTCTGCTTTTTCTCCTTGATGAATCAATGTATTTTTAGCTGAATATTTATGTATATGGCAATGAGATAAAAACCATTCTAATATGGAATCTGATTGCTGATTATCCACTATCATTCGATCCTCGCTTTTAACATTTAGTTTTGCATATCATAGCGTTCGCACACTATAACAAAGTTAAAAGATAAATTATAGACTTGTCATCTATGAATATTTAAGCTTTCCTAGCTTAAATACTAGGATCGTCAGATATATATCTAATACCATTTTGTTAATCAATATGAATTATTTTTTAATAATATCTATCGTTTCATGAAGCTCAGACCAAACAATAATGATCTCACCTCTTATCAATTGATTTTTAACTTGATTTACTTTATCAGTTAGTGTTTTTTCAAACTCACCATAATCAGTGCCTTCACGCAACACAAACGTTTCAATAATATTAGTTAAAGTAAAATCATCTAATTCTTGCCAAGGAATATTCATTATTTACCTCATAAAACGCAGTGCAAATATACTGAAATTTTAAAAAGAATACACATAATTAATTATATAAATTATTACCTATTTACTGATCTTATTATTAATAAAAAACCACTCAAATGAGTGGTTTTTTTATCAACTAAATTAATAATAGATTGATCAGTTATAATCTCTACATTAAAGTGCAAACTTAGTAGATGATGAACTTGTAGGGATGACTTTAAGTTGGAATCCTTGTAAACCGGCACCTGTTGTTGCTGAAGGAAGTGTAGACCACTTACTAATCGCGTCTGCATTGGTAGTTGGCAATTCAATTGAACTTGATGTAGCCCCTTCTAATTTAATATCATTAGATATTGCATTACCGTTAGCAGCGCTGTTACCGCCAGTTACATACCATTGGAAAGTAGTATAGTTAGGAGTTAAATCGTCTTCGCCGGTTTCAGGTAGGTTATTATGATTGCTATCTACCCAAATACGAGTTTCAAATTTTTCACCTAAGTTCAAATTATCTGAAGCAATTTTATAGTTTTTAGTTAAATCACCGAATTTAAAGATACCCATGACAATATCACCACCCGGTTGAATTGGGTTAGTTATTGATGGAGAACCTGGAAGAGTATCACCACCACCAGTACCACCACCATTATCAATATCTGTTCCTGGATCAGTTACTTGGTTAGCACTTGCAGCCGCACTACCTAAGTCTTTAACAACAAGCCAATTACCTTCCTTTGGGTAACCGAATTGAGTAGTTGCTCGCATTGTAAAACCTAGTGCAACAGCATTTGCTAAACTATTTGGAATAGTATAAGTAATTGTACCTTTTGTTTTTCCAACTGTGCTTGCTGAATCAGGAACCTCACGCCATGTAGTATCACCAGCTCGTTTAAATAAGAATTTAGCAGTATAAGCGGTTTCTTTTCCTTTATCACTTTCGAAGTCACCATCTTTGTCAACAATAGCATAAGTAATAGTAATTGTATCATTAACAGCAACAACATTATTATCTTTACTATTTGTTGTTACATTGATACTCCAATCTTTACCATTACTATCTTTTGAAATAATTGGTGCTGTACCACTGATCTTCCCTACTGTAGAAACTTCTATTGCAAAAGCATTACTTGCTGCATAACCTGCAAGAAATAATCCTAATGCGATTTTTTTGACGTTTAAATTTTTCATGTTTCAATTTCCTAATTACATGTTGTATTTTTAAAATACACCAATTATGGTGTTCCTATAAGATTGTTCCTTTCAAACCACAATCTCAAAACTATTCAGCTAACGAACATTTTTAAAGAATATTTACTTTCATAAAAATCAATAAATTGTTATGTTCAATATTCAGCCTTACTACTAAGTCCTATAAATGTTTATTCTACAGAGACTTGTAACTTAAATCCTTGATCACCTGCACATGCCGATGGAATCGTTATTTGATCAGTTAATAGACCTTTCGGAATACCAACCATTCCTGCAGCAGATAGACTAGTTCCTTTCGTTGCATAGCTTGTATCATTACGACGAATTTTATAATGTTCATTTATTCCCATAGCAACGTTAAACCAAGGACCATTTGCTGCTTGTGTAGCACTTGGCAACGTTGGTGAAACTGCCGTTGGACAAGCCACGCCATTGTTATCAACGAGTGACCAAATAACAAATGGCGAATCAATTTTTTGATTATCGATACCATAAGCCTCTACATAGTATTCATCTTCAACACGCCATTCATTAGGCCCATTTGGATCAAATACCAAGACATTACCCTCTGATTGTGCAACAATAACTCCATCTAACCGTTTTACTTTGATACTTCCTGCATAACCATTTGTAAAATTAACATTAACTTTATTAACAGATGGCCCATAAGGTTCTAATTTCGTTGTAAATTCGACATTACCATTAAAATTTGAAGCTACGTCTATTGTGAAGATATCAGCTTGGGCTGTCATACCACTTGCAGTCGCAGATTTGTCTGAAACAACATCACCTTTTCTAACGTTCTCAATTGATTTAACAACAATGCAAGGATCATTTGTCGGGCATGTTACGCCTTTTCTTGTAATACCTGTTCCATCGATTAATTTAATTTTTTGACCATTCGAAACAGCTGTCCAGTTTTTCTCAATTGTATTGAAATCCTCTTTATGCTCCGTAAAGACTTTTTCATCATGTAAACCTTCTAAATCAGATAAACTCGTTACAACATCTGCTGTTGGTTTGACAATTCCACCTACAATCGTCACAGCTGTATTACCGTCAGCAGGCATTTTATGAATAGTATTTGTTATTTCGCCACGAACATTAACGGTTAAGGCAATTAATTTACGTAAATCTGGATCTGGAATAACTTCAAATCTTACAGGGTTTGATTTAGCCGTTTTGCCTTTACCATCTTTCGCAGTTACACTTAAGGAATAAAAACCACCATTACTTACAGGCTGGTGTATACCATTACTATCTGCGTATTCTGGTGCTTTAATTTTCCAGTTATTAACGTTATTTTTAGGATCTCCCCAATTCGATGTAGTACATACATCAAGCGTCGCACACAAAAAACCACCATTTTTTTCAATTTGGTACATATCACCTGACCATTCAATACCTGATACTCCTTTTGAACTAGATATACTAATTGAGAATGGATAAGTATGACCTTCAATTAATTTGAGCGTTTCGAGCCCTAAATCGACAGAAAGTTTTTGTTGTTTATATTCCAAAACAATATTGTTATTACGATCTACAAGATCATAAC
Organism: Gilliamella sp. ESL1225; assembly: GCF_058502635.1. NCBI lineage: Bacteria > Pseudomonadati > Pseudomonadota > Gammaproteobacteria > Orbales > Orbaceae > Gilliamella > Gilliamella sp. ESL1225. The sequence continues at coordinate 678,343 of NZ_CP196358.1, read as the reverse complement.
GACTACCTTTAACCGAACGTGCCACTTGTACCATATTAGGATCCACTTGATCTTTTAATGGTACACCTATGCGATAATTCATTGTTATTTCGGCTTTAGTAGTTTTATTATTATCCTGTCCTCGTTTATGTTCTGCTTTTAAGGTAAATAGTGGTACAGGTGTATAATCGAAACCAATTGTTATTGCACGCGGATCTTTTTGAAGATTATCTTTACCAAATAATCCAACTTCATCACCAAAATATTGTTCATACATCAATGAAGCGCCTAAATGAGGATATTGTGGTAAATAACCTTGGAATCGAATATCAAAACCACGAGCTGCACGTTCTAGATAATCATCAAAATCACGAGATTTTTTCCAGTCAGACAATGGATGATAATAGTTAACAGCAAATTTCATATAATCAGACCATGCTTCCAAACCGACACCTAAACGGTTATGATTACGTTGAAAATCATGATCAAAAAACACGTTATAACCTAATAACCATTTATTATCAGCAACATCCCAGCGTTGACCTAAACCAATATTACCTATTCCTCGCTTATGTTCATATTCTTGATAAGAAATTTGTGAAAAAATCAATGTATTATCAGAATCATACAACGGGCTAAATAACTTAAGACTTAGATTATCAAATTCACCTTTATCGCTTACATCAAATTGTAATTGTGCCGTACCAAAACGACCTAGAAAATTTTGAGCTGCACTTCTTAAAGGGTCAACAATTTGATTTTGCATACCGCTACGAACGTAATATTCTGCATAATCTTTACCTTGATTTTTTATGTGACCAGAAATACCACCATTATCTTTTGACGTAATTTGTTTCCAGTCTTGAGAGCCTAAAGTTTGCAATACCGATGCAACGGCTGAATCAACAGAGTCTTTGTCAGCATTTATATCAAAATCATCATCAGAACTTAATTTAGGTAAGCTAACATACTTATCGTGTTTGACCGTTATACTTTTAGAAACAACAGGTAATAAAGGAGAGTTTTCAGGTAAGATTAAATGCTCACCAACTTCAACAACGTCTTTATTATCAAAACGGTTGTCATTCATGGCACGTAATTCAACAATAGAAATACCACTTATCAAGGCTATTTGATACAAACTACGTTGCTGATTATTGATCATTTCACGTACTTTTGAACCATCCTTAAGTTCAATAACTTTATTGCTATCAATCGTCATACTTTGTTGTGCTACCTTAGCATCCACAGCATGAGAGTATTGGCAAAATAAAATACCAATCACCAATGTAGAAATAGTCGACAACTGTAGACTCTTCTTAATTATCATGTTACGTATTCCTTATATTTATATTTTTTATCTTTCAGCTAACAGTCTTTCAAAGCGCACTTGCTTGATTATTTTGTCCAGTCATCGTTAAGACTTTCCGTCTTCCTTAACTTATCTTTACAAAAGCTTACACTTATTTTTACAAATTGCAATACTTCGCTTTAAAATTTATTAACGATTATGACAAAAATGAAAGATTAATTATAAATTTTCTTAAATAAACTTATTAAAACACTATATTTAAGCATTGTGTTATGTATTTTATTACAAAAATGTCATTTATCAATTTATTTTTTCATTTTCGAGTAAATTTTTTTGTAAATATTATGTAATAATTACAAATATTTATGTTAATCACCAAAGATGAACCTTTTAATTAATAAAAAGATAAAAATTATAGAATAATAATAAGGAATTAATTTTTTATAATTATAATGTAAATATTATTTTAAGGAGAAGTGAGATGAATTTTTAATTTATACCTTTTGATAAGACCGCGATGTATTAATCGCGATTCTGTTGTTTTGAAGTAAAATAATTCTCATTAATATCATGTGTAATATAATGACCATCAAAAACTGAGCATTCAAAATCATATATATCAGGATTTAATGATTGTATGGCTTCTTTTAAATCATTTAGATCTTGAAAAATTAACTGATCAGCGCCTATGTATTGCTTAATTTCTTCAAGACTTCGATTTGATGCAATCAGATCTTCTGCATTTGGCATATCTATACCATAAACGTTAGGATAACGAACTTCTGGCGCCGCTAATGCTAAATACACTTTTTTGGCACCTACTGAACGCACCATTTCAACAATTTGTTTTGATGTTGTTCCTCTAACAAGAGAATCATCAATTAATAAAACGTTTTTATTTTCAAATTCAAAACGATTTGCATTCAATTTTCGTCTAACTGAATCTTGACGGTTTTCTTGACCAGGCATAATAAAAGTACGTCCAATATACCTATTTTTAACAAAACCTTGTCGATAAGGTTTATCCAAGATTCGTGCAATTTCAAGTGCAGCGTCACATGAAGTTTCCGGAATTGGTATAACAACATCAATATCAATATCTTGCCATTCTTTAGCTATTTTTTGCCCAAGCTTTTGTCCCATTAAAATACGAGATTGGTATACAGAAACACCATTCATAACTGAATCGGGTCTTGCAAAATAGACATACTCGAAAAGACAAGGATAAAAATATGATTCATTAGTACACTGCTGAGAAAATAAATGCCCTTGTTGATTAATATATATCGCCTCACCTGGCTTTACATCTCTTACAAATTCAAAATTTAGAATATCAAGTGCAACACTTTCAGATGCAATCATATATTCGATTTGGCTTTCGCAAATCATTCTCTTACCAATAACTAATGGTCTTATGCCATATGGATCTCGAAACGCAATCATGCCATGACCAATAATAGTAGCTATACAAGCGTAAGCCCCTTTTATTAATTGATGTAATCGTGTAATAGCAGTAAAAATATTATCAGTAGTTAAAGGATAATGAGGAAATTTATCCAATTCACTTGCCAAAACATTTAATAAAACTTCTGAATCTGAAAAAGTATTGATATGCCGACGACTCACTTCAAATATTTTATTTCGTAGATTAGCCGCATTGGTAAGATTACCATTATGCACGAGGGCTATTCCATAAGGCGAGTTAACAAAAAAAGGTTGTGCTTCTTGAGGACTTGAAGTGCCAGATGTTGGGTATCGAACATGCCCTATGCCAATATTCCCTTGTAATCGTTCCATGTGATGTTCTAAAAAAACTTCTTTTACAAGACCATTTGCTTTACGTAATCGAAAACTATTTTGATCATCAATAGTGACAATACCTGCTGCATCTTGCCCTCGATGCTGTAAAACGGTTAATGCATCATAAATAGATTGATTGACTGAATTAAAACCAACGATTCCAACTATACCACACATAGATGCCTAACCTTATTTTATTGAATTAAAAGAAAGATAAACTCTGAATATAATCAAAAAACCAACGTATAATAATATAAAAATGGGGAATTAATTGCGATTCTTGCCACGCTTCAGTTTGTGAAAGCGAAGTGAAAGTATCAATAAAAAAGAGAATCGCCGCAACGAATAAGATACCACGTAAAATACCAAAACAAATACCTAGTACTCTATCTGTTCCTGCTAATCCTGTTTTATGAACTAGTTCGCTAATAAAAAATGAAATAATGCTACAAACAAATAAAGTAGCATTAAACAAAATTGTAATGGCAATCGCATTACGTATTAAATCGTTCTCAAAATAAGTTAGATAAGGGGTAATATAAAAATAAAAGCGACTTGCAACAATAAATGCTAATATCCAACTAACTAAAGATAAGGCTTCTTTAAGAAAGCCCCTAACAATACTGATTAAAGCTGAAAAAACAATAACACCAATAATCGCAAAATCAATCCAATTCATCACAAAAAACTCGTTCGAATGTTAATTATTAAAAACTAAATAATTTATTTAGTTTATCTTATTTTCACTTCACTTACTTACAGTTTTTTTACAATAGTGGTTATTTTTTAATTAACAATAATTCCTTGCAGCTTTGTTAGATTCTTTAAATCCATAATAACTTGCTCAGCTTGTTCTTTACTCTCATAAGGACCAATTTGTAATTTAATCAGCTGGTCTGGTTGTGGGTCTTTGGGACTAATTATCACGTTATAATTGTTTAATCTAAGTAATGCAACTAACTCTTCAATTTTTTGTTTATTTTTTAAAGCTACCAATTGAATCATGTAAGTTGTTGTATTCAATAATGATGTATTTGGTATATTATCATTGGTATTATAAATCTCAGGCTCAGCAGGTATTGATGGAGGAGTAGATATATCCATATTCTCACCAATCTCGGCAATATATTTATGTGTTGAATGATTGATATTCGTTGCAGAGGTATAAGTAACCGAGTTTAAACTTGAGATTTTGTCAGTTTTATCTATTAATATCAATGGAGCAATAATAGCTAACACAATCAATAAAGTAGCCAAACCAACTAACCGGTTTCTAATTCGTTTTTGTTTATCATAATTGATTGAGTTTTTTGTCATAGCCATTCTTATTTTTCGGTAAATTCTGCTAACACTTCCGATACCGTATGAAATGAACCACAAACAATAATAATATCTTCTTTATTTGCATCTTGCCTTGCTTGTAAGTAAGCTTCATTGACAGAATCAAATGTGAAAATATTATTTTCCCCCATATCGGTTAATATGTTTTTTAATTGTAAGCTATTGGTTCCTCTTTCTCCATATAAGCTAGCACAATACCAATTATCTGCTTTTAACAAAGACAAGGTATTTTTAATATCTTTATCTTTTAACATACCAATGACAATTCTAACTTTACAAAATTGCGATTGTTCTTGTTTTAATTTATCTAACTGTTTTTGTAAATAATTAGCGGCATGAGGATTATGTGCTACATCAAGAATAACTAAAGGTAACGTGTGAATTTTTTGCAATCGACCGGTCAATGAAACATGACTTAAACCAGCAATAATTGCTGATTCTGGAATATCCAAAGGCGAATAACTTAATGCTGCAATTGCTGTAACAGCATTAATTAATGGAATAGAGGGTATAGGGAGATTATAATAATGATGATGAGATGAATCATAATTCCAATAATTATCATCAATTTGCTGATAAGACCAATCACGATTAACCATATAATAAGGGCAACCTATTGATTTTGCAGTGTCGATAATCGTTGAGGGGATATCAGGCTCACCAACAATTGCAATACTTTTTTCCTTAAATATTCCTGCTTTTTCACGCCCGATACTTTCACGATTATCGCCAAGGTATTCTATGTGATCAATTCCTATACTCGTAATGATTGCAATATCTGCATCTATAATATTTGTTGCATCAAGACGACCGCCCAATCCAACCTCTAAGATGACAACATCTAGTGCTGCTTGCTTAAATTGATATAAAGCTGCTAAGGTTGCATATTCGAAATAAGATAATGAAATATTGCCACGTATTTGTTCAATATTCGCAAATGCGTTAATAGTATCTTGTTCCGTTGATTCCAAATTATTAATACGGACTCGTTCAGTAAAACGTAATAAATGTGGAGAACTATAAACCCCTACTTTATAACCTGCTGCCAGTAAAATCATTTCGAGAGCACGGCAAGTTGTTCCTTTTCCATTTGTACCAGCGACAGTAATCACAAAAGGAGCAACTTGTAAAACCTCTAATTTTTCAGCTACCGTTTTAACTCTTGCTAATCCTAAATCAATGGTTTTTGGATGCAATTGTTCCAAGTAACTAAGCCAAGTAGTTAAATCTGACTGAATAGAAGGTTTAGTGTTCATCATGATCACATATTATTTGTTTCGAGTTCATTATTTTCAGCATTTTCAACGCTGTCATCAAGATCAGTTTTATTATCCAAAGGATCCGGTAAACGCATTAATTTAGCAAGCAAACTAGCAATAGTCACTCGCATATCTTTACGATGAACAATCATATCAATAGCACCTTTTTCAAGTAAAAATTCGCTACGTTGGAATCCTTGCGGTAAAGTTTCTCGAACGGTTTGTTCAATAACTCGAGGACCAGCAAATCCTATAAGTGCTTTAGGTTCAGCAATATTAATATCCCCTAACATAGCTAAACTTGCTGATACACCACCCATTGTCGGATCAGTTAACACTGAAATGTAGGGTAAACCTTCATCCTGCATTTTTGCCAAAATAGCACTCGTTTTTGCCATTTGCATTAATGAAAATAATGCTTCTTGCATACGTGCACCACCACTTGTAGAAAAGCAAATAAGCGGGCATTTATCTGCAATAGCCTGCTCAGCTGCGCGAACAAACATGGCTCCAACAACCGATGACATAGATCCACCAATAAAAGCAAATTCAAACGACGCAGCAACAACTGGTATACCCAATAGCGTCCCTTTCATGGCAATTAAAGCATCTTTTTCGTGTGTTTCTTTTTGGGCTGTTGTTAAACGATCTTTGTATTTTTTTGTGTCTTTAAATTTTAGAATATCTTTAGGCAACAAATCGTCACCTAGCTCTACTTGCGAATCTTCATCTAAAAATTTATTCAGCCTTATTCTTGCAGAAATGTGCATATGGTGATCGCATTTGGGGCAAACTTCAAGATTCCGCTCAAGTTCTGCCTGATAGATAATCTGATCACATTTAGAACATTTAGTCCAAACACCACCAGGAATATCAGCTCTTTTATGATCTGCTGATATATTATTTTTACTAAGAATTTTCTCAATCCAGCTCATTACAATCTCTCATTCTGGTACACATAAAAAATTTTGTGTCATTGTATATTATTTTCTCCAAATTCTTAATAGTTGTTTTGTTTTTTGTTGTTAGTTTTATTTTACTAATAAATAGCAGCTAAGATAGCTTTTTGCTTTTTTTATAAAGCTGAGTATATAATAAGTCAATCATGATTTTCCATTTTTGAAATAAGGGGATTTAGATGGACAAGGAAAAAACGACAGCACCATCTTTTCAAGACGTTTTAGAATACATTCGATTATCACGCCGCTTAAATAAGCTAAAACGCGAAATTTCTGATAATGAAAAGAAAATTCGAGACAATCAAAAACGGGTCTTATTACTTGAAAATTTAAGCGATTATATCAAACCTAATATGACTTATGATGAATTACAAGCCATCATTGCCAATATGAAAAGCGATTATGATGATAGAGTTGATGATTATATTATCAAAAATGCTGAAATCTCCAAAGAACGTCGCGAAATTAGTAAAAAAATGCATGGTTTCCGTGGCTAATTAACAAATTAACTTATTCTCTAAATTTTAATCAAATATAGTGAATGAAAATGCCTTGTTAAATAAAAATGCATATAAGCATTTTTATTTAACTCAAATGTCTTCTAATAAACAAAAAAATAAATGTTAAGCTTGTTATCTAGTAAAGTTATTTAACAAAGCGACTTTTACTGTTCTTATATTAAAACTATTTTACTTAAACTATCCCCCTACAAATTTAACCTTAAATCCTTTTTCTTCTAATAAAGATTTTAATACATCGCGTTTATCACCTTGGATTTCGATCATGCCATCTTTAAACGATCCACCACAACCACAACGTTTTTTTAAATCAGTTGTAAGTTTTAATAAGTCCTTTTCATCCAAATCAAATCCCGAAATAACGCAAACGCCTTTTCCTTTTCTTCCAGCAGTTTGTTTTTGAATACGAATAATACCATCCGTTATTAAACGTGGTTTAGGTGTATTTTCAGGTTTTAAGCGACCTTTATCGGTCGAATAGACAAGAATAGATTCAGACATAATTACATGCTCTTTTTTAAATCATTATAGGGATCGCTAATAGTTATTAATAAAATTATCGTATTAATAGCCGCGTAAATTTTAATTTTGAACTCGACCGTTTAAATCTAATTATTTAATGTGCAATCGGTTGCAAGTTCATTAAAATGGTTTTTAGTGTTTTAGCTGGGTTAGATGATTGTGTAATTGGTCGCCCTATTACTAAATAATCAGCACCTGCTGCTTGCGCCTGTTCCGGCGTCATAATTCGTCTTTGATCATCTAACTTTGCATCAATAGGGCGAATACCTGGAGTAACTAACTTAAATTGTTGACCAAAACATGCTTTAAAAGTTTGGACTTCTTGCGCTGAACAAACAACACCATCTAAACCACATTGTTGCGTTAAAGAAGCTAAACGGCTAGCTTGTTCAAGGGGAGATATAGTAATACCAATCTCATTAAGATCATTTGTTTCCATACTCGTTAAAACGGTGACAGCAATTAATAACGGCGCATCTTGACCAAAAGAATTTAAAGCCTGCTTCGCGGCTTCCATCATACGTGCTCCACCACATGCATGAACATTGGTCATCCAAACCCCTAAATCAGCCGCTGCTGATACTGCTTTTGCGACGGTATTTGGAATATCATGAAATTTAAGATCTAAAAAAACATCAAAGCCTTTACTAATAATTTGGCGTACAAAATCAGGTCCCGCATGTGTAAAAAGTTCTTTGCCTACTTTTAAACGACAATCTGTAGGCTCAATCTGATCAATAAACTGCCAAGCTGATTTTATTTCTGAAAAATCAAGAGCGACAATAATAGGTGATGGCATGTTATAAAAATCCTTATTTTTATAATAAATGATTAAGTATTGATGAATTTTATCAAATCATCATAAAACAATTTAGCACTTAATTTATATCCTTGTACCGATTGATGGATAAAATCAGGTCTGGCAAGTCCATGTAATAACCAATCTTTTACCGAAAATTTTCCACCCATTGCTTGCTGCCAATCCCAATATAATGTGTGTTCAGATTTTGCAACTTGCTTTTGAATAGCCATTATTTTATCTAAGGATTTAGGTGCTATCGTAGCATTACGCAGAGTGTCGGGAGGAGAAATAAGCAAAATCACGGCTTTCGGTAATACTTTACGAATTTGACGAATATTATTCACCAAGTTATCACGATATTGTTTAAGATTAATATTATCATCAAAACTTTCGTTTGTACCATATTGTAATATAATCAGATCACCTTGCGAGGTAGCCAATTCTCGGTACCAAGTTGGGCTCCATTTTTGCCAAATAGACTGTTTAGCGCCATTTGTGGCAATAGCAGATACAGTTACACCTGATTGGTTATTTTTGATTAACCATAAACCACCTAATTCAACATTGCCTTGGCTTTGAATTTTTAATGGCATTTCAGTAATGGTTGATGCTGTCTGCCATGAATTTACTTTAGGCGAATAACTAAAATTAATTTCATGCCCATACTTATCATAAAGCTCTAAAATTTTAGATGAATTTGCTAAGGCTTTAAACGTGATTTTCACTTGCCATTCTATATTCGATTTTTCATTAGGCACGATTTGTATTATGGCAGGATTTTTCATTGGCTTTGCAATAAATCCTCCCATTGGAAAATCTAAATTATTTAAAGTGCGACTATTAAATTCTTGCCAGTTTTTATCGACCCATTTCACTGCAGAATGATATTGTCCTTTAATTGCTAAAGGCGGGATCCAGCCAATACCTGCATCACCATATTTTTGCTGCATTAATTTACGAAATTCACCCGTAAAAAAATCGGCTGCCGTATGAGAATCGCCAAATTGGATAATATTCACAACTTGCTTTGTTAAATCTGCATTTACATTATTATTGTCATTACTTTTTGCTAATAATGATAAACGATTTAAAAGTTGCGTAACATTAGGATCACCAAAATTAATAATTCCTGGCGACGGTCCTGTGCTTTCAGCTAAATTACAACTGGCAATAACAATAAATATCCCCATAAATATAAAAAATCGGGTAAATTTAATCATGCTGCATGTCCTCTAATTCTTTAAAACTAATTTGCTTTATAATTGAGTTAGCTAAAATCTTTTGACCTGCACTTGTAAAATGAATGCCATCGTCAACTCTTACCTTTATCTTTTTGTTATTTGAATCAATAAAACTATTATAAGAATCAAAACTGCACCCTAGCAAATCATTCGTCGTTAAATAATGTTGCCCAGCATCTACCACTGTTGATTGATATAATTTATCTAGATAAAGCATACCATCATTTAATTTTGATTTACTCATACAAGGTGCTTGTAACCAAAGAACTTGTACATTATGTTGCTTTGCACTCGTTAATATAGAATTTATACGCGATTTATATTGTTCTTCCCAAAGCGGCGATTTAAATTTTGCATACTTAGAATAACCTTTAACAGGAAAATCCCATGGGTCGTTCGGCCCCAAAAAAACAATTAACAATTTAATTTGATCATCTTGCGTTAATGTATCATCAATTTCTTTCGGCCAATTAAAGGCACTAGGGTAAGAAAGCCCTGTACTTTGTTTACTTAGATTAACGCTTTCAATCTTATAGTTTTTAAACAAAATTTTTTGTACAAAAGGAGCAACGCCTTGCATTAAAGAATCGCCCGCAAAAAAGACTTTATCTTTAGGCGATAAAATAATTGGCGCTGGATTGTATTCATCTTTTATATTTAGTCTATTTTTAGAGAGTTCATCCACTACTAAAGGTTGATCATTAGATGATTTGTTTCTTTCAATTGAATTATTATCTTTAATTGCTTTAGTCGTTGAATTTCCTTGTTTATTTTTTTTATTTTCAGTTTTAGTTATCAATTTAACATTATGCTCTGATTTTTGATTTAGGGCATCTTGCGCTGTTTGGTTTTTCTTAGTCTCATTTTTTTTATCTTCAAGTATTGCTATCGGTTGCTGTAAAGGATGAAGTTTTGTTTTTTGAAATTCACTATCGGTATTTACAGGATCGCTTTTTTCTGTGTTATGATCAATTTCGTCATTTTTTACTTCAAACATATCATCGGTGTTTTCGTTTGAAAGCTCAGAAAATAAATTCAAAATATCTTGATGATAGGTTTGCTGGCAATAAATTCGAATTGATGGAAAATAAAGAATGATTAAACCGCAAGCCGTAATAAACAATATAAAAAAGATCGAAGCTATCGATAATTTTTTCTCTGTTATACGCTTCCCTTTATTGTTTTTCTTTTGTGGCTTACGGGATAACTTATAAGATTTATTTTTACCTTTATGATTTTTCATACATTTAGAGGTCAATTTTGATTTTTTAACATTACGAGCCAATAATTTTACCTTCATCATAATTAAAAATGAGCATAAATAAAATTAGGCACACCCGATGGTGCAAAATAAATAATAAGCCACAACAATACAATAAAAATAAAGGGTAATAAAAACGTCGGTAAATGCGTTAATTGTTTAGTAAATATGTCAGGAATTGCTTTTATTTTTGGATATAATAAATAAATAAGGCAAACTAATAAAAATGGGATCCAATATTGACTATCAACATGAATATTATGGATCAAGGCAGATAAATAATCGATAGCATCATTGAATGTATCGCAATAAAAAAATAACCAGGTAAAACAGATAAAGTGCCATGTTATTAACCGTGCTAGAAAAGGAGAATGAATAGCAATATTCCCTTTTTTAAAATAACGATCATAACTGTTTAATCCTATCATTCCAAGACCATGTAATCCCCCCCAGATAATAAAATTAATTCCTGCGCCATGCCATAATCCTGAAAGTAACATTGCAAAAAACACATTTATTTGTGTTCGTGTAAATCCGCGATGGCTACCACCAAGTGGAATATAGATATAATCACGGATCCATGTTGATAAACTAATATGCCATCGATTCCAAAAATCCCGTAAATTTAATGCCAGATAAGGAGCATTAAAATTAACAGGTAATCGAAAACCTAATAATAGCGCCATTCCCGTCACAAGATCAGTATAGCCAGAAAAATTAACATAGATATACATGGCATAAGCATACAATCCAAAAACCAAATCTAAACTATTAAATTCCATTGGATTTGCAAAAATAGGCTTTACCCAATATTGTTCGATAAGTCCACCAAAACAATATACTTTTATGATAGAGAGAATGATCAAGGTAAAAGCTTGATAAGGATTTAAAATGTTTCGGGGTGTATTAAGCTCAATTTGATTCAATAGATCCTTCGCGCGATTGATTGGACCAGAAATAATGCTCGGGAAAAAAGCTAAATACAACGCAAAATCGAGAAATTTAGCTACAGGTAACTCACGTTTTTTTAATGAAACTAAATAACTTACCGAATGAAAAGTATAAAACGAAATACCAATTGGTATAAATACAATAATAGTCGGAATTAATACTGATAAACCAAGCGCATCAAGTAAATTCTGCAATTGAGAACGGAAAAAATCAAAATATTTAAACACAGCGAGATTACAAACCGCATAAAATAAGGCAAGAATTAGCCATTGTTTTGCATATTTACTAGATTTAGCGATACCTAATCCTAATAGGTAAATAATCAATGTATAACTAAATAAAATAACAGCAAATTGCCAGCTAAAACAATAAACTAAAAAATAACTAGCGATTAGTATTAATTTATTTTGGATATGAGGATATAAATAACATCCCCAATATACAACAAAAAAAGCAAGAAAAAGCAATCCAAACTCAATCGTTAAATAGCTCACTATATTCCCGCCTTAATTATATCAAATAATAAATTTTTAATATCTTAACCTTAATATAAAAATATTAAGCCTCTTATCCATCATTAATTTATCATGGTTGCTCATTTTTATCTTCATTATTGTTTTAGCAATTCTGATTGTGCTAGCAGATTACAAAGCATTAATTCTTTATTTAAACCAGCAATAGATGTCAATTGCAGTCTTGTCTTACACCATAATTCATAAAGAGAATAAATGCATTCATAACTGTTACTTGCAAGTAATCTAACTAAAGGTACTTGATCACGATTGATGATAAATCGTCCAGCTTTTTGTTTCGCTTTTAAGGCATCAGTTAATAACGTACAAAACCAATGAATTTGTGTAATAAGCTTATCATGATCAAAAATTGCCGCTAGCGACCAAAAATCATTATGCTGTAAAATTGCCATCAAGTTTTCACAAAATATTTTACGCTTTTGCCAATTTTCAGTTTCTAACAAGGCTTGTGCGGCCAATGGCGCATTCTCACTTAATAAAACAGCGCATGCAAGATCATTATCATGATAATTTGGAAAATATTTTTTTAACCATATGATTGATTCATCTAAAGACGGCACTGCGATCGAAAAGTGAAAACAACGACTATAAATCGTCGGTAATAATTGATTATTATGATCATTACCTAAAATAAAAAACGTATTTTCTGGCGGCTCTTCTAACGTTTTCAGTAAGGCATTTGCAGCGGCTTCCGTCATTAAAGCGGCATTATCAAGATAAATAACTTTATTACCACCTTGCTGGGATTTTTCATAAATAATTGACAAAATTTGACGAATTTGATCAACACCAACCGTGTTTTTATTCGCCTCATTAGTGATTAAATAATAATCAGGATGATTGTTAGATTTAAATAATTGGCAACTATGGCAAAAACCACAAGGATTAAGATCTGTCGATGTTGTACATAAAAAACGATTAGCGAGAGAATTAATCAGCTTTTTTTCCCCACTGCCTGTAACATAATTAATTAATAAAGCATGATGGGACTTTCGCCGTAAGATAGGCATTGCTAATTGTTCATAAGCATCTTTTAACCAATAATCCTTTTCAAACATAATGCTAAACCTGTTTTTGTAGCCATGGTATTAAAATGTTTTCAATTTGAGCAGTCACATCAGAAAGAGATTGACTCGCATCAATGGTAATAATGGTTTCATCATTGTTAGATAATGCTAAATAGCGTTCACGAATACGATTAAAAAAAGTTAACGATTCTTGTTCAATACGATCTAATTTACCTCTGGCTCTTGCTCGCATTAATCCAATTTGCGGATCAATATCTAAATATAATGTTAAATCTGGCTTAAAATCCTCTAAAACTTGTTCTTTTAACATTTGCATAAAATGTTTATCAAGTTGCCGTCCACCACCTTGATAAGCTTGTGTTGACAAATCATGTCGATCACCTATAACCCAACGATTTTTCTTAAGTGCCGGTTTTATTACATTATCAATTAATTGTATGCGGGCAGCATAAAACATCAATAATTCCGCTTTATCAGTTAAAGGTTCACCTTCCAAACCATTTTTAATTAAATCGCGTAACGTTTCAGCAATAGGCGTACCTCCAGGTTCACGTGTAAAAACAATATCAAAAATCTGTTGTTGATTAAGTAAACGCGCAACGGTTTTAATGGCAGTTGTTTTACCAGCCCCTTCAAGTCCTTCAATGACAATAAATCTCGCTGTCATATTCTTATCCTATTAAGTGCGATATGATTGTTTAAAAATACAATATTATTTAACATTCTAAATAGATTAATCAAACAAGGATATTAGAATGAATATTAATCCTGATTAATTAACATGGATTTTAATGGTGGTAAGTATATATGAAAAATAAAATATTTTCATTGACTGCCGATTTGTTATTAATTAAAACCACGATAATTTACCGAAATACTATTTTCTAATAATTAGTTTTTGCTCATTACGGCGAACTTTGGCAAAATAGCGTTCCCACTTTTGTATTTAAAAAATTAAATTAAGGATAAATACGATGTTATAAGCTATGTTATATGTAATATAAAACCACAATTGGTACATTTAATGTAGACATCAATATTAAAAGGAAAATGACTGTGACTATTAATATAATTAATCATATACGAAAACGCTATTTTAGCATTATCTCGATTATGATTAGTGTTATTTTTTGTTTTCCAGCCTTAGCCCTCACTAATAAAAATACAGATTTCGATACTGTTGAAGCGGATATTATTGAAGCTGAAGCAAATAATCCAAATACCAACGCTGGACCAAATCTTCCTGATCACTATATCAACACAGATTTTCCATTTGAAACGATTTACCATAAAAATATCTTTTCATTGAAAGGTCATCCTAAATATTCTGAAAATTTTCAGCATCTTGATTATGTTAATCCTAATGCCCCTAAAGGCGGGACAATAAAGCTTGCTGAAATTGGTACTTTCGATAACTTTAATCGTTATGCAAGTCGAGGATTGGCTGAACGTAATTCAAGTGAATTATATGATAGCCTTTTTACTAATATAGCCGATGACATCACCAGCTTTTATCCACTTATTGGCACATCAATTACGTATTCTGATAGTTACAAATGGGCAGAAGTAACACTAAACCCAAATGCGCGTTTTCAAGATGATATACCGATCACAGCTGACGATGTTGCTTTTACTTTTCTTAAATTTATGACAGAAGGCGTAATGCAATATCGTGCTTATTATAAAGAATGCAATGTCACGGCCGTTACGCCTTATCTAGTAAGATTTGAAATACCCGAAGGAAATCGTGAAAAACTGCTTTCTTTTGTCGGCAACATGCTAGTCATTCCTAAACATTTTTGGCAAGACCGTAATTTTTCAGAGCCATTACCGACCCCACCCTTAGCAAGTGCTGCTTACTATGTAAGTGATTACAAACTTGGACAATATGTAATTTATACCCGTAATCCTAACTATTGGGCACAAGATTTACCCATCAATAAAGGATTAAATAATTTTGATCATAAACGCATTGATTATTATATGGATTCAAGTGTTGCGCTGGAAGCATTTAAAGCAGGTGAGTATGATTTTCGCGCTGAATCTCAACCTAAAAATTGGTTTACTCAATATCAAGGTCAATATTTTAAAGAAGGTTATATCGAAAAACATAGTAAACCCCAACAAACTGCAATTGAAACACAATGGCTGGCATTTAATTTGCAAAAAGAAATATTTCAAGATCTTCGAGTTCGAAAAGCCATTACGCTTGCCTTTGATTTTGAATGGTTAAATAAAGCCTTTTATTATAATAGTTACAGTAGACCACATAGTTTCTTCGAAAATACTTTATATGCTGCAGCAGGTAAACCAACTGAACAAGAATTATCTTTGCTTATACCATATAAAAATATTCTCCCTAACGATGTTTTTAAAGAAGCTTATCATTTACCAAAAAGTGATAGCAGTGGTTTTAATAGAGATAATTTATTAGCAGCATCGCAACTTTTGCATCAAGCCGGGTGGACAATAAAAAAAGGACGACTTATCAATAATAAAACAAATCAACCTTTTGAATTTGAGTTATTAGTTTATTTGGGATCTGATGTTAAATATGCCATTCCTTTTCAACAAAATTTAGCTCGCCTTGGGATCACTATGAATATTATTACGCTCGATCAAACCCAGTTAATTCGTCGTATGCGTGAACGAGATTATGATATGACTCAGCGAAGTTATAGTGCTTTTAATTATCCAACATCTAACTTGTCCATTTTATGGGGTAGCGAACATTTAAATTCAAGTTGGAATGCATCAGGATTGCACAATGAAGTGATAGATACGCTTATAAATGAGATCAGCCAAAATCTTGATAACGACGATAAATTAATTCCATTAGGTCGTGCACTTGATCGCGTTCTAACACAAGAATACCCTATGATTCCTATGTGGTATCCTAGCCAAATTTACTTTGCTAATTGGCATAAATTCGGCATGCCAAACGTCATGCCAACTTATGGTATCGAATTAAATAGCTGGTGGTTTGATAATAATAAAGCCGCAACCTTACCAAAAAATCAGGAACATTAAGATGCTTAATTATTTAATACGACGCTTATTATTGATCGTTCCGACGTTATTTATCATATTAACGTTAAATTTTTTTATTGTGCAAATTGCACCTGGGGGGCCTGTTGATCAAGCTCTTGCTAATATCGAAAATGAACAAGGCGCATCGCAAAATTTCTTATCTGGATCAGGTAATTTTACCACGCAAATTAGCAAACCAAGTAATGAAACTAGTTATCGAGGAGCAAGAGGATTAGATCCTGAACTCATCGCTAAGATTGAAAAACAATATGGCTTTGATAAACCAATTATTGAACGTTATTTCGATACATTAAAAAAATATGCACTATTTGATTTTGGCAATAGCCTGTTTAAAAGTGAATCCGTAATCGGCTTAATTGCTAAAAGTTTACCGGTTTCCATCTCGCTTGGGCTTTGGAGTACCCTAATTATTTATTTAATCTCAATTCCTCTCGGTATTTATAAAGCAGTGAAAGACGGATCGCGTTTTGATTTCTGGTCAAGTACCTTTATTATTATTGGTTATGCAATACCTGCATTTTTACTTGCTATTTTATTAATCGTCTTATTTGCTGGCGGTAGTTATTGGCATATTTTTCCTTTACGCGGATTAACCTCTTATGATTTCGATCAACTTAATTTATGGGACAAAATAAAAGATTATACTTGGCATATCTGTTTACCTGTTTTGGCAATGGTTATCAGTGGTTTTGCTTCTTTAACCATGCTAACCAAAAATTCGTTTTTAGATGAAATTCGAAAACAATATGTCACAACTGCAAGAGCCAAAGGGCTTACAGAAACACAGATTTTATTGAAGCATGTCTTTCGTAATGCAACCTTGTTAATTGTCTCAAGCTTTCCAGCAGCATTTATTGGCATTTTATTTACTGGTGCTTTACTAATCGAGATCATATTTTCCTTAAATGGATTAGGATTACTTGGTTTTGATGCCATCATTCAACGTGATTATCCAGTAATATTTGGTACCGTATATATTTTTACCTTACTCGGTCTTGTCGTTAAATTATTATCGGATTTAACTTATATGCTAATTGATCCTCGTATTGATTTTGAGGCACGTAACTTATGATAAAACAGTCATTAACAAAAAATACTAAATGGCAACGATTTAAACAAAATCACCGTGGTTATTATTCGTTATGGTTTTTCATGATTTTTTTTGTGATAAGTTTACTATCTGATTTTATAGCAAACGACAAACCAATCTTAATTAATTATCAAGATAATTATTATGTGCCTATCTTTAATTTTTATCCTGAAACAGAGTTTAATGGTCAATTTACCACTGAAACAAATTATTTAGATCCAATTATTCAAAACAAAATTAAGGAACAGGGTTGGATTTTATGGGCTCCCTTCAAATTTAGTTATAATACCTTGATTTATGACACTAAAAATACCTTTCCTACACCACCATCGGCAAGTCATTGGTTAGGTACAACAGATGCCGGATTTGATGTCATGGCAAATATTCTTTATGGATTTCGAATTTCCATGTTATTTGGCATTTTATTAACGTTATTTACTTCAATAATTGGCATCATTATCGGTGCTTTTCTTGGTTATTATGGTGGCAAAGTTGATCTTATTGGACAACGTTTTATCGAAATCTGGAGTGGTTTACCGGTATTATTTGTCATTATCTTATTAGCAAGTATATTACCACTCAATTTCTGGTGGTTACTTGTAATTACCGTGTTATTTGGGTGGATGACTCTTGTCGGTGTTGTGCGTGCCGAATTTTTAAGAACACGTAATTTTGACTATATTCGCGCAGCTAAAGCAATGGGCGTAAGTGATCGTAAGATAATGTTTCGTCACATCTTACCTAATGCTATGGTTGCAACGTTAACCTTTTTACCTTTTATTTTATGTGGCTCCATTACAACATTAACTTCTTTAGATTTTTTAGGATTCGGATTGCCTCTTGATTCGCCATCACTTGGCAGATTACTATTACAAGGACGAAACAATTTACAAGCACCATGGTTAGGTATTAGTTCATTTATCATTATTGCGACATTACTTTCATTATTAATTTTTATTGGTGAAGGGGTACGGGATGCCTTCGATCCGACTAAAGGAGCACGTCGATGAATTCTCCTTTACTAATGGTAAATGATCTGTCGATCGTTTTAAATCAACATCAAAAATCAACAACGCTTGTTGATAGAATTAATTTTTCTATCGATAAACAACAAACTGTTGCGCTAGTTGGTGAGTCTGGCTCAGGTAAAACAATTACTGCCTTGTCAATTTTACGCCTGCTCTCTAGTGAAAATATTAGTTATCCTAGTGGTGATATTTTATTTAAAAATCAGTCCTTATTAAATGCGACAGAAAAAGATTTACAACATATTCGTGGTAATCAGATCAGTATGATATTTCAAGAGCCTATGGTCTCACTTAATCCACTCCATACTGTTGAAAAACAATTACGCGAAGTCTTAACCTTGCATCATCATATGCATCATGATGTTGCCAAAAGTGAAATCTTACAATATTTAGATCGCGTTGGTATTAAAGAACCAAAAAATAAACTTTCTGTCTACCCACATCAATTATCTGGTGGTGAACGGCAAAGAGTTATGATTGCGATGGCTATTTTAACGCAACCTAAACTCCTTATTGCGGATGAACCGACAACAGCGCTTGATGTTTCAGTACAAGCACAATTATTACAATTATTACAAGAATTAAAACAAGAGTTAAAGATGAGCATGCTTTTTATAACGCATGATCTTACCATCGTCAAAAAAATGGCAGATCAAGTTGCTGTCATGCAGCATGGACGTTTAGTCGAAAATAATTCCAAACAACGCATTTTTTTAAGACCTGAACATCCCTATACGAAAAGTTTATTAAATGCAGAGCCACATGGAGATCCCGTTACCTTACCAAATAATGCCGGTATTTTACTTACAGTCAATCACTTAGATGTTAATGTAATTAGCCAAAAACGTTTTTTTAAAAATAAGCAAAAGCAAATTATTGATAATATCAGTTTTACTATTCATCAAGGTGAAACAGTTGGCATTGTAGGCGAATCAGGATCAGGTAAAAGTACAACCGCACTTGCTATTTTGCGCTTAATAAAAGCAAAAGGAGACATCTTATTTGATAGCCATCCATTACAGCAGCTAAGCCATAAAAAAATGCTTCCTTTTCGGGGACGGATACAAATCATTTTTCAAGATCCCTTTTCATCGCTTAATCCTCGTTTTACGATAGAACAATTATTAAGCGAAGGATTAATTATCCATAAAAAAATAAGTAAACAAGAACGCCAGCAAGCCGTTATTAGTATTTTAAAAGAAGTTGGACTCGATCCTGATATGCGTTTTCGTTATCCAAATGAGTTTTCTGGCGGCCAGCGACAACGAATAGCAATAGCGCGCGCATTAATTTTAAAACCAGAATTATTAATTCTTGATGAACCCACTTCATCACTTGATCGCACTATTCAATTGCAAATTATTAATTTACTAAAATCCATTCAGAAGAAATATCAATTAAGTTACCTATTTATTAGTCATGATCTCTCGGTGATTCATTCACTTTGTCATCAAATATTAGTCATGAATAACGGTAAAATTGTCGAACAAGGTAGCCGCGATAATATATTCAACAACCCTAAACATCCTTATACGCAATCATTAATATCACATATTAATAAACCTAATCGGATAAAAAGAAATATTTCAAGAGATTCTCATAATCAACAAGATTGGGGGGAAGCATTATTAATGGGTAGAAGAAAAAGCATTTAATTATTTGTTAAGAAAATTAATAAAAAGCCAGCAGTAACTAAATTTACTGCTGGCTAATTCAACCAAATAGATTATAAAATAAATTTACTTAAATCTTCGTCAGCTACAAGTTTATCGAGATGATTACTAACATATTCGGCATCAATAATAACACTCTTACCACTGATTTCGCTGGCATCAAAAGAAACATCTTCCATTAAACGTTCAAGAACTGTATGTAATCTTCTTGCACCTATATTTTCATTTTGCTCATTGACCTGCCATGCAGATTCAGCAATTTTACGGATACCGTCTTTAGTAAATTCAATATTAACGCCCTCAGTCGCCATTAACGCTTTATATTGAACAGTTAAAGAAGCATTAGGCTCTGTTAAGATACGTTCAAAATCTTCACTTGTTAATGCACTTAATTCAACACGAATTGGTAAACGCCCTTGTAATTCAGGAATTAAATCTGATGGACTCGCTGTTTGGAAAGCACCAGAGGCAATAAATAAAATATGATCGGTTTTCACTGAGCCATGTTTTGTTGATACTGTACAACCTTCAACTAATGGTAACAAATCACGTTGTACACCTTCACGAGAAACATCGGGACCCGATGAATTGCCACGTTTACATACTTTATCGATTTCATCAATAAAAACGATCCCATTTTGTTCAACTGCTTCAATCGCTGCCTGCTTTAGATCATCTGGATTGACTAATTTAGCCGCTTCTTCTTCAATTAACAGCTTAAAGGCATCTTTTATTTTCATCTTACGTGGTTTTGATTTTTGACCACCCAGATTTTGAAACATAGACTGTAATTGATTAGTCATTTCTTCCATGCCTGGAGGTGCCATAATCTCAACACCAATATTCACACCAGCAGTTTCAATTTCAATTTCTTTTTCATCTAAATCCCCTTCTCGTAATTTTTTACGAAAAGCCTGACGAGCTGTTGAATCATTATTATTTTCGACTTGTCCCCAACCATCTTTAGCGGGTGGCACTAATACATCTAAAATACGTTCTTCAGCAAGTTCTTGGGCTCGAGCACGGTTTTTTTCTATCGCATCTTGGCGAATCATTTTAACAGCTGAATCAGTCAAATCACGAATAATTGAATCGACTTCTTTACCGACGTAACCCACTTCAGTAAATTTAGTCGCTTCAACTTTTATAAAAGGGGCGTGGGCTAATTTAGCAAGGCGGCGAGCAATTTCAGTTTTACCAACACCTGTTGGTCCAATCATTAAAATGTTTTTTGGTGTCACTTCATGGCGCAAAGGCTCATCAAGTTGCATACGGCGCCAACGATTACGTAATGCAATCGCCACTGAACGTTTTGCTTTATCTTGTCCAATAATATGTTGATTTAATTCACTTACAATTTCGCGAGGAGTCATTTCAGACATGTTTTCATTCTCTTAATTTGTTTAATTAATAATTGAGTTCTTCAATAGTTTGGAAGTTATTGGTATAAACACAAATATCTCCAGCAATAGATAATGATTTTTGTACAATATCATGTGCGGATAACTCAGTGCTATCCAATAAAGCTCGAGCCGCAGCTTGTGCATAAGGTCCACCAGAGCCTATCGCAATTAAATCATCTTCTGGTTGAATGACATCCCCCGTTCCTGTAATAATTAATGATGCAGTTTCATCCGCTACCGCAAGTAGTGCTTCTAATTTCCGCAGCATTCTATCCGTTCGCCAGTCTTTTGCCATTTCTACTGCGGCTTTGGTTAAATGCCCTTGATGAAGATCCAATTTACGTTCAAAGAGTTCAAACAAGGTAAACGCATCTGCGGTACCGCCAGCAAAACCTGCAATCACTTTATTATTATATAAACGACGAACTTTGCGAGCATTGCCTTTCATAATTATACGTTCACCTAAAGTGACTTGACCATCACCACCAATCACAACTTGTCCATTTCGGCGGACACTGACAATAGTTGTCATATTTTGCTCCTTAATTCTTTTACAGTAACTTTTGGATAACTATTTGAATATATATTGGGATAAAAAATTTTTTTTCAATATCAAAATAGGCTATCACGATCAATATCAAAACTAAAAAAAATAAAAACTATGAAATAAAGTGAGTTATCAAAAAAAAGATTTTTTTAACTCGACTGTTAATTAGCGCAATTACCCAAGATATTATTAACTAGAATATGATTTTATATAATCGTATTAATTAGGTTTAAAGGTAATTTGCATTGTTTTAACTTCAGCATATAAGCTGGCTGAGGGTTTTGGAATTGTAGCAAGTTTAGTTGCAGCTATTGCCTCGCGACATAAAGAGGGATCACCATTTGTTGACATGACATCGAGCACTAAACCATCGGGGGCAATTTGAATTTGTAAATCACAAGTGCGCCCGGCGTAGAGTTTAGGAGGATTAATAAATTTATTACTTATTGCATTTGTTACAAGGCTTTGATAACGACCCAATTCACCAGTATCAACACCTTTAGGTGTAGATTGTTTATTATTTTGCTTGACCGGTTTAGAAGAAGTTAACCCGCCTAAAATATCATTAACTGTTTTATCATTCTTCTCTGCTTCAACTTTTTGTTTAGCTTTTTCAGCTGCTTCTTTAGCGGCTTGTTTTTGTTTCTCAGCTTCTTTTTTAGCTTCCTCAGCTTCAAATACCGCTTTTTGTTTTTCTAACTCCGCTTGTTCACGCTCCTTTTCAATTTGCTCTTGCATTAATTTTTCTTGTTGTGCTTTTGCTTGAGCTTCTTTAGCTTCTTGATCAGCTTTTTGTTTAGCTAGTAATGCCTGTTTTTGCTGTTCAGCAAGTTCCGCTTTTGCTTTAATAGCGTCTTGTTCTGCTTGCTTTTTAGCCATTTCAGCTGCAGCAATTTCTTGCTGCTGTTGTTGAATAAATTTCAAACGCTCCTTCTCTAATTCTTTTAATTTTTGTTGTTCGGCAAGTTGCCTTTCTTGAAGTTCTTGCGCTTGTTTTTCAATTTGTTTTTGGCGTTGCTCTTGTACCTTTTGTTTATTAATTTTACTTTGTAGTTCCCTTTGATATTGTTCATTGATAACAACAGAATCGACCATAACTGCCTCAATAGATTCACCTTTAATATTGCCCGAGTTATCTTGATGATATTGCCAAGCTTTATAGGATAGGAACACAATCAATATGGCATGAAATGCAATTGATAAAATAATTGGGAAACTTAATCGAACATTTAATTTTTTAGACATTGCTCATATTTTATTTAAATTATTATTAACACTTAAATCGGTTGGGTCATTAAACCTACAGATTTAACGCCTGCGGATTGAAGTATATTCAGTGCTTTAATGATTTCTTCATAAGGCACATTTTTTGCTCCACCGACTAAAAAAATAGCTTTATCATTCAAGGACAATTGATGTCTAACTTGAGCGACAATTTGTTCTTGCGGTAAACCGGTTTGACGATCATGATCAATAATCAAAGTATAAACGCCAACGTCAGAAACTTCGACAATTATTGGTTTATTGTCTGAGGTCGACACAGATTTAGCTTCGGAAGCTTCGGGTAAATCTACCTCGACACTTTGACTAATAATAGGGGCAGTCGCCATAAATATCAGAACCAAAACCAATAACACATCTAATAATGGAACGATATTAATTTCGGATTTAGCAGAATAACGCGAACGACGACTCATAATTATTTCCTAACTGCGACAGCTTGACGTTGTAAAATCGCCGAAAATTCATCAATAAAATTAATATAACTTTGTTCAATTTGGCTTACTTTAAGACTCAAACGATTATAGGCCAAAACAGCAGGAATAGCGGCAAAAAGACCAATCGCCGTTGCAATTAATGCTTCAGCAATACCAGGCGCAACCATTTGTAAAGTAGCCTGTTTTGCATTTCCTAATGAAATAAACGCATCCATAATTCCCCATACAGTACCAAATAAACCAATATATGGGCTAATAGAGCCTACAGTACCTAAAAAAGGAATATTTTGTTCAAGGTTATCTAATTCTCGATTCATCGCAAGGCGCATTGCTCGCGAAGAGCCATCTAAGGCAGCTTTCGGCATATTGGGATTAATTTGATATAACCGTGAAAACTCTTTAAAGCCAGCATAGAAAATATGTTCCGTTCCAGAAATTTCTTCTTTATTTTGTTTAGCTTTATCAAACAATGCATTTAGATCATCGGCTGACCAAAAGCTATTATCAAATTTTTCTATTTGCTTTTTGGCTTGTTTTAAAATGCGGCTACGTTGAAAAATAATAGCCCAAGAAATGACTGAAAAAGCTAATAATATTAGCATGACACATTTAACTAAAATTCCAGCGCTCAGAAATAAATCAATAATATTCAGATTTTCCACTTATATAAACTCCGCAACTAATAACTTTGGAAGCGCACACGGCTTCATTTTTGTAATATTTACACAAACAACCATTACATCAGCACTATTAATTAACTGATCATTTTGATTATGAATTGTTTGATAGAAATTAAATGATGTTTTACGAATTTGTTTTATTTGAGTATTAATCGTTAATAAATCATCCAAACGGGCTGGAGAATGGTAATTAATATCCATCTTTTTAACTACAAAAGCAATACCTTCTTGTAATAACCCTTGTTGTCCAATGTTAATACTTCGAAGCATCTCTGTTCTTGCTCGTTCATAAAATGCCAAATACCTTGCATGATAAACGACTCCACCTGCATCAGTATCTTCATAATATACTCTTGCATTCCATTTAAAATCTTGCATTTTTAATCTCAATCAAAAAAATTATCAATATTATATCGCAATATAAAATTCGCTTCATCATCATATAGAATTGTACAAATGAAAACAATTATCATTTCATTTTTTTATTAACCCTTGTTGATTTCTCATAAAATATAAATGCGTATTGGACTCAAATTTAGGTTAATTTATAAGCAGGTTCTTATGAAGATTTATAAAAAAGGATGATGATTTTCTTTATAAATAAAAAAAGGTGATAAATATCACCTTTTTTTATTTATATTATTCAATAGTCATGATGTTAAACTATCATAATTACTCTTTATTTTATGTCGTTTTCGTCATTGGTGCTTTTCTTTTCAATCCAAAGCCCCATAACAACAGAAAGCATACACGCTGCAAATATACCGACTAACCAAAATATATAATACATAATCCTTCCTTAATAAAGTGAATGTTCGTTGTTTTCGATATGATTCTTATCAAGACGTCCAAACATTTTTATATAACCCCAAATAGTATATAAAAGAACGCATGGTAAGAAGATAACAACAATCCAGAACATTATATTTAATGTTAAATGGCTTGATGATGCATCCCAAATGGTCAAACTCATATCAGGCATAATGCTTGATGGCATAATGAACGGGAAAGTAGCAATAGCAAATGTAAATAATACACAAGCAACAGTTAATGATGAAACAACAAAACTTAATGCATTTTTGTTAGCAGCACAAAGGAAGATATTTAATAACGGTAAAATAACTCCTAATGCTGGGACTAACCATAAAATTGGATAATTATTATAATTAGTAAACCAAGATGCAGAATTCGATACTGTTTTAGCGAGCGGATTAGATGCAGCACTATAATCAATAGTACTCGTTACTTGATATCCAGGAATACCAAACGCAACCCAAATTCCAGCAAGAACAAAAGCGATTGCAAGAATCAAGCTAGCTATTTGTGTCGCTTTACGAGCGCGTAAGTAAAGATCACCTGTTGTTTTCATCTGTAACCAAGTACCACCATGGGCAACAATTAACATCAAGCTAACAACACCAGCTAATAAGGCGAATGGATTTAATAAACCAAAGAAACTTCCGGTATAAAAAACACGTAAAGAAATATCAAAATGGAATGGAACACCTTCTAATAGGTTACCAAACGCAACACCAAATACGAGTGCAGGAACAAAACTTCCGGCAAAAATACCGGCATCCCATAAACCACGCCATTTAGAATTTTCAAGTTTACTACGATAATCAAATCCTATTGGCCTAAAAAATAAAGCACAAAGAACAAGAATCATCGCAATATAAAAGCCTGAAAAAGCCGTAGCGTATGCAATTGGCCATGCAGCAAAAAGACCCGCACCGGCAGTAATTAACCATACTTGGTTACCATCCCAATGTGGGGCAATAGAGTTAATCATAATACGGCGTTCAATATCCGTTTTACCAATAAATGGTAATAAAATACCCACACCCATATCAAAACCATCAGTGACCACAAAACCAATTAATATAACACTAATCAGCACCCACCAGATAACACGCAAAATTTCATAATCAATCATTATGTATACTCCTTCTCTTATTTGGCTGGTAACGTTTGTGATTTTTCATAATGATATTTACCAGTACCTAAAGAACTTGGACCAATACGTGTAAATTTAAACATTAAGAACATTTCAGCGATTAAGAACAAGGTATAAAGTCCACACATCAAGATCATGGTAAACAATACTTGACCTGGAGTTAAAGAGGAGTTTGCAACACTTGTCGGTAAAATATCTTGAATTGCCCAAGGTTGACGACCGTATTCTGCAACAAACCAACCACATTCGCATGCAATCCATGGGAATGGTAGGCATAGCAATAGCACAATTTGCAACCAACGACGACCTACAATTTTGTTTTTAATCGTTGTCCATAAAGCTATAGCAGTCGCTATAAACATAATGAAGCCAAGTCCAACCATGATTCTAAATGCCCAGAATAAAGGCGCAACTGCTGGGATCGAATCTTCAGTCGCTTGTTTAATATGTGATTCAGTAGCTTGTTGGATGGTTAAGTTATCACGATCGGTGAAACGTTTAACAAGATAGCCATAACCAAGATCTTTTTGGTTATCTTCAAATGCCTGTACTGTTGCTGGGCTGGTATCGCCCTTTTTCATTTTCTCAAGATTATCGTAAGCAATAATACCTTTACGAATTTTTGTTTCATTATCTTTTAAGATATCTTTAAGACCTATAACTTGTGTATCAAATGAGCGTGTAGTAATAAGGCCCATTGCATAAGGAATTTCGATCGCAAAATAATTTTCTTTATCTTTTTGCGATGGAAAAGCAATTAAGTTAAACGCCGCTGGTGCTGGCATCGTATCCCATTCAGCCTCAATCGCGGCAAGTTTCGTTGGTTGCACAGTTGTCATTTCATGGCCAGCTTCATCACCCATTAAAATAAGACTAATAGTAACTAAAAAGCCAAATGTTGCAGCGACACCAAATGATCGTTTAGCAAAACCAACATCACGTTTACGTAGAAGGTAATAAGAACTGATACTAAGCACAAAAATAGCACCGGTTAAATAACCCGCCGAAACAGTATGGAAAAATTTATATTGTGCAACAGAATTGGTAATTAAATCATAAAAGCTTGCCATTTCCATGCGGGAATTGATAGGGTTAAATTCGGAACCGATAGGGAACTGCATCCAACCATTTGCGACTAAAATCCAAAGCGCAGAAAGATTTGAACCAAAAGCCACACACCATGTAACAATAAGGTGTTTACCTTTACTTAATCTATCCCAACCAAAGAAGAAAAGCCCAATCATGGTTGATTCTAAGAAAAACGCCATTAAACCTTCAATAGCCAAAGGTGCCCCGAAAATATCGCCCACATAATGCGAGTAATATGACCAGTTAGTACCAAATTGGAATTCCATGGTTAATCCAGTTGCAACACCGACTGCAAAGTTTATTGCAAACAATTTGCCCCAGAATTTTGTCATATCTTTCCAAATTTGTTTTCCGCTAACAACATATACGGTTTCCATAATTGCTAATAAAAACGCAAGTCCAAGCGTTAATGGTACAAAAATGAAATGGTACATGGCTGTAAGTGCAAACTGGAGTCTCGATAGCTCTACTATATCTAACATATTTGCTCCCTAAAACATAAGCTCACAAGTTTATAAAATCATTAAATATTATATTGTACACTTTAATAAAATAATAAAAAATAACTTACTTAAAAAAGTATAAAATTCCTCTTATTTATATTCTATTAATAAAATAGTTTTTTTAAGGTATCGCCTATATCAGCAAGGTTACTCACAACCGTAACACCTGCATCTTGCAAGGCTTTTGTTTTTTCAGCAACAGTTCCTTTTTTGCCTGAAATAATTGCCCCTGCATGACCCATTCTTTTCCCTGAAGGTGCAGTAACACCTGCTATATAACCTATCACTGGTTTTGTTACATGTTTTTTAATAAAATCAGCAGCTTCTTCTTCTGCTGTTCCTCCAATTTCACCTATCATTACAATGGCTTCTGTTTTCGGATCTTGTTCTAGCATTGCTAAAATACGAATAAAATCAGATCCTGGTATAGGATCACCACCGATACCGACACAAACTGATTGACCTAGTCCTGCATCCGTCGTTTGTTTAACCGCTTCGTAAGTTAAAGTTCCTGAACGTGAAACAATACCGATTTTACCCGCTAAATGGATATGACCTGGCATAATACCAATTTTACATTCATCAGGAACAATGACTCCCGGGCAATTTGGACCTATCAAAATAGTATCACTATTTTTTAATTTTTCGTTAACTATTAACATATCTAATGTAGGTATACCTTCTGTAATACAGACGATAAGTTTTATACCCGCATCAATAGCTTCTAAAATAGAATCTTTACCAAATGCCGCTGGAACATAAATCACAGATGCTGTTGCGCCTGTTATATCAACCGCTTCTTTTACCGTATTAAAGACAGGAAGGCCTAAATGGATTGTGCCGCCTTTACCTGGTGTCACACCCCCAACTAATTGAGTACCATACGCAAGTGCTTGCTCTGAATGAAATGTACCTTGGCTACCTGTGAATCCTTGGCAAATAACTTTGGTGTCTTTATTAATTAAAATTGACATAGTAACTTTCTCTATTTATCGGTTATCAATGACAGAAGCAATTTTTTCGGCAGCATCAGTTAAACTGTTAGCGCTTATAATATTTAATTCGCTCTCTGCTAAAATGTGTCTAGCCAGATCAGCATTATTACCTTCTAAACGAACGACAACTGGTACTGTAAGACTGATTTCTTTAATTGCAGCAATAATACCTTCGGCAATCAAATCACAACGTACAATGCCGCCAAAGATATTGACCAATATAGCTTTCACATTGGGATCTGATAATATTAATTTGAAGGCTTCAGTGACTCGTTCTTTTGTTGTTCCACCGCCAACATCTAAAAAGTTTGCCGGCTGACCACCGTAAAGTTTAATGATATCCATCGTTGCCATCGCAAGCCCGGCACCATTAACCATACAACCAATATTACCGTCTAATGAAACATAGCTAATACCTTGTTTGGCGGCAATAGATTCACGTTCATCTTCTTGACTACTATCTCGTAAAGCAGATAACTTTGGATGCCTAAAAAGGGCATTATCATCAATAACAATTTTGGCATCTAAACAAACTAGATCTTTATCTTGTGTAATGACAAGGGGATTGATTTCGGCAAGTGAAAAATCATTCTCCAAAAATAAACGTGTAAATTGGATAAATAATTGACTAAATTGATTGATTTGTTTACCTGATAAACCTAATTTAAAGGCAAGGCTACGGCCTTGGTATGCACTAGCACCCGTGAGTGGATCAATAAAAACTTTATGAATTAATTCCGGTGTTTGTTCGGCGACCTTTTCGATATCAACACCACCTTCAGTTGATACCATTATTACAACGCGTTTTGCCTGACGATCGACAACCGCACCTAAATATAATTCTTTTTCAATCGGAAATGCTTTTTCAATTAAAATACAATTAACGGGCTGTCCTTTTGAATTAGTTTGATAAGTGACAATAGTTTGTCCTAACCATTTTTCTGCAAATTGTTTAATTTGTTTAGGATCGTTGCTAACAATAACACCACCTGCTTTGCCTCGCCCACCAGCATGCACTTGACATTTTGCCACCCATTTACCGTTAGGATCTTGTTGCGTTAAAAAGGATAGTGTTTCTTGAATTTCATCAATAGAATTACATACATAACCTTCAGGAACAGGTATTTGATATTGCTTAAAAAGAGACTTAGATTGGTATTCATGCAGGTTCATAAAGACATTCCACAACGTTAGTTTAACGTAAGTTATTAGTAAAGCAGTTATTAATTCTAATCTAAGAAAAATAAATTGGGTAGCAAATAATGGTATTTTCACTTACTCTTTTTAAATCATTTATTTTTATTAACTCGTTTTTAAATGATCTTATTTTAATATTTATTCCTGATTACTCGATTAAAAATCAATAACTGCATTTTTTATTTATCATTGATTGGCAATGATCTTCGTTAGTTCTAAAAAAGCTTTAAATTAAGCTAAGTAATGGGCTAACTTTTGCTCATAATGATTAATAGCATCTTCATGTTGCAGTGTTAATCCAATATTATCTAATCCATTTAATAAACAATGGCGTTTAAAAGAATCAATTTTAAACGGATAGGTTTTATCACCCGCTTTAACAATTTCATTTTGCAAATCTATAGTAAACTCAATACCATCATTGGCTGTTATCAACGTGAACAGTTCATCAATATCACGTTCTGGTAAAGACACGAGTAAAAGTTGATTGTTAAAAGAATTATTATAAAAAATATCGGCAAAGCTTGAACCGATAATTGCCTTAAAACCATAATCTGCAAGCGCCCAAGGAGCATGTTCACGCGATGAGCCACAACCAAAATTTTCGCGCGTAACTAAAATGCTTGCACCTTTGTATCTTGGATGATTTAAAATAAAATTAGGGTTCGGTTTTAATCCTTCATCATCTAAAAAACGCCATTCATGAAATACATGTTGTCCAAAACCGACGCGCGTCACTTTTTGTAAAAATTGTTTAGGAATGATTGCATCAGTGTCGACATTCGCCGCATCTAAAGGAACGACAAGACCTGTGTGTTGAATAAATTTAGCCATAATCTAAGCTCCTTAAAATGGTTGACGAATATCTGTAAAATAACCTGTGATAGCGGCGGCAGCTGCCATTGCAGGACTCACTAAATGTGTTCTTGCATCACGTCCTTGCCTTCCCTCGAAATTTCGATTACTGGTAGATGCACATCTATCTCCAGGCAATAACTTATCATCATTCATAGCAAGGCACATTGAACAACCAGGCAAACGCCATTCAAAACCAGCCTCAATAAAGATTTTATCTAACCCCTCAGCTTCTGCTTGAGCTTTAACGACTCCCGATCCTGGTACAACTAAAGCCTGTACTCCTTTAGCCACTTTACGTCCTTTTGCAATTGCAGCTGCTGCTCTTAAATCTTCGATACGTGAATTTGTGCAAGAGCCAATAAAGACTTTATTGATATTTATGTCACTAATTTTAGTTCCCGCTTGTAATCCCATATAAGTTAATGCGCGAGTCATTGAGTTTTTTTCAATCGGATCGATAACATCATCAGGATTTGGTACAACGCCATCAATCGCAGCAACTTGACCAGGATTGGTTCCCCATGTGACTTGTGGGGCAATATCTTTTCCTTCAATAGTAATGATTTTATCAAACACCGCATCAGGATCTGTTTTTAAAGTTTTCCAGTATTCAACAGCCTTGTCAAAATCATCGCCTTGTGGCGCAAACTGGCGTCCTTTTAAATAAGCAAAGGTTGTCTCATCTGGGGCAATAATACCTGCTTTAGCACCCAGTTCAATTGCCATATTACACACTGTCATGCGCCCTTCCATCGACAAATCAGTAATCGCCTGACCACAAAATTCTATAATATAACCAGTACCGCCGCTGCTGGTTGTTTTACCAATAATAGCTAAGATAATATCTTTGGCGGTGATATTTGACGCTACTTTACCAATAACTTCAATTTTCATGGTTTTAGCGCGAGCTTGTTTTAATGTTTGCGTGGCTAATACATGCTCAACTTCAGAGGTCCCAATCCCAAATGCCAAAGAACCAAAAGCACCATGTGTAGCAGTATGAGAATCACCGCATACAATAGTTTGTCCGGGAAGAGTCATACCTTGCTCAGGTCCAATCACATGAACTATACCCCGTAAAGGGCTATCAATATCGTACAATCTAATGCCGAATTCTTTCGCATTCTTTTGTAATTCAGTAAGTTGAATGCGTGCCATTTCACTACAAGCACTTAATTCGTTACTTTTGGTTGAGGTATTATGATCCATTGTGGCAAATGTTTTAGTTGGTTGACGAACAGTTCGTCCCATTGCTCGCAAGCCGTCAAACGCTTGAGGAGAGGTAACCTCATGCACTAGATGGCGATCAATATACAAAATAGGGGTTTCATTTTCTGCTTCATGCACAATATGTGCATCATATAATTTTTGATATAACGTTTTTGACATTGCCTATCCCTTTTCTTTCGTTATGCTAAAAATAAGATAAATAAAAAAATCAATTAGTAAGGATTTTATTCATTTAATAATTTACTAATCACATCGCCCATCTCATCGGTCGAAATCGCACTGTCTTTATGGGACAGATCACTAGTTCGATAACCCAACTCTAAAGCTTGATTTACCGCTTTTTCGATCGCATTGGCGATGTCATCACGGTTAAAACTATAACGCATTAGTAAAGCTAATGATAAAATTTGCGCAGCTGGATTAGCAATATTTTTACCGGCGATATCAGGTGCACTTCCGCCTGCAGGTTCATATAAACCAAACCCTTGTTCATTAAGACTTGCAGAGGGTAACATGCCCATCGATCCGGTTATCATGGCACATTCATCTGATAAGATATCGCCAAACAAATTCGAACATAAAATGACGTCAAATTGCGCAGGATCCTTAATGAGTTGCATCGTCGCATTGTCTATATACATATGTTCTAAACTGATATCAGGGTAATCTTGTGCAACTTCATTGACTACTTCACGCCATAAAATAGAAGTTTGTAATACATTCGCTTTATCAATAGATGTCACTTTTTTACGGCGCAAGCGGGCAGCTTCAAATGCCATTTTTGCAATCCGTTCAATTTCAAAACGGTAATAAACTTCAGTATCAAAAGCACGCTCATCGACACCTTGACCTTCTCGACCTTTTGGTTGTCCAAAATAGATGCCACCAGTTAGTTCACGCATACATAAAATATCAAATCCACGAGCTGCAATATCAGATCTTAACGGACAAAGTTCTTCTAAACCTTGATATAAATGAGCAGGTCGTAAATTAGCAAACAATTTAAAATGTTTACGCAATGGTAATAATGCACCTCGTTCAGGTTGCTGATCAGGAGGTAAATGAGTCCATTTAGGACCACCAACCGATCCAAATAAAATAGCATCCGCTTTTTCACAGCCAGCTAATGTTTCACTCGGTAAAGGGCAACCATGCACATCAATAGCAGCACCACCGACTTCATATTCGCTCGTTGTTATGGTCATTTGATATTTTTGACGAATAACATCAAGAACTTTATATGCTTGTTTCATAACTTCTGGACCAATTCCATCACCAGGAAGAACTGCAATATGGTAAGTTTGTGACATAATAGTTCCTTAATATTCAATTATAATTTAGATTAACATAATGAGTATAAAATTTAATCAATCACCGTTAAGCAAGTTGTTCAACCTCGCCCTATATGACTTTTATTCATTATGACTTTTGATTTATTTACTCTTTTCTCAAATCGATTTATGCGATCAACAGCAGGAGCAATTATGCTCCCATATGTAATTTCTGTTTTTCATTTGCAACTTGATTAGCTCGATAAACATTATTTAAAACATTAATTAATGCTAATGCAGAAGCGTGCACAATATCCGTTGCAAGCCCAACACCATGAAAATTACGGTTTTTATATTCAGCAACAATATCAACTTGCCCTAAGGCATTCTCGCCTTGCCCTTTTGATGCTAATTGATATTTAACAATCGAAATAGGTTCGCCTGTAATACGATGGATAGCTTGATAGATGGCATCAACAGGACCATTACCGGTCGCCGCATCCGAATAAGATTTATCACCAATTTGTAAGGTGACTGAAGCGGTAGACGTAATTGCAGCTCCAGACTGAATATTAAAATCCGATAATGCGTAATGATCATGTTCATCATGAATTTGATTAATAAAAATCAGTGCTTCTAAATCATAATCAAAAACCTGTCCTTTTTTATCGGCTAATGCTAAAAATGCCTGATAAATTTGTTCTAAATTATAATCTTTTTCTTGATATCCTAATTCTTCTAAACGATGTTTAACTGCTGCCCGTCCCGAACGAGACGTTAAATTTAATTGGACTTGATTCAAACCAATAGATTCAGGCGTCATGATTTCATAAGTTTCGCGGTTCTTTAAAATACCATCTTGATGAATACCAGAAGAATGGGAAAACGCATTACTACCAACAATCGCTTTATTAGCATAAATCGGCATATTGGTTATTTGACTTACAATTTGGCTGGTACGGTAGATTTCTTGATGGTTAATATTAGTATGAAAATTTAATAAATTATGACGAACTTTAATCGCCATAATGACTTCTTCAAGCGAAGTATTACCTGCTCGCTCACCCAATCCATTCATTGCACCCTCAATTTGACGTGCACCTTGTTGAATCGCTGAGATAGAATTAGCAACCCCCATGCCTAAATCATCATGACAATGCACTGAAATCACAGCTTTATCAATATTCGGCACACGTTCAAATAAATTTTTAATAATCCCCCCAAATTCATAAGGTAAGGTGTACCCTACTGTGTCAGGAATATTAATTGTTTTTGCACCAGCATCAATCGCCGCTTCAACAATTCGACATAAATTATCAATTGGTGTTCGACCTGCATCCTCACATGAAAACTCAACATCGTCAGTATAATTACGTGCACGTTTGACGGAATGGACAGCTCGCGCTAAAACATCATCAAAGGTTAAGTGGAATTTTTCACTGATATGTAATGTTGATGTCGCCATAAAAGTATGGATACGAAATTGATCGGCAACTTTAAGGGCTTCATATGCTGCATCAATGTCTTTGTCAACACAGCGCGATAATGCACATACTCGACTATTTTTAATCGTTCTTGCTATCGTTTGCACCGATTCAAAATCGCCCGGTGATGATACAGGAAAACCGACTTCCATAATATCTACACGTAAACGTTCTAGGGCAAGGGCAATTTGTAACTTTTCTTTAACACTCAAACTTGCTTGTAATGCTTGCTCACCATCACGTAAAGTCGTATCAAAAATAATAATTTGATTATTCATTACTTATCCTTTCAATTATTGTTGGCGCCATCGCGATTTTTTTTGTTATAAAACAAAAAACCCGCACATTAGCGCGGGTTCTTGTTAATTCGTTGGGCTGAGTTAATACTAAATCACTTTACTCCACATACAAGACATCCGCGCAAAACAATGCGAGGAGGAGCTTACCGAGGAGTGAAAATGAAGATTTAAACATAGTATTCTCAATAAAATTGTAAAATTTATATCAACGTAGATTGGTGTTATTTTTATCAAATACAATTTAAACTGTCAATGATTATTTTATATACCCACCTAAAATAAACTGTCTTGCAATTAATCGTAATACGATTGCTTTCACTTTATTAAAGTGAATCTTCGACCCAAAAAATAATTATTTTCACATTAATATTCAATTAGTTATATTTATCAACAGGATGATTTTTTTAAAATTAATAACAAAATGATTACAATTATAAATACATAAGTATTCTTAAAAATGAGTTGTTTTGTTCATGATTCATTTTATAATTAAAAAATACGTGTTTTTTTAATGATTGATTAAGGAGAGAAAAATGAACATGGTCGACATTTCAGCCAAGCGTTATACGACAAAACATTATGATAAAACTAAAAAAATCCCTGCCGATCAAATTGAACAACTTTGTACAATTTTGCAAAACAGCCCGTCATCAGTGAATACACAACCTTGGTATTTTGTTGTAGTTGGGAGTGATCAAGGGCGTGAAAAAATAATGCCTGCTATTTTAGATTTTAATCATGCACGAGTTGCCGATTCATCTCATACCATTATTTTTTGCGCTAAAACACCCCTTACAGAAAAATACTTACAAGAATTAATTGATAAAGAAGATAAAGATGGTCGTTTTGCAACTGAAAAAGATAAAACAGCACAAGATCAAGCACTACGTTATTTTGTTGGTGTTAAAAGTAAAACGCCTGAAGCCCAATTTGAATGGGAATGTAAACAATTATATATCGCGTTAGGCAATTTACTTTTTGCGGCGGCAGGTATGGGGATTGATTCAACAGCAATTGAAGGTTTTGATGATGCTAAAATGGATGAAATTTTAGGTCTAAAAGAAAAAGGATTAAAAAGTGTTGTCGTTGCAACCCTTGGTTATAGGGATGCTAATGATTCTAATGCGAAAAGACCAAAATCTCGTTTAGACAAAGATAAGTTATTCACATTTTTATAATCTCTTTCATTATCATTTATTCTTTACTACGCCAACTAAGGTTACTTTATTATAAGTAACCTTATCTCTAATAAATATTTACTTAACTTTTTAATAAAAAATGCTAACATACAGCGATTATGAAAAGGATTTATTATTGGCAATTGCTTAGCAAGCAACGATTACTCAAAAAAGCATTATCACATCTCTTGTTAGGTGTAATTACTGCCGCATTTAGTTTTTCACAGCAAAATAGTTTACCTAATAATTTATCCCGTGATTTAACGATATTTTCTGAAAACATTGTTGCATCAACAATTGTGGTTCAAAAGACCTCATCCACTTTTCATCTTTCTTATCATATCCAATCAGAATGGCAATATAAACAAACACGCCATTTATATATTATTCCTGATTATACAGCTGTTATATCCTTTAAAGGTTTACCTGTTAATAATGGCAATGAAATCCGCGCAGGTCCCTTGGCTTTTATATAATTTTTTCGTGTGATTTTTATACATCTATTATTTTATTAGCAATGCTAATTATGCATTGAATAAATCGACCTACTTAAAAATAAGAGAATAAATATGTTATTGAATTTATTAACAAAAGTCTTTGGAAGCCGAAACGAACGTATTTTAAAACTAATGAATAAACGCGTTGCGAGAATTAATGCTCTCGAACCGGCAATGGAAGCATTAACTGATGAACAGTTAAAAGCTAAAACTGCAGAATTTAAAGCACAAATAGCAAATGGTAAAAAATTAGACGATATTTTAGAGGAAGCCTTTGCAGTTGTGCGTGAAGCCAGTAAACGTGTATTTGGTATGCGCCATTTTGATGTCCAATTAATCGGCGGCATGGTGCTTAATGAACGTAATATTGCTGAAATGCGCACAGGTGAAGGTAAAACATTGACCGCAACTTTGCCGGCTTATTTAAATGCCCTAACAGGACGTGGCGTCCATGTAGTTACCGTTAATGATTATTTAGCGCAACGCGATGCAGAAAATAACCGCCCATTATTTGAATTTTTAGGTCTAAGTATTGGTATTAATTTAGCCGGTATGTCACCGGAAGCTAAACGCGAAGCCTATGCAGCAGATATCACTTACGGAACAAATAACGAATATGGATTCGATTATTTACGTGACAATATGGTCTATAACAAATCGTCTCGCGTACAAAGAGAATTATATTATGCTTTAGTCGATGAGGTAGACTCCATTTTAATCGACGAAGCAAGAACGCCATTAATCATTTCAGGTCAAGCAGAAGACAGCTCTGAACTTTACATAAAAATTGATAAAATTATTCCAAGTTTACTTATTCAAGAAAAAGAAGATTCTGATCAATTCCAAGGTGAAGGTGATTTTTCAATCGATGAAAAATCACGTCAAGTGAATCTAACAGAACGCGGCTTGGTTAAAGTTGAAGAGTTACTCATTAAGCAAGGCATTATGAAAAATGATGAATCACTTTATGCACCAAGTAATATTTTGTTAATGCATCATGTTACCTCAGCCTTAAGAGCTCATCACCTCTATCATCGCGATGTGGATTATATTGTCAAAAATAATGAAGTCATTATTGTTGATGAACATACGGGGCGTACAATGGATGGTCGTCGCTGGTCTGATGGTCTACATCAATCCGTCGAGGCTAAAGAACATGTTAAGATTCAAAACGAAAACCAAACTTTAGCCTCTATCACTTTCCAAAATTATTTTCGACTTTACGAAAAATTAGCGGGGATGACGGGAACAGCCGATACCGAAGCGTTTGAATTTAATCAAATTTATCATTTAGATACGATTGTTATACCAACCAATCGCGCCATGATTCGAAAAGATTTCCCTGATGTTGTTTATGCTAACGAGAAAGATAAAATTACGGCAATTGTTGCTGATGTTATCGAATGCACTAAACGTGGGCAACCTGTTTTAGTTGGGACTGGCTCTATTGAAAAATCAGAAGTTATTTCAAATGCTTTTAAAAAAGCAGGTATTAAACACAATGTACTAAATGCAAAATTTCATGCTCAAGAAGCCGAAATTATTGCCAATGCAGGTAGTAAAGGCGCTGTGACTATTGCAACTAATATGGCAGGTCGGGGTACTGATATTATGCTTGGCGGTAGCTGGCAAAGTAAAGTGGCTCAACTTGAAAATCCAACACCAGAAGAAATCGAAAAAATCAAACAAGCATGGCAAAAAGAACACGATGAAGTTATTGAGCTAGGCGGACTTTATATTTTAGGTACAGAACGCCATGAATCAAGACGTATTGATAATCAGTTACGAGGTCGTGCTGGGCGTCAAGGGGATGCAGGTGTATCTCGTTTTTACTTATCGCTAGAAGATCCATTAATGCGCCTTTTTGGTGGCAATCGCTTACATAATTTAATGCGCCGTAATATGAAACCTAATGAAGCGATTGAAAATGTCATGGTCAGTAAAACGATTGCCTTTGCTCAAAAGAAAGTTGAAAGTCGTAATTTTGATATTCGTAAACAATTACTTGAATTCGATGATGTCGCTAATCAACAACGTAAAGCCATTTATAGTCAACGTAATGCTTTATTAGATGAAGCCGATATTAAAGAAACCATTGATTCTATTCGTCAAGATGTGTTTACTGACGTGATTAGTAAATATATTCCTCCACAATCTATCGAAGAAATGTGGGATGTTTTAGGTTTAGAAGAAGTTCTTAAAAATGAATTTGGTTTAGATTTACCGATATCACAATGGTTAGATGATGAAAAAACATTAGAAGAAGAATCGTTACGTGAACGCATCTTAAATATTGCTGAACAAAGCTACCAAGAGAAAGAAAACGAAGTCGGTGCTGATGCATTCCGCAATTTTGAAAAAAATGTTATGTTACAAACATTAGATTCATTATGGAAAGAGCATCTATCTTCAATGGATTATTTACGCCAAGGGATCCATTTACGCAGTTATGCACAAAAAGATCCGAAACAAGAATACAAACGTGAATCGTTTAATATGTTTGCTAATATGCTAGAAGCATTAAAACATGAGGTGATTAGCATATTAAGTCGTGTAAAAATCCGCTCACAAGAAGAAGTAGAAGAAGCCGAACGCAAACGCCAATTAGAAATAGAAAAATTGGCAGCTAAACAGCAAACATTCCATGAGTCTTTATCAGCAGAGCAAGAGGGTAATGCACAATCAGCACCCTCTTCTCAACCGATAGTAAGAGCCCATGCAAAAGTTGGTCGTAACGATCCATGTCCTTGCGGCTCAGGCAAAAAATATAAACAATGTCATGGCGCAATTCATTGATAATGAATATGCATTAATAATAACGGGTTAATAATAATCTTTTTTTATTAATAATAATTTTTTATTGATGGTAATCTTTAACAAGATTTTAATGAGGGTTTGAACCAAACTTATCATTAAAATCTGTTAATTTTATTTGGTATTAGTTAGTCATTTTAAAAATCAACTTAATCAAATTGAGAATTATCAAAATCATGAAAAAACACAATGAAATTGCTGTTGGCATTATTCGTTCACAAAATGGACAGATTTTTATTACTCAACGTGGAGAAGATTCGCATCTAGCGGGTTTTTGGGAATTTCCTGGCGGTAAAATTGAAAAAGGCGAAACACCTTATCAAACTTTGCTACGCGAAATCGCCGAAGAAATCGATATCCATATTCATGAATCACGTTTTTTAAAAACGGTTCATTATAGCTATGGTGATAGAGATATTACGATTCATGCTTACTTAGTTGAAGGATGGGATGGTGTTCCTTTTGCAAAAGAAGGACAACCTAGCCGTTGGATAGCTCAAGCTGATCTTAATGCAGATGATTTCCCAGATGCTAATCGTCCTATTATCGAAATGCTAAAAAACTTAGATAAAGAAATTTAAAAGTAAAAATCTTTATCTTGTTTTTCAATCTTTTAATTCCCAAAAAATAAGATCTAATCGTAAATTTAGCACGCTAACGCCAGGTTATTATCAACTAAGATTATCATGGCGTTTTATTTTTGTTATGTATTTTACCTTCAGCAAGCGCTAAAAAAATAATCCCAATAACAATAAATGTCGCACCAATAATATGTAAGCTTGAAATTTTATCGTGAAAGATAAAATAAGACGCTATCATGACCGTAACAACTTGTAAGTGAGACGCTGCAAAAGCTGGACCAATTGGCGCCTTTTGTAGTAAAAACATCCAAGTAAAAAATGAGCCCGTATAACTGACAAAAACTAATAAAAACCAAGGATGCTCAAAGATACGATAAATCCATGCAAAACTCATCGTATAAGGCGCTGCAGCAAGTGCGGTCAGCTTAAATCCGAGTTGTCCTGCAGTATCAAAAATAAGTAATAAAATAAATCCGATTAAGTAAAAAAGTCTCATTTCCCAACACCAAATCCAACAATAACAACACCTATCATAATAAAAACGATACCAAAAAATCGAAATGGCGTAATGTATTCGTTAAATAAAATGCGACCGGCAATCATCACTGATATCATATTAAATGAACCTAACAAAATGCATTGTGCAAATGGCAAATAACTTAAAAATGCTATCCATAAAATAAATCCAGCAGCATAAACAACTAAACCTAGCCATAACCAATGATTTAAGAATAATGTTCGCCAGTAATCAATGCCTGTGTGTTTTTTTGAACTCATTGCAGCAAATTTAAACGCTATTTGACCAACCGTATCACACAAAATATTTAAAATCCAAAGTAAAATAATCATGATTGACATTGTTTACAAAGCCCTTGAATTTCTAGCACACTATATTTAGCAGCAAATTGGATCTCATCAGCAAGATATTTAAGATTAGTTTCAATTTCATGAGAAGGTTTTTCAACAATCCGTTTACAGTTATGACAAATAAATAAAATCGAAATATGTTTTGGATCATGAAAATGTGGACAAACAATATAACTATTTGATGATTCTACTTTATGAATAAACCCTTGTTCTAATAAAAACTCAAGCGCACGATAAATTGTTGGTGGTTTTGCTTGAGGCTCAGTAAGTTTTAATAAATCTAAAAGATCATAGGCACTCATTGCTTTGTTTTCTTGCAACATAATTTCAATAACTTTTCGACGCTGATTAGTCAGCTTTACATTACGTCTTTTGCATAAAACTTCGAGATTATTAATTGATAGATCGTGCATTAAGATTCCTTGACCAAACTTGATGATTTTTTTCGTGCTGCTTTTTTACGTCGAATTTCTTTAGGATCATTAATCAATGAGCGATAAATTTCGATTCGATCACCATTTTTTAAAACTTCGTTACCATCACAAGGCTTACCATAAATTCCAATGAGATGATCATTTAAGTTAATTTGGCACTCTTCTAAAATATTAGATGCTGTAATCGCTTGAAGGACACTACTTTGTTCATCAATCAAGCACTCTATAATCGTTGCGTTATGAGGTAAAGCATAAACCACTTGAACGGTAATCATTATTTTAATCTCATTGTTATTCTTATCAAACTAAACAAGGAATCATATATTTTTTACGTAATTAATCCTATCTAATAAGATTAATTAATCGTTTATATTCGTTGTCATTATAGTAATTTGAAATCATATCATTCAACTCGTAATTATTTACGGTTAATAAATTGATCCATTATTTATAAATAGATTTAGCTCGTTTTGAAAAAGCGTTAACCATATTTGTCATTATTTCGGTAAAAATAGGCGTAAAAGCCACATCAAATAATTTATTTTTAAATGCAAAATCCAAACTAAAATGAATTTTACAACTTGTCTCTGATAATTGTATAAACTGCCACCGACCTTGTAAGTGTTTAAAAGGTCCATCATGTAAGTGCATATCAATAGAATTGGGTTCATGTAAATGATTAATTGTTGTAAATGATTTTTTAAATCCTAATTTTTCGACCGTAATGAACGCTTTAATAATATTCTCTTGTTTGCTAATGATTCCAGATGCGATACAATCAGGTACAAATTGGGGATAGCTGTTGATATCATTAACTAACGAAAACATTTGTTCCGCAGAATAAGGTTCAATAGCTTCATGAAAAACATG
Source organism: Gilliamella sp. ESL1225 (assembly GCF_058502635.1). Classification (NCBI taxonomy): domain Bacteria; kingdom Pseudomonadati; phylum Pseudomonadota; class Gammaproteobacteria; order Orbales; family Orbaceae; genus Gilliamella; species Gilliamella sp. ESL1225. The sequence continues at coordinate 635,523 of NZ_CP196358.1, read as the reverse complement.
TGTCATAAGATGTCATATAATGATTAAAACTAGTGGCATATAGTATCACGTAACTCTATAATAACGCACATTATGACTAAGAAAAAATCACTCAAGCCCGGTTCGGCGACAATTGCTTTAAATAAACGTGCCCGTCATGAATATTTCATTGAAGAAGAATTAGAAGCGGGATTGTCTTTACAAGGTTGGGAAGTAAAATCACTTAGAGCGGGTAAAGCTAACATTAGCGATAGTTATGTTTTACTTAAAAATGGTGAAGCATGGCTATTTGGTGCAACCATTACCCCATTAAGCGTCGCCTCAACTCATGTCGTTTGTGAGCCAATGCGTAACCGAAAACTGCTTTTAAATAAACGCGAACTTAATACACTATTTGGCAAAATTAATCGTGAAGGTTATACGGTTGTTGCACTTTCTTTATATTGGAAAAATGCTTTTGCTAAAATTAAAATTGGCGTGGCAAAAGGTAAAAAAGATTTTGATAAGCGATCTGACATTAAAGCTCGCGAATGGCAGGTTGATAAAGCTCGCATTATGAAAAATGCAAACCGTTAATTTTAGATAACGGTGCAAACTTTTCATCACCCCCAACATAATTTTATTGTCGATTTATCACATTATACAGCTAATTTATTAGCTGTATTTTTATGCAGTTTAATAAAAGGCTCAATAAAACAACCATAATTGTCTAGTCGATCAAAATTCAATAGATGATTGATAGTTTTTACACAGGCTTGTGACATACTCGCGTAATCTTGTACAAGGGTATCGATTACATAAGGACAATAATCGAGATATTTATTATAATCATAAGAAACAAGATATATCTCTTGCGGGCTTACGCCGATTTCAACTAAATACGCTAAGACTTCTTGTAATATATTGCCTGAAGGCATAAAAATAGCTTTAGGGATCCTTTTTAACGATTTATGCAGTTGTTTTATTAAGAAATAGCCTTTGTTACTCGCATATTTATCTGTTACACACCAATCTGATTGAAACGTTAAGCCAGTTTTGACTAATCCTTGCTTAAAACCTTTTAACCTTTCTGCAATAGAGGTTAAATGCGCATCGCAACCAATAAAATAAAATTCATTTATATCACTAGGTTTAGATGCAATAAGTGTGGCAACGGAATTTAGAGATTCACTAGTAATAAACGGTAAAGAGGAGTCTTTTAAATAACGATCGAAAAGCAAAACAGGAATAGATTGATTAATATCTAAATAAAACTGATCGTTATTTAAAGACGTGACAACAATCATCGCATCAACTTTTCGTTCAACCAAATTTTGAGCAACATTAATTTCAATATCTTGATTATAGTGGCTACAGGTAATTAATAATTGAATATTCTTTTTTCGAAAAGAGGGCTCTAAATGATGCAAAAACATTGAAAAAAAATGATTGGACATATCTGGCACAATTACGCCAATAGTATTTGTATTATTGGCCCTAGATAAATATTGTCGAATGTGCGTTTGTTCTTTAAATTGTTCGGCAATAGTGAGCACTTTTTGCCTTGTCTCGCGAGAGATTCGAAACTTTCTATCGCGCTTATGAAATATATGACTTACAGTTGTTGCTGATACACCAGCAAGGCGAGCAATATCATTTAATTTTATTTTATTACTCGCCATTTTTTACCTCTAACTAAATAATTATTTAACGCGGTGTACGTTGTTGTTTATTTGGAAATATAGGATTGTTATTTATTGATGGATTTTGATACCAATAAGCAACACTCGCAATATCATCACATCGTTCATATAATCTTATATCATCATTACCAATTTGTTGGAATGCAACTTTAATATTTTTGTGGAAAGCCACTGGATCTGGCAAATGCCAACGATAAAGACCATGCATTGGTAAAGCATCATCACCAAAACCATGTACTGGATTTGCATCACCGGTTTGGAAAAAATCACGAGTATGGTCACGATTTGTTTGATACGGATACCCCATAAATAATGTTTGAAAACATTTAGCTGATGGTCGTCCTTGGCTATCACGATTATGAAATGCCCATGCCCCACCAAAATAATCTTCTGATCCTGTTGAGTGCTGAGTTGGGTAATCACTATCATCATCAAGATAAAATTTAAACTCACCTTCTCCCCACCAGTAACGCTCAAGGGCTGTTAATGCTAAATAGGTACCAACATAATAACCGTATCCGCTTACATTATCGATAAGAACATAATCGTTTGCATATTCTGTTAAACGTTGACGACGCCATTGCGCATGAAAATAAAGTGGACCTTCAAAAGGTTTTGGCATTAATGCATAGTTAATGGTAAAAAAGAAATGTTCTAAATCTGCCTCATGCTCATTTGTGATCTCGATGCGCGCTTTTTTATTAAATGGCATTCTAAAATAACTGTTAAAACCGCCGGTTGGATTAACAATAATTGGCAATGAATTAATATCACATCTTGCACCAAAACCATTACAAAAGAAATCACCTATTGGACTTTCAACTGATGGTGTTTTCTCATCATCCCAATAAATACGAATAACAACATCGCGTAATACAAAGCTTCCCTTATGAGTACAATCAGGTAAAGTGAACCACATATGTCTTATTTCGGCAGGACCGTTAATTTCGGCAATAGTAACAGATTCACCTGCAGGAATACGAATAAAGCCCTGACCTTTACGACAAGGACCGAGTGCACTTGCTTTCATACAAGATTGCCCTTTCTCGCCGGTTAAGTTTTCTGGTGAAATCGTGCGAGTTTGTTCGCCATGAAATTCAGTTATTGCGCTTAACATAGTCATAGTTAATCCTTAATATGTTTATCAAATATGTCATATCGACAATATTTGCGTTAATGTTTCAAAATAAAAGAAAATAAAATTACAAAGCTAACAATTTATTTTTTATTCATCTCTTCTTGTGCAATGGTAAAATTTTCATCTTTTAATGATGAATTTAATTGTGATTTTTTGTTATTACTTAAAAAGAAAATTGCAAAAATCATAAAGGCAAACACAACCAAACCTAAATTATTAAATGTCGTTGTGGCACCTGATTTGTCATAAACATCACCTACATAGGCCGAAAACATAATAACGCCGACCGAACCTGCAACTTGATAACCAATTAAGAAAACCGTTGCCGACAATCTTGCATTAAAATTAATGTCAATATATTTAAATACCGATACTAAAATAGTGGCAATTTCGAAACAGTGCATGAGTTTAATAATTGAAATAATCACAATGTTATCGACATGGGCGGTAAGTAAAATACGTGTCGCTGAGATAAAAGCAGCAAAAATCAAAGCATTTTTTGCACCAATACGGTTAACAACAAAAGGTACAAAGAACATAACGCCAGCTTCTAAAAAAACTTGAACGGAATTTAAAATACCATAGATACGGTAACCTTCTTTTATATTCTCAAATTGCTGCGTAAAAAAGACAGGAAATAACTGCTGATCATAAATATTATAAAGACTGTATGTCCCAAGAACATAAATAACGAATATCCAAAATTTATACATGGTAAAGACAGAGGCAATTTCACGAAAATTAAGTTTGTCTTTTTGTTTAAATACAAGTTGATGAGATTGATTAACATCGGGTTTAAAGGTGAGATTGAGTAACATAAAACAAACACCTACAATAGAGGCAGCCCAAAAGTTCAGATGAGGGTTAATACTCATCAATATGCCAGCAATAAATGTGCCTATAGCGTAAGCGATACATCCCCAAGTTCGACATTGTCCAAATTCAAAATTAAATGCACGGCTGATCTTTTCACAATAAGAATCAATCAGCCCCATACCGGCAACCCATCCTAATCCTAAAAATAAACTTCCTAATACCACGCCAAAATAAAAATTTTCTTTTAGTAAAGGTTCATAAACATAAATTAAAAACGGTGCTCCCAAAGTAATAATAATGCTTTGAAACCAAACAAGATTTTTCTTCAAGACCAATTTATCTTGATATATTCCATAAACGATCATAATTGCTAAAGCAATAAAATAATTAGAAGAGTAGATAATACCTGTTTGTTTGGCGGTTAACTTCATTTCGTCGCTTAACCAAATGGCATAAAATGAAAAAACAAAGCTTCCTGCTGCGTAATACAAAAAACTGTATCCTGAGGCAAACCAATAAGTAGATTTTTTAAAAAACTGCTCAGTCATAATTTATCCTTTATAAGAGTTAATGACCTAACAGAGTATGCATAGCTAAAAAATTAGCTTTAAAAGCTTTATTATATAATTGTGATCTATCTCAAAATAATATTTAGGGTATCAAAAATATTTTAAATAATCGTGAGATTCAGAATGTTAATTGTGGTTTAGTTCATCTAAATCGATGGGAATAAAAAAATACAGAATAAAAAGCCGATTTGATTCGGCTCTTTAAAAGATGAGTGGTAAAAATAAGAGTGCTAGCAATAAATATTAAGAATAAATATGATTAACGTTGATCGTCTATCGTAACACCCTTGGGTGGAATAAAGGTAAATTTAGAGGCATCAATTTTACCTAATTTTTGGTGAGAAAGTTCATAAGAACTTTTTTGTCCATCTTCTTCAATAATCGTGAAATCTGCAATCATGCCTGTGGGTAATACTGAAATAATAAAAGACTGATTACTGCCATCGTTAGGTTGTAAATTAAATGCATTTTGGTTACGAGATACATCATAATAATTCCAAACTATATTATGACTATCTGTCATTAATAATAATAAACGATTATCAACGGCTTGTTTGAGGTCCATAACTGTCACTTGTTCGACAGCCGGCGTATAAACCCAAATATTTTGACCGTTCGAAATAATCGACGTTTCATCTGGCTCAAGTAAAGTCCAGTTAAAATAATAAGGACGCGAGACTGATAATTCTCCATTACCTTGTTGAACAAGTTGATTATCAACAGTTGTCACTTTTTGCGTGAAATTTGCGGTGAACCCATCGATTTTATCTAATCGTTGTTTTAAAATATCTTTATCGCTCGCCAGTACTGAAAAACTCATTAATAATACAATTAAAATGCCTTTTTTCATGATTAATCCTAATGATAATTGATAAAGGCCATTGTATACTTAATATCAATATAAAAGCAAAACTGAGCCTCATGACAAGCAACAAAAGCTAAATTTACTTTCCATTTTGCAACCTGATAAGTAAAAATCATAAATCGTTACTATATAAGGCTATTTATAAGGCTCTTTGAAATCGTTATAATATTCACTCTCTTTGCAATAAGGTGTCTTTATGTCTAATATGTCTTTTGAATTTTCTAGTCAAGAGTTTAAACCGTTGGCTGCACGCATGAGACCAAGGACGCTTAAAGAATATATTGGACAAACACAATTATTAGGTGAAGATAAGCCATTAGCAAAAGCCATTGAAGCGGGTCATTTGCATTCAATGATCTTATGGGGGCCACCAGGCACCGGTAAAACGACGTTAGCTGAAATTATTGCCTATTATGCTAACGCAAGCGTTGAACGCTTATCAGCAGTAACTTCTGGCATTAAAGATATTCGTGATGCGATTACGCGTGCCAAAATCAACCAGCAAGCGGGGAAAAGGACTATTTTATTCGTCGATGAAGTGCATCGTTTTAATAAAAGCCAACAAGATGCTTTTTTACCCTTTGTTGAAGACGGTACAGTGACATTTATCGGCGCAACAACCGAAAATCCCTCTTTTGAGCTAAACTCAGCGCTATTATCTCGCGCACGTGTCTATCTTTTAAAATCGCTTAATCAACAAGACATTGAAGCTATTTTAGAACAAGCAATGCATGATAATGAACGTGGCTACGGTCATAAATCTATTACTTTGCTTGATGAAACAAAAAAACAAATTGCCGAATTTGTTAATGGTGATGCAAGACGTGCATTAAATACGCTCGAATTATTAGTCGATATGAGTTCCGATTCAAGAATTTTAACTCCCGAATTATTAAAAGAAGTCATTGGCGAACGTAGTGCGAGGTTTGATAATCAAGGCGATAGATTTTATGATTTAATTTCAGCTGTGCATAAATCCATTCGAGGCTCAGCACCAGATGCGGCACTTTATTGGTATGCTCGCATTATTTCGGCTGGTGGCGATCCCCTCTATGTTGCTCGTCGTTTACTTGCTATTGCGTCCGAAGATGTGGGTAATGCCGATCCTCGGGCTATGCAAGTTGCCCTTGCCGCATGGGATTGTTTTACGCGAGTTGGACCGGCTGAAGGTGAAAGAGCGATCGCACAAGCGATTGTTTATTTAGCTTGTGCCCCCAAAAGCAATGCCGTTTACTTAGCCTTTAAACAAGCCATGCGAGATGCGCATGATAAGCCTGACTATGACGTACCAGAACATTTACGTAATGCTCCGACTAAATTAATGGCGGAGTTAGGTTATGGTGCTGAATATCGCTATGCACATGATGAACCCAACGCTTTTGCCGCCGGAGAAAATTATTTTCCACAAGAATTAGCTCATTCTCAGTACTATCAGCCAACTTCACGCGGCGCTGAAAAGATTTATCGTGAGAAACTGGCTTGGTTAGATGATCAAAATAAAATAAGTAATAAACAACGTTACCCTTCTATCAAAAAATAATGCTATTTTTCAAAATATTATTATTTTGATTTGCATTTTTTGCATTTGCTTTCTAATAATCCCATCGTTAATCAATAAATTTAAATACTTAATATCTTACTAAGATTTACATTGTTATAATTAATCTATATCATTAACACTTAAAATATTCCACAAAATCTGATCGGTAAAAACGATTAATTTAATAGTTATAAACGATTTTAGTAAGTTTCATAAAATCCTTAAATTGAGCCAAATTAATAATTATAATAACTTTTATAAGATTTACTCTATTTTAACTACAGAGATGTTAATAGAAAAATAAAGGACCTAAAGGAATTAAAAATGTTCAATATATTATCTCTTAAAAAAAGGTGTTTTCTTACCTTTATTATTTTTTTTATTCCTAAAACTTCCCTTGCCTATCTAGAGGCTAAAACGCAAGGAGTTATCCAGGGTTCAGGTCCTAAATTATCTGCTTTAATAGAATCTAAAATGGATGATATCCCGTTTTTTGGCTTGAAATTAGATGATAAGGCTTATTATGGTGATTAAGATTTACATTGTTATAATTAATCTATATCATTAACACTTAAAATATTCCACAAAATCTGATCGGTAAAAACGATTAATTTAATAGTTATAAACGATTTTAGTAAGTTTCATAAAATCCTTAAATTGAGCCAAATTAATAATTATAATAACTTTTATAAGATTTACTCTATTTTAACTACAGAGATGTTAATAGAAAAATAAAGGACCTAAAGGAATTAAAAATGTTCAATATATTATCTCTTAAAAAAAGGTGTTTTCTTACCTTTATTATTTTTTTTATTCCTAAAACTTCCCTTGCCTATCTAGAGGCTAAAACGCAAGGAGTTATCCAGGGTTCAGGTCCTAAATTATCTGCTTTAATAGAATCTAAAATGGATGATATCCCGTTTTTTGGCTTGAAATTAGATGATAAGGCTTATTATGGTGATGAAGAAGTTGAAAATATGCCACTTGAAATGATTGCTTTCCCATTTTCAGATCGCTTTAGCATTCCTGCCATAAAGCAACCTGTTGGTAATGAATATGTCGACCAAGAAGGTGATGAACAAGAATCATTATCACTACAAAGTGATTTAAAATTAACTTGGTATTATACCAATGCTACCAAGCAACTGGTTGAATTCGTACCAAAAGCAACAGATACCTTTTGTTCATTAGCGAAACAAAAAAAATGGGGACCCTATAAAGCAAAACTGGCAGGTAATTTAATTTTGTCATCTATTAGCGGTTTTCCGCGTACAACCGTTTATCCGAATAAAGATTTACCTACTGTACCCACTAAATTATACCAGGTACTTGAAAGTGCGGGGCTTTGCTATGCAAAACCAGAATTGAAACCCACAGCAGCGGTATCGTCAGCCGCTAAACAATGGGATAAAAATAATGGATTTTTAACGCTATTACATTCGACAAAATTAAACTTTCCTACAACGGGATTTTATGGTGCCAAATTTGATCTAATTCCTGGTCATACTGATATGCTCACGCAATATGATTGGAGCCTACAACAAAATGGGAATTTAGCATCATTAACAGTTAAAAATACTGCTCTTACCATTGCCTTTGATACGGCAAGTGCAAAAGATACCCAAATCGCTTGGAATGCAGTCATTGGTTCCCCAACAGGTTATCCCGTTACAGTTTTAGGCATCAATAAAGAAAATAACCATAACATTTATTATAAATTTACTTTGACAAAGTGGTATTCTGGCTTTGATCAAAAACAACTTGCCGGTAAAGCTAGTAGTGCAAAAGCAGCCGATATTGAAGCGCAATGTCAAGCATTACCCGGTAAATATCGTATGATTACCGCACCTGAATTAAGTAATGCCCCTTATGGTCAACAATTAGGTTCCGGTAAGGCTACCTTTACACGTGAAATTGGTACTTTACTGGGTGAATGGGGCGATGCAAATCAAACAAGCTATCCAAATTCATGGGCAGCCGCATCAAATCAAGGCAATGCATTTAAACGTATCTGGGTATGGGATCCTGTATATAATAAATACTGCGATTTACATACCTATGATGCGCAATACCACTGCGTGTCTGAAACTGATAAAAAGAATGGCGTTTGTATCGCTATTAACGATCCCCAAGAATGATTAAGATCTTATCAATGATAAGATCTTAACTTTTATTCCCCTTTAATTTCTTTATTTACGATCCCTCATTTTGCCCTATTTATTTAATAATAATTTGTTCGGTTTTTCTATTTATTATTGATGTTTGATTTTTTATAAAATGCCTTATCTTATAGAGAAAATGACCTATAAAATAATTGATTTTTATTAAATTTTATTAATAATTGGTTTAATAAATACACTATATGTTGTATTAAAATGATTGATAGGCACTATATATTGTATGTTTAGCTAAATTTCCATTATGATGTTCGTCTAAGTATTATTGAACTGTGTAAAGAGCAAAAAATGAATAAATCAATGCTAGTAACGAAACGAGATGGTCACAAAGAAACAATTGATCTTGATAAGATCCATCGCGTCATAACCTGGGCTGCTGAAGGATTAAAAAACGTTTCTGTTTCACAAGTGGAGTTACGTTCTCACATTCAATTTTATGAAGGAATTCGAACTTCGGATATCCATGAAACCATTATTCGAGCCGCAGCCGATCTTATTTCTCAAGATGCGCCTGATTATCAATATTTAGCCGCTCGTTTAGCAATTTTTCATTTACGAAAAAAAGCCTATAGTAAGTTCACGCCCCCACCTCTTTATGAACATGTAAAAAAATTAGTTGCCGAAAATCGTTATGATAAGCATTTATTAGAAGATTATAGCCAACAAGAATTTGAACAAATGGATTCATTCATTGACCATTGGCGAGATATGTCTTTTTCGTATGCAGCCGTTAAACAATTAGAAGGTAAATATTTAGTCCAAGACAGGGTAACAGGGCATATTTATGAAAGCGCTCAATTTTTATATATTTTAGTCGCCGCATGTTTGTTTGCTAACTATCCTAAAGAGATTAGATTAGATTACGTTAAACGATTTTATGATGCGATTTCAACATTTAAAATTTCACTACCAACGCCAATCATGGCAGGGGTGCGCACGCCAACTCGCCAATTTAGTTCATGTGTTCTAATTGAATCCGATGATAGTTTAGATTCGATTAATGCAACGGCCAGTGCAATTGTAAAATATGTTTCACAACGTGCTGGTATTGGCGTTAATGCAGGACGGATCCGTGCTTTAGGCAGTTCAATACGTGGAGGAGAAGCTTTTCATACCGGCTGTATTCCTTTTTATAAATATTTTCAAACTGCCGTTAAATCTTGCTCGCAAGGTGGCGTGCGTGGTGGCGCTGCAACAGTCTTTTATCCAATTTGGCATCTTGAAGTTGAAAGTTTATTGGTACTTCGTAATAATCGTGGCGTTGAAGAAAACCGTGTTCGCCATTTAGATTATGGCGTACAAATTAATAAATTAATGTATCAACGCTTAATTAAAAATGAAAACATTACTTTATTTAGCCCTTCTGATGTTCCAGGCCTTTATGATGCCTTTTTTGAAGATCAAGCTAAATTCGAATCGCTTTATCAGCAATATGAACAAAATCCAAAAATTCGTAAACGTGAAGTCAAAGCAGTCGAATTATTTTCGCTATTAATGCAAGAAAGAGCATCAACAGGAAGAATCTATATACAAAATGTCGATCACTGTAACACGCACAGTCCTTTTAATGCGCATCTTGCTCCTATTCGTCAATCAAATTTATGTATGGAAATCGCCTTACCGACTAAACCATTAAATAATATTAACGATGAAAATGGCGAAATTGCACTTTGTACTTTATCGGCATTTAATCTTGGTGAAATCGATTCATTAGATGATTTAGATGAGTTAGCTGACTTAGCTGTTAGAGCATTAGACTCTTTATTGGACTATCAAGATTATCCTGTCCCTGCTGCCAAAACTTCGTCCAAAAATCGCCGCACTTTAGGTATTGGCGCCATTAACTTTGCCTATTATTTAGCAAAACACGGCGTAAAATATTCAGATGGTAGCGCAAACGATCTAACACATCATACATTCGAAGCGATCCAATATTATTTACTTAAAGCATCGAATAATTTAGCTAAAGAAAAAGGTGCTTGCCCTTTATTTAATGAAACAACCTATTCCCAAGGTATTTTACCCATCGATACGTATAAAAAAGAATTAGATACTTTAACCGCTGAACCGTTACATTATGATTGGCAAGCACTCCGTGAATCAATTAAAAAATATGGCTTACGTAACTCAACTTTATCGGCCTTGATGCCTTCAGAGACATCATCACAGATTTCAAATGCCACTAATGGTATTGAGCCGCCTCGTGGTTATGTAAGTGTTAAAGCCTCTAAAGATGGCATTTTGCGGCAAGTTGTACCGGATTACGATGAGTTAAAAAATAATTATGAACTGTTATGGCAAATTCCAAATAATACCGGTTATTTACAATTAGTTGGCATTATGCAAAAGTTTATTGATCAGTCTATTTCGGCTAATACAAATTATGATCCAACTAAATTTCCGAATGATAAAGTACCTATGAAACAGTTATTAGCTGATTTATTAACGGCTTATAAATATGGCATTAAAACCCTGTATTATCATAATACGCGTGATGGTGCTGAGGATATTCAAGGTGATATTACATTAACTTCAAGTGATGACGGCTGTGAAGGTGGAGCTTGTAAGATTTAAGCTTTTGATTATTAGTAATTATTAATTGATAAAAAGAATTAGGACCCTCTTATGACGATGAATTATAGTACCTTTTCGCAAGTGCATAATGATCAGCTAAAAGAACCCATGTTTTTGGGACAATCAGTCAATGTTGCTCGTTATGATCAGCAAAAATATGAAATGTTTGAAAAATTAATCGAGAAACAATTATCATTCTTTTGGCGCCCCGAAGAAGTTGATATCTCACAAGATAGAATCGACTATGCAGGATTACCAGAACATGAAAAACATATTTTTATCAGTAACTTAAAATATCAGACTTTATTAGATTCAATTCAAGGACGGAGCCCAAACGTTGCATTATTACCGTTAATTTCAATCCCTGAATTAGAAACCTGGGTTGAAACTTGGTCATTCTCAGAAACTATACACTCACGTTCATACACACATATTATTCGTAATATTGTTAATGACCCCTCTATTGTCTTTGATGATATCGTCACCAATAAAGAGATCCAAAAACGTGCAGGCGATATTGCTGGTTTTTATGATGATCTCATCAGCTATGCGAGTTATTATAATTTACTTGGTGAAGGTGAACATACAATTGATGGGAAAACGATAACTATTAATTTACGCGAGTTAAAAAAGAAACTATACCTTTGTTTAATGAGTGTAAATGCCCTTGAAGCCATTCGTTTTTATGTCAGTTTTGCCTGCTCCTTTGCTTTTGCTGAACGTGAATTAATGGAAGGCAACGCCAAAATTATAAAATTAATTGCGCGTGACGAAGCCCTTCATTTAACTGGTACGCAATTTATGATTAATGTATTGCGTAGTGGCGAAGATGATGCCGAAATGGCAGAAATCGCTAGCGAGTGCGAACAAGAATGTTATGACCTTTTTTTACAAGCGGCAAACCAAGAAAAAGAATGGGCAGAATATTTATTTGAAGGAGGATCAATGATTGGTCTAAATAAAGATATTTTATGCCAATATATTGAGTATATTACTAACATTCGCATGCAAGCTGTAGGCTTAGCGTTACCTTTTCAAGTTAAATCAAATCCTATTCCATGGATTAATAATTGGCTTGTATCAGATAATGTGCAAGTCGCACCACAAGAAGCTGAAATGAGCTCTTATCTTGTTGGGCAAATTGATTCTGAAATTAATGAAGATGATTTAAGCTCGTTTGAATTATAAAAATCAAATGGTTATTTAATTAGATTAATTAAGCAATATCCTCGTATTAAAAGAGATCGCGTATATTGCTTAATAATTCAAATTTTACGATAAAGACTAACAGTGCAACTGTTAATTTGTTAATTCTCTTCTATTTACTTATGTCCTATATTTTTAAAACCAATTTTTTGAGATTAGGTGATTAGATCGCCAAATTAATATCATCATCTCTCTCTTGACAGTCAATTAAAATCACGTAACGATAAAGCTATTATGTTCGATTAAATGAAAATAAATCTTATGCATGAATATCAATTGTTTTATCCCCTTTCACCTTTATCATTAACGGATAAACAACTTAATGTTAATGAATTAAAACAATCATTAACAGATTTTCAAGATTGGTCACTGACTCAGTTCAAACAAAATACTGACATCGATACTTTAATTCATTTACGCAGTCGTTTTATTGATGAATTACTGACAAGGTTATGGATTTTTTTTGATATTCCAGATCACGTAACGTCTTTACAGTCACATAATCGTATTGCATTAGTAGCTGTAGGTGGTTATGGGCGTTACGAACTTCATCCTTTATCTGATATTGATATTTTAGTATTGAGCGATAAACCTTTACCCGTTTATTTACAACAAAAAGTCAGCTCCTTTTTTCATTTACTTTGGGATCTTCATTTAGATATTGGTCATAGTGTTAGATCATTAAATAGTTGTCTTCAAGAAGCAAAAAATGATATTACCATCATGACAAATCTAATCGAATCTCGTTTAGTAACAGGCAATATTCCATTACATGATAAACTACGCAAAAAAATTTTTAGCGATAAAGTATGGAGCTCTGCGAATTTTTATCAAGCAAAAGTGAACGAACAAAACGAAAGACATAAACAATATCATAGCACAAGTTACAATCTTGAACCGGATTTAAAAAATAGCCCAGGCGGTCTTCGTGATTTGCAACTTATTCAATGGATAGCGCTCAGGCATTTTGGACAAGACGTCAAACATGAAGTATTACAATTAAATTATTTAACTATTGAAGAAATCAATAAATTAAAACAATATCGACAGTTTTTATGGCGTATCCGTTTCGCTTTACATAGCATAATTAATCGTTATGATAATCGTTTACTTTTTGACAGACAGCTAAGTATTGCACAGTTATTAGGATATCAGGGAGAAGGAAATGAACCCGTTGAAAAGATGATGCGAGACTATTATCGAGTTGCTCATAATATTACTGAATTAAATCAAATGATATTACAGTTGTTTCATGAATCGATTTTATCCTTATCCCCTCATCATAAACCTTATGACATTGATGATAATTTTCAAATAATCGGTAATTTAATTAATGTTAAAAATAATGATATTTTTATTAAACATCCTATTACAATCTTAAAGCTTTTTTATACGATTTTAACGCATAAAGAAATAGCCGGTCTTCATTCAAATACTTTACGTCAATTACGCTTAGCGAGGAGTAAATTAAGCTCATTATTAAGCGATGATCCAAAAGCACGCGAAATTTTTATGCAAATCATTAAACATCCCGATGCGATTAAAAAAGCCATTTTACCCATGCATCAATATGGCATATTAACTATTTATATACCGGGATGGAAAAACATTGTAGGTATGATGCAATTTGATTTATTTCATGCCTATACGGTGGATGAGCACACGATTCGATTATTATTAGAACTCGACAATTTAAAAACGGAAGAAGGTAAACAAAAACATCCCAATAGCTCAACAGTTTATGCCAAATTAAGTAAACCCGAATTATTAATTATTGCTGGTTTATTTCATGATATTGCTAAAGGACGAGGAGGCGATCACTCAGTTTTAGGCGCTGAGCGAGTAAAACAATTTTGCGAATTACATAATATCGACGAAAGAGATACGAAATTAATTATGTGGCTAGTTCGTTATCATTTACTCCTATCAGTAACTGCACAAAGTCGCGATTTACAAGATCCTAATGTCATTAATGAATTTGTCGAACAAGTCAAAAAAAAACGTTATTTACAATATTTATTATGTTTAACAATTGCAGATGTTTGTGCAACCAACGAAACACTCTGGAACAGCTGGAAACAAAGCCTTATGCGCCAATTGTTTTTTACAGCTGAGCACGTTTTAGATTTAGAAACAAAACAATTACCTGAAATGCGTAATATTGCAAAACAACACAAGCATGAAGCTTTAACTTGCTTATTAGCAGAAGGTATCCCTGAAAATAAAATTAAAGTATTGTGGAAAGAGTGTAGATTAGATTATTTTTTACGCTATACTCCAACGCAAATTATTTGGCATGTTCACCATTTATTGAATCATGATCTAAATAAAACACTCGTGCTCATAAATCCCAATCCTTTTCATGGTGGCACTGAAATCTTTATTTATGCCCCTGATAAACGTTATTTATTTGCAGCCGTTTGCCTTGAATTAAGTAAACGTAATTTAACAATACATGATGCACAGATTATTACTAATAAATCTAATTTTGCACTTGATACTTTTATTGTTTTAGAGCCAAATGGTCATATTGTGCAACCTGATCGTTATACAGGGATTCAAATGGGAATTGAAAAGGCACTTTCACAATTGACTTATCAGCCCTTACCACCTAAACCCCTTAAACAAAGGTTACGTTCATTTTCGGTACCGACAGAAGTTAAATTTTTGTCTAATTTAAGCGATAAACAAACTTATATGGAACTGATTGCCTTAGATAGACCTGGGTTACTTGCCTCGATTGGCGAAGTTTTTGCCAACTTAGATTTATCGCTACATAGTGCCAAAATTGTAACGATTGGCGAACATGTCGAAGACTTTTTTATTTTAACCAATAAAAATAATCAAGCTTTAGATGATAATCAATGCCTTTTATTACGGAATTCATTAATTACCGTGATAGATTCAATAAACTAATTTTTTATTTATATAAGAAGAGACGAATGATACATTTCTTTCTAATTTTATTTCCCATTTTTTGTGTTTTTGTGGTCGGCTTTATTGCCCAACGATGTCTACAATTTGATGTCGCTAATCTATCAAAAATGTCACTCTATGTTTTATCGCCTTTTTTATCGTTTAAAACATTTTATAGCCATCAATTAACGATAGATTATATTTATTATATTATTTATCTTTTTGGCTTATGTTTTTTATTAATCATCATTGCTTCTATTTGGTCATATATTAATAAATACTCCACAAAAGAACGCTGTGCATTAATCCTAAGTTCATGCTTTATGAATAATGGTAACTATGGTACACCTGTATTAATAGTATTTTTTGGAACGGTTGGATTTAATCTTGGTGTCATTATGATGGTATTACAACAATTTGTAATGAGCACAGTTGGCGTATATTATGCCGTTAAAGGCAGTAGCTATCATAACAGTAAGGATAATAAATTAGTATTCAAAAAGGTTCTTAAAATGCCTGTTGCTTATGGTGCTTTTTTGGGTAATTTATTCCAATTATTACATATCCCTCTTACTGAATCGATATTACAATCAATCACCATGGTCGGTGACTCGTCTATTGCTGTCATTATGATAATTTTAGGAATGCAACTAGCAAAATTACAAATTAAGCAATTAGATTATCCAAAATTATCGTTTGCACTCATAACTAGAATGGTTTTATCACCTATCGTTGCCTTTGGATTAGTTTACTTTATGCCTATCGCTCCTGATTATAAGAAAATCTTAATTGTATTAGCCGCAATGCCAAGTGCAGCTAACACAACACTATTATCGGTGCAATTTGATACTTATCCACAATTAGTCTCAAGTGCAACTTTTGTCAGTACGATTTTGAGTTTAATCACATTACCTATTGTAATGGTTTTATTAAATGTACCTATCCCCTAAGCCGGCCAGGATATTTTTTATAAAAAGCCATTATTTTTATAAACAGCATCAGGATTTGGTCCAATACGTAAATTTTTATTTAAGCCATTGATTTGTTTAATTTCATCATCAGTTAAATTAAAATCATAAATATTGGCATTTTGTTCAATACGCTCTGGTGAACTCGATTTTGGTATAACGATATGTGCATTTTGTAAATGCCATCTGAGCGTCACTTGTGCTGAAGATTTATTATATTTTTCACCGATTGCAATTAATAAAGGATCGTTTAACACTTTATTGCGCGCTAGTGGTGACCATGCTTCAACTACAATATTTTCTTGATGCAAATACTTGATTAATACTTCCTGCGTTAAATAAGGATGCAATTCAATTTGATTAATCATCGGTTTAATATTCGCTCGCGTTGCTAATAATTCCAAATGCGAAATTTGAAAATTACACACCCCAATAGCGCGGGCACGTTTATCTTCATAAATTTTTTCAAAAGCCTTCCAAGTATCAAAAAAGGTATTACTTAACGGCCAATGAACTAAAAAAAGATCGACATAATCCAATTGAAGATCATTTAATGATTGCTCGAAAGCCGATAATGTTTTTTCATATCCTTGATTATTATTATCAATTTTCGTTGTGATAAATAAATCTTGACGCTTAACATCAGCATTTTTTAATACTTGCCCTAATTGTTTTTCATTTTTATAAAGCTCAGCTGTATCAAATGATCGATACCCATCTTTTAATGCTGCATTAACAGCAATCGATAATTGCTCAAGATCCGTTAATTGATAAGTACCAAAACCGAGTTGCTCAATAGAAACCTGATTACTAAGCATTATTTTCGAATTTATAGAAAGTGCCATGTTAAGTATCTCCTATATTTAAAAAATCAATTATATACTGATTAAACATTAAGATGGTGAAAACTTAACAATAACGATAATTTGTAATTATGATTATTAATTTTTTTAAAAATAATTGTTTTTAATGATGATGAATTTAAAAACAAAAAAACCATTTAACTGAAAAGTTAAATGGTTACAAAAAAATAAAAAACGTCATTAGCAATTAAGACTATTTTATTTAAATAAAGTTCAATTAAAAAATAATTAAATTTTATTTATCTCTAATAAATGAATCATTCAAAAAAAATCCACTCAAATAAAATTTAAGTGGAAGCAAAAAATGAAAAAACGTAGTCAACATAATAGACAATATCTTTATAAAAAAGTTCATAATAATTCCAAAATAATTGGATTTAATCTTAATTAATTATTAAATTATTCGGCTTTTTGCTCTTTTTTATATTCATAGATAGATATTTTTTAGCCTTATATAAGGTATAATTGTAATAAACCACTAAATCAATTATAATGCCAAGTCTTATAGACCTTATGGGGCTGATTCTGGATTCGACGGGATCTGCGAAACCCAAGGTGCATGCCGAGGTGCGGTAGGCCTCGTAAACAAACCGCAAACAATAGTCGCAAACGACGAAAACTACGCTCTAGCAGCTTAATAACCTGCTCAAAGCCTTCTCTCCCTAGCCTCCGCTCGTAGGACGGGGATCAAGAGGAGTCAAACCCAAACGAGATCGTGTGGAAGCCTTGCTTGAGGCGGAAGCATTAAAAAAAATCAAGCTAGTTTATCAGTAGCGTGTTTGTTCGCAGCGGATAAATGAATTTTAAAGACAAACTACGCATGTAGTACCAAGGATGTAGAGATTTCGGACGCGGGTTCAACTCCCGCCAGCTCCACCACTTTACCGTTAAAAAATTTTTTTCCTTATCCATTACTCTGCAAATATCTTCTTGATGAACTCAAAGTGTACTCTAAACGTATTGATGAAAAAACCTCATCCAATAAAATTGCTGAGTAATTCTTGTTAAATAGTAAATTTTTACATTAATTCAATTTTTTTATAGGATAAATTTTATCTACTTTATCTTGTCAATCACGCTATGCTTCATTAGCCTCGCCAATAACACTAACCTAAAAAAATCAATGATCAATAAGTTAGTTAAATAATAAATCTTATTTATCAAAAATTAATTTTCTAAATCCCTATTCTTTTTATGGTATTTATGGTACAACTTGGCGTTAACTTGTGAAAAATGCATGATATAAGTGATTAAATTTCAATAAAAAATAATGTCCTCTATCCTTTGGTATCATAAGCTTTAATGATACAATCTTGATTAATCTAGATTACGGAAAAGAGTAATTATTTTTATTGCTTCCAAAGTCAGGTAATAATGACTTAGTTTGCTGTATAAGTTACTCATTATGGTTTGAGTTTTTGCTTTTTTGTTTTTATTTATTGCCTAACTCAATAATACCGTTTCACTATTTAATTATTTAACAATTTATCATTAATTGACAATATACAGAGTAAAAAGGCGATGGACTTTCAACATAAAACCGTATTATTAAACGAAGCCGTAACGGCGCTAAATATACAAAAAGGGGGAATTTATGTTGATGGCACCTTTGGACGAGGTGGGCATTCGCGCCTTATTCTTAGTCAATTAGATGAAACCGGTCGATTGATTGCGATTGATCGCGATGAAAGAGCCATGCAAACGGCTCAATTGATTGATGATCCTCGTTTTACGTTTATTCATGGTGAATTTTCTCATCTAGAAGATTATATGAAAACGCATGATTTATTAGGAAAAATTGACGGTATTTTGCTTGATTTAGGCGTATCATCGCCACAATTAGATGATCCTGAACGTGGGTTTTCGTTTATGCGTGATGGACCTTTAGATATGCGCATGAATACACATAAAGGTATAACGGCAAGTGAATGGTTACAACAGGCAGATCAAGATGATATTGCATGGGTATTAAAAACCTTTGGCGAAGAGAAATTTGCTAAACGAATTGCAAAAGCAATTGTTGAACAAAATAAAATAACTCCAATTACCCGCACATTAGAACTAGCCAATCTGATTGAAAAAGCGACACCGAAAAAGGATAAACATAAACATCCCGCCACGCGCAGTTTTCAAGCAATACGCATTTATATAAATAGTGAACTTGATGAAGTTAGTCAAGCGTTAAACGCGTCTTTAACAACTTTAACCGACCAGGGTAAATTAGCAGTAATTAGTTTTCATTCGTTAGAAGATAGAATTGTGAAACAATTTATTCAAAAACACACAAAAGGACCTGACTTACCAGCAGGATTACCGTTAACAGAAGCACAAATCAAACAATATGGCGCAGCAGAGCTAAAGTCATTAGGAAAAATAAAGCCCAGTGATGATGAAATCAATGCCAACCCGCGTTCACGAAGTGCTATTTTACGTGTAGCAGAACGAATAAAATGACTAAACCAGAAAACAAATTTAATGATCCCTTTAAACAAGCGCAGTATTCTCGAGGAGATGATTATCAAAAAAAATCGAATAAAAATTTATTAGATTTTATTATTGCAGATCTATTTGGATCCCAAAAAATAGCATTATTATTATTGTCATTAATTATTTTAACGGCGATTAGCATATTGTTAACGACTCAACAAATCCGTAAGCAGTTATATGAACGTGAACAATTACTCCTTGAGCAAGATGTATTAGCAAGTGAATGGCGTAATTTAATTATTGAAGAAAACGTGCTTGCCGACCCTAAACGCATCGAACAAAAAGCAAAAAATCAATTGGGGATGACATTTGTTAACCCTCAAAATGAAACCGTTATTGTGATAAAAAGTCAGTAATGCACTCACAATTTTTAAAAAAAAGCACAACATGATGAAAACGACGATACAATCCAAAAGAAATAAATCAAATAATAAAAAAATTTTTTTTAATCCAAATCGTTTTTACATTATTTATGCTTTTATTTTAATCGCTATTTTGTGTTTACTTGGCAAAATGGCTATTTTACAAATCATTGAGCCCGATAAACTGATTGCTGAAGGGAATAAACGTTCAATTCGTTATCAAGATATGGATGTACCCCGGGCAATGATAACGGATCGTCATAATCGTGCCTTAGCGGTCAGTGTACCCATGTATGATGTTTGGGCAGATCCTAAAATTGTCTTACAAAAAGGGGGAATCGATCCCGATGATGTTCGATGGCAGTTGTTAGCAAAAACAATTAATTTGCCAATAGAGACCTTAGAACAAAAATTAAGTAATCCCTCAATGCGTTTTGTTTACCTTGCAAAACAAATGTCACCAACTTTTTCAGAATATCTTACTAAATTACAATTACCTGGCATTTCATTAAATCGTACTTCAAAACGGTTTTATCCTGCAGGTGAGAATGTCGCCCAACTAATTGGTATAACCGAAATCGATCCTAATGGGGTCGAAAAAGGTGCTGAGGGGATTGAAAAACGATTTAATAATTGGTTAACTGGTGAATCGGGTCAACGCATTGTAAGGCGTGATAGATCAGGGCGAGTAATAGAAGAATTAGAACGTACAGAAAGCGAAACTGCCGATGATTTAACGCTCAGTATTGACGAGCGGTTACAATCTTTAGTGTATAAGGAGCTGACTTCTGCTGTAAAATTTAATAAAGCCGATAGTGGTACAGCCGTTGTGCTTGATGTCCATACGGGGGAAATTTTGGCGATGGCATCAAGTCCTTCATATAATCCTAATAATCGCTCTAATTTAGATTATAATTTATTACGTAATCGCGCTATAACTGATGCGTTTGAGCCCGGCTCTACCGTTAAACCTTTAATTGTTATGGCAGCGCTTGAAAAAAATATCGCTAATCTAAATACCATTATTGATACCCGCCCTTTTTATGTTAATCGGTATGAAATTAAAGATGTTTCCTATCAAAAGAGTTTAAATCTTGCCGGCATTTTAGAAAAATCCAGTAATGTTGGCGTTAGTAAATTGGCGTTACAAATGCAATCTGCTGAATTAGTTGAATTTTATAGTCGTTTTGGACTAGGAGAAACCACAGGATTAGGTTTAGGCGGCGAACGTGCCGGCTCAATTGCCGCCGAAAGAACACGCCGCTGGGCAGATATAGAACGTGCAACATTTGCGTTTGGTTATGGATTAAGTGTCACACCGCTGCAATTAGCAAGAGCTTATGCCACAATAGGTAGTTATGGTATTTACCGACCAGTTTCGATCATCAAAACAACTAAAACAGTAACAGGTGATCGCGTTGTGGATGAGAAAATTGCAAAAACAGTCGTCAATATGATGGAAGCTGTCGCTATTTCGGGAGGCGGAACTAAAGCTTCAGTGCCCGGTTATAGTGTTGCTGTAAAAACCGGCACCGCGAAAAAATTAGGTAATAAAGGGACTTATATTAATGAATATTTAGCTTATACTGCTGGGATTGCACCAGCCAGTAATCCTAAATTTTCACTCGTTGTTATTATTGATAATCCTAAAGCAGGACAATACTATGGTGGTTCGGTATCAGCACCTGTGTTTAGTCGTATTATGGGCGGTGTTTTAAGAACAATGAACGTACAACCCGATCGTCATGTTGATGGTCAAATGATTATTTATTAATAAGTGATATTAGATGATAAGCCATACTTTTAAATCATTACTTGCCATCCTTGAAATAAACCAGATGCAAGTAAAACTAGACGCTAGATTTGATCTATCTATACAGCTAAATGAGCTTAAACTAAATAGCCAATGGGTTAATGAAGGCGATATTTTTATTGCAATAAAAGGGCATAATACCGATGGTCATCATTTCATTACCCAAGCCATTGATAAAGGTGCTAAAGTCATTTTGGCAGAGACAAATGACAAAACACAACATCTAAATATTGATGTTATTTACCATCAATCGCAACATATCCCACTTATTCATATTTATCAATTGTCGTCTCGCCTTTCAAAGATTGCTAATGATTTTTATCAATCCCCATCTAAAAAATTAGCTCTCGTTGGTGTAACGGGTACGAATGGTAAAACAACAATTAGTCAACTTATCGCCCAATGGATTAATTTAATGGGTCAAAAAAGTGCCGTAATGGGGACAATAGGTAACGGAATTTACCCTGATTTAAAAGCCTCGATTAATACAACGCCTTCAGCTGTTGATATTCCTAAACTTTTAAGCGAATTTATTATTAATGATGTTAATGCGGTGGCAATGGAAATTTCGTCGCATGGACTTGATATGGATCGTGTTAAAGGCGTTTCATTTAAATCAACCGTTTTTTCAAATCTTAGTCGAGATCATCTTGATTATCATAAAACGATGGAAAACTATGCGCAAGCTAAATGGTCATTATTTAATCCTGACTTGGCTGCTAAAAAAGTGGTTGATTCTGGAACAGCTATTCTAAATTATGATGATGAACATGGTAAATTATGGCTCGGCAAATTAAACGATGCCATTGCTGTTTCAAGCCAACCTCAAGCATTATTGGCATTAAAGGGGCTTAATAAAAAGTATGTTGGGGCATCTAAAGTCGATTTTCATGACAAAGGTGCAACAGTATATGTTGACTCTTCATGGGGTAATGGCATCATCAACAGTCAATTATTAGGTGAATTTAATGTCAGTAACCTATTATTAGCCTTAGCAACCATGTTATCACTAAATGTTGATTTTTCGCATTTAATTCAAATAGCCGCACAGTTAAAACCCATTTGTGGCAGGATGGAAATCTATCATAATGCAAATAGTGCAAGTGTTATTATTGATTATGCCCATACCCCCGATGCACTTGAAAAAGCGTTGCAAGCTTGCCGAATTCATTGTCATGGTAAGTTATCAGTTATTTTTGGTTGCGGTGGGGATAGAGATAAAGGTAAACGCCCTTTAATGGCTAAAGTTGCTCTGCAATACGCCGATAATATAATACTCACCAATGATAATCCACGTACTGAGAATGATCTCGATATTATCCAAGATATCGAACAAGGATTATCCGCTCAAACGAGCCGGGAAATTATCCCAAACCGTGAGCAAGCAATTAAACAGACTTTAGCTAACACCACTAAAAATGATGTTATTCTTATTGCAGGAAAAGGTCACGAAGACTATCAAATTATCGGTACAACAAAGCATCATTATTCTGATCAAGAAACCGTTAAAAAAATATTAGGTATAGAAAATTCATTATGATCCCACTAAATATTCAACAAATTTGCACTATTGTGCAGGGACAATCTTATCATCTCACTGATAAAAATCTTATCATTGAACAAATTGGTATTGATTCACGTCATATTATTGAAAAATCGTTATTTATTGCCTTAGTCGGTACTCACTTTGACGGTCATCAATTTACAAAGCAAGCGATTAAAGACGGTGCAAGTGCTTTGATGGTTGAACATCAAACTGATGCTAACATTCCACAAATTGTCGTTAAAAATACTCGCTTAGCATTAGGGCAACTTGCCGCTTATGTTAGGCAACAAGTAGAAACGACAATCATCGCATTAACAGGTTCATCGGGTAAAACATCCGTTAAAGAAATGAGTGCTGCTATCTTACAAGAATGCGGTCAAACATTGTATACACAAGGTAATTTTAATAACGACATTGGTGTTCCTTTAACCTTATTACGTCTAACAAAAGAAGATAAATTTGCCGTTATTGAACTTGGTGCAAATCATACAGGTGAAATTGCTTATACAACTGAGCTTGTTAAGCCGCAAAGTGTATTAATTAATAATATTGCTGAAGCGCATATTGAAGGATTTGGTTCGTTAGAAAATGTTGCAAAAGCAAAAAGCGAAATCTTCCAAGGATTACCCCAAAATGGTACGGCTATTATTAATTTAGATAGTTATCGAGAAAATTGGTTTAATCAATTGACGAATAAAAAAATAATTACGTTTTCATTACATAATAAACAGGCGGATTTTTTTGCTAGCGAAATTAAACAAGGCACATATAGCGAATTTTTACTGCATACTCCTTTAGGTAATTGTCAAATTAAACTGCCTTTGCTTGGAGAACATAATATTAGTAATGTATTAGCGGCTGCAGCCTTGGCCCTGTCTGTTGGTGCCAACTTGCAAAATATTCAAATGGCAATTGCAAAATTAACCCCCGTAAAAGGTCGATTATTTCCAATCAAGCTTAATCAAAATCAATTAATATGGGATGATACATATAACGCTAATGTTGGCTCAATGAGTGCTGCACTTCATACATTAGCAAATCAAACAAGTTATAAAATATTTGTTGTTGGGGATATGGCGGAATTAGGTGAGCAAGCAGCGCAATATCATGAGCGTATTGGCAAATTAGCCAAAACTTTAAACATTGATCATGTCGTCAGTGTGGGCAATTTGAGTCATTTAATTAGCTCATATAGTGGTGTAGGGCACCATTTTAATAGTAAGCAAGATGCCGTTAAGTATATTTGTTCATTATTAAATCAACACAAATACACAACTGTATTAATAAAAGGATCGCGAAGTAGTAAAATGGAAGACATTATTAGCGAACTGCAAAATAAACAAGCTGAAACAAATTAGGAATAAAATTATGTTGTTATGGTTAGCCGAATATTTAGTTAAATATTTTACTTTTTTTAATGTATTTTCTTATTTAACGGTGAGAGCTATTTGTGCATTACTAACGTCACTGACTATTTCGTTAGTTTTTGGGCAAAAGGTTATCGACTTTTTGCAAAAATTACAAATTGGGCAAGTCGTTCGTAATGATGGACCCGAATCCCACTATGCTAAAAAAGGCACACCAACGATGGGCGGTGTATTAATTCTCGCCTCAATTAGTTTGTCTATATTTTTATGGTCAGATTTAAATAATCCCTATGTTTGGGTTACGTTATTTGTCTTAATTGGCTATGGCATTATCGGTTTTGCCGATGATTATCTAAAAGTTATCCGTAAAAATACGGATGGTTTAATTGCTAGATGGAAATATTTTTGGCAATCAGTCATTGCTTTAATTGTCGCATTTGGACTTTATATCTATGGTAACGGTACACTAGTCACAGAACTTGTTGTTCCCTTCTTTAAAGATGTTATGCCACAACTGGGTTTATTGTTTATATTATTAACCTACGTCGTTGTTGTCGGTGCAGGTAATGCCGTTAATCTTACCGACGGCTTAGATGGTTTAGCTATCATGCCAACTATTTTTGTCGCAGCCGGTTTTGCGCTTGTCTCGTGGGCAACAGGTAATGTGAATTTTGCAGCCTATTTGCATATTCCCTATATTAAATTTAGTGGTGAGTTAATGATCGTATGTACTGCTATCATTGGCGCTGGACTTGGCTTTTTATGGTTTAATACTTACCCAGCTATGGTATTTATGGGCGATGTTGGATCGTTAGCATTAGGTGGCGTGCTTGGCATTATTGCCGTGCTTTTAAGACAAGAGTTCTTACTTTTGATCATGGGCGGTATTTTTGTGATCGAAACATTATCCGTGATATTGCAAGTCGGATCGTACAAAATACGCGGTAAACGAATCTTTAAAATGGCCCCTATTCATCATCATTATGAATTAAAAGGCTGGCCTGAGCCACGTGTGATTGTCCGATTTTGGATTATTTCGCTAATGTTAGTATTAATTGGTTTATTAACACTAAAATTACGTTAGTAGCTAAATATTCATAAGTAAATAGTTAGCGAAAGTAGTTAACGCAAGTCGTTAGCGTAATTAACTTAATAGATACCAAAAAATAACGACATAAAAACTGATTATTTTTAAGGAATAAAAGCATGATAAGTTATCAACACAAAAACATTGTTATTATTGGTCTTGGTATAACAGGTCTATCTTGTGTCGATTATTTTTTAGCGCAAAATGTGATCCCAAAAGTCATTGATACCCGTATGACACCACAAGGATTAGATAAGCTTGATAAGCGTGTACCTTGTCATTTAGGCGATTTAAATTTAGATTGGATATTCACGGCTGATTTAATTATTGCAAGCCCCGGCATTGCATTAGCCACACCTGAATTACAACAAGCTGCCAAAAAAGGCATTAAAATTATAGGCGATATTGAATTATTTTGTCTTGAAGTTAATCAACAGGCTAATAAAAAAATAGTTGCTATAACAGGCGCCAATGGCAAAACAACGGTTACAACTCTCGTTGGTGAAATCATCAAATCAGCAGGAATAAAGGTCGGTGTTGGTGGTAATATTGGCAAGCCTGCCTTAACCTTACTTAATGAAGAGTGTGATATTTATGTGCTTGAACTTTCCAGCTTTCAATTAGAAACAACCTATAGCTTACAAGCAACCGTTGCAACTATCTTAAATATTACAGAAGATCATATGAGCCGATATCCACAAGGATTAATGCAATATGTGCAAGCTAAACACCGCATTTATGAGAATGCTCAATGTGCTGTTATGAATATCGATGATCCGCTGACTTTCCCTAAAAATAATCAAAATACACTTATTTCATTTGGACTAGATAAAGGCGATTATCATTTAAGTGCAGATCGCCAATATTTAATTGCTAATGACCAACCTATTTTAGCAACAGCAAAAATACAACTTATTGGTTTGCATAATTATCTTAATGCATTAGCCGCTTTAGCTATCAGTGACAAACTAAATATTCCTCGCCACCAAAGTTTAATGATAATAAGTCAATTTAAAGGTTTACCACACCGTTTTGAATTAGTGTTAAATCATAATCAAGTACATTGGATAAACGATTCTAAAGCAACCAATGTAGGTAGCACTGAAGCTGCCTTAAAAAGTGTATCTTGCCAAGGCACTTTATTTTTACTCCTTGGTGGGGATGGAAAAGCAGCCGATTTTTCACCTTTAATTCCTTATCTAAAGCATCGCTCAATTGCCCTTTTTTGTTATGGCCGCGATAAGCAAATGGTTGCAAATATCGCACCCGAATTAGCAACCATTACTGATACATTAGAACAAGCACTACAAATCATTGCATCGAAAGTATCCCCACATGATGTTGTATTACTTTCGCCGGCATGTGCAAGTCTCGATCAATTTAAAAACTACAATGAACGTGGTGAAGTTTTTACCGCATTAGCCAAAAAATATACACAAGGCAGCTAAGATGAGAATTTTTTGGATCAATAAACACATTAATCCAAATCAAACTTTTGATAACGAGTTGTTATGGACAATTCTTGGTCTTATGATAATTGGTATCATTATGGTGACATCGGCATCTATGCCATTAAACGAAAAACAGCCTTTTTTTTATACAGAACGCGAAGTTATTCAACTCGGGTTAGCCCTCTTTTTGATGATAATTACTTTTTACGTACCTGTAAATTTATGGCAGAAATGTTCCACGTTATTATTAATTGTTACACTCATTATGCTTGTAACGGTATTAGCTATAGGTTCATCAATTAATGGCGCGTCCCGCTGGATCCCATTAGGAGTATTTAATTTTCAACCATCCGAACTTGCAAAACTTGCTTTATTTTGTTTTTTAGCAAGCTATTTAGTTCGTAAATCTGACGAGGTACAAAATCGATTTTGGGGATTTTGTAAACCCATGTTTATTATGGCCGTTTTATCTTTGCTACTTTTATTACAACCAGATTTAGGCACTGTCATTGTTTTATTTATTGTGACTTTAGGCATTTTGTTTATTGCCGGGGCAAAATTATGGCAATTTATCGCTATATTATTAGCTGGTGTTACCGCTGTAGTTAGTTTAATCTTATTTGAATCTTATCGGCTAACAAGGTTATTAACCTTTCTCGATCCCTGGAAAGACCCAACTGGTTCGGGTTACCAGTTAACCACGTCTTTAATGGCTATCGGTAATGGTGGTTTTTGGGGACAAGGATTGGGTAATTCGGTACGAAAACTGGGATATTTACCCGAAGCGCATACAGATTTTATTTTTTCAGTCATTTCAGAAGAGCTTGGTTATATTGGCGTTATTTGCCTATTAATCCTCCTCTTTTTTCTTACTTTTAAAGCATTAGCAATAGGTTATAGAGCCTTAAGCATTGGTAATCAATTTTCGGGATATTTAGCATGTGAAATTGGTATTTGGTTTGGATTTCAAACCTTCGTCAATATTGGTGTAACATCTGCCATGTTACCCACAAAAGGATTAACATTACCTTTTATTAGTTATGGGGGATCTAGCCTAATTGTAATGAGTATTGCTGCGGCTATTTTGCTCAGAATAGATTTTGAATATCGTCGACAACAGGCACAAGCAAGGATTAGAGTAATAAAATGACAAAAAAATTATTAGTAATGGCAGGTGGCACAGGTGGGCATGTATTTCCTGCTCTTGCTGTTGCACAGTATTTAATGCAGCAAGGTTGGCGGGTAGAATGGCTTGGTACAGCCGATCGTATGGAAGCACATCTTGTGCCCGAAAATGGTATTGCCATCAATTTTATTGAAATTTCTGGACTACGTGGTAAAGGTATTATTGCATTATGTAAAGCGCCTTTTAAAATTCTAAAAGCCGTTATGCAAGCACGCAAAATTTTAAAAAAATATCAACCTGATGTCGTTCTTGGTATGGGGGGTTATGTTTCAGGACCTGGTGGCATTGCAGCCAAAACATTGGGGATCCCTATCGTTTTGCATGAACAAAATGGCATTGCTGGGTTAACGAATAAAGCATTAGCTAAAATTGCAAATAAAGTATTACAAGCTTTTCCAACTGCTTTTGCAAAAGCAGAAGTTGTCGGGAATCCATTACGCGCCGATTTATTAACGCTAACACCTCCGCAAGAAAGGTTAAAAGAACGTAATGGTGCAATTCGAATTTTAGTGATGGGTGGTAGTCAAGGAGCAAAAGTGATTAATACTGTTACCCCACAAGTAATAAAAAAACTTGGTAACAATTATATTGTTTGGCATCAAACTGGCAAAGGCATGTTAGATGATGTTATACAAGCATATGCAGATCTTGATATGTCTCAAGATAAAGTCACAGAATTTATTACTGATGTCAAAGAAGCTTATAATTGGGCAGATATTGTAATATGCCGAAGCGGCGCATTAACAGTCAGCGAAATAGAATCAGTGGGTATTGCAGCTATTTTTATTCCATTTATGCATAAAGACAAGCAACAATATTGGAATGCAAAAGCCCTTAATGATATTGGTGCAGCGAAGATCATCGAACAACCTGATTTTAATGTTGATTCTTTATATACAATATTAACGCAATTAGATAGAGAGCAAATTTTAGAAATGGCAATCAAAGCCAAAAGCTTAGCTATTAGTAATGCGACTGAAAAAGTCGCCGATGCATTATCTGTATTGATAAAATAATTGTTTTTTTTATTACCAATATGCCATAATTTTATTAATTTACTTATCGTCATATAACCGATTAATTGATTAAAAAAGGCTTATTTAAAACACGATTTACCTAAAATAAATTTAGTAGGAGTAGTGAGTGAACACCAAGCAGTTAGCAGAATTAAGAGCCATGATCCCCGAAATGAAACGCGTTAAACATATTCATTTTGTTGGAATTGGTGGTGCTGGAATGGGAGGCATTGCCGAAGTTCTCGCTAATGAAGGCTATGATATTAGTGGATCTGATATTGCCGCAAATGCCGTTACAGAACAATTGCTCGCTATGGGGGTAAAAATCATTATTGGTCATGCTGCCCAAAATGTCGCTAATGCGAGTGTTGTCGTTATTTCGTCTGCCATCTCTCAAGATAATATTGAAGTTCAAACTGCTCGCGATTTACGTATACCTGTGATTAAACGTGCCGAAATGCTTGCTGAACTTATGCGTTTTCGTTATGGAATAGCTATCGCTGGAACACACGGCAAAACCACAACAACTGCAATGGTAACGGCAATCTATGCCGAAGCCAAACTAGATCCAACTTTTGTCAACGGTGGATTAGTTAAACAAGCCGGCACCCATGCCAGATTAGGTTTAAGCCGTTATTTTATTGCCGAAGCCGATGAAAGTGACGCTTCGTTTTTACATCTACAACCAATGGTTGCTATCATTACTAATATTGAAGCTGATCATATGGATACTTATCAAGGTAATATTGAAAATCTAAAACAGACTTTTATTAGTTTTTTAAATAATCTACCTTTTTATGGTCTTGCCATTATGTGTTATGACGATCCCATTAACAGAGAATTATTATCTATCATCGGTCGTAAAATAATGACTTATGGCTTTAGTGAAGATGCTGACGTTGTGATTAAAAATTATCGTCAAGAAAAAGGAACCAGTTATTTTACGATTTGCCGTCCAAATCATAAAGATTTGGCTATCACATTAAATGCACCAGGTAAACATAATGCACTAAATTCTGCAGCCGCTATTATTGCCGCTACTGAAGATGGTATTGATGATGATTCAATTATTAATGCTCTAGCAAAATTTGAAGGTACGGGTCGCCGATTTGATTTACTAGGTTATTTTCCTCATCCAAAAAGTGGTGACGTAATGATGGTTGATGATTATGGTCATCACCCAAGTGAAGTATATGCAACCATCCAAGCAGCACGAAATGGATGGGCTGATAGGCGATTAGTGATGTTATTCCAACCACATCGCTATACAAGAACACGTGATTTATTTGATGACTTTGCCCAAGTCCTATCTCAGGTTGATGTTTTGATTATGTTAGACGTCTACCCAGCAGGTGAGCAACCTATTATTGGCGCCGATAGTCGCTCCCTCTGCCGATCCATCAGAAATCGTGGCAAAGTTGATCCCATTTATATTTCAGATATTGAAATGTTACCTGAAATTATGGCAAAAATCTTACAAGGTAACGATTTATTATTAACACAAGGCGCTGGTAGTGTCAGTCGCATTGCTCATCAGTTAGCAACGACGCAACTTTTTTTAAAAGAGGATAAATAATGAAGGATAAAGTTGCTGTATTATACGGCGGGACTTCTGCTGAGCGCGAAGTATCTTTAAAATCAGGAAAAGCAGTCTATCAAGGATTAATCAAAGAAGGTATTGATGCCCATTTGATTGATACTAAATATGAATCCATTATGCAATTAAAAGAACACGGGTTCACTAAAGCATTTATCATTTTACATGGTCGTGGTGGTGAAGACGGCATTGCGCAAGCTATTTTAACTTATCAAAATATTCCTTATACAGGTAGCGACGTTTTAGCTTCTGCATTAACAATGGATAAATTAAAAACTAAATTAGTTTGGAAATCATTAGGTTTACCCGTTGCTGACTATGTTATTGTCGATAAAAAAGAGGCCTATAATGTTGATGAAATTATTCAAAAATTAGGATTACCCTTATTTGTTAAACCAAGTCATGAAGGCTCTAGTGTCGGCATGAGCAGGGTAGATAAGGCTGAACAATTAACAGCAGCATTAGAATTAGGATTTCAATACGATAATATTGTTATGGTAGAATCGTTTTTGGCTGGTAAAGAATTTACTGTTGCAATCTTAGGTGATGAAGTTTTACCGCCTATTTATATAAAACCTGCTACCGAATTTTACGATTACGACGCTAAATATTTATCAGATAAGACTCAGTATTTTTGCCCAAGTGGGTTATCTGACGAAAAAGAAAATTCAATTCGTACATTAGCATTAAACGCTTATAAAGCTGTCGGCTGCCGGGGGTGGGGACGGGTTGATATTATGTTTGATGCGCAAGAAAACCCTTATTTATTAGAAGTAAACACGGCTCCGGGAATGACAGATCATAGCTTAGTTCCTATGGCTGCAAAACAAAAAGGGATCCCTTTTGAAAAACTAGTTAGCCGTATTTTAAATCTGGCTAGCATTTAAGCGATAATCTTCGATGAAAAAAGTTCGTCAAGCTGCTCAGAGGCGTGTCGTAAAAAAATCAAGACGATTATTTATTTTTTATAATACTGAGCAAATGATAGGATTCTTATTCTTTCTTATCATTATAGGCACAAGCCTTTGGATTATAAAAAGTGTAAAAAATTGGATGGATAACCCAGAACAAGTTGTATTATCACAATTAATTATAACGGGTGACCACCGTTTTACCTATGAAGAAGATGTTCGTAAAGCTATTTTAGGATTAGGATTACCAAATACCTATATAGGACAAAATGTTGATGATATTCAACAAGAAATACTACGTTTACCTTGGATCAAAGATGTCAGTGTACGTAAGCAATGGCCAGATAAATTAATTATTAATATTGTTGAATATCAACCAAAATATTATTGGAACGATTTATTTTTGCTTGATCAAGAAGGGAATCAATTCAGTATTCCCTTAGAGCGCATTAATAATTTAACGTTAATAAAATTATACGGACCGGAAGGCAAAGCTAAAAAAGTATTAAAGAATTTCTATAAATTAGAAGCTATTTCAAAAAAATTGTCTAATCAGCAATTAAGCATTGAAATAAAAGAAGCCATGACTGATGATAGAAACGCATGGCAGTTAGTCGTAACACAATGCATATTAACAATATGTAATAACAATCAAAATCTTAAATTAATATTGGGTAATAAAAATTTAGAAACAAGATATCAACAATTTATAAAATTGTTTCCTGAAATTCAATCAAGAATGCCCGAAAATGAAATCATGGTTGTTGCTGATTTACGATATGAAAATGGTATTTCAGTAAAACGAGAAAAAACAGTGCAGGAAAGATAAATTAAGGCAGAACTATGAAAGCAACAGAAAAAAAATTAGTCGTTGGACTTGAAGTTGGCACATCCAAAGTACTTGCGCTTGTTGGTGAAGTTCTGCCTGATGGAATTATCAATATTATCGGTGTTGGTCACTGCCCATCAAAAGGAGTAGATAAAGGTGGCGTCAATGATCTGGAGTCTGTCATAAAATCAATCCAACGTGCCATCGATCAAGCTGAATTAATGGCTGATTGCCAGATTTCCTCTGTTTATTTAAGCTTATCAGGTAAGCATATTCGTTGCCAAAATGAAATTGGTATGGTCCCTATTTCCGACGAAGAAGTCACTGCTGAAGATGTTGACAATGTCGTTCATACAGCCAAATCTGTACGCATTTTAGATGAACACCGTATTTTACATGTCATTGCTCAAGAATATTCGATAGATTTACAAGAAGGAATCAAAAATCCAATTGGTTTATCAGGTGTCCGCATGAAAGCTAAGGTACACCTGATTACTTGCCATAATGATATGGCGAAAAATATTGTAAAAGCCGTTGAAAAATGTGGTTTGAAAGTCGACAAATTAATATTTTCTGGTCTTGCTTCCAGCAGCGCTGTTTTAACTGATGACGAAAAAGAGTTGGGAGTTTGTGTTATTGATATGGGCGGCGGTACAATGGATATCTCTGTTTATACGGGCGGAGCTTTACGTCATTCCGTTGTTATTCCTTATGCTGGTAATGTTGTTACAAGCGATATTGCTTACGCTTTTGGTGCACCACCAACCGATGCAGAAAATATCAAAATTCGTTACGGTTGCGCTGTAGGTACATTAATTGGCAAAGATGAAGTTATTGATGTACCAAGTGTTGGTGGTCGCCCTTCCCGTTCTTTACAACGACAAACCCTTGCCGATGTTATCGAACCGAGATATTCTGAACTATTAACCTTAGTTCAAAAAGAATTATTTACATTGCAAGAAGAACTAAAAAAACAAAATATTAAATATCAACTTGCCGCAGGTATCGTATTAACCGGCGGGGGGGCACAAATTAAGGGCATGGTTGAATGCGCTGAAAAAGTTTTTCAAAATCAAGTCCGTATTGGTCAACCGCTAAATATTTCGGGTCTGACTGATTATGTACAAAAACCCTATTGCTCAACCGCAGTAGGGTTATTACACCATGGTAAAGAAGATTTATTAAATGATGATGCTAAAAATAGAGATAAATCTTCATTAAAAGGATTAGTTAAACATCTAACAGGATGGTTTAAAAAAGAGTTTTAATTAATATATTTAATAACGTCATGGACATTATTAACTGTTCTCGTTACAATGAGACAAGAATGTAAATTTGGAGATAAGTTATGTTTGAGCCTATGGTTGCAGATGATGAACCAGCAGCGGTCATTAAAGTAATTGGCGTAGGTGGCGGCGGCGGTAATGCCGTTGAACACATGATTGCTGAGCATATTGAAGGCGTCGAATTTTTTGCAGCAAACACGGATGCACAAGCTTTAAAAAGAATTAAAGTAGGACAAACTATTCAAATTGGTACAAATGTTACTAAAGGATTAGGAGCTGGCGCAAATCCCGAAGTCGGTCGAAACTCCGCCGAGGAAGATCGCGACGTGATTCGCAATGCAATTGAAGGTGCTGATATGGTCTTTATCGCAGCTGGTATGGGCGGTGGCACAGGAACAGGCGCTGCGCCGGTTGTTGCTGAAATTGCTAAAGAATTAGGGATTTTGACTGTCGCAGTAGTTACAAAACCTTTTGGTTTTGAAGGTAAAAAACGTATGGTATTTGCAGAGCAAGGCATTGCTGAGCTTGCAAAACATGTCGATTCTCTTATCACGATCCCAAATGATAAATTGTTAAAAGTACTAGGTCGTGGCGTTAAACTCCTTGATGCTTTTGCTGCTGCAAATGGGGTCTTAAAAGGTGCTGTTCAAGGTATTGCTGAATTGATAACTAAACCAGGGCATATTAACGTCGACTTTGCTGACGTACGTACTGTTATGTCAGAAATGGGTTATGCCATGATGGGTTCAGGACGTGCTAGCGGAGATAATCGAGCTGAAGAAGCAGCAGAAATGGCGATTTCAAGCCCCTTATTAGAAGATATTGATTTATCCGGCGCTCGTGGTGTGTTAGTCAATGTAACAGCAGGTTTAGATCTTGGTCTTGAAGAATTTGAGACAGTGGGTAGTACAGTAAGAGCTTTTGCATCAGATAATGCAACAGTTGTTGTTGGTACCACTTTCGATCCTGAAATGTCTGATGAAATTCGTGTTACAGTTGTTGCAACAGGTATTGGCATGGATAAACGTCCAGACATTAAAATTAATCCTTCAATTCAACAAAATACATTATTTAGTCAGCCTAATAATATTGGGCAACAAGAAGAAAAAATAGCAAAAGTAGTCAATGATCAGGCTATGTCAACGCTTGATGAAACTAAAATATTAGATATACCTGCTTTTATTCGAAAGCAAGCTAATTAATAAACTAAAAAATTAAATATGAATTAATTAAAAAAACGATATAGTTATCTAATGAAATTAATTATATAATTTAAAATAAAAGTAAAAAAAACAAATATAGATTAGTTCGTTTCAAACTAAGTTTTTAAACTGATTCTTTAAAGTAAGTTTTTAGACTAAGTTTTTAAATTAAATGGTTTATCAATCGTTTTATATAAATAAGCGTCTAAAAAGAACCATTACTTAAATGAATATTGTGTTGGTGGGTTATAAAAATAGATTAAACACACCATTAAATCCAGTAGGTGCAAAGTGAAACAAAGAACATTAAAAACGGCTATTCAAGCAACGGGTGTAGGTTTACATACTGGCAAAAAAGTTACTTTAACTTTACGGCCTGCACCTGAAAATACCGGTATTATATATCGCCGAACCGACTTAAATCCACCTGTTGATTTCCCTGTTGATGCTAAATCTGTACGTGATACGATGTTATGTACTTGTTTAGTAAATGAAAATGACGTTCGTATATCAACTGTTGAACATATTAATGCTGCTTTAGCAGGATTAGGTATTGATAACATTATCATTGAAGTTAATGCACCTGAAATTCCGATTATGGATGGTAGTGCAAGTCCATTTATTTATTTATTATTAGATGCTGGGATTATTGAACAAAACGCACTTAAGAAATTTTTGCGTGTAAAAGAAACTGTTCGTGTCGATAATGGCGATAAATGGGCTGAAATTCGCCCTTATAATGGCTTAAGACTTGATTTTACTATTGATTTCCGTCATCCAGCAATTGATAGTAGTTCACAACGTTATCAGTTGAATTTTTCATCTGATGCTTTTATTCGTCAAATCAGTCGTGCTAGAACGTTTGGCTTTATGCGTGATATTGAAGCGTTACAATCAAAAGGCTTATGTCTTGGTGGTAGCTTAGATTGCGCTATCGTAGTTGATGACTATAAAGTTCTTAACGAAGATGGTTTACGTTTTGAAGACGAATTTGTGCGTCACAAAATGTTAGATACGATTGGTGATTTATATATGTGCGGTCATAATATGCTAGCTGAAGTTGTTTGCTATAAATCAGGTCACGCATTAAATAACCAATTATTACAAGCTTTACTTGCTAAAGAATCTGCTTGGGAATATGTAACGTTCACTGATGAACAAACAGTTCCTGTTACTTTAGCTTCTAAAGCGCTTGTTTTAGCATAAATATCGACGTTTAACATGATTAAGACGCTTTCATTTTATGATGAAAGCGTTTTTTATTACTTTACGTCATTTTCTAACAAAATCTGATATAACCTTCTGAAAAATCATGAAAAACAGTCATTTTTTTGCACATTTATCAAGACTTAAGCTTATTAATCGCTGGCCGCTTATGCGCAATGTGAAGGTTGAAAACGTCTCTGAGCATAGTTTACAAGTTGCATTTATTGCACACGCATTAGCAATTATTAAAAATAAACGATTTAATGGTCATGTAAATGCAGAGCACATTGCCTTATTAGCCATGTATCATGATGCTTCTGAAGTATTAACTGGCGATTTACCTACCCCAACCAAATACTATAATCCTCAAATTACTAGCGAATACAAAAAAATCGAAAAAATTGCTCAAAATAAATTAATCGATATGTTACCTTGTGATCTTCAAGAAGATTTTCGAGGTTTAATCGATGATGATTATTATAGTGAAGACGAAAAAAACATTGTAAAACAAGCTGATGCTTTATGTGCATATCTTAAAACTATAGAAGAATTAAGTGCAGGTAATAATGAATTTAAATTAGCAAAACAACGTTTAAAAAAGACTTTATCTGAACGTGAAAGCCCTGAAATGGAATATTTTTTAGAAGTATTTGCTCCAAGTTTCAGTTTATCGTTAGATGAAATTTCTTCTTAGAGCGGATTATTATAAATTAAGACTATAAAATAGCCTTAAAAAATAACTTATTCATATTGAACAATCTTTAAAAGTAATCGATTTTCTATATTTCAAAATACAAAAACAGTTATTTACTTTTAATAACGCAATAGATTAATTCCTTTTACCACGTAGCTTTCTTGATAAACGTTTAAAACCATGAGTCAATTCTTTTATCATCATTGCCATAACCGGCACTTTAATCTTAATATTGAATTTATCACGTAATTCAATTGCATCATTCGCTTTTGTTAACCAAATAAAACCCGAATTAGTTAAATCAATCGCTTTAATTTTTTGATCTGGCGTTAAAATAAAATTACCACCATGAATATCATTAGAAACTAAGTTATAGTTATGAAGTGTTTCAATACAATACTTAATTTGTTCCTTATATGTTTGCATATCTTCAACCGTTAAAGATCGCCCTTCAATAAAATTAAAAATCATATAATGACGTTTAGTTTTAGTATCGTAAGCAACCAAATAAAGCTCATAGGTAATATCGCATTTATCAAGTGAAATCTTAGCTAACTTATGAATCAAATTAAAATAAAAATCACCCGTTAATTTGGCGATTATCTGTCGTTCTAGACGGTTTTCTACGCCACCATCTATTTTAAAAATAAATTTATTTTGATCATGATTGATTAAATAAGTAAATCGTTCAGGCTTATCACTAGGATCTAATAAATGGTGATTTTCTTCATTAGTTAGGAAACGATTGAAAAGCTCTAGATAATTAATTTCATCATTTTGAACATAAGCGAATTTGATATCACCTTGCTGAGTTTCAATAATAGATGCAAAATTATTCAAAATTTATACCTTGATACAAGAAAAATTTATACATATTAAACATTATAATTAGGAATGTAAACGAAACACTAATAATTGACATAAAAGAAAAAGAACAAAATCTTTATGTTCTTTTTCTTTAAAAGATATTTAAACAATAACTCAATTTTAGCGTCATTGAGATGCTTAAAAGAATAATTTTAGTTTTCATTTAACCATGTAGCTACTTGTTTTGCAAAATACGTTAAAATGCCATCCGCGCCAGCACGTTTAAAACAGAGTAAAGATTCCATAATTGCAGCTTTTTCATCTAACCAACCATTTTGTATAGCTGCCATTAACATCGCGTACTCTCCCGAAACCTGATAAGCAAAAGTCGGCACTGCAAAAGTATCTTTAACTCTCCTTACAATATCTAAATACGGCATGCCCGGTTTTACCATAACCATATCAGCCCCTTCATTTAGATCTTGATAGATTTCTTGCATAGCTTCATGACTATTAGAAGGATCTAATTGATAGGTTTTTTTATTACCTTTTTTGATATTGTTAGCTGATCCTACAGCATCACGAAATGGTCCATAAAAACTAGAAGCATATTTAGCGGAATACGCCATAATTTGTGTATTGACAAATCCATTATATTCAAGCGCAGCTCTTATGGCACCAATGCGCCCATCCATCATATCGCTAGGGGCAATAATATCTACACCCGCTTGTGCTTGTACAAGTGCTTGACGAACAAGTGTGTCAACAGATGTATCATTTAACACATAACCATTGTCATCAATAATCCCATCTTGACCATGTGTTGTATAAGGATCTAATGCCACATCCGTTAAAATACCTAATTCGGGGACTGCCTCTTTAAGGGCTAGGACTGCTCTAGGAACTAAGCCATTTTCATTATATGCTTCTTCCGCCAAGAGTGATTTTTTGCTGTTATCAATGGCAGGAAATAAAGAAAGAACAGGAATACCCAGTTTTGCAATTTGTTTTGCTTCTTTAATTAAAACATCAAGGCTCATGCGATTTACATTTGGCATGGAGGAAACCGGTTCAATAATATTTTTCCCCTCAACAATAAAAACAGGGTAAATTAAGTCATTAACGGTGAGATTATGCTCAGCAACTAATCGACGACTAAAATCATGCGCTCGATTACGACGTAATCTTCGATTTGGATATTCACCGGTAAAATTAAACGACATAGAAAACTCCTTCTTTTGTAACAGAATCATTGATATTATCTAACTCGTATTACTGATTAGCAAATTAATTTATTCTTTCATAAGAATACCAATTTTTACTTTACAATCTATGTCTAATAGATGTAGAATTCTGGACTAATTTTATTCCCTTGTGATATTAAACAAATTTGAGGTGAGAGGCACATGCCAGTAATTAAAGTACGTGAAAATGAACCTTTCGATGTAGCATTACGTCGTTTTAAACGTTCTTGTGAAAAAGCAGGAATTTTAGCTGAAGTTCGTAATCGTGAATTTTACGAAAAACCAACGACTATTCGTAAACGCGCTAAAGCAGCAGCTGTAAAACGCCACGCTAAAAAATTAGAAAGAGAAAACGCACGTCGCACTCGTCTATACTAATTTAATTCTTTCCTTATTATTAAATACTAATTACTAAGGAAAGCGATATTCGTATTAGCTTTATTAAAATTTTAGCATCAATATTATTGATTAATAAAAGCGATTATTCGGTATAACTGAGTGTTCAGACTATGCTCAACCAAATATCGAATAATTTGATATTAGCTAATAAAAGAAATAGAGTTAGTATATATATTCTAGCAAGCCGTAAAATATTACGGCTTGTTGGCTTTCTGACAATAGTAATGGTTGAAAATTATCATGAAAGGACGAATTCCTCGCGATTTCATATTAGATATTGTTGCACGTACAAATATCGTTGATATCATTGGTAAACGCGTTAAACTAAAAAAGAAAGGTCTTTACTTTTTTGGTTGTTGCCCTTTTCATAACGAAAAAACAGGATCTTTTTCAGTCAGCGAAAAAAAACAAATTTACTATTGTTTTGGCTGTGGTCAAACTGGAAATGTTATTGATTTTTTAATCAATAATGATCGCTTATCCTTTATTGAAGTAATCGAAGAACTTGCCGATTTACAAGGGATCCGTGTTCCTTATATCGAGTCTGAAAAAAATTCTATTGATTCCGTAAAACAAATTGAATCACGTAATTTAAGACGAGATCTTTACGCCTTCATGGCTAAAATAACCCAGTTCTATCAACATCAATTAACCTTATCAATCGCCGATGTAGCAAAAGAATATCTGAAAAATCGCGGGCTTAATCAAGAGATTATTACCCGTTACAAAATTGGTTATGCTCCGAATGAGTGGAATTTAACTGCTCAACATTTAATAAAAAATAAAGCTGAAAAAGAGCTATATATTAGTGCCGGAATGGAAGTAACTTCGAATAAAGGCAATAATTTTGATCGTTTTCGTGGACGAATTATGTTTCCAATTCGAGATCGGCAAGGTAATGTTATTGCTTTTGGTGGACGGACAATTTTTAACGATTCAGCCAAATATCTTAATTCACCAGATACACCTATTTTCCATAAAGGTTATCAATTATATGGTCTTTATGAAGCGTTAGAAGTAAATCGCAATCCTGAAAAATTAGTGGTTGTAGAAGGCTATATGGATGTTGTCTCATTAGCCCAATATGGCATAGATTACGCGGTTGCCGCCTTAGGCACAGCAACAACAGATGAACATATTAAATTATTATTTCGAGCAACCGATTCAGTCATTTTTTGTTATGATGGCGATGATGCGGGGCGCAAAGCCGCATGGCGAGCATTAAATACGTTACTTCCAAATATCATTGATGGTAAGAAAATCACCTTTGCTTTTTTACCACAAGACGAAGATCCCGACAGTTTAGTACGTAAAATAGGCAAACAAAATTTTGAAGAATATTTAGATACAGCACAAACATTATCACAGTTTTTATTTGATGAGCTTTTAAAAACAGCGGATCTGAAAACAGTAGAAGGTAAAGCTAATTTAAGTACTAACGCCATTTCATTAATTGGCAACATTAATGCTAAATCATTCAAATTAGGTTTATTGCAAAAGCTGAGTAATTATCTTGGATTATTAGATATTTCACAATTAGAAATACTGATGAATAATCAAGTTAAATCTAAGGATGAAAAAGATCTGGTTAACATACCGCCTTCACAATTAAAATTAACAACAATGCGTATTTTGATCGGTCTTTTAGTACAATACCCTAACCTTGTAAAACAAGTTACAGATATTAATATTTTGAAACAAGCTAAACTTGCTGGTATAGAAATATTTATTGAACTTCTTGAATTATGCCAAACTTATCCCAATATCACTACAGCACAAATATTAGCTGAAAATAGGGAAAAACCATTTTATAAACAATTGAATCGTTTAGCTACATGGCAGCATCATTATTCTGATAATGAAATTTCAGTAAATTTTTCGCGTTCTCTAAAGGAGTTATATGATAATATACTCGCCCAAAGACAAGATGAACTGATCGCAAAAGAAAGAATCTCTGGATTAAGCACCGTAGAAAAAAAAGAATTGGCAACACTAATACTTGTTTTATCGAAAAAAGCCTAAATATTACAGTTTATAAGCAAAATTATTCTTATATCTTGTAATATAGATATATAACCAAATAACTAAAGTGGATACTTTTTTATGGAGCAAAACTCTCAATCACAGCTAAAACTCCTTATTACCCGTGGTAAGGAGCTAGGGTATTTAACCTATGCTGATGTTAATGACCATTTGCCTGAAGAAATTATTGATTCAGACCAAATTGAAGATATTATCCAAATGATCAACGATATGGGGATTCAAGTACTTGAAGAAGCTCCAGATTCTGATGAAATGCTGCTATCTGAAAATATGCCAGATGAAGAGGCAGTGGAAGCTGCAACAGCACTCGTTCTTTCAAATGTTGAATCAGAAATAGGACGTACAACCGATCCTGTTCGCATGTATATGCGTGAAATGGGGGCGGTTGAGTTGTTAACTCGTGAAGGCGAAATTGATATCGCTAAACGTATCGAAGAAGGTATCAATCAAGTTCAGACTTCTGTCTCGGAATATCCTGAAGCAATTACTTATCTTTTAGAACAATATAATCTCATTGAAAGCGGCGAAGTTCGATTGTCTGACTTAATTACAGGATTTATCGATCCTAACGCAGAAGAATCAACCGAAGAATTACCCGTTGATATTATTGATGAAGAAAGTGAAGCGGATATTGATATCCCTGATACTGACGATGAAGATGCTGAATCGTCAGCTGATGATGATGTTTCCATCGATCCTGAAGTAGCCAGAATTAAATTTTCTGAACTAAAAGAGCAACATGATAAAGCTTCTGTAACCATTAAAAAATATGGCAGAGCACATAAAAAATCGCAACAAGAAATCGAAAATCTTTCTGAGATTTTTAAACAATTTCGTCTAGTTGGTAAACAATTTGATATTCTTGTTAACAACATGCGTAGCATGATGGATCGCGTAAGAGCACATGAACGCGTAGTAATGAAGATTTGTGTTGAACAGTGTAAAATGACCAAAAAGCAGTTTATGACTTATTTTACCGGTAACGAAAACAATCTTGATTGGTATAAAAAAGCATTAACGGCTAAAGGCGCATTTGCCGCTAATCTTCCAGAATACGCGACACCGATTGAAGAAGAAATTCACGAGTTACAAGCTATTGAGTCTGAAACTAATCTATCAATTGAACAAATCAAAGATATTAATAGACGTATGTCAATTGGTGAAGCTAAAGCCCGTCGAGCTAAAAAAGAAATGGTCGAAGCTAATCTTCGATTAGTGATTTCAATCGCTAAAAAATATACTAACCGTGGTTTACAATTCTTAGATCTAATTCAAGAAGGTAACATTGGTCTTATGAAAGCGGTTGATAAATTTGAATATCGTCGCGGTTATAAATTTTCTACTTATGCAACTTGGTGGATTAGACAAGCCATTACACGTTCAATTGCCGATCAAGCTAGAACCATTCGCATTCCTGTACATATGATTGAAACGATTAATAAGCTTAATCGTATTTCTCGTCAAATGTTACAAGAAATTGGACGTGAGCCTACTCCCGAAGAATTATCTGAACGGATGCAAATGCCAGAAGATAAAATTCGTAAAGTATTAAAAATTGCTAAAGAGCCAATTTCAATGGAAACACCTGTTGGTGATGACGAAGATTCACATTTAGGCGATTTTATTGAAGATACAGCACTTGAACAACCGCTTGAAGCGGCGACTTCTGAAAGTTTACGTAGTGCAACACGTGATATATTATCGGGTTTAACGCCACGCGAAGCTAAAGTACTGCGTATGAGATTTGGTATTGATATGAATACAGACCATACGCTTGAAGAAGTAGGTAAACAATTTGATGTTACTCGTGAGCGTATCCGTCAAATTGAAGCTAAAGCATTACGTAAATTACGTCATCCAAGTCGATCGGATGTTTTACGTAGCTTCTTAGAATAGTATCTATCCACTTAATCGCCACTTTATGTGGCGATTCTTTTATGCGAAATAATTTTTTTATGACTTTAATTTTACAACTTCAGTTTTAAAATTTTAGTTTTATGCTTTTCAATTTACGAAAATAAAAAAGATGAAATTACTTTCATACCTCAAATTTGATAAATTTTTAATTACCTTAATTGGCGTTGTTATCATTGCTAATCTCTTTCCATGCAAAGGCCAAGCTAAAGATATGTTTGAAATATTAACCTCTTTTGCCATTGGATTATTATTTTTTATGCATGGAGCTAAACTCTCC
This sequence comes from Gilliamella sp. ESL1225, assembly GCF_058502635.1. Lineage (NCBI taxonomy): Bacteria > Pseudomonadati > Pseudomonadota > Gammaproteobacteria > Orbales > Orbaceae > Gilliamella > Gilliamella sp. ESL1225. The sequence goes on along the minus strand of NZ_CP196358.1, from coordinate 591,503 downwards.
TTTGCAGCCATATTAATTGGCATCAAAAATTGGCGATTACATCTTGCTATTTTTACGACAACATTTGTTATCTTTCCTATTTTGGGTTTGATATTAAAAATCTTTGTTCCTTATCTATTAAGCAATGATTTATATTTAGGATTTTTATATCTCTGTTTACTACCAGCAACAGTTCAATCATCAATTGCTTTTACCTCTATTGCCAGAGGAAATGTAGCGGCAGCCATTTGTAGTGCATCTGCATCTACATTATTAGGAGTATTTATTACTCCCTTATTAGTTGGTTTTTTCATGCATACAGATAACAATAATGCTATTAATATACTTGATACAATTGAATCAATTATGTTAAAAATCATGCTACCTTTTATTATTGGTCATTTATCACGCCCACTTATTATAAAATGGCTCGAAAAATATAAAAATGTGATTAATAAAACCGATCGCTGTTCGATTTTATTAGTCGTTTATGTCGCCTTTAGCGATGCTGTAATTAATGGTATATGGTCAAAAATCAGTTTATTATCATTAGGTATTATCATTTTATTTTCAATTCTTTTATTAACCGTCATTTTATTTATTACAACTTATGGTTCCAAATTGCTCGGATTTAATAAAGAAGATGAAATTACCATCGTATTTTGTGGGTCGAAAAAAAGCCTTGCAAGTGGTGTACCCATGGCAAGTGTCATGTTCCCTATGTCAATTATGGGTATTATGATTCTTCCACTAATGATATTTCATCAAGTTCAATTAATGATATGTGCTTTTCTAGCAGCAAATTATGCAAAACGAAAGTAGCCAAAATGAAAATTATCAAAAAAATTACTTTTATCCTTTTAGGTTCTCAAGGATAATGACAGCGTTATTCACAACAAAAGATTTTTAATATGTTCCATTTATTTGCGAATTTAGAATTTTCAACGATTATATTATTAGTTCTTGCACTTCTTTTTGTATTATTTTACGAAGCTATCAATGGTTTTCATGATACGGCTAATGCTGTTGCTACAGTAATTTATACAAAAGCCTTAAAAGAACAAATTGCTGTTATGATGGCTGGAATATTTAATTTCCTCGGAGTTTTATTAGGTGGATTAAGTGTCGCCTATGCCATTGTCCATTTGCTACCAACCGATTTATTGTTAAATGTTAGCTCGACACATGGACTTGCCATGGTTTTTTCAATTTTACTTGCTGCAATTATTTGGAACTTAGGTACCTGGTATTTTGGTATCCCTGCTTCAAGTTCTCATACATTGATAGGCGCTATTATTGGTGTGGCTTTGGCAAATGCATTTATTACTCATACTTCAATTATTGAAGCGCTTAATATCCCCAAAATGATAAATATATTATTATCATTAATTATTTCTCCGATTGTTGGGCTCATTATTGCTGGTGTTATGATCTATTGCCTTCGGAAATATTGGACAAGACGTGGGCAAGGTAAAAAACAATCTAAAAAGCGTGAACGTATTTTTATGACTCCTGAACAACGCGAAAAATTATACGGCAAAAAGAAACCGCCTTTTTGGATACGGACTATGTTAATTATTTCTGCCGCAGGTGTAAGCTTCTCACACGGCGCTAACGATGGGCAAAAAGGCATAGGTTTATTAATGCTTGTTTTAATCGGTATTGCCCCTGCGGGTTTTATTGTTAACATGAATGCATCGACTTATGATATTACAAACACCCGTAATGCCATCCATAATATTGAAGAATATTTCATTACTCATAATGATGATTTAAATACTATCATTGGTAAACAACATAGTATTGATAAAAAAATAAGTAGCGGTGATTTAAATCAATATCATTGTGATTATGCTCGCTCTTTTAAAACATTACATATCGCCGACGCTTTATTTAGCAAAATTCACCATTATGATGAGTTAACATTAGATGAACGCGCACAATCTAGACGCATATTATTATGCTTAGCTGATACAGTTAATCATGTTGCTAAACAACCTAATATCTCATCAGAAGACAAAGAGTATTTACATTCGCTCAAAAATGATTTGCTTGTAACGGTTGAATATGCCCCAATTTGGATAATTATTGCCGTCGCATCTTCACTAGCCATCGGCACAATGATAGGTTGGCGACGAGTCGCCATAACGATTGGTGAAAAAATTGGTAAAAAAGGCATGACCTATGCGCAAGGTGTCACAGCGCAAATTACGACAGCTTTATCTATTGGCGTTGCAAGTTATACTGGTTTACCAGTTTCTACTACTCAAGTTTTATCGTCTTCTGTTGCCGGAACCATGATTGTCGATGGGGGCGGTGTTCAAAGTAAAACGATTAAAAATATTATATTAACATGGGTATTAACACTACCACTTTCAATTTTATTATCAGCAATACTTTTTTGGCTTGCTCAAATGTTTATTTAGGTGTAAAAGTTAGAAATATAAACTTAAATTTTCTTCAAATATTGAACGAAAGGAGAATAGTATGGCTTATAAACACATATTAGTTGCAGTTGATTTATCTCATGAGAGCGCAATCCTTGTTGAGAAAGCAGTTTCGCTTGCTAAGCCTTATCACGCAGATATTTCATTAATCCATGTTGGCATTAATTATTCTGATCTTTATACAGGTTTGGTTGATATAAATCTTAGCGATATGAAAGATCGTATCACAGAAGATGTTCAAACAGCCTTAAGTAAACTTGCTAATGATGCTGACTATCCGATTGCTCATATTCTTTCAGGCAATGGTGAATTTGGTCAAGTCCTTAATGAAGCCATTGAAAAATATAATGCAGATCTTGTCGTTTGTGGCCATCACCAAGATTTTTGGAGTAAATTAATGTCATCTGCCCGTCAATTAATTAATAATACGCATATAGACACCTTGATTGTACCTTTGAAAGATGAAGAACCAAGCGACGAAAGCAACGATAAATAACATTATATCCGTCTTAACATATCGGTCTTTTTGTTAGATATTTATAAAATAAGTTTTTTCCTTTATATATACAAGAAAGATAATTACGGCAACGCTGATAAATAAAATAAAAATATATTGGACTAAAAATAAAAGTAAAATTTACTAATTAGGCTTATTTGGGATGCTTTATTTATCACCAAATAAGCCTTTTGAGATTAGCTCTATTTTTTCCTAATTCTTGTGACATAGTTTTAACAATAGGCTTTTAACTTATCAGCGTTGGCAGATTAATTTGTTTTGAAATCCATAACAAAACAGTGCTTATAACCATCTTGTGGTGGTAAAAGCAAAGTATCCATATTAGCGGCTTTTTTTAGTTCTAGATCAATAACTGCAATATCCCCGCTCGGCTGGCTTATATTAACTGAAGCAATATTATTATCATCACTTTTTATACGATTAATTAAACGGTTAATGACCTTATCATTTAAACTAATATTTTTAACAAAAATTCTATAGTTTAGATCACTTATTTTATTCACCATATAAGAGCCTTTACTTTCCGTTTCAATAACCATCCGACTATAATTTTTATGTTTACCAACACGCATATCAATCACCATATTTTTACCAGTGGCTCCTATCGAAGATGATTTAGATGGTGCAATATTTGATTTTGCTCCGGTTGCAGTTATAGGTAATTGAACATTGGAACGCGTATTATTATTTGTTGATGAAGCTAAATTTGAACTAACTTTCTTAGACAATTTTTCATTATTTAATGATGCTTTTTTCTGATTAAGCGCAGAATTCTGAATTCTTGATGATGGTCTAGCAGATAAACTACTTTGAATTTTCGATCCTTCAATGAGATCATCCTTATACTGCGCTTTCACAGTTTCCACATCTGGTGGTGATAATGTATAATTAACCATTTCATTTGGTTCTGTTTGTTGCAATTCATTAATTAAAATATCAGGAAAATCAGATAGTTTTTGCTCAATACAGAATTTTCTAGCTAAACTATAATCACCTAATTTAACAATCGTAAATAACAAATTGTGAATTAGTACTGATTCTCTATTACCCTTACTATATATCTGTATAAGGTAATCATACGCTTTACGATAATTCTTTTGTAAAATAGCAATCATTGCTAAGTTATTAGTGACTTTAATTTCATCATAAAATAGCGCTCTTGCTTGATTAAAAGATAGTTCAGCTTTATCAAGTTGAGAAAGTCGAACTTGAAGAATACCTAATACGTTATAAGCTTCACCATTATTTCTATCAATTGATAATGATTTTTCAACATAATACAGGGCTTTTTGTAATTTTTTATTTTCAGATAATGGTTTTTTCGGGAAGGTATTATCACCCTTAAACTGTTCAGCACCATCAGTATAATGCGCTGTATTCATAATATTTTTCGCATAGAGTAAGAAAACTTGAGCGGAATTACTTTTTGTTAGCAATGGAGACAAGTAAAACATTGATGAACTATAATTATTAGACAAATAATAAAGATTGGCTAATTTTAAACGTATTGCCTCATTATCTTGCTGCTGTAGCTTTGAACGATAGATATCAATTAATCCACCATAATTACGAGTAGTTTCTAAAATATATATTTTCTGCGCTTCATCTTTTTGTGTCTTTAAAGCAGAATTCTGACAACCAGACAAAATTACCGTCGAACATAAAACCATAAGAGTTAATTTTTTCATATTATTTATCTTCTTAGTATATTAATTATTTTCGGAAAACATCCGCACTAATCTAATTATAACTGGCGCTAACACTACGACTAAAATAGGAAACAAAATAAATAGCATCATGGGTAATGTCATTTTAGCCGAAGCGGCTGAAATTTTTTCTTCTGTTTCGAGAATTTGCAACTCTCTGATTTCAGAAGATAAATTAAGCAGTGTTGAATAAATAGAATTACCATAATTCACACTTTGTTGCAGCGTTGAACAAAGGCTTTTCATTTCTCGACTTGGCACTTCTTCATAAATAAGAGATAACGCGCTATTTATACCGTTAATCTCCATTTTTAAACATCCACGTTCAAGTATTGAGGACATATCACGATTAATAGTGACAAATTTATCTTTTATAAATACCAAAGCATTTTCAGCAGTCATACCGGACTGTATCATTACCGCAAGCATATCCACTAATAAAGGAACCTCATTTGAAAGTTTACGTACTTTCTTAGCCATGATAGACGCACGGATTCTACTTGGTACAATAATCACAAAAATTACTGTCACTAAAAGTATAATAATAATGATATTTGTATCTAAAACTAAAAAATGGAATAGTTTATTAACAATCATAAAAATAACAAATAGGGTAACTATTGCATATATTTTCCATAAATGATTATTTTCTAACTGTTTAAAAAAATAAGTAGACCAACTGCCTTTAGATATTAATTTTTCAAAATTACTTTCTACTTTTTTGGGTTTATTTTTTGATTTCTTTAATAAGTTATTATCGGGTGTTAAAATCATCGTTACTTTTTGTTTTTTTCTAAACGTTTGGTTCATCTTAAGAAAACTTAATGTAGCAAATAGAATTAACATGATGCTGATTAAATAAGAAATAATTTCTAGCATACCATCCTCACTATACAATCTTACTTAACATTTTGCGTATAATAAGTATACCGAAAAGCACACTTCCGACGACATAATATAAAACATAGTTCCCAAGTGTATCATCAAATAAAAATGCAAAATTTTCAGGCGCAATGAATTTTAATAAACCGATAAATGCAAAAGGAAGGCAAGCAAGGATCTTTACAGTCATCCGTAGTTCCGCCGTTTTACTGTCACGCGTTCTTTCAAGACGTTTATTATTTGCTATCATTTTAGATAACCTGTACATTATTTCTTTTATTTCACCACCACCTTGTAAGTTAACAATAAGTACAAGGATAAAAAAGTAATACTCTTTAAAAGGAAGACGTAAGTAAGAATCCATTAAAACACGCTCAGAATCTTCACCGATATCTAAACGACGAGATATCTCATGAAATACCCGACCAACATTACCGTTAATTTTGACACCAGCTTCCTGAATAGCTTGCGATAAAGAGTTACCCGACGAAATAATACCAACGACTAAATTTAATGCTTCAGGAAAATTGACCTCGAAATCTTTTTTGAGTGCGATTTTCGTAAATACAAATAAAATGGTTATTGAAAGAACAAAAGATGCCAATATTGCTAACAATATTGGGAAATGAAGATAACGATTATTTACATAAATTCCGGTAAACATTCCAACAACACAAATACCGATATTTTTTAATCGTTTTGAGCCCGTTACACTAGCAAATAAAAGCACATAAATTTCAATAAGCTTTGCAACTATTTGCTCAAATAAATTTATTGAATTATCATTTTTCTTTTTTTTATTACTTATCTGACTAACAAATGATGTCGTTATTTTACGTTCGGTTTTTTCGAAAACACTTAATCTATTTTGCTTACTACGCAAAAGAATTAAATTAAATAAACCGATTCCTATCAGCATAATAGGATAAAGTAGCAGAAGTATCATGATTGCATTTGCTCACTGAATAATTGAGTTAATGAATCGGTCATTTTATAATAGCTTGCATTTTCATAAATTTTTGAACGCTTAAGCAGTCCATTACAAATAAACTTACCTTTTAATTTACCCTCAAAATCACGCTCTTCATCAACATCAAATCTAAAAATATCCTGAACAATAATTTGATCACCTTCCATCCCCATAATCTCTGTAATGTTCATTACTTTTCGAGAACCGTCAGGAAGTCTTGCTGCCTGAACAATGATATTTACCGCCGAAGTAATATAGCGTCTAATAGCTGATAGTGGAATTGCTGATTGAGCCATCATTACCATACTTTCTAAACGTGCTAATGCATCTTTTGGTGTATTGGCATGCAGCGTTGACATAGAGCCATCGTGCCCCGTATTCATTGCTTGTAGCATCTCAAAAGCTTCTTCCCCACGACACTCACCAACAATAATACGATCTGGTCGCATCCGTAAAGAGTTAACTAGTAAATCCCGAATAATTACACGACCACGCCCATCTTCACCCCCACCTCGAGTTTCTAAACGAACCACATGTGGCTGTTGTAACCTTAGTTCAGCCGCATCCTCGATTGTGACAATACGTTCAGTCGAATCGACAAATTGTGATAAGGCATTTAATAAGGTTGTTTTACCCGATCCAGTACCGCCTGAAACAATAATATTCATTCGGCATTTAGAAGCAATAACTAAAAAATTAGCCATTGCTTCACTCATACTATTAAACTTAACCAGTTCACCTAAACTAATCTTCCCTTTACCGAATTTACGAATAGACATTGATGTACCATCAATAGCAACAGGAGGGATAACTACATTAAGACGGCTTCCATCAGGCATACGTGCATCAACAAGAGGATGTGCATCATCTATATTTTTGCCTACGCGATTAACTAAACGCCTTGCGACTTCGGTTAATTGCTGATTATTAATAAAAAATTTATTTGTTTTTACTAATTTACCAGAACGTTCAACAAAAATACTTTGCGGTCCATTGACTAAAATATCACTGACTGACGGATCTTCCATTAAATCTCTTAATGGACCATAACCTGTAATTTCATCACATAAAATATTACAAAGCTTTGCTGCCTCATCGGAGGTAAGATAAATACCTCGTGCATTAATGGTGCCACGAAATATATTAAAAACTTCACGATAAAGTTCATTACGATTACTTTTTAGTTCATCAATTTTATCTAAATCCAACTCTTCAAAAACGATATCTCGAGCTTGCGACCATTCTTGAGGAATTTGACTAACCGAATCATCATCATCAAACATACTATTTCCTTTTATTCTTTATTTTTAAAAAATCCAGTTTCAGCGGTTACTATAATGGTATCAATTAGATTGACTAAGCTACCAATATTATTCGCATCATGAACAAAACCTTGATCATTATTAGCACAATAGTTTAACCACATATTGTAATCGTCCTTTCTATCCTTATTGAGTGATATATAGTGAATTTCACTTGGTTTATAGAGCGTTCTATATTGGCGCGTTGTAATTTCATCTAATTGATTACGTATTACCTGACAAACCCCTTTTTTAAGAAAGATTTCTGTCACACTATTATTATTAGATAAGGAAACAGGTAAATTCTTAGCTAAATTATTATCACCATCTGAAATAACAATAATAATTTTTTGCTGACCATTACCTGTTGCCGCAATAGGTGCAGCACGCAATAATCCGCTCATTTCATCTGTCCCCCCACCTGGTTTCATTCCATTTATAGCAGAGACTAACGCATTTTTATCCGCAACACTTTTAGTTAATGGAACGAGATAAGTTTGACTTTTTGAAGAGCTAATAAGATTTGCCGCTCTCTTATATAAAGGTTCACTACTGACTTCAAATTCATCAGTATCTCTTAATAAAGAATTTGGACCGGCTTGAGCCGATTGACACATTCCCGTAAAAGGGCGCTGTGATAATACGTTAGGTGCTGTGGGTTGATAAAATTCAATAATATTTTGTGGCTTAAAAATATTAGTTAGTGTGGCATCAAAATCAATTGTTCCGCCATTCGCAATCGAAAATTCGCCTTTGCGTGTTGAATTTTTAGTCCAATACATTAACTTCATTAAATTAAGAACAGTATTATATTGGCTCGTGACTTTTTTCTGATTTTCGGTTGTAAAAATACTTTGACTTGGTCTATCACAGGAATAGCGATATTTGCCATATAAAATGTTATTGGTATAACCATTATCAACACATAGACCAGCATTAACTAATTGCGTATCAGTTTTTAACCCTTTTGCCGGACCGACAACTTTTGAATAATAAAGATAACGATATCCATCCATATTATAAAAAGTACGATTGTAATATTTGTCGGTATAATTTTTTGAATCTTCAAACTCAAAATTTAAATATTTATTTGCCCAAAAAACATAATCAACATTTTTATAAGGGGATAATAATGTATAAGGTACTGAACAGCCAATCTGTTCACCGCCTGCTTCATTTTTAGGATCTACATTCTTAAGATTAATTGCTTGAGCGGGTCTAAATGGTACGCCAGTTTCAAAAGGGACAATTGAAAATTGAATTTGTGCATAATTCTTATATTTATTTAATATACTATTAACAACTGTTTTTAATACCTCAACACGAGAATTATTTGCTCCCGTATTAGACCATTTATTACATTGAGTGACACTAGAATCACAGGTCGTTGAGGAGGAAAAATCTAATACAAAAGTGATATCTGCTGATAATATTTCATTATTTTTTATGACAAAACCCGATCCAATCCTGTCATTACCAACTTCCATTTTTTTATCGATACCTGTCAATGAAGGCATTGATAATAATGACTGTACATCATAATTATTTGTTACATAATAAGTGCTTTTATTGGCATCATAATCAATATTTACCTTTGTTAACTTACCTTGATGACGAGCATAAAAAGCAATATAGCTCTTAGCGATCGATTCATTAAGCGCTTTATTTTTTTCTGTCAAATTTTTATTATTAATCGCGGCGATGGTTAAAGCAGCCTCATCAGCCGCTTCTGACAGGCGGACTTTTGCATTAATTACTTGTGCGCTATCAAATGCCAACGCCCCAAACCCTAATAAAAGAGGGACTAAAGCTGCAAACATAATAAGAAAAGCCCCTGCTTCAGACCTTAGGACTAAAGCGAACTGAGAAACCGTTTTTAATAATATTTTTCTCATGAGTTATCACCCATTAATTAAGAGGAAAAGGTGTTTTACAATCACCTAAGCATCGAGAGACAACAATACTTGATGAACAAATATCAGGATCGTCAGCGATGCCCGTGATATTTAATGCTTTTTTAAAAAGACTCGGACTGTTTTTAATACAGGAAGAAACGCGAAATAAAGGGATCCAACGGTTTAACATTGAATATGCAGTTAAATTGGTATAGTTACTAAAATCAGGCAATTTTGAAAAATAATTTGCATTACAGCTTGTTGGAGCACACAGAGAAACCGTTTTCTTTATTGCTGTTTCTATATTACTTGGATTTTCCTCACTGCCTTTTATATATAATGCCTCAACTTTAACTAAAATATTATCATCATCCATCATGCTACTAAGTAATGATTTTAATTCTAAAACTTGCTGCTCATTAATGTTTTCCGGATAAAGAGAATCACTTTGATAAAAAATACTTCGTTCACGAAAAACGGTTGCAGCAGAATAGGTCGAGCGGTCAAGTTTACCTTGTAAGGCAAGCGTAACATAAATATCATAAACCAAAAAAATGACTAACAAACATCCCATAAATACCATTGCGAATTCAATAGTTAATGCGCCTTTCTCATTTTTTATAAAGGAAAACTTTCTTAAATTTATCATTTTCTACTCAACAATATTTATAAGTTTGTATTTAATATTCTTTAAAAACAACAATATCACGCTTTAACACTGTCTTTAATGCCGAAAATAATGGATCTAAAAACATCGGAGCATAATTATATTTAACAGAAAAAATGGCTAAAGCATTACTAAATGGTGACGTATAACAATTACCTGATTTCGATTTTATATAGCTTGTGGCATCATCTATTAATGCACAATAAACTATATTTACCTCAAGTCCCTCACTTGATGTAATTAATGGCCAAAGTGGTATTTCGTTTGACACTTTGTCATAAAATAGCTGACTATAATTAGTTTCATCTGCTGAGGTTTTCGCCACATAATAGCTACCTTCTACACTGACAATATCTAAAACAGAGGAAACAAATAATAAACGGCAAAGTTCAATAAACATAAAAATCAGTAATAAAAACATAGGCAGAATTAAAGCAAATTCAATCGATAAGATACCGCCTCTCTGATTTTTAAAGAATTGTTTAAACATTCTATTGCCTTATTTAGAGTTTATCGAACATAAGGCAGAAACAAATTATTCGTTTCCACCTTAGTTTTAAGAAAAAAATACTTGTTAGTTAAACATTCCGCCAACTTTAGTTTTGAGTTTACTAAATGTATCATTTAATACTTCTGCAACAGGACCATCTGAAGCAAACACAACAAGTACAACAGCTGCAATACCGGCAACCACGATAGCGTATTCAATTGCAGTAACACCATTTTGGCTTACTAAAAAATGTTTACATTTATTTATTAATTTTTTCATAGATAATTCTCCGATTAATGTTTTAATTACTTTCATATCATTCATAAAAACTACTTTTTTTGAGATTGATGTATCTCAAACCGATCACAATCATCTATTCTTTCGTGTTATTACTTAGGAAAGATAGAAGATTTTTTTTATCTTTGGTGGGTCTATTTAATACACTTTTTGAGGCCTCACCTATACCGATTAAAAGTTTCGCAATGCTTTTTAATTCTTTTGATTTGTCTGCCATTTTTAATTTTTTTTCTGAAGGCCAGTACTTTTGTTTAATGTCGATTGTCCATTGCAAAAATTCGGTAATATCTTGATCTGTTAACATTTCTTTTTTATTAGTGGTATTTCGTTTGACACTTTGTCATAAAATAGCTGACTATAATTAGTTTCATCTGCTGAGGTTTTCGCCACATAATAGCTACCTTCTACACTGACAATATCTAAAACAGAGGAAACAAATAATAAACGGCAAAGTTCAATAAACATAAAAATCAGTAATAAAAACATAGGCAGAATTAAAGCAAATTCAATCGATAAGATACCGCCTCTCTGATTTTTAAAGAATTGTTTAAACATTCTATTGCCTTATTTAGAGTTTATCGAACATAAGGCAGAAACAAATTATTCGTTTCCACCTTAGTTTTAAGAAAAAAATACTTGTTAGTTAAACATTCCGCCAACTTTAGTTTTGAGTTTACTAAATGTATCATTTAATACTTCTGCAACAGGACCATCTGAAGCAAACACAACAAGTACAACAGCTGCAATACCGGCAACCACGATAGCGTATTCAATTGCAGTAACACCATTTTGGCTTACTAAAAAATGTTTACATTTATTTATTAATTTTTTCATAGATAATTCTCCGATTAATGTTTTAATTACTTTCATATCATTCATAAAAACTACTTTTTTTGAGATTGATGTATCTCAAACCGATCACAATCATCTATTCTTTCGTGTTATTACTTAGGAAAGATAGAAGATTTTTTTTATCTTTGGTGGGTCTATTTAATACACTTTTTGAGGCCTCACCTATACCGATTAAAAGTTTCGCAATGCTTTTTAATTCTTTTGATTTGTCTGCCATTTTTAATTTTTTTTCTGAAGGCCAGTACTTTTGTTTAATGTCGATTGTCCATTGCAAAAATTCGGTAATATCTTGATCTGTTAACATTTCTTTTTTATTAAAAGGTTTATTATCATTAAGACAAATAAAAAAACGTCTATCTGCAATGAGTTCATCTCTAGTAATAATTCTATTGCGCTCTTCTATAATAGATTTGGCAACTTTAATCGAGTAGGGCTCACGACTAATCACGATAATCACGGTATTAGATGAAGTAAAAACATTATTTAGCTGGGATAATGATAAATTACTGTTTATATTGTGATCAAAAACGATCAGATTAAATTTTGAAACACTATCATCTTTAAAGTTCCAAGCCATGTTTGCAGGTTCAATACGAACACTTAAATTATCGTGTAGTTCAACAATCGAACCATCTTTTTCGACTGGTTTTTCAATAATAAAATCAATATCTGCGCTACCACTAATGCCTTGAACTAAAAGTATTGGAATTTTAGATATACTTGAGATAGATTTGACGGTATTAAAAACAAGTTGCGATGTTCCTACTCCCCCTTTACAACCAAGAAAGGTAATAATATTGCCTTGTCTTTTATTCTCTTTATTTTTTCCTTCCCAAAGTAATATCGGCAAGTTATCGATATGAATATTACTTTGTAAATATTTAATGCCTTTTTTTTCAAGTTCATGGGCAAATAAAATTGAATCATTTTTACCAATAACATAAGCGATACAGTTAACTGGAATATATTGGGTCAAATAAGCACCAATAAATTCCACATCACTATTGCTATCAATATCAATCAAAATAACATCATAGTCATCTAGATTGACCTTATCTTTCAAGGTAGAAAAATCTATCTCAAATACTTGAATTCGAACAATATTGTATAAAACTAAAACTAAGCGTATGCGTTCAATAAGCTCTATGTTTTGGGAGACTATTGCCACTTTAAAATTAGATATTTTATTTTCTATTTTTTCTTTCCACGGTTCATTTTGTTTATCGTCTTTATTTGAACCTGCATCACTAAATAATTTCATCGTATTTAAACCTATTTTTTATTCCAAGAAACCAACTCGACCAAGAAACTTCTCGCTTTCATTAGATAAAGGAAACTCATGGCGAGTCTGCTTATCATGATTGCTTTTATAATTGAAAAAGAGGTTTCTGCTATCTGTCCGTTCAAAAATAGGGATCTTTGCATCTTTAAAGGAGCTTGTAGGGTTCACAAGTTGAACCGTTGCAAAAACAATAAGTTCCGTTTTGTTACGTGATGTAGATGCACTTCGAGCTATAGCACCAAGAATAGGAATATCGCCAATGAAAGGGACTTTCGTTAGACTTTCGACATCTTGTTCACTAATTAAACCGCTTATAATAAAGCTATCCCCATCTTTTAGCTCGATGGTTGAACGAGTACGGCGTGTCGTTAAAGTCGGGATCTGGTAATCATTGAATGCATAACTACCGGAAAGTGAACTAAACTCATTAGCAATAAATAAACGAATAATGTCATTTGATATTTTAGCGCCGATAGCAAGTTTAATACCATATTCTTTATAAGTGACAGTAGAACTACTATTATTCGATCCAGGAGTCACAATTGGAATTTCACCACCGACAAGAAATTCAGCTGTTTCACCAGAAAGCACGGTTAAATTAGGTTCAGCTAATACTTTGGCTAATTGATCATTTTGAACAGCACGAATTACAGTCGCAATATTATTAATATCAAAACCATGCTTAAGACCAAGAAGATTAAATGTACCAACACTTGTAATTTCAGATCCACCGGAAATAATACTATCTAATGTAAGGTTATGCCATGCGACACCAAGGCTATCAGTAAACTGTTTACTGACTTCAACTAATGTCAATTTAACATTGACTTGATTATTTTGGGTAATTTTAATATTGTTGATAATATTAGGAAATTTAAGATTATTCATGAAAAAAATTTCCGATGTATCATTACCACCTTTGAAATTATATTTCTCTTCTTTAATGGTAGTATTATCACCCACACTTTGCCCAACTAAAGCATAAATACGATCGCGAGTTAAATCGTCGGGAGCTGTGCCAGAGAGTAAATAACTAACTCTATCTTGGCTACCATTACCCGAAACACCACTCCCTACAAAACTTGTAATTCTAATATTACTATCAGGAAATTCTTTTTTTATTCGATAATGAAGGTCCGGAACAATAGGATCAACTTCAATAGAATGGGTTGTTAAGATTTTTTCATCTTGACTATAGATAATAAATTCAGAATAACCACGCGCTTTAGCATACATTACAACCGTATTCTCACCGATTACTTTATAGTCAGCAACTTCGGGATTTGAAATAAATACTGTACCTAATACTTCATTAGATTTAACTGTTTTTGATTCACCTGGTTTTAAATAAAAAACTGCCGCCGAAACAGGTGTACTAAAAAGAAATACAGTATTAAAAAGAAAAATAAAACAATTAAATCTAGTCAACAGTGATTTTATTATATTAATATTCACTTCAATTTCCTCTCAACTCTTTAATCTCATTTTGCAAAACTTTTGCCGGTTTATCTAAAGGCTCTAACTTGAAAATTGGATCTGAAGTAACTGGCCACATGGCTTCTTCACCAAATAACACATCACTTTCATGCTCAACGCCATTTTTATTAATACTTGGAAATAAAAATAATTTGGCATTTCCTTCTAGACTTTTGATCAATTTAACCTCTGATTGCGATAACTCAATGAGTAACGTTTTTCCTTCAACATAATCATTAGGTTGCATATCCGCATTTGGAGCTTGCTCTATATGTAATAATCGTCGATTAATTACAATCGGTTTTATTCGAGTCTTTACAAAATTATTGATGGGTGAAATTAATTCAACTGTTTTTTGATCATAACTGGATCCGTTTGGACCATAAATAATATAAATATCAATTAAATCCCCTTTCTTAAGATTATCAATCAAGTATTTATCTGATTTTGTTAAGGTTATTGGATAAATTAACATACCCTCATGTAAAATCATTTTTATATATTCACTTGACGATGAGGGTGGTATTAGATTTGTCATTGGAATAAAAGAACCCGCTTTTATCGCCACTCTTAAACCATATTCATCGACATTTTGATAAATTAAGGAGAAATTATCTTTTTCAGGACTATTTTCAGGTACAGCTATCGTCTCTGCTTGATAATCAGTATTTCTAATTAACGTGTTAGCTGGTAAATCACGTAATGCTTTAATAACAACAATGTTTTGAGTCGTTTCTTTTACCGGTATTTCCGCAGGAGGTTTGATCACTGCATTGTCTTCTATTGGTGGCAATTCTTGTTGCTTAATAGTAATGAGCAACACTAATCCAACAAGAATCATGATTATATATAATATTATTAATTTTTTATTCATTGATTATGACTCTTTATACCCTAAAATCCATCGATATTTAAAATTATGCAAAATACTTGTAAATATAATGTTATTTTTACTTTTTTTTAAAATAACATTATATTTACAAAAATGATAGATCAAAATTTGATCTATCATTTTTCTTAAGCTGTAAATGATATTTACATTTTTTAAAATTATGTTTATAAATAATGAATTCCAACATAACCCATACAGATAGCCATTCCGTAAGGTATTGTTTTATTGCTTGTTTTAAATATATGGTAGGAAAAAAGGACAATTAAAATAAGCGGTAAACCGCTAATAGCAACTAATAAAATAAAATCAATAATCTTAAATTGAGGAACAGATAACGCTAAAACCGCGAGCAATTTAACATCGCCAGCCCCTATTCCACCAAGAAAAAATAAAATAACACCAATGATAAAAATAGAGAAAGCACTTTGCCAATTTGGTACCCATTTAAAATACATTGCATAGATTAATGTAAGCGCGAGTAAAATGAGAATAGCAACATTATAAATTTTTCTAAAACGAAGATCGGTATAACACATATAGCCAAGTAGTGGCAAAACAGTGAAGAAAAAAATATCAAAATTAACCATTTATGTCTCTTTTAATTAAACAGAAATGGTTATAATATTATAAAAATAGTGTAAATTTTCAACAAAAATAAAACTAATACTTTACAAAAATTACTAAAATCTGCCTTCTAATTAGCGAGAATAATTAATTTATGAATAGATTGAATATAGGAAAAAATATAATAATTACTATGACATTATCGTTTTGTTTTTTAATGTTATCTAACGTCAATGCTATTGAAAATGATATACTTCTCTATGCTAAAGAAACCATGCAAATTGAGAGTATAGCTATTTCCCCAACGACTTCTTTAGATACAGGGGTCACCATAACACCAAAAGGTAAAATAATTATGTGGGGATTTCGGGGATCGGGGCAACAAGGCAACGGAAAAAAAGTCGTTAGTAACACGGCTCCTCCAGAGGCAGTTCAAACTTTTATCCAAGAAGATCTTCAAATTGTCGTTGCCGCTGGCGGTGCTTATCATTTTATTGCGCTAGATGAAAATAACGGCGTTTGGGCTTGGGGTTTAAATGACTATGGTCAAGTTGGTTGTCAAAAAGGAACCGCAACTACACCTTGCCGTTTAAGGGAGGATGGTATGCAAATAGCGGCAGGTGAACATATCTCTTATTTATTAACCAAAACCGGTGAAGTCTATGCTTGGGGGATTGGGTCTTCTGGTCAGCGTGGTGATGGGACAAATAAGGCTAAAATTGCTGGTCTACACCAAGTCATTTTACCTGAAAAGATTCGCCTCCTTGGAGGTGCATATCAAGGCGGTTATGCGATAGGTTATTCAGGAACGATTTATGGATGGGGTGATAACGAAGATTGTGCATTTGGTTACCCAGGTCCCAAAGATAAAAATTGCACATCACGCGATGCTATATTATCACCACAACCTCTTCATACCCACGGCGTTTTCAATGGTAATCAAGTCATTTATATTGCAGGCGGTCAATCCCATACCGTTGTTTTGCTTGCTAACGGTGATGTTTATGGCATCGGGCGTGCAGCCTCTATAGGACAAGGGGTTAGAAATATTAGCGAATCGAATACAGGAACACCACGATTAATTATGAGAGATGTTAAATCCCTTTATAATCGTTTTCTTGGCTCGGTTGCCATTACCAAAGATAATAAAATTTATACTTGGGGGCAGACCGGGGGTTCAGCCTTTCCAACTATTTATGGCTATGAACCAACCAACCGTCCTCTTAACCATTTAGATTTTGATGAATATGTCGTAAAAATAGATGGTGGTAAAGAGCATTTCTATTATACAACCAATAAAGGCAAGATGTATGGTGTTGGCTATGGGGCTGCTCATAAACTAAGTAATACAAGTTCATCTAATGTTGATTGGCCCGGTGTTAGAATGGAGTTTGTTGAAAATGTCATTAAAAAATATGATAATCCCTGAATCAAAAAGGTAAACGCACTGATTAATGTTAGTGTGTTTTATTCTATTTTATATGAATAACCTATATTAAAATAGGTATAAGATTAATTGGCTAAGATACAATTTAATCATCAATAATACTAAAATTACACTTGCACTAATACTATCTGATTGATATTCTTTGTTCTTATCACTTTAATTGAGGTTTAATGCAATGACATTTTCTGACGCCACAAAAATTTTTGCTGAAAGTCTTCCCGGCACAGATAGTTACGTCACTTTGCGTAAAACAATGCGCACTTTAATTCAAGAAGATCCAGATAATGCCTCTGTTTATTTTTTAATTTTCGGATTTGCACGTACTTATGTCATGCTTTATGAAGATCAAGAAATTGCCCCTCAATTTGCCGAAGAAAACCAAAAGACTATGTTGTCGTATCTAAATATTTTAGATGAAGCCTTAAAAAAGAAGGATGCAAAAAATTTATATTGTGCATTAAATAAAGTCGTCAATGAATACGAAAACAGTAAAAAATTTTTTTAATATTGCAGCCTGACATTAAAATGTCAGGCTGTTTTTTTATATTTAGTGAAACTCTAAATTAATTAAATCAAGAATATAGATTACAGAATAATAGGTTAAGAAACATTATGCTAATTACCATCAACTTTTTTAACATTATGGGAACCATTACCGGCACTCTTTTTGATAGGGCGGGTTGATTTTTCTTAACAGAATGAAAAAACCCGCTAACTCAGCGGGTTTTTATTTGGAATTTTAATAAAAAATAAAGAACGATAAATGTAAAGGTGCGATATGAAAGTATTAAAATTTGGAGGAACCTCGGTTGCTAATGCAGAACGTTTTTTACGTGTAGCTGAGATAATTGAAAAAGATGCTAAACAAGAACAAACAGCAACAGTCTTGTCTGCACCTGCAAAAATAACCAATCTATTAGTCGCAATGGTCGAAAATACCATTAGCCATCAAAATATCCATACGCAAATTTATGAAGCAGAAAAAATTTTTGCGGATATCTTAACTGGACTTGCCGATAATACCTGCAACTTTCCCTATCAAGAAATGAAACAGCTTGTTTTAGAAGAATTTAACCATATTCAACAATTATTTGAAGGAATTAAATTATTAAAACATTGCCCTGATATGATAAGTGCCTCTATTATTTGCCGTGGTGAAAAATTATCAATCGCGATTATGCAAGCTTTATTAACGGCTAAAGGGCATAAGGTCATCGTAATAAATCCTATTAATACATTACTTGCAAAAGGAGATTATCTTGAATCTACCGTTGATATTATAGAATCAACAAAACGTATTAATGAAATGCATATACCAAAAGATCATATCATTTTAATGCCTGGATTCACTGCCGGTAATGAAAAAGGTGAATTAGTTGTTTTAGGGCGTAATGGTTCGGATTATTCTGCATCAGTTCTTGCTGCTTGTTTACAAGCGAATTGCTGTGAAATTTGGACTGATGTCGATGGAGTATATACCTGCGATCCTCGTCTTGTTAGCGATGCTAAATTACTCTCTACTCTGTCGTATCAAGAGGCAATGGAACTCTCTTATTTTGGTGCTAAAGTTCTACACCCTCGCACCATTTTACCTATTGCACAATTTCAAATACCGTGTTTAATCAAGAACACTAATAATCCCGATGCAACAGGTACCTTAATTGGAATAAATAATATCGATACGTCTTTCCCTGTTAAAGGGATCACCAATCTAAATAATATGTCGATGATTAACGTTTCAGGTCCAGGTTTAAAAGGTATGGTTGGCATGTCAGCACGCGTTTTTGCAGCTATGTCGCAAGCAGGTATATCCGTTGTTTTAATTACCCAGTCATCATCAGAATATAGCATTAGTTTTTGTATTCCAGAGCCAGAACTCAACAAGGCACAAGCTGCATTAAATGATGAGTTTTATTTAGAACTAAAAGACGGTTTACTTGAGCCTCTTGAAATTATTAACAACTTAGCCATTATTTCAGTTGTTGGTGATGGTATGCGCACGTTGCAAGGTTTATCAGCTAAATTTTTAACGGCATTAGCAAGAGCAAATATTAATATTGTAGCTATTGCACAAGGCTCTTCAGAACGTTCTATTTCAGTAGTTGTAGATAATGATGTTGCGATAATGGGAGTGAGAGTTGTTCATCAGATCCTGTTTGGTACTGATAAAATGCTTGATGTATTTGTTATTGGTGTGGGTGGGGTTGGTAGTGCGCTTGTAAATCAAATTGCACATCAACAGAATTGGCTTAAAAACAAACAAATTGATTTGCACGTTTGTGGATTATTTAACTCTCAAACAGGGATTTTTAGTCGAGATGGGATTCATCTTCAAAATTGGCAACAACAACTAAAACAACATGGTCAACCTTATTCATTAAAAGACATAATAGAATTTGCCAAAAAAAATCGCTTACTCAATCCTATATTAGTCGATTGTACATCTAGCAGTGAAGTAGCCGACAAATACGCCGACTTTTTAGCAAATGGATTTCATGTTGTTACCCCTAATAAAAAAGCCAATACCAGCTCAATGGATTATTACTTACGTTTAAGGCAAGAGGCGGCTAAAAGTAAACGTCAATTTCAATACGATACGAATGTCGGTGCAGGATTACCTGTCATCGAAAACTTACAAAAATTACTCAATGCTGGCGATGAACTAATTGCATTTTCAGGTATTTTATCTGGCTCGTTATCTTATATTTTTGGTAAGCTTGACGAAGGTATGACACTTTCTGAGGCAACAAAATTAGCAAAAGAAAAAGGATTTACTGAACCTGATCCACGTGATGATTTATCGGGCACTGATGTAGCGCGTAAATTACTGATTCTTGCGCGTGAAGCAGGATTACAACTTGAATTAGATCAAATTGAAGTTGAATCTGTTTTACCTGAATCTTACTCAAGCGGAACCGTTGACGAATTTATGGCAAAGTTACCCCAACTAGATGCAACATTCACCGCTAAAGTTGGACAAGCTGCAAAAGAAGGTAAAGTTTTACGATATGTAGGTAGTATTAAAGATAATAAATGTCAGGTAAAAATCCAAGCGGTTGATAGTGAAGATCCACTTTATAAGATTAAAAATGGCGAAAACGCACTCGCATTTTATACACGGTATTATCAACCTATTCCATTAGTTTTACGAGGTTATGGAGCCGGTAACGATGTCACAGCAGCGGGTGTTTTTGCTGATATTTTGCGTACTACTTCGGGCAGAATGGGAGAATAAATTAACATGAAAAGTATTACCGTTTATGCGCCGGCATCAATGGCAAATCTTAGCGTTGGGTTTGATATTTTAGGTGCCGCCATTCATCCAATTGATGGCAAATTGTTAGGTGATTGTATAACGGTCGCCTTAGCTACAAACAAATCCGAACTCATTAATAAAGGAAAATTTGTTGGCAGTTTACCTACCAATCCTAAAAATAATATTGTCTACCAATGTTGGCAACGCTTTTGCGAATCGCTAGGTAAAGAAATACCTGTTACTATTACGCTTGAAAAGAATATGCCTATCGGTTCGGGTTTAGGATCTAGTGCTTGTTCAATTGTTGGCACATTCGTAGCTCTTAATACGCTTTTTAATCAACCATTTAATCAGCATCAACTTTTAATCATGATGGGAGAACTTGAAGGTCGTATTTCTGGAAGTATCCATTATGATAATGTTGCCCCCTGTTTTTTAGGTGGTATGCAATTAATTCTTGATACAAAAGACACAATTAGTACAACCATTCCTCATTTTGAAAATTGGTACTGGATTATCGCGTATCCGGGCATTAAAGTCTCAACAGCTGAAGCGCGAGCAATTCTACCGCATCATTACCCTAAAGCAGATTGTGTTGATCATGGGCGTTATGTTGGTGGATTTATCCACGCAAGTTATACCCAACAATCAAAATTAGCTGCCTCGATGATGTTCGATAATATTGCCGAACCTTATCGAAAATCTTTATTACCTAATTTTGACTCTATTCAGTTCAGTGTAAAAGAATTAGGCGCGCTTGCATCGGGTATATCTGGCTCAGGCCCCACTTTATTTGTCGTGGCAGATAATTTGCAAATAGCAAAAAAAATTGAAGAACAACTTAAACAAGATTACTTACAAAATGAAGATGGTTTTACACATATTTGTAAGATTGATAAATTAGGTGCACGAGCGCTATGATTTAGATGTTAAAGTCAGTTATAACACAAAATATTAAAAAATCATTTTAGTGTTACAGACTAAATATTACATGATAAAAGGATCTAACCACAAATAAAGCGGCTCCTTTTACATAAAAACCCATGAAGAAAACAATTAACGGAATAGATTATGAAGCTATATAATTTAAAAGATCATAGTGAACAAGTCAGTTTTTCACAGGCAGTTAAACAAGGATTAGGTAAAGAGCAAGGACTATTTTTTCCTGTAGATGTACCAAAATTTTCACCAAATGAAATCCAGTCATTATTAAAACTCGATTTTGTAACCCGCAGTGCTAAAATTTTATCCGCTTTTATTGGGGATGAAATGAGTGAAGATGATGTATTAAAATTAGTCAAAAATGCGTTTCAATTTCCAGCTCCTGTCCAATCGGTAGAAGATGATATAGGTTCGTTAGAGTTATACCATGGTCCAACATTGGCCTTTAAAGATTTCGGTGCACGCTTTATGGCACAGACTTTAGTTAATATTGCTGCCGATCAAAGAATAACCATATTAACAGCCACGTCAGGCGATACAGGTGCAGCCGTTGCTCACGCTTTTTATCACTTACCAAATATCCGGGTTGTAATATTATACCCTGAAGGTAAAATTAGCCCATTACAAGAAAAATTATTTTGTACGCTTGGCGATAATATTCATACTATTGCTATTCAAGACGATTTTGACGCGTGTCAATCGCTCGTTAAGCAGGCTTTTGATAATGAACAACTACGCAAAGCAATTGGCTTAAATTCAGCAAATTCAATTAATATTAGTCGTTTACTCGCACAAGTCTGTTACTATTTTGAAGCATTTGCGCAATTAACCCCTGCTGAGCAAGCACAGCTTGTCATTTCGGTACCAAGTGGTAATTTTGGTGATTTAACAGCTGGCTTACTCGCGAAAACAATGGGATTACCGATTAAACGATTCATTGCCGCAACCAATGCAAACGACACCGTTCCTCGCTTTTTAGAAACAGGAAAATGGCAACCACATAAAACAATCGCCACTCTTTCTAATGCAATGGATGTAAGCCAACCAAACAATTGGCCTCGTATCGACGAGCTTTACAAACGAGAAAATTGGTCACTCGATACACTTGCTCATCAAGCAGTTTCAGATGAAATTACTGTCAAAACTGTTAAAGAGCTTGATCAGCAAGGTTACCTATCTGAGCCTCATGGAGCTATAGCCTATCGAGCATTACGTGATCAGCTAAAAAATGGTGAATATGGTTTATTTTTAGGAACCGCTCATCCAGCTAAATTTAAAGAAGTTGTTGAAGAAATCTTAAATAAAACTATACCATTACCAGAAGCATTAGCACAGCGAGCAGATATGACACTTTTATCACACAAAATGCCAAATAATTTTGATAAATTAAAGGATTTTTTAATTAATCTTGAATGGTAAAAAAATAACCGCTTAATCTAATAATTTGGTTAGAATAATCAATGGAATAAAACAATAAATTATCATTATCCTAGTTGAAGTGATAATTTATCGCGTATACCGTTAAAAGTATCATTACTTTTATAGGATCAAATTTATTAAAAGATATAAAACGGAGAAAATCTATGCACTGTCCATTTTGTAGTGCCGATGATAGTAAAGTTATTGATTCTCGCCTTGTAGGAGAAGGATTTCAAGTGCGACGTAGGCGTCAATGTACGGAATGCAATGAACGTTTTACCACATTCGAAATGGCAGAATTAATTATGCCTAATGTCATTAAAAATAATAAAATACGCGAACCTTTTAACGAGGAAAAATTAAGGGCGGGCATACAACGAGCCTTAGAAAAAAGACCCGTCAGCTTTGATGCAATCGAAAATGCTATTGCTCGTATAAAATCAAAATTACGAGCCACAGGTGAACGTGAAGTCCCATCACAACTTATTGGAAATCATGTTATCGAAGAACTAAAACATTTAGATAAAGTTGCTTATATAAGATTTGCTTCTGTCTATTTTAGTTTTGATGATATTGAACAATTTAGTAACGAAATTGCGAAACTACAAGAAAAGTAATTATGACAAATCACTCCATTAATGACGATCTTGACAAGATTTATATGCAAAAAGCAATAGATCTAGCCCTATTAGGAAGATTTACAACAACGCCCAATCCTAATGTCGGCTGTATCATTGTTAAAGATGAACGAATTATTGGACAAGGCTATCATCAAAAAGCGGGGCAGCCGCATGCAGAAGTTAATGCCCTAATGCAAGCAGGTACACAAGCAAAAGGTGCAACAGCATATGTAACCCTTGAGCCCTGTAGCCATTTTGGACGTACACCGCCCTGCGCTGATGCATTAATCAAAGCTAATGTTTCAAGAGTTGTCGTTGCAATGTCAGATCCTAATCCTAATGTTGCAGGAAAAGGTATTAAAGCCTTACGTGATGCAGGAATAGACGTTACAGTTGGAGTACTTACCCCTCAAGCAGAAAGACTGAACAAAGGTTTTTTAAAGCGCATGCGCACAGGTAAACCTTATGTACAACTTAAAATTGCCGCTTCGTTGGACGGTAAAATAGCCATGAAATCTGGCGAAAGTAAATGGATAACATCACAACTCGCCAGACAAGATGTACAATCTTATCGAGCACAAGCAAGCTGTATTTTAAGTACAAGAACTACCGTGCAAGCTGACGACGCAAGTTTAACCGTTAGATTTGCTCAATTACCTAAAACCATTCAAGCAATATATTCCCCATCTACAATAAGGCAACCTATTCGCGTCATTATTGACAGCCAACATAAATTAACAGGGCAAGAAAACCTCTTCAAGCAAGACGGTGAGATATGGGTTGTGCAAAAAGAAAATAAAGGTTTTCTTGCCAAGCATACCCAAATTTTATTAGAGAATTCTTCACAAACAACAATCAATCTCGAAAATCTCCTTAATCAATTAGGCGAAAAACAAATCAATACAGTATGGGTTGAAGCAGGTGCACATTTGGCTGGAAGTTTAATAGAGCAAAATTTAGTTGACGAATTAATTATTTATTATGCGCCTAAATTATTAGGACATAATGCGCTAGATATGTGTATTATGCCTTCGTTATCTAAACTAGCATTAGCGCCACGTTTTACCTTTCAATCAACTGAAATGATTGGTAATGATTTGAAAGTAACACTTATCAAAAACGATAAAAATATTGTTGAATAATCCATTTTTTGTCAAACATCAACGTTATCATCAAAAGTATAAAGCTAAATACAAAAAGTAAAATGGATGAAATAAAAAGTGAAAGGGAAAATGGTGGGTCGTGAGCGATTCGAACGCTCGACAAACGGATTAAAAGTCCGCTGCTCTACCGACTGAGCTAACAACCCATTAAGAGAGATAATCATCTGCTTTGTCGTTACAGGTGATTTCGGGTTGCTATATTACTTATCTTCGACAAAGTGTGCAACCCTTTTTAGCAAAATTTTGATTGATAGATGTTTATTTAAACAGTTATTTACAATAAATTATAATGAAGATAATTTCTTATTAGCCTGTTCAACGGCTACTTTATCTTTAGGATACTTATTAATGACTTGCTGAAATATCGCTTTAGCACCATCTTTATCGCCTTTGCTTAACAAGATCAATCCCACTTTATAAAGGCTATCAGCAGCTTTAGGCGAAGTAGAAAAGTCCTTAATCACGGTTGCATAATAAAACGATGCATCATCCTTTTTACCTTGACGATAAAAAAGTTGTCCTAACCAATAGTTAACATTCGCTACATAACTTGATTTTGGATATGTCGATAAAAATGTTTGTAATGCTGAAATAGTTTCATTATTTTGTTTACCATCAGTCACATATTTAATAATAAAATTATAATCAGTTTTATCATTACCCGAAGGACGCCAGTTATTTATATCAGTCCCTGTCGAAGGATTTGGTTTATTTGTGGAATTAACATTATTATTTTGATTATTCGATGACATAAAACTATCTTTTTTGGCCATCTCTTGTAAAATCATCTTTTGCCGTTCAATTGTTTGCTTAAGTTGATAGTCGTTTTCTTCTAGTTGCCCCCGTAGAACATCTACTTCGGATTGAAGATCACTAATTTTTTGTTGGGAATCAATCAATAATTGGCTTTGCGCATTTATCATGCGTACTAATTCGGAGTTTTCGACTGCAAAAGCAAAATTTGAAATAAATAATAACAAACTCAGGTTAACTATTTTTTTAAACATATAAAATACCCATTTTAACAAAAAAAACGGCTGCATTTATCAGCCGTTTTTGTGAAAATGATTAGTAAGTAATTACTGCACGGCGGTTTTTTGCATACGCCGCTTCATCATGACCTAACACAGCTGGTTTTTCTTTACCATAAGAAACGATAGATAATTGATTAGCCGAAACACCATGGCCTTGTAAATAAGTTTTAACTGAAGCTGCACGACGTTCACCTAAAGCAATGTTATATTCAGGTGTACCACGTTCATCAGCATGACCTTCGATAATAACATTAATTAAAGAATGATTACGTAGAAAATCTGCATGAGCATCTAACATAGATTCAAAATCGGCTTTAACATTATATTTGTCAAAATCGAAGTAAACCGTATTGTTTTGCTGTAATTTTTGAATCATTACTTGCTCAGCTTGTGAGAATGATGCATCTGCACTACCACTCGTATTATCATTACTGCTAGAAGAACAAGCGGTGATAGCGAATAATGGAAGTGCAATTGCAGCTATTTTAATAACTTTAGAAAATTGCATTTTTTTGACTCCTTGTGTTTAAATAAATGTGCTTAAATAAATTAACAACAGTTTAATTTAATAATCTTAATTAACTTCATGTAATAAATACACTAAAGTGAATAAATAGATATCCTAATTTTGTACATGCCGTCGTATAGTTTTATTATTTATATAACCTTTATATTTTTTATCAATAAAAAGTCCTACAAATAAGGTGACCATGATGGAAATTTTACCTGGCCATCGGTCGCTGGCAATCTCGCTTTAAAATTTCCATCAGTTGAAACAAGATTTAAAATCGTTCCTAAACCTTGTGTAGAACTATAAATTATCATAATTCCATTTGGGGATATGCTTGGCGTTTCATCTAAAAACGTATCTGTTAATTGTTGATAGGTCTTTGTTGCAAAATCATAACGGGTAATATGTTGCGCCCCATTATTGGTTGAAATCATCGCTAAAAAACTGCCATCAGGTGAAACACGTGCATTTTGATTTTGCGCGTTATCCCATGTAAGGCGCGCCGTATTTTTATCATTTATATTTAACATATAAAGTTGCGGGCGCCCAGCTTGATCAGAGGTATAAACCAATGACTGATTATCAGGCATCCATGAAGGTTCCGTATTATTACTTCGACCATAAGTAAGTTGGGTGATTTTTCTAGTCGACAAATCCATCATATAAAGATTTAAGTTACCCTCTTTTGATAATGCAAAAGCAAGTTTACTGCCATCAGGTGAAAAAGCGGGTGCGCCATTATGTTGAGGAAAAGCAGCTATCGTCTCAACCTTACCAGTTTCTAATGTTTTTAAGACTAATGCTGAATGACGACCTTCAAACGTCACATAGGCAATTTTTTTACCATCTGGTGACCATGTCGGTGACATCAAAGGTTCTTTAGAACGATGCACAATCATCTGATTATAACCATCATAATCAGAAACGCGGAGTTCGTGAGTATAATAACCCTTATTTAATTTAACAATATAAG
This sequence comes from Gilliamella sp. ESL1225, assembly GCF_058502635.1. Taxonomy (NCBI): domain Bacteria; kingdom Pseudomonadati; phylum Pseudomonadota; class Gammaproteobacteria; order Orbales; family Orbaceae; genus Gilliamella; species Gilliamella sp. ESL1225. The sequence continues at coordinate 563,921 of NZ_CP196358.1, read as the reverse complement.
CAATACGTGTTCTAAAAGCGCCTTTAATCCCTGTTAATGTATTGAAAATTTCATCGCTAGCAGTATGCACGGCGTAACGTAGCCAACGTGGTTCAACCGAAAATTGATTTTGTGCTAGAACTGCCCCAGGATGAGTAACAGTATCAACTAATTGATACGTTATTAAATATTTACCCGATGCATCCGGCTGAACAGTGCCAATAATCACCGCCGAAATACCAATCGCATTCCAAGCACTCGGGTTAACTTCAGAAGCTGTCGTTGGGGTTTGCGGCATACTTGCAACATTAATAGGATTGAATTTACCACTATTACGTAGATCAGAAGAAATAATTTCGTCGGGAATTTCAGGAAGATCTCCCGAGCCTATCCATTTGAAAGGGACAACCGCAATAGGTTTAGCCGTGTTAATACCATCAGTAATGATAATACGAACATCCGCCATCGTTGCGAGTGTATAAAATACAACAAATAAAGTTATCAAAAAGCGAGATGCAAATTTGATCATCTTAAAATTCCTTAATAAAACCAATGTATTAAATACAAAAAGTAGTTACTATTATTATTATCGATTCACAGATCTAAAAATAAATTAAAAACCCTTTTCAAGAAAGTACTCATCTGATTTTGTTTTTAACAAAAATCTAACGAGGAAATTACTATAGTTTAATTAAAAAAGATTTATCAGCAATAATTATTTTATGATACCGCAATCATTTCCACTGAATATAAACCTTTTTTTAATAGAAAGATAGCCGATAATATTAAACATTTTTTCACAATAAAATAATTAATCTTTAAACATAAAGACTATTTAGTCTTTATGTTTAATCAAATAACAACAATGAATTTGTTTATTACGTTTAAAGTCAGGTGATATTGTTTTTTGCGTGATATCTGAATAAATAAGTCCTAATTCTTGCATTCCCTGTTCATTCATTTTAAAACCTCGTTTATTATTTGAAAAAATAATCACACCATTAGGTTTTAATAGCCTTTTTAAATCTACCATTAATTTTAAATGATCACGCTGCACATCAAAAGTATCTTGCATTCGTTTGGAATTTGAAAAAGTCGGCGGATCGATAAAAATGAGATCAAATTGCTCTTCACAGTGCGCAAGATACAGCAAACAGTCTGCCTGAATTAAACGATGATTTTTGCTGATTAATCCATTTTGTTTTAAATTATTATCAGCCCATTCCAAGTAAGTTCGGGACATATCAACCGTCGTTGTCGATTTTGCGCCACCAATTCCTGCATAGACAGATGCGGTTCCTGTATAAGCAAATAGATTTAAAACGTCTTTTCCTTGACTCATCTCACCAACCATTTTACGGACAAGGCGATGATCTAAAAATAAACCAGTATCTAAATAATCTGTTACATTCACCCAAAATTGAGTTTGCTTATTCATTACAGAATATTCATGTACTAAAAAATAATCATCTTTTTGTGCAAATTTTTGATATTGCTTCTTACCCTTTTGTTTTTCACGTGTTTTTAAAATAAGTTGATTAGCGTTTAAATTAAGTACTGACATCACACCATTAATGATATCTAATAAACGCTTCCGCGCTTTATTTTCATCAATATTTTTAGGAGCGGCATATTCTTGCACAACAATTTTATCTTTATAACGATCAATAGCTACGTTATATTCTGGTAAATCAGCATCATAAAGACGATAACATTCTATTTGTTCTTGTTTTGCCCATTTAGCTAATTTTTGCTCATTCTTTCGTAATCGATTAACAAAATCTACGGCGACTAATTGTGGCGTTATCGGCGCATCTGTTTGACTGCGTCTAGCAATATCATAATTTTTTTGCAAACAATCAAGCGGACCATTTTTTGCTTTATACTGTTTATTAGCACGTAATTGTAAACAATCAAGTAAATGAGGGGCTGCACTAAATAATGATACGCGCCAACCTGCAAAAAATTGTTTTAACCGTTGCCCTAAAGTACTATATAAAGCGACTAAAGCTGGCTCACTTTCAAGTCTTTCGCCATAGGGAGGATTACTAATAATGACGCCAGTTTCACTTTCGGGTAAAGGATTTATTAACTGTGCGGCATCTTTATCGGCAAATTGAATCAAATCACCAACGCCAGCATTTTTGGCATTGACTTTAGCACTTTTCAAAACGTCAATATTATTATCGTAGCCAATAAAAGAACATGTAGGTTTGATAACATTATGCTTAGCTGCAAATAAGATTTCATTCCAAAGTGAAGGATTAAACCCTTTCCATGCCATAAATCCCCATTGTTTTCGTGATAAAGCAGGAGGAATATTTGATGCCATCATTGCCGCTTCAATTAATAATGTTCCCGAACCACACATGGGATCAATTAGAGGCTCATTTTTTGTCCAACCAGAACGTAAGATAATGGCTGCAGCTAACGTTTCTTTTATCGGTGCTAAACCCGTTTTATCGCGATAACCTCGTTGATGCAAACTTTCACCACTTAAATCGAGCGATAGTGTTAAATGATTTTTGTGTAAAAACGCATTTATACGAATATCTGGCAATTGTTTTTGCACATTAGGGCGAGTTTCTGTTTTACGCATAAAATGATCGACAATGGCATCTTTAATTTTTAAAGCACCATATTGACTATTACGAATAAATTCATTCACACCCACAAAATTAACCAAAAAAGTACAGTCGACAGCAAAAAGATCTTGCCAAGGATAATTAACAGCACACGAGTACAGATCTAAATCACTGTAAATATCAAATTCAGCTAGTGGTAGTAAAATACGTGATGCCAAGCGTGACCAAAGTAAAGATTGATAGAGTGTTTTCTCATCTGCATCAAAATACACTCCGCCTTGAACAAGCCGACAAGATATTGCACCAATTTCTTCTAACTCTTTTTTTAGCAACTCTTCAAGCCCACGTGAAGTACTTGCAAATAATGTTTTCATAACCAACCTAACTTAAAAAAAATTCATTTTATTATAACGATTAATCTACCAAGAAGAAAATACGCATCACTAATAACAATGATTATCATGTTTAAATATAAACAAAAGGACTGAATCTTATTGAACCTAGATTCAGTCCTTGATAAATCATCTTAATTTTATGGCTAATTCTTTAAAATTCATTCGTGATAAATTAGCGTACTTATAAAATAAGTTAACTTATTTTATAAGTTTTTATATCAATTTAAGGCATTATATTCACGTTTTAATTCTTTTAATAATTGTCTTGAAGCATGTCCTCGATGAGAAAGCATATTTTTACGTACCGCTGTTAATTCTCCCGCTGTTTTTCGAAGTTTTGGCACATAAAATAAAGGGTCGTAACCAAATCCACCTATGCCTTTCGGCTGGTCTAAAATCATACCATACCAGTTATATAAACAAATAATAGGAGAGGGATCATTTTCGTGACGAAGAAAAACTAATGCACAACAATAATGAGCTTGCCTATTTTCTGACGCAATGCCTTGCAATGCCATTAATAATTTTTCATTGTTTAATTCATCATTGCCATGCTCTCCAGAGTAACGAGCAGAATAAATACCTGGCGCCCCATCTAAGGCATTAACAACTAATCCCGAATCATCAGCGATAGCGGGTAAACCCGTTAATTTGGATGCATGTCTGGCTTTTAAAATAGCATTCTCAACAAATGTTAATCCTGTTTCTTCGACCGAGGGAACATTAAATTCACGTTGAGAAATAATATCTAATCCCGAATTTGCGAATAAATGTTGAAACTCTTGTAATTTGCCTTGATTATTAGTTGCTAATACAATTTTTTGCATATAAATCATCCTCTAAAACATAAATCATTAAAGTGTTCAACGTTAATCATTATTTAAAAAACAATTTTACTATTCATTAAGTTATTTTATTAAAAATAAGATAAATTATTTAAACAATTTTAATAAAAATTAAAATTCTTCATCACAGGTAAATGTTAGGCTTTCTTGCGTTTTAGGATGATTTATCGTTAAAGATTTAGCATGCAATAATAATCTTGTCGACATCGCATAAGCTTCTTTATTTGCATAAAATTTATCACCTAAAATTGGGTGCCCTATCGCCTGCATATGTACTCGCAATTGATGAGATCGACCAGTAAACGGAAATAATTCTACTCGTGTCGTATTATTATTATGACGAGATAAAACACGATAATGAGTTAAAGCAGGTTTGCCATTTTGTAAATCAACCATTTGCCTTGGACGATTAGGCCAATCACAAATAAGCGGTAACTCTACGCTACCTGTATCTTGTTCTAAATGTCCATATACAACAGCAATATATGATTTTTTCGGGATCCGTTCGCGAAATTGTTTTTTTATTTCCCGATCGGCTAGTTTTGATAAAGCGGCTACCATAATCCCACTCGTTGCCATATCTAAACGGTGCACGGATTCTACATAAACATATTTTTGTTGCAAACGATGGATAATACTATCAATAAACTGGGGTTTATTGCCCGAAACAGACAAAATCCCAGCTTGTTTATTTACAACTACAATATGGTCATCTTGATATAAGATAGACAACCAAGGATCGATGGGAGGATGATATTCTAAAAGCATTACAGTCGAATAATAAATTAAATTGCCTGATATTTTAACAAAATCAAAAAAAAGCGCTATCTATTAAACAAACAACTGCCTAAAGTACTTTCATCCCATAAAAAAATATCTAAAACTTAATAAACCATTATCAATTTCTTTAATTTTAACCTGCTTTTTATCTTTCCCAATTTGATTTTTAAAAAGTATTCTTGTTATTTAAAGAAGAACGAGATCGATAAAATTGCGCAATTAAAATAGCAATACCAACGATAATATATACGGCAAAATTAATGATCATCCATTGTGACATTTCAATCGTTAAAAATGACCATGTTTTACTTGCACATAAACCCGTTGATTCAAATAGACTCGGTAACCAGTCATTTAAAGGTAACCATGAAGGAAAATAAACATTCACCATACATGTATTTAATAAATCAGGCTCAAACTGTATATGTGCATGATAAATGGCTATACTCAATCCTTCGAAAGCACTATAAAGCCAAAGACAAATAGCAATCCATCTTAATAAGGTTTTTTTAGGGGAAATTAATGCAATTATACTTGCAATCATAATGCCATAAATAGCACAGCGCTGATAAATGCATAATGGACAAGGGGCAAGGTGCATGCCATATTGGAAATAAAGCGCGGTAATTTCAAATATTACAGTTGAAATGAATAATAATAACCAAGCAGTTCTTCCTTTAGCATATTTATTAAGCAATGATAACATACTTTTTTACTCCTCATTATTTCGATATAATTATCATTTATCGATTTAATAATCTAATCTTAATTAGATATAATTTAAGCGAGTTGACGGATTTATTCGTTAAGATTGATTTATTGATGTTTGAATATCATTTATCATTTTTAACGATTATATAATGCGTTTTTGCAAAACAATATTGTCAACAAAACTACGGATAAAAAGGCTTTTAGCCCTAAACAAGTATCACTGATATAGAGATAAATAAAATTTTCTTTTATCGTGTGAAAAATCTATTCTCTTTCAAAGAAGTTGTTTAATTGCATAAAAATAAATTTGAGCTAGTGTAATTTATTTTAAAATAATGTAAATGACTTTTATTTATAGTCGCGGATAAATTTACCTATATGGATAAAAATGCTACTCAAACTCAGTCAAATGTTTCTTTTGTTACTGTTTCAGATGAAAATGCAGGGCAACGTATTGATAATTTTCTGATTTCTCACCTAAAAGGTGTCCCAAAGAGTTTGATTTATCGGATCTTACGTAAAGGGGAAGTCAGAATAAATAAAAAACGCATTAAACCTGAATACAAATTAAATGTAAAAGACGAAATACGTATCCCCCCTGTTCGTGTTGCTGAAAGAGCTCAAGCCGATATTTCACCTAAACTAAGTAAAATAGCTCAACTTGAACAAGCTATAATCTACGAAGATGATGCCATTCTTGCCATCAATAAACCTTCGGGTATCGCCGTTCATGGTGGTAGTGGTTTATCTTTTGGTGTTATTGAAGGATTGCGCGCCTTAAGACCTACAGCTAAATTTTTAGAATTAGTGCATCGTATTGACCGCGAAACATCTGGTATTTTATTAATTGCTAAAAAACGATCTGCTTTAAAAGCGTTACATGAGCAATTACGTCTTAAACAAATGCAAAAAAATTATTTAGCTTTAGTTAAAGGTCATTGGGCATCTGAATGTAAAGTTATCCAGGCACCACTTTTTAAGAATCTATTAAAAAGTGGAGAACGAATCGTCAAAGTCGATAAGGAGGGGAAACCCTCTGAAACACGTTTTAAAGTTGAAGAAAGGTTCTCGATTGCGACATTAATAAAAGCAAGTCCTATCACTGGTCGAACACATCAAATACGTGTACATACCCAATATGCTAATCACCCTATTGCTTTTGATGATAGATACGGTGATCAGAATTTTGATATTTCTCTTAGCGATATAGGTCCTTATCGCCTTTTTTTACATGCCGCAAACGTAAAATTTACCCATCCTGTTACACAAGAGATCATGCAACTCAATGCTCCAATGGATGAATCTTTACAAGCCTGTTTAGCCAAACTACGCAATACCAAATATCAACCCTAAATATCGGTACATATAAGTTTAAAGTTAAAATAACATAAGGTAATAAATCGAATGAAAGATATTAATTTATATCTAATAAGACATGGTCAAACTGAATGGAATATTAAAGACCAAATGCAAGGCTCTAAAAATTCTCCTTTAACGGATAAAGGTATTTTAGGTGCTAAAATCACGGGACAATATTTAAAAAACACACCTTTTATACAAGCATATTCAAGTGATCAGCCTCGCGCAATGCAAACGCGTGATTATATTATTAATGAAAATAATCTCAGCATACCGACGAACGAACTTCCCGAAATTCGCGAAATGGATTTTGGCGATTGGGAAGGTCAATACGTCCCAACACTAAAAAAAGAAGTCCCCGAATTTATGACTTTTTTAAATGATCCAGCTAATTATCAAGCAAGCAGTAATCAAGGCGAAACTTTTATGCAGGTGCTTGAACGCATGCAAAAAGCCTTAAAAATAATTGTTGATAATGCCCCACAAAATAACGGTAATATTTTAGTTGTATCTCATGGAACCGTGTTACGTTTATTACTTTGTGTATTAAATGGGGGGGATTTCAGCTTACATCGTGACGAAAATTATTTCCCTCGCATCTTAAATACCAGTATTAGCCTTGTAAATTATCAACAGATGAATAAAAACGAAGACGGTCAATTCACTGTAAAATATATCAATAATGTTGATCATTTAGAACAGGAATAAATTATTAAATAATTAACTTTGTTAATTAATCTCATTAAATATATGGCGATGGTTTTTAAACATTTTTTAAGACCATCCTATAAACACATTATTGATATCAAAAAGATGATGAGTATCATCGATCTAGGCAATGATTTTTTCACCGATAGTACTGACTTCGTTATCGGTAATAAACCGAGTCGCGCCAGCAGCGATATTATCTGCGCCAATAAAGCCAATACCCAGGGCAAGAGGTGTTCCGCTGCCCACGGTCGCCGCTTCAACGCCGGCTGCGGCAATTAGGGTCAGTGCCCCGCCAATGACTTGCAAGCCACCGATAATTTTATTTTCATATTTATCAATAAACGCTTGGTTTTTCTCTGCTTGGACTTTTAGTGTATCACCCCAAAAATACCCGATGATGCCATTTGCTATAGTCGACACAGGGGACATTAACGAGGCGGGACGGGTTGCCGCATCGATGGCATTACTTAATTGATGAGGGTTAAGATAGCTAAAATAGTCATTAATAAATGTGCTATTAACCGCGCTTGTTGTATTGAGATAGTTTATAAAAAATGACGAGTTAATCGTCATTTTTTATAAAAGATATTTATTATTTAATAAGCTATTTTTAGGATGGGTAAAAATCTTCGCGTTTAAATTGTTTACCTGTGGGTTTAACTTCCTCTTTATCAAATGAAAGAAGATATTCTTCATCATTTGATACCAAAATTTTCTTGTATAAGTATCATCTCGCTCAAAATAATAAACAAAATTTTTTAATTGATCATTTAAATTAAATTCATATTTATACATAGCGGTAGCTAATTTTTGTTGAATATCATATAACTTATCAAATAGTTCTTGACTATCTTCAAAAGTTTTATTTTTAAAATCATTTCTAAACCACTAGTTTCATACTGTTAAATATTGTATAAAAATGCATCATATCCAACCCAAATTTTTCTTAACTTAATTTTCTTCATTAATACAATTTAATCATATCTAATTTTAAATGTAATAAATTTTTATCTAGTATTGCATAACAGGTAATATCAATTGCTATTTAATAAATTCTTATTGGTTTTTAATAAAAATCAGAATCAACTAAACCTTCAGTTTTGATGATTTCTAAGAAACGGGTATAGGCTTTTGGATCGTAATCACAAATATCATCAAGTAAATGTTCTTCAATTAAAGCTCGATGGTAAATACCAGAATTAAAATAAATAAAATTTTCTGGAATTATAGGATCAGTAACCTCTACGTTATCAACATAATTACCTTCTATTCTATATGCAGTTAAGCCACCGTTTCCACGCGGTAATCCTAATACAATTGTTTCGCAACAATTATTATCTATAGAAGTATTCCAATAAATACCAAAAATATCAATGATATGTCCAAATTCTGTTTTAATTTTCATTTGCCTAGTCTCATTAAATTATTACAACTATGTTAGTAATTTTTTTTGTTTTGTTGATTTATAATTATCTTCATATCATATGCTTTACCTGTATGTATATTATATTGATAATGAATTTCAATTTTATCTCCGTTTATTAATTCTCGATTTTTTGTCATCTTTTCAAAGCCAGCTGATTTCGGAAAGCGTGAGTCTTTATTTAAATCTTTATTTTTATTTAAAAATCTTATACCACTTATGGGATTTTCTTTTATTTCATTCCAAAATAATTGTTCATTTAAATTTCTTGGTGATGTTACATGTATTCCTTCTTTTGCTGTCGAGACAGTTTCAGCATTTTTTATAATTTGTTTCAGCTCTTCCGACAAATGAGATAAATTATTTATTTTAGCCTCATTTACAATTATATCATCGATATAACTGGATCCTTCTTTATCTAACTTCACCTCACTAAAATCCTGAAACCTAATGGTATGACGTTTAAATGGCGTATTAGGTGATAAGTTTATTGCCCCGACTTCAAGGCTTTTAATGTCATCGGCAAAGGTACCATTTGGTGTACTTGTTGTTATTTTATTAAACGCCGCCATATTATGACGAGTATGCGCCATTTTGTTAATGGCATTTAATTTGCTGGCTGCACCAATATCAACCAGTCCATAAGTGATACCTTCATACCCTTTAGGGACAATACCGGTTTTAGCAATGATTTTTTCACCGATAGTACTGACTTCGTTATCGGTAATAAACCGGCTCGCGCCAGCGGCGATATTATCTGCGCCAATAAAACCAATACCCAGGGCAAGAGGTGTTCCGCCGCCCACGGTCGCCGCTTCAACGCCGGCTGCGGCAATCAGGGTGAGTGCCCCACCAATGACTTGCAAGCCACCGATAATTTTATTTTCATATTTATCAATAAACGCTTGGTTTTTCTCTGCTTGGGCTTTTAGTGTATCACCCCAAAAATACCCGATGATGCACTTGTTATAGCCGACACAGGGGACATTAACGAGTCAGGACGGGTTGCCGCATCTAAGGCATTACTTAATTGATGGGGGTTAAGATAGCTAATAAAAAATGACGAGTTAATCGTCATTTTTTATTAAAGAGATTTATTATTTAATAAGGTATTTTTAGGATGGGTAAAAATCTTCGCGTTTGAACTGTTTACCTGTCGGTTTAACTTCTTCGGCATCAAAATAGTATGAATATTCTTCATCATAGAGTCTTATACCATATCCATAAAGAATGCCATCGTCTTCACTTATTCCCAAAATTACCCCTTTTTTTCCAACATGCTTACCGGTTTTTTTTTACCATCATAAGCGGGGGGATAATATACGATTTCAACTTCTTGATAAAAATTTAATTTTTTTGTCATCTATTATTTACCTTGATAAGGGGAGTAATATTAATAAAAGTCTTCGTATTTGAATTGTTTACCTGTCGGTTTAACTTCTTCGGCATCAAAACAGTATGAATATTCTTCATCATAGAGTCTTACACTATATCCATAAAGAATACCATCTTCTTCACTTATTCCCATAATGACGCCTTTTTTTCCAACATGCTTACCGGTTTTTTTTTACCATCATAAGCGGGGGGATAATATACGATTTCAACTTCTTGAAAAAAATCTAGTTTTTTTATCATTTGTATTTTCCTTTTTATTAATGTGTAATTTTACCATCTAACGATATATTAAGATGTTTTCCATCTTTCGATGCCCAGCCTAATTGATTTTTACCTCTTTCTGATAATATCACATCCCATTCAAATTCTTGCCCTTTGGTGCGTGAGGGTCCTTTTATCCATTCATTATCAAACTTATCTAAATAACCATTATTTTTTCCTCTTGGTAATGGCTTATTGGGTGAATAAGCTTTAGAAAGTATATAACGAATCTTCCCCTTAGTAGGTAATTGAGCATACCTTAGCCTATCCGCAACTGTCCAGAGTTTAGCTGCCCCCCACTGACCCATATGGACTAAACGTCGGCTCGTCAATAGTAATCATATTACGCTGATTAAGCGAGATATTCTCAACAGTAATGCCAATTTCACTCGGTTTAACGGGTGGGGTGCCTTTAATGCTGGTGAGTTTGATGATATTACGGGATTGTGTTGCCGTTTTTATGACTAAGCCCGCTTTACCGGCGGCGGTCATATCGGCTAATGCGTAAATATCTTCGCCGGTGCCATCGGGGAATATGCCGGTTGCTTCAATTAAACTGCCACCGATTGTTGAAGTGTATTCACCCGATATTAATTGGCGAGCCCCTGATTGGATATTATCTAACCCAAAAAACAGTAACGTGGTTGCAAGCCCTAGACCGATGCCGGTTTCAGCTAACGCGCTGGCAGCAATCAGTGTCGCTGCACCTTGTACGACTTTCATCCCCCCTAAAAAGCGGGGCATTTCGTGCTCAAGGGCTTCGTTTGATTTGCCTTCGGTGGTATAACCCGCAGTCACGAGTGCTGTGTGGCAGACTAAGTCACCGATGGGGGTAATGCGAAAAGGCAGGCAGAATTGCTCACTCAGTACAAAGCTATTCCAAACATTTTGTTTATCGTGCTCGGTCCATGTGTACCTGGCTATTTTGTTATCAACAAAGTCAGGCTCAACGGGCTCATTAATCACTTGCCATTTTTCGATATGTGCCCATTTTTTAGGGATTTTAACGCGGCATAAATCCTTGGGGTTATAACGTCCAATTAATTGGCAATCTGCTGTATCGTTATCGAGATGATAAGGATTATCCTCAATTTGGGGAATGATTTTATATTTATAACTGGAATGAAGTTGATTTAGATATTGAAATAGTAATAAAAAGTGACAGCATTAATCGTCACTTTTTATAAAGAATTTCCGGTAAAATACTTTAAATACATAAATTTATTTATATAATTGATTGATAGTTTATTTTATAATTTTTGCCTAATTCAATTTGTAATTGTTCTTGTAAATATTTACCTTTAGCGTTGAAATTATTTTTTTTATCGATATTTATAAATCCCGACTCTAATGGGTTGTTTAAGTTTAAAGTTTGATCATATTCATCTGACCATTCATCTAACTCTTTTTTAAGTCGGTTACTTATTGGTAAAGTATAAGGATTAATATTTCCAAATTCCGTTTCTGAATCAAACCATAATGGATAACATTCATAATCTGCCATTAATTTTATATATATCACTTTATCTTTTGGGCACAATGCCAGTTTTGGCAATAATTTTTTCACCAATATGCTTGTTTTAAGTAATAAAGATATATTGATTTTGCAAATGGGTATTTTACAACTTACCACCACGCTGGATAATCAATGAACTTATTTCTGATGACAGAATAAACATCTTCAGTAATCTTGCAGTTATAATCAGCACTTATTATATTCCCACTAGGTTCTTGTTTTTTAATTGACCATGTAAATTCTATTAAGTCATTAATTTTTATTATTTTTATTATAAAATCATCGTCTAGATCATTTAATATAGCACTTTCTTTCATTTTTAGTCTTTTAGTAAATTGATCCCAAACATTACAATCGATCCATACTTCCCCTTCATATGCTAAAAAATGAGTAAACTGCTTTATTTTTATATCAATTTTAAACTTAATTGATGGCAAATAATGATCTATTTCCAGCTCATCAAAAATAATTTTTATAGGATTATCTAATTTAATACTCATTAATACCTCTAACTATTCAATAAATAAAGCATGAATTATAACAGGAAGTTCACCTTCTTGACGTGGCGGTGCTAGTTTTAATTCCCAACCATCAATTCTCATTAATTCATTATATTTTATTCCATTTTCTGTGGCTGTATTTAAGGCTCCTTGTAAACTATTCAATTGTTGTTGTGATGATAATCTTACAACTTCTTTTGTATAATCTTTTGCCTTAGATTGAGCATATTCAACCATATGTTCTGTTGCATTCCCATGAATCCATACTTTTTGACCATTAGACAAAGTCATTTCAAATGATTTAGGTATGACGGAACCAGGATAATTCGGTTGAGTTGATTTTATTGAATCCCATATAGTACCAGTTGCTTTATTATTTATAGCTGCACTTGTTGACTTCTCACCGTGTTTCAAATGATTCAAAACAGTTCCAACTTCCGTTAACGAACTCGGTGCACTATGTTCAATCAACTTCACCTCACTAAAATCCTGAAACTTAATGGTATGACGTTTAAATGGCGTATTAGGTGATAAGTTTATTGCCCCGACTTCAAGGCTTTTAATGTCATCGGCAAAGGTACCATTTGGTGTACTTGTTGTTATTTTATTAAACGCCGCCATATTATGACGAGTATGCGCCATTTTGTTAATGGCATTTAATTTGCTGGCTGCACCAATATCAATCAGTCCATAGGCGATACCTTCATACCCTTTAGGGACAATGCCGGTTTTAGCAATGATTTTTTCACCGATGGTACTGACTTCGTTATCGGTAATAAACCGAGTCGCGCCGGCGGCGATATTATCTGCGCCAATAAAGCCAATACCCAGGGCAAGAGGTGTTCCGCTGCCCACGGTCGCTACTTCAACGCCGGCTGCGGCAATCAGGGTGAGTGCCCCGCCAATGACTTGCAAGCCACCGATAATTTTATTTTCATATTTATCAATAAACGCTTGGTTTTTCTCTGCTTGGGCTTTTAGTGTATCACCCCAAAAATACCCGATGATGCCATTTGCTATAGTCGACACCGGGGACATTAACGAGTCAGGACGGGTTGCCGCATCTAAGGCATTACTTAATTGATGAGGGTTAAGATAGCTAAAATAGTCATTAATAAATGTGCTACCCACCGCGCTTGTTGTATATTGCCAGTCATCAATATGTGCCCATTTATCGGGGATTTTAATATCGGCTAGTCCCTGAGTATTAAAACGCCCAATAAAGGTATGACCTTCGCGATTTGAGCTAATGCGATATTTAAAATCAGGGTGATGCTGTAAATAAAAACCATGGCTAGCTTTTAATTCAACATAGGCAAATTCAACCCGTGTGCCTTTTAACCGATACTTTTTGCGTGTTTCAACATGCTTAATGATAGCGGGTTGCCGCAGGTATTTGAGGAGCTTAAGGGCGTTAATATAAAGGGACTCGATATCGGTAAGATTATCATGCTGCGTGGCGGTTTTGATGGCGGCTGTTAAGCGTGTTTCTTCATCGCGCTCATCACCTGTGCCATCTAACACAAGGGGGCTATAGAGATACGCGCGGACACGTTTAACGATATCGCTATTATGATAGCGATAATCCGCTTTATCAAATCCCTCACTGTGTTTAAGCTGACTAACGGCTGAAATCACGTCCTTGTAGAGGGAGGGCGGATAAGTTGCCCCTTCGCTGTCTTCATAGTCTAACGTGCCGATGCGCTGCTCGGCGGTAAAAAAATAGGTGTTGTTTAATAATATCAGTAGCTGATAAAACATAAACCCAATGTGCTCATCCGGGCGAAACATATTTTGTTGCCAAAGCAAAGGGGCATAGCGGAAATGCTCGGTTGAATAGCCATAATTAATTTGACCCGCTAGGGCGTTATCTATCTCAACTGTAAAGGGTGAATTGCCGGAGGTTAATAAGGCAGTTAAGTCATCAAGCCAGGCTTGTGCCAGTTTTTTAACGTGTAAGCGTTTATCGCCCCTTTCTGCAAGTTCAATGGCATTTAGTCCACCCCCTAGCATTAAATGCACTTTGGGGTAGACTTTTTCGGTACTAAATACACTTTTATTCTTACCTAAAAAAATTTCATCGCGACTAAAATCATGATTGAACAGGAAATGAGTGGTATTAATGTCAGGTGATATACCATCATAAAAGCCGATGGGCTGTGCGGGGCGGTTGGTGAGTTCAACAATAATCCAAGTGTAATCAGGTTGGTATTCTGGGATTTTTCTATTATATGGAATGGGCGGTGGCACAGGTGGGGAGGGAGGGCGCATATCGAAAACGGGATTGAAAATCGGTAAGGTGCGCAAAATAAGTCGTTCGTGATAGAGGGCCTGTAATAAACACTTCGCCACCTTATCGGGATAACGGTGATAATAAGCCGCATAATGTAAGCCGTTTTTTTGCAGTAAGGGATAGAAATTTTTACAGCTATTGGGGTTGGCAACGAGCTTTTTAATAATTGGGTGATAGTCGGTTTTATGGAAGTATTTAATGCGACGAGGATAAAAAGGGCTGCATCTAAATTCGCCTTCACCCTCTCTAAATTCTTGGATAAGGTTATCCCACTCGCTTGGGGTGAGCAGTTGATAGTAGTACATTTCCTTGACCCATTTTATTGTATTTATTAATTAGTATCGGTTAGTTTAGAGCGTTATTGATTTTAGATAGAACCGATAATTATTGTAGTGAGAAGATTAGCATAGGAAAAATAAATCACAAAGCGAAATTTTATCAATTTCAATCAGTTATATATTATCCATTCATATATTTTGGGAACTATCCCTCACTGATCATTTTTTAACAATGGTTAGATTTATATATATCGAAAATATACGTGTGACACCGATGAAAGCGTTTTTGAAGCTTATAATTCTTTTTTATTAGTAAAATGTAACCGTTTTCATAAATGCTACGGAGATCACTTTTTTCACTCACTTAAAATGATATTATCTTTTGTAAATTAGATATTTTAAAACAGATGTAACAATGTAATCGATTTCTTACCAAGGCTACATGGTTATTTTAAGCTTAGCAAAGGATATATCTTATGACTCCTAATATTAAATTAAATTTACACAACAAAAATTATTGGATCTTTAGTCTATATTTCTTTTTTTACTTTTTTATTATGGGCGCTTGTATGCCGTTTTTTCCTGTCTGGTTAAAAATGAATGGGCTTGATCAGGAAAATACCGGCTATGTGTTCTCGTTTGTTTCTTTATTTGCCTTATGTTTTCAGCCTTTATTTGGTTTATTGTCTGATAAATTAGGATTAAAAAAATATCTTCTTTGGATTATTACAATAGCACTTGTCTTTTTCGGTCCTTTCTTTATTTATGTCTTTGCACCTTTATTGAAGGTAAATGTCATTTTAGGTGGCTTTATAGGGGGGCTGTATTTAGGACTTATTTTTGGTGGAGGGGCACCTGCGATTGAAGCCTTTGCTGAAAAAGTCAGCCGCCGCAGTGGTTTTGAATTTGGTCGAGCGCGTATGTTCGGTTGTTTTGGATGGGCGATTTGTGCCTCTTTTGTCGGTATTATGATTTCTAAAAATATGAATGCCGTCTTTTGGATGTGTTCTGCTTTTGCCTTAATTTTATTAGTGTTAGTTAAACTGGCGACACCAGAGCAAAATACGGCAATTAAAGTTGCTGATAATTTAGGATTAAATAAACCTGAGCCTTTTAATTTAAAATTAGCTTTTGATTTAATTAAGATGCCTAAAATTTGGTTCTTTATGCTTTATATTATCGGTGTCGCTTGTACTTATGACGTCTTTGATCAGCAGTTTGCGAACTTTTTTATCTCATTTTTCCCAAGTGAAAAAGATGGGCAAGAAGCGTTTGGTTATGTGACAACCCTTGGTGAATTTTTAAATGCCACAGTTATGTTTTTTGCACCTTTAGTTGTAATGAAAATCGGCAGCAAAAACGCCTTGTTAATCGCGGGTTTGATTATGTCAATTCGTATAACAGGTTCTGCTTTTGCAACGAATGCTGTTGAGGTTATGATTTTAAAAACGTTACATATGTTTGAGGCACCTTTATTACTCGTAGCGGCTTTTAAATACATTACAAAACATTTTCCATTACGTTTATCAGCAACGGTTTACCTTATTGCCTTTTGTTTTGCTAAGCAATTATCGATTATGTTTATGTCAACATTGGCTGGTGTTATGTATGTCAAAATCGGTTTCGAAAATGCTTATTTAGTTTTAGGGGGAATTGCATTTACGTTTACGCTGATTTCTTCTTTTACTTTATCGGGTCGTAGCCCATGGACTTTATTTAAGAAAAAAGTATCCGAGTAGTTTGAATTTGAATGTAAAGATGAAGTTGTAAAAAATCTATAGCAGGATAATGGATAAAGTGAATGCAATTATTAGTGATATTGCTAAATACAAAAAGAGAAGAGATAAAATGACTATTTTTAATCCCATGGATCATTCTCATCGACGTTATAACCCATTAAAGGATGAATGGGTACTTGTTTCGCCCCATCGTGCTAAAAGGCCTTGGCAGGGGCAACAAGAAACGCTCAATGACGAGCATAAACCGAGCTATGACGCAAATTGTTATCTATGTCCAACCAATAAACGGGTAACGGGTGAAATTAATCCTGATTATAAGCAAACTTTTGTTTTTACCAATGATTTTGCTGCTTTAATGAAAGATACACCGATGTCACCACCCAATGACGATCCTTTATTTCAACAGCAAAGTGCTAGCGGAACAAGCCGAGTCATTTGTTTTTCACCCGATCATAGTAAAACAATGCCGGAACTTGATTTAACATCAATTGAGAATGTGATTAAAACATGGATTAATCAGTCGCTTGAACTTGGTAAAGATTACCCTTGGGTACAAATTTTTGAAAATAAAGGCGCGACGATGGGTTGCTCTAATCCTCATCCCCATGGACAAATTTGGGCAAATAGTTTTTTGCCTAACGAAGTCATATGCGAGGATCGTCATCAACGGAATTATTTCGAAAAATATGGGCGCAATTTATTGGTTGATTATGTCAATAAAGAACTTGCCTTAAAAGAACGTATTGTCGTCGAAACAGAGTATTGGTTAGCAGTTGTTCCTTATTGGGCGGTATGGCCTTTTGAAACCTTACTCTTACCTAAAGATCATGTTACGCAATTAACGTCATTAACGTTAGAACAACAAACTGATTTGGCGATAGCACTCAAAAAGTTAACAAGCCGTTATGATAATTTATTTCATTGTTCGTTTCCTTATTCAATGGGTTGGCATGGCGCACCTTTTCATCAAGATAATGATGAGTATTGGCAATTACATGCCCATTTTTATCCACCTTTATTACGTTCAGCGACCGTTAAAAAATTTATGGTGGGCTATGAAATGTTTGCCGAAGTGCAACGGGATCTGACACCCGAGCAAGCAGCCGAAAAATTACGCCAAGTAAGTGACATTCATTACAAAGAGCAAAAGGATTATTAAAATGAAGACATTAATCGAAAAAACAACACAAGCTTTTAAAGAAACGTTTGGTTATGGACCGGATACATTTGTGCAAGCGCCGGGGCGTGTTAATTTAATTGGTGAACATACAGACTATAATGATGGTTTTGTATTACCTTGTGCTATTGATTATCAAACGGTTATAAGTTGCCATAAACGTAATGATGATATTGTTCGAGTTATTGCGGTTGATTATGATAATCAGCAGGATGAATTTTCGTTAAATAAACCGATTACCTCACACGCAACCTATCAATGGGCAAATTATGTTAGAGGCGTTATCAAATATTTACAACGAGCAACAGGTAAATTGCAAGGCGTTGATTTTGCTATTAGTGGCAATGTACCGCAAGGGGCCGGGTTAAGTTCTTCAGCTTCGCTTGAGGTAGCTGTGGGTAAAATGATGCAAGTTTTAGATAATTTACCATTAGACGGTACTAAAATAGCATTAATTGGGCAAGAAGCTGAAAACAAGTTTGTAGGTTGTCATTGCGGTATTATGGACCAATTGATTTCAGCAGTGGGTCAAGCGCAACATGCTTTATTGATTGATTGTCGTTCGTTGAATAATCAAGCCATCGCAATGCCTAAAGATGCCGCTGTTGTCATTGTTAATTCTAATATTAAGCGCGGATTAGTGGATAGCGAATACAATACACGTCGTGAGCAATGTGAACAAGCCGCGAAAATATTAGGCGTGCGCGCATTACGTGATGTAACGTTGTCGGATTTACTTATTATTCAACATAAGATGGATCCCATTGTTTTTAAACGTGCAAGACATGTAATCACAGAAAATGCGCGCACAATAGAAGCGGCAAATGCTTTACAAGCCAATGACTATAAGCGTTTATCAGCGCTTATGGCAAAAAGTCATAATTCAATGCGTGATGATTTTGAGATCACCGTTCCAGCTATTGATTATTTAATTGAAATTATTCATGAAGCTATTGGTGAAACTGGTGGTGTACGTATGACGGGTGGCGGTTTTGGTGGCTGCGTTGTTGCTTTAGTGCCGCAAAATAAGGTTGCAGCGGTTAAAAAAGCAGTCGCCGAAAATTATGAATCACGCTTTGGTATTAAAGAAGATATTTATGTTTGTAAAGCCAGTGAAGGAGCAAATACACTATGTCTTTAAATGCGCAAATTATCACCTTAACCAATAAACAAGGAATGCGCATCTTATTATCAAACTGGGGGGCAACTTGGCTATCATGCCAGTTACCTCTAGAAAATGTAATGCGCGAAGTGGTACTTGGCTGTTCAACAGTAGACGATTATAAAAAACAACAAGCCTATTTAGGTGCGACGATAGGGCGTTATGCAAATCGTATCGCTAATGCAACAATCTCCGATCAAAATGCAGAATATAAGCTTTGCGCAAATCAGGGGATAAACCAATTACATGGTGGTTCATTAGGTTTTGATAAACAATTGTGGTCTATCATGAATCAATCAACAAATAAGGTTATTTTTAAACTAATTTCCAAAGAGGGTGATCAGGGTTTTCCTGGGGAATTAGAGACGACGCTAAGTTATGATTTAACCGATGATAATCAAGTTATTATTACGTTTAACGCTGTAACAACCAAACCGACCCCTGTTAATTTAACGAATCACGCCTATTTTAATCTTGATGGTGATAACGGCAATCCCAACGATGCAAGGAAGCAAACCCTACAAGTTAATGCGAATTATTATTTACCGGTTGATGAAAAAGGCATCCCCTATGCGGATTTAAGATCAGTTACTGAACATGATATGGATTTGCGCAAAGCAAGGCAATTATTAGACAATTTTCTAGCGAGTGAAGAACGCAAGCGCGTTGCCGGATATGATCATGCCTATCTGCTTGATAAAGATAAACCAATTGCAGCCAAACTAACTTCGGCTGATCAAAAAGTCACTTTAACGGTTATGACAAATCAACCTGCATTACAAGTGTATACGGGTAATTTTTTGCAAGGCACACCAAATCGACAACTCGGAATTTATTCGAATTTTGCCGGTATAGCTTTAGAAGCCGGATATTTGCCTGATAGCCCAAACCATCCTGAATGGCAACAAGCAAGCTGCTGGTTAGAGCCACAAAATAGGTACTATCATCAAACTTGTTATGCGTTTAATTTTTGATAAATCCTAGTGTAATTGTGATTGTTTATTTCTGAAATTTTTATGCTTCAATAACGAAATTATATAATTGTTAAGAATTTTTCTGACTAGCCTTAAATTAGTTTTTTAAATTTATAAGAAAAGTCATATAATTTTGCACCGTTTCATATATTTATTGCTCGTCTAATAAAATCATTGATGGAAAAGCATAATGAAAATCATTGTTACTGGTGGCGCCGGTTTTATTGGCTCTGCTGTTGTCAGGTATATAATCAATCAAACTAAAGATGAGGTATGCGTACTTGATAAATTAACCTATGCCGGAAATTTAGAATCTCTACTCGATGTTGTTGGCAATGCAAGATATCATTTTAAAGAAATAGATATTTGTGATGGCCAGTTAGTTGAGCGTGCTATTAATGAATTTCAACCTGATATCATTATGCATTTAGCCGCTGAAAGTCATGTGGATCGTTCAATCGATAATCCTGTAGATTTTATGCAAACCAATATCATCGGCACCTATACATTATTAGAGGCATCCTTAGCCTATTATCGACGTTTAGATAAGCAGAAATTAAGAAATTTTCGATTTCATCATATTTCAACCGATGAAGTTTATGGTGATTTACAGGGCAAAAATGACAGCTTTACAGAAGAAACACCTTATGCGCCAAGTAGTCCTTATTCAGCCTCTAAAGCATCAAGTGATCATTTAGTTCGTGCATGGCATCGAACCTTTAATTTACCGATTGTCATTAGCCATTCATCAAATAATTATGGGCCGTATCAATTTCCTGAAAAACTTATTCCGTTAATCATCCAACATGCGTTAGAGGCTAAATCGTTACCGGTTTATGGCGATGGCCAACAAATTAGGGATTGGCTTTATGTTGACGATCATGCGCGTGCACTTTACCTTATTGCGACTAAAGCGAAGATAGGTGAAAGTTATAATATCGGCGGCGATAATACGCAAAAAAATATCGATGTGGTCAATTATATTTGTCAATTGTTAGAAGAGCTAATGCCTAAAAAACCACAAAAAATAACCCATTATAAAGATTTGATCACCTATGTCACTGATAGGGCAGGTCATGATAAATGTTACCGGGTTGATGCAACAAAAATTTACCATGATCTCGGTTGGCAACCATTAGAAACGTTTGCAACCGGTATGCGCAAAACCGTTCAATGGTATTTGCAAAATAAAGCCTGGTGCGATCATATTAAAGATGGCTCATATTTAAAATCAAAAGCCAGCTTTAAATAATAAATTTTTGTCATAATTATCCGTTAAGAATACATAGAGAATCTTTTTTAAGATCCTCATTCATAATTAAGCGACGCGTTTTTCCCATTTAATTAAGTAATATCACTTTTCTCTTATAAAGCGTAACCGATTATGTCATGAGGATCTGATTAAAGTTAACCTCTAAATATTAATTGATAATGATAAAACTTATCTTCTAGCAAAAATTCTTTATGGACATTAGGCGTCCATGAATCATCACCACCAATCCCCATATGATAAGCATCGATTGAAACATAAGCATGATTGCTTGGCGTTAATAAATGCCGGTGTGATTTTTCGGTTAATTGCTCAGTGCCAAATTGATTGATATTAAATTTAAATGCTTGGCCTATAACCGTTAAATCATTTAATTGCAATTTGTCAACGTCACAACGTAAACCGTTCTCGCAAGGGTAAATATAAGGGGTATAAAGCTCATCAAATGGTAATGTCCAAAGACCGAATAAAGCCGAAGACTTGCGATCTGGATAGTTTTCGTGCGGTCCTAATCCTAGCCATTTAACATTTGTCGGCAGATTTTGTAATTGGAAAGTTAACCCAATTCGAGCAGGTGGTGGCATATGATTTGCAAGGGAAACATCAACGGATAATGTCATTTCACCAAGTTTATCGAATTGATGTCGCCAATGGCTTTGGATAACTAATTGTTGATTAATAAAATAACCATGTACTGCCTCAACAATAATAGACTCATTCGTTATTGACGTTTGTAAGTTAAGGCATTGATGTGTTAAATCAAAATAACCAGCAGCTTTCCATTGTTCAACCCAAGCAAAAGGATTATTACAGCTGTCTTCTTCATCGCTTAAGCCACTACTAATACCAATATCATTATCAATAGGTGCACGGATAAATTGATCGGTAAGAGGGCTGGCTAATAATGATTTACCGTCTTTTGTCCACTGACTTAAAAAGCCTGTTTGTTTATCAAAATGCCAATTTTGATTTAAATCAGATAAGCAAGTTTGATATTTAATAATAAAATCTTGTTCATTTTCGATTAAGGTAATATCACTTTTTGCGCTTTTAAGAGTCAAATCTGCAATAAATGAATGAGTTAATTGCCATTGCTGCCAGGCAACTACATGATCTGCGTTAGACCAAGGGGTTGCTTCTTTTTGCATAACAAAGACATTCAAATGCAATTTATGTAATTTTAAATCAGCCGGAAGGGCATCTAACAAAGTGATTTGGATAGATTGATTTGCCGAAATAGTTAATTCAATTTCACCACTTAATTGTTCTTCGCCATTACTTAATATTTGCCATTTTAAATATTCATTATCACTGTTTTTAAATAGATATTCGTTATGGATTTCAATCGTTAATGGTTTTTGACTTATTAGTGTAAATTGAAAAGGTTGCTGCACTTTTTTGGCTTCAATTAAACTAGGGTGAGCTTTGCGATCTGGAAATACAAGTCCATCTAAACAAAATTGTCTATCATGATAGGCTTCACCAAAATCACCACCGTAGGCCCAATAACTTGTGCCTTGTTCGTCATGACAGCGGATCCCATGATCTGCCCATTCCCAAATAAAACCACCTTGTAAACGAGGATATTGCCTAAATGCTTGCCAATACTTATAAAAACTACCTAGGCTATTGCCCATAGCATGAGCATATTCGCATAAGATTAAAGGGCGATTTTCGTTAGGTAATGAAACCCATTTCTTAATTGACCATTTTGGTACATAAGGATGAGGTTGATCTTCATCAACACGTGCATACATCGGACAAATAATATCAGTAGCAGCAGTATTTGCGCCACCACCTTCATATTGAACAGGGCGACTAGGATCATTACTTTTTATCCAAGCATAAAGGG
The DNA here is from genome assembly GCF_058502635.1 of Gilliamella sp. ESL1225. Lineage (NCBI taxonomy): Bacteria > Pseudomonadati > Pseudomonadota > Gammaproteobacteria > Orbales > Orbaceae > Gilliamella > Gilliamella sp. ESL1225. Next base: position 540,716 of record NZ_CP196358.1, on the reverse strand, counting down.
CATCGTGATTAGAACCATGACCAGACTCGTTACCAAGTGACCAAATAATAATAGAACAATGATTGCGATCCCGTTTTATCATTCGAGTAACGCGTTCACTATAGGCGGCAAACCAAAGCGGATCTGCTGATAAACGAGACATAGGGAACATGCCATGTGATTCAATATTTGCCTCATCAACTAAATAAAGACCGTATTCATCACAAAGCTCATACCAACGAGGATCATTTGGATAATGACTACAACGGACCGCATTAAAATTATGTTGTTTAATTAATTTAATATCTTGCAACATAGCGTCTTCGGTAACCGCATAGCCTTGATCAGGAAAGAATTCATGGCGATTAGTCCCTTTAATTAAAAGCGGTTTACCGTTTAAACATAATTGTCCGTCTTTAATTTCAATCTTTCGAAAACCTATATTATAAGCTTCTGACTCAATGAATCCGTCTTGTTTATGAAATAATGTGACAACAACACGATAAAGGGAAGGCGTTTCAGCGCTCCATAGTAGCGGTTTAGTAACGGCAATCTCACATATTGCTCGATCATTATAGGCGCCTTTTTCATCGATTAAATCTGTTCCGATTTGTTGTTCATATTTATTAAGGAGTTTATTTTGATGCCAAAGTTCAACCTCAAGGGATAACTGATCAATATTATTTTGATGATTAACATCAATTTGTAATGCTAACGTGGCATTTTGGTAACAGGCATCAAGATCAGTATCGATCTGAATATCACGTAAATGCGTTTTCGGTTTATTTAAAAGTGTCACCGAACGAAAAATACCACTTAAACGCCACATATCTTGATCTTCAAGATAACTGCCATCACACCATTTAAGCACTAAAATGGATAAATAATTTTCGCCAACCTTTAAAAATGGTGTTAAATCAAATTCTGCCGCTAATCGACTATCTTGTGAATAACCAACCCACTGACCATTACACCAGAGATGAAATGCGGAACTTACCCCATCTAAAATAATGCGAGTCTCCCCTTTTTCTAACCAAGATTTGGAAAGGGTAAAATAACGAGAATAGCAACCGGTAGGATTTTCTTCAGGAACAAAAGGTGGATTATAAGGAAATGGATAGCGTATGTTAGTATAAACTGGTGCATCATAACCATAAAATTGCCAATTTGAAGGTACCGGTAAGGTTGTTTCATTTAACGGTGCCTTTATCCAAGATTCAGGTACATCGCTAGGCTTTTGGAAGTAACTAAAAAACCAATCACCATTTAGGGATAATAAACTATCAGAAAGAATATTGTTCTTTGCGTGGTCTTTATTGCGCCAACTATGAAATTTAGGATGTGTTGCTAAACGATTCAGGCTTAAAACAGATAAATTATTCCAATCTTGTCTGTTAATGATTTCATTAAAGGTTGAACTCATGATTTCTCCTCGTTCTTTATTTTCAATTTTCTCTTAAAAATAATACATAGTTAATTGTATAAAATAGCGAATCTTATATTTAGTTGGTTTATTAATTTAATCTATTTTGAATAATCCAAATTAATAAAAGGTGATACTTAGGAGAAATGATTATAAATAAGGTAATAAATAAAAACAGTGATCAATCTAACAATTATGTAACCGAATACATTAAGTTTTATATTATATTTTTTAATAAAAAATAATTAAAAAATGTAATCGAATACATCGCTTTTAACGGTGCCCATACAATGTATTTCATAAGCAGGTTAATAAATTAGATTAAACAAAAAATAAGATAACCATTATTTTTAAAGATAGCAGATTTTGTTTTAAAAATAATAACTTTTCTAGATTCAAAATTTAATTCAGCTTTATCACCGAATGACGTTTAGTCAAAGTGGGGACAAAGACATGAATAATATTATTTGGTTTATTGCTGCCTTTTGTTAAAGCAAGCGATAATTCCACAGCCTGTTCAGCCATGGTTTGGAGAGGGTAACGAATAGTTGTTAATTTTGGGTGTAAATAACGTGCAATCGGTAAATCATCAAAACCAATAACTGAAATTTCGCAAGGAATTTTTATATCATTTTCGTATAAAATAGACATAGCGCCAGTAGCCATCGAGTCATTATAACAAGCGATAGCCGTTAATTTACAATTTCGTTCAAGTAACGACATCATCGATTGCTCACCTCCTGTTTCATTAGGCGTGGCAAAGGCGATATTTCTTTCATCGACAGCAATCTCGTGCTCTAACAAAGCCTCTTTATAACCTTGTAAGCGATCGGCTGCATCAGTAATATCATGATTAGAGCATAAATAACCGATTTGCCGATGACCATTTTGGATTAAATGTTTAACGGCTAAATAAGAGCCATAGCGATCATCTAAGGCAATACAACGTTCTTCAAAACCAGCAATGATACGATTAATTAAAACCATTCCAGGTACTTGTTGCATTAATTTGATTAAGGTTTGATCAGGAAGTTTTTTGGCATGTACAACCAGTGATGAACAACGATGTTCAATTAACTGCGTTATGGCATTATATTCTTGTTGTTCGTTATGATAACCATTACCAATTAATAAAAAATTACCGGTTCGATAAGCGACCTTTTCGACTGCACTTACCATAATACCGAAAAAAGGATCGGATACGTCAGCAACGACAATGCCAATCGTATTTGAATTTTGATGAGATAATGCACGTGCGTTAGCATCAGGATAATAATTAAGAGATTCCATGGCTGTTTTTACATTTTGGCGCGTTGTATCACTAATGTTGCGTGCATTATTGATAACTCGTGATACTGTCGCAACAGACACATTCGCTAAACGAGCAACATCTTTTATTGTAGCCATAAAAAAATTTTCAACCAGAATTTGAACATAATTAGTTATAATAAGAGGAAAAATTGATTTTGCCAATCATTCTATTAACCGTATCTCCGTCAATGATTGACGGAGATTGAATTAAAATAATAACAGTTACTTAAACAGCTTGTACACTGAGTAACATAGCGGTTTCAGGGTCGAATACCGGTAAAGGTAAACCAACATTCATTAACCAATCCCCTGATAGTTTTACATTTGTTGTCATCCATTTCGGCAACGCTTTCATGGCATGAGTATTGACTTTAGGATCAATATTATCGGGAAAATCCAAGACTTCAATTTGATAATATTTATCTTTAGAAAGTCCCGTTAAACGCAAATTACCACTGAGTGCATAGGTAGGTAATGAAAGTTGCGCAACAACAAAAGCTGCTTGCTGTTGATCTTGGCTAACGACACCATAACTTTGCATCGCTTTTGGATCATCAACATCAATACGTACCGTATTACCACTGTGCAATAACGGGCGTAATTTTTTATGTAGCGCGATGTAATGCGCAAATAATTGTCTTTCTTGCAATGATTCTTTAACAGGATCGAGTTCGACACCCATATGACCAAATAAAGCCGTTAAACCACGTAAATTCATTTCTAATTGACGCGCTGTTGTATGACATAATTTACCGCCAATATGAGCCCCCATGACTTCGGGTGGGAAAAAGTAACTCATACCGCGCTGAATAGTTTGCCTGTCTAATGCATCATTAGAATCTGAAGCCCAAAAACGTTGGGTACGTTTTAAAATTTCGTAATCAATACGACCACCACCAGATGAACAAGATTCAATTTCAACATGTGGGAATTTTTCTTGTAAAATATCTAATAAACGATAAAGCGCTTTGGTTTGCCCAACAATTGCAGGATCACCATTATGACCGGCTTGGACGATTTCGCGATTCATATCCCATTTAATATAATCAACATCATAGGTATCAAGAATATCACTTAGTCTTTCTAACAAATAATCAAATACGGCTGGATTTTGTAGATTTAATAAATATTGATGACGACCTTCCGGTTGTTTGTAACCGTCTAACTCTAATAGCCAATCAGGATGAGCACGATAAAGATCGGAGTTCTTATTGATCATTTCAGGCTCGACCCAAATTCCAAATTCCATGCCTAAATTTTTAACATGTTCAATAACAGGCTCTAATCCATTCGGGTATTTACGTTTATCAAGATACCAATCGCCTAAGCCTTGATAATCATCATCACGATGCCCAAACCAACCATCATCAATAATAAATCGTTCAACGCCTATATTAGCGGCTTCCGTTGCCATTTGCATAATATAGTCAGGGTTATGATCAAAATAGATTCCTTCCCAAGTATTTAGGTGTACAGGTCGTGGTTTATTTTGTGGGAATCGAATAATGTGTTGACGTAAAAATTGATGGAAATGTTGGCTCATTTTATTTAAACCTTGATCACTATAAGTTGCATATAACCAAGGTGTTGATAAGCTTTCATTTTTAGCGAGTGAGATTTCGCCAGCGGCATAAAGTGCTTCGGCTTGAATAAACCGTTTACCATTACTTTTAACGGCGACTTGGATACGATGATTACCACTCCATGCTAAATGGATCCCCCAAACTTCGCCATTTTGTTCTTTAAAACCATCAGTCCCGACAATTAATCCCGGAAAATATTCGTGAGAAGTACGACCGCGTCGATTTTCTTGCAAATAACCGCAGTGATCGATATGTGTCCGATGAGAATGAAATTCTTTAATCCATCGACCATTAAATGCCATTAATTCAGTCGCACGTTCAGGAATAGGGAGGGTTATAGATAAACGATTAACTTGATAAGGTTCATCACCTAAATTAGTTAAATTATTTTGGCATTGTAAAACGCCATTATTATCTAACATTAATTGACAGGTTAAACGGAGCTTAGCTACGGGATCTTCGCTAATAATAGTGATATTATTATCCTTTTTTATCACATCTTTAGTCACAAAAACCGGTGACCAATCTTTACCATTGCGATGCCCTTCTAGCCCTGGAGTACTAAAATTACCCAAACCTTCTTCAGGGCATAATGTAAATGGCACATGAACATCTAATCGTGAATTAGGCACGGCAGGGTCAAGAGCAGCAAAAGCTTCGGTAGATACATCCTGTAATCGTTTACCAAAATAACTTAACTCTGCATAAGGCTGAGTGCGTAAAAGTATGTCAATATCATCAGTATTAAGACGGTAATTCATAGTCACTCCTTTGTTAATGTTTTTTGTATACAATAATTATAAATTGACAAAATTCATATAGCGTAATTTCTAATTTGTGATAAAGATCCCAATTAAAATGTAATCGTTTACATTTTAAATATTATTAATCCAATAACGATGATTTTTATATTAAATAAAAAGCCAAAGATAAAAACGCCTAATAAAAAGCAAAGAGGTCATCGATGAAAAGAGCAAAAATATTAACAACGAAATTAATGATAGAGATGCGATTTTTTAATTATCCTTCTATTTTAAGAAATAAAAAATAGAAGGATAAAAAGGATAAGAAAGGCAGATTAGTGCCATTTACCTCGAATTGGTCTAGCATAATGCGCAAGAACAGCGATCATACAAATTTCAATCGAAACACCCCAATAAATATGACCGAGGATTTCACTCCAAAGTTCATAACCATTAAGATTCCACAACCAACCTGTTGCACCATTTGCATAAACAGGGTTACGAAAACCAAGTAATGGGATTAAGAAACCATGCATGACAATCGTAATGATAATTCCATAGAATGCACCGTACCATAAACGGATCTTATTCCAATAGTAAGCAATAGCGACATAAACAAAGGCAAATAAAAAGCTAAATAACCAGTGATATAGGGTAACCATTCCAGTGACCATATTGCCTTGATAAAAATAATTAAGCGAATCTGAATGGATACCTAGCCAACCAAGCCATGCATCAATGTGTGCACCAGGAGGTGAAATTTCACCAGCGACACGCGGAGGCATATTAACTTCTGAACCCCACTTAACAAGAGAACTAAAAAACCCACCGATTAAGGTAGTCCAAATAATGATCTTATGATCAATTTTATTACTGCCAAACATAATAGAATTTCCTCAGTTTAAAAAAATCGTAAAAATTATATAGTACAATTTTTTTAAATAAAAGAATTATTTACGCGGTATTTTGCCATAAAAACACGTAATATTTACGCTATATTAACAATAATATTACAAATTTACTGACAGTTAGAGAAAATAAAAATACATTATTCATGTTACTTGAATGATTAATTATTTTTTAACCAAATTGTAAGTATTTTATTGAAGCTGTATTTATTTACAGTATTTTAATTGTTATACTATGTTAAATTTTGGTTAACTAAAGTATAAACATTCAATGATAACGCAATTAACGATTAATAATTTTGCTATTGTCGAGAATCTATTGGTCGACTTCAATAAAGGATTAACTGCCATAACAGGTGAAACAGGTGCCGGTAAATCGATCGCAATAGATGCGTTAGGCTTATGTTTAGGGACAAGGGCAGATGCCTCGGCAATTCGCCAAGGTGCCGAGCGCGTTGATATTTCAGCCAGCTTTATTCTTGATGACACACCCGCAGCCTTAACTTGGTTAACTGAAAATCATCTTGATGATCATAATGAATGTATTTTACGTCGCGTGATTAATCAAGATGGGCGTTCTAAAGCATTTATTAATGGACGAGCTGTGCCTATTTCACAATTAAAAGATTTAGGGCAAATGCTAATCCAAATCCATGGACAACATGAACACCAACGTTTATTAAAAAGTGATTATCAACAATCCCTCCTTAATCATTATATGCATGAGCCTCTTTTGCTTGAGCAAATGCAAAGTGTTTATAAGCAATTCAAACAGGCAACAAAAGCATATGAGCAATATCAAATAGCGAAACAAGAGAGAGAATCGCATCGCCAGCTTTTGCAATATCAATTAAAAGAATTAACCGAATTTGCGCCAATTGCTGGGGAATACGAACAGATTGATGACGAATATAAAAAACTTGCCAATAGCGAACAGTTAACAACTATTTGTCAACAAGCGGTGATACTTCTCGATGAAGGCGAAGATTATACAGTCAGCCGATTATTATCAAATGCCAGAAATAGCCTGCAAGAATTATTGGATTTAGATCCAACATTAATGAGCGCCTATCAATTATTAGAAGATGCCTTAATTCAAGTCAAAGAAGCAAGCTATGAATTGCGTCATTATAGTGAATCGTTAGAAGTCGACCCTTCAAAAGTGAGATATCTTGAAGAACGTTTAGCTAAGCAAATAACATTATCACGAAAGCATCATGTTGCTCCTGAAAAATTAGCCGAGCTTTATCAACAATTACAAGCAGATGTTTTTGAAATAGACCAGCAAGATGAACAAGGCGAACAGCTAAAACAAGATATAATCACTTACCAAGAACAAGCGCTACAATTAGCCAAAAAATTGCATGATAAGCGCGTTATTGCGAGTCAACAATTAGCTAATGAAGTCACCAAAAGCATGCACGAATTATCTATGCCTAATGGTTTATTTACGATTGATGTTCATTTTGATAAACAACAATTAAACGAACAAGGGGCCGATCAAGTCTCATTTTTAGTTAGCACTAATGCTGGGCAAACGGTGCAACCTCTTGCTAAAGTTGCCTCTGGCGGTGAATTATCGCGTATGGCGTTAGCAATTCAGGTTTTAACGGCGCAAAAAATGGATACCCCCGCTTTAATTTTTGACGAAATTGACGTTGGAATCAGTGGATCAACTGCGGCAAAAGTTGGGCAATTATTAAGGCAGTTAGGTGAGTCATCGCAAGTTATTACAGTTACCCATTTACCGCAAGTTGCAGGTTATGCAAATTCGCATTATTTTGTGAATAAGCAAACGGTAAATAACCAAACAACAACGGACATGCAAAAATTAGATAAAAAAGGGCGTTTAGATGAACTTGCACGATTATTAGGCGGCGATAAAATAACCTCAGCGACTCTTGCCAATGCAAAAGAGCTACTTATTATCTAATTGAATTGTGGTAAGATAGCGATTTGATTTTTTAAGTTTAAGGATGTGAATTCATGAATTTATCTGATAAACGCATTTTATTAGGTATTTCGGGAGGAATTGCTGCTTATAAATGTCCAGATCTTATTCGTCAATTAAAAAAAGCGGGTGCTGATGTACGCGTTGTATTAACGGATTCGGCAAAAAAATTTGTGACGCCATTAACGTTACAAGCCGTTTCAACACATTCTGTTTCAAGCGATTTATTTGATGCAGATGCAGAGCTCTCGATGGGACATATAGAGCTTGCTAAATGGGCTGATATGGTATTAATTGCGCCAGCAACGGCAAATATTATCGCAAAACTAGCGCATGGTTTAGCGGATGATTTATTATCGACATTATGTTTAGCAACATCAGCGCCGATTGTTCTTGCACCGGCAATGAATCAACAAATGTTTAAAGCACAAGCCACGCAGCAAAATTTACAGATCTTACAAAAGCGCGGTATTTTGCTTTTTGGTCCTGATAGTGGTGAGCAAGCATGTGGAGATATTGGACTTGGGCGTATGCTTGAGCCGATAAATCTTGTTGATCAGGTAAAGGATTATTTTTCTTCATCTAAATTATTATCGAATTTATCCCTCACTATTACTGCAGGTCCAACGATTGAAGATATCGATCCTGTGCGATTTATTGGTAATTATAGTTCCGGTAAAATGGGCTTTGCACTTGCTCAGGCAGCCCAGGAAATGGGCGCAAATGTCACATTAATTGCAGGACCCGTTCACATTGCAACGCCTAAAGGTGTAAAACGCATTGATGTTAAAAGCGCACAAGAAATGTATGATGCTGTATTAAAATATGCACCACAATCAAATATCTTTATTTCGAGCGCGGCAGTTGCAGATTATCGTCCACAACAGATTGCAACGCAAAAAATTAAAAAAAGTGATAACCATGAAGAGCTTGTCATAAAATTAGTACAAAACCCGGATATTGTTGCAACTGTTGCTAATTTAAAGCAAAATCGACCTTTTGTGGTTGGTTTTGCTGCAGAAACGAATAATGTTAAGCATTATGCACTAAATAAATTATTGCACAAAAATCTTGATATAATCTGCGCAAATGATGTTTCTGATAAACAAATTGGTTTTAATGCTGATGAAAATGCCATAACCCTTTATTGGCAAAATGGGCAACAAGTATTACCAAAAACAGATAAGTTAAATTTAGCTAAGCAATTATTGCAAGCTGTTATAAACCGATACCAAGCGAGTTAACATGAAAAAGACTATTGATATCAAAGTATTAGATAAACGTTTAGGTGCTGATTTTCCATTACCTACTTATGCAACTGAAGGATCCGCCGGCATTGATTTACGTGCCATGTTTGAAAAAACTATCGAAATTCAACCTGGTGAAACGATTTTAACACCGACAGGTATTGCTATGCATATCGCCGATCCTAATTTGGCTGCTCTCGTTTTACCGCGTTCTGGTTTGGGTTCAAAAAATGGTATTGTTTTAGGTAATCTTGTTGGTCTTATTGATTCGGATTATCAAGGTCAACTTTTTGTGCCTGTCTGGAATCGCAGCCAAACTCCTTTTACAATTGAGATTGGAGATAGAATTGCTCAGTTAATTATTGTCCCCGTCGTTCAAGCGGAATTTAATATTGTTGAGACATTCGATGAGTCTTCAAGAGGCGAGGGTGGTTTTGGACATTCAGGTAAAAAATAATTGTGACTATAAGACAAAAAAATCGCAAAGAAGATATTTTACAAGCATTAGCAACAATGCTTGAATCAAATGAAGGGACATCGCGCATAACAACGGCAAAATTGGCGGCAACTGTAGGTGTTTCGGAAGCTGCTTTATATCGACATTTTCCGAGTAAAACAAAAATGTTCGAAAGTTTAATTGTCTATATTGAAGATATTTTATTATCACGCATTAATGTCATTTTGCAAGATGAACCCAATACCACCATGCGTATAAAACTTATTTTAGCGCTTTTATTAGGGTTCTCTGAAAAAAATCCCGGTCTTACTCGAATTATGACAGGGCATGCATTGATGTTTGAGCAAGAACAATTACAAGAAAGGATTAGCCAATTATTCGAACGGATAGAAACCCAGCTTAAACAAGTTATACGCGAACGAAAAATACGTGAGGGTAGTGCTTACAGTACAGATGAGCGTATTTTAGCAAGTCAATTACTGGCTTTTTGTGAGGGGATGATGGTGCGATATTCACGTTCAGAATTTAAATATTTACCCACAACGAATTTTGAAACGCGTTGGACGTTAATATCGAAACAGTTGATCTAACCATCTTATTGAAGTTGACATTTTTTAACACAACCTTCTGCTAACAATGCATTTAAGAACATTGAGACAGAAATAATTTTTATTTTTGAGGAGAAAAACATATGGAATCAGAAGATATTCTTCACAAGACAACGTCTTTTTTAGACACCTATAACGAAATCATTATTTCTTATATTATGCATTTTTGTTTTGCCATTTGTATTTTTATTTTAGGTAAACTCATTGCGAAATTTGCAAGTAGTCAATTACGTCGCATTTTAAATAATCGTTCAGTTGATCCAACAATTGTTAAGTTTGTGAGTTCACTTTCTAGTTCTGTCATTATTGTCATTACTTTAGTCGCTGTATTAGGTCAACTTGGTGTACAAACTGCGTCAATCGTTGCCGTTATTGGTGCAGCTGGCTTAGCGGTAGGTTTAGCTTTACAAGGTTCTCTTTCTAATTTTGCTGCAGGTGTTATCTTAATTATTTTTAGACCATTTAGAGTTGGGGAATCCGTTACTATTAACAATCAGAAAGGGGTGATTGATTCGATTCAAATCTTTTCAACTACATTAATTACGGGAACGGGTGAGATGGTCGTTATTCCTAATGGTCAAGTCGTTTCAGCAAATATTGTTAACTTTACGCGTATCCCTGAACGTCGTATTGATTTGACGATTAATGTGGGTTATGACTCAGATATTCAAAAAGTCTATCAAGTATTGCAAGAAAGTGTAAGTCAAACAGAAAATATCCTCGAAAAGAAAAAAACAACAGTTTTACTTAATGCGTTAGATACTTCATCAATCAACTATACTGTGCAAGTTTGGGTGATGAATGGTAACTATGATACGGTGAAAGCAAAACTATTAGAAAATATTAAAAATAAATTAACAGCTAATAATATTAATATCCCATATCCAACTATGGATGTGAATGTTAATAATAAAGCTAAGTAGTAAAGCCTCATTTAACAAGTTAGAATAATCGTTATTATTACTTAATACAAAAAAGACAAGCTTTGCTTGTCTTTTTTGTTACCAATCATTTTAATAATGTTGAGTTATATATAAACTGTATTTACTTTTAAAAAGTAATCTTATTTATATCTCTAAATAATTTAAAATTCCTTCAGCCGCTTTGCGTCCTTCACTAATGGCGGTAACAACTAAATCTGAGCCGCGAACCGCATCGCCACCGGCAAATATTTTAGCATTAGATGTTTGATATGCTTGCTTTTCAGGTGCAATAATGCGCCCTTGTGCATCGAACTCAACACCACTATCAGCAAGCCACGGCATAGCATGAGGTTTAAAACCAAATGCCATAATAACAGCATCGGCATCGACAATAAATTCAGAATTTTCGATAATGATAGGAGAACGTCGTCCTTTATTATCGGGTGCTCCGAGTTCGGTTTTTACCATTTTAATTCCGGTGACCTGCCCGGTTGGATTGATTTCAATGCTAACGGGCTGCACATTAAATAAAAATTCTGCGCCTTCTTCTTTCGCATTTTTTACTTCACGTTTTGATCCCGGCATATTTATCTCGTCACGACGATAGGCGCAAGTTATCGTTGTTGCACCTTGACGGATCGCTGTACGTACACAATCCATCGCTGTATCCCCACCACCTAATACGATAACTTTCTTATTTTTCATATCAATATAAGGGTAATCAGTGGTTTTTGTATGCCCCATAATTTTTTGTGTATTGGCAATTAAAAAAGGTAATGCATCAAATACACCATTGGCATCTTCGTTAATCAAACCTGCTCGCATCGATTGATAAGTGCCTGTACCAATAAAGACAGCATCAAATTCATCTAGAATTGTATTAAATTCAATATCTTTACCAATCTCAGTATTTAAACGAAATTCAATACCCATTTCAGTAAAAATATGGCGACGATGGATTAATACTTCTTTATCTAACTTAAAAGCAGGAATACCAAAAGTGAGTAAGCCACCAATTTCAGGATGGCGATCAAAGACAACGGGATTGACACCATTACGAACAAGCACATCCGCGCAGGCAAGTCCTGCTGGACCTGCGCCAATAATAGCAACATTAAATCCTGTTTTTTCGACCGAGGATAAATTAGGACGCCATCCCATTTTGAACGCTTCATCAGTAATATAGCGTTCAATATTACCAATCGTTACAGCACCAAATTCAGCGTTTAATGTACAAGAACCTTCACATAACCTATCTTGTGGGCAAACGCGACCGCAAATTTCAGGTAAGCTATTGGTTTGATGGGATAGTTCGGCAGCTTCTATGATTTTCCCATCGGTCACCAGTTTTAACCAATTGGGAATATAATTATGTACAGGGCATTTCCATTCACAATAAGGATTACCACAAGCTAAACATCGACCTGCTTGCGCCTTCGATTGTATAGCCGAAAATTTTTCATAGATTTCGACAAATTCAATTTTACGAATAGTTAGCGATTTTTTCGGTGGATCAACACGTTGTAAATCGATAAATTGATAAACATTCTGGCTCATTTTGTATTCTCCTTATTGAGCTTGAACTCGTAACTCAGCCGAGCTACGACTGCGGTGTCCAAGTAATGATTTGATATCGCTAGATTTTGGTTTAATCAATTTAAATTTAACGGCAAAATCGTCCCAATTCGCTAAAATAGCGTCGGCATAAGAAGAATGAGTTAATTGTGCATGTTCCATAATTAAACCGCGCAAATGTTCTTCATGCAGCGAATGATCAACAACATTGATGATTTCGACTAATTCCGGATTAATGCGTTTAGATAATTCGCCATCTTCATCGAGAAGATAAGCAAATCCGCCCGTCATACCGGCACCAAAATTCACCCCTGTTTTACCAAGTACACAAACTATACCGCCCGTCATATATTCGCAGCCGTTATCACCAATACCTTCAACAACACTAATCGCACCTGAATTACGAACAGCAAATCGTTCACCGGCTTTACCTGCGGCAAAGAGTTTGCCGCCTGTTGCACCATATAAACAAGTATTACCAGCAATGGTTGCGTCATTACTTAAAAAAGAAGAACCAAGTGGTGGTCGAATCACAATTTGCCCACCGGCCATACCTTTACCGACATAATCGTTAGTATCACCTGTTAAGGCAAGATTAATGCCGTTTGCATTCCATACACCAAAGCTTTGCCCTGCTGTGCCATGGAAATTAAGCGTAAGCGGATCGGTTGCCAAACCTTGTTCGCCGTATTTTTTTGCAACATAACCTGAAAGGGATGCCCCAACCGATCGATCGGTATTTTGAATATCAAAAACCCAATTTTTTGATTGACGACGATCAATAAAATCTTTTGCTTGCGTAAGAATTTCGTTATTTAAATCACCTTTATCAAACGGTTTATTATCTTGTGTACAATAAACCAGGTAATTATCTTTCGGCGTTGCTGTGACGAGTAAATCAGCAAGATCAATTTTCTGTTGTTTACTTGTTATGCCATCAAGTTCGAGTAATAGATCCGTCCGACCAATTAAATCGACGATACGGCTAACGCCAAGTTCTGCCATCACTTCGCGTGTATTTTGTGCGATAAACCTAAAATAATTCATGGCTTTCTCTGGCGTACCATGATAATGATTTAATCGTAATTTTTCATCTTGCGTTGCAACGCCAGTCGCACAATTGTTAAGATGGCAAATTCGAAGATATTTACAGCCAAGTGCGACCATTGGTCCTGTGCCAAAACCAAAACTTTCCGCACCTAAAATAGCGGCTTTTACAATATCGATACCGGTTTTTAATCCCCCATCCACTTGTAATCGAATTTTATGGCGCAGCCCATTTGTAACAAGTGCTTGTTGTGTTTCGACTAATCCAAGTTCCCAAGGTGAACCCGCATATTTTACTGAAGTAAGGGGGCTTGCGCCTGTGCCACCATCATAACCTGCAATCGTAATTAAATCGGCATAAGCTTTGGCTACGCCTGTTGCAATTGTTCCAACACCCGGCTCTGAAACTAATTTTACTGAAATCATTGCCCGGGGATTGATTTGTTTGAGATCAAAAATCAATTGTGCTAAATCTTCGATTGAATAAATATCATGATGCGGTGGTGGTGAAATTAAGGTAACACCCGGCACTGAATAACGAAGTTTTGCAATATAAGGTGTGACTTTATCGCCTGGTAATTGGCCGCCTTCACCTGGTTTTGCACCTTGTGCAACTTTTATTTGGATAACATCGGCACTCATTAAATAACTCGGAGTTACCCCAAAGCGCCCCGATGCAACTTGTTTTATGCGCGATACTTTAATGGTGTTATAACGCGCAGGATCTTCTCCGCCTTCTCCAGAGTTTGAAAATCCGCCAAGCGTATTCATAGCGGTTGCAAGTGATTCATGTGCTTCAGGACTTAAGGCGCCAATTGACATAGCAGCTGAGTCGAATCGTTTAAATAATGCCTCTTCGGGTTCGACTTCGTCTAAGGGAATTGCCGCATTTGCTGGTGGATTTAGAGTAAGAAGATCACGTAAGGTTGTAACTGGACGATGATTCACAAAATCAACATAGCGTTTATAATCGTCATAATTACCGCTATTAACTGCTTTTTGTAATGATTGGACAACGTCAGGATTATAGGCATGAAATTCACCGCCTGAAACATATTTTAAAAGACCACCTTGCTCAAGTGGTTTACGTTTTAACCAAGCACGTTTAGATAATTCAAATAAATCATTTGCAAAATCATCAAAATTGGCACCACTAATTCGACTAATAAAGCCTTTAAAACATAAATCCATGACTTCTTTGTGGATCCCAACAGCTTCAAATAATTTGGAACATCGATAAGAAGCGACAGTAGAAATGCCCATTTTGGACATGATTTTATAAAGACCTTTATTGATGCCATTACGATAATTTATCATGACTTCACGATAAGATTTATTAATCGTATGTTCATCGACCATTTGAGCAAGACTCTCGTAGGCAAGATAAGGATAAATCGCGGTTGCCCCAATGCTAATTAACACAGCAAATTGATGTGCATCACGACAGCTTGCTGTTTCAACAATAATATTGGCGTCACAACGCAGATTTTTTTCGACAAGCCTTTGTTGGACGGCACCAACTGCCATAGGTGCAGGAATAGGGAGCCTGTCGGCGGCAATATTTTTATCGGACAAGAGTAATAATACTGTGCCTTGGCGAACAAGGTTTTCAGCATCACCACATAATTGCTCTAAAGCATCACGTAAGCTACCATCGATTTCGTAGGTCATGTCTAAGGTTTCTGACTTATAATAGCGTGATTCTAGTGCGGTTAATTGTTGTAAATCAGAATAAAGAAGAACCGGCGATTTAAATGAAACACGATGCGCTTGCCCTTCGGCTTCGGCAAAGACATTCATTTCACGCCCAATACTGGTTGACAGTGACATAACATGCGCTTCTCGTAAGGGATCGATAGGCGGATTGGTCACCTGAGCAAATTTTTGTCGGAAATAATCATAAATCAAGCGAGGTTTTTCGGATAATACCGCAAAAGGCGTATCATCTCCCATTGATCCGGTCGCTTCTTGTCCGTTATCACCTATCACTCGAATACATTGATCAAGCTCTTCACTTGTGTAGCCAAATTGTTTTTGATAAATTGCTAATGTTTCATTATCAAAATTACGCGATCCAATATTTTCGTCACTCAAATCTTCAAATGGAATCAGGCGTTTTACATTTTTGTTTAGCCATTCTTTGTAAGGATGACGTTTTTGTAAATCATTATCCGTTTCTGATGATTGTAAAATATGTCCTTTTTCAGTATCGATGACTAATAATTGCCCTGGTCCTACTCGTCCTTTATGGACAACTTCATCGGCTTTATAATCCCAGATCCCAACTTCAGAGGCGCAGGTTATTAGTTTATCGGTTGTTATCACATAGCGAGCAGGGCGTAGACCATTACGATCCAGATTACAAGCCGCGTAACGACCGTCTGATAATACGATGCCAGCCGGTCCATCCCAAGGCTCCATATGCATGGAATTAAAATCAAAAAAAGCACGTAAATCATCGCTCATATTAGGATTATTTTGCCATGCAGGCGGCACTAATAAGCGCATTGCACGCGCAATATCCATCCCACCCACTAAAAATAGCTCTAACATATTATCGAGTGAGCTTGAATCCGAACCTGTTTCATTAACAAAAGGCGCTGCTTCTTGTAAATCAGGAATTAAAGGTGTTTTAAATTTGTAAGAGCGTGCACGTGCCCATTGGCGATTACCTTCAATAGTATTTATTTCACCATTATGGGCTAAATGTCTAAATGGTTGAGCTAATTGCCATCTCGGTATGGTATTTGTAGAAAAACGCTGATGAAAGAGGCAGATTGCCGTTTCCATCCGCAAATCGGCTAAATCTAAATAAAAACGGGGTAAGTCTTTGGGCATGCAAAGACCTTTGTAGACAATCACTTGATTTGAAAAGCTACAAACGTAAAAGCTTTTATCTTGAACACGCTTTTCAATGCGACGACGTACCATATATAAACGTCTTTCAAGGTCAATTTTAGTCCAGCCAGCAGGGGCATTAATAAAAACCTGCTCAATTTTCGGTAAAGAAGAAAAGGCGATTTCGCCTAAGACATTGGTATCAATAGGCACATTACGCCAACCAACAATAGATAAGGTTTCGTTTGCAAGTTCTTCTTCAATAATATTGCGGCTCGCTTGCGCTTCTTGTTTATCTTGACTTAAAAAAAGCATGCCAACGGCGTAATTAGCCGCTAAACGCCATCCTGCTTCTTTAGCAACTAATTGAAAAAAACGATCAGGTTTTTGCAATAATAATCCACAGCCATCACCAGTTTTACCATCTGATAGTATTGCACCACGATGTTGCATTCTGGCTAATCCTTGGATAGCTGTGCGCACAACTTTATGGCTAGGTTTACCTTCTATATGCGCGATTAATCCAAATCCACAGTTATCTTTTTCATGATGCTGGTTATATAACATATCATTGCCTCGTTTTTATTGATTTTATTATAATTTATCCGAATTAAGTCTGCTGACTTTAGGTTGAGAAATTAACGATAAAATACTGTTTGGTCAAATAAATTATACTTATATGTCAATCTTTTAATAATTATTATATATCTTATTAGTAAAGCTAATAATGCTATGCTAAATAAAAGCACATGACATTATTTTGTTTTTTTATATGTCTTGTTTCGAACCATAATAAATGGTTAAGCTTTTGCTATAAAAATGATGGATGAAGTAAAATGTATAAATATCGACTAGGCTAAGTCAGAACTGCTATAATTTAATTAGATTAACTTACATATAAAATTATGACTTCACATATTACGATTATTGGCGCTGGGGCAGCAGGATTATTTTGTGCTGCACTGCTTGGGCAAAAAGGTCACTTTGTAACAGTTATTGATAATGGTAAGAAAGCTGGACGTAAAATTTTAATGTCTGGTGGGGGGAAATGTAATTTTACCAATCTTAATATCGAGGCAAAAAATTATTTATCAGAAAACCTTCACTTTTGTAAATCAGCGTTAAAACGATTTACGCAATGGGATTTTATTCACCTTGTTAATCAATATAATATTGCTTACCACGAAAAGAGTGATGGACAGTTATTTTGTGATAATTCAGCAAAAGATATCGTCGATATGCTTATGGCAGAATGCCATAAAGGTCATGTTAAATTTATAATGCAAACCCAATTTAATGACGCAGATTTTTCAAATGAAAAAATAAAGTTATCGACTTCTAGCGGTATTTTTGAAACAGACAAATTAATTATTGCAACAGGTGGGCTGTCAATGCCAGCTTTAGGAATGACCCCCATTGCTTATAAGTTAGCTGAAAAATTGGCTTTGCCTGTCGTGCCTGTTCGTGCAGGGCTTGTTCCTTTCACATTACATAAACCGTTACTTGCTACTTTATCAACACTTGCTGGCATTTCGTTACCTGTTGCGGTAAGTTGTGAAAGAACCACGTTTCAAGGTGATATGCTTTTTACCCATAGGGGGCTTTCGGGCCCTGCAATTTTACAAATATCAAATTATTGGCAAACTGGGCAAGCAATTACGATTAATATGATACCTAACGGTGATTTTGAAGGCTTATTGCAGCAAAATACTCATTTGAGTGTGAAAAATTGTTTAGCACAAATTTTACCTAAACGGCTAATTGATGTTTTAATCCAATTAAATTTAGTGGTTGATAAACCGGTTAAGCAATTGACAAGTAAAGATCAGCAGTCACTATATCAATCACTTACGGCATGGGAAATTATTCCTAATGGGACTGAAGGTTATCGCACAGCCGAGGTAACGCTAGGTGGTATTAGTACACAAGTATTATCCTCGAAAACCATGGCTGTAAAATCACAACCTAACCTTTATTTTATTGGTGAAGTGGTTGATGTTTCAGGTTGGCTTGGTGGTTTTAATTTTCAGTGGGCATGGAGCAGTGCTTTTGCTTGTGCCAGTGAGATAAACGATTAATGGTCGATTACCTCACTTATTTTGTGATGAATTAATTATATGATTACGTTAAATCTTTAACATTAATAAATTCGATAAACTGAAAAGAGTTATCTTTAAAGCTGAAATGCAAAATACAGCAGTTATGAAAGTGTGATATTTTTTTTTGGATTTCAGTATAAGATAACCATTTTTGTAAAAACATATAACAAGATCCTCCATGGCTAACCGCTAACACTCGGTTATGATTAGGTCGATTCATCAGGTTTATGAGTGTTTGGTTCATTCTCTCTTGAACAGTTAAGTCTGATTCACCACCAAATTGTACAAAAAAATCACCATAGGAATGCCTGTCGTTACTAATTTTAGGATTTAATTGCTCACTTTGTCCTTCAAATACCCCAAAATTCCATTCTTTCAGCCCTTTTATGCGTTCATAGGGTTGTTTGGTAATATATTCTAATGTATCGGAGGCACGTTCTTGAGTTGAACTATAGGCATGATCAAAATGTATATTTTGATCTTTAAAATATTGACCGACTTCAATCGCATCATTGATGCCTTGTTCTGTCAGTGGGGAATCACATGCACCTTGGATTCGATGCAGTTGATTAAATAGTGTTTGACTATGGCGCATTAAATAAAGCTCTTGCATGATTAATACTCCTTTTGTTCGGTAAATTGTTATTTTTTACTTTAATTCCTTTAATTTTCTTGTCAACGTATTACGCCCCCAACCTAAGATATTCGCGGCATCTTGCTTATGACCTTGGGTATAATTTAAAGCGCAATCTAATAAAATACGTTCAACTTGATTCACAACATCCGTTAAAATTTCTTTTTTACCGTCGCGTAACGCTTGTTGTGTCCAAAGCGTAAGAGGAGATTGCCAATCATAAGAATCGTTGTTTTTACTTTCGATTTTATCAGCTAAAGTAGATTTATTTTGATTAATTGAACTATTTTTAATATTAGGATAATGATGTGCTTGTAAAAGTTCAGGGGGCAGATCTTGTGCAAGTATTTCTTTACTTGAAGACATTACTGTAACCCAGCGGCAAGTATTTTCGAGTTGACGCACATTACCGGACCAATAACTTTGGCATAAAATATCTAACGCTTCTTGGCTAAATATTTTAGCCTCAATACCTAATTCTTTGGCGCTGGTATGTAAAAAATAATTTGCTAATTGGGGGATATCTTCAGGGCGTTCGCGTAATGGCGGTAATAAAATACGAATAACATTTAAACGATGAAATAAATCTTCTCGGAATTTACCATCTTTAACTCGTGCTTCTAGATCTTGGTGGGTTGCTGCAATGATGCGAACATCGACTTTGACCGGTGCATAACCACCAATACGGTAAAATTGACCATCGGCTAAAACGCGTAATAATCGTGTTTGAACATCGAGCGGCATATCGCCTATTTCATCTAAAAACAGTGTTCCTCCATTGGCTTGTTCAAAACGCCCATGACGGATTTGCGAAGCGCCGGTAAAGGCACCTTTTTCATGTCCAAATAATTCGGCTTCGATTAAATCTTTAGGGATCGCTGCCATATTAAGTGCAATAAAAGGATGAGAAGATCGAGGGCTATGCGTATGTAAGGCATTAGCAACTAATTCTTTACCGGTACCTGATTCACCATTGATTAAAACGCTCATTGAGGATTTAGATAATTTACCGATGATTCTAAATACTTGCTGCATAGCAGGTGCTTCGCCAATCATGCCAGTTGTTGCCGAATTTAATTTTGTTTGATTACCTTTAATTTCTTGACTATGTAAAATAGCGCGTTCAACCAGCTGCACCATTTCGTCAACATCAAAAGGTTTGGGAATATAATCAAAAGCGCCTTTTTGATAAGCATTGACGGCAGCATCCAAATCAGAGTGAGCCGTCATGATAATAACGGGTAAATTAGGCAACTTTTCTTTGATATAGCTTAATAGTGTAAATCCATCAATACCGGGCATTTTAATGTCCGAGATGAGTACGGCTGGTTTTTCAACATAGCTTTCTAATGCCGACATGACATCTTGCCCATTTGAAAAACTGACGCAGGTGAACTTGGCATTGGTTAATGCTTTTTCAAGTACCCAGCGAATAGATGCATCATCATCAACAATCCAAATATGCATTTTATTTTACCTCATTGCCATATTGGCAAATAAATCGAAAATTCTGTATGACCTGGCCAACTATTAAATTCAATTTTGCCATGATGTTTATCAATAATATTTCGAGCGATGGATAATCCTAATCCTGTTCCCCCTTCATAACCGCTGACCATCGGATAAAATAACGTATCTTGTAAATTAACAGGAATACCCGGCCCATTATCTTCAATATCAATGCGTGCACAAAGTCTAAAGCGTTGACCTTGTAAGGTGACTTGAAAAGCAGTGCGTGTTCGAATAGTAATACAGCCATATTGATCGCCAATGGCTTGTAAGGCATTGCGCGTAATATTCAACATAACTTGTTCTAATTGCTCGGAATCGTGTAACAGATCGGGTAGACTCGGATCATAGTCACGAATAATATTGACCGTTTGTGATTTTTCTAAACATAATAATGTATAAATTCGCTCTATCGATTTATGAATATTTTCTACTTTTTGCTGCATTAAATGCTGAGGTCCAAGTAATCTATCAACCAAATTGCGCAATCTATCTGCTTGTTCAATGATAACTTGCGTGTAATCTTGCAATTCATTTTGCGGTAATTGGCGAGCTAAAAGTTGTGCAGCGCCTCGTAAGCCACCTAATGGATTTTTAATTTCGTGGGCTAAGCCTCTCACTAATTCTTGCGCAGCACTTTGCTGCGCTTGTTGCAATTGTTCTTGGCTGAGTCGTTTGTGACTATTTAACGGGGACATTTCAATCAAAATGTGGTTATCAAACATTTGCGCGGTCAATGACAAAATATGCAATTCATCATGAATAACTAAGTTAATTTCATTATCGGTAAAAATTTGATTTTCGCCTAATGCACCTTGCATTAGCGTAAAATCCATTGATGAATAGCTAAATAAATCAATAAGATGCATGCCAATTAATTTTTTTGAACTTTGTGACAATAACTGTTGAGCAGCAGAATTGGCATATAAAATATTAAGATCGTTATCAAGGATAAGAATATTGGTAATAATAGAATCAAGAACAAGATTTGCATTAAATTCATTCGCAAACGTCATGATGGTTCTCCATTCTACCTTTAGAGCAGGTTAATTAATAATCGGTATGGCTTTTAGATACAAACTGAAATCTAAAAATTAAAGGATCCTAAATAAGTTTTATTATCTTATCTCAATAGGTTTGATTTGATAAACAATAAATATTACGACTATTTTAATGATTAAAATAGTCATAATAGGCGATTTACTTTCTTAGTATTTATTGACAATAAAAATGTTTTGTCTCAAAACACGTCTTTTAACAATTGGAATTTATAAATTAAGATTTTTAATTTTCGTTAATTTATAAATCCTTTAAACAGATAAACCATTAAATGTATGAACTATAAATTTATAAACTATAGTATAGCTCGAATTCAACTGGATGCGGAGTCATACGAACACGATCCACTTCTTCTTGTTTTAATTTAAGGTACGCGTCAATAGTATCATCAGTAAATACATTACCACGAGTTAAGAATTCACGATCGGCATCAAGTGCTTTTAATGCTTCTTCTAATGAACCTGCTACTTGTGGAATAAGTTTAGATTCTTCAGGCGGTAGATCATACAGATTTTTATCCATCGCATCACCTGGATGAATTTTATTAATGATGCCATCTAGACCTGCCATTAATTGCGCAGCAAATGATAAGTAAGGGTTACCTGCTGGATCTGGGAATCGAACCTCAATACGACGCGCTTTAGGGCTAGTTACAACAGGAATACGAATAGATGCTGAACGGTTACGTGCTGAATAAGCTAACATAACAGGTGCTTCGTAACCCGGTACAAGACGTTTGTAAGAGTTAGTTGCTGGGTTTGCAAACGCATTAATGGCTTTAGCATGTTTAATAATCCCACCAATATAATAAATTGCCATTTCAGATAAACCAGCATATTTATCACCGGCAAAAAGGTTAACGCCATCTTTAGACAAAGATTGGTGGCAGTGCATACCTGAACCATTATCGCCAAACATTGGTTTTGGCATAAAGGTTGCGGTTTTACCATAAGCATCGGCAACATTTTGCACGACATATTTATAAATTTGAACTTCGTCTGCTTTTTTAGTTAATGTATTAAAACGACATGCAATTTCGTTTTGACCCGCTGTTGCAACTTCATGATGATGAGCTTCAACAACTAATCCTAATTGTTCCATGATTAAACACATTTCTGAACGAATATTTTGTGAAGAATCCACCGGAGGTAAAGGGAAATAACCGCCTTTTACAGCTGGGCGATGACCTTTATTACCATTTTCATATTTAGTGCCTGAGTTCCAAGCTGCTTCAATATCATCAATATGAACATAACTTCCTGACATAGGTGTACCAAAACGCACATCTTCAAATAAAAAGAATTCTGGCTCTGGTCCAAAAATAACCGTATCGGCAATACCTGTTGATTTTAAATATTCTTCGGCACGTTTAGCAATTGAACGTGGGTCACGATCATACCCTTGTAATGTGGCTGGCTCTAAAACATCGCAACGCAAAACTAACGTTGAATCTTCATAAAAAGGATCGATGATAGCCGTTGTTGCATCTGGCATTAATACCATGTCTGATTCATTGATGCCTTTCCAACCAGCTATCGATGAGCCATCAAACATTTTTCCATCTTCAAAGAAATCTGCATCGATTTGGCTGACAGGAATTGTCACGTGTTGTTCTTTACCTTTTGTATCAGTAAAACGTAAATCAACAAATTTAACATCATTTTCTTTTATTAATGTAAGGACTTTTTGTGTAGACATGAATATTCTCCATTTAGGGACAACAATTAATCATATAATTATAATAGATGACTATTTTCCAATATCAACCATTATGTACTTTGTATATATTATTTAATAAATCTACTATGCAAATAAAATGCCAATTTTTATTTATTAAAAAAATTCGTGTTAATTACTGATGAGCTAAGATTATTTTTTTTCTTAGTTGTAATACTCTTTAAAAAGAAAAATTAAATTGCACCAATTTGACGCTAAGAAAATTATTAAACTGCACTAAAAAAATGCAAAACAGTCTTTTTCACAGAGCAATTCCTTTTTTATATAGGATTATGA
Source organism: Gilliamella sp. ESL1225 (assembly GCF_058502635.1). NCBI lineage: Bacteria > Pseudomonadati > Pseudomonadota > Gammaproteobacteria > Orbales > Orbaceae > Gilliamella > Gilliamella sp. ESL1225. The sequence goes on along the minus strand of NZ_CP196358.1, from coordinate 516,809 downwards.
TATTGATATAGCTTAAACCGAAAAAAAATGTAGGTTTATGCCATTTTAACGTTCAATGTTATTATCATCGTAATCCTAACAAAATACGAAGAATTAGAGATTGGTACTATATTTCATCGTTTAATATCGTTATAATCTGCGCTTAATCTGAAATTTAGGTATTTAGAACGATATGGATTTTATTACGCTCGAAATTTTACCCTTTATAAAAAATCATTTGATATTATCCTTGGCTTGGATTGTTTTGCTTGTGGTTATTATTGTTTTAACCGTCAAAACACGATTCTCAAAAGTGCAAATCATTACTAATGCGCAAGCCATTAATCTGATTAATAAAAATGATGCTGTTATTGTTGATCTTCGTTCCGCGGATAATTTCAAAAAAGGTCATCTTACTGAAGCCATTAATATTTTACCGATCGATATTAATAACGGTAGTATTAAATTAATTGAAAAATATAAACAAAATCCAATTATTGTGATCGACGATAATGGTCTTACTGCCAATAAACCAGCTGAGAACCTTGTTACTCAAGGCTTTACAACTGTTTATGTACTTAAAGATGGCATTGCTGGCTGGAATGGTGAAAATTTACCATTAGTTCGGAAATAATATAATCAACAAGAAGGTTTAATCATGACAGAACAAAATAATATTGCTCAACCTGAAACATCATTTTCTATTCAACGTATTTATATTAAAGATGTTTCTTTTGAAACGCCTAACGTTCCGCATATATTTACTAAAGAATGGAAACCTGAAGTTAATATTGAAATGAATTCATCTTCTCAAGGATTAGAAAACAATCTTTATGAAGTGGCATTACGAGTGACATTAACGGTTAAATCTCAAGATGAAGTCGCTTATATTTGTGAAGTGACGCAAGCAGGGATTTTTGCTATGGTTGGATTTAATGAAAGCCAATTACAACATTGCGTTGCCTCTTATTGCCCAAATATTTTATTCCCTTATGCCCGTGAAGCCATTGCAAGCTTAATTAATAAAGGGACTTTCCAACCCATTAATTTAGAACCTGTCAATTTTGATGCTTTTTATATGAATTATCTTCAGCAACAACAGCAGCAGCAACAAGAAACTGCCCCAGCTGATACATTACAATAATCTTCATTGTTTTTTTGCAACGGATATTAATTAATTCATGACGAAAAAAAATGCAGCTGTAACCGTTCTTGGTGCCGGATCTTACGGCACCTCGCTTGCCATTTTATTAGCGCGTAATGGACATGAAACGCTCTTATGGGGTCATAATGTTGATACCATGACAAAGCTAAAACAAGATGGACAAAATCAACAATTTCTTCCTGATATTTCTTTTCCAGAACAATTACATATCGAATTAGACTTACAAATGGCAGTACAGAGCACGTCTATTTTGTTAATTGTCGTGCCCAGCCATGCTTTTGGCGATATCTTAAAACAGATAAAACCTTTTTTACGACAAGATTCTAAAATCGTTTGGGCAACAAAAGGGTTAGAAGTTAATACTGGTCGTTTATTACAAGATGTAGCAACTGAGATTTTAGGGGATAACATGCCACTTGCTGTTATTTCAGGTCCAACTTTTGCTAAAGAAGTCGCATCAGGATTGCCTACCGCTGTGACCGTTGCTTCAAGTGATAATGAATTTTTACAAGAATTACAAAATCTATTTCATTGCAGTAAAAGTTTCCGTGTTTACAGTAGTCATGACTTTGTTGGTGTGCAATTAGGTGGTGCAATTAAAAATGTTATTGCGATAGGTGCTGGCTTATCTGATGGCTTAGGTTTTGGCGCTAATGCCAGAACAGCATTAATTACCCGTGGCCTAGCGGAAATGATGCGCTTAGGTGCTGTAATGGGTGCCGATCCAGCCACTTTTATGGGAATGGCGGGATTAGGTGATTTAGTTCTAACATGCACCGATAATCAATCACGAAATCGTCGTTTTGGCATATTATTAGGTCAAAATAAATCTATTGATGATGCACAAAACATCATTGGTCAAGTTGTTGAAGGACGCCGCAATACAAAAGAAGTGTGGCTCTTGGCTCAAAAACATCAAGTAGATATGCCAATTATTGAACAAATCTACCAAGTCCTTTATGAAAATAAAGATCCTAAATTAGCCGCTATGGCACTATTAGGTCGTTCACAAAAACATGAACTTAAAAGCGATAATTAATCGCATTTTGTGCTGTCATATATTGTTATTTATAACACGTTTTAAAAACAATGCTATTTGTTATGTTCTAGTTAACTTATTTCTTAGTTAAAAGTAATGGGAGTATTGATTCAATATACAAAACAATCATTAATCGCATAGTTTATGCGCAATGCGGCTAAATATTTATCAATCTTGCTATAAAATGATTGTATAAATTAGATAATATTTTTATGATGACCGAATGCATTTAGCATAAGGATCAGAAAATATATGATATTCAAATTATTAAAATTTATTCTAAAATTATTATTTCAAGTAAATGTTCGTGGCAATCTGAACAATCTTAAACAAGAAAAACTTCTTATCACGCCTAATCATGTTTCTTTTTTAGATGGTATTTTGATTGGTGTATTTTTACCCATCAAACCCGTTTTTGCTATTTATGCCGGCTATTATAATCATTGGATTGTGCGTTTAGCACGTCGTTATGTTGATTTTGTGCCAATGGAGCCAACGAGTCCGATGGCGATTAAGCGGTTAGTACGAGAGATTGAAAAAGGTCGATCAATTGTTATTTTTCCTGAAGGACGAATTACAACAACCGGCTCACTGATGAAAATTTATGATGGCGCCGCTTTTGTTGCCGCGCGATCAAAAGCAACTATCGTTCCGATTTGGATCGAAGGCGCTGAGTTTACTTTAACGAGCCGCTTAAAAGGACTTTTTAGACGTCGATTATTTCCAAAAATAACGATAAATGTCTTAGAGCCAACAAATATTCCAATGCCAAATGCGCCAAAAGCAAGTGAAAGACGTTATATTGCTGGTGAAAAACTTCATCAAATTATGATGGAAGCACGTATGGCAAGTCGTCCTAATCTATCATTATTTGAGGCATTATTAGAGGCACAAATTCGTTATGGGGTTAAAACACGCATGGTGCAAGACCCAACAAGTCACGAAGCATCTTACCGAAATCTTGTTAAACAAATTATCGGATTAAGCTGCATAGTTAATAAATTTACAGAAACGAAAGAACGTGTTGGTGTTCTCTTACCGAATGCAACGATTACAGTTGCAACTATTTTTGGTTTATCTGTTAAAAATCGCATTCCAGCTATGTTAAATTACACAGCTGGCGTTAAAAGCTTAAAATGCGCTATCAAAGCCGCTGAAATTAAAACGATTATTACCTCACGCAAATTTATCGTTAAAGGTAATTTAGAAAATTTAGTTGATGAACTTAAAGAAGTTAAATGGTATTTTCTTGAAGATCTACGTAATACGCTAACGTTTATGGATAAATTATATATTGTTTTAGGGCAATTTATTCCAAGAATGGTTAAGTGTCATCAATCAAGTGATGAAGAGGCGTTAGTCTTATTTACATCAGGATCTGAAGGTGATCCGAAAGGTGTTGTGCATAGTCATAGCAGTCTTATTGCCAATGTTGAACAAATTAGAACGGTAATTGATCCAACGCCAGCGGATAGATTTATGTCAGCTTTACCTTTATTCCATGCTTTTGGTATTACAGCAGGTTTATTTTTACCGCTATTTTCTGGCAGTCGAACATTTTTATATCCAAATCCACTGCATTATCGCTTGGTACCTGAAATTATTTATGACCAAAACTGCACGATATTATTCGGTACGCCAACTTTTTTAGCTAATTACGCCCGCTATGCTCATCCATATGATTTTATGAGATTACGTTATGTTGTTGCCGGTGCTGAAAAATTACCTGAATCGACCAGTAATTTATGGCGTAATAAATATGGTATACGTATTTTAGAAGGTTATGGCGTAACAGAATGTGGTCCAGTTATCGCACTAAATGTGCCTATGGCATTTAAAAAAGGAACGGTTGGGCGATTATTACCAGGAATGCAAGCACGTCTAATGCCTGTACCGGGTATTACAGAAGGTGGAAATTTGCAGGTCAAAGGTCCGAATGTTATGAAGGGCTATTTGCGGGTTGAAAATCCAGGAAAATTAGAAAAACCAGCGGCAATTAATGCACAGGGTGTACTTGAAGACAAGTGGTATGATACCGGGGATATCGTTGATATTGATAATGAAGATTTCATCAGTATTAAAGGCCGCTTAAAGCGTTTTGCTAAAATTGGTGGTGAAATGGTATCACTAGAAAATGTTGAAGCCCTCGGTAAAAAAGTTGATCCTGATGCTATTTATGGTGCAACTGTTAAAAGTGATGCAGCAAAAGGGGAAGCCATTGTTTTATTTACAACATCCAATAAATTAGGTCGTGAACAGCTTAATCAAGCCGCTCAAGAATTAGGTATTCCGACATTAGCGATTCCGCGTGATATTCGAATTGTGACTGAGCTCCCATTGTTAGGAACAGGTAAGATTGATTTTGTCACATTACGTAAAATGGCTGATGATGTCGCATAATTATAATAATTGATAAAGGATATAATAAAATGGTGATTAATCAATCAAACCACGATCATTTAATGCATGATGACATACCTAATCATTTATTTAATAAAGGGTTTGTTGCTATTCTCTTTGCTCAATTTTTTTCGGCATTTGGTGATAATGCGATTTTATTTGCCATTATCGCCTTTATTAAAAATCTTCATTACCCAGAATGGAGTCACTCAGCATTACAAATAGGCTTTGTCATTCCATTTATTTTACTTTCACCTTTTGTTGGGCAATTTGCAGATAGTTTATCGAAAGGCAAAGTGTTAATGATCGCTAACAGCTTAAAATTACTTGGTGCTGCAAGCATCTGTATCAATATTAATCCCTTTATTGGTTATGCTATTGTTGGTATTGGTGCTGCTTTTTATTCTCCTGCCAAATACGGAATTTTAAGTCAATTAGCTTCTGGAAAAAATTTAGTTAAAGCAAATGGATTAATAGAAGCATCGACAATTTTAGCCATTTTACTCGGTGCATTAGTTGGCGGCTATTTGGCAGACCATAATATCGAATTGGCATTTTGGAGTTGTTTTGCTATGTTTTGCCTTGCTATTGTCGCTAACTTGTTTATCCCTAGATTACCTGTAGTTAGATTCAAAAAAAAATGGCAGTTTCTTACTATCATTAAAGATTTTTTTCGTACTATAAAATTATTGTTTAGCAATAAAGAGGCGCGCTTTGTATTATATGGTACTAGCCTTTTTTGGGGAGCGGGTATTACCTTAAGATTTTTATTAATCAGTTGGATTCCGATCGTTTTTAATATTGATGATAATACGATGCCGAGTTACTTTTATGCTTATACGTCAATCGGTATTATAATTGGCGCCGGGCTTGCTAGTATATTTGTCCCGATGAATAAAACTTTACGTTGTATTCCTGCTGGTATTTTAATGGGATGTGCAATTATTGTTTTTACCGTTCAAGCTAATATGCTCTTATCTTATGGATTATTAATTTTGATTGGTGCCTTAGGAGGGTATTTTCTTGTTCCCCTAAATGCTTTAATTCAGAAAATAGGTAAAGAATTAATTGGTGCAGGGAGTGTTATTGCCGTACAGAATTTAAGTGAGTATTCGGCGATGTTGATTATGCTAGCACTTTATTCAGCTGCGGTCGCTCTTAATATCTCTATTATTCATATTGGGGTTGGTTTTGGCGTATTATTTGCAATGATTATTTCTCTCTTATGGCTAGGTTTAAAAAAACATGTCTCACAAAACAAATATTGATAATTTACTGACTGAAAGTCGTAATGATCATAGTCTAAATATAGATACCTGTTCCACCTTAGACATATTGAAAATTATTAATCAAGAAGATAAAACTGTTGCTTATGCGGTTGAAAAAGAATTACCTCATATTACAAAAGCTGTTGATAAAATCAGCCAAGCTTTTCTTAATCAAGGTCGTTTAATTTACCTAGGTGCGGGTACTTCGGGGCGCTTAGGTATTTTAGATGCTAGCGAATGCCCACCAACCTATGGAACAGATCCACAACAAGTCATTGGACTCATTGCAGGCGGTAAATCGGCTATGTTTCATGCTGTTGAAAATGCCGAAGATGATACTAACCTTGCTGTAAAGGATTTATCTGAAATACAGTTTAATGCACAAGATATATTAGTCGGCGTTGCAGCAAGTGGACGCACGCCTTATGTATTAGGTGGTATGCAATATGCCAAGTCAATCGGAGCAACCGTCATTAGCCTTTGTTGCAATCCTTCTGCACCGATGCTTGATTTAGCAGATATTACCATCACGCCATTAGTTGGTGCTGAAGTGATAAGTGGTTCTTCTAGAATGAAAGCTGGAACAGCACAAAAATTAGTTCTAAATATGTTATCAACGGCTAGCATGATAAAAATTGGCAAAGTTTATGGCAATTTAATGGTAGATGTCATCGCAACAAATGCCAAATTGGTGGAGCGGCAAATCACGATTGTGATGCAAGCAACATCTTGCGAAAGGGCTACTGCAATTAACGCATTAAGTGCGTGTAATAAACATTGTAAGACAGCGATTTTAATGATTTTAGCTAATCTTGATGCGCAAAAAGCGCAACAGTTATTACAGCAAAAAAAGGGAATGTTACGACAAGCGCTCCCTCCGATATAAAAATAAAAGTATCTTGACTGTTGTTAGATTACTGTTCAATATATTTATTGATTTTCAAATGGTAAATAAATTTAATTAATTCAATGTGATAGGTAAATTTTCGCCATTTTTATTTACCCATATTATTCAAATTTATGACATCGTTTTTTTACCAAAGATAAAATTTTTATCATTAGCCTATTTGTTTAAAATGTGACTTTGATAAAATTTTTCTTTATTTGTTAGATCTAAAATAATTTATTATTTTAAATTTATGCAATTGAAAAATAAAAATAAGGGGCAGGTATGGTAGGCATTATTCTTGCAACTCATGGTGAATTTGCAACAGGTATTTTAGAGTCCGCCACCATGATTTTTGGGCAACAAGACAATATTCAAACAGTTACATTACATCCAAGTGATAGTCCTGAAACCTTTAATCAGCGCATTCTTAACGCCATTGAGAAACTCGAAAATCAAGATGACGTTTTATTCTTAGTTGATTTGTGGGGAGGAACGCCTTTTAATCAAGCTAATCGTTTATGTCAACAAAAAGGGCCTAAATGGTGTATTGTTGCCGGTTTAAATTTATCTATGCTTATTGAAGCTTTTTCTGCACGTTTATCTATGTCTAGTGCGCAAGAGATTGCGTTAAGCCTAATAAGTGTTGCACAAGAGAGCATACGTACAACAGCGACTTTAACGAATTCTAAAACACCTTCTTTATCACCTTCATCTATTATACAGCAAACATCATCACCAAAAATTAATAATAATGGTAATGGTAAAATTCAAATTGTATTAGCACGAATAGATTCTCGATTATTACATGGACAAGTTGCTACATCATGGACTCAAACAACGCGCCCAGATCGCATTATTGTCGTTTCAGATGCCGTTGCAAAAGATGATTTACGAAAAAAATTAATCACCGAAGCCGCACCGCCAAATGTTAAAGCCAATGTTGTCCCTATAAGTAAAATGATTGAGGTAGCTAATGATCCTCGTTTTGCTAATACTAAAGCGCTTTTACTGTTCGAAAATCCACAAGATGTATTACGTGCCATTAATGGCGGGGTGGATATTTCTGAAGTGAATGTGGGTTCGATGGCGCATTCAGTGGGTAAAGTGCTTGTAAATAAGGTGTTATCGATGGATCAAAACGATGTCGATACCTTTCAAAAATTAATCGATAAAAACGTTAAATTTGATATTCGCAAAGTTCCCAATGATTCAAGTGACAATATGGATGAATTATTGAAAAAAGCACGTGAAGAATTAGCACCAAAAAATTGAATTCATTAAATCAAAATGATGATGAAAATTTGCATTAAATAAATTATTTATTGAGGAGTTAGCCAATGACATTATCGATTTTTGCGATTGTTTTAGTCATTATTGTTGCTTTCTTAGCCGGTATAGAAGGCATTTTAGATCAATTTCAATTTCATCAGCCTCTGGTTGCTTGTTCATTAATTGGACTTGTCACGGGTAATTTAGAAGCCGGTGTCTATTTAGGTGGATCACTGCAAATGATAGCTCTTGGATGGGCAAATATAGGCGCTGCTGTTGCACCGGATGCCGCGCTTGCTGCAGTTGCCTCATCTATCATTATGGTGTTAGGTGGGCAAGGTATATCAAGTGTTCCAACTGCAATAGCTGTTGCAATACCGCTTGCGGTAGCTGGATTATTTTTAACAATGATTGTGCGTACTGTTGCGGTGCCGATTGTTCATTTAATGGATGCGGCTGCGAAAAAAGGCAATATCCGTAAAATTGAAAGGTTACAGCTATTAGGTCTTTGCTTACAAGGATTACGAATTGCAATACCTGCTGCAGCTTTACTTTTTATTCCTGCTGAAACGGTTAAAAATGCTTTAAATGCTATGCCAGAATGGCTAACGACAGGGATGGCAATTGGTGGAGGAATGGTTGTTGCCGTTGGTTATGCGATGGTCATCAATATGATGGCAAATCAAGAAGTATGGCCTTTTTTCATTATTGGTTTTGTTGTTGCTGCGATTTCACAGCTAACATTAATTGCACTTGGCGCATTGGGTATTGCTTTAGCACTAATTTATTTAAATTTAAGTGATCGTGGTAATTCATCCAATGATAATAATCATGGGGATCCCCTTGATGATATTTTAAATGATTATTAAAAAGATGGATAAAAAGAGGGACAGCAACATGACAGATAGAATTTCGTTAACAAAAAAAGAACGTCTTAATATTGTATGGCGAACAACCTTTTTGCAAGGGACATGGAATTACGAACGTATGCAAAATGGCGGTTGGGTTTATGCCATGATTCCTGCGATTAAAAAATTATATCCCAATACTGAAGATCGCGCCTCGGCATTAAAACGCCATCTTGAATTTTTTAATACTCATCCTTACTTAGCATCACCCATTGTTGGTGTAACTTTGGCGCTAGAAGAAGAAAGAGCCAACGGGGCGCCTGTCGATGATGTTGCTATTCAAGGCGTTAAAGTGGGAATGATGGGACCTTTAGCCGGTGTTGGTGATCCTGTTTTCTGGTTTACCTTGCGACCTATGCTTGGCGCACTCGGCGCATCTCTTGCATTAAATCATAATGTAATTGGTCCTATCTTATTCTTTTTATTGTGGAATATCTTTCGTATTGGTTTTATGTGGTATACCCAAGAATTTGGCTATCGTACCGGCTCGAAAATTACTGATAATCTCTCTGGTGGTTTATTACAAAAAATCACGAAGGGTGCTTCAATTTTAGGGATGTTTGTCCTTGCGGCACTTGTTGAAAGATGGGTCTCTATTAAATTTCAACCGATAGTTTCGACTGTTAAACTTGATAATGGTGCCTTTATTGATTGGAATAGCCTTCCTGCTGGTACAACAGGCATACAACAAGCCCTAATACAATCGCAGCAAGGATTATCACTTACGCAAGAAAAAGTAACAAGCTTACAAGATAACCTTGATCAATTGATTCCAGGTCTTGTGCCATTGCTACTCACTTTCTTTTGTATGTGGCTTTTAAAGAAAAAAGTCTCACCAATTATCATTATTCTCGGCTTATTTATTGTCGGCATTGTTGGACATGTCATCGGTCTTCTTTAATCTCATCGTAAAGCCACGCTTTTTAGCCTTAAAGATGTGGCTTTACGGAATTTATTAAAAATAAAACTAAATCGACTTATTTAGACAAGGTTATATAAATATTTAAAAAAATACTTTATTAAAACTGATCTAGGATTGATATATGGAAGGGCTTTATGCTGCAATCATTAAATAATAAAATTGACTATACCACTAAGGCTACCGCTTTTACCCCATTAAGTGAATATGGCGATATTATAATTGGTAATCAAGCTTTTGAGTTTTATCATCATCGTGATGCCCGAAAATACGTACAAATTCCATGGACTGAAATCGAACATGTAACAGCGGTAGTCCTGTTTAAGGGTAAATGGATCCCCCGTTTTTCAATTCATACTAAACAAAATGGCACCTTTACTTTTGCTTCAAAAAAACCGAAAAAAGCGCTCAAAGCGATTCGTGTTTATTTAGATGGTAGTAAAATGTCACGCTCGTTAGGTTTTTTTTCTGTTTTAAAACGTGCTTTCATTAAAAAGAAAAATTAAAAAGAAAATTATTCTGCAATCTTTCTATTTTATCCTGAATATTGATTTAACAGCTTTATATATATTGGCTAAGTCAAGTAAATAGAGGTAAAAACCGTAATAAGCCTTTAATCAGTCATTGCACTTTTTGCTAAAAAGAGTATAATTTCGAGGCTTTTATCTTGTCCATGTTGGGCAAAAGGAAGTTTATTTTTTAATTTAAGAGGATGTTATGGTAACTATTCGTTTAGCGCGTGGCGGTTCTAAAAAACGCCCATTTTATCAAGTAGTTGTCACTGATAGCCGTAGTCCACGTGATGGTCGTTTTATTGAACGCGTTGGTTTTTTTAATCCAATTGCGCAAGGTAATGCAGAAGAATTACGTTTAGATCTTGATCGCGTAAATCACTGGTTAGGCTTAGGTGCAACCGTTTCAGATCGTGTTAACTCACTGATCAAACAAGCCCGTAAAGCAGCTTAATTTAATCAAAAAATACTGTAAATATGAATACTGACAATCTTATTGTGGTAGGTAAACTAGGATCTAGCTACGGCATTCGTGGATGGCTCAGGGTTTTTTCGTTTACAGAAATTCCAGAGAGCATTTTTGATTATTCACCTTGGTATATTCAGCGTGCTGGAAAATGGCAAGAAATAATCGTCGAAACGTTTAAACCTCATAATCAAGATATGATTGTAAAACTCAACGGCATTGATGATCGCGATGAGGCTAATAGCTTAACGAATTTTGAAATTTACGTTAACGCAAATGCTTTACCTGATTTAAATGACGGGGATTTTTACTGGAAAGATCTGATCGGTTGCCGTGTAAAAACAGTAAACGGTTATGATTTAGGGCAAGTGACCGATTTAATGGAAACGGGCTCAAATGATGTCTTAGTGGTCAAAGCGAATTTAAAAGATGCATTTGGTGCAACAGAACGTTTAATACCGTTTATTGAAGGGCAATTTATTAAAAAAGTTGACCTAGATACTAAAATGATCGAAGTCGATTGGGATCCTGCTTTTTAATTGTAAGGATAGATTATGCGGATTGGCGTTATTAGCCTATTTCCTGAAATGTTTCAAGCAATTACAAGCTATGGAGTAACAGGTCGAGCGGTCAAAAACGGGTTATTACACGTTGAGTATTGGAATCCTCGCGATTTTGCGTACGATAAGCATAAGACTGTCGATGACAGACCTTATGGTGGTGGACCAGGGATGTTAATGATGGTGCAACCACTAAAAGATGCAATAAGTGCAGCAAAAGTGGCTTTGGGTGAAAATACAAAAGTTATTTATTTATCCCCGCAGGGGCGCAAACTGGATCAAAACGGGGTGCGTGATTTATCAAATCACGATAAGTTAATTCTTATTTGTGGGCGATATGAAGGTATAGATGAACGCTTAATTCAAAGCGAAATTGACGAAGAATGGTCAATTGGCGATTATGTATTAAGTGGTGGCGAGTTACCCGCGATGACATTGATTGATGCAGTTGCTAGGTTTATTCCTGGTGTGTTACATCATGAATCATCAGCAGCAGAAGACTCTTTTGCTAATGGTTTACTTGATTGCCCTCATTATACAAGACCTGAGGTGTTAGATGGTATGGCGGTACCGGACGTATTAATGTCAGGTCACCATGAAGCGATTCGCCGCTGGCGATTAAAACAATCGTTAGGACGAACTTGGTTAAGAAGAGATGATCTTCTAACAAATCTAGCTCTGACTGATGAAGAGCAATGTTTATTAGATGAGTTCAAATGTGAATATCATCAAAAACAAAGCGACTAATATAGCAGTTAACTAGCAAAGAGAAATGACTATGAAAAATGCAATTATTCAGCAAATTGAACAAGAACAAATGAAAAAAGACATTCCGTCTTTCCGTCCGGGTGATACCGTTGAAGTGAAAGTTTGGGTTGTTGAAGGTAACAAAAAACGTCTTCAAGCTTATGAAGGTATTGTGATTGCAATTCGCAATCGTGGTTTACATTCTGCTTTTACCGTTCGTAAAATTTCTAATGGTGAAGGTGTTGAACGTGTATTCCAAACTCACTCACCTATTGTTGACTCGATTTCTGTAAAACGTCGTGGTCAAGTGCGTCAAGCTAAACTTTACTACCTACGTGAATTACGAGGTAAAGCTGCACGTATTAAAGAACGTCTTAATTAATATAATACGCCAAGCTATCAGACTTAATGCATAGGGCATAAATCCCTTTTAAGTCAATACGGTCACTCATTGAGTGACCGTTTTTATTTATGTTGATCTTTATTAAAAAATAACCTATCTAAGAAAGATCTGCTGCCATGTAACGTTTATAGCGTTGATGAATTAATAAAAATAACGCGATAGCTATGCCCAGAGAAAATAAGCCTAATACATAAAAGATGGCGGCATATTTACTGAAGAAATGAGTCAATAATGAAATCAATGGTGGCGTTAATCCACCTGCAATGGCATAAGACATATTAAACGAGAAGGAAACCCCACTATATCTTACATCTGTCGGAAAAGCGCGTACCATAAAATAAGAAAAAGATCCGACAATGCCAATACCTAATCCTACTAAAGGGTAAGTAAGAATTAGCAAATGGGGATAATTAAGTGACCAATAAAATGCAATGATGGTGAAAGCAGCAATGATGCAGCCACATAGCATGACTTTGGGCATTGAATAATGATCCATTAATTTTCCATAAAAGGTACAACTGATTATTAATCCAATAATAGTCAATAAATTGCCATGAAAAGCATCATTAGCGCTAAAATTAAAGCTACTTTGTAAAAGTCCAGGCATCATTAACATCATAACCATAATGCCGCCTGACAAAACCCAGGTTAATAACATCGATAAAATCGTTTGTGGTATATAATCCGTTAAAACTTTCATAATCGGTAATTTACGGTTAGATTCTTGTTGTTTACGGTTTTGCATAGCTAAAAAAATCGGAGTTTCTTTAAGCCAACGACGTAAATACATGGCGATAAAACCAAAAATGCCCCCTAAAATAAACGGAATTCGCCAACCATATTCGAGCATATCTTCGGGACTTAATATTTTAATAATTTGTGAAGAAACAAGAGAGCCAACTAAAATACCTAAGCTAAGACCACTCGTTAAAATCCCACATGCAAGTCCAATTCTATTTTTGGGAACATGCTCAGCAACAAATGTCCAAGCACCAGGCACTTCGCCTCCAACAGCTAATCCTTGGCATAAACGCATTAAAAGTAGAAGTAATGGAGCAAAAATCCCTATCTGTTCATAAGTTGGTAAAAAACCAATAAATAGTGTTGGGAATGCCATTAATAATAGACTGAGCGTAAATATTTTTTTACGACCTAAGCGATCACCAAAATGCGCCATGACAATACCACCAAAGGGGCGTATTAAATAACCGGCAGCAAAAATAGCAAAAGTTTGTACTTGAGCTAACCAGCTAGGCAAATCACTTGGAAAGAATAATTTTCCTATATAAGCGGTTAAGAAAACAAAAATAATAAAATCATAAAATTCTAATGCACCGCCGAGCGCAGATAAACCTAAGGTTTTATAATCTTGGCGAGTAAGTTGACGTTTTAAAGATATTGTATTTGACATAACTACCTTGTAAATATTTTTTTACAAATTAAGTGCTAAGTAATTTACACTATACAGTAATCATTACTGTAATAAAAGTAATCATCGATAAAAGAAATTTTTGTGAACGATATTAAAATTTTTATGGTCAAGGGACTAAATGACGATAAATTAGGTTGATATTAAAATAATATGTTTTCCAAATTTTTTCTGATGTATGATGAATTGTTGTAAATAGTTGTCAATAGCAATGACATTATCTAATTAAAATTAAAAGTGGAGATTTAAGAGATGACTAAAAAACGTATTTCTCGGGGAAAATTTAATCGATTACAACAATTATCAAATAATGATGGTGTGATTTCGGCTTTAGCAATCGATCAACGTGGATCGATGGTTAAAATGATGCAAGATGCTGTCGGAAAAGAAAATTTTCATATGGACATGGTTTATCAATTTAAAGAACTCGTCTCTCAAGAACTCACTAAATATGTCAGTGCAATTTTATTAGATGAAGAATATGGCTTTAAAGGAATTGAGAAAAAAAATCCTAATGCAGGTTTAATTTTATCGTATGAAAAAACAGGCTATGATGCCACTCAAGCAGGACGATTACCAGATTTAATTCCTCAAGACTCATTACAAAGATTAATTAAAAAGGGCGCCGATGCGGCTAAAGTGCTTGTTTATTATAATCCAGATGATCCAAGTGATATTTTAGATAAGAAGCATGCTTTTTTAGAAAGATTAGGTGATGAAGCGCGTTCAGCAGATATTCCTGTTTTTGTTGAACCTATTGTTTACGATAATGTAATTACCGATGATAAAAGTTTAGAATTTGCAAAGATTAAACCCGAAAAAGTCATCAAAACCATTCAAGAATTCACTAAAGATAACTATCATATCGATATTTTAAAAGTCGAAGTACCTGTTATTTTTAAAAATGTCGAAGGGTTTAACGAAAATAACCCTGTTGCTTATTCACAAAAACAGGCTGCTGATTATTTTAAGCAAGCGAGTGATGCGGCAACACGCCCATTTATCTATTTATCTGCAGGTGTGCCAACAAAAACCTTCCATGATGAATTAAAATTTGCCGGTAATGCAGGCGCAAAATTTAGTGGTATTTTAGGTGGGCGCGCAACATGGTTTGATGGTGTACAAGCCTACGCTAAAGGTGGTAAAGAAGGATTACTTCGTTGGCTAGATACAACTGGGCGTGAAAATGTGGAACATCTTAATCAGATAATGAAACAATATGCTACACCTTGGTATAGTATTTATGGTGGTTTAGATAATATTGATGTTTTTGATATTAATTTAGCAGATTAGTCGATTTATTCGAACTCATAACCTCGTTTCTTAAGCGAGGTTATATTATTTAATTCTTTGCTTTTATGCCACACACATAATAATAAAAAAGGTTAAACTAACCAACATTAGAAATCAATGTTACTTCAATGAGTATTAAATTAATGACTGAAAAATCACAGCGTGTTAAACCCTCTAAAATTATGTTATATCAAGATAATATTGATCCACAGAATAAAATGCTGATTGAACAATTTTTAGATTCTTTATGGCTTGAGCGCAACTTATCAGAAAATACCATTGCTTCTTATCGATTAGATTTGTTTACATTAAGTTATGCTTTAATGCAGCAAACGGTAACATTATTAACCTGTGAATCTTTGAATTTACAGCATTTTTTGTTAGAACGCGTTGAAAAAGGCTATAAAGCATCAAGTTCAGCAAGGTTATTAAGTGCCATCAAACATTTTTTTCAATTTTTATACCGTGAAAAGTATCGCGATGATGATCCGTCGGCGTGTTTATCTTCACCTAAATTAGCTAAAAAACTACCTAAGGATTTAACGCAGTCACAAGTTGAAAATTTACTGGCAGCACCAAATACGCAAGATCCGATTGAATTACGTGATAAAGCGATGTTAGAAGTATTATACGCAACGGGATTGCGTGTTTCTGAATTAGTAAATTTAGAAATCAGTGATGTTAGTTTACGTCAAGGTGTTATTCGAGTTATTGGTAAAGGAAATAAGGAAAGATTAGTCCCATTAGGTGAAGAGGCGATTTATTGGCTCGATTATTTTTTTAGATTTGGTCGTGATGCCCTTTTGTCACAAACCACTATTGATGTGTTGTTTCCTAGCCGGCTTGGTAAAAAAATGACACGTCAGACTTTCTGGCATCGGATAAAATATTATGCGATACTGTCAGACATAAATATCGAAGCACTTTCTCCACATGTTCTTAGGCATGCTTTTGCAACTCATTTGCTTAATCATGGTGCCGATTTACGTGTCGTGCAAATGCTCTTAGGACATAGTAGTTTGTCCACAACTCAGATTTATACGCATGTTGCGACAGAACGTTTAAAACAGTTACATAGTCAGCATCATCCACGCGCGTAAAATTGTATTTTATAAAGGATATATTATTCATGAAAAAGTTAGTTTCTGGTTTAGTTTTAATTTCTATGTCAGTTTTTGCCAGTGATGCCGACATAATCAAATCTCTTGAGAAACTTGGTTATAAGGCTAATGAGGTAATTGTCCAAAACTCTGAAGTAAAAGGAATTAAAAGCGTATCGTCACCAGATGGTTTATTTTATATGACTGATGATGGTAAATACTTGACTTCAGGTCCTATTTACAAATTAGACGAAGGTAAACCTATGAATATTGCAAATCCTCATAATAAAGAGTTAATTAAATCCATTGCGAAAGATGCGATTGTATTTAAGGCGCCTAAAGAGAAATACATAATTTATGTTTTTACTGATTATACTTGTCATTTTTGCCAAAAATTGCATGAAAACATTAATGAATATTTAGATTCAGGTATTTCTGTTCATTATTTTGCTTTCCCTCGTGCGGGTCTTGATAGTGATGTGGCAAAAAATATGCAATCGATTTGGAGTGCCGCTGATCCTAAAGCTGCCTTTAATGATGCTTATAAAGGATTACCGATTACCCCAGCCTCTGGCAAAAAAGATTACGTCGGTGAACAATATACAGTTGGTAATAAGTTAGGTATTACGGGTACGCCGGCTATTTTTTTAAGTGATGGTCAGCTTATTTCGGGCTATGTTCCTGCTGATAAATTAGTAGAAATATTATCGAAAAGTTCGAAATAAATAATATCTGAAAATAGGATAATGCATAGTCATTATCCTATTTTGATCATAAAGACTAATCTTTCGAATTTTACGTAAATATCTCATTAACTCAATTGAGTTTAAAAAATTTTTGATATGATAATTCATTATAAGATGATCGTTAATTAATACCGTTATCCATTATTTTAAAATGAAAATTTATCATTGAGCGTTAATTTGTACTAAGTAAGTTTTAGATGCTAATTAAATAACTATGAACGTAATTAATTTACAACAACGACAGCTACCTGACGTTTTTCCTACTTTTTCAGGTGATATTCCTCCTTTATTGCAGAAAATTTATGCGTTGAGAGGCGTTAAATCAATGCATGATCTGGATTATACAACACGAAATTTATGCAATTTTAATCAGTTAAAGGGAATATCTTCAGCCGTTGATCTTCTTTACTCAGCAATCAGTCAACAAAAAAAAATCATAATTGTCGGCGATTTTGATACAGATGGAGCAACCAGTACGGCTTTAGTTGTTAAAGCGCTTAAAAATATGGGGTGCAAGTCTGTAGATTATCTTATTCCTGATAGATTTGAAGATGGTTATGGTTTAAGTATTTCGGTCGTTAAAAAAGCTATTGCAAAGCAAAATGAAGTACTAATTACGGTAGATAATGGTATTTCAGCTAATGAAGCGGTTGAATTTGCTAAACAGCAAAATTTAATGGTGATTATTACCGATCACCATTTAGCACCTGAAGAATTACCGTGCGCGGATGCGATTATTAATCCAAATCAAGCAGATTGCACATTTAGTTCGAAAAATTTAGCCGGGGTTGGCGTTGCATTTTATTTTATGTTGGCGTTAAGGGCTAAATTGAGGCAAGAAAATTGGTTTACTAAAAATGGCATAACAGAATTTAATGTTGCTTCATTACTCGATCTTGTCGCATTAGGAACAATTGCCGATGTCGTTAAATTAGATACGAATAATCGTATTTTAGTTCACCAAGGGCTTAATCGTATTCGTTCTAATTATTGTTGCGTTGGCATTAAAGCCTTATTGAATGTGGCAAAAAAAGAGCCGATCAGCCTTTCATCAACCGATTTGGCTTTTTATATTGCTCCTCGCCTAAATGCAGCAGGTAGAATGGACAATATGTCACTTGGTGTTAAATTATTATTGAGCGAAGATGAAAATGAGGCATTAGCCATTGCTCACGATTTGAATTTGCTTAATTTGGATAGGAAAACGATAGAACAGACAATGCAACAAGAGGCAATGACTTATATTAACCAAATCGAAAAAAATAATTTGGTCATTCCTAATGGTCTTGTGGTTTACCATCCAAAATGGCATCAAGGCATTATTGGTATTTTATCATCACGAATTAAAGATAAGTATTATCGACCAGTCATCTCATTTGCTGCATCTGAAAATGGTTTATTAAAAGGTTCTGGGCGTTCAATTGCAGGTGTGCATTTACGCGATATCCTCGATGAATTAGATCAAACTCACCCACATTTAATTGTCAGTTTTGGCGGTCATGCTATGGCAGTGGGTCTCACTATTCATGAACAGGATTTAGATATTTTTTCTGAAAGTTTTAAACAATTGTTAGATAAAAAGTTGTCGCCAGAAATCTTACAAAAAAAAATTGAAACCGATGGGGAAATTGCTAGCGAAGATTTAAATTATATGGTTGCAAAGCAGTTGAAAGAAGCAGGTCCATGGGGTGAAGGATTTGCAGAGCCTCGCTTTGAAGGCGAGTTTATTGTTCATCAACAAAAACTCATAGCCGAAAAACACTTAAAATTAGTGTTAGAATCTAAAAACGGCGGTGCAATTATTGAGGGTATTTATTTTAATGCGAACAGACAATTATGGCCCGATTATTCGGTTAAACAAATTAAAGCCGTTTATTATCTTGAAGTTGATGAATTTCGCGGCAATCAGGCGGCAAAATTATTTATCCATCATATCTGGGCATTAAAATAATTTAATTTCTGTTATTGAATGTGCTAATTTAACCTCTATAATTCATAGCTTGAAAGACGTTGAAAAATTAATATAATTTAGCTTAATTAAATAAATTTAAGGATTTCATTTGCGTATACATATTCTTGGCATTTGTGGCACCTTTATGGCTGGTATTGCATTAATTGCACGATCATTAGGTCATCAAGTTACTGGTTCAGATAAAAATATCTACCCTCCAATGAGTACTCTTTTACAAAAAGAAGGGATAACTATCTTAGAAGGTTATGATCCTTCGCAATTGGAATTAATGCCTGATTTAGTCATTATTGGTAATGCGCTATCACGTGGTAATCCTTGTGTTGAATATATTTTAGATCACAATATTGATTATATTTCTGCACCACAATGGTTGCATGATAATGTCCTAAAAAATAAATGGGTTATTGCTGTTGCTGGCACACATGGTAAAACGACAACAGCAGGAATGATGAACTGGATTTTAGAAAAGCAAGACTATCAACAAGGATTCATAATTGGTGGCGTTCCTGGCAATTTTGAAATTAATGCTCGCTTAGGTGACGGTAATTTTTTTGTGATAGAAGCTGATGAATATGATTGTTCATTTTTTGATAAGCGTTCTAAATTTATGCATTATTGCCCAAGAACTTTAATTTTAAATAATCTTGAATTTGATCATGCTGATATTTTTGATGATTTAGCGGCAATTCAAAAGCAATTCCATCATCTCGTCAGATTAGTCCCAAGCCAAGGACAAATTATTATGCCTCAAGACGATATTAATTTAAAACAAGTAATAACAAAAGGCTGTTGGAGTGAGCAAGTATTAACTGAATCTGAAAACGGTTGGCATGCTAAACGTATTAGTGCTGATGCCAGCCACTTTGCGGTTTATTTAAAAGAAGAAAAAGTTGGCGAAGTGGAATATTCATTGGTTGGTGAACATAATATGCATAATGCATTAAAAGCCATTGCTGCTGCTTATAATGTTGGTATCACACCGCAAGATGCCTGCGCGGCGTTAACGACGTTTGTCAATGCAAAGCGTCGCCTTGAATTATATGCTGAAGTAAACAATATTCAAATTTATGACGATTTTGCACATCATCCAACGGCCATTTTGGCAACGTTAGAAGCATTACGTAGCAAAATTGGAGGTAATAATCGTATTTTAGCTGTTATTGAACCCCGATCTAACACGATGAAACTCGGTGTGAGTAAAGATGAACTTGCTCCATCATTAGGTCGTGCTGATGAAGTCTATATTTTTCAACCTGAACAGTTGCCATGGTTAGTATCTGATGTGACAGAAGCATGTATACAACCGGCGTTTTGGTCAGGTGATATTGACCTTTTAGTTGAAATGATTACGCGCTCAGCCAAACCTAGTGATACTATTTTAATTATGAGTAATGGAGGGTTTGGAGGAATATCAGATAAAATTGTAGCGAGTTTACAAAAACAAAGTTTAAGTGAACAGTTAAAATCTGAATAAAAAGCAACTAATAATAAAAAAGTTCATTGCACGGATCTTTTAATATAGAATTTTTGACAAAAACACGTATTGCTAAATCCAATACGTGTTTTTCATTAGTTAATCTAATTAATTACAATGTACGGTTATAGCTAGCCCGCCTTTCGACGTTTCACGATATTTTTCATTCATATCTTTACCTGTTTCATACATTGTTTGTATAACTTTATCTAAAGGCACTTTAGCAAGTGTTGTACGTCTTAGCGCCATGCGTGTGGCATTGATTGCTTTAACGGCTGCGATAGCATTACGTTCAATACATGGAACTTGTACTTGACCACCAACAGGATCGCAGGTCAGCCCTAGATTATGCTCCATGGCAATTTCAGCTGCCATGCAAACTTGGGTAGGGTTTCCACCTAATAGTTCAGCTAACCCGGCTGCAGCCATTGAACATGCAACGCCGACCTCACCTTGACAGCCCACTTCAGCGCCCGAAATAGAAGCATTTTTCTGATAAAGTTGACCAATAGCGCCACATGTTAAGAAAAATCGCATATAGAGTTCTGAATCGAGCGGATGAATAAACTTATTATAATAAGCTAAAACCGCCGGTATAATACCGCAAGCACCATTAGTAGGTGCTGTGATAACTCGACCGCCTGCCGCATTTTCTTCACTCACAGCTAACGCAAACATATTAACCCAATCAATAATAATCATAGGATCATCAACAAACTTATCTTTTGTTGTCGCTAATTGACGATAAAGTGAATAAGCACGTCTTGGTACTTTTAACGCGCCCGGTAATAACCCTTCTGTCTGCATACCTCTATCGATACAATCAAACATAGTTTTACCAATATCATTAAAATAGGATTCTATTTCCGATTGGCTATGTATAACTAGTTCATTTTTTAGGATAATTGTAGAAATTGATAATGAATTTTCCGCACAGTGCTTAAGGAGTTCTTCGGCTGAATTAAATGGATAAGGTAAGGCAACGGCATTATGATTTTCTAATCCAAATTCTTCTTCAGCAACGATTTGTCCACCGCCTATTGAATAATAGGTTTTTTGTAGAATAAGGGTATCATCTTGATAAGCACTTATCGTTAAACCATTTTCATGTTTTGGCAGAAATTCACTATGTAACAACAGATTTTGTTGAATTGGAAAATCAATTTCATATTTGCCTTGATAAATAGGTAAGCGATGTGTTTCTTTGACATTATTAATAAAACCTTCAATTCCGTTAATGTCAACTGTATCTGGTTGTTCACCAGCTAGGCCCATAATGATGGCAACATCTGTTTGATGTCCAATGCCAGTTAAGGATAACGAGCCATAAACATCAACAATTATTTTAGTGATAGACGGCATTTTACCTTCATCAATAAGAAGATCGATAAAACGTTTAGCGGCTCTCATAGGTCCAACAGTATGAGAACTTGAAGGGCCTATACCGATTTTGAAAATTGAAAATACCGAGCTCATATTTTTCCTTAAAATTAATTCGGTTCTGATGATTTTTATGAGTAATTATTCAATAAAAATCATCTAATTTAATTAATAACAAATGGTAATACTACCTAAATTATCAAGTTTATACTAAATTGTAAATGGCAGCTGAAATCGCAATAAGTCCCATAATAGTAATGAAAGTATTGCTTAATTTACCACGATATTTAGCTAATATAGGTAATTTATGAATAGCATACATTGGCATTAAGAATAATAACATTGCAAGTATTGGTCCACCAAGTGATTCGATTAAACCTAAAATACTTGGATTTAATGTTGCAATGATCCAAGCGGTTATCAGCATAAAAATCAGCGCAATACGGTCAAGGTTCTTTTGAGAAATTGTTTTATTATTAGCACGTAATGCTTTATTAATAATACCATTAAAACCTTCTTTTCCACCTAAATAATGACCTAAAAATGATTTAGCCATAGCAATAATTGCAATTGGAGGTCCAATATATTCAATGACAGGTGAGTTAAAACGGTTAGCTAAATAAGTTAAAGTTGAAACATTTTGAGCTTTCGCTTCTAAAAGTTCAGCTGGGGTTAAGCAAAGTGCACAACTAAATACAAAAAACATAACGGTCACAACCATCATTATATTGCTAGCTGCAATTATTTGGGTACATTTAGTGCCACAAAGTGCCTCACCATATTCTTTACGTTTAGCAACCGCTAATGAAGAAATAATAGGTGAATGGTTAAATGCAAATACCATAACAGGTATAACTAACCAAAGCGTCATTAATATACTGCGGCTTCCTTCACCCGTATTGGTGAATGAAAATTCAGTAAATATTTGCCCATTCCATTCAGGAATCAAAAATAATGCTAAGATCATTAACACAGCGATAAACGGGAAGACTAACATTGACATCACTTTAACGATTAATGCTTCACCGAAATGAACAATACCCATAAGAAAAGCAATTAAAAGAAACGATAACAGCACACGTGGTGGTGGTGTTATGGAAAGTTGATGAATTAGAAAGTTTTCAACAGTATTTGTTATACCGACGCTGTAAACTAATAAGATAGGGTAGATAGCAAAAAAATAAAGAACGGTTATCCAATTACCGGCAGTGCGTCCAAAAGCTTCTTCGACAACGACAGTAATATCACTATTTTCACTTTTGCCAGATAATACAAAACGGCATAACGCGCGATGAGCAAAAAATGTCATTGGAAAAGCTAACACTAACATAACTAATAATGGGATTAAACCACCAACCCCCGCATTAATTGGTAAAAATAAAACACCTGCTCCAATTGCTGTTCCATATAAGCTTAACATCCATAACGTATCACTTTTACGCCATTTAGATTGATTAGATGCGGGTTGTTTGATAGGGCTTGTATTGACACGTTTTTCATTGTCCATAATAACTCTCTCCAAAGTTCAAAAAAACGCGCACATAATAACAACATTGCATATAAGCCCACGTGACTAAGATCACATAATCGGATTTAGCTAAGTGATATAGATCACATTAATTAACTAAAGGCAGCATATATTTCTCTTTCGAGATAAGAAATAGCCTGATAAACTAACGATTATTTTATTATTTACCCTTAGAACAAAATATCAGGAATGATTATGCGATCAAGTACATATCTTCTTTCTACTTTAAAAGAAACACCAGCAGATGCTGAAGTGATTAGTCATCAATTAATGTTAAGAGCCGGTATGATCCGCAAAGTCGCGGCGGGTTTATATACCTGGTTGCCAACAGGTTATCGCGTTTTAAAAAAAGTTGAAAACATTGTCCGTGAAGAAATGAATAAAGCGGGGGCAATTGAATTATTAATGCCAGTTGTACAGCCTGCAGATATTTGGCAAGAAAGTGGACGTTGGGAACAATATGGACCTGAATTATTAAGAATCAAAGATCGTGGTGATAGAGATTTTGTTTTAGGACCGACACATGAAGAAGTTATCACCGATTTAATTCGTAATGAAATAAGTTCGTATAAACAATTACCGTTAAACCTCTATCAAATTCAGACCAAATTCCGTGATGAAGTAAGGCCCCGTTTTGGCGTTATGCGTTCACGAGAATTTATCATGAAAGATGCGTACTCTTTTCATACGTCACAAGCTTCATTACAGCAAACTTATGATGATATGTACAAGGCCTATAGTGCAATCTTTACTCGTGCTGGATTAGATTTTAGAGCGGTGCGCGCTGATACGGGATCAATTGGCGGTAATTCATCGCATGAGTTTCAAGTATTAGCTGATAGCGGTGAAGATGATATTATTTTCTCAACGGAATCTGATTATGCGGCCAACATCGAAATGGCGCAAGCATTAGCGCCAACGACGACTCGCCCAGCACCAACGCAAGATCTTAAATTAATAGACACACCAAATGCTAAAACTATTGAAGAGCTGGTTGCTCAATTTGATATCCCTATCGAAAAAACCGTAAAAACGTTAATTGTAAAAGCCGATAAAGAAAGCGGTCACCAACTAGTTGCATTAATTGTTCGAGGTGATCATACCTTAAACGAAATTAAAGCTGAAAAATTATCATTAGTTGCAACCCCCTTTGAATTTGCAAGTGAAGATGACGTTAAAGCTGTGATTGGTACGGGCTTTGGTTCATTAGGTCCAGTTAATTTACCGATCCCAATGATTATTGATAGGGATGTCGCAGTAATGAGCGATTTTGCTGCGGGCGCTAATAATGATGGCAAACATTATTTCAATGTTAATTGGCAACGAGATGTTACTTTGCCAGAGGTTGCCGATATTCGTAATGTGGTTGAAGGCGATAAAAGTCCAGATGGTAAAGGCACATTATTAATTAAACGCGGCATTGAAGTGGGGCATATTTTCCAATTAGGTACAAAATATTCAAATGCGATGAAAGCAACCGTACAAGGTGAGGATGGGCAAAACCATGTAATGACTATGGGATGTTATGGTATCGGGGTAACCAGAATTGTTGCTGCAGCAATTGAACAATGCCATGATGATCGCGGCATTATTTGGCCTGAAGCTATTGCGCCATTTAGCGTTGTGATTATTCCGATGAATATGCATAAATCTGAAAAAGTGCAAGCGACTGCCGAAAAACTTTACCATGATTTACAAGCGGCTGGGATTGACGTGTTATTTGATGATCGTAAAGAGCGCCCAGGAGTGATGTTTGCTGATGCGGAATTAATTGGTATTCCTCATATGATTGTGATTGGTGAGCGTAATCTTGAAAACGGTGAAATTGAATATAAACATCGTGCAGCGGCAGATAAACAGTTAATTAAAGTGACTGATATTCTTGATTTTATCAAAAAAATACAGCATAAATCGCCTGTTTGCTGAGAATGATTAAGTCAATGCACTCAAATGTGTTGTAATTAGCTGAATATTTCGATTTTAATTGAGATTTTCAGCTAAAATTTATATTGTCTTATCCAATGCGTTAATTACTGGGGTATTTAAATGATGTTAAGAAAAATCACGGCCTCTCTTATTTCAGTATTATTAATAGGGCAAAGTGCGATTTTTACACCCGCTTATGCAGATGCGAGTAATCTTCCCGATATGGGTATTATTGCTTCATCAACTTTAAGCATTGGTCAAGAAATGGAAATGGGGGATTATTATGTACGTTTATTACGAGATAGTGCGCCAATCATTGATGATCCTCTTTTAAACCAATATATCAATTCAATAGGACAAAAACTGGTCAAACAAGCCGAATCCGTACAAATGCCTTTTCATTTTTATATTATGAAAAGTAATGTATTAAATGCATTTGCATTTTTTGGCGGCAATGTCGTTATACATTCAAAATTAATTTTAGATACAGATAATGAAAGCCAACTTGCCTCAGTAATGGCACACGAAATTGGCCATGTAACTGAGCGACATTTAGCGCGCGCGATGGAAAACCAAAATCGTAATAGTCCTTATGTTTGGGGAGCGACGTTTGGTTCGCTTTTACTTGCTTTAGCCGCTCCCGAAGCAGGAATGGCCGCTATGGCAGGAACTATGGCTGGCTCAAGTCAAAGTATAATCAGTTTTACACAGAGTAATGAACAAGAGGCTGATCGAGTTGGATTAAGAACCTTAGCTAAATCAGGATTTGATCCCTATGCTTCGGCTGAATTTTTAAATAAATTAGCCGATCAGAGCCGTTATTCAAGTAAATTACCCGAAATTTTAATGACTCACCCCTTACCCGAGAGCCGATTAGCGGATGTTCGCAATCGATCGTTACAATATAAACCCAAAACTGTGCCCTCTTCGCTAGAATATTATTTAGCTAAAGCAAGACTGGTTATTATGATTGGCAATAATAAAAATGGGGGTGATCTATTAATTGGTGATTATAAAAAATTAGCTAATCCAGAGGCACAAACAGCCCTTATTTATGCAACTGCTTTGCAAAATTATAATGCCGGAAATTACCTTGCAGCCAAAAAACAAATACAATCTTTGTTAGACAAGGATAGCAATAATATTTGGTATCTTGATTTACTGACAGATATTGATTTAGATCTCAATAACGCGAATGAAGCGGTTAGCCGTTTGCAAACCGCACTCAACAAAAATCCGGACAATGCGACATTACAGTTAAATCTTGCCAATGCTTATCTTAAAAATAAGCAGTATCAACAAGCAGTGAGTTTATTACATCGATATACTTATGATAACAATCAAGATCCTAATGGTTGGGATTTGCTTGTCATCGCTTATGGGGGACTACGTGCCCGTTCAAAAGAAATGGCTGCTCATGCAGAATCACTCGCGTTAGAGGGCGAATTTGCACAAGCCATTCAACTTTTAAAAAATGCTAAAAATCAAACGAATGGGGATCAAACACAATTATCACGATTAGATGCGCGGATTAAACAATTACAACAGTTAGAAAAGCGTTATTCCGTTTATAAAAGGTAAATATCTAGTTTATATCACTAAATTTTGATTTATAAGCTCTGTATTTATATCCTTAAAAAGTAGCCTGTTAATATGACCGATAGTCAATATTAACAGGTTATTTATTAAGTTTATTTAGTTATCAATTTCATTTGATATTCTTAAATTAAAAAAACAATCTCACAGAGTTTGCGTTTATAAGGATTACTTTACTGACTGCTGTAACTGTTCACTCATTTTGCTAAGTAATTGCTCAGTCTCTGCCCAATCAATACATGCATCTGTGACGGAAACGCCATATTTTAAATCTTGCAAAGCTTGTTCTGATGATTGGTTGCCCGCGTTGAGGTTACTTTCGAGCATAATACCAATGATGGATTTATTGCCCTCTAAAATTTGTTCCAGCACACACTGCGCCACTTTTGATTGATTACGATAATCCTTGTTAGAATTCGCATGGCTACAATCTATCATTAACGCCGCTTGTAATCCCAATTTATGCATTTGCTCCTCGCAATTTGCGATACTAGTTGCATCATAATTCGGTGTTTTCCCCCCGCGTAAAATGATATGCCCATGAGGATTACCGGTGGTATGAAGTAATGTCACGCTTCCTTGTTGGTTAATACCAACAAATCGGTGCGACATTGATGCTGATTTCATTGCATTAATTGCGACATCTAGACTGCCGTCGGTACCATTCTTAAAACCAACAGGCATCGATAAACCAGATGCCATTTCGCGATGTGTTTGTGATTCCGTTGTTCTGGCGCCAATAGCAGACCAGCTAATGAGATCGCTAATATACTGAGGTGTGTTTGGATCGAGGGCTTCAGTTGCTATTGGTAAACCGATTTGACTAATATCGATTAATAATTGACGAGCTTTTTTTAATCCTTCTTCAATATTAAACGAATTATCCATATAGGGATCGTTGATCATGCCTTTCCAGCCAACTGTTGTCCGCGGTTTTTCAAAATAAACACGCATAATAATAAATAACTCATTTTTGACCTTGTCTGCTAATTTCTTTAGTTTATGCGCGTATTCTATCGCCGCTTTAGGATCATGAATTGAACAAGGTCCACAGACAACGATTAATCGAGGATCACGTCTTTCTAGAATATCGACGATGGTTTGCCTAAATTGTGCAATTTGCTCAGTAAGATTATCATTAATAGGATATAACGCTTTCAATTGTTCAGGAGAGATTAGCGTTTGTTCATCGTTAATACGGGTATTATCCAAGGTATCTTTCAGCATGATGTTTCCTTGTTGGTTTAGAAAAGTGAGCTTAAAAGCTATTTTCTATAAATTAATATGTAAAAAATAAATTACATTGACAATCGTATGTAAACATAAAAATACATTATCGTAAATAATTTTTTATAAAAAAATGATTTAAATTAAATAATTAATAGAATATTTAAATCAGTGTTTACCAATGCATAAAGATTTTAAAATAATTGTAAATAAAATTGTACAATTTAAACTGTGATGTGATTTTTATTAACATTAATCAAAATATTTTTTTGATGAAAGTGGTTATTCATACCATAAAGCCAAATTAACAGCCATTTGCTTTAAGGCATGAATATGAAAGAGGATAAAAAAGAGAGAGTAATTAGACGCGATCAATTGCTGTGAGAATAGTGTTCTCATCGGCTTGTTCACTAACCATTGCTGCGCCTATTTTAGTCGGTAATACTAAGCGGATTTTACCGGAAAGGACTTTCTTATCGCGTAACATGTGCGGTAAATAAGCACTGGCTATCATGCTAGTGGGCTTTGTGACAGGTAATTTAGCTTTATGTAATAAATTTTTAATACGCTCAATATCTTCTTGTGGCAATAAACCTAATAAATTGGCGGTATGAGCAGCCATCAAAATACCAACACTAACGGCTTCTCCATGTAGCCAGTTCCCATAACCAAGCTCAGTTTCAATCGCATGTCCAAACGTATGACCTAAATTTAATAATGCACGTTCACTTTGTTCTGTTTCATCATTGGCAACAATCTGCGCTTTTATTTGGCAGCAACGATAAATACAATACGATAAAGCTTGAGGATTTAACTGCAATAAGTCGTCCATATGCACTTCTAACCAATTAAAAAATTCTGCATCTAAAATAATGCCATATTTAATGACTTCGGCAAGCCCAGATGATAATTCTCTTTGTGGCAATGTTTGTAAGCAATTTATATCAATAACAACAGATTGGGGTTGATAAAACGCGCCAATCATATTTTTACCGAGAGGATGATTAATCGCCGTTTTACCACCAACCGAGGAATCGACTTGTGATAATAACGTGGTTGGCACTTGGATAAATTTAATACCGCGTTGATAAGCAGCGGCTGCAAATCCAACTACATCACCAATAACGCCACCACCAAGGGCAATTAGGGTGCTATTTCGATTATGATTATGGCTGAGTAAGGTCGTTAGAATGGTATTCCATGTTTCAAGATTTTTATATTGTTCGCCATCTTTAATAATGAGTTTATCCGTTTTAACCCCCTGTTTTTGTAACATGTTCTCTAAATGATCGAGATAATAAGGTGCTATCGTTTCGTTAGTAACGATTAAAACGCGTTGATCTGAAGTTAATAGAAAAGGTGAAAATTCGGTTAAAAGATTGGCACCAATGGTAATGGGATAACTTCGTTTAGCTAGCGAAACAGTCAAGATTTTGTTCATGATGATTTCCAGATAAAGTCATTTATTTTTATTGTTTTATGGTAGCTATAAAAAGGTAGCCCTGCAACTTAGAATCATTTAAACTGACCGATAATTTTAATTTGCTCTTAATGAAGTTTTGTCATGTCGTTATCAATAGTTCTTGCTCAACAAAATTGGCGTGTTGGTGATATTGAAGCCAATACCCAACGTATCCTTGAAATTATGCAATCTTATGCATCACATGATGTGATTGTTTTTTCTGAATTAGCGTTATGCGGCTACCCGCCAGAAGATTTGCTTTTTCGCAAAGATTTCCAAGAACGCTGTCAGTCAGCTTTAAATAAAATAATAGCAAACAGTGGGCAATGTGGCGTAATTATTGGTCATCCAGAATGGCACATGGGTCACATTTATAATTCCGTCTCTGTTATTCATCATGGTAAACAAATGATAAATTATCATAAACAAATGTTACCTAATTATGATGTTTTTGATGAAAAACGATATTTTAGCAAGGGAGAAACTAACGCCGTTGTCGAATTTAAAGGGCATCATATCGGCTTATTAATTTGCGAAGATTTATGGCATCCAAAACCGATTGCGGCGTTAAAAAAAGCCAATGCAGATTTTATTATTGCCATTAACGCTTCACCTTATGATTATGATAAACACACGAATCGTTTAGATCTCATTAAGCAGCATGCTACCAATCATTGTTTACCGATTATTTATGTTAACCAAGTCGGTGGGCAAGATGAATTAGTCTTTGATGGACGTTCTTTTGTTAGTAATGGACAAGGTGACATTGTATTACAACTGGCTCCTTTTATTGAACAAAATGCCGTATTCAATTTAGAAGCGCTTTATTCGACTATTGAGATGAATTGCGCACCGCAAATAACCGATTCTTCAAATCATAAATTCTCATTAATTACAGCGAATTGTAATCAATTAGCTGTAATTTATGATGCATTAGTACTTGCTACACGTGATTATGTCATAAAAAACGGTTTTAATGGTGCGGTTTTAGGGTTGTCGGGTGGCATTGATTCAGCATTAACATTAGCAATAGCCGTCGATGCACTAGGAAAAGATAAAGTCCAAGCGATCATGATGCCGTTTCGTTATACGGCGGATATAAGTATTGCCGATGCAAAAGAAGAAGCGGATATTTTAGGTGTTGAATTTGACATTGTCTCAATTGAACCGATGTTTGATGCTTTTATGTCAGCATTATTACCATTATTTAGTAATAATCCAAAAGATACTACCGAAGAAAATCTACAAGCGCGTTGTCGCGGAGTGATTTTAATGGCAGTTTCGAACAAAAAACGCCGTTTAGTACTAACAACCGGTAATAAGAGTGAAATGTCGGTAGGATATGCCACCCTTTATGGTGATATGGCGGGTGGCTTTGATGTATTAAAAGACGTACCTAAAACATTAGTGTTTGCATTATCTAAATTTCGTAATACGCGATCGTATGTGATCCCTGAGCGAGTTATCACCCGTCCCCCGTCAGCCGAATTAGCGCCAGATCAGAAAGATGAAGATAGTTTACCGCCTTATGATATTTTAGATGCTATTTTACGAGGTTATGTCGAGCAAGATTTGAGTGTAGCACAATTGATAGAGCAAGGTTATGATGAGACGACGATAAGACGTGTAATCAAATTAGTTGATATCAATGAATATAAAAGGCGCCAATCTGCCGTTGGTCCAAAAATTACACCGCGAAACTTTGGTAAAGGACGACGTTATCCAATGACTTCTGCTTTTGGATTTAAAAATTGGGGTTAGGCTAGAGTTAGTCTGTGTTTAATTTCCGCCGTAATTGACAAAATAAATCACATCTTTAAGGATCACAAACATGAAAAAAATTGAAGCTATCATCAAACCATTTAAATTAGATGATATTCGAGAAGCGTTAGCCGAACAGGGAATTACAGGTATGACGGTAAGCGAAGTAAAAGGGTTTGGACGTCAAAAAGGTCATACAGAATTATATCGTGGTGCCGAATATATGGTGGATTTTCTACCCAAGGTTAAAATTGAGTTAGTCGTTAATGATGATATTCTCGAAAATTGTATTGAAACGATTACTAAAGTTGCGCAAACGGGTAAAATTGGCGACGGTAAGATTTTTGTTTATAACGTTGAGCATGTGATTCGTATTCGTACCGGCGAAGAAGACGATTTAGCTATTTAATAAGAAACAGCATTTTAATGCGCTCTATCGATTAAAATAGGGCGTTTTAAAATTAAAACAAATATGATTAGATCTAAATAGAATAATAAATTTTTATAAAATAAAGGAATAATAATTAATGTCATTGAAATTAATTCATTTTTTGAAAAATAAATCATCAGAACAAAAACAGACAGAAATTCGGGATGATTTACAAGCTGATTTTTCGAAAGAACAATTTGCAGAATTAACGAACCACAGTCCTGCTTACCCGTTATTTTTATCGTTGCAAGAAGACAAAATTCAAGCTTATCTTACGCGTTTTATGGTAACTGCGGAAGATCTTATTTTTGTCGAAAATCTTATTGCTCGTTTTTTCCATGGCGAGTTATCTTGTGAAAAACAGAAATTTATCGATCATAACAAAACGTTAATTTGTTATAAATATAAAGAGTTTTCTAAAGATATTGTTGTTTTAATGACTAATGATAATGATTTTATTGATTGTCTTTGCGAGCAAAATTTACAGCCGCCTGAACCTAAAAGTGTCTTTGATGATTTAGAAAACAATAGCAGTTTACAAGGGAATAAAGAATTTTGGTGGGAAGTTTATTGGCAACCATTTTGGAATAGTTTGAGTATTGAAGCCAAACACAATTATCTCAATTGCGATAAGCTATCGTCAGAAAGTATTGCGTATTTAAAAGATTATCTAAAACAATCTTGTTAACAAGACGTCTAAAGTAGGATGTTAAAAACGGTTTTGATTGTGTTTAACGTACTAAATTTAACGCTTTTTAATGATTACTTTAAATTAGGGTTTTATATTCTTTTATTGAAAAAAAAGAAGCTCATATCAATGAGCTTCTTTCTTGTGAATTTTGCTTTCGGCAATCGCTAAAAAAACAATACCCGACATAATTAAAATGGCACCAATTAATTTATAAAGTGTGATAGGTTCATTAAATAACCAAATTGAAACCACCATTACCGTGACAATTTCTAAATGTGAGGCAGCAAATGCAGGACCGACCGGCGCTTTTTTAAGTAATGTCATCCATGTGAAAAACGTTAAAATATAACCGGCAATTGAAATATAAATCCATTTTGTACTAAATACGCGTATTAACCAAACTAAGCCAAATTCTAATGGTTGTGCATATTCTCCTGCTAATTTAAAACAACACTGTGCAATGGTGTCAAAGAAAAGTAAAAAAGCAAATCCAATAATATAAAATCTTGCCATATTAAGACATCCCCACAAAAATGACACCCGCAGTAATAAGAATCATGCCGATGATTCGATAAAAAGTGAGTTTTTCTTTAAAAATCAACCGACCAACTAGCATAATTGTAATAATATTAAATGAAGCTAATAAGACAGCTTGAGCCAATGGCATAAGGGTAATAAAGGCTAACCATAATAAAAACTCAACAATATAAGACGCAATTCCAATCCAAATCCAGCTATTTTTGGCAAGATCGAGCCAATAATATAAACCATCTCGATTTTTGGGTGAAATGGCAGCAAATTTAAAGGCAATTTGCCCTAAAGTATCAAAAACAATATTACATATCCAAAGGATAATGACTAGTTGTGACATAACGCCTTTTTCTCTTCACTTTTATTGTTTGCTAATTGTTCAAAAAATTGACTGCATTCTTTAATAACTTCACGTCGTTGGCTATCAATAGTGATTAAGTGATAACTTTCATTTAATACGACAAATTTCGTTTTTCCTGAAACGTTTTTCTCAACTAATTTGGCATTAGTTTCAATATTCGCAATATCATCATTACCGGAATGCATAATTAAGCATGGGACAGTAACCTTAGGCAATTCACGTCGAATATGTTTAGCTAATAATTGCATTTCTGCCAAGGCTGGGAACGGGTTGCCAGCTAAACCAGCCGCGCCACTATCGCCACTTAACATACTTTCGGATACAACTGCACGAATGCGTTCATCTTTTAAACCATAAGGAGGTTTTTCAATAAATGAGACCTTTTGAAAAATCCCCAATCTTTTAAAATAAACAAGTAAAAAGAAGAATTTTTTAGCCCAAAATGGCATACTCCAACCATCATATGCGAAGGTTGGAGCAAGCACACCAACGCCCCTTATTTGTTCTGGTCTATCTGCTGCTAATTTTAAGGCTAATAATGCGCCCATGGATAAACCCGCAACAAATATATTATCGACATGTTTAGCTAAAAAATCAGCACCATCTAACACACTTTGATACCAATCTTGCCATGTTGTTTTACATAAATCAGCTTCAGTGCCACAATGCCCCGCGAGTTGTAACGCATAAACAGTAAATCCTGCTTTATTAAGACCATTAGCTAAAATGCGCATTTCATTGGGTGTGCCAGTCAAACCATGAATTAACAAAACGCCGTTTTTATTGCCCGGTAAAAAATAAGATAAATCTTGTATTGTACTCACTATCAGTTTACTCACTTTAAAAATATTTGAAATGATTGCGTTGGACTTAACGCTAAAGCCATCTATTGATTAATCATATATTGATTAGATGGGTTATGAGATTGTAAATAAGTCGTCACATCAGCAAATTGATTAATCGCTAAATGATCGAGATTATGATTTTGACAATAAGTAATCAACTTATCTTTTGCAAAAATAAAATCCACTCGATGTGAAACACAATAATCAGAAGAACCATCACCTACATATAAAATAGGGCTTGCAGTCACTTGCTCTTTAACATGCTGACATTTACAATTCCCGCTTTTTTTAAGGCAATGATTATTGGCATAAGGAAAAGCCAATTGCCAACTACGATGATTATCATGTTGTAATTGATTAGCGAAAATCGGTAAATGATGTAGTCCATGACGCGCTAAAATAAATTGGATGGCATAATCCAAACCATCACTGACAATATGAACCGGGATTTGATTTTTTTCGGTATATTGAACAAAATCTCGGAAACTTTCATCAATTTTAATATCTGCAAGCACTTGATTGAGTTCTGATAAACTCGCGTCCATTAAGGCAATTTGTTTATGCATACATTCTTGAGAGCCTATTATACCAGCTTCCCACTGTTCTTCTAACTCATCGCAACCTTCTTGCCCAAAATGATTTAATAAGGTGTCAGTGACATCTTTAATACTAATTGTTCCATCAAAATCACAAAGGATAATGGGGGTTTGCTTAGTAAGTTGTGGAGTATATAAAAGGGGTTTAGCAATAGGTAAAAACGCGCTCATATTACGTTAATTTGAAAAATAGATAAATAATGGCGCATATTGTTGCATAATTCATTATTTTACATTGTTGGGTCTTTGTATATATTTTGTAACTAGGCAGCATTAATCTGTATAATAAGTTATTAATGCTATTAAATATTTATATTGGAATTTTATAAAATGACTGAGCAGATCTTAATCATAGAAGATGATAAGCGACTGGCAGAATTAATCCAATCTTATTTATCACGTCAAGGATATGATGTCTTATGGCATAACACTGGCGAAACTGCGGAAGAAAAAATCCGCGAAATTAATCCTGATTTACTCATTTTAGATGTTATGTTACCCGGAAAATCAGGCTTTGATATTTGTCGTGATATACGGGGTTGGTTTAATAATTTTATTCTTATCATGACAGCAAGTGAAGATAATATCGATGAAATTGTTGGATTAGAACTCGGTGCGGATGATTATCTAGCTAAGCCTGTCGAGCCACGACTTTTATTAGCACGAATACGCGCTTTACTTCGTCGTAAACAAATTGAAACAGAAAAAGAGATACCGCTTACCTTAAAAGTAACTAACCCAAATCCAACTAATAGTAAAATCTTAACATTTGATGATTTGGTCATTAACAGTGAAAATCGGAAAGTGATATTAGAAAATAAAGAAATTGAACTCACCACAGCTGAATTTGATTTATTATGGTTACTTGCAAGCCATGCTGGAACGATCTTATCAAGAGATGATATTTTTTCGCAAGTCAGAGGTATTGATTTTGATGGCTGTGATCGTTCAATTGATGCCCGTATTTCTCGTTTACGCCGTAAATTACTTGATGATGCCGATGCGCCGGCGAGAATAAAAACTGTGCGAGGCAAAGGGTATTTATTTTTACGTGAAGGAGATAACCATTGAAACAGGTATTGGCAAAACCTCTTTTTTTTAATCGTCGAATTATTTCCTATTTAGTGATTTTATTATCTCTGCAATGTGTTATCGCCTATGGTGCATTACTTGTTTTTGATTCATTACCAACTTCAATTACGGGTATTCCAGATGACCATGTCGTTTTTCGTGAATCACAGCGTGGGACCGTCAATTTAATCCGCATGTTTGTGCAACAAAATGCAAATCGCCCACTAGATAATATTATTGCTGAATTGCAACCTTATTTTGGTTACCCGATAGAAGTACTACCGAAGAATGAACCATTACCGACTTCAGTTCTTAATGAAATGGCAAAAGAAGGGTTTGCCTATGATGAAGATAGTGAACTGATATTTGTCGATTTAAAAGATGGATATATCCTTAAGCTAGGACCAACGATTATGCGTGATATTTTAGAGTCCAATGCCATGTCGTTAAGTGTCTTTTTGATTATTTGGGCACTCTTTAGTGCAATTGTCTTTTTTATCCTTATTTATTTTGCATTTAGTGCCGTTTGGAAAGATCTGGTAACAATTAGGCAAACAGCGGAACAAATTGCGGAAGGAAATTTAAAAGCTCGCTCTGAAAATATTAAAGGATGGCTATTTAAGCCCTTAGCGAGTGTCTTAAATAATATGGGTACACACATTGAATACCTTGTCAGTACTAATCAAATTATTTCGCATGCGATGGCACATGAATTACGTACCCCTCTTGCAAGAATGCGCTTTGAGTTAAGTATGCTTGAAGAAAGCCATGACGAAACTGAAAAACAATTATTACAAAAAGGCATGAGTGACAATATTAATGAATTAGAATCCTTAATTAATGTCAGCTTATCCTATTTCAAAATGCAACAAAGCAATATTGAACTAAAATGCAGCAAAGTTTCTTTAAAAGATTGGGGGCAAAAAGTATGCGATTCATTAGCATTATTTAAACCGAACGATTTTGAATTAGTCTGTGATTTTCAAGATGTTGATGCTTATATTGATGTGAATTTAGCCGAAACGATTGTCAAAAATTTGTTATTAAATGCTTTTAAATATGCTACCTATAAAGCTATTTTACATATTTATAAACAAAAAAATAAAGTCATTATTGAACTCGACGACGATGGTCTTGGTATTCCATATAATGCGCGGCAAAAAGTATTTATGCCTTTTGCACGTCTTGATACAAGTAGAACCCGTACAACAGGAGGGTATGGTTTAGGACTTGCTTATGTCAAATTAATGGCAGATTTTCATGATGGTCAAGCATTTGTGGTTACAAGTCCTTTAGGTGGGGCAAGATTTGTCATTACCTTAACATGTCACGAACCTTAATCGTATTTGCAAAAATAATTAACAAACGTCGTTGGGCTTTATTTTTGGCGTTTGTTAATTATTTTTGGTTTCTTGCCCATGCATCGATATCTAAAACGTCATCAATCGATTTCGGCTCTGAGAAATTAGCTTTGATTAAAATCCTTTCAACTTGCTTTGCAATATCCATAAAACCTATTTTACCATGTAAAAAATCATCAACAGCAACTTCATTAGCTGCATTTAATACTGTTGTTGCTGCTTGACCTTGATTTGACGATTCAATGGCTAATTGCAGACAAGGATAACGTTTAAAATCTGGTTTACTAAAGGTTAACGCTGATAAACTTGTAAAATCTAACGCCGCAACGCCCGATAAAATACGATTAGGATAGGACATAGCATAAGCAATTGGCGTGCACATATCAGGTATCCCTAACTCAGCAATCACACTGCCGTCTCGATAGCTGACCATCGAATGAATAATTGATTGGGGATGAATAATAATTTCCATTTCATCTTGCGATGCATTAAATAACCAGCGAGCTTCAATATACTCAAGTCCTTTATTCATCATGGTTGCCGAATCAACTGAAATCTTTTTCCCCATTGACCAATTGGGATGTCTTATGGCCTCGTCTGGCGTTATTGACGTTAATTGAGAGAGGGGCGTTTCCCTAAATGGCCCGCCTGACCCCGTCAAAATAATTTTATTGATGCCGTGATCCGTTAAATTGGCAAAACCAAGATTGGATTGTATGGCTAAAGGAAGGCTTTGAAAAATCGCATTATGTTCACTATCGACGGGTAAAAGCTCAGCATTATAATCTTTTACGGCTTGCATAAATAAATGACCACACGTAACAAGCGATTCTTTATTAGCCAGTAAAATACGTTTCCCTTTTTTAATTGCAGCAAGTGTTGATTTTAAACCTGCAGCACCGACAATTGCTGCCATCACCATATCCACTTCATCAAGTCCAGCAAGATCGCAAATTGCTTGCTCACCGCTAAAAATGGTAATGTCGAGATTAAATGTGGCAAGATTTTGTTTTAATAAAGCAGCCGCTTTAGGATCAAACATTGCCACATATTTAGGTTTAAATTCTAAACATTGCTCGGTCATTTTAGTCACGTTTTGGTGACCTACCAATGCATAAGCTTTATAATTTTGCGGATTTTGACGAATAACGGCTAATGTACTACAACCAATTGAGCCGGTTGAACCTAAAAGGGTGATATTTTTCATAGTATTTAATCAAATATAAATGTGTTATTAGGGAGGTTAATATTCAATAACAATCCCTAATTTTATTGACTAATAATTGCTAGATGTTGCTTCATCATCATGAATAATCGAAATTCCGGCACTTGCGCCTAAACGATTCGCACCTGCTTTTATCATGTTATCTGCTGTTTGCCTATCGCGAATGCCACCGGAGGCTTTAACTCCCATATTTTCACCAACAGTTTGTCGCATTAACTGCACATCTTCAACGGTTGCGCCAGATTGGCTAAAGCCAGTTGATGTTTTCACAAATGCGACACCGATTTCTTTACATAATAAGCAAGCTTTTTTAATTTCATCTTTTGTTAATAAACACGTTTCTAAAATCACTTTTAATGGAACGTTACCGCAAGCATTAAACACGGCCTCGATATCCGCTTGCACCGCTTGCCAATCATTACTCTTTAAAAAACCAACATTAATGACCATATCAATTTCTTGTGCACCTGCCTTGATAGCTGCACTGGCTTCAAAGGCTTTAGCCTCAGTCAACATAGCGCCAAGCGGAAAGCCAACAACAGAACAAACTTTTACATTACTATCTTTTACTAAACGAGAGGCTAACGGGACATAACACGAATTGACACAAACAGAATAAAATTGATAAGTTAAAGCCTCTTGGCATAGTGTTGTGATTTGCGCTTCCGTCGCATTCATAGCAAGTAAGGTATGATCAATATAGCGGGCATAATTCATAATGGCTTTCCTTTTATAACTTTAATTAATTGTCGATGAGTATATACTTATTCAGTTTCAAGATAAAATTTTATCAGATGTCATATAGATTTTTTTATGAAATATTCCTTATGTTAATTTTTTCCTAGTAACAATCTTTTATTTAGCGTGACGATTAATAATCAACTCTTTGCGATCATTTAAGTAAATTATTTAT
The DNA here is from genome assembly GCF_058502635.1 of Gilliamella sp. ESL1225. NCBI lineage: Bacteria > Pseudomonadati > Pseudomonadota > Gammaproteobacteria > Orbales > Orbaceae > Gilliamella > Gilliamella sp. ESL1225. The sequence continues at coordinate 477,367 of NZ_CP196358.1, read as the reverse complement.
CTTAACAATTCTTAATAATATTCCACTTTGTAATTTATCTTTCCTATGCTAATCTTCTCACCACAATAATTATCGGTTTTATTCAATATCAATAACGCGCCAAACTAACCGATACTAATTAATAAATACAATAAAATGGGTCAAGGAAATGTACTACTATCAACTGCTCACCCCAAGCGAGTGGGATAACCTTATACAAGAATTTAGAGAGGGTGAGGGCGAATTTAGATGCAGTCCTTTTTATCCTCGTCGCATTAAATACTTCCATAAAACCGACTATCACCCAATTATTAAAAAGCTCGTTGCCAACCCCAATAGCTGTAAAAATTTCTATCCCTTACTGCAAAAAAACGGCTTACATTATGCGGCTTATTATCACCGTTATCCCGATAAGGTGGCGAAGTGTTTATTACAGGCCCTCTATCACGAACGACTTATTTTGCGCACCTTACCGATTTTCAATCCCGTTTTCGATATGCGCCCTCCCTCCCCACCTGTGCCACCGCCCATTCCATATAATAGAAAAATCCCAGAATACCAACCTGATTACACTTGGATTATTGTTGAACTCACCAACCGCCCCGCACAGCCCATCGGCTTTTATGATGGTATATCACCTGACATTAATACCACTCATTTCCTGTTCAATCATGATTTTAGCCGCGATGAAATTTTTTTAGGTAAGAATAAAAGTGTGTTTAGTACCGAAAAGGTGTACCCCAAAGTGCATTTACTGCTAGGCGGTGGTTTAAATGCCATTGAACTTGCAGAAAGGGGCGATAAACGCTTACACGTTAAAAAACTGGCACAAGCCTGGCTTGATGACTTAACTGCCTTATTAACCTCCGGCAATTCACCCTTTACAGTTGAGATAGATAACGCCCTAGCGGGTCAAATTAATTATGGCTATTCCGCCGAGCATTTCCGCTATGCCCCTTTGCTTTGGCAACAAAATATGTTTCGCCCGGATGAGCACATTGGGTTTATGTTTTATCAGCTACTGATATTATTAAACAACACCTATTTTTTTACCGCCGAGCAGCGCATCGGCACGTTAGACTATGAAGACAGCGAAGGGGCAACTTACCCGCCCTCCCTCTACAAGGACGTGATTTCAGCCGTTAGTCAGCTTAAACACAGTGAGGGATTTGATAAGGCGGATTATCGCTATCATAATAGTGATATCGTTAAACGTGTCCGCGCCTATCTCTACAGCCCCCTTGTGTTAGATGGTACAGGTGATGAGAACGATGAAGAAACACGCTTAACAGCCGCCATCAAAACCGCCACGCAGCATGATAATCTTACCGATATCGAGTCCCTCTATATTAACGCTATTAAGCTCCTCAAATACCTGCGGCAACCGGCTATCATTAAGCATGTTGAAACACGCAAAAAGTATCGGTTAAAAGGCACACAGGTTGAATTTGCCTATGTTGAATTAAAAGCTAACCATGGTTTTTATTTACAGCATCACCCTGATTTTAAATATCGCATTAGCTCAAATCGCGAAGGTCATACCTTTATTGGGCGTTTTAATACTCAGGGACTAGCCGATATTAAAATCCCCGAAAAGTGGGCGCATATTGATGATTGGCAATATACAACAAGCGCGGTGGGTAGCACATTTATTAATGACTATTTTAGCTATCTTAACCCTCATCAATTAAGTAATGCCTTAGATGCGGCAACCCGTCCTGACTCGTTAATGTCCCCGGTGTCGACTATAGCAAATGGCATCATCGGGTATTTTTGGGGTGATACACTAAAAGCCCAAGCAGAGAAAAACCAAGCGTTTATTGATAAATATGAAAATAAAATTATCGGTGGCTTGCAAGTCATTGGCGGGGCACTCACCCTGATTGCCGCAGCCGGCGTTGAAGTAGCGACCGTGGGCAGCGGAACACCTCTTGCCCTGGGTATTGGCTTTATTGGCGCAGATAATATCGCCGCTGGTGCGAGCCGGTTTATTACCGATAACGAAGTCAGTACCATCGGTGAAAAAATCATTGCTAAAACCGGCATTGTCCCTAAAGGGTATGAAGGTATCACCTATGGACTGATTGATATTGGTGCAGCCAGCAAATTAAATGCCATTAACAAAATGGCGCATACTCGTCATAATATGGCGGCGTTTAATAAAATAACAACAAGTACACCAAATGGCACCCTTGCCGATGACATTAAAAGCCTTGAAGTCGGGGCAATAAACTTATCACCTAATACGCCATTTAAACGTCATACCATTAAGTTTCAGGATTTTAGTGAGGTGAAGTGGGTTGACGGAGAAGTAGAAACTACTAAAAATTGGACTTTAACTAATCATTTAAGATATTCTGAAAAAGAGACGACGCTTGAAATAGATCCAAATAAATTTGATTTCCTCTATGGCAAAGTAGATAGCGAATTACATAATATTGAACGTTCAACTCAATTATCCCAAATGATGAGACGTCTTGGTCTACAGACCAATGAATCGGGTACAGTTGTTTTAACTGAACACTTTAATAAAGTAATAAATACAAAAGGTAATGTTATTGATAATTACACAAAAGGTTCTCAAAATTTTGAAATTAGAGAATCTTTTTTAATAGGATCATCAGGAAAAGGAACTCTATTACAAACATCATTTGAAATTATGCCTGATGGCTCACGCAGATTTATAACAACAATTCCAAGAGAAGGGAAAAAATAAATGTTTATTCGATCGTTACCAGATGAAATAGATTTGTTGACTTTTTTTGAAAGCGAACCAATTTTTCAAAATACACCCGATTTGCACTTTGCATATAAATATACTGATCAAAATGAAATGTCTTTGCTTTTTTCGTTTAATGCAACAGAAGGTTGGATACAAACAGTTATAGAGTTAAAAGGAAAAAAAATAGCACATAATTTAATTGAAGGTGTAGAGCATTTTAAGATAGAAAAAGATGCTGATGGTGAGTTTTTAATGACTGAAGTTGTATTAAAGGATACTAGAATAAATGTTGAAATAAGATTACAACCTTTTATTTTTACTAAATTTTCAATGTTAATAAAATGATTAACTGAACTGTAGTGATCTAATAATTCCGAGCAGTAAATTAGATGATAACAAAATAGTCAGGTACACATGGACAGGCTCGATAAACTAAATTTTTGGAATAGCTTTGTACGGAGTTAGCAACTCTGCCTGCCTTTTCGCTTTACCCCCATCGGTGACTTAGTCTGTAGTACAGCACTCGTGACTGCGGGTTATACCACCAAGGGCAAATCAAACGAAATCCTTGAGCACGAACTGCCCCGCTTTTTAGGGGGGATGAAAGTCGTACAAGGTGCCTCGACGCTGATTGCTGCCAGCGCGTTAACTGAAACCGGCATAGGTCTAGGACTTGCAACCACGTTACTGTTTTTTGGGTTAGATAATATCCAATCAGGGGCTCGCCAAGTAATATCGGGTGAATACACCTCAACAATCGGTGGCAGTTTAATTGAAGCAACCGGCATATTTCCCGATGGCACCGGCGAAGATATTTACGCATTAGCCGATATGACCGCCGCCGGTAAAGCGGGCTTAGTCATAAAAACGGCAACACAATCCCGTAATATCATCAAACTCACCAGCATTAAAGGCACCCCACCCGTTAAACCCAGTGAAATTGGCATTACTGTTGAGAATATCTCGCTTAATCAACGTAATATTATTATTGAAGAGCCGGCATTTAGTACATCAAATAAACAGCGGTGTTGTGCTTCGATTTTGTTTTCCAACTTACTCATAACAATTTCCTGACATATTTTATTTTTGTTAAAGCTTATCATGAGAGAATTTGAAAAACATTTGCATATAAATTCATTATTAGTCATTCAACTCGGGAATGCGTATAAACAATAATTTATAAATAACAATTTAATAGAATCACTATGTTCAAGTATATATTCAGATTTTTAAAATATTACTCACCATAGATAAGGTATGACCCTTGCTCATGATATTTTTTTAAGATTTTTGTTTATATCATATATGTAATATTTATCAAGCTGTATGACAAGGAATAATAAAATGATAACGATAACTCAGCGATGGATACTTTAAAGTACAAGTAAGACTAAATTAATGTACAATAATCATAGAAAATATAGATAAGAGTAAATATTCATATGAGTTTAGGTAATTTCGTAAAATCAATTCAAAACATCATGCGTGGTGATAGTGGTATTAATGGTGATGCACAGCGTATTGAGCAGATGACATGGTTAATCTTTTTAAAAATTTATGGTGCTAAAGAAGAGATTTGGGAATTTACTGATTCAAAATATAAATCAATTATTCCTATCGAACTGCGTTGGCAAAATTGGGCAAAAGATAATAAAGATGGTGAAGCGCTGACGGGTGAACCCTTATTAGAGTTTGTGAATCAGACATTATTTCCTGAATTAAAAAAACTAGACATTGATGTCAATACACCGATTAAGCAATCGATTGTAAAACATGTTTTTGAAGATGCAAACCAATACATGAAAGATGGCGTGTTACTGCGTAAGGTGATTAATGTTATTGATGAAATTGACTTTAATGAATACGAAGATAAACACGCTTTTGGTGAAATCTATGAAACAATTCTGAAAAGTTTACAAAGTGCTGGCAATGCCGGCGAGTTTTATACACCTCGTGCTGTGACTGATTTTATGATTAATGTATTACAGCCAAAACTAGGCGAGCGTGTTGCTGATTGTGCTTGTGGTACAGGCGGTTTTTTAACCTCTGCATTAAAATTATTAGATCAACAAGTTAACACTGTCGAAGATAGAGCTATATTACAAAATAGCCTCTATGGTATCGAGAAAAAACCATTACCACACATGTTATGTGTTACTAATTTATTACTTCATGATTTAGACAACCCGACCATTGAACATGGTAATGGATTAGAGCGTAAGGTTCGAGAATACAGAGAAGATGAACGCTTTGATATTATTGTCATGAATCCACCCTATGGTGGCACTGAAAGCGAGAGCATTAAAAGTAACTTCCCTAAAGATTTACAAAGTGGCGAAACAGCGGATCTCTTTATGTCGGTTGCGATGTATCGTTTAAAACATGTTACTGAAGGTGGTGGGCGCTGTGCTATCATTATTCCGGATGGTTTCTTGTTTGGCGCTGATGGGGCAAAAACAGCGATTAAGAAGAAGTTAATTAATGATTTTAACTTGCACACTATTATCCGATTACCGAATAGTGTATTTGCTCCTTATACTTCGATTACAACCAATATCCTCTTTTTTGATAACAGTAAAACCACTGAAGATGTATGGTTTTATCGGTTAGATATGCCTGAAGATCAAAAACATTTTTCTAAAACTCGCCCAATGAAATTAGAACACTTTAATGATTGCTTAGCGTGGTGGCAAAATCGCACAGTCATTGCCGATGAGGATACTGACACCTTTAAATCTCAAAAATTTAGTAAAGCGTTTTTAACGGATAATGGTTTTAATTTAGATTTATGTGGTTACCCAACTATTGAAGAAGAAGTATTAAGCCCCGAAGAAACGATTCGGGAATATCATCAGCTGCGCACCACATTAAATGCCCGTATCGATAAATCATTAGCCGATATTGCTGATTTTATTGGTATTGATCTGCATGAAGAGGCGGGCAAGTAGATGAGTGCAACATTAGTAAGCGATAAGTTAAAAGCCGCTTTATTACAATCCGCGATTCAAGGCAAATTAACTCAGCAGTTACCAGAAGATGGTGATGCGCGTGATTTGCTCAAACAAATTGAAACAGAAAAAGCGCGACTAATTAACGAAAAGGTGATCAAAAAAGAAAAACCATTACCGGAAATTACCGAAGATGAGATTCCGTTTGATATTCCTGATAATTGGGTTTGGGTGAGATTCAATGATATTGTTAGCTTTCATTTAGGGAAAACACCACCTCGATCTGATACAAAATATTGGAAAAATAATTATCCATGGGTATCTATTGCTGACATGATTGATGGAGGTGTTATTACAAAAACAAAAGAACAGATTTCAGAAGAAGGAAAACTTAAAGCTTTTAGTAATGTTGGTATATCATTAAAAGGTACGCTCATTATGAGTTTCAAGCTAACAATAGGAAAAATATCTATTTTAGGAATTGATGCATATCACAATGAGGCTATCATTTCTATTAATCCATTTAAAGATGATACATTTAATACATTTAGAGATTTTTTAATGTTATTTTTGCCAAGTATTGCAAAATCAGGTAATTTTAACAATGCGATAAAAGGTAATACATTAAATAAACAGAGTTTATCTGAATTATTAATTCCTCTGCCACCATTATCTGAACAACACCGAATCGTTGAAGCAATTGAAACAGCTTTAGCTAAAATTGATAAACTCAAAGTGGATGAAACCAAGCTTTATAATATACAAAAAGCATTCCCGAATAAGCTTAGAGCTTCGCTATTACAATCCGCCATTCAAGGTAAGTTAACCCAGCAACGTTCTGAAGATGGTGACGCGCGTGATTTGCTCAAACAAATTGAAACAGAAAAAGCGCGATTAATTAATGAAAAGGTGATCAAAAAAGAGAAAACACTACCCGAAATTACCGAAGATGAGATTCCGTTTGATATTCCTGATAATTGGGTTTGGGTGAGGTTGGGAGAATTGAATACGTTTATAAATGGTGATAGAAGTTCGAGCTATCCGACAGAGAAAGATTTTAAATCTTCCGGTATCCCTTTTTTTGGTGCAAAAGATATGATTGAAAACCGACTTAAACAAAATTTAAATCTTAGATTCATAAGTCACGAAAAATTTGAAAATTTGCGTAGTGGAAAATTACAACACTTAGATTTTGTTTGCCTATTGCGAGGTAGCATTGGTAAATATGCACTTTTTTGTGAAACTGAACGGTTTAAGACAGGATTTATTAATGCTCAAATGGTCATTTTACGTGGTATTAATAAAGAATTAGTTTCTTATTTAGAAGCGATATTCAGTAGTTCTTATTTTGAAACTTTTATTAAATATGTATCTTCAGGTACTGCAGTTAAACAACTATCCGCTGAAACACTTAGAAATTTATTAATCCCTCTCCCTCCACTTGCTGAACAAAACCGTATTGTTAAAACAATCGAAACCACGTTAACCAAAATTGATAAACTCAATAAATTGACCGAATGATGATGAATGTGTATTAATTTAAGAAAAAGCCCTTAGCAATTAAGGGCTTCTGTTTTATTGATAAGCTACTAACGAATATAGTTCGTTTTGTAATCCGATAATAGCTTGATGATACATGGCATTACCGCCAAACATACTCGCTATTTTAATTGGACTGCCCATTTGATCAAATGGGGTATTTTTTAAAACATTGTTATCTTCTAATGAGGTAATGCCTTCATTCATATATTTATCTAATAAAGTGGATAATACTTTTTGACAGATCTCATCATATTGATACAAATAACCGCGTTTTTTTACAGCATTAACCCGTTCAGCTTTAGTTAATGGCTTTTTGTCGTAAGCAATATGTAAGATAAGATCGAATGGATCATAATCTTTATTGCCTGCTGCTTGCTGTAGTGTGGAGAGTAAAACACCATGCTCTTCTAACGTATCAATAATTGCTTGTTTTTTACTTGCTTTATTCCATGCTTGAATAAAGTCATCTAGCGTTGCATATTCATATAAAATATTTCGCTTAGTAAAATCCGTTAAGCTCTCTGTGATCAATTTTCCATCAGCATCAATAATCTGTACGCGTTCATTTAAAATGGTGGTTTCAACACCTCTAACACGTATTTTTTGCGATTTTTGAGCGTTAATGTCGTCAATAATATCAGAATCCCCTCCTTCATCATCCCAATCACCATTGATTGGCGATTCTGGATTTGGTTCATCCTCATCACCCGTTACGACTGGATTTTCAATGATAACAACCGGATCGCCATCAAAATCTTTATCGGCAAATAATCGGCTGACATCGCGAAAATCCATAATCGTAAAAAACCATTTATCATGATCGGTACTTAAGCGAGTACCTCGACCAATAATCTGTTTAAATTCGGTCATTGATTCAATATTGTTTTCAAGCACAATTAATTTACAGGTTTTACAGTCAACCCCCGTTGTCATTAATTTAGAGGTGGTAACGATAGTTGGGTAAGGTTCATTGGCATCAATAAAATAGTCTAACTTATCCTTGCCTATTTTGTTATCACCTGTAATTCGCATAATGTATTCAGGGTGGTTTTTAACAATATCACTATTCTCATTAACCATGGCTTGGCGCATACGCTCTGCATGATCAATATCCGTACAGAAAATAATGGTTTTACTGTCGCGACCATTGGCTTTAAGCCATGTGGTTATACGCTTGGCAACTAATTGTGTTCTATCATCAATAATCAGTTTTTTATCAAAATCTTTGCGGTCATATTCTCGATCTTCAATTAAATTGCCATCAATATCCGTTTGACCTTTTTCGGGTCGCCATCCTTCAACATCATGGTTAATACTTACTCGTATCACCTTATAAGGGGCGAGGAATCCATCTTCAATACCTTGCTTTAAAGAATAAGTATAGATAGGCTCACCAAAATAGGTAATATTACTGATATCTTTGGTTTCTTTAGGCGTTGCCGTTAAGCCGATTTGGATTGCCGAGCTGAAATAATCAAGTACTTTTCGCCATTGTGACTCTTCTTTGACACTTCCTCGATGACACTCATCTATAATGATTAAATCAAAAAATTCGGGTTTAAATTGTCGAAATGACTCTTCGCCTTCATCGCCAGCCAATTGCTGGTAAAGACTCATATAAATTTCATAAGAGCTATCTAAAGTTCGACCTTGGACTTTGGTGATAATTCTTTCAAACGGTTTAAAGTCATTGGTAATGGTTTGGTCAATTAAAATATTTCTGTCAGCTAAATAAAGTACTTTCATACTTGGATTAGCTTTTTTTAATCGCCATATCATTTGAAAAGCCGTATAGGTTTTACCTGTACCCGTTGCCATAACCAGTAAGATTCTTTTTTGACCTGATGCGACAGCTTCGATAGTGCGATCAATTGCAATGCGTTGGTAATAGCGAGGCGTGATCTTCTTAAATGAATTAATGTAATAAGGCTGCTCAATCATTTTCTCTTCGGATTTTGTGATATTTTTATGAACAAGGTAACGTTGCCATAATTCAGCTTGTGTTGGGAACTCATCCATTGATAAATCACGTTCTATTCCAGTTAATAGATCTCGCTCAATAAAGCCTTTTCCATTCGTTGAGTAAGCAAACGGAATATCTAAAATATTCGCATATTGAATGGCTTGCATAAGCCCTTCACCGATTGAATATTCATGACTTTTAGCTTCTACAATGGCTAGAGGCGTTTCTTTATTCTTAGCTAATAATAAATAATCCGCTTTCTTCTGTATTCCTCGTTTTTTCCGATTGCCATTAACCAAAACCTGTCCATCAGTAAAATAATACTCCATTCTAATTAAATCATGAGTCCAAGCTGATTTTTCAACGATAGCCGGTGTTACAAACCGTAACTTCACATCTTCTTCTGTCAATTTCAAATGCATAAGAAACCCTTTTTACTATTCCATAATATAAGTTTGATTTTTAATAGTACTTATGAAGTATTACCATTATAAATAATAAAATAAGGGTAACAACTTAAATTGAACTCGGTGTTACTTTCTTTTTGCCTTTTTAGATGTATTAAAAGAGCCTATTTACATCATTTTCTTTTATTAAAAAATCATGAATCTCTGATTAAGACAATTAGCAAAAACACGTTAAATAAAACGATTGGAATGATAGATTATGACACTAAAACAGAATTCTTTTTACACGGATTTCGAATCATAGTTTGTAGCATGCTAGTGGAATCTGGGTTTTGGGGACGTAGTGCCGCTGAATGCCAAAGATGGTTCAATGGTAAATTCGAGCATGATTTCAGTATTTATCTCTAAATTTAGGTAAATATAACAAAGGAGAGTTAGTCATGAATAGTTATCATTACCGACTATTATAAAGAGTTTAAAGTTTATCTGTATCGATAATATCCATTATGAAGAGTTTTTTTAAAAGCTAGGTATCAATCAATGATGGCATTCCTTCCTCTTTATGAACGAGTACAGCAATCTTAATGCGCTTAACTACTTAGTATTAAGGATTAAAGAACTAAGTAACAACGATATTAGAATCTATGAAACAGTTATTGATATGTAGGGAATTTATTATCGATTTTATTTTTTTAATTTTGTTATTGTTTTTATTTTGTTATGTTCTAATTTTGCGAACTATCTCGAAAAAATAATGCACTATTTGTAACGTGGTTTGTGAGTATTCATCAAATGGTTGCAATATTATTCTGGAATTTTGAGAATAAAAGCATACTGTTACCTCGAGTAAAAGAAGATTATTTGCATAGTCGGTATATTGAATGGCATTTATGGAAATGTTTAGGAAATAGCCAGCATAAGTAACAAATTAATTAACCTATCATTTTTTATACTGGATAAAAAATTTATAAATCTGTTAAAATCAGTACCAAGTTTAATTATTAATTAATGAAATTCTGCTACATGGAACAAAATTCAACGTCACTTTATAACGCACTTTGGGCGTCAGCGGATATTTTACGCTCCAAGATGGATGCCAATGAATACAAAAACTATTTGTTGGGTATTATTTTTTATAAATACCTATCGGATAATATGTTGGATTATGCGATTGATCAGCTAGAAGAGAAAGCTGACGATTTAAAACAGGCACAAGCAATCTATGCTAAGGCTTATGCTAATCCAGAATTACAGCAAGATCTTAAAGAGATGCTTTATACCCAGTTTTCTTATGTGATAGAACCGCAATACACTTTTACTCAACTGCTAGATGATATTAATAACAGTACTTTCCAGTTGGAAACCTTAGCGCAAGGCTTTCGTAATATCGAACAAGCGCATGAAATTTTTGCTAACCTATTTCAGGATATTGACCTTTATTCGCGCAAACTTGGAGCCTCACCACAAAAACAAAATGAAACTATTGCTGGCGTAATGAAAAAACTGGCGGAGATCGACTTAGATGGTTATGTCGGTGATATTTTAGGTGATGCTTACGAATATATGATCAGTGAGTTTGCCTCTGAGTCAGGTAAAAAAGCAGGTGAATTTTATACACCACATGGCGTCGCAAAGTTGATGACTAAAATTGTGATGCATGGTAAACACAAACAAAAAGGTTTTAGTATTTACGACCCTACTATGGGTTCGGGGTCATTAATGCTGAACGTCAAAAAAGAAAGCCAAGAATCGGGTACAGTGCTCTATTTTGGTCAGGAAATTAACACATCAACCTATAATCTAGCGCGAATGAACTTAATGCTGCATCAAGTGCCAATTGCAAATCAATATTTAAGCAATGCTGATACCCTAAGTGATGACTGGCCAACGGATGAACCAACCAATTTTGATGGCGTATTAATGAATCCGCCTTATTCCGCACAATGGAGTGCAGTAAAAGGCTTTTTAGATGATGCTCGTTTTGCGCCTTATGGTGTGTTAGCTCCAAAATCCCGTGCTGATTTTGCCTTTTTACTGCATGGCTTCTACCATTTAAAATCCAATGGCACCATGGCGATTGTGCTACCACATGGGGTATTGTTTAGGGGAAGCAGTGAGGAGAAAATTCGTCGCACATTACTTGAAAACGGTCATATTTATGCTGTGATAGGTTTACCTGCGAATATTTTTTATAATACTGGTATTCCAACCACGATTATTATTTTACGCAAAGATTATAATCAACGTGATGTGTTGTTTATTGATGCACAAGAATTATCCGAAAAAGCGCGAACCAAAAACATTTTAACTGATGAACATGTTGAAACGATATTTAATGCTTATGTAGAACGCAAAACTATTGATAAATTCAGTTATCTCGCGAGTTTTGCTGAGATTGAAGAGAATGATTTTAATCTTAATATTCCACGTTATGTTGATACTTTTGAAGCAGAACCAGAGATCCCTCTAACTGATTTATCCACAGCAATTATGCAGACACAACAAGAACTAAAAATCGCAGAAAGTGAACTGTTTACTATGTTAGATGAACTGACAGGCACAACACCAGAAGCGGAAAAAGAGTTAGAAGACTTTAAAGCGGCATTACAAGGAATCAGTAATGGCAAGCATTAAGAGTAAAGTGCCTAAACTAAGGTTTAAAGGGTTTATTAGAGAGTGGGATATAACAAAACTTTGTGATATTTCGGATAAAGTGCAAGAAAAAAACAAAAGCAATCTTATTACTGAAACTTTTACTAATTCAGCTGAATACGGTATTGTAAACCAAAGGGATTTTTTTAATAAAGATATTTCAAATGAAGTAAATTTATGTCACTACTACGTCGTTCAACCAAATGATTTTGTTTATAATCCAAGGATCTCGAATTTAGCGCCAGTTGGACCAATACAACGCAATAAGTTAAATCGAACAGGGGTTATGTCACCATTATATTACGTGTTTAGAACACATTCGATTAATAACGATTTTTTAGATTATTATTTTTCAACATCTAAATGGCATCGTTTTATGTTTATGAATGGTGATAAAGGTGCACGTTCTGATAGATTTGCAATTAGTGATTCAGTTTTTAGGACAATGCCGATTATTACACCTAAGCAACAAGAACAAAACCAAATCGGTAATTTTTTCCAAAAACTAGATAGAGTGATTGAACTACAACAAAACACCTTGACTCAAGCTCAAAATTATAAAAAAGCCATGCTACAAAAAATGTTCCCACAAAAAGGTGAAAAGGTGCCGAGAGTGCGCTTTAAAGGATTTAGTGGAAATTGGGTAAAGAAAAAGTTAGAAGAGTGTTTTGATGAAAGAAATGAGAGAGCTGAGTCAGGTGAGCTTATTTCTGTAACTATTAATTCAGGTGTTGTTTTGGCATCAAGTCTAGAACGAAGAGATACTTCTAGTTCGGATAAGAGTAATTATAAAATAGTATGTGTTGGAGATATAGCATATAACTCTATGAGAATGTGGCAAGGTGCAAGTGGATTATCTATTTACTCAGGTGTTTTAAGCCCTGCTTATACGGTTATCATTCCTAGGAATAATATTTCTGGTCTATTCTTTTCTTATCAATTTAAATTACCGTTTATGATAAATATGTTTCGAAATAATTCACAAGGATTGACATCTGATACTTGGAATTTGAAGTTTCCACTTTTTAAAGATATTTCAGTTAAAATTCCTTCTTTAAAAGAACAAACCCAAATTGGTAACTTCTTCCAACAATTAGATAAACAAATCACGGAGCAACAAAATAAGTTAACCCATTATCAGACGTTAAAAAAAGCGATGTTACAGCGATTATTTATTTAGTGGATCATAATAAAAAGGACAGCATGTGGCGATTCAATTTACTAAAGAGCGAAAGTTAGAAATCAACTTTATTAATCAACTGATTCAAGGTGAGTCCCAATGGCATTATCGGGATGATTTAACCAACGAAGCAGCTTTATGGCAAAACTTACGCAATATTCTTGAAGCGAATAATCGTGCAATATTACGTGGCGTCGCTTTAACTGAGCAAGAGTTTATGCAGGTTAAAACACAGCTGACTTTTATTAATTTTTATGAAGCAGCTAAATGGCTTGCCGGTGAAAATGGTATTGCTAAAGTACAAGTACAGCGTGAAGACGCTACGCTTGGCACGATTCGTCTTAATGTGATTAATCGTGCTGATGTGGCTGGCGGTAGTACTATTTATGAAGTGATCAATCATTTTACTAGTGGTAAGCAGCAAGATAATGATCGTAACCGTATTTTCGATGTTACGTTGTTGATCAACGGCTTGCCGATGATTCATATTGAGCTAAAAAATCGTCAGCATCCTTATATGGATGGCTTCCGTCAGATTAAAAAATACCTAAAAGAAGGAAAGTTTAAAGGTATCTTTTCCTCAGTACAGATGTTTGTAGTCAGTAATGGCACAGATACCCGTTATATTGCCTCGGCATTACACTCACAATTAAATGAACGCTTTTTATGTAAATGGGTGGATATCAATAATAAGCCTATCACTGATTATTTAGCTTTTGCTAAAGCTGTACTATCTATTCCTCAGGCGCATAAAATCGTGACGCAATACTCCATTACCGACAAAGACAATGAAGCGTTGATTTTATTACGCCCCTATCAGATCCATGCTATTGAGGCAGTAAAACAAGCTTCAGCTTGCCAGCAATCTGGTTATGTATGGCATACCACGGGTTCAGGTAAAACCTTAACCTCTTATAAAGTGGCGTGTAATCTGTTACAGATTCCTGCGATTGATAAAACCCTATTTATTGTTGATCGTGTTGATCTTGATCAGCAAACAACCAGTTCCTTTACGTCTTATGCTGAATTTGATCCTGTATCCATTGATGAAACAGACAATGTAAATGATTTAGTACAGCGGTTGGCAAGTGAAGAGCGCGGTGTTGTTATTACCACTATTCAAAAGCTTAATCATTTAATGAAGCGCATGGCTGAAGCTAACATTAGCGAACATAAACAAAAACGATACAATAAAATAAAAGCCCTTAAAGTGGCATTTATTGTTGATGAGTGCCACCGGGCTGTCACACCACGAAAAAAACAGGAACTTGATCGCTGTTTTCAGTATGCACTATGGTATGGTTTTACTGGTACACCAATCTTTGCCGAAAATCCACGTGCTGAGTTAGGTGATTTAGCGAGAACGACTGAGCAACAATATGGTAAGCGCCTACATGAATATACAGTAAAAGAAGCGATTAACGATAATGCAGTACTTGGCTTTCAAGTGGAATATAAAAGTACACTTGAAGAAGATGAAATTGATAAAATTATTTACCACTATCATGTTAATAAAAAACCCAATCAATTAAGTACGAAAGAAAAAGAAAAGTTGATTCCAAGTTCAGTTTATGATGACAATAGACATCGCTTGAAAGTTATTGACTCGATTATCAATAAATCAAAAAGCAAACTTGGTTTTACGACTGAAAATGGTGAAGGCAAAGCTTATGGTGCAATTTTAACAGTACCAAGTATCGCTATTGCACAGGAATATTATGATTTGTTTAAACGTGTGGTCGCCGGACTTGAAACCGTCAAAATTAATGAGAACACACGCAGTATTTTGCCTGATTTTCCTAAAGTCGCGCTGACATATTCACTGTCTGAAAATGAAGAATCATCAATTCGCAATCAAGAAAAAATGAAAGAAGCGTTAATTGATTATAATCAGTGCTATGGTACGAATTTTACTCTTGAAACAATTCGCGCCTATAATCAAAATATTAATGCCAGACTGGCTAGAAAACAAAGCCGGTACCATAGACGAGCTGAACAGATTGATATTATTATTGTGGTAGATAGGTTATTAACCGGTTTTGATGCTCCTTGTATTTCGACTTTATTCATCGACCGGCCGCCAATGCGGCCACATGATATTATTCAGGCATTTTCTCGTACTAATCGATTATTTGATAAGAGTAAAACCTTTGGTCAAATTGTCACTTTTCAAACACCAACTCTCTATCAAGATGCTGTTGAACAAGCATTATTTCTTTATTCTAATGGTGGTGAAAATTACGTTCTTGCCCCAACTTGGCAAGAGGCGAAAGCTCGTTTACAAGAAGCGATAAAAGCGTTACGCCATCTTGTCCCCACACCTGAAGAGACTCATCATCTCACACTAGGTGAAAAACGACAATTCGCAAAGCTATACCAGCGTTTTGATAAAGCGTTTAACGCGGTATCGGTCTATTTTGATTTTGATATGACAAATATCGAAACAAATTTTGCCATTACGGAAACTGAAATTGAAAGTTATCATGGCTCTTATATCAATGTGCTTGAAGAACTGCGCTATAATCACGATAATGACGATGAAGTCGAGCCGTTAGATATTGAATATGTGCTGCTTACACACCGCATGGAAGAAATTAATTATCGTTATATTTTATCCCTTATTCAGCGTTTTGTACCTAATTCAGAAACGGCATCAGATTTCCATTTAGAGGATGGCACGCAATATCAAGAAGTTGATAACTATATTCAAACACTGATTGAAGAAAATCCAAAACTTGCGGATCTAATGGATACGCTTTGGCAAAATATTAAGCGTGATCCAGAATCTTACCGTGGTAAAAATATTACTGAGTTGCTGGAACAGATGATCAATGAAACCATTCATCACTTAGTTACAAAATTTGCTAACATTTGGGCGGTTGAGGTGGATAAGCTACGTTTTATGGTGGATAACCATAACCCAAATCACAGCAAACAAAATGGTGAGGATGAATTGCGAAATACCAGTCATTATGATGTGTATAAGGCATGTGCTGAAAACCCTGTACCTAAATTACGCTATTGGCGCAGTATTAAAGAAGCCTATCTGGAGATGATGCAAAACAACATTTTACCATTACGCTTAAATCACTAAACTGCATTCTTTGAAGGAATTTTATCGACTATAAGATATTATTTGCACAAAAAAAGACGATATTGAAATCGATTAAATCTTTCGAACTCTAGACGCAAAAGAACTCATGATTAGCACTAGCACTAAAGAAGCTGAGGAAAAGTATACTGAAAGTTGTGCTCAAAAATCGGTATTATATTCGCCGCCAATATTGGCAACTTGCACTTGAGATTTTTCAACAAAGCAACTGTACACTTTATAATAATATTAATCCAAATAAGGATTCATTGGCTCTTGTCTGGTTCAGGATTAAGTGATTGACCTTATAATCTAATATTTAGTCAAAAAGAGCTGAGCGTTTAATTATGGTTGAGTAAAAGCTCTACAGAAGAGAATGAATTTTTTTTGATTATTTAAGATAAAAAATGAGATAGAAATCTCATTTGGAGCACCACTGGAATAGATGCGTTTGGATAATAAAAAGGCTTACCGAATCCAATTTTTATATAAAGTCGATAGTTATAATAAAGAAACATGAACACAATACACTCAATGATATTTGGAGTATAATTTGTGTTGCGTTTGAACATGAAAATGTTTTTTCAGTAGCCTTTTTCAAGAAGTCACCCATCATTTAATTACTACATCTCAATTGAAGCAGACGCTTTTCTTCAGCAGATAAACAACTAATATGATCCATTAGCCGAGTATCTAACTCTTTAATACTTAGCCTATGGTAACGTTCTTTTTTATCTAATACTTTATTTAATAGAGTTCAAAAAGGGCAATAGTCGGTAAATCAAGAATTGGGGGTATTACTACAAAGCCTTTCTGCATAAGTTCTTGTAGATTTAAACACATTGGTATCAATGAATTTTAGATATAAAAAAACCAGCTTTAAGCTGGTGTTCTTTATTTAAGATTGGTGCCCGGACGCGGAATCGAACCACGGACACGGGGATTTTCAATCCCCTGCTCTACCGACTGAGCTATCCGGGCAACAATGGATGCACATTAAACACGATTCTGAATTAGTCGTCAATCCCTTTTAGCTAATATTTTTTAAAATAATGATTGGTTGATTGAAAAATAGCTTAATTGATTATTTATTGACTGTTTTTTATGATTTTGGATCTGTTTGTTAATTTTGTTTAAGAATTAAAAATCCAATAACGTTAATAAATCATTACAATATTTATGCGATAAATTTAAATTTTGTATGTTTAATCTAAAAAAATTTTTAAGTATCGTTAAATTATATATATTTATAATTATCAATTAGTTATTTTAATCATTACGCATAAAGTTAAGATTATTTTTTTCATTATATATTTTTTTATGATGAATAAATCATCAAACGGAAAATTTTTCCGTTATAATCTCTTGAAGGATTTTTTTCTATCCCCATATCTTTGGCACTGTATCATAAATTTTAATCTTGTGATTTATCTTAATTAATCATTATGTTAATTAAAATATTTTTTAATTAATAATTAGTATAGGAGATAACTAATGAAAATTCGTCCATTGCATGATCGTGTGATCATCAAACGCAAAGAAGTAGAATCTAAATCAGCTGGTGGTATCGTATTAACAGGTACAGCTGCCGGTAAATCAACGCGCGGTGAAGTGTTGGCTGTTGGTAATGGTCGCATTTTAGATAATGGGCAAGTTCAACCATTAGACGTTAAAGTTGGCGATATCGTCATTTTTAATGAAGGTTATGGTGTTAAACCTGAAAAAATTGATAACGAAGAAGTGCTTATCTTATCTGAAAACGATATTTTAGCGATTGTTCAAGAATAATTGACTATTTATTAACTTACTAGACAGAATTTAAGAGGAAAAGAAGATGACCGCTAAAGAAGTAAAATTTGGTAATGATGCCCGCGTTAAAATGCTTAATGGTGTAAATATCCTTGCTGATGCCGTTAAAGTGACTCTTGGTCCAAAAGGACGCAATGTTGTATTAGATAAATCTTTTGGTGCTCCAACCATTACTAAAGATGGTGTATCTGTAGCTCGTGAAATTGAATTAGAAGATAAATTCGAAAATATGGGCGCACAAATGGTTAAAGAAGTTGCTTCAAAAGCAAATGATGCAGCAGGCGATGGCACAACAACGGCAACTGTTCTTGCACAATCAATCGTTAATGAAGGATTAAAAGCGGTTGCAGCAGGAATGAATCCGATGGATTTAAAACGTGGTATTGATAAAGCTGTTTTAGCGGCTGTTGAAGAACTTAAAAAATTATCTGCACCATGTTCTGACTCAAAAGCCATTGCGCAAGTTGGGACAATTTCAGCAAATTCAGATGAGTCTGTTGGCTCTTTAATCGCCCAAGCGATGGAAAAAGTCGGTAAAGAAGGTGTTATTACTGTCGAAGATGGTACTGGCTTACAAGATGAACTTGATGTTGTTGAAGGTATGCAATTTGATCGTGGTTATTTATCACCATATTTTATCAATAAGCCAGAAACAGCAACGGTTGAATTAGATAATCCTTATATTTTATTAGTCGATAAAAAAATCTCCAATATTCGTGAACTACTTCCAGTTCTTGAAGCCGTTGCCAAAGCCGGTAAACCATTATTAATTATTGCTGAAGATGTCGAAGGCGAAGCGCTTGCAACATTAGTTGTTAATACTATGCGTGGTATCGTTAAAGTTGCTGCGGTTAAAGCACCTGGTTTTGGTGATCGTCGTAAAGCGATGTTACAAGATATTGCAGTTTTAACAGGTGGTACTGTAATTTCAGAAGAAATTGGTTTAGAGCTTGAAAAAGCAACTCTTGAAGATCTTGGTCAAGCAAAACGTGTTGTTATCACTAAAGATAATACAACAATTATTGATGGTATTGGTGAACAATCACTTATTGAAGCACGTGTTGAGCAAATTCGTAAACAAATTGAAGAGTCAACATCTGACTATGATAAAGAAAAACTTCAAGAACGTGTTGCTAAATTAGCTGGCGGTGTTGCGGTAATTAAAGTAGGTGCTGCGACTGAAGTTGAAATGAAAGAGAAAAAAGCACGTGTTGAAGATGCATTACATGCAACTCGCGCCGCAGTTGAAGAAGGTGTTGTTGCAGGTGGTGGTGTTGCTTTAGTTCGCGCTGCATCGGCAATTGCTGACCTTAAAGGTGCTAACGAAGATCAAAATGTAGGCATTAAAGTTGCACTTCGTTCTATGGAAGCCCCACTTCGTCAAATCGTGACTAACTGCGGTGAAGAAGCCTCTGTAGTTGTAAATGCGGTTAAAGGTGGTAAAGGCAATTATGGATATAATGCAGCAACTGAAGAATATGGCGATATGATTGCAATGGGTATTTTAGATCCAACTAAAGTGACCCGCAGTGCTTTACAATATGCGGCATCTATTGCAGGCCTCATGATCACAACTGAATGTATGATAACCGATCTTCCTAAAGATACACCTGATTTAGGTGCTGCTGGCGGAATGGGTGGCATGGGTGGAATGGGCGGCATGATGTAAGAAGACTTTAGTCTTTAAATTATCCCCATAAAACCTATACAGTCCTATTGGAATTATCTTAAAAAAGAACATCTTTTAATTATAAAAGATGTTCTTTTTTTATGCTCTATTGATTAAAGATAGTTAATGTTGATTTTATAATTAGCGGCAATTATTTTTTTAGCCTGTTAAGTGTTGATATAAAATAGTCGCTCCCAGAATAATCAGTATTATTCCCCCTAACAATTCAGCACGTTTACCAATTAAGCACCCTATTTTTTTACCTAATAATAATCCAAACGTTACCATTAGGCAGGTAGCACAGCCTATCATTATAGCGGCGTAGACGATATTAATATTCGCCAGAGCAAGCCCTACTCCAATAGCAAATGCATCAATGCTAGTTAAAATTGCTGTAAATATTAAGGTTAGAATGGAACGTGTATTTGTTATTAATGCTTGTGAATTCGATTCTTCTGTTTGAGATTGAAAGGAAGAATGGATCATTTTGATACCTAAAAACAGCATGACTATAAAGATAATCCAATGATCCCATTTTTCGATATATTGGTAACTTAAATACCCCAATAACCATCCAATAACAGGCGTTATTGCCTCTACTATCCCAAATAATAATCCTACTTTTAACGCATCCCATAATTGCGTTGATTTAAAACTAACACCTCGACAAACAGCTACCGCAAATGCATCGGTTGACATTGCAAATGCTAAAAATAAAATCGCTAAAAAACTCATTATTTCTGCCTTTTTTAATTCAAACCAAACAATATAATTTTTAATTAATTTTTTAATATCAGTTTTTAAATAGCTTTACGACTTATTCTCAATCATTAACTTAATTGATAGTTTCTTATAAAGAGATTAAAACAAAACGTGCTGTCATTTTTATTATTTTTGGGGTTATTGATTTACGACTTCTAATAAATAATTTGCGATTGTATTTTCACCTTGTTGCTTATAAAGTTTAGCTGTTTCTGTGACATTTTGTCGGCGTGTTGCATCATATAAAAAAAGTTGTTTAAACATTAAATCAGCCGTTTGTTTATCATTATTTTGCAAAGCACAATAGCCATATTGCTCGTAACTATCGGCTTTCCAACGATGACGATCTAAATCTAAACTTGTTTGAAATTGCTTTTTCGCTTCTTCATATCTATTGCGCGCACATAAAAAAGAACCATAATGAACATTATAAAGTCCATTACCTGGCTCCATTTTAGTAATTCGTTGATAAATCATTTCCGCTTCTTGATATTCACCAACATGCTGATCAAACATTGCCATGGCTAACATAATTTGCGGATTATTAGGCGAATATTCGGCTGCAGTCCGTAAATTATAATGCGCCAATTTAACGTTTTCGTCGGATTCATTTGCATGAGCTAGATAACCTAAACCTAATTTCATTCTAGCTAATGCAGCTGTTTCGGGATCAAATTCATTACGCCCTTTTAATTGGCAGCCAGATAGCAATAAGCTTGCTATTCCAACAGCTAATAACATCCACTTTTGATAGGATTTCATTCTAACCTGCTTATAAAGTTTGTTGGATAGGAATCTTTTTATATAATGTTCTTTTAGTACGATCGACAACTTCTCCCGCTAATTGACCACAAGCCGCATCAATATCATCACCACGTGTTTTGCGTACAATCACAGTAAAACCATATTCCATTAATGTTTTCATAAATCGATCAATACGGCTGTTCGAACTTCGCGAATAAGGTGCACCTGGAAACGGGTTCCATGGTATCAAATTAATCTTACTTGGAACATCTTTTAAAAATTTTGCCAATTCATGAGCATGTTCAATACCGTCATTTATTTGGTTAAGTAATACATATTCAATGGTGACTTTGCCGTGATTAGCATTAGAAACTTTTAAATAATTCAAAATCGAGTCACGTAATTGTGCCATATTATATTTCTGGTTAATTGGCATTATTTCATTACGGATAGTGTCATTAGGTGCATGTAATGAAATTGCCAGTGCTACATCAATCATACCGGCTAATTTATCTAAGGCGGGTACAACACCTGACGTTGATAGTGTTACACGTCTTTTAGATAAACCAAAACCAAAATCATCTAACATTATTTCCATTGCAGGAACAACATTTGATAAATTAAGTAAAGGCTCTCCCATCCCCATCATAACAACATTTGTAATCGGTCTATCAGCAAGTTTTCCGGTTAAACCAATTGCTTTAGAAGCACGCCATACTTGTCCTATAATTTCAGCGACAGTAAGATTACGATTAAATCCTTGTTGTGCTGTTGAGCAGAATTTACATTCTAATGCACAGCCTACCTGTGATGATACACATAATGTCGCTCTGTCTCGTTCGGGGATATAGACCGCTTCAATCATTTGATTGTTGCCAACATCTAATGCCCATTTAATAGTACCATCACTGGAACGCTGTTCTATCGCAATGGCAGGCGCTTTAATTTCTGCAATGTCTTTTAATTTATCACGTAATTTTTTATTAATGTCTGTCATTAAATCAAAATCATCTAATCCAAAATGGTAAATCCATTTCATGACTTGATCCGCTCTAAATGGTTTTTCATCCATGGCTACAAAAAAATCACGCAGCCCTCGACGGGTGAGATTTAAGAGATTAATTTTTTCTTTCACGGTAGGGATTGAATTCGCTATATTAATATTACTTGGAACTGTCATAACGCCTCGTTTTTACACATTATGGCTTTTTAATTTCTGGGAAAAAGATTATACTGATTTTCATTGATTCTGGCTAACAGAAATTATTTTCTATTATTAATCAACTACTAAATCATGAAATCTTGGCGTAAACTAAGCATTATTTTTTCTCTTCTCTATTCAACATTTACAATGGCACAAGAAATTCCTTTAAATAAATTAATTGGGCAGTTTGATGAAACGCAAGATGATTCTTTTATTGCCTTAGATTCAACATTATTGCCAGTAAATAAAAAAGGTATGTTTCTACAAAAAGAAGCCGCAAATCAATTAATTAATGCTTATCAAGCATTCCAGAAACAGCATCCTGATATTCCGTTTATTATTGTTAGTGCAACGCGTAATTATGACTATCAAAATGGTATTTGGCAACGTAAATGGACCGCTTTAGCAAAACATAATAATGACGCAAACAGCATTGCTAACGAAATTTTAAAATATTCATCGATGCCAGGTACCTCAAGACATCATTGGGGAACAGATGTAGACATTACCAATTTATCGTCTAATTATTTTAAAAACGATAAAAAAGGTCAGATTCTTTATCAATGGTTACAAGAGAATATGTTTAGATATGGTTTTTGTCAGCCTTATAATGAAGATCGCAAAGGTGGATATTATCCAGAAGAGTGGCATTGGTCATATAAACCAATCGCAAAGCAATATTTAACGCAATATAAACAAATATTAACATCAAATCCAACACGATTAACTCAATTAGATTTTATTGGACACGATAAAATAATGCTTGAACCGTTGGTTAAACAGTATGTTTTAGACGTTAATTCCGATTGTTATTAATCTAGACGCCAATATGGCAATTTAATAATAACCGTTAAGCCACCATGTTCACGATTTTTTGCGCTTATCAAACCTTTATGGAAGGAGACTGTTTTACGTGCTATTGCAAGACCGAGTCCATATCCTTTACCAAGTTGGGTTGATTGAATACGTACAAAAGGTTCGAAAATGCTCGATAATTTACTTGGTTCTACACCAGGCCCTCTATCTTTAACTTCAATTTGTAAATATTTACCCACTTCTTTTAGCACTACATCAACTTCTTGTCCTGGTTTTGAAAACCGTATTGCATTACGGATAATATTTTCGACCGCACGTCTTATTTGTTCGGAATTGCCTTTTATAATCGAGTGATTAATATTAGTTTGTATAAATTTAACGACGATTGATTGAGGATTAGCTTCATAATTAGCATCGTTAATGACTACCCCAATCAAGGCTTTTAAATCAAAATATTCATCGGTACGATTAGTCATTTCAGCCCGCGAATAATTCAAAATTTCACCAATAAGTTGATCTAAACGTTGAGATTCCAATTCAATTCTTGATAAGGCTGTATCAATATTTTGTTTATTTTGCTGCGCAAGACCAATAGCTAACTGCAATCTCGCTAAAGGAGTACGTAATTCATGCGAGACATCATGCAATAAAGCTTGCCTATCCGAAATTAAGATATGTAGCTGTTCAACCATCATATCGAAATCTTTTCCTAGATCACTTAATTCATCGCGTCGACGTTTTAATTTATCGAATAATCTTACCGATAAATCACCTTGTGAAACAGAATGGAATCCTTGTCGCAATAATTTCATTGGTCTCGTTAAATTCCATGCTAAAAATAGACTGAATATAAGACCAACAAAAACACCCATTAATATCATCGTAAGTGGCATATTGAAAATAGTTTCATTATTACTGTCACTTGCTTGATCTTCCTGAAAAGTCACGATATAAGGCGTACCATCAGGTGAGATGGTCATACGTTGATAATTAACATGATTACCAATTAATTTATCATTAATAATATTTACTGGATCATTTTGAGATGAAGCCAGCTTTATAGTTAATAATGAACGTTCGTTTTCAGGAAAATGGGAAATAAACTTAAGCGTTTCCTCTTCACCTTGAACATGTAACAATTGAGCAACCAAATCCACTTTTGTAGGCATATGGTTAATAAATTGTTTATTTTTATTATCAAGATAAAAAGTAAATGCAATCCAAGTAAGTTGAAAGGTAAAAAAGAATATTAACCAAAAGGTGATTAAAATTTTCCAAAATAAACATCGATTCATTTAAAAAAACCTAAGATTATCACCGGATACGGTAACCTACCGCTCGAATTGTTTCGATAGTAACTACATTTTGTGCTACTTGATGTAATTTTTGTCTAATATTACTAATATGGACATCGACACTACGATCATATAATTCTCGTGCGCGGCCTAATCCATCTTCGGATAATTTTTCTTTTGTAACAACGCGCTCATTATATTTGACTAGTAAAACTAATAAATTAAATTCGGTTGAAGTTAAATCAATGACTTTATCATGCCATGTACAAAGTCGTTGAGGTAAATCTAATACCAAACCATTGTAATAATATTTTTTATCGTCCGTGATTTCTACCGGTCTTTCTTCAAATCTACGTAATACAGCACGTAATCTAGCTAATAATTCACGTGGATAACAAGGTTTTGGAATATAATCATCAGCGCCTAATTCCAAACCTAAAACACGATCAATATTATCACCTTTAGCCGTAAGCATAATGACTGGCATATTGGATTGTTGACGAATATTTTTTAAAACATCAATACCATTTATATCTGGTAACATTACATCTAAGATAGCCGCACGATATTTACCCGATAAAGCTTCATCAATACCGTCTTTACCTAAATAAACACTTTTTATATTGAAACCTTCATTAGTTAAATATTCGCTGAGCATTTGCGATAATTCTATATCATCATCAATTAATAGGATATTTATCATAATCACCATTACTATGTTGTTATTTATTAATATATTATTGTCAATAGTCTGTTAAAAGTCAGTCTATTTTACTAAAAGATTACACATTTTCGTTTGTGATTCTAAGACATTTTAAAGACAAGTATGCCTATAAATTTAATATAACTTTTTATTTTTGTATATATTTTCTTCTTTTATGTTAGCAAAAATCATTAAAATATATTGCTAAACCTAAAATTGTTTTTTATATAATCAATTAACGAATTTTTTAAAAAATCTGCTGGACAAGATCTTATTTTATGCGTAATATTCCGTCCTACTTCTTTGGTGGCTATAGCTCAGTTGGTAGAGCCCTGGATTGTGATTCCAGTTGTCGTGGGTTCGAATCCCATTAGCCACCCCATTTATCTTAGAGAATTCTTTAGATTAATTGTTTAAGATATATCAAGAATCGGCGAGTAGCGCAGCTTGGTAGCGCAACTGGTTTGGGACCAGTGGGTCGGAGGTTCGAATCCTCTCTCGCCGACCATCATTTTTCTGATTTTATTTAAATTATTTCTTTCTTAAATCAATACCACAATTTCAAGAAACCCAATAACAAAATAACCGCTATGATTTAGCGGTTATTTATGCTTTGTTCTTTTGTGATTTAAAAGATACGATTTAAATTAAATTTATTCAAAATAAACAATTTATATTAATCTTTTATTACCCTTCAATTATTCCTCTATCTGTTCTAATTTTTGATCAGATGATGTTTGATCTTCTATCGGTTGATTATCCGTTGTTTCGTCAGTTATTGTTTGATCAGTAATAGGTTGATCCGCTACGATTTGTTCTGGCGTTTTTTCAATGTTTTTTTCAACAAATGCACGTTTGATATAGACAGGATCTACTGGAACATTTTGATGTGGTCCAACCGATTTAGTTGGAACTTTAACAATTTTATCAACAACTTCCATTCCGCTTACAACTTTACCAAATACGGCATATCCATAATTTAAAGGAGAAGTATAATTTAAGAAATTATTATCAACGACATTAATAAAAAATTGGCTGGTCGCACTGTCGACAACATTAGTTCGAGCCATTGCAACGGTACCTCGATTATTTTTTAAACCATTATTGGCTTCATTCTTAATCGGTGATTTGCCTTCTTTAAATTTAAGTTGTTCATCAGCACCGCCGCCCTGAATCATAAAGTTTGGGATAACGCGGTGAAAAATTAATCCATCATAAAATCCACTGTTAACATATTCAATAAAGTTATTCGTTGATATCGGTGCATTTTGTTCATCTAATTCAATTTCAATATCACCTAAACTTGTTTGTAATAAAACCCGAGTATCGGCAAAAGAACTAAAAGAGATACAGCTTAATAATAAACTGGCAATGATTAATTTAATGTTTTTCATATTGTTAAATCCTTTTAAGGTTTATAAGATTTTTAAGTTTCAAAATTATACTCAATATTTTAGTAATATAAATATCATTGACTTAAATATTGGAAAATTTTGTGAAGACAATCCCAATGTTAATTGTTAATTATATTAATGATGAAAGCGCATATTTATAATTAACCACTTAATTTATATCACTTTAAATAAGGTATGGATATAATGCGCTGCTTTTTATGTCGGATGTCGCTCAAAATAAAGAATCATGGTATTTGTAGCCAATGCTATAAGAATCTTCCAAAATTGAATAAAATTTGCCAGCAATGTGCTTTACCCCATTCATTGCCGAGTTTACGCTGTTTTAGATGTTTAGAACATAGACCTTATTATGACGAGATCACACCTGCTTTTGGTTATGAGTCACCAATTAAAGATTTAATACATGATTTCAAATTTAATCAAAAAACTGAACTGAATATTGCACTATCTAGGTTAATTTTTTTAGAATGGTTTCAAAAATGGTTATCAGGAAAAGCGATAAAACCTGCTCTTATAACGTGTGTTCCTTTACACCATATCAGTTATTGGCGACGAGGTTATAATCAAGCGGAGATGTTAGCACGTTATATTGCAAAATGGCTAAATCGCCCTTTTTATCCTTATCTATTAAAACGCAATAAAATAGCTTTAGAACAAAAAAAATTATCGATTAAGGAAAGAAAACGTAATGTCGATGTTTTATATACTTGCAAAAATGATTTGCAAAATCAATCGGTAATATTAGTTGATGATATTGTAACAACGACTAATACCGTTAATGCAATAAGCCAACAGTTAAAAAACGCAGGAGCAACACATATTCATATTTTATGCTTATGTCGTACTCTCTTGTAAAATCAATGTTAGTCTCTATAATAACCGATAAAACCAAACATTTTTTATTGGTTATCGTTTAGTCACTTTTTCTAAACGATAAAGAGAGGAATCCATGTCAATTATTAAAATTTCAAAATCTGCTGAACAACATTTCAATAAGTTGCTTAGTAATCAATCTGAAGGAACACAAATACGTGTTTTTGTTATCAATCCAGGTACTGCAACCGCTGAATGTGGCGTATCTTACTGCCCACCTGATACTATTGAAGAAAGCGATATAGAGCAACCACAAGATGGTTTTTCAATCTATATAGATTCAATTAGCGCTCCTTTTTTAGAAGATGCAGAAATTGATTATATTGCTGATGAACTTGGTACCCAACTGACATTAAAAGCACCTAATTCTAAAATGAAAAAAGTATCTGCTGACGCCCCATTAATTGAGCGGGTAAATTATGTCATTCAGGCAGAAATCAACCCTCAACTAGCCGGTCATGGTGGTCATGTTAATCTGATTGAAATAACAGATGATAATTATGTCATTCTTCAATTTGGTGGAGGATGTAATGGATGTTCCATGATCGATTACACATTAAAAGAAGGTATCGAGAAACAACTATTAGGGATGTTTCCCGAACTTGCTGGCGTCAAAGATATCACTGAACATCAAGCCGGTAGTCATTCATTTTATTAAATTGTGATTTTTCATTAATTTATATTTTAACTTGCATATTATTCTGACTAAGAATAATAGGACGCTATGCCTCAATAAAAGGGATTATAGAGTTTTATGAATCAAATCAGTATCATTGAAGATCTTATTGCTTGGATTGAAAAAAGCCTTGAGCAGCCTCTTTCAATTGATCATGTAGCACAAAGATCAGGTTATTCTAAATGGCATTTACAGCGGATGTTTAAGGAAGTAACTGGACAAATTTTAGGCTCCTATATCCGTTACCGGCGTTTAACTTATGCTGCGCTTTCTTTAAGATTAACCAGTAAACCAATTTTAGAAATCGCAACGCAATACCGATTTGATTCTCAACAAACATTTACACGCTCATTTAAAAAACACTTTAATATTACACCTGCTAACTATAGACGGAGTGAATATTGGGATCCAACCGGTTTAACACCTGCTATTGAATTAAATAAAACACATTTTTCTTTACCTGAACCTTATTTTGTCAATATGCCAGCTCAACGTTATTGGGGAATTACTTATAAAAATAATTACGATTTACGAAAATTATTAGATGAAAAAAACTTATTACGTGCAGAAATATTTACTCATTATTTTTCTCGTTATTCTTATAAAGACACTGTTTTACCTGATAAAATTTATGCATTTAACCAGATAAAAAAAAATAAAGCCAATGCGGATGAACAAGAATTATTTTATACCATCGCTTTAGAACATAATAATGGTCTTGATAATATTGAACCTTATGAGAATGGCGGCGGTCTTTATTTATGTTTTAAATATATTGGTCATCCTGATAATTTTGGTGAATTTATTTCGCAAGTTTACTTAGCCGCGCTGCCTGCTTTAAACATAAAATTGCGCTCAGGATGCGTTATTGAAATTCATCATAATCGAGAAGAAATAACGGCTGAATCCATTATAAACGTTCAATTAATGGAATGTGATTATTGTATACCTATAATGAATAACGAAAGCATGATCTCATAATACCCACTCTTATAATA
This sequence comes from Gilliamella sp. ESL1225, assembly GCF_058502635.1. Lineage (NCBI taxonomy): Bacteria > Pseudomonadati > Pseudomonadota > Gammaproteobacteria > Orbales > Orbaceae > Gilliamella > Gilliamella sp. ESL1225. The sequence goes on along the minus strand of NZ_CP196358.1, from coordinate 447,919 downwards.
AAAATATCTGAAAATTACGTAAACTGCTTGACGAAATATGATGTGATTTAACTGATATTTTATTAAAACATTTATATTGCTGTTAAAAAAACGATTATAATTAAGCTTTTCTTAAAAGGGTATTTTCTAACCAATGTTTAAAGTTAGGGCTAACTTCTTTCAGGCTATTTGATCCTCGAGTTACTGTTGCTATACCTGTTCCAAGTTGTTCTCTTAATTGCCGTTGATTAATTGTACCTTCTAATAATAAACGTACTATTTTGACGCGTGTGGCTAATGCATCACGTTCATCAGTTGTCATGAGTAGTTTTAAAATATCAAGGGCAAATCCATCATTAAAAGCTTGATGTAAAATATCAACCGTTTCTTGCCAATCATTAGAATTCATATTCATTACCATTATTTATGTTGTTAATTGATGTGGAGCGATATCGTTTTAATATTCCCTTGTGATTTCATTCTCGTGCAAAATAGCAATAACTTTTTGTTTCAACAAAGTTCTATAAACATAATCATAAATCAAAACATTTTTAACATAATTTCGTGTTTCGTTAAATGGGATGCTTTCAATAAATTCAATTGCATCTAATGTACCTTTGCTCTGTTCTAACCATTGTTTAATTCTGTTAGGACCTGCATTATATGCAGCTGCAGCTAATATTCGGTTATTATTATTTTGTAAATAAGCATTATTTAGATAAAAAGTACCTAATTCAATATTAATGCTAGGAATAAAAAGCTGTGTAGATGAAGAATAATTTATATCTTCTATTTTACTGGCAACACTCTTCGCTGTTGCAGGCATTATTTGCATAAGACCACTTGCACCAACGGGCGATTGTACATTGGTATCAAATGCACTTTCTTGACGCGAAATAGCTAAAACAAATGCAAACGAAATTTCTTTCCCTTTTAAAAATTTTTGATAAAGATCTTCATACATAATCGGTAAACGTAATCTCCAATCATCCCATAATTTACCTGCAATAGTTGCTTGAATGCTTAAATCACCCCAATTTTTATGATAAGCAACTTGAGCCAGCTCTGTATAACGTTGTTCTTTATCATCTTGATTTGTAGACTTGAATTCAATATTTTGATTATTCAGTAATTTTTTCCATTCTGTCATTGATTCAGACAGCATATCCATATAACGTAATTCTTCAATTCGCTTAATAATTGGATTTAATGCATATTGATTTAAAAGCTGATTTAATTGTGCTTGCGTTAGTATTTCTGTCTGATCAATTACCTGATAACGAATATTCAATGTTTGAGCACTCACCATGGCATAAAAACCGCGATTATTTACTAATTTTTTTAAAATTGGTTCAGCCTTACTTTTTTGATTTTTATTAATAAAAACACGCGCTTGCCAATATTGCCAATCATCTTTATCTTTACCCTCTAAAGGTAATTTATTTATCCAATATTCAATTTCAGCATAATTCTTTTGATTAATCGCGAGTCTTATCCGTTTTTCAATCAAAGGTGTATCTTGGCTTTTAATAATAATTTCGTCTCGCCATTGGCTTTCTGTTTTTGTTACAGAATCGTTAAATAAGTTATTAGCAAGTTTTTTTTGCAATAAAAGTACTTCTGATTTTGATAATTTTTGTTGTTGAGTAAGTATAGAAATGACAGAAAATGCCCTGTCTTTGTCTAATCTAGCTAAGCGGGAAAACAAACCAATAATAACTTGTTTAGTAAAATGGCTTGGCGTAATTTGTTCAGAAAAATTAGCAATATTACGAGGATCATTAATAACGAGTAATAAATTTGCTTTTACCGTTTTATAATCATCAGGCAATAAATTGGTTAAATAATTTGCAAATTTTAAATTATTTGCCTCAATGGCTAAGCCAATTCTAAATAAAATACTATTTGGGCTACGCAATCCAGCATTAACCCATGCATCTATAAGGGGATCACAAGCCGAGGGTAATTCATTCCCTGTTTTCCATAATGATTCCATTTTAGCCCATGCAATTTTATGATCGCCATTTTTCAATAAAGCATAATAATAACGACAAGTTGTTATGAGCGAATTATCTCGAGGAAAATTTATAATTCCTTGCCAATCTTCACGGCGTGTTAATTCTGTCAAATAGGCTTGTATTAAAGAGGGTTTATAAGGAAAGTCCGGATATTTTTGCAAAAAATTTATCAAATCATCAGCCGAAATAATATTAATATTTTGTTGAAAATATTGCATTGCAACATAAGGATATAATGGATAAGAGTCTAAACTCATCAAAAGACTTTTTTGCTGTTCACTATTTAATGTTTGATACGTATTAGTCCACTTTTGATACTTTTGTCTTAAATCTGCTAATGAATCTGTCGCAAATGCACTATTTGCCATCATTAACATGATAATAAAAAAGCAACGTAATACTAATTGCATCGATTTATTCCCTATATTTATTAGATAAAATATAATTAATACCAGTACGAATGGTAAGATAAGTTAACAAAAATCGCCTTGTAAAAATATGACTTTAATAGAGTAGCACAATTGATTATTATTCGTCGATGATGAATTAATGCATTAAATCCGACTAATTTAGTCAACTAAATACTTGACTAAAATTGAAGGATATATACAATACTCCTCATTATAAAGGAGATAAAAAATAATGAAGTTAACCTCTAAAGGAAGATATGCGGTAACTGCGATGTTGGATATAGCTTTAAATTCTAAATTCGGTCCAGTTTCTTTAGCTGAAATTTCAGATCGACAAGAAATCTCACTCTCTTATCTAGAACAGTTATTTTCTCGCTTACGTAAAAATGGACTAGTAGCTAGTGTTCGTGGTCCTGGCGGTGGTTATGTTTTAAGCCGTAATATGGATGAAATTGCTATCAGCGCAATTATTAAAGCTGTCGATGAATCCATTAACGCCACAAAATGTCATGGTGAAGAAGGATGTCAAGGTGGTATCAAATGCTTAACTCACTCACTTTGGAACGATCTTAGTGATCGAATTAATGATTTTTTAGCGAACATTACTTTAAATGAACTGGTTAATAATAAAGATGTTAGAGCTGTTGCTATCCGTCAAAATATTATTCCGCATGTCCAAATCAATTAAATAAAAAAATAAAATCCAAAAACTCAATTGGGAGTAACAAATGAAATTACCTATTTATATGGATTATTCAGCGACAACACCTGTCGATCCTAGAGTTGCAGAAAAAATGATGCAATTTCTCACACCTGAAGGTATTTTTGGTAATCCAGCTTCTCGTTCACATCGATTTGGTTGGCAAGCTGAAGAAGCTGTCGATATTGCTCGTAACCAAATTGCCGATCTTATTGGTGCCGATTCTCGAGAAATTGTTTTTACATCTGGTGCAACTGAAGCTGATAACCTTGCTATTAAAGGTGCAGCTCATTTTAATAAAGCTAAAGGTAAACATATTATTACCAGTAAAACTGAGCATAAAGCCGTTCTTGATACCTGCCGGCAATTAGAACGTGAAGGTTTTGAAGTTACTTATTTATCACCTGAATCAGATGGTCTTATTGACATTAATAAATTAGTTGCAGCTATTCGCCCCGATACTACCGTTATTTCTATTATGCATGTCAATAACGAAATTGGCGTCATCCAAGATATTGAGAAGATTGGCGAAATATGTCGCGAAAAAGGTATTGTATTTCATGTAGATGCAACACAAAGTGTTGGTAAATTACCGATTGATCTTTCTCAATTAAAAGTAGATTTAATGTCTTTTTCTGGGCATAAAATTTATGGTCCAAAAGGAATCGGTGGCTTATATGTAAGGCGTAAACCGCGGACACGTATTGAAGCACAAATGCATGGCGGCGGACACGAAAGAGGTATGCGTTCGGGTACATTACCTGTTCATCAAATCGTTGGTATGGGTGAAGCCTATCATATAGCTAAACAAGAAATGCCTACTGAAATGGCTCGGCTTGCTAAATTAAAAAATCGTTTATGGAATGGCTTAAAAGACATTGAAGAAGTTTATTTAAATGGTTCTTTAGAACATGGTGTACCTAATATTTTAAATGTAAGTTTTGCTTATATTGAAGGTGAATCATTAATGATGGCCTTAAAAGATTTAGCTGTATCATCGGGCTCAGCATGTACATCGGCAAGTCTAGAGCCATCATATGTACTACGTGCTTTAGGTTTAAACGATGAACTTGCTCACAGCTCAATTCGCTTTTCTATCGGTCGTTTTACGACTGAAGAAGAAATTGATTATGTCATTAAACTTGTTAAAGAATCTATCGGTAAATTAAGAGATTTATCACCGCTTTGGGAAATGTTTAAAGATGGTGTTGATTTGAGCCAAATCAAATGGTCAGCCCATTAATAATAGGAGTAAATTATGGCTTATAGTGAAAAAGTTGTCGATCATTATGAAAATCCTCGTAATGTAGGTTCATTTGATCAAAATGATCCCAATGTAGGAAGCGGTATGGTGGGTGCTCCGGCTTGTGGTGATGTCATGCGTTTACAAATCAAAGTTAATGATAACGGTATTATTGAAGATGCTAAATTTAAAACTTATGGTTGTGGTAGTGCAATAGCATCAAGCTCATTAGTCACTGAGTGGATTAAAGGTAAATCACTTGATGAAGCACAAGCGATAAAAAATACTGACATTGCCGAAGAACTTGCTTTACCACCAGTAAAAATTCACTGTTCAATTCTTGCTGAAGATGCCATTAAAGCAGCCATTGACAACTATAAAAACAAAAAAGGACAAAGTTAATGACAATTACCCTAACCAATAATGCTGCAAACCGCGTGCAATCTTTTTTGACAAATCGAGGCAAAGGGGTTGGTCTTAGATTAGGGGTCAAAACATCTGGCTGTTCTGGTATGGCATATATTTTAGAATTTGCTGATAATATCAATGATGATGATACAATTTTTGAAGATAAAAACGTTAAAATCATCGTTGATAAAAAAAGTTTAGTTTACATTGATGGGACTGAATTAGATTTTGTAAAAGAAGGGTTGAACGAAGGTTTTAAGTTTAACAATCCTAATGCGCATAATGAATGCGGTTGTGGTGAAAGTTTTAATGTCTAATCGGAGCAAATATAATGGATAATTATTTTGAATTGTTTCAATTACCTTTGTCTTTACCTATTGATATAGCGACATTGACAAATCAATATCAACAGTTACAAAAGCAATACCATCCTGATAATTTTGCGACCGCTTCTGATAAAAATAAAATCACTAATATGCAAATATCGGCTAACATTAATCAAGGATATCAAATACTCAAAAACCCTATTACTGCTGCCGAATATTTTTTATTATTAAAAGGTTTTGATATTAATCAAGAACCACAAACAATACACGATCCTGATTTCTTGATGGAACAATTTACTTTGCGCGAAAGGCTTGATGAAATTGAAAATCAAGCAAATACCACATTATTAGATGCTTTTCATCGCGATATTAATCAACAGAAAAAAAATATCTATCAACGATTATTAGAAAACATCCAACAACAAAATTGGCCAGCTTCGATCACACTAGTTTATAAGATCCGTTATCTTTCTCGATTAATTGAACATATTGAAAAGTTACAAGACAATCTAGATGTTTTATAATAAGCAAATTTTTGATTAGAGATAAAATAAATGGTTTTATTACAAATTAGTGAACCAGGGCAAACACCCGAGCCCCATCAACGTCGACGGGCAATTGGAATTGATTTAGGAACAACAAATTCTTTAGTTGCCACAATTCGTAGTGGTAAAGCCGAAACATTAACCGATCATGATGGTCAAGCTCTTTTACCTTCGGTTGTACATTATGGTAAAAATCTTAATAATGATCTTGTCATCACTGTCGGTCAAAAGGCAAAACAAAATTCTGCAAAAGATCCCCAAAACACAGTAAGCTCGATTAAACGGCTTATGGGTCGAACTCTTTCAAAGGTGAATGTATCTCAATTTCCTTATGTTTTTACTGAAAGCGAAAATGGCGTTCCGCTTCTAAATTTACCGAATAAACAAGTCAATCCGATAGAAGTTTCAGCAGATATTCTTAAAAATTTAGCTAAACGTGCAGTCGACACTTTAGATGGAGATCTTGATGGTGTTGTTATTACAGTTCCTGCTTATTTTGATGATGCACAGCGCCAAGCAACCAAAGATGCGGCTAAATTAGCAGGCTTACCTGTGTTAAGATTACTAAATGAACCTACTGCAGCAGCAATTGCCTATGGTTTGGACTCGGGCAAAGAAGGTGTTATCGCCATTTATGATTTAGGTGGTGGAACTTTTGATATATCCATTTTGCGTCTTCATAAAGGTGTATTTGAAGTCCTTGCAACAAATGGTGATTCGGCATTAGGCGGTGATGATTTTGATTTATTATTAGCCGATTACATTAAAGACAAGTTAGAACTTACTAACATCCAAGATCCTTATCTTAATCAAGAAATAAAAAGCCAAGCCATTGCAATTAAAATAAGTTTAAGTGAACAAAATGAAGCGACGTTTAAATTAGGAGATTTATCACTTACTATCACTCGAGAGCAATTTAATCAACTGATAACAAAACTAATTAAACAAACTTTAAAAATTTGTCATCGCGCGTTAAAAGACGCGCAAATTGAAAGTGGTGAAGTAGAAGAAGTCGTTATGGTAGGTGGTTCAACGCGTATTCCTTATGTGAGAGAGTTAGTAGGCGATTACTTTAATACAAAACCATTAACTTCAATCGATCCCGATAAAGTCGTGGCTATTGGAGCTGCAATTCAAGCAGATATTTTAGTTGGAAACAAAGTCGACTCTGACATGCTACTACTTGATGTCATTCCTTTATCTTTAGGTATTGAGACAATGGGTGAGCTGGTTGAAAAAATCATCCCTCGTAATAGTACAATACCTTGTGCACGTGCTCAGGAATTTACTACATTTAAAGATGGACAAACTGCTATGATGATTCATGTATTGCAAGGTGAACGTGAATCTGTTAATGATTGCCGATCACTGGCTCGCTTTGTTTTACATGGAATTCCGCCAATGCCCGCTGGAGCAGCACATATTCGTGTTATTTTTCAAGTGGATGCTGATGGCTTATTAAATGTTACAGCGCTCGAAAAATCGACAGGGATTGAATCTACCATACAAGTAAAACCATCCTATGGCTTAACGGATGATGAAATTGCGCGTATGATTACAGATTCCCTTCAATTTGCAGAGCAAGATAAACAAGCCAGAATGCTTGCAGAACAAAAAGTCGAGGCAAAAAGAGTCCTTGAAAGTTTACAAACAGCCCTTGATAAAGATGCTGATTTGCTAACATCATCAGAACTTAATACTATTTTAAATGCAAAACAAAAATTAGAAAACACCATTCATACGTTAAATAGCCATGCTATTGAAACTGAAATTAAAGCTTTAGATAATCTAACTCAAGAATTTGCGGCGAGAAGGATGGATAAATCAATCAAACAAGCTTTAAAAGGACAGCGTATCGATGAACTTTAATTATTCAAGGTGATTATTTATTATGCCAAAAATTACTTTTTTACCTAATGCAGATATTTGCCCTGAAGGCAAAACGGTCGAAGCCTTTGAAGGTGAAACGATTTTAGATGCAGCATTACGTAATAATATTGAAATAGAACATGCTTGCGAAATGTCTTGTGCTTGTTCAACTTGCCATTGCATTGTACGAAAAGGATTCAGTTCGCTTGCTGAAAGTGATGAACTTGAAGATGATATGCTAGATAAAGCTTGGGGGGTTGAGCCTCATAGCCGATTAAGTTGTCAAGCAAGGGTAACGCATGAAGATCTAGAAGTAGAAATACCTCGATATAGCTTAAATCATGCAAAAGAAGATCATTAATTGATAATAATTTAATAGTTTATTAAGCGTATCAAAATTAAATATTGATGTATTATTTTTTTAATAATTTTCATTATTTATAATATAAATTTATGGTAGCGTATTTAATTTTATCAACATATAATCGTTACCTTTTTAGATCATAGAGTAAAAAAACAGTAGAGGAATAATTTATGGGATTTTTAACAGGCAAACGTATACTCGTTACGGGTGTGGCAAGTAATCGTTCGATTGCTTATGGTATTGCACAGTCAATGCATCGTGAAGGAGCTGAACTTGCTTTCACATATCAAACTGAAAAATTAAAAGGACGTGTTGAAGAGTTTGCGGCAGAGTTTGGATCTAAAATTGTTTTACCTTGTGATGTTGCTCATGATGAAAGTATAGCAGAGTTATTTACTGAACTTGCCAAAACATGGGATAAATTTGATGGTTTTGTACACGCAATAGGTTTTGCTCCTGGCGATCAATTAGATGGTGATTATGTTAATGCTGTCACTCGTGAAGGATTTGCTATTGCGCATGATATTAGCTCATATAGCTTTGTTGCAATGGCAAAAGCATGCCGTTCAATGTTAAATAAAGATTCTGCTTTATTAACATTGTCTTACTTAGGTGCTGAACGCGCTATTCCAAATTATAACGTTATGGGTCTTGCTAAAGCATCTCTTGAAGCAAATGTTCGTTATATGGCTAATGCAATGGGTCCTGAAGGAGTACGTGTCAATGCAATTTCTGCAGGTCCAATCCGCACTCTTGCTGCCTCTGGTATTAAAGACTTTAGAAAAATGCTTTCCCATTGTGAAGCAGTGACACCAATTCGTCGAACAGTAACTATTGAAGACGTAGGTAATCCAGCTGCATTTTTATGCTCTAATTTAGCTGCAGGTATTACTGGTGAAGTTATCCACGTTGATGGCGGATTTAGTATTGCTGCAATGAACGAATTAGAACTTAAATAATATTAAGTTTAAGCCAAATTCTCTCATAACATTATGAGAGAATTCAGTCTGTTGGAGGATAAAATGAAAATTACTAAAAATAGTGTCGTAAGCTTAGCCTATCGAGTAAAAACTAAAGATGGCAATCTTGTTGATGAAGCAACGGTTGTTGCCCCATTAGAATATCTGCATGGTGCAGGCTCTTTATTACAAGAACTTGAAAAAGCACTAGAAGGTCATCAAGTTGGTGACAAATTTGATATCGAAATTGCCAATGCTTATGGTGATTATAACGATCAATTAGTCCAAAATGTTCCGCGCGACGTATTCGTTGGTGTTGATGATCTTGAAGTAGGCATGCGTTTTTTTGCTGATACTGATCATGGACAAATCCCAGTCGAAATCACAGCTATAGATGGTGATAATGTTACCGTTGATGGTAATCATATGCTAGCAGGACAAGATCTTCAATTTAATGTTGAAGTTGTTGGTGTTCGTGAAGCAACCGAAGAAGAAATAGCGCACGGTCATATTCATGGTGAACATGGACATCATCATGAACATAGTAGTTGTGGTTGTGGCGATCATGACAATGATGAAGAAGACGATGGCTGTTGTGGTGGTCATGGCGGATGTGGTTGTAGCCATTAATTTTATTGCTTATTCATCAATTAGCTACCATATTAACTCAAACCTATATCATTATAGGTTTGAGAAAGTTTTTTAATAATCTTTTTTATCCTCTTCTAAATTAATTATATTCCAAAACTATTAATAGTAGTGTTAATTGTCCAATTCTTCTTTAAATTGTTCTGCACAATTAGATAAATATCAATTCTTGGTGTTTTTTGGTTTTTGTTATCCTTTATATCCTTTTATATAACGAAAGAAGCTTTTTAGCGCAATATAATATTAATTTTTGCGATATAGAACACACTTTTATTATACATTATTAGATCACCTCTATTTTTTCTTTAATAATGCAATTTTTAACATTAGGGAATAATCATGTCGCTTTTAAAAAAAACAAACATCAAAAATATGATGCCCCGCGAAAAGTTATTAAAATTTGGCGTAGAGTCATTAAACGATGCTGAACTATTAGCTTTATTTTTAAGAACGGGTACAACAAAATTGCCCGTATTAGAATTATCCCAAAAAATATTAAATGAATTTGGCTCTTTCTATCATTTAATTAACGCTTCACATCAAGAATTTTGCCAAAAACATGGGCTAGGAACAGCTAAATATACACAATTAAAAGCGGTCGTTGAACTTACTTATCGTTATCTAAAAATAAAAATGGCAAATGAAAATACCCTTACCTCCTCTAAATTAACCCGGCGTTTTATTTCAAGTCGTTTAATGAGTAAAGAAAGAGAAGTTTTTATGGTGATATTTTTAAATACTCAAAATCAAATGATTTCATGCGAAGAAATGTTTCAAGGAACATATAATTGTGTTGAAGTCCATCCAAGAGAGATTGTACGTAAAGCATTAGATTTAAATTCAGCATCAATAATTCTTGCTCATAATCACCCATCAGGAAAATCTGAACCGAGTAGAGCGGATCGAGTATTAACAGAAAAAATTAGTCAAGCTTGTGAGTTATTAGATATTAAAATTCTTGACCATTTCGTGATTGGTAAAGGAGAATATGTTTCTTTTGCTGAACGCGGATGGATTTAAAGAAAAGAATTACATACAATAAACACAAGTTAAATTACGGTAAATACTAAATTAAGGATTAACATGAATGAACGTATAGAGTTGCTAGAATCCAAACTTGCTTTTCAAGAAATAACCATTGAAGAACTTAATAGTATAGTTATAAAACTACAATCTGATATAGCAAAATTAAAAGATCAAATAACATTACTATCAAAAAAAATTAACATAACACAAACTTCGAATATTGCTAGCTTATCCGAAGAAACACCTCCCCCTCATTATTGATCTAATATTTTTAATATATTAAAAATGTAAAGAATTATTCATCTAATACCAATCAGATCGATAAAAATAAGTCAGCTAAATAATATAAATTTTTATATTAATAATTTTATATATCACTAATACATAAAAATAATCTAACAATAAAAAAACCGGTCTTAAAACCGGTTTCTTTATTGCTACTAATGATTACTCAGCAGCTGCTTCAGCAGTAACTGGGCGATCAACTAATTCAATGTAAGCCATTGGTGCATTATCTCCAGCACGGAAACCACATTTTAAAATACGCACATATCCACCAGGACGTGCAGCAAAACGTGGACCTAAATCTGAAAATAATTTTTTTACTGTTTCTTTATCACGAAGACGAGCAAAAGCCAAACGGCGATTAGCTACGCTATCACTTTTAGCAAGTGTAATTAACGGTTCAACAACGCGACGCAACTCTTTAGCTTTAGGCAATGTAGTTTTAATAATTTCATGTTCAACTAGTGAACTAGTCATATTACGAAACATTGCTTGACGGTGGCTACTATTACGGTTCAGTTGACGACCACTTTTACGATGGCGCATAACTTTATCCTTCTTATATAAATTTTATTTTAGTCTTCAACAATACTTGCAGGCGGCCAATTCTCAAGGCGCATACCAAGAGATAAACCACGTGTAGCGAGTACATCCTTAATTTCAGTAAGCGATTTTTTACCTAAATTAGGAGTTTTAAGTAACTCAACTTCAGTACGTTGTACTAAATCACCAATATAATGAACTGCTTCTGCTTTTAAGCAATTAGCAGACCGAACTGTTAACTCTAAATCATCTACTGGACGTAGAAGAATAGGATCAAATTCCGGTTTATCTTCTTTCACTTCAGGCTGACATACATCACGTAAGTCAACAAAAGCTTCAAGTTGTTCAGCCAAAATTGTTGATGCGCGACGAATAGATTCTTCTGGATCGATAGTACCATTGGTTTCCATATCGATAACTAATTTATCTAAATCGGTACGTTGTTCTACACGAGCAGCATCTACTGAATAAGCAATGCGCTCAATAGGACTATAACATGCATCAACTAATAGGCGACCAATTGGTCGCTCTTCATCTTCTGACTTAACGCGAGCAGAAGCAGGGACATAACCACGTCCTCGTTGTACACGAATACGCATATTAATTGAAGCGTTTGCATCTGTAAGATGACAAATAACTAAATCAGGATTAACAATTTCCACATCACCGTCATGAATAATATCAGCGGCTGTTACTAAACCCGTTCCTGATTTAGTTAAACTTAATGTCACATCATCTTTTGCATGAACTCGAACAGCCAATTTTTTTAAATTAAGCAAAATATCAAGTACATCTTCTTGAACGCCTTCTTTAGTACTATACTCATGCAGAACACCGTCAATCTCAACTTCAGTTACAGCACATCCCGGCATTGATGATAATAAAATGCGGCGTAGTGCATTACCTAAAGTATGACCAAAACCACGTTCAAGTGGCTCTAAAGTCACTTTCGCATGAGTTTGACTATATTGAACAACATCAACTAGGTGAGGTTTTAAAAACTCTGTTACAGAACCCTGCATTATGTCCTCTCTTAAGTGCTAAACTTTACTTAGAGTAAAGTTCGACGATCAAATGTTCGTTGATGTCAGCAGATAAATCTGAGCGTTCAGGTAAGCGTTTAAATACACCTTCCATTTTACTAGCATCAACTTCTAACCAAGTTGGTTTTTCACGTTGTTCAGCTAACTCTAAAGCCGCTTTAATACGTGCTTGTTTTTTAGATTTTTCACGAACACTTATTACATCATCAGCAGAAACTCGGTATGATGCAATATTGACAACTCGGCCATTAACTAATACAGCTTTATGACTTACTAATTGACGAGCTTCTGCGCGGGTAGCGCCAAATCCCATACGATAAACAACATTATCTAAGCGTCGTTCTAAAAGACCAAGAAGGTTTTCACCTGTATTACCTTTAATACGAGCAGCGTCTTTATAGTAATTACGGAACTGACGTTCTAAAATTCCATAAATACGGCGAACTTTTTGTTTTTCGCGTAACTGAACACCATAATCGGATAAACGCGGTTTACGCGCACCATGTTGTCCAGGAGCTTGCTCTAACTTACATTTACTATCAATCGCGCGAACACCCGATTTAAGGAATAAATCAGTTCCTTCACGACGACTTAATTTGAGCTTAGGTCCCAAATATCTTGCCATTTTATTTCTCCAATAATCCTAAAATACGTAATGTTTAAAATTAAACACGACGTTTCTTTGGTGGACGACAACCGTTATGAGGAATCGGAGTTACATCAGTAATATTAGTGATGCGATAACCCGCAGCATTTAAAGCACGAATTGTTGACTCACGACCAGGACCAGGTCCTTTTACCATAACTTCCAGATTCTTGATTCCGTAATCTTTAACGGCTTCTGCACAACGTTCAGCTGCAACTTGAGCAGCAAAAGGTGTAGACTTACGCGATCCACGGAAACCAGAACCACCAGCGGTTGCCCAACCCAACGCATTACCTTGACGATCGGTAATAGTTACGATTGTATTGTTAAATGATGCATGAATATGAGCTATACCATCAGAAACTTGTTTTTTTACACGTTTACGTGTACGAACAGGTGTCTTTGCCATTTATTATCACCTCAATTATTTCTTGATTGGTTTACGCGGTCCCTTACGGGTACGAGCGTTAGTCTTAGTGCGTTGACCACGGACAGGAAGTCCACGACGATGACGCATACCACGATAACAACCAAGGTCCAATAAACGCTTGATACTCATCGTTACTTCTCGACGTAAATCACCTTCAACAGTGAATTTCGCGACTTGTTCACGTAACGTTTCAATCTGATCTTCAGATAGTTCTCTGATCTTAACATGTTCAGGAATACCCGCTTCAGCACAAATTGTCTTAGCGCGTGTATTACCAATTCCGTAAATTGCTTGTAATGCAATAACAGTATGTTGTTGATCAGGAATGTTAATGCCTGCTATACGGGCCACTATGCACTCCTTTTATTATTAAAGTTTAGTAAATTCCTCTATGCTGAAAAGCCCGTTTTCAGGATACTCAAACAGAGGAATTACAAAAAATTTAGGCTGGCTATTTTAGCCAGCTTTACTATACTTTGGCAAGTAAAATATGCAAAAGCACAACTCAAGTATTAACCTTGACGTTGTTTATGTTTACCTTCAACGCAAATAACACGAACGATACCATTACGTTTAATGATTTTACAATTTCTGCATAATCTCTTGACTGAAGCACGAACTTTCATGTTTTTCTCCGTAACTTCCGAGCAAACTTATCGACCGTAGCCTTTAAGATTTGCTTTCTTTAACATTGACTCATAACGATTTGGCATCATAAGAGTCTGCACTTGCGCCATAAAGTCCATGATAACAACAACAACAATCAATAATGATGTACCGCCAAACTGAACAGGAATCTTCATTTCACTTGTAATAAACATTGGAACTAAGCATACAAATGTAATATATAAAGCACCTGCTAAGGTTAAACGAGACATCACTTTATCAATATATTTTGCTGTTTGCTCACCAGGACGAATAGCTGGAATAAAAGCACCTGATTTTTTTAATTGATCTGCCGTTTCTCTCGGGTTAAAAACTAAGGCCGTATAGAAGAAGCAGAAAAATATAATTGCCGCTGCATAAAAAATTATGTATAAAGGTTGTTCAGGAGAAAAATACTGTCTTATTAAAACAAATACATGTCTCCAACCTTCACCATTACCTTCAAACCATGATGCCATCATAGATGGTAACATAATTATTGTAGAAGCAAATATTGCAGGAATAACCCCGGCCATATTTATTTTTAATGGTAAATGCGAACTTTGAGCTGCATAAACTCGTCTTCCTTGTTGACGTTGAGCATAATTAACAACAATACGTCGTTGACCACGTTCAACAAAAACAACGAAGTAAGTAATCGCAATTACCAAAACAACAACAACTAGTAATAAAATCGGGTGTAATGAACCTGAACGAGCTTGTTCAATTGTTTCATATATAGCATGAGGTAAACCAGCCACGATACCAGCGAAGATAATAATAGAAATACCATTACCAACACCACGTTCAGTGATTTGTTCACCTAACCACATAAGAAACATAGTACCTGTAACTAAGCCTATCGATGCAACAAAATAAAAAGAAAAACCTGGATTAATTACGACATGTCCAAATCCCGGTAAATTAGGAACGGCAACAGCGGAACCAACAGCCTGAACAATCGCTAAAGCCAATGTACCATAACGAGTATATTGACTTATTTTTTTACGACCAGATTCACCTTCTTTCTTCAATTCAGCTAATTTAGGATGAATAGCTGATAATAACTGCACAATAATAGATGCCGAAATATAAGGCATTATCCCTAAAGCAAAAATTGAAGCACGGCTTAAAGCACCACCAGAGAACATATTGAACATACTCACAATGCCATTAAAGTTTTGTGAAAGTGTGTCCGATAACGCCTTAGTATCAATACCGGGGACAGGAATATACGAACCTAAACGAAATACAATTAATGCAAAAAGCACATAAAGTAAACGTCGTCTAAGTTCTCCGCTACCACCGTTTGTATTTTTAAAATCTAATCCTGGTTGCTTTGCCATCTTTCTAATTATTCCTCGATTTTTCCACCAGCAGCTTCAATTGCAGTTCTAGCACCTTTAGTTACACGAATACCGCGAACTGTTACAGGTTTAGTAATTTCACCTGATAACATAATTTTAGCAAATTCAATTTGTGCATTAAGCACATTTGCAACTTTCAAACTGTTTAGATCAATAATTTCACCTTCGACTTTCATTAAATCAGAAAGACGAACTTCAGCTGTAACTAAAGCTTTACGAGAAGTAAAACCAAACTTTGGTAAACGACGATATAAAGGCATTTGACCACCTTCAAAGCCACGACGTACGCCGCCACCTGAACGAGATTTTTGACCTTTAACACCACGCGTACCGGTTTTACCTAATCCAGAACCGATACCTCGACCTAGACGTTTCGGTGCATGCTTTGAGCCTTCAGCAGGAGATAAAGTATTTAAATGCATTACTATTACTCCTCAACTTTAACCATGTAATAAACTTGATTTACCATACCACGAATCGCAGGAGTATCCTCACGTTCAACGGTATGACCAATACGACGTAATCCTAGTCCGACTAAAGTAGCTTTATGCTTTGGTAGACGTCCAATTGAACTACGAGTTTGTGTAATTTTGATTGTCTTTGCCATGGCTATTTACCCCAAAATATCTTCGACGGTTTTGCCACGCTTAGCTGCAACCATTTCTGGTGATTTCATGTTTTCCAAACCATCAATCGTCGCACGAACAACATTAATTGGGTTTGTTGAACCATAAGCTTTAGCAAGAACGTTACGTACGCCTGCAACTTCTAAAACAGCACGCATCGCACCACCGGCAATAATACCTGTACCTTCTGATGCAGGTTGCATATAAACACGGGATCCAGTATGAGCGCCTTTGACAGGATGCTGTAAAGTATCATTATTTAATGCAACATTAATCATATTACGGCGTGCTTTTTCCATTGCCTTTTGAATTGCGGCTGGCACTTCACGTGCTTTACCATATCCAAAACCGACGCGGCCATTACCGTCACCAACCACTGTTAGTGCAGAAAAACTAAAAATACGTCCACCTTTTACGGTTTTAGAAACACGGTTAACTGCGATTAGTTTTTCCTGCAGTTCACCAGCTTGTTTTTCGATGTTTGACATCTTTAACTCCTACCTTAGAACTGTAGGCCAGCTTCGCGAGCAGCATCTGCTAGCGCCTGGACTCGACCATGATATTGGAAACCTGAACGATCAAATGAAACAACTTTGATGTCTTTTGCTAATGCACGTTCTGCAATGGCTTTACCAACCGCAGTCGCTGCATCAATGTTTCCGGTATATTTTAAACTTTCACTGATAGCTTTTTCTAAAGTAGAAGCAGCTGCCAGTACTTCTGATCCGTTTGGTGCGATAATTTGCGCATAAATATGTCGTGGAGTACGATGAACAACTAAGCGTGTTGCAAGTAGTTCATGCATCTTATGACGCGCTTTAGTTGCACGACGGATACGAGCTGATTTCTTATCCATAGTGTTACCTTACTTTTTCTTAGCTTCTTTAGTACGCACAACTTCATCTGCGTAACGAACACCTTTACCTTTATAAGGTTCCGGACGACGATAAGCACGGATATCGGCTGCGACCTGTCCAATTAACTGTTTATCAGCACTTTTTAGGATGATTTCAGTTTGAGTAGGACATTCAGCGACAACACCAGCCGGTAATTTATGTTCAATTGGATGAGAATATCCAAGGGATAAACCAATAGAATCACCTTTAAGTTGTGCACGATAACCAACACCAACTAACTGAAGTTTTTTAGTAAAACCTTCAGTAACACCAATAACCATTGAATTAATCAATGCACGTGCTGTACCAGCTTGTGCCCAACCATCTGCAAAACCATCACGAGGTGCAAATTTAATTTGATTTTCTTCATGATTAAGAATAACTGCATTGTTAATTGTGCGAGATAACTCACTATTTTTACTTTTAATCGTAATTACCTGACCATCGATTTTCACCTCTACGCCAGCAGGAATAACGACATGTGCTTTTGCAACACGAGACATTTTTTTCTCCCTTACGCTACGTAGCAGATAATTTCACCACCAAGACCTGCTTGGCGTGCTGCACGATCAGTCATAACACCTTTTGAAGTAGAAATAACAGCAATACCTAATCCTGCCATTACTTTCGGTAATTCATCTTTACGTTTATAAATACGTAAACCCGGACGACTTACACGTTTAATACTTTCTACTACAGCCTTGCCATGGAAATATTTTAAAGTAATTTCCAATTCAGGCTTAGTGTCACCAATAATTTTATAGTCTCCAATATATCCTTCATCTTTCAGCACATTGGCAATTGCCACTTTCAGCTTAGAAGAAGGCATGGTGACCGCAACTTTATTCGCAGATTGACCGTTACGAATACGAGTCAACATATCTGCAATAGGATCTTGCATGCTCATCTATAACACTCCCATGATTACCAACTTGCCTTCTTAAGACCAGGAATTTCACCACGCATGGCTGATTCACGAACCTTAATACGACTTAAACCAAACTTACGAAGGACGCCATGAGGACGACCAGTTTGACGACAACGACGACGTTGACGTGATGGACTAGAATCACGAGGAAGCGTTTGCAATTTAAGCACTGCATTCCAACGATCTTCATCTGATGCATTAAGATCAGAGATAATCGCTTTTAATTCTTGACGCTTAGCAAAATACTTATCTGCTAGCTTAACGCGTTTCTTATCGCGTTCAATCATTGATTGTTTAGCCATTATGCCCTACCTTACTTACGAAATGGGAAGTTAAAGGCAGATAATAAAGCTCGGCCTTCATCGTCTGACTGTGCAGAAGTTGTGATAGTAATATCTAAACCACGTACACGATCAACTTTATCATAATCGATTTCAGGGAAAACGATTTGTTCACGAACACCCATACTATAGTTACCACGACCGTCAAAAGATTTTGCGCTTAAACCACGAAAATCTCGAGTACGAGGAAGAGTAATATAAACTAAGCGTTCAAAAAATTCCCACATACGTTCGCCACGTAAAGTCACTTTACAACCAATAGGATACCCTTGACGGATTTTAAAACCAGCAACTGATTTGCGTGCTTTGGTGACAAGTGGTTTTTGACCACTAATTGCTGCTAAATCAGCAACAGCATTATCTAATAATTTCTTATCAGTAATTGCCTCACCCACACCCATATTCAAGGTGATCTTCTCGATCCGAGGGACTTGCATGACAGATTTGTAGCCAAACTGTTCTTGCAGTTTATTTACTACCTGTGCTTTGTAGTAATCATGCAGTTTCGCCATCGTACACTCCAAATTACTTAATTAATTAATTCATTAGTAGACTTATAAAAACGGACTTTCTTGCCGTCTTCAAAACGAAAGCCTACGCGATCTGCTTTGCCAGTAGCTACATTGTAAATTGCGACATTAGACACATTAATTGGTGCTTCTTGTTCAACAATCCCACCTTCTTGATTTAATTGAGGCACTGGTTTTTGGTGTTTTTTAACCAAATTAATACCTTCAACAATCACTTTACCAGTAGACAAAACATTTTTTACTTTACCGCGTTTACCTTTATCTTTTCCAGTTAACACGATAATTTCATCTTCTCGACGAATCTTCGCTGCCATTATCCGCTCCTTACAGTACTTCTGGTGCTAATGAAATGATCTTCATAAACTTCTCAGAACGAAGTTCACGAGTGACCGGTCCAAAAATACGCGTACCGATCGGTTGCTCACTGTTATTATTTAAAATAACACAAGCATTACGATCAAAACGAATGACAGATCCATCAGGACGACGAACACCTTTTCTAGTGCGCACAACCACAGCTTTAAGGACATCACCTTTTTTAACTTTACCACGAGGAATTGCTTCTTTGATGGTAACTTTAATGATATCACCTACTGCTGCATAACGGCGGTGCGATCCACCGAGAACCTTGATACACATTACGCTACGTGCGCCAGAATTATCAGCGACATCAAGCCTAGTCTGTTCTTGGATCATTTTAATGCTCCGTATAATTAAATTATTGTCTAATCTACCTTCATCCACCTCAACTACCATGGATAAGAATAGACAACCAAAAGCCCTCACATTAGAGAGGACGCATAGTATATCACTACTCAAATAAAATGAATAGCATAAAATAAACGGCTAGAAATAGCCGTTTATTTTATTAAGTACAGTTTTTAATCGAATAAAATTAAATAACTGCTTTTTCGACGATACGAACAAGTGTCCAAGACTTAGTCTTAGATAATGGACGACACTCTTTAATTTCAACAGTATCACCAATACCACACTCATTATTTTCATCATGTACATGCAATTTTGTCGTGCGTTTAATGAATTTACCATATAACGGATGCTTCACTTTACGTTCAATAGCAACAGTAATAGACTTGTCCATTTTGTCACTAATAACACGACCTTGCTGAGTACGAATTTTTACATCAGTAGTCATATTACGCACCCGCCTTTTCAGTTAATAACGTTTTAACACGTGCAATATTACGACGCACTTGTTTAATCATATGAGTTTGATTTAACTGACCACCAGCTAATTGCATACGTAAGTTAAATTGCTCACGTAATAAATTAAGAAGTTCAGTATTCAACTCTTCAACGCTTTTTTCGCGTAGCTCTTTTGCTTTCATTTACATCACCGTTTTAATCACAAAGGTGGTTTTGATTGGCAGTTTTGCAGCTGCCAACGCAAATGCTTCACGAGCAACTTCTTCCGGCACACCGTCCATTTCATAAAGGACTTTACCTGGTTGAATCTGTGCAACCCAGTATTCAACGTTACCCTTACCTTTACCCATACGCACTTCAAGTGGTTTTTCAGTAATTGGTTTATCAGGGAATACACGAATCCAGATTTTACCTTGACGCTTAACTGCACGAGTCATTGCACGACGTGCTGCTTCAATTTGGCGAGCAGTCAAACGACCACGGCCAACTGCTTTAAGCCCGTAAGTACCGAAATCAACGTCGGTGCTAACTGCTAGCCCACGATTGCGACCTTTTTGTACTTTACGGAATTTAGTACGCTTTGGTTGTAACATCAGCGACGCTCCTTATTTACGGCCTTTGCGCGGCTTTTTCGGTTGAGCAGCAGGTTGTTTCTCTGCTTGTTCAACGGCAGCCATTCCACCAAGGATCTCACCTTTGAAGATCCACACTTTAACACCAATAATACCATAGGTAGTTAGTGCTTCAGACACTCCATAGTCGATATCAGCTCGTAAAGTATGTAAAGGAACACGACCTTCACGATACCATTCAGAGCGAGCAATTTCAGCTCCACCAAGGCGTCCACTTACTTCCACTTTGATACCTTTAGCACCCGCTTTCATTGCATTTTGCACCGCACGTTTCATGGCACGACGGAACATAACACGACGCTCTAATTGAGAAGTGATACTATCCGCAACTAATTTAGCATCAAGTTCTGGTTTGCGAACTTCAGCAATATTAATTTGCACAGCAACATCACGTTTCTCTTTTTTGTCTTTATATTTATTGACAATAGACGCTACGGCATTACGTAATTTTTCAACATCTTCGCCTTTTTTACCAATTACAATACCCGGACGAGCAGTATAAATAGTAATGCGAACATTAGTTTCTGCTGAACGATCGATGACAATCTTAGAGATTGATGCTTGCGCTAATTCTTTATTTAAGAATTGACGAACTCTAAAATCACTTTCTAAATTATCAGCGAATGTTTTTGTACCCGAATACCATGTAGATGTCCAAGGCTTAACAATACCTAGTCGGATACCATTTGGATTTACTTTTTGACCCATTGCTATTCTCCAGCCTAGCGATCTGAAACGATCACGGTGATGTGACTCGTACGCTTCAAAATTCGATCTGCACGACCTTTTGCACGAGGCATAATACGCTTCATGGTTGGGCCTTCATCTACGAATATTTTCGCAACTTTCAGATCATCAATATCAGCACCATCGTTATGCTCTGCATTAGCAATAGCAGATTCTAATACTTTTTTTACAAGTACAGCCGCTTTTTTGTTGGTGTACGTTAAAATATCCAGTGCCTGAGACACATTCTTACCGCGAACAAGATCTGCAACTAAGCGAACTTTCTGTGCAGAAGAACGAGCGTGGCGATATTTTGCAATTGTTTCCATCTCTTTCTCCTACTTATTTCTTCTTAGCTTTCTTATCAGCTGCGTGACCGCGATAAGTACGAGTCGGCGCGAATTCACCCAATTTATGACCAACCATTTCGTCGGAAACATAAACTGGAACGTGCTGACGACCATTATGGACAGCGATGGTCAAACCGATCATGTTAGGAAAGATCGTTGAACGACGGGACCAAGTACGAATTGGTTTCTTGTCCCCGCTTTCCACCGCTTTCTCTACCTTCTTCAGCAAGTGTAGGTCAATGAAAGGACCCTTCTTGAGAGAACGTGGCATAGCTAATCCTCTATATTAAATTAATTATTTTTTATTACGACGGCGAACAATATACTTATCAGTACGTTTGTTGCTACGTGTTTTCAATCCTTTGGCTTTTTGCCCCCATGGAGACACAGGATGTTTACCAAAGTTACGACCTTCACCACCACCATGTGGATGGTCTACCGGGTTCATTGCTGTACCACGAACAGTAGGACGAATACCACGCCAACGTGAAGCACCCGCTTTACCTAATACGCGAAGCATATGTTCTGAATTACCCACCTCACCAATAGTGGCACGGCAATCAGCTAATACTTTGCGCATTTCGCCAGAACGTAAACGTAATGTGACATAAGCACCGTCACGCGCAATGATTTGAACATAACTACCAGCAGAACGAGCAAGTTGACCGCCCTTACCTGGTTTCATTTCAATATTATGAACGGTAGAACCGACTGGAATATTACGCATCGGTAAACAGTTACCTGTTTTAATAGATGCATCAACACCAGATTGGATCTGATCACCTGCTTTTAAGCCTTTTGGAGCTAAAATATAACGACGTTCACCATCTTTATATAATACTAAGGCAATATTTGCACTGCGATTTGGATCATATTCCAAACGTTCAACAATTGCTGGAATACTATCTTTGTTACGTTTAAAGTCAACAATACGATAATGTTGTTTGTGACCACCACCGATATGACGAGTGGTGATGCGACCATTATTGTTACGACCACCAGTTTTGCTTTTTGCATCAAGCAATGGTGCATAAGGTTTACCTTTATGCAACTCTGGGTTAACCACTTTAACAACGTGGCGACGACCCGGAGATGTAGGTTTACATTTAACAACTGCCATTGTTCTTACTCCTCCGAATTACTCAGCGACGCCAGCAAGGTCTATATTTTGACCTTCTGCTAAAGTAACGTAAGCTTTTTTCCAGTCGCTACGGCGACCGATTTGTTGACCACGACGTTTAACCTTACCTTTAACGATAAGAGTATTAACATCATCTACTTTAACTTCAAATAGTTGTTCAACTGCGGCTTTAATTTCTCTCTTAGTAGCATCTTTAGCAACTTTCATTACTAATGTATTAGTTTTTTCCATCGATACTGATGCTTTTTCAGAAACATGTGGTGCACGCAGGATTTGAAGCAGACGTTCTTCACGGATCATGCTAACATCTCCTCTATTTGTTTAACAGCATCTACAGTGATAACCACTTTCTCATATGCAATCAAACTAACTGGATCAATACCTGCTACATCACGTACATCAACTTTATATAAGTTGCGTGCTGCTAAGAAAAGATTTTCATCAACTTCAGTTGAAATAATAAGAACATCATTAAGGTTCATATCATTCAATTTTTGAGTTAATAATTTAGTCTTTGGTGCTTCAACAGTAAATGATTCAACTACAATTAAACGTTCTTGACGCACTAATTCAGAGAAAATACTTTTTAATGCACCGCGATACATTTTACGGTTAACTTTTTGGCTATGATCTTGTGGTTTTGCTGCAAATGTTACACCACCGCTACGCCAAATTGGGCTCTTAATAGAACCTGAACGAGCGCGACCTGTACCTTTTTGACGCCATGGCTTTTTGCCTGAACCTGCAACTTCAGCACGAGTTTTTTGTGCGCGAGATCCTTGACGAGCCGCAGCCGCATAAGCAACAACAACTTGGTGGACTAACGCTTCATTAAACTCACGTCCGAAGGTAGTTTCGGAAACAGAAAGCGCTTGCGCGTCTTTTACTACTAATTCCATCTCTATCTCCCCGACGTTAAGCCTTGATTGCTGGTTTAACAATTAGATCACTATTGATCGCACCTGGTACTGCACCTTTTATTAATAAAAGGTTACGTTCAGCATCTACGCGGACAATATCAAGATTTTGAACGGTTACGCGTTCATTACCTAGGTGACCTGCCATCTTACGACCTTTGAACACTTTACCCGGAGTTTGGTTTTGACCAATAGAGCCATGACCACGGTGTGCCAAAGAGTTACCATGAGTTGCATCTTGGGTACGGAAATTCCAACGTTTAGTAACGCCTGCGAATCCTTTACCCTTAGATGTACCAGTAACATCAACTTTTTTAACGTCAGTGAAGATATCAACGTTAATGCTTTGACCTACAGAAAATTCGCCTTCTTCAAAACGGAATTCCCATAAACCACGACCAGCTTCAACGCCAGCCTTAGCAAAATGACCTGCTTCAGGTTTTGTTACGCGACTTGCTTTTTTAGCGCCAGTAGTAACCTGAATAGCTTGATAACCATCATTTTCAAGTGTTTTAACTTGAGTAATGCGGTTGCTTTGAATTTCTACAACGGTGACAGGAATAGATATACCATCTTCTGTAAAGATGCGAGTCATTCCTACTTTACGACCGATTAAACCAATCATTGTTTCGACCTCTCAATCATTCAGTTAGGATTAACCTAAACTGATCTGCACATCAACACCGGCAGCAAGATCTAGACGCATTAAAGCATCAACTGTTTTTTCAGTTGGTTCAACAATATCAACTAGACGTTTATGAGTGCGAATTTCATATTGATCACGCGCGTCTTTATTAACATGCGGAGAAATCAATACTGTAAAACGCTCTTTGCGTGTCGGTAATGGAATAGGACCACGAACTTGCGCACCAGTGCGCTTCGCAGTTTCTACAATTTCAGCAGTTGATTGATCAATCAAACGATGATCAAATGCTTTTAACCGGATACGGATTCTTTGGTTCGACATGGACCAAAACTCCACTATTTAAAAGTTATAACAAAAGATCACTACTCTTATCCTGTTGCGATTGACAGGAGAGTGTAATCCGTTCCTTTTTCGTAACTCCCATATCGGGAGTATTGTTGATATAAAAAATAGATGTTTTTATATCTTTTTAATTTACTTATTAACTTACCAATAAGCAAAGTGCGGTCAATTATACTTAAATAATCATCTATTGCAAGGGTTAATTAGCTTATAAATCCAAATAGACAACAAAGAATTTTCATTAAAATATTATTGCTCCAATTAATAAGCCTTTTCCTAGAATAATAGCTTACACTTGACAATCACTGCTTTCAGGTCTAGAATCTTGCGACCCAAAAGTTCTATATAATACATATATAGTTTTGGGAACTACAGTTATTAATTACGTATCTAAAAAGCAATTTTAAATTTATTTTAATTAATCAGGAGCTTATTAATGGCAACAATTAATCAGCTGGTACGCAAACCAAGAGCAGTAAAGGAAGCAAAAAGTAATGTTCCTGCACTTGAAGCATGCCCGCAAAAACGCGGTGTTTGTACTCGTGTTTACACAACTACACCGAAAAAACCAAATTCTGCATTACGTAAAGTTTGTCGTGTGCGTTTAACTAACGGCTTTGAAGTTACATCATACATTGGTGGTGAAGGTCATAACCTACAAGAGCATAGCGTGATTTTAATCCGTGGTGGTCGTGTTAAAGATCTACCTGGTGTTCGTTATCATACCGTACGTGGTGCATTAGACTGTGCTGGCGTTAAAGATCGTAAACAAAGCCGTTCTAAATACGGTGTTAAACGTCCTAAAGCTTAATGGAAACCCGTTAAGTAAGGCCAAACTATAATTCCATATAACTCATTTGAGTTTTGGGTAAACCTGAAAATTTATAACATATAAACGGAGTATTCCAATGCCACGTCGTCATGTTGTTGGTCAAAGAAAAATTCTTCCTGATCCGAAATTCGGTTCAGATTTACTGGCGAAATTCGTCAATATCTTAATGATAGATGGTAAAAAATCTATCGCAGAAACAATTGTATATTCAGCTCTTGATAAATTAGCTGAGCGAAGTGGTAAAGACCACTTAGCCGCTTTTGAAGTTGCTTTAGATAATGTTAGACCTACTGTAGAAGTTAAATCTCGCCGTGTTGGTGGTTCTACTTACCAAGTACCTGTTGAAGTGCGTCCTGTTCGTCGTAACGCACTTGCAATGCGTTGGATTGTAGATGCTGCACGTAAACGCGGTGATAAATCAATGGCTTTACGCTTAGCCAATGAACTAATGGATGCTTTTGAAAACAAAGGTACTGCCGTTAAAAAACGTGAAGATGTTCATCGTATGGCTGAAGCTAATAGAGCGTTTGCACACTATCGTTGGTAATAAGAAAGTTATTTTTATAGCTTGAAATTTTCTGATAGTGGTAAACGCTATCAGACACTACTAAATGATTTATGACAAACGATTCTAAATAGAGGATTAAAATGGCTCGTACAACCCCCATAGCACGTTATCGTAATATTGGTATTAGTGCTCACATTGACGCCGGTAAAACAACAACTACTGAACGTATTTTATTTTATACAGGTGTTAGTCATAAAATTGGTGAAGTTCATGATGGTGCCGCTACCATGGACTGGATGGAACAAGAACAAGAACGTGGTATTACCATCACTTCTGCCGCAACAACAGCATTCTGGTCTGGAATGGGAAAACAGTTTGAACCACATCGTGTAAATATCATCGATACCCCAGGTCACGTTGATTTTACTATCGAAGTTGAACGTTCAATGCGTGTACTTGATGGCGCTGTAATGGTTTATTGTGCAGTTGGTGGGGTACAACCTCAATCAGAAACTGTATGGCGTCAAGCAAATAAATATCATGTTCCACGAATTGCTTTTGTTAATAAAATGGACCGAATGGGTGCTAATTTCTTACGTGTTGTCGATCAAATCAAAACACGTTTAGCTGCGACTCCTGTTCCTTTAGTATTACCTATCGGTGCTGAAGAAGAATTTACTGGTGTCGTCGATTTAATTAAACGCAAAGCGATTAACTGGAATGAAGCTGATCAAGGCGTAACATTTACATATGAAGATGTTCCTGCAGATATGGCAGATCAAGTTGAAGAATGGCGTGCAAACTTGATTGAAGCGGCAGCTGAATCCAGTGAAGAGTTAATGGAAAAATACCTTGGTGGCGAAGAATTAACTGAAGAAGAAATCAAAAAAGCATTACGTGATCGCGTACTTGCTAATGAAATCATTCTTGTTACTTGTGGTAGCGCATTTAAAAATAAAGGTGTTCAATTTATGCTTGATGCAGTCGTTGAATATTTGCCTGCGCCGACTGACGTACCAGCTATTAAAGGTGAATTACCTAATGGTGAAGCTGCTGAACGTCATTCAAGTGATGACGAACCTTTTTCATCATTAGCATTTAAAATTGCAACTGACCCATTCGTCGGTAATTTAACATTTTTCCGTGTTTATTCAGGTGTGGTTAATTCAGGCGATACAGTTCTTAATTCTGTTAAAGATAAAAAAGAACGTTTTGGTCGAATTGTACAAATGCACGCTAATAAACGTGAAGAAATTAAAGAAGTTCGAGCTGGGGATATTGCTGCAGCAATTGGTCTTAAAGATGTCACAACAGGTGATACCCTTTGTGCTGAAAGTGCACCAATCATTCTTGAAAGAATGGAATTCCCTGAACCAGTAATTTCTGTTGCTGTTGAACCAAAAACTAAAGCAGACCAAGAAAAAATGGGACTTGCATTAGGACGTTTAGCTCAAGAAGATCCATCTTTCCGAGTTCACACTGATGAAGAATCAGGACAAACTATTATTTCAGGTATGGGTGAACTGCACTTAGAAATCATCGTTGACCGTATGAAACGTGAATTTAAAGTTGAAGCTAATGTTGGTAAACCGCAAGTTGCTTATCGTGAAACGATTCGTAATGCAGTTGAACAAGAAGGTAAATTTGTTCGTCAATCAGGTGGACGTGGTCAATATGGTCATGTATGGTTGAAGATTAAACCTCTTGAATCAGGTGGCGAAGGTTACAAATTCAACAATGAAATTGTTGGTGGTGTTGTTCCTAAAGAATACATTCCAGCAGTTGATAAAGGTTGTCAAGAACAAATGAAGAATGGTGTTCTTGCTGGTTACCCAATCGTTGATGTTGAAGTCACTATCTTTGATGGTTCTTATCATGATGTCGACTCATCAGAAATGGCATTTAAAATTGCAGGTTCAATGGCGTTTAAAGAAGGCTTTATGAAAGCAAAACCTGTACTTTTAGAACCAATCATGAAAGTTGAAGTTGAAACACCAGAAGACTATATGGGTGATGTAATTGGTGACTTAAATCGTCGCCGTGGAATGATTGAAGGAATGGAAGATACTGCTACTGGTAAAACAGTTAAAGCACAAGTTCCACTTTCTGAAATGTTTGGTTATGCGACAGACTTGCGTTCACAAACACAAGGACGTGCTTCATACTCAATGGAGTTTTTGAAGTACAATGAAGCACCAACTAATATTGCAACTGCAATTATTGAAGCGCGTAAAGCTAAATAATTTTATATAAATTCACGTCCCTTTTTTAAAAGTAAATAAGGGAAGTGATTTAATTAAGGAACAATTAAGATGTCTAAAGAAAAATTTGAACGTACAAAACCGCACGTTAACGTAGGTACAATCGGCCACGTTGACCATGGTAAAACAACTTTAACAGCAGCAATTACTTCAGTACTTGCTAAAAAATATGGTGGTCAAGCTCGTGCATTCGATCAGATCGATAATGCACCAGAAGAAAAAGCACGTGGTATCACCATCAACACATCACACGTCGAATATGACACTCCAACGCGTCACTATGCACACGTTGACTGCCCAGGCCATGCTGACTATGTTAAAAACATGATCACCGGTGCGGCTCAAATGGATGGTGCAATTCTAGTAGTTGCAGCAACAGATGGTCCAATGCCACAAACTCGTGAACACATCTTATTAGGTCGCCAAGTAGGTGTTCCTTACATCATCGTATTTTTAAATAAATGTGATATGGTAGATGACGAAGAGTTATTAGAATTAGTTGAGATGGAAGTGCGTGATCTTCTAACGCAATATGACTTCCCAGGTGATGATACCCCAATTATCCGTGGTTCGGCGTTAAAAGCGTTAGAAGGCGAAGCCCAATGGGAAGACAAAATTGTAGAATTAGCAGAAGCTTTAGATACTTATATCCCAGAGCCAGAGCGTGATATTGATAAACCATTCTTATTACCAATTGAAGACGTATTCTCAATTTCAGGACGCGGAACCGTTGTAACAGGACGTGTAGAGCGCGGAATTATCAAAGTAGGTGATGAAGTTGAAATCGTGGGTATTAAACCGACGACGAAAACAACTTGTACAGGTGTTGAAATGTTCCGTAAATTATTAGACGAAGGTCGTGCGGGTGAAAACGTTGGTGTATTATTACGTGGTACAAAACGTGAAGACATCGAACGTGGTCAAGTACTAGCAAAACCGGGTTCAATCACACCACATACCGATTTTGAATCAGAAGTTTATATTTTAAGTAAAGAAGAAGGTGGACGTCATACTCCATTCTTCAAAGGTTACCGTCCACAATTCTATTTCCGTACAACAGACGTAACAGGTACAATTGAATTACCTGAAGGTGTAGAAATGGTAATGCCAGGCGATAACATCAAAATGACAGTAAGCTTAATTCATCCAATTGCGATGGCAGACGGATTACGTTTTGCGATTCGTGAAGGTGGACGTACTGTTGGTGCCGGTGTTGTTGCTAAGGTAATCAAATAATTAGCAAATTAGCCTGAATATAAAGGGCATCAATTGATGCCCTTTATCAAAAATATTTTGATTAAGAATAAACCTCGATTTTTCGAGGTTTATTTTTTTATAAAAGATAATCCTTTAAGTCAAATTATTGGCTCAGTTTCCAAGTGACTTGAGGGGCTAATCCATTTTTTATATAAAATAACAATTTACATCATTATATTAATCATTTATCTAACGATAAATGTAAAACTTCATACGTTTTTTCGTTTTGACCTATTACAGATGGTTTATGATCAAAAAAAGTAAATTTTGCGAATTTCCATTTATCAGGATTATAAATAATCACGCTTCCTAATTCGTTAGGAGATTTTTCAGATTTAAAATTGAAATTATTTAACGATTTTTGTTGTGGGATATCAAAATATTGCTCTAGCAAATATTTACTTTTAGAGAAAGATTCAGTTAAATCGATAAATGCCGTAATGCCTATTTCAATATTTTGCCAACCAAAAGAATCAAGGATATTATCATAAAACCCATTGAATATAAATTTTGTCATACCATCAGTCTGTTTCCAAACATAAAGTGGAGAGTAACTATTCTCTATATCTCCTTTATTTGTTTCAGTGATTAAATAGGCTTTAAATAATAAATCTTGAAATTTATCTGTTTTATTTCCATTTAATCTAATTCTTTCTTTTATTATTCCCATGTCATAATTATCAGGTAATATAATTTTATATTGCATAGCTTGCATAATAGCTTCCTTATTAAGTTAAAAAGTAACTTACCATGTTATGGTATACTGATAACGATTTGTGTAGTAGATGCTCAATAATAATATCTGATCTGATTATTTTACGTCAACCATCCAACTTTATATAAAAAATCATGTTAATTCACACCTCATTGTTGGTCCTATGTATCAGCTATTAATCAGTATGCAATCTAAACAGTGTGAAATTTAATTTGATAGAGAATAATTTTTTATTCAAACATTATCTACATTAAAGAATATTAGCTTGCATAGCTTTTGCTCATAAAATTGAGGAAAATAAGTAGGAATACTACTCGCTTAAGAATATTTAAATGACATAATGTTGAAAATTATATCAATTTGTTTTAATTAAATGGTTTAAGATAATTTTGTAGATGATTTAATTGAAATAGTTAAGCTGAAAATCGATATAAAGATAATAAAGATGAAATTTTTCTTAATTATTTTTATATAAAAATCGATCATTGAACTCATATTTTGAATTTTAACTTTAAACAACTCTTCATAATTTATTTTTGGCACGTATCACAATAAAATGTATTTCGCTGTGCTATTTTTATAGCTTTTATTTTTGTGCCACAATTATAACAAGGTTGATTAAATCGCCCATAAACTTGTAATTGCTGAGCAAAATATCCTGGTTTTCCATTAGATTGGAAAAAATCTTTTAGTGTTGTACCACCTTGTTCGATTGCTTTAATAAGTACTCGTTTTATTGCCATTGTTAATGTTTCAAACTCATCTAATGTCAGAGAATTAGTTGCGCGTAATGGATTAATTTTTGCCATAAACAATGATTCAGAAGCGTAAATATTACCTACACCAACCACAATATGATTATCCATAATCCAAGTTTTTATAGGCACTCTTCGATTTTTAGCCTTATTAAACATATAAACAGCAGAAAAATCATTACTTAAAGGCTCAGGCCCTAAATGATTTAATTGCGAAATATCTTCAAGAGTATTCCCCCATAGCCATGCACCAAAACGCCTTGGATCAGTATAACGCAATACAGTACCATTTGCTAAAACCAAATCAACATGATCATGTTTTTCCGAAGGTTTATGCGAAGTTAAAATATGTAATCGTCCGGACATTCCTAAATGAATAACTATATAATTCTTCGATAATTTAATAATTAGGTATTTTGCACGTCTTGTAATAGAGATTATGGTTTGACCTTGTGCTTGTTCTATATCATTTGTAATCCTCCATCTTAATTGAGGTTGGCGCACAATAATATTTTGAATATTGTTTCCTTGTAAATAAGGTTTAATACCTTGTAATGTAGTTTCAACTTCTGGTAATTCAGGCATATTTAGCTCACTTAATGAGATAACATTTCAGTAACCCAATCGGGTGCTATATTTTGATTACTGACAGGTTGTTGATTCAAACAAAGACTTTTTGGATTAGTTGTCCATACAGGTAGAATCCGTATACCATTACCCTGACATTGCCACTGACCTTTTTCATCTATAGGCAACATAAATACATTTTCAGGAATCGGAAGATTTAAATTTTTAGGTGGATTATATTGTAAAAATTCATCATAAATTCTTAATGAACCTGTGGCACCGCTTAATTTCATCGGTGTTTGATCATCAAATCCCACCCAAATTATACTTACATTTTTATCATCAATACCAGCAAACCAACTATCACGTCCATCATTAGTTGTTCCGGTTTTCGCAGCTAAATTAAATGAACCATAACTTGCTTTTAAAGCGCGAGATGTACCGTTTTCTACACTTTGCTGTAATGCAAATGTCGTTAAATAAGCAGCTTGTTTCGATACGGTTTGAAATTGTTGAGGATAATTTTGATAGACAAGTTCACCTTTTTCACTTAATACAAAACGTAAAATAGATAATGGTGCACGCTTTCCATTATTTGTTATTGTTTGAAACATTTGAGCAGTCTCAATAGGGGTAAGTTCTATTACTCCAAGAAGTCGAGATAGTAAATTAGGAATATGATCAACCCCGATTCCCAAAGCTTGTAATGTATTCTTAGAAGCATTTAATCCTACAGCTATCCCTAAATTTACAGTTGGAATATTTAACGAATTGGCTAAAGCATCAACTAACATAACTTGTCCTCGATATTTTCTATCAGCATTACGAGGTTCCCAATAGTTATTTTTATCAATTTTTATTGATAAAGGATTATCATCCAACCAAGTATTAAGTTGATACTTATCAGGATGGCTAAGTGCCGTTAAATAAGTTGAAGGTTTAGCAAGTGAACCTATTGCTCGTCTCATTAACCAAGCACGATTATAACCGGCATAAGATGGATCTGCGCTACCTATAATCGCACGAATTTCACCAGTCTCACGACTAACAACAGCCATTGCTGTTTGTAGATCTTTATTTGTTTTTTTGCGTAAAATGTTTATCTGATGAGTAATGGCTTGCTCTGCAGCTGCTTGTATGACAGGATCAAATGTGGTAAATATTTTCATACCTGAAAGATGGTTCGCTTCATCACCAAGTTGTTTTCTTAGTTCACTCCGTACAATTTGCATAAATGCAGGTTGTGGAGAAATGACCCCACCTTTTGGTAAGACAGCGAGAGGTTTGTTACTTAATAAGGTGAATAGTTCATCATCAATAATTCCTTGATCTCGAATAAGCTTTAAAACTACATTTCGACGTTCAATAACACGTTCTGGTTGTGTCCAAGGATTATAGATCGAGGCTCCTTTAACCATTCCGACTAAAACAGCTTGCTGGTCTAAAGTCAATTCATTCACTGGCCGACCAAAATAATATAAACTTGCTAGTGGAAAACCATGAATTTCTTCACCATTACTTTGCCCTAAATATACCTCATTAAGGTAAAGTTCTAAAACTCGTTCTTTACTATAGCGAGCATCTAAAATGATAGCCATCAAAGCTTCGCGGAGCTTACGTTGTAAACTACGTTCATTCGTTAAAAAAAGATTTTTAACAGTTTGTTGCGTTAAGGTGCTTCCACCTTCTGTACGACCAGTTGTAAGATTTACAAAAATAGCTCGAGCAATTGAATAAAAGCTAATACCATCATGTTCATAAAATCTTTTATCTTCCGTCGCAATAAGTGTTTTAATTAAAGAATCGGGAAATGATTTTAAAGAAACAAAAAGCCTTTGCTCGCCATTAGGTGAATGAAGCATTGTGATTAATTTAGGATCAATCTTTAATAAACCAAAATTACGCCCTGTCTCTAAATTGATAATATTATCAATTCTATTTTGATGGAAAGTAATTTTTACTTTAAACGCTTGCTCTTCTCCATCTGGAAACGTAAAAGGACGCCTATAAATTTCAATATCATTTCCATGAACAATAAATTCGCCAGGTCTCGTTATTTTATTAACTTGTTGTCTATATTGAGCACCTTTCAAGATTGCAACAATATCACTTAAATTATAGTCACTATCAAGCTCAAGATCGATAATTTGTCCATATACCGCTGCGGGTAATTCCCATACATTACCATCAATTTTTTCTCTAATTTGTTGATCAAGATAAATACCATATATGATTAATATCGCAAGTAATACAATAAAGATTTTCAAGATTAAAGCCCAAAATCGCCTCTTGTTAGAAGGTTTTGTTTTAGAACGCTTTTTGTGAGAAGGGCTTTTTTTAGAAGATTTTACAGACTTTTTCAAACTTTACCTAGCACGGACAATCGATTAAAAATTGTCTTATAATAACATAATTTTAAAAAGGCGTTCTAAGTTAGTTAAAATATCATTTAGCGATTAGCCGACTTAAGACAAAAATAATGTTCAAATTCCTTCTTCAAGAAGGAATATATCTTATATCCGTTAAATTAAAGACAATAAATAATAAAACAAGTTATGATTAAAAACTAAGTTGTGTTTGAATTTGTTTTACTTTTGACATAAAAGCAGTTTTCGACTTACCCGTTAAACCTTCTGATATAGGTAATGCTGCTTTTAATGGATCAACAGGTTTATTATTAATATGCAATTCAAAATGTAAATGCGGGCCTGTTGAACGCCCCGTATTACCTGATAAACCTATTTTATCGCCTTGTTTAACGTGTTGACCTGTTTTTACTAAGATTTTGTCTAAATGCATATAAGTAGTCATATATTGTCGACCATGACGAATAGCAATATAGTTACCAGCAGAGCCACTATACTTCGCTATAACAACTTCCCCATCACCAACTGAAAATACAGGAGTACCGCGTGAAACAGCAAAATCAACACCTTTATGTGGGCTGATAACTTTAGTGACAGGATGGAGACGGGTCGGATTAAATGGGGATGAAATTCGAGCCATACGAGCTAAAGGATAGCGTAAGAAACTCTTCGATAAACTAGCACCATTAATATCGTAAAATTGTCCATCATCTGCCAAAATGGCATAATAATCCTTGTTACCATTTTTGATGCGCACACCTAACAATTGACTATTAACAATACGATTTCCAGTCATATCTCGAACTAAAACGGCAATAAATTTATCACCCATTTGCAAGCGTTTAAAATCAAGTTTCCATTGTAATGCTTTTGTAATAACTGCAATTTCATTAACTGACAACCCACTTCGACGAGCATCTACAACAAAACTATTTGTAATTTCCCCTTGCAAAATGACATTCTTAGATGTAATTTTAATCGCTTCCGTGCTTTCAATAAATGTATTTTCGGATTTTTCAAAAATTCGGATATTGTTGTTAGAAACCGTCCAATTAAAAGATAATAAATTATTTTCATCATCGGTAGTCCAACTAATTTGTTGACCTATCCGGAGATTAGCCAATTGTTTAAACTTATTAGTTAATTGATAAATATCATTCCGATTAACATTATTACGGACTAAAATATCATGTAAATTATCACCACGTTCTATTGTATATTGAATAGTATTTGCTTTATCATCAATAATATCATCTAATTCATCTTTAACAATATCATCTTCAGGAATATCTGATGATTCAGTTATTGCCGCTTCTTTAGTTTTTTCATCTACAATTTCGATATGTACATTATCGCCAAGAGATCGATTGTCTATAACTGTTGTTTGTACTTGAGTATTTAATGGAAGATATTCCGTGCGTTCAAGATTTAAGGGGCGCCATAAGAAAGAAAATGAAACGATAATAATAAGAACACCCAATATTGAAAAGTAGGTAGTTCGATAATTATTTTTTTCAATATTAAATGATACTTTTTGCTGTTCCAAAATAAACCTTAATTATAATCTATTTCCATTTATCATCAAAGAGACCGAATAATACTCTATATTTTCTAAAAAAGTTATAAAAATATTTTTGCTAATCTTTTAATTAAAAAGATTATATTTCTATGAAATTTTAGATTTTCATTATTCATCTAAACAGTTCAACAATTTTTGTGTAATATTTAATAAAAATTGAGAATAAGCCTCTTTTGTTGGTGATATACCAATCCCTAATGGTTCCAATTCACCGATATGAACATCTGTTCCATCCGTTATTTTATAAACAACGGCAGAATTAAATTGCGGTTCTGTAAAAACACATACTGCTTTTTTTTCTTTTAATTCTTTTTGAATTTCATAAATCCTTTTTAATCCAGGTTGGATTGATGGATTAATAGTAAAATTTCCGAGATTTTTTAAATTAAAATATGACTCAAAATATCCAAAAGCATCATGAAAAACAAAATAGCCCTTATTCTGAATCGGTTTTAATTTTTTTGCAATAATTTGTTCTATCTCATTTAATTTTACATCAAATTCGTTTAGATTTTGATCGATCAAATCGCGTTGTTGAGGATATAAAATAATTAATTTGTCACGTATTGCTTGAGCAATAATTTTTGCGATAGTAGGCGAAAGCCAAATATGTTCATCATAAGTACTATGGTCATGGTCATGGTCATGGTCATGGTCATGGTCATGGTCATGGTCATGGTCATGGTCATGGTCATGGTCATGGTCATGGTCATCAGCAGTATGAATATGCCCCGATCTAAGTAAAGGTTTAATTTCAGGTAATGTTATTAATTCTAATTGTTTCCTTGGATCAATATTTTTTAAAACCGTCGGCATAAAAGTTTCCATATCTTTACCAATCCAAATAATTAGCTCTGCTGATTTGATTTTAGTAAGATCCGAGGGTTTCAATGAATAAGTATGAGGTGAACTACCGTCAGGTAGTAAAATATATGTATCCGTTACTCCTGATGCAATTGCTTCAGTAATGAATCCGATAGGTTTAACAGAGGTAACTATTGTTGCTTTAGCTGTAAAAACAAAACTACTAATTAATAGTAACGAAACGAATTTAAGCAAAATCATATAAAAATTATAAAATTTCTTTTGTCGATTATTTACCATCTGCTCACCTAAATTTTATATAGTATACTAGAATTCTATTTATTAATTGTTATATTATAACATATATCTTTCATATTCAAGGTGCAAGTTCAATGCCTCCATTAATCTCATTAAATAATATTTCTGTAGAATTAAATCATCAGAAAATATTATATAATATATCAGTCAAAATAAATGCTAATGAAATCATAACATTACTTGGTCCAAATGGTGCAGGGAAGTCAACATTAGTTAAAGTTATCCTAGGATTACAAGCTCCATCATCGGGTACTATTGATAGAGAGCCCAATTTGACTATTGGCTATGTTCCTCAAGCTATTAATTTAAATCCCGCATTACCTATTACAGTAAAACGTTTTATTCAATTAAATAAACACATAAATAATAAAGATATTTTAACAATCCTAGATTCGGTTAGAGCTAAACATTTGATAAATAAACCTATGCAGCAATTATCTGGTGGTGAATTACAACGTATATTATTAGTTCAAGCTCTCGCTAAACGCCCTAAATTATTGATTTTAGATGAACCAACGCAAGGAGTAGATATAAATGGACAAGTATTACTCTATGATTTAATA
Source organism: Gilliamella sp. ESL1225 (assembly GCF_058502635.1). Taxonomy (NCBI): domain Bacteria; kingdom Pseudomonadati; phylum Pseudomonadota; class Gammaproteobacteria; order Orbales; family Orbaceae; genus Gilliamella; species Gilliamella sp. ESL1225. The sequence goes on along the minus strand of NZ_CP196358.1, from coordinate 410,698 downwards.
GCCGAGGCAAAAGCAGAATTTCAATGTGGTGTATTTATGGTTTCTCATGATTTACATTTAGTCATGGCAAAAACTGATGAAGTTATTTGTTTAAATCATCATATCTGTTGTTCCGGAACCCCGGCAAAAGTTTCAAATGATCCGGCCTTTATTTCGCTTTTTGGAGAAAAAGGTGCAAAACAAATAGCTGTTTATCAACATCACCATAATCATCAACATGATTCTATTAAAAATAACCCGATAAAACGGCATATTTCTTTGCCTAATTTCGGTAAAGGTGAAAATAATGATTGAATTACTTCTTCCTTCTTTACTAGCTGGGCTATGCTTAACTCTTATTTCTGGCCCATTAGGTACCTTTGTTGTTTGGCGCCGAATGTCTTATTTTGGTGACACCTTATCACATGCTGCTTTATTAGGCGTCGCTTTTGGATTTTTATTTCATATTAATCTATTTTATGCAGTGATCTTTGTTACACTAATTTTAGCCATTGGTCTAATTTGGTTAGAATCACAAAAACAGCTTCCCATCGATACACTACTAGGCATCTTAGCACATAGCGCTCTTTCACTAGGTTTGGTTGTCATTAGTTTAATGAAAGATGTACGTATTGATTTAATGGGATATTTATTTGGAGATTTATTATCGGTTTCATTTGGAGATGTTATCCATATTTTAATTTGCATTTTATTCGTCGGTATTATTTTGATATGGCGTTGGAATGATTTTTTATTTATTACTGTTAATGAAGCACTTGCTTTTAGTAATGGTGTAAATATTAAACTGACTAAACTTTTACTGACCTTAATATTAGCATTGACTATAGGAATTTCAATGAAATTTGTCGGAGCTCTTATTATAACCTCTCTTTTAATTATCCCTGCAGCAACCGCCAAATTTTATGCTAAATCGCCTGAAATGATGGCAATTCTAGCTATTTTGATAGGAATGATTTCAATTGTATTAGGTTTACTATTTTCAGGATTTTATGATACACCAACAGGACCTTCTGTTGTCTTAAGTAATACATTATTATTTTTTATTACATTATTTATTAATAAAATGAAATTAAACCACTAGTTTAATTTTTGTAACAGATTAATTAATATTGAGATCTTAATCTCAATATTAATTTTTTTTAGTCAATCGTTTAAAATTTGCTTTATCTTATTCTTATCTCTCATTTATTCAAAAATAAATTATGTCACTTGCTATTGTTTATACTCGTGCTTCTATTGGCATTCAAGCACCACAAATCAATGTAGAAGTTCATATTAGTAATGGAATGCCTAGTTTTGTACTTGTAGGTTTACCAGAAGCTACTGTGAAAGAAGCCAAAGATCGTGTCAGAAGTGCTATTTTAAATAGTGGTTTTACTTTTCCAGCCAAAAGAATAACTGTAAATCTTTCTCCAGCAGATTTACCTAAAGAAGGCAGTCGCTTTGATTTACCTATTGCCATTGCTATTTTAGCTGCTACAGAACAAATTCCTACAGATAACCTTCTATACTATGAATTTTTAGGAGAATTAGCTCTCTCTGGAGAAATTCGATCGGTTAAAGGTGCTATTCCTGCTTCGATCGCATCCCAAAAAAAGAATAGAACATTAATTATATCAATTGATAACCAATCTGAGATTTCTTTAATACACCAAACCAATACATTAATCACAAAAAATTTATTGGAATTGTGTCAATATCTTCATAATGAAATTAAACTAGAAAAGATTGAATTTAGAGAATTTCACGATGTAGATGATGAGTTAACAGATCTTGATGATATCATCGGGCAGGAACATGCAAAAAGAGCATTAGAAATTGCTGCTGCAGGAGGACATAATCTTTTATTGATAGGACCGCCAGGTACAGGAAAAACAATGTTAGCTACCCGATTAACTACATTATTACCTGTATTAAACGATGAAGAATCATTAGAAACGGCATCGATTACAAGCCTAGTTAATCATACAGGCTCTATAAAAAATTGGCGTAAAAGACCATTTAGAGCTCCTCATCATAGTGCTTCGAGTGCAGCCTTAGTTGGAGGCGGTACTATCCCAAAACCAGGAGAAATATCATTAGCTCATAATGGAGTATTATTTCTAGATGAATTACCAGAATTTAATCGAAAAGTCTTAGATGCGTTACGAGAGCCTATTGAATCAGGTGAAATTATTATATCTAGAGCGAATGCTAAAATACGTTTTCCTGCTAAATTCCAACTTATTGCAGCAATGAATCCTAGCCCAACAGGGCATTACCAAGGTACACATAATAGAACCTCACCTCAACAAGTCATTCGTTATTTAAATAGGCTCTCCGGTCCCTTTTTAGATAGATTTGATATTTCTATAGAAGTCCCTTTATTACCAAAAGGCGCATTAAGCCAAAAAAATAAAAAAGCCGAATCCACCAAAAATGTAAAATTGAGGATAGCACAAACTAGATTAATACAATTTGAACGTGCGAATAAATTAAATAGTCAATTAAATGCAAATGAAATTCAGCTATATTGTAATTTATCGACGGAAGATAATGAATATTTAGAACAAGCTTTAATTAAATTGGGTTTATCCGCCCGTGCATGGCACCGTATATTAAAAGTGTCTAGAACTATTGCTGATCTTGAACAAGCAAAAAAAATAGAACGAAAACACATCGCTGAAGCGTTAAGTTATCGTTCTATGGATAGGTTACTTATTAATTTACATAAAAATATCGGATAATAGCCTATTCGTCATTATCAATAAAATCATCGTTAATATCGACTTGTGGTTTACCGCCCGACAAAGTATGAAAACGTTTAGGTTTATTAATCCGTGATAAATATTTTATCCACACTTTTTCACTATCTGTTGTTGGTTCACATTTACCTTTACACACAGCTACAAATGCTTTTTCTTCACTAGTAACGGGTTCACGTGTTTCATTATCAAGTTCTTTGAAAGCAATTCCATGCTTTTCCAAAAGCTGAGATTCTTTAATGGTAAAATCACCATGACGAGAAAAACCTCTAGGATAATTTTTATTATCAAAAAAACGTTGTTGACTTAAAAAACTTTCAGACATTTTATATCCTCTATATGGTGAAAAGTATTTCGGCAAAATTATAATTAAGACAATAAATCTGTAAACATTTTTTTTTGATTTTTAGGTTTTGATGCAACTGACTGGCTAAATTTAATGCGGAAAGTGATATTTTATGTGGCAGGGGCGGAGAGGCTCGAACTCCCAACACCCGGTTTTGGAGACCGGTGCTCTACCAATTGAACTACGCCCCTAAATAAGGTGGCGGAACGGACGGGGCTCGAACCCGCGACCCCCTGCGTGACAGGCAGGTATTCTAACCAACTGAACTACCGCTCCACCGTATTTAGTGTGTATATACTATCTTATTATATGTCAATAATATAAATTTAAAATAAAAAGTCTGGCGGCTCCCTACTCTCACATGGGTAATACCCACACTACCATCGGCACTACGGCGTTTCACTTCTGAGTTCGGCATGGGGTCAGGTGGGACCACCGCGCTCTTACCGCCAGACATATCCTGTCTCTCTTCTTCAACTAACTCTCGCTAGCTTCTCATTAGGCTCAAGCTAAATTCTTCTCGCGCTCCAAACAACTCCGAGTTGTAAGGTTAAGACTCTCGGTTCATTAGTATCAGTTAGCTCAATGTATCACTACACTTACACACCTGACCTATCTACGTCTTAGTCTTAAACGGACCTTACTAATTCTCATTAGGGAAAACTCATCTCAAGGCTAGTTTCGTACTTAGATGCTTTCAGCACTTATCTATTCCGCACGTAGCTACCGGGCAATGCAATTGGCATCACAACCCGAACACCAGCGGTGCGTTCACTTCGGTCCTCTCGTACTAGAAGCAAACCCTCTCAATTTTCCTACGCCCATGGCAGATAGGGACCGAACTGTCTCACGACGTTCTAAACCCAGCTCGCGTACCACTTTAAACGGCGAACAGCCGTACCCTTGGGACCTACTTCAGCCCCAGGATGTGATGAGCCGACATCGAGGTGCCAAACTCCGCCGTCGATATGAACTCTTGGGCGGAATCAGCCTGTTATCCCCGGAGTACCTTTTATCCGTTGAGCGATGGCCCTTCCATTCAGTGCCACCGGATCACTATGACCTACTTTCGTATCTGCTCGAGCCGTCACTCTCGCAGTCAAGCTAGCTTTTGCCATTGCACTAACCTCCTGATGTCCGACCAGGATTAGCTAACCTTCGTGCTCCTCCGTTACTCTTTGGGAGGAGACCGCCCCAGTCAAACTACCCACCAGACAGTGTCCCTTACCTCGATTCAGAAGTATAGGTTAGAGCATCAAACATTAAAGGGTGGTATTTCAAGGTCGGCTCCATACATACTGGCGTACATACTTCTATGCCTCCCACCTATCCTACACATTAAGGCTCAATGCTCACTGTCAAGCTATAGTAAAGGTTCACGGGGTCTTTCCGTCTTGCCACGGGTACACCGCATCTTCACGGCAATTTCAATTTCACTGAGTCTCGGGTGGAGACAGCCTGGCCATCATTACGCCATTCGTGCAGGTCGGAACTTACCCGACAAGGAATTTCGCTACCTTAGGACCGTTATAGTTACGGCCGCCGTTTACTGGGGCTTCGATCAAGAGCTTCTCCTCGCGGATAACCCCATCAATTAACCTTCCAGCACCGGGCAGGCGTCACACCCTATACGTCCACTTTCGTGTTTGCAGAGTGCTGTGTTTTTATTAAACAGTTGCAGCCAGCTGGTATCTTCGACTGATTTCACCTACGTCCGCATGGGATTTCAATTAATATCAGCGTGCCTTCTCCCGAAGTTACGGCACCATTTTGCCTAGTTCCTTCACCCGAGTTCTCTCAAGCGCCTTAGTATTCTCTACCTGACCACCTGTGTCGGTTTCGGGTACGATTGTCTATAACCTAGAGCTTAGAGGCTTTTCCTGGAAGCAGGGCATCAATTACTTCAGTGCCTTAGCACCTCGTCATCACACCTCAGCGTTTCAGTGACCGGATTTGCCTAATCACTCGCCTACATGCTTAACCCACCATCCAATAGGTGGTAAACCTAGCCTTCTTCGTCCCCCCTTCGCAGTTATACACAGTACGGGAATATTAACCCGTTTCCCATCAGATACGCCTCTCAGCCTCTCCTTAGGGGTCGACTCACCCTGCCCCGATTAACGTTGGACAGGAACCCTTGGTCTTCCGGCGAGCGGGCCTTTCACCCGCTTTATCGTTACTTATGTCAGCATTCGCACTTCTGATACCTCCAGCATGCCTCACAACACACCTTCTACGGCTTACAGAACGCTCCCCTACCCAACAACATTTCTGTCGCTGCCGCAGCTTCGGTGCATAGTTTTAGCCCCGTTACATCTTCCGCGCAGGCCGACTCGACTAGTGAGCTATTACGCTTTCTTTAAATGATGGCTGCTTCTAAGCCAACATCCTAGCTGTCTAAGCCTTCCCACTTCGTTTCCCACTTAACTATGACTTTGGGACCTTAGCTGGCGGTCTGGGTTGTTTCCCTCTTCACGACGAACGTTAGCACCCGCCGTGTGTCTCCCATGATTAAACTTGTCAGTATTCGGAGTTTGCATCGGGTTGGTAAGTCGGGATGACCCCCTAGCCGAAACAGTGCTCTACCCCCAACAGTTACTCATGAGGCGCTACCTAAATAGCTTTCGGGGAGAACCAGCTATCTCCCGGTTTGATTGGCCTTTCACCCCCAGCCACAGGTCATCCGCTAATTTTTCAACATTAGTCGGTTCGGTCCTCCAGTTAGTGTTAACCAACCTTCAACCTGCCCATGGCTAGATCACCGGGTTTCGGGTCTATACCCTGCAACTATTCGCACAGTTAATACTCGGTTTCCCTTCGGCTCCCCTATTCGGTTAACCTTGCTACAGAATATAAGTCGCTGACCCATTATACAAAAGGTACGCAGTCACATAACCTTAATTATGCTCCCACTGATTGTACGTACACGGTTTCAGGGTCTATTTCACTCCCCTCCCGGGGTTCTTTTCGCCTTTCCCTCACGGTACTGGTTCACTATCGGTCAATCAGGAGTATTTAGCCTTGGAGGATGGTCCCCCCTTCTTCAAACAGGATTTCTCGTGTCCCGCTCTACTCTTCAAGCTTCCACTTAAAGTACTTTCGTGTACGGGACTTTCACCCTCTTTCGTGCGACTTTCCAGACGCTTCCACTAATACCTTAAGCTACCCGCTTTGGGCTGACCCCCTTTCGCTCGCCGCTACTCGGGGGATCTCGGTTGATTTCTTTTCCTCGGGGTACTTAGATGTTTCAGTTCTCCCGGTTCGCCTTGTCTAACTATTTATTCATTAGACAATAATGTAGTCTCCTACATTGGGTTTCCCCATTCGGACATCGACGGCTCAACGCACTTTATCAGCTCACCGTCGCTTTTCGCAGATTAACACGTCCTTCTTCGCCTCTGATTGCCTAGGCATCCACCGTGTACGCTTAATTTCTTAACCTTACAACTCGCAGTTGTCTCAGTTACGCTTTCTTCTCTTCTTATCATACTTTAGGCTCTCACCTAACATATCATAAGCCGAGAACTCGTTTCTTTCAGCTTGTTCCTAATTTTTAAAGAGCTTTATCTCACTATTAACCCCTATACCATATAGACATTAATACTCAGATAATATTCAAAGAAGCATTCAATGGTGGAGCTAAGCGGGATCGAACCGCTGGCCTCCTGCGTGCAAGGCAGGCGCTCTCCCAGCTGAGCTATAGCCCCATACTCACTTTACTGATGTTCACCATAAGTGATTATGGTGGGTCTGAGTGGACTTGAACCACCGACCTCACCCTTATCAGGGGTGCGCTCTAACCACCTGAGCTACAGACCCAATAAAGTGTGCTTCTTCTTCAACAAACAATCTGTGTGAACACTTGCAAGGTCTTCGTAAGGAGGTGATCCAACCGCAGGTTCCCCTACGGTTACCTTGTTACGACTTCACCCCAGTCATGAATCACACCGTGGTAAACGCCCTCCCGAAGGTTAAGCTATCTACTTCTGGTGCAACCCACTCCCATGGTGTGACGGGCGGTGTGTACAAGGCCCGGGAACGTATTCACCGTGACATTCTGATTCACGATTACTAGCGATTCCGACTTCATGGAGTCGAGTTGCAGACTCCAATCCGGACTTAGACGTACTTTATGAGGTCCGCTTGCTCTCGCGAGGTCGCTTCCCTTTGTATACGCCATTGTAGCACGTGTGTAGCCCTGGTCGTAAGGGCCATGATGACTTGACGTCGTCCCCACCTTCCTCCGCTTTATCAACGGCAGTCTCCTTTGAGTTCCCACCTCTACGTGCTGGCAACAAAGGATAAGGGTTGCGCTCGTTGCGGGACTTAACCCAACATTTCACAACACGAGCTGACGACAGCCATGCAGCACCTGTCTCACAGTTCCCGAAGGCACTCTCACATCTCTGCAAGATTCTGTGGATGTCAAGACCAGGTAAGGTTCTTCGCGTTGCATCGAATTAAACCACATGCTCCACCGCTTGTGCGGGCCCCCGTCAATTCATTTGAGTTTTAACCTTGCGGCCGTACTCCCCAGGCGGTCGATTTATCGCGTTAGCTTCGGAGCCCATCACTCTAGGCAACAAACTCCAAATCGACATCGTTTACAGCGTGGACTACCAGGGTATCTAATCCTGTTTGCTCCCCACGCTTTCGCATCTCAGCGTCAGTATCTGTCCAGAAGGCCGCCTTCGCCACCGGTATTCCTCCACATCTCTACGCATTTCACCGCTACACGTGGAATTCTACCTTCCTCTACAATACTCTAGTTAACCAGTTTTAAATGCTATTCCTAGGTTGAGCCCAGGGCTTTCACACCTAACTTAATTATCCGCCTACATGCCCTTTACGCCCAGTCATTCCGATTAACGCTCGCACCCTCCGTATTACCGCGGCTGCTGGCACGGAGTTAGCCGGTGCTTCTTCTGTGAGTAACGTCAATAATTTACACTATTCATGTAATTACTTCCTCCTCACCGAAAGTGCTTTACAACCCGAAGGCCTTCTTCACACACGCGGCATGGCTGCATCAGGGTTCCCCCCATTGTGCAATATTCCCCACTGCTGCCTCCCGTAGGAGTCTGGACCGTGTCTCAGTTCCAGTGTGGCTGGTCATCCTCTCAGACCAGCTAGAGATCGTCGCCTTGGTAAGCCTTTACCCTACCAACTAGCTAATCCCATATGGGCTCATCAAATGGCGAGTGGTCTTGCGATCCCACCCTTTGGTCTCTCAACTTTATGCGGTATTAGCAGTCGTTTCCAACTGTTGTCCCCCTCCATTCGGCAAATTCCCATACATTACTCACCCGTCCGCCACTCGTCAGCTGTAAAGCAAGCTCTACACTGTTACCGTTCGACTTGCATGTGTTAAGCCTGCCGCCAGCGTTCAATCTGAGCCATGATCAAACTCTTCAATTTAAAGTTTGATGCTCAATAACTGTCTCCGCTTCTTTCTTCAACTTTCGTCAAATGAATCTCGAGTTCACTTATTAAGACTTCTTAATTCTCGCCTCTCGGCTTTATTCTTCTGCCTTACAAGTGCCCACACAGATTGTCTGTTTCTTAATTTTTAAAGAGCTGACAGCTTTGCCTTTCGCTTTTCGCTTTTCTGTCTCAAGGGCTGCGTATACTACGCTACCTTTCTTAATCTGTCAAATAATTTTTTTAATTATTTTTCAGCTTCCTACTCACTCCGCCGGCTCTCATTCTCCACTGCGTTGTCAGTGGTGCGCATTATAGGCAATTCTCCTTTTTTTTCAACCCTATTTCTTGATTTATTTTTCAGTTGCACGCACTTTAATCACTTAGACACCTTAACTAATTGATATTCCATAAGATTTAATTTTTCTAATTTAGGGATTAAATTTTCTACATAACGATCATTTAGTGTACTTAGAACTATATTGGGTTTTTTAAATTGTGCTATTTCATTTAAATTATCTGATTCCCGAAGTACATTATATACACGCTCTGCTATTGCCATTCCTGAATCAATGAATGTTACATTCGGAAATAAAATTTTTAACTCTTCTTTCAAAAAAGGATAATGTGTACAACCTAATACTATTGTATCAATTTGATTTGGAAAACAGAGCCATGGCTCTAATAAAAGTTTTAAATTTTGAATATCAATTATTTCGCCCTGAAGTTTCTTTTCTGCGATTAATGCCAATTCGGAAATACCTAATAGTTTTACTTCGCAATCACTTGCAAATCTTTCAATTAAATTCGCAGTATATGCCCTTTTAATTGTTGCTTTAGTTGCTAGAAGACCAATACATTTATTTTGCGAGATTTGACTGGCAGGTTTTATCGCAGGTACAACACCAACAATAGGAAAAGTAAATTTAGCACGTAAACTAGGTAAACAAATAGTACTTGCTGTATTACAGGCAATAACCGCTAAACTTATATTATATTGCTGCGCGATCTTATCGATAACTTTGTTAACCCTGTTAATTAGCCAATCAGCCTCTTTATCACCATAAGGAAACATTTCATTGTCAAAAGCATAAAGATAATGAAGGTTAGGTATCTTTTTTTGTATTTCCTCATAAATAGATAAGCCTCCAATACCTGAATCAAAAATTAAAATAGATGGAGTATCACTTGCAGTTGACATATTAGTTTTATTAGCAGATTAAATATCAAATAAAAATTATCTGATAAATTGTTAAAAATCGTTAACTATCCTAAATCGAATAATAATTTATGCAAGTATTTTTAACTTTATTATTTTTATCTTTTTTATTTAAACTAAAACTAGATTTTTAGTTTTTAAATTATTAAACTAGCCGTCTAGATGGTAAAACTGCTAAAATTTTATTACTATAAAGGTTTCTTTATTACTAAGTTTCATTACTACTAAGAAGGTATATCATGTCAGAATTTTTATTTACTTCAGAATCCGTTTCAGAAGGCCATCCCGATAAAATTGCCGATCAAATTTCAGATGCTGTACTTGATGCCATATTAGAACAAGACCCAAAAGCACGTGTTGCTTGTGAGACTTATGTAAAAACTGGTATGGCACTGGTTGGTGGGGAAATTACGTCTTCTGCTTGGGTTGATATTGAAGAATTAACACGTAAAGTTATCCGTGATATTGGTTATACTAGCTCAGATATGGGATTTGATGCTAATTCATGTGCAGTGCTTAATGTGATTGGTAAACAATCTCCCAATATTAGTCAAGGTGTTGATAGGCAAGATCCTTTAGCACAAGGTGCCGGAGATCAGGGAATTATGTTCGGTTATGCAACCAATGAAATGCCGAACCTAATGCCTGCTGCAATTAGTTATGCGCATGATTTAATGCGTCGGCAGGCCGAAGTTCGTAAAAATGGTACTTTGCCTTGGTTAAGACCTGATGCCAAAAGTCAAGTTACCTTAATTTATGAGAATAATGAAATTAAAGGGGTTGATGCTATAGTTTTATCAACACAACATTCCGAAGACATTGATCAGAAAGCATTACATGAAGCCGTTATGGAAGAAATAATTAAACCGATCATTCCTACTCAGTGGTTAACCGAAAGAACCAAATATTTTATTAATCCAACGGGGCTTTTTGTAATTGGTGGCCCAATGGGAGATTGTGGTTTAACGGGTCGTAAAATCATTGTTGATACGTATGGTGGAGCGGCTCATCATGGTGGTGGCGCATTTTCTGGTAAAGATCCCTCTAAAGTAGACCGTTCAGCAGCTTATGCAGCAAGATATGTTGCGAAAAATATTGTTGCAGCAGGATTAGCAGATAGATGTGAGATTCAGATCTCTTATGCTATTGGGGTCGCCGATCCAACTTCTATATATGTTAATACTTTTGGCACAGAGAAGGTTTCACTAGATAAAATTATAGCATTGATTAAAGAATTTTTTGATTTAAGACCATATGGATTAATCAATATGCTTAATCTTATTCAACCGATTTATCAGCAAACAGCAACTTATGGTCATTTTGGTCGCGATATTTTCCCATGGGAAAAAACTGATAAAGCAGATCTTTTACGCGATGCCGCAGGTCTATAAATCAATCCCTTCTTCTTTACATGAAAAAGTATTAGCTTGCTTAAGAAAACACTTAATGCAAGCTAATCGTTTACTAAAAACACAATTTAACGAACCTGTTATTATTTATCGAAATAAAGGTACTATAGCCGGAAGTGCTTTTTTGACTCGCTGGGAAATTCAATTAAATTCCACTTTATTGCTTGAGAATGGTCAAATTTTTATTGACGAAGTTGTGCCTCATGAACTAGCACATTTGATTACTTTTAATTATTTTGGGCGCGTAAAACCTCATGGTAAAGAATGGCAACATATTATGCTTAATATCTTTCAAGTTTTACCAAAAAGGACTCACAATTTTGCTATTACGCGCAATGAGTTTATATACTATTGTCAATGCCAACAGCATCAATTAAGTAAAATTAGACATAATAAAATTCTTCATAATCGGCAACAATATTTATGTACTAAATGTGGTACACTACTTAGGCGTAAACAATCATATTAAGATAGTAGAATGCCTAATTTCGACTTCCATTTTTATAAAAGTTCTATATTACTTATTTTATTAGCAATATTTTTTTATTTTGGGGGCAATTATTTATTTCCCCTTTATCAAGGTTTAACCGTTACTATAATCGAACATTTACAATCCTTATTTTTGTTATGTATGTGTTTTTATACCTATTGTTATGCGAAAAAAGTTAAACAAGATCCTATTCTTTATAAATTTTGGATTTGGACCATTTTTTGGTGGATTATGCTTTTAGGAAGAGGGATAAGCTGGGGACGAGACTTTTTTCCAGATGTCCCTCGATTTTATTATAAAATAATCGCCACAATTATTATCTCCCCGCCATTTTTAGGTTTTTTATTTCCTAGTATTCGGCAAGGTATACTAAAATATTTAAAAAATGGAAGGATCCCATTTTGGCATGTCATGTTTGCTTTTGTTTTTTTTGGTCTCGCGGATGTTGCAGAGCATAAAAGGTGGGGATATGAGATTTTAGTTTCAACAAAATCACATCAAGATATTATTGAAGAATTAATGGAGTTTCCGTGCATTTTTAGCATTGCTTTAGTAACTTGTTATATGCAGCGAAACGAACAAAGAAGGTTACATAATTAATGTTAAGCTATCGTCACAGTTATCATGCAGGTAATCACGCAGATGTATTAAAACATATCGTTTTATCGCTTTGCATTGAATCCCTTAAAGAAAAAGATAAATCTTTTTTATATTTAGATACTCATTCGGGCGCTGGTCGGTATTTATTAATGGGTGAACATGCCGAAAAAACCGGAGAATATTTATCAGGTATTAATTTAATTTGGCAACAAAAACAATACCCGAAAATTTTAGATCCCTATATATCAGTTATAAAACGATATAATCCATTTGATACAATTAAATATTATCCTGGTTCACCATTAATCGCCAAACAAATGCTTAGGCCACAAGATAAAATAAATCTAACTGAACTTCATTCAACCGATTATCCATTATTAAGACAAGAATTTAGCAAAGATAAACGCACCAAAGTATTAAGGGAAGATGGCTTTGCACAATTAAAATCTAAATTACCACCAGAAAGTAGACGCGGTGTGATTCTCATCGATCCCTCTTACGAAATAAAAGAGGATTATCAAAAAATTCCTCTTGCTATAGCTGAAGCTTATAAACGTTTTGCAACAGGAATATATTTGATTTGGTATCCTGTTGTTTCACGCACTCAAACACAGCGATTAATCGATAATATTGTTAATTTAGGTATAAAACGAATTTCACAATATGAATTAGCACTGAAACCTGACAATAATCAAAAAGGGATGACAGCTTCAGGTATGATTGTAATTAATCCGCCTTGGAAATTAGAAGCGCAAATGCAAACAGTTATGCCATGGATACACGATATTTTAGATACTAATAAAACAGGTAATTTTATAATTAAACAATTAGCATCAGAATAAGCTATATAAAAAGGTAAAAGGCGAATGAATACATCCGCCTTTTATTTTATTTAGAGAAAAAATGACAAGCAAAAATATAAATCCACAATACTAATGTTAATAAAAGAGATAAAAATACCGCCGCCGATCCATAGTCTTTAGCGCGTCCAGATAATTCATGCCTTTCATCACTAATACGATCGACTACACATTCAATGGCACTATTTAGTAACTCCACTATCATTACTACACCAATAGATCCAATTAATAAAATACGTTCATAAATCGTAAAATTAATGCAGAAAACAATAACACACGCACATATCAATATTATCAATTCTTGACGAAATGCAATCTCATTTTTAATAGCAGATTTAAATCCTTGAATTGAATATTTCACTGCATTAATGATTCTCTGTAAACCTTTAGCTTTACTCATCAGAACTCCAATATTAATTTAACGAACATATCCGTAATTCATTAACCGCTCAAATCGTCTATTTAATAGCGCTGAAGAATCTAATTCTTCCAGTTCATTAAGATCCTTAAGAAGTTGTTTTTTAAGAGATGCAGAAACAGCTTCGTAATCACGATGTGCGCCACCCAAAGGTTCAGGTATCACTGAATCAATAAGCTTTAATTTCAATAATTTATCAGCAGTCATATTCATAGCTTCAGCTGCTACTGGTGCTTTATCAGCACTTTTCCATAAAATAGATGCACACCCTTCAGGTGAAATAACAGAATAAGTACTGTATTGGAACATATTCACTTTATCAGAAACACCGATTGCTAATGCTCCGCCCGATCCACCTTCACCAATAACTGTACAGATTGTCGGTACTTTTAAACGTGACATTTCACGTAAATTACGTGCTATTGCTTCAGCTTGTCCTCGTTCTTCAGCACCAATTCCAGGATAAGCACCAGGCGTATCAATAAAAGTTATAATCGGCAAATTAAAACGTTCCGCAAGCTGCATCAAACGTAAGGCTTTACGATACCCTTCTGGAGCTGGCATACCAAAATTACGATATATTTTCTGCTTCGTTTCACGACCTTTTTGATGACCGATTACCATGACAGGTCGACCATCTAATCGAGCTATACCACCAATAATTGCTTTATCATCTGCATAAGCTCTATCGCCAGCAAGTTCATTAAAGTCAGTAAAAATTTCATTGATATAATCCAGAGTATAAGGTCGATTTGGATGACGGGCTAATTGCGCAATGTTCCAAGGAGTTAAATTTGCAAAAATTTTTTTAGTTAATTCTCGGCTTTTACGATTAAGCTGTTTAATTTCATCATCAAGATTAATATCTAATTTAACTTCTTGAGAATCCATATTCTTTAAGGAATTAATTTTTGCTTCTAATTCCGCAATCGGCTTTTCAAATTCCAAAAAATTGTTCATAACGATTATGATTGCCTCTTCTTTTATTTTGTATTTCTTAAAATACTTTTCTAAAAACGTTAATGCTTAAAGATGTATTAAGTTTCATTTATCAAATGATGAATATTATTCTTCATCTATTTGACTTTAAAGTTTTTGATTTTCTATAAATATTTTTTTACTAAAATTAATATCAGATGAATCTTTATTTCAATATCACTCGTTAAATTCAAGAAAAAATTGCCACAATTCTACTATGTAATGCTAATTGAAGTCATCAACATTTAATAAACTAATCGAATTCAAATTCAATTCTATCATTGCCGAGTAATGTTTTTATATCAATAATAAGATTATCGTCAGGTATGATCCGCCACCTCGTACCAAATATTATCTTAACAACTGCATTTTCTCGATGGTAATAAAGATGAACAGGTACCGAGCCATGTTGATAAGGTTCAATAATTTTCTGAAGTTTTTTTAACATAATAAGATTAGTTTCATTTTCTTTTAACGATATAGAAATACCTTTAATATATTTACTACGTGCATCCTTTAAATCAATGATGTCACGAGCTGATATTTTAAAACCACCATTAAAATCATCGGGACTAACTTGTCCTGTGACAATAACAATTTTATCTTTTACTAATAAATGTCCAAATTTATCTAATAAATCACCAAACAATATTCCTTCAATACGTCCAGAGCGATCATCGAGAGTAAATAAACCAATTTTATTACCTTTTTTAGTGAGTTTAATTTTCGCCTCACTAATAATACCAGCAAACGTTGCCATTTTTCCCCAACCAGTCGCTGTAGCTTCAGAAATACGTAAGCCACCTGAGTAACGATTTAATTCTTTTAAATATTGCGATACTGGATGACCACTTAAATATAATCCTAACGCTTCTCTTTCTCCATCTAGAATAACTTGTTCGGGTAATTCTGGAACAGCTGCATACGCATGTTCAACTTGTTCTGGCGCTTGTGCTAATACACCAAACATATCTTCTTGCCCAAGATTAACATCCTTTGCATGCTGCTCAGCAGCTTGCAT
Source organism: Gilliamella sp. ESL1225 (assembly GCF_058502635.1). Classification (NCBI taxonomy): domain Bacteria; kingdom Pseudomonadati; phylum Pseudomonadota; class Gammaproteobacteria; order Orbales; family Orbaceae; genus Gilliamella; species Gilliamella sp. ESL1225. The sequence goes on along the minus strand of NZ_CP196358.1, from coordinate 395,192 downwards.
AGCATCATTTATACTATTTAGAATAGCAGCTCGATGTGGTCCAAGTTTATCAAAAGCGCCCGCCATCGTTAATTTTTCTAACATGCGACGATTTAATTTTTTCATATCCGTACGAGCACATAATTCAAAGATATTTTTGAAATACCCCCCCCCGTTTCTTGCTTCGACAATCGCTTCAATAGGTCCTTCGCCGACGCCTTTTATCGCGCCAATCCCATAAACGATTTCGCCTTTATCATTAACATGAAAATGATATAAACCACTATTTATATCTGGAGGGTTAATCGTTAAACCCATACGAAAACATTCATCAACCAAACTGACTATTTTATCGGTATTATCCATATCAGAGGTCATTACTGCTGCCATGAATTCAGCAGGATAATGCGTTTTTAACCAAAGTGTTTGATAAGAAACAAGCGCATAAGCAGCTGAATGTGATTTATTAAATCCATAACCAGCAAATTTTTCCACTAAATCAAAAATAGGCATCGATAATTCTGCTTGAATACCTAGCTTTTCTGCCCCTTCTCTAAAAACAGAACGCTGTTTTGCCATTTCTTCAGGTTTTTTCTTACCCATAGCGCGTCTTAATAAATCAGCGCCACCTAAAGTATAACCGGCTAAAGTTTGTGCAATTTGCATCACTTGTTCTTGATACAAAATAATGCCATAAGTGGGCTCTAAAATGGGTTTTAATGATTCATGTTGATAACGAATGTCTGGATAGGAAACTTCTTCATTTCCGTGTTTTCTATCAATAAAATTATCGACCATTCCGGATTGTAAAGGTCCTGGTCGAAATAACGCAACTAGGGCAATCATATCTTCAAAACAGTCAGGTTTAAGACGACGAATAAGATCTTTCATTCCTCGAGATTCTAATTGGAAAACCGCTGTTGTTTCCGCCTTTAATAATAAAGCAAAAGATTCTTTATCATCCAATGGGATATGATTGATATCTAACAATTCTAGTCCTTCATTGCTTCGGCGTTGATTTATCATTTTCATCGCCCAATCGATAATTGTTAGTGTTCTTAATCCCAAGAAATCGAATTTAACTAAACCTGCATATTCAACATCATTTTTATCAAACTGAGTTACTGGAAAATTACCTTCTGAATCACAATATATGGGAGAAAAATCTGTTATTTTTGTTGGTGAGATAACGACACCACCCGCATGTTTTCCTGCATTTCGAGTGACGCCTTCTAATTGCCTTGCAATATCAATTAACGATTTAACTTCTTCATTATTTTTATATAACTCAGGTAATTGAGGCTCCATTTCAAATGCTTTATCAAGCGTCATACCTATATCAAAAGGAATTAATTTAGCAATGCGATCAACAAATCCATAAGGGTGACCTAAAACCCGTCCTACATCTCGAATAACAGCTTTCGCTGCCATCGTACCAAAAGTAATAATTTGTGAAACTGCCTCTCGTCCATACATTTCAGCGACATGGTCAATAACCAGATCGCGTTTTTCCATACAGAAATCGACATCAAAATCTGGCATAGAAACACGTTCTGGATTAAGAAATCGTTCAAAGAGTAAATCAAATGCAAGTGGATCTAAATCTGTAATTTTTAATGCATAGGCAACTAGCGAACCTGCCCCAGATCCTCGACCTGGTCCAACAGGAATATCATTTTCTTTTGACCACTGAATAAATTCCATCACAATTAAAAAATAACCAGGAAATCCCATTTGATTGATAACATTTAATTCAATGTCTAAACGTTCATCATATTCATGTCGTTTTTGTTGTCTAATTTCTGACTCTGGAAATAAAAAAGCCAGTCTTTCTTCAAGTCCTGCTTTAGCTTTATAAACGAGAAAATCTTCAGTCGTTAAATTACCTGTTGGAAATTTCGGTAAAAAATATTCCCCTAAACGTATAGTCACATTACAACGTTTTGCTATTTCAACACTGTTTTCTAACGCTTCAGGAATGTCTGAAAATAATTCACACATTTCTTGTTCAGAACGGAGATATTGCTGCGCAGAATAATTTTTAGGACGATTTGGATCATCTAGGGTGTTACCATCATGGATGGCGACTCGTACTTCGTGTGCGTCAAAATCAGATGCTTTTAAAAAGCGGACATCATTAGTTGCAACAACAGGTAAATCATATTTTTCAGCTAAATTTATCGCACTTTGAATAAAAAGCTCTTCATTCGTTCGAGCAGTTCGTACTAATTCTAAATAAAAATGATTTGGAAAATTCTCTTTATAAAAATTGATAGCATTATTAACGACTAATTGATTATCACGAATGATACCAACTCCAATATCACTCTCTTTACCTGCTAAAATAATAATTCCGTTTTTATGTTCAATAAGCCATTTTTGATCGATCATTGGAAAATTACCAATATAACCACGTTGATAAGCTCTCGAAATTAATAAGGTTAAATTCTGATAACCTTCATTATTGGCAGCTAAAATGGTTAAATTATAGTTATCATCGAAAAGATCTGAACTTCGAACCTTTAAATCAGCCCCTATAATTGGTTTTATTCCATTAGCCATTGCTGAACCATAAAATTTTACAAGCCCACATAAATTTGTAAAATCAGTTATCGCAAAAGCCGGCATAGCTAGTCGATTAAATTCTTTAACCAGGGTATTGACTTTGGCAACACCATCAATCATTGAAAAATCACTATGCAAATGCAAATGAATAAACTTAGGATCAGACATAATCACTCAAAAATTTAAGATAAAAAGATGGGCAAAATTATAACACAAGCTATTTGAATATTCTTATTTCAACAAATAGTTAAAAAATCCTTACGATGAAAAAAGATATATAGCAATATGTTATCGTTAATAGATGATTACCCGTTATTATTTAATGATAACAACGGGTAGTTAACTGATAATGTATTATTAAATTATAACTTCTTAAATAATAATGAACCGTTAGTGCCGCCAAACCCAAATGAATTACATAAAGCATATTCTAAGTTTTTAACTTGACGAGCAGTATGAGGTACATAATCGAGATCACATCCTTCATCAGGATTATCAAGATTAATTGTAGGCGGTATAGCCTGATCGCGTAATGCAAGCACTGTAAAAATTGATTCAACCGCGCCAGCAGCACCAAGTAAATGGCCTATCATAGATTTAGTTGAACTTACCATCACTTTATTAGCATTTTCTTTAAAAATACTCTTTACGGCTTGCGTTTCAGCTCTATCCCCTGCAGGCGTAGATGTACCATGGGCATTGATATAACCTATTTGTTCAGTAGTAATACCTGCATCACGAATTGCGCATTTCATCGCTAAAGCCGCCCCGCTACCATCTGCTGGTGGAGAAGTCATATGATATGCATCACCACTCATGCCAAAACCAACAATTTCGGCGTAAATTTTTGCACCACGTTTTTTTGCATGTTCATATTCTTCTAAGAACATGATACCAGCGCCATCACCTAAAACAAATCCATCGCGATCCTTATCCCACGGTCTACTTGCCGCTTTTGGATTATCATTATTAGTTGATAGAGCCCTTGCTGCACCAAAACCGCCAATACCAAGTGGTGTACTTGCCTTTTCGCCACCACCAGCTAACATCGCATCGGCATCACCATAGGCTATCATTCTAGCAGCATGCCCAATGTTATGAACACCAGATGAACAAGCTGTCGCAATAGTAATACTTGGCCCTTTTAATCCATAAATGATGGATAAATGGCCTGCTATCATATTGACTATTGTTGATGGAACAAAGAAAGGACTAATCTTACGTGGTCCACCATGGATTAATGCACTATGATTTTCTTCAATTAAACCAAGTCCACCAATACCAGAACCTATTGCACAACCGATGCGCTCTGCATTTTCGTCAGTAATTTCGATACCAGAATCCTGTATCGCTTGCATGCCAGCGGCAATACCGTATTGGATAAAATAATCCATTTTACGGGCTTCTTTGCGTGAAATATTATAATCTTCGCCATTAAAACCTTTAACCATGGCTGCGAAGCGTGTTGCGAATGGGGTTGTATCAAAGTGTTCAATGAGCTCAACACCACTTTGACCTGCTAATAATGCCTGCCATGTGGATTCAACTGTATTGCCAACTGGAGATATCATACCCATTCCAGTAATAACAACTCTGCGTTTAGACACGTTGTCCTCCTGAAAAGGATTGAAACATAATACAAAAAAACATCAATTTAATGGTCTAATTTTTATAAAATTTATTCATGCTTATAAAATAAAAGCAGTAAAAATAAACTAGGCGATCATATGATCGCCTATTATAAAAAATCTGCTAACCTTATTGATTTGCAGTAATATAATCGATTGCTGATTGTACTGTTGTGATTTTTTCAGCTTCTTCATCAGGAATTTCTGTATCAAATTCTTCTTCTAAAGCCATAACTAATTCAACTGTATCAAGAGAGTCTGCACCAAGATCTTCAACAAAAGAAGATTCATTTTTAACTTCTTCTTCTTTCACGCCTAGTTGCTCAACAATAATTTTCTTAACTCGCTCTTCAATAATGCTCATACTCTATTTTTTCCTATAAATATCGTCAAAATTGACGGTGGATGTAAGTTTATAAAATGTTGAAAAAGATGCAAATCATTTTTCAACCCAATTGTATAATTTTTACTCAATATCTTGATAGATGGCGTTATTCTACACTATATTGTAGATAATTACACCATATACATGCCGCCATTAACATGTAATGTTTCGCCGGTAATATAAGCAGCTTCATCAGAAGCTAAAAAGGCAACAGCATTGGCAATTTCTGTTGGTTGACCTAATCGACCCGCAGGAACTTGCGCTAAGGTTAATTTTTTTTGTTCATCAGTTAATTCATCGGTCATATCTGTCTCAATAAATCCTGGTGCAACCACATTGACCGTAATACCTCGAGACGCAATTTCACGCGCTAATGATTTGCTAAAACCAATTAAACCAGCCTTAGCCGCAGCATAATTGGCTTGTCCTGCATTACCCATTGTACCAACAACAGATCCAATGGTAATTATTCTACCAAACCGTTTTTTCATCATGGTACGCATTAATGCTTTTGAAAGACGATATACCGAGGTTAGATTGGTGTTTAAAATATCTTGCCATTCATCATCTTTCATGCGCATTAATAAATTATCACGTGTAATACCCGCATTATTAATAAGAATATCAATATCACCAAAGTCATTTTTAACGGCATTTATTACTGATTCAATAGAAGCTTCATCATTTACATTTAATGTATAGCCTTTACCGTGTGAACCTAAATATTGGCTAATTGCTTCAGCACCTTTATCAGTAGTTGCAGTACCAATTACAATTGCACCACACGCTACTAATTTCTCAGCAATAGCCTTACCAATTCCACGACTGGCACCTGTTACTAAAGCGATTTTTCCTGATAAATTCATTTTCTCACCTTATTATGTTATTTTGTTATCTCTAACGTTGCATTTAATGATGCTTTATCATTAACCGCGCTAGCTGTTAATGAATCAATAATTCGTTTTGCAAGACCTGTTAATACTTTTCCAGGCCCCATTTCAACAGTAATTGTCACACCTTGTTTTGCCATTGATTCCATTGTTTGTGTCCAACGAACAGGACTATAAAGTTGTTCAATTAAAGCTTTCTTAATATTTTCAGCCTCTGATTCTATTTTTACATCAACATTGTTAATAACGGCAACGTTTGGCTGATTAAATGTAATATTTTGTAACTCAATCGCTAATTTATCAGCCGCAGGTTTCATTAAAGCACAATGCGATGGGACACTTACAGCAAGTGGTAATGCCCTTTTTGCCCCCATTTCTTTGCATAAAATTGCCGCGCGTTCAACGGCTTCTTTATTGCCCGCAATAACCACTTGCCCTGGAGAGTTAAAATTAACAGGAGAAACTATTTGACCTTGCGAAGCTTGTTGACAGGCATTATCAATAGATTCATTATTAAGACCAATAATTGCATACATAGCACCTGTTCCAGCGGGAACGGCATCTTGCATTAAATGTCCCCGTAATTCAACTAATTTAATAGCATCTTTGAAATCAATGACACCAGCACAAACTAAAGCAGAATATTCACCTAAACTATGACCGGCCATCAAATCAGGCTGACGCCCACCTATTTCATTCCAGACACGGAAAATAGCAACGGACGCAGCCAATAAAGCAGGTTGTGTATTCCATGTTTTATTTAATTCATCAGCCGGCCCTTCTTGCACAAGAGTCCACAAATCATACCCAAGAACAGCTGATGCTTCATCAAATGTGCTTTTAACTATTGCAAAATTCTCAGCAAGATCCTTTAACATACCCACTGATTGAGATCCTTGTCCAGGAAATACCATTGCTAATTTGGTCATTATTAAAATCCTTGAATCATAAATCTTTAAAAAATTATTTTTAGAATCTGACTAATACAGAGCCCCAAACAAAACCACCACCAAACGCTTCTAATAAAATTAATTGTCCCCGTTTGATTCTACCATCGCGTACACCAATATCTAATGCACAAGGCACTGAGGCAGCCGAAGTATTACCTTGTTTATCTAAGGTAACAATGACTTTATCCATATCTAAATTTAAACGTTTTGCAGTTGCTGAAATAATTCTTAAATTAGCTTGATGAGGTACCAACCAATCAAGTTCAGACTTATCTAAATTACTTTCAATAAAAATTTCATCAACTAAATTTGATAATTCTTTAACTGCAACTTTAAATACTTCATTACCTTGCATGGTCATATAAGCAGGATTATTCATATCACGTCTATCAACATTTGGATATTTTAATAATTCACCATAACGACCATCAGCATGTAAATGAGAGGCAATAATACCCGGTTCATCTGATGCGCCAACTAGTACTGCGCCAGCTCCATCACCAAAAATAATCACTGTACCACGATCTGTTGGATCAATACCTCGTGTCAACATATCTGAGCCAACAACTAAAGCATATTTTATAGCTCCACTCTTAATATATTTATCGGCAATATCTAAAGCATAAACGAATCCAGAACAAGCAGCAGAAACATCAAAAGCAATAACATCATTAATGCCTAATTTTGCCTGTAATTCTGTTGCCGCACTTGGAAAAGCATTTATAGCTGAAGCTGTCGCTACAATAATCATACCAATATTATTTTTATCGATATTTGCCATCTCAATGGCATTTTTAGAGGCTTCATACGCCATACTTGTGACAGTTTCTTCTGGAGCGGCAATTCGTCTTTCTTTAATGCCAGTTCGAGTAGTTATCCATTCATCACTGGTATCGACCATTTTTTCAAGATCGGCATTTGTTCTTATTTGTTTTGGAAGATAACTTCCTGTGCCTAATATTTTTGTATACATCAATTTATTCACTCTTAGGTAGAACTGAAGAAAGGCTTATTGAGATCTTCTCAGGTAAATTTGTTTGTATGGCTAAAATGGCGCGTTCAATTGCAGTAAAAAATGATTTTTGATTAGCACTACCATGACTTTTAACAACAATACTTTGCAGCCCAAGTAAACAGGCCCCATTATAGCGTTCAGGCTCTAAATAACCAAAATTTTTTAATACCTTTTTTTTGATCCACTTGTTAAATAATTTAACGATAAAAGATTGACTTGAAGGAAATAATTTAAAAGTTGATATAAAACCATTCATTATTCCTTCTAGTGTTTTAATGGCGACATTTCCTGTAAAACCATCACAAACTATGACATCAGATTTACCCGTCAATAATTCATTACCTTCAATAAAACCGATATAATTCATTTGTGGATTCGTTTTTAACATTTCAGCTGCATCGCGGATATTATCAAACCCTTTGATTTCTTCTTCACCAATATTAAGTAAAGCAACACGCGGTAACTTAATATTTAATATAGTTTTTGCCAAAATTGCACCCATAACCGCAAATTGATTTAACATTTTGCTATCACATTTTGTGTTCGCGCCTAAATCTAACATGATTGTATTTGTGTGATATAAAGAAGGAAAAACAGTTACTAGTGCCGGGCGTAAAATTCCTTGCAATGGATGTAATAATAATTTCGATAAACCTAACAATGCTCCGGTATTACCGGCACTTACACAGGCCTGAGCTTTTTTATCTCGAACTAATTCAAGCGCAACACGCATTGATGATCCATCACTATGTCTAATAGCATAAGCTGGTTTGACTTTATGGGTAATAATAGACGAGGATTCAACAATAACTAAACGATTAGCCTGTAAATATTGATCCACTAATTGTTTCTTTTCTTTAGATAAAAGAACATTAATTTCGGTTGGATCGCCCACCAGAAACAAAGAAAGGTTTTGATAATACTCTAATGCCTGTATTGCGGCAGGAATAACAATACGAGGACCTAAGTCCCCGCTCATCGTATCTAACGCAATCGTTAGATCGTCCAAAATGTCACCTAAGAGATATCTAATTATTTAGTGATGACTTTACGCCCACGATAGTAACCATCAGCGGTTACATGATGGCGTAAATGGGTTTTTCCAGATTCATCAACTGAAATATTTGCAACAGTTAATGCATCATGTGAACGACGCATACCGCGTTTTGAACGAGTTTTACGATTCTGTTGAACAGCCATGGATTTACTCCTTATTCTTTAAACTAGCTAAAATTGCAAATGGATTCGGTTTTTCATCCTCAATAGGAATTTCTCCAAATACCATATCCGCTTCTGACACTTCGCAGTGTTTACTATCATGTACCGGAACAATAGGTAAAGATAAAATAATTTCGTCTTCAATTAACGCTAATATATCCACTTCACCAAACTCATTAGTTAAAACGGGCTCGTAATGTTCTGGTATTGTCTCTGCTTGAGCATCACTCTTAACAGGACTAAATTTATTCGCAATATGAACATGTGTAATAAAAGGTTTAGAACATCGTTGACAAATTTGCTCTAACACAACGTTGGCATCAATTTCGAGTACACAAAGTCTTTGTTCATCAAAATAGAAAGATAAACTACATTCGATATCGCTTTTTGGGTTTTCAACCCTCGTCACCGTTTTTGCTGGATAATAACCAACATAGTCAAGTCTTTTTTGTGCCGCTTTAATCGGGTCAATAGTTAATGGCAATCTATTTTGCATAAGGCGCGCATATTACCCTTAAATGAAAGATTCGTCAATGGGATCATTATAATATAATTGATCAAAATTCTCATTAACCTATTAAAAATTATCTGTATAATCCCAATTGAAATATTTATTTACGATAAAATAATTGATAAGTTATCTAAAAAAGATCTATTTTTGTAAGTTTATAAGACAACATCAAAACATTCTACCTGTGGAGCTTCAACATAAATATCCTGTCTTGAAGAATGATTATCTTTTTTCTCATGAGATGAGATAAATTGTTTAGATTTAAGCCAATTATCAAAATCAGCTTTAGATTGCCATTCAGTATAAGAAGAAAATAACGTGTAATCGTTTTGACTGTCTCCCTGAAGTAAATAAAAACGAATGAATCCAGGCATTTCATGTAAATGACTGTCACGATTTCGCCATATCTCAGTAAATATATCTTCATTCCCTTTTTTAATCTTAAAACGATTCATTGCAATAAACATAAATTTACCTCAAATAATTTTTTGATAAATTGTAACCGAAAAAAAGTGTTATACAAGGGAAGAGTGAAAAAATAACCTTTAATTGCAATAAATTTAACTCATTAAATTTTATTGAGTTCGCATAAATAACTGTTAAAATTTTTAATAAAAGTTATTATCCACACCATCTTAACCATGATATTATTCTTATAATTCAATAATATAGGCATCGAGAGGTAACAATGAAACGTAATAAACTGTTGATAGTTACAAGTATTGTTTTATTTATTATAAGTCTCTTGTTATTAATAGAAGGAGCATGGTTAATTAAACTCGGTGGATCTTGGTATTATTTTATTATGGGTGCTGCAATTTTTATTGTGGCTATTTTCCTGATAAAAAGAAGTATGCATGCCTTAACACTTTTTGCTATAGCCCTTTTTGCCACAACAATATGGTCATTAACCGAAGTAGGTTTAAACTTATGGCAACTTATTCCACGTTTATGGGTTTGGTTTGTTATTGGTATTTTATTATTATTACCTTGGTTTCGAAAACCTTTATTAAATAACGATACACCGCAACATAAAGCTTATTATCTCTCTGCTTCAGTTTTACTTTTAATCAGTGTTTTAATTACTTTTTTTGTCGGCATAGCATCATTATTTATGTCTCCAGGTGTAATTACAGGTGACATTAATAATAAATTAAATACCCATATTAATGCTGATCAAATAGCAGGTGATGAATGGACGGCTTATGGTGGCACTAATGCCGGTCTTCATTATTCATCACTCAATCAAATTACTCCACAAAATATATCTAAACTAAAAGAAGCGTGGCGCATACAAACAGGTGACATGCCGACACTGACAGATCCTGTTGAATTAACTAATGAAAATACGCCATTAAAAGTTAATGATAAACTTTATGCTTGCACAGCACATGGTTGGGTATTAGCGCTTGAGCCTGAAACAGGTAAAACAATTTGGAAATTTAATCCGGCCTTAAATTTAGAAGGTGCAGACTCTTTTCAAGGATGGGCACATATGACTTGTCGAGGTATTTCATATTACGATGCAGATAAATATTTAAAAGATGATCCTATTTCAAAAGTTCCTACACAAGTAAAGGCTAGTAACTGTCCAAAGAGAATATTTTTACCAACTGCTGATGCTCATTTAATTGCGCTTAATGCTGATACAGGTGAATTATGTCAAGATTTTGGAAGGCAAGGTAAAATCGATTTAAAACATAATTTAGGCTCCTTTACACCTGGCGGTTACTATTCTACTTCTCCAGCGTTAGTCACGAAAAATCTAATTATTGTTGGCGGTCATGTTACTGATGATGAATCAATAAGTGAACCTTCTGGTGTTATCCGTGCTTATGATATTAATGATGGACATCTTGTTTGGAATTGGGATAGCGGTAATCCAAATACAACAACACCAATTAAAGACGATGAACATTATGTCCGGAATTCGGCAAACGTTTGGAGCATTATGAGTGCTGATGAACAAAATGGGTTAGTTTATTTGCCATTAGGCAATCAAACTCCTGACCAATATGGCGCTTATCGTACGCCGAGTGCTGAAAAATATTCTTCAGGTATTGTTGCTTTAGATATTGCAACAGGTCAAGTCCGTTGGCACTATCAATTAACGCACCATGATTTATGGGATATGGATGTAGGTAGCCAGCCTGTTCTTATTGATTTAAATATCAAAGAGCAAATTGTACCCGCACTTATTCAGCCAACAAAACAAGGTAGCTTGTATGTCTTTAATCGTATAACTGGACAACCGATTGTACCGATAGAAGAAGTTCCTGCTCCTCAAGGCGCGGTAAAAGGAGACTGGTCTGCTAAAACTCAACCACGCTCTCAATTAAATTTACTTCCTAAATCATTAACCGAGCAGCAAATGTGGGGAGCAACGCCTTTTGATCAACTTAGTTGTCGTATCGCATTTCGATCATTACGTTATGAAGGACAATATACCCCGCCATCTTTACAAGGTAGTCTTATTTATCCCGGTAATGTAGGGGTATTTAATTGGGGTGGGATTGCAATTGATCCGCAAAGACAAATTATATTTACCAGTCCTAATTATATGGCATTTGTCTCAAAATTAATTCCTCAGCAAAAGATTACCAAAGACTTTAAACAAGCTGCTGAAGGGGAGGGATTACAACCTAATAAAGGCGCACCTTACGCTGTTGTATTACATCCATTTTTATCGTTAGTTAAATTCCCATGCCAAGCCCCATCATGGGGTGACGTTGCAGGTGTTGATTTAACAAGTTTTAGCATTAAATGGAAACACCCAAATGGTACATCTCGTGATAATACGCCAATTATTCCATTAGCTTTCCCTGTTGGTGTCCCTGCTATGGGTGGCCCAATGACAACTGCTAGCGGTGTTACTTTTTTGAGTGCCACATTAGATCAATATATAAGGGGTTATGATATAACAAACGGTAAAGAAATCTGGCATGCTCGAATACCTGCCGGTGGTCAAGCAACACCAATGACATACAAAGGAAAAGATGGAAAACAATATGTAGTATTAGTTGTCGGTGGGCATGGCTCTTTCGGCACTAAGATGGGTGATTACATTATTGCTTATAGTTTAGAAGATAATTAACAATTATCTTCTATCCAAACCTTTGTGCTATCCCAATTTAGGGATAGCATTCATTCTTTTGTTTCAATCATGCCAAATATTATTTTTATGAATTAATCCAATAAAAATTAGAATTCTTCAACTTACCATCATTTTATTAAACTCTTGTTATTTCTTATTAACATAATTTATCGTATTTAATTTTAATTTAGTATTTTATCTATTTTTGATCTTCAATATTTAACAAATTTTAGACAAAAAAATAGCACGCCAAGCGTGCTATTTTCATAAACCAATTTTTTATAATATTGGTTTTAAAAGTACAAGAAAATTAGTTTTCTTCTGTTGAATTAAGTAATTCAGCTAAGTTGGCTGTTGCTTCTTCGGCAGAAATCGTCGTACTTTCAACTTCTTCATTTACCGCTAAAGCACGTTTACGTAAACGTTCTTTATGATAAGCATAACCCGTACCCGCTGGAATCAATCGACCAACAATAACGTTTTCTTTAAGTCCACGTAATTCATCATTTTTACCCGCAACAGCAGCTTCTGTTAACACGCGAGTTGTTTCTTGGAACGATGCTGCAGAAATAAATGACTCAGTAGTTAAAGATGCTTTAGTAATACCTAATAAATCGTGTAAATAAACAATTGGCTCTTTGTTTTGAGCTTCAAGTTCACGGTTAATAATTTTCAAACGTGATACTTCAAGTTGTTCACCTTCAAGTAAACGAGAATCACCAGGATGAATAACAGTTGCTTTACGTAACATTTGACGCACAATGACTTCAATATGTTTATCATTGATTTTTACACCTTGCAAACGATAAACTTCTTGAACTTCATTGACTATATAACGTGTTACTGCATTCACACCACGCAGACGTAAGATATCATGCGCAGATTCAGGGCCATCGGAAATCACATCACCACGACCAACTTGTTCACCTTCAAACACATTAAGTTGACGCCATTTAGGAATCATCTCTTCGTAAGGTTCACTACCATCAAGTGGTGTTATGATTAATCGACGCTTACCTTTGGTTTCTTTACCAAACGAAACAATACCATCGACTTCAGCAAGTATCGCTGGCTCTTTAGGTTTACGTGCTTCAAATAGATCAGCAACTCGTGGTAAACCACCTGTAATATCTTTGGTACCGACAGATGCTTGAGGAATACGAGCAAGCGTATCACCTGTATTAATTTGTGCGCCATCATCTAATTGTACAAGGGCTTTACCTGGTAAGAAGTACTGCGCCAACATTTCTGTTCCATCAAGATAAATATCTTGACCTTTCGCATCAACAATCTTAATTGCAGGTCGTAAATCTTTACCAACACCAGTACGTTCGGCAACGTCAAGCACTACGATAGATGATAAACCTGTTAATTCATCTGTTTGACGAGTAATAGTTTGACCATCAATCATATCAACAAATTGAATGAAACCTTTCGCTTCTGAGATAACTGGCATAGTATGCGGATCCCAATTAGCAATAGTTTCACCAGCATCAACCTTGGCGCTATCGCCTTTAGCTAAAATCGAGCCATAAGGAACTTTATAAGTTTCTTTCATTCGACCAAAGTCATCGATGATAGTTAACTCAGCATTACGAGATGTAATCACCAATTTATTATCAGGATTAATAACAAATTTCGCGTTAGCTAATTTGATTTGACCTTTATTTTTTACTTGAATGCTTGATTCAGCTGCTGCTCTTGATGCCGCACCACCGATATGGAACGTACGCATGGTTAACTGTGTACCAGGTTCACCAATTGATTGCGCAGCAATAACACCGATAGCTTCACCTTTATTAACAAGGTGACCTCGTGCTAAATCACGACCATAACATTTTGCACATACACCAAAATCAGTATCACAAGATACAACTGAACGTACTTTGACACTATCAACAGATTCAGTTTCAAGTAAATCACAATAGTTTTCATCTAAAAGTGTATTACGAGGAATAAGCACATCAGCAGATCCTGGTTTTAATACATCTTCAGCCGTTACACGACCAAGAACACGGTCACGAAGTGGTTCTTTAACATCACCGCCTTCAATAACTGGTGTCATAACAACACCTTCTAATGTGCCACAATCGTCTTCAACCACAACCAGATCTTGAGCCACATCGACTAAACGACGTGTTAAATAACCTGAGTTTGCTGTTTTTAATGCGGTATCGGCTAAACCTTTACGCGCACCATGAGTTGAAATAAAGTACTGAAGTACGTTTAATCCTTCACGGAAGTTTGCCGTAATTGGTGTTTCAATAATAGAACCATCTGGTTTTGCCATTAATCCACGCATACCGGCTAACTGACGAATCTGTGCGGCTGAACCACGTGCGCCAGAATCAGCCATCATATAAATGCTATTAAATGATGATTGAGTTTCTTCTTTACCTTCACGATCAATTACTGTTTCGGTAGATAGGTTATCCATCATTGCTTTAGCAACGCGTTCATTGGCTGCGGCCCAAATATCGATAACTTTGTTATAACGTTCACCCGCAGTCACTAAACCAGATTGGAATTGTTCCTGAATTTCAGCAACTTCGGCTTCAGCATCATTAATAATTTGTGTCTTTTTAGCTGGGATTTCCATATCATCAATACCAACTGATACACCCGAACGAGCTGCATAAGCAAAACCGGTGTACATAATTTGGTCAGCTAAAATAACGGTATCTTTCATACCTAATTGGCGATAACAAATATTTAAAATTTTAGATATCGCTTTTTTACCTAATGGCTGGTTAATAACCGAGAAATTCATACCTTTCGGCATAATCAACCATAAAATAGCGCGTCCAACCGTCGTATCAACGACTGACGTAGTTTCTTCCCATTCACCAAGGTTATTACGATGGCTTTCAGTAATACGTACTTTCACACGTGCATGTAATTCAACAAGACCTAAACGATACAGTTTTTCTGCCTCTTTAGGACCGGTTAAAATCATGCCTTCGCCTTTAGCGTTAATTTTATCGCGCGTCATATAATAAAGACCTAATACCACGTCCTGTGACGGAACAATAATAGGCTCACCACTTGCTGGTGAAAGGATATTATTAGTCGACATCATTAAAGCACGCGCTTCAAGTTGCGCTTCAAGCGTTAATGGTACGTGCACAGCCATTTGGTCACCATCGAAGTCAGCATTAAATGCCGCACAAACTAATGGATGTAATTGGATAGCTTTACCTTCAATTAGAATAGGCTCAAAAGCTTGAATACCTAGTCTATGAAGTGTTGGTGCACGGTTAAGTAACACGGGATGCTCACGGATAACTTCATCTAAGATATCCCAAACAATGGCATCTTCGCGTTCAACCATTTTTTTCGCTGCTTTAATGGTTGTGGCATAACCACGGCGTTCTAATTTACCATAAATAAATGGTTTAAATAACTCAAGTGCCATCTTTTTCGGTAAACCACATTGGTGTAAATGCAAGTATGGACCAACGGTAATAACAGAACGACCAGAATAGTCAACGCGTTTACCTAATAGATTCTGACGGAAACGACCTTGCTTACCTTTAATCATATCAGCAAGTGATTTTAATGGACGTTTATTTGAACCTGTAATTGCACGACCACGACGACCATTATCTAATAAAGCATCAACTGACTCTTGTAACATACGTTTTTCATTACGTACGATAATATCTGGTGCCGCTAAATCTAATAAACGTTTTAAACGGTTATTACGGTTAATCACACGTCGATATAAATCATTTAAATCAGATGTTGCAAAACGGCCACCATCAAGTGGTACTAATGGACGTAAATCCGGTGGTAACACAGGTAATACATTTAAGATCATCCATTCAGGTTTATTTTCTGATTGAATAAAGGCTTCAATGATCTTAATACGTTTAGTTAATTTTTTACGTTTAGTTTCAGAATTTGTTGTTTCAAGTTCGTCACGCAATGTTTCACATTCCGCTTGCATATCAATATTACGAAGTAATTCTTGAATTGCTTCAGCACCCATGCGTGCATCAAATTCATCACCAAATTCTTCTAATGCATCTAAATACTGTTCTTCAGTTAAAATTTGTCCACGTTCTAAATTTGTCATGCCACCATCAAGCACCATGAAAGATTCAAAATAAAGAACACGTTCAATATCGCGTAAAGGCATATCTAATAATAAACCAATACGAGATGGTAATGATTTTAAAAACCAGATATGTGCTGTTGGTGATGCAAGCTCAATATGTCCCATACGTTCGCGACGTACTTTAGCTTGAGTGACTTCAACACCACATTTTTCACAGATCACACCACGATGTTTTAAACGTTTATATTTTCCACACAAACATTCATAATCTTTTACTGGTCCAAAGATACGCGCACAAAATAAGCCGTCACGTTCAGGTTTAAATGTACGGTAATTAATTGTTTCTGGTTTTTTAACTTCACCAAAAGACCATGAACGAATCATATCAGGAGAGGCAAGTCCTATCTTGATAGCATCAAAATCTTCAGTTTTTGTTTGTGCTTTAAGAAACTTTAATAAGTCTTTCACAATTGGCTCCTATGGAGTTAAACCAATTGGATAACTTATCATTTCTGATAAGTTATCCGTATAAATAGAAATCATTTTAATTAGTTGTTAAATAAAACGATCTAATTACTCTTCATCTAATTCGATATTAATACCAAGCGAACGAATTTCTTTTAACAATACGTTGAAAGATTCTGGAATCGCAGGTTCCATACGATGATCACCATCTACAATGTTTTTGTACATTTTTGTACGGCCATTCACATCATCCGATTTCACAGTTAACATTTCTTGTAAAGTATAGGCTGCACCATAAGCTTCAAGCGCCCAAACTTCCATCTCACCGAAACGTTGTCCACCAAATTGAGCTTTACCACCCAATGGTTGTTGTGTAACCAAACTATATGAACCTGTAGAACGAGCATGCATCTTATCATCAACTAAGTGATTCAATTTCAGCATATACATATAACCTACAGTAACTGGGCGTTCAAATTTTTCCCCCGTACGACCATCATAAAGCACAATTTGACCAGAAGTTGGTAAATCACCAAGTTCAAGCAATGCTTTAATTTCTTGCTCTTTAGCACCATCAAATACAGGTGTTGCAAGCGGCATACCGTTACGTAAGTTTTGTGCAAGTGTTCTCACTTCTTGATCGGTAAACTCAGCCACATTCACTTCTTGCGCTGCACCTAAACCAAGATCATACGCTTTTTGAATAAATTCACGTAATTTTGCAAGTTCTTGTTGCTCTTTTAACATCGTATCAATCTTGATACCAATACCTTTTGCCGCCATACCTAAATGAGTTTCAAGTATTTGTCCAATGTTCATACGAGATGGAACACCTAATGGATTTAATACGATATCGACAGGTCGACCTTGTTCATCATATGGCATATCTTCAATAGGATTGATTTTTGAAATAACCCCTTTATTACCATGACGACCTGCCATTTTATCACCCGGCTGGATTTGGCGTTTTACAGCTAAATAAACTTTAACGATTTTCAGCACACCAGGTTGTAAATCATCACCTTGTGTAATCTTCATGCGTTTCGCTTCAAGTTTTTTATTAAACTCTGCTTTTATTTCATCATGTTGTTGAGCTAACTGTTCTAACTGAGCTTGTTTATCTTCGTCAGTTAAACCAATGGTTAACCATTTTTCACGAGATAAGGCATCTAATTTTTCGGCAGTAATTCCACCAGAAATTAAAACTTCACGAATACGTGCAAATAATGCAGCTTCTAAAATCTTTAACTCTTCTGTTAAATCTTTACGAGCCTGTTTAAGTTGCATCTCTTCAATTTCAAGTGCACGTTTGTCTTTTAAAACACCATCACGTGTGAAAACTTGAACATCAATTACTGTTCCTGATACGCCATTTGGTACACGTAAAGACGTATCTTTAACATCTGATGCTTTTTCACCAAAAATAGCTCGTAATAGTTTTTCTTCTGGCGTTAGTTGTGTTTCGCCTTTTGGCGTTACTTTACCAACTAAGATATCGCCACCTTTGACTTCAGCACCAATATAAACAATACCTGATTCATCAAGTTTAGATAATGCTGCTTCACCAACATTAGGGATATCCGCTGTAATTTCTTCGGCACCTAATTTTGTATCGCGTGAAATACATGATAATTCTTGAATGTGGATTGATGTAAAGCGATCATCTTGCACGACTTTTTCAGAAACTAAAATGGAGTCTTCAAAGTTATAACCATTCCAAGGCATAAATGCGACTCGCATATTTTGCCCAAGAGCAAGTTCACCTAAATCGGTAGATGGACCATCCGCTAACACATCACCACGCTCTACTTTTTCACCCAACTCAATACATGGTATTTGGTTAATACAAGTATTTTGGTTTGAACGGGTATATTTTGTTAAATTATAAATATCAATGCCTGCTTCACCCGCATACATTTCATCAGGATTAACATTAATTACAATACGTGAAGCATCAACATACTGAACAACACCACCACGACGGGCAACTGCAGTTACACCTGAGTCAACCGCAACAGCGCGTTCCATACCTGTTCCAACGAATGGTTTTTCAGCTTTTAATGTTGGCACCGCTTGACGTTGCATGTTTGCACCCATCAATGCACGGTTCGCATCATCA
The DNA here is from genome assembly GCF_058502635.1 of Gilliamella sp. ESL1225. Classification (NCBI taxonomy): domain Bacteria; kingdom Pseudomonadati; phylum Pseudomonadota; class Gammaproteobacteria; order Orbales; family Orbaceae; genus Gilliamella; species Gilliamella sp. ESL1225. Next base: position 376,313 of record NZ_CP196358.1, on the reverse strand, counting down.
TGTTCTAGGAACGGAATTAATGAAGCACCCACCGAAACGATTTGCTGTGTTGATACGTCCATATAATTGACTTGATCAGGGCTATATAGTCCTGATTCACCATTTAAACGACAAGTAACTAAATCTTCTTTAAAATGTCCATTTTCATCTAGATTTGAGTTAGCCTGCGCAATAACAAACTCACTTTCATCAATTGCAGACAAATAATTAATTTCATCTGTCACAACACCTTCAATCACTCGTCGATATGGCGTTTCAAGGAAACCATATTCATTGGTGCGTGCATAAACTGCTAACGAGTTAATCAAACCAATGTTCGGTCCTTCAGGTGTTTCAATTGGACACACTCGCCCATAATGCGTTGGATGTACGTCTCGAACTTCAAATCCTGCACGTTCACGCGTTAAACCACCTGGCCCTAATGCTGAAATACGACGTTTATGGGTAATTTCAGATAATGGGTTATTTTGATCCATAAATTGTGATAATTGGCTTGAACCAAAAAATTCACGAATCGCTGCTGAAATTGGTTTCGCATTAATCATATCTTGTGGCATTAACGAATCAAGATCACCTAAAGATAAACGCTCTTTTACAGCACGCTCAACACGTACTAAACCAATACGGAATTGGTTTTCTGCCATTTCGCCAACACTACGAATACGACGATTACCTAAATGGTCAATATCATCAACATCACCATGACCATTACGGATAGCAATTAATTTCTTCATGACTTCAACTATATCGTTTTTAGTAAGAACACTCTCACCTTCGATATCTTCACGTCCTAAAGAACGATTGAATTTCATTCGTCCAACTGCTGATAAATCATAACGTTCGTCAGAGAAGAATAAATTATCAAATAATGCCTCAGCTGCTTCTTTTGTTGGTGGCTCACCTGGTCGCATCATACGATAAATTTCAACCAGTGCCCCTAATCTATCGCGCGTTGAATCAACATTTAACGTTTCAGAAATAAATGAACCATGATCTAAATCATTAGTGAATAAGGTTTCAATTCGTTTAAAACCGGCATTAGATAACGCAACTAATAAATCAAGTGAAATTGGCGTATTTGCCGCAGCAATAATTTCACCGGTACTTTCATCGACATAATTTTTAGCTAATACTTTATTTACGATATATTCTACAGGTACATCGATTTTACTAATTTTATCTTTTTCAAATTCACGAATATGCCTTGCTGTAATTCGACGACCTTTTTCAACATAAACTTTGCCTTTCGCTTCAATGTCAAATAAGGCGGTTTCGCCACGTAAACGTTCTGGAACAAGATCCATTTTTAATTTCGATTTACCGATTTCAAAAATATTTTTCTCAAAGAAAATATCTAAAATCTCTTCTGTTTCAAAACCTAAAGCACGTAAAATAACAGTTGCAGGTAATTTACGACGACGATCAATACGAGCAAAAAGGTTATCTTTTGGATCAAATTCAAAATCAAGCCAAGAGCCACGATAAGGAATAATTCGAGCGTTATATAAAACTTTACCAGAAGAATGTGTTTTACCTTTATCACTGTCAAAGAACACACCCGGGCTACGATGTAATTGTGAGACGATAACACGCTCAGTTCCATTAATTACAAAAGTACCATTTTCTGTCATTAGCGGGATTTCACCCATATAAACATCTTGTTCTTTGATGTCTTTTACTGTACCTTCTGGCGCATCTTTATCATAAATAACTAAACGTAATTTCACGCGTAATGGCGCTGAGTATGTGATGCCTCTAATTTGACATTCTGTTACATCAAATACAGGTTCGCCCATCTTAAAGCTGACGTATTGTAATTCTGCATTACCACTATAACTTTTTATCGGAAATATTGAACGAAATGCAGCTTCAAGACCATATTGACCTTCTGGATCTTGTTCAATAAATTTCTGGAACGAATCAAGTTGAATAGAAAGAAGATACGGTATATCCAAGACTTGTGGACGCTTACCAAAATTCTTACGAATTCGTTTTTTCTCGGTATAAGAGTAAACCATTAGTTCCTCAACTTGCTTATCTGCTAATTAGCATGATTAAATATTCATCAGGAATCTTTTATTAATAATAAATCCTGACACCTCATCGAAAATATCTATAAATATCAATTGATTAGGCTTAATAAATATACTATTTCTTGAATACTTTATATTGATAGTCTTAAAATAAAACTCTTTGATTTTTTATAGCGCAAAAAGGCTGGAGGTAAAAAACCCCCAGCCATTTATGAAATTATCGAAAACTTATTTAAGTTCGACAACAGCACCAGATTCTTCAAGCGCTTTTTTAAGCTCATCGGCATCAGCCTTGCTTGCTGCTTCTTTAACAGTTGCTGGAGCAGATTCAACTAAATCTTTAGCTTCTTTTAAGCCTAAACCAGTTGCACCACGTACTGCTTTGATAACAGCAACTTTATTTGCACCAACTTCTTTTAAGATCACATCAAATTCAGTTTTTTCTTCAGCAGCTTCTGCTGGACCTGCTGCGGCAACAGCTACTGCTGCAGCGGCAGAAACACCGAATTTTTCTTCCATCATTGATACAAGTTCAACAACGTCCATTACAGACATTTCAGCAACTGCATCTAAAATTTGTTCTTTAGTGATAGACATAATATTTAATTCCCAAATTTACAATTTTTTAATTAATAAAATTCACAATCAAGCTGCAGGTTAAGCGGCTTCTTTTTGATCACGAACTGCTGCAAGCGTACGAACCAATTTGCCAGCTGCGGCTTCTTTCATGGTCGACATCAAGCGAGCTAATGCTTCTTCATAAGTCGGTAATGTTGCTAAGCGATCAATGTTCGATGCGGTAATCAACTCACCTTCAAAGGCTGCGGCTTTAATCTCGAATTTATCATTTTCTTTTGCAAACGCTTTAAAAATACGCGCAGCAGCACCTGGGTGCTCATTAGAAAATGCAATAAGAGTAGGACCAACAAACATATCTTTTAAGCACTCATATTGAGTACCCTCGACGCTGCGGCGTAATAGCGTATTACGAACAACACGCATATAAACACCCGCTTCACGAGCAGATTTACGTAATGCAGTCATTTTTTCTACAGTTACACCACGAGAATCCGCGATAACTGCAGAAAGCGCACCTTTGGCGATCTCATTAACTTCAGCAACAATTTCTTGTTTATTTTGAAGATTTAGTGCCATTGGTATTGCTCCTGGATTAAACTAGGCAAAGCCTAGACTTATTTTAACTAACTATAATAAATATAATAGTTAGCACAACCACGATGAGCAGAGTTCCTGTATTATATCTATCAGGTTCTGTCACCGTCTACGTAGGAAGATTAAGTAATCAAACAACAATTACACCTACGGTCTTGGACGGGGTCTGATAAAGGTCAGACACCAACCGATTTCGTTTATTTAATTGCAATTATGCAATTAAATTGTTGCTGTCAATGATGTTTGATCAATAGCAACGCCTGCACCCATTGTAGTAGAGAGGCTAACTTTCTTAATGAAAATACCTTTAGATGAAGCTGGTTTTGCACGTTTTAATGCAACAAGTAATGCTTCAAGGTTTGCTTTAAGTTGATCTGCATCAAAATCCGCTTTACCAATGGTTGTATGAATAATACCATTTTTATCATTACGGTAACGGACTTGACCTGCTTTAGCATTTTTAACTGCTTCAGCAACATTTGGCGTCACTGTTCCAACTTTAGGGTTTGGCATTAAACCACGTGGCCCTAAAATTTGACCTAATTGACCTACAACTCGCATTGCATCTGGAGACGCGATAACAACATCAAAATTCATTTCGCCTTTTTTGATTTGTTCTGCAAGATCTTCCATACCTACTAATTCAGCGCCGGCTTCTTTAGCAGCGTCTGCATTAGCGCCTTGAGTAAATACAGCTACACGTACAGTACGACCCGTACCATTTGGAAGTACTATTGCACCACGTACGTTTTGATCTGATTTACGAGGATCAATCCCTAAATTCACAGCAACATCAACACTTTCTGTAAATTTAGCGGTTGCTAATTCTTTTAATAAAGCAATGGCTTCATTGATTTCGTATTGTTTAGTCGCATTCACTTTTTCGCGGATAAGCTTAGCTTTTTTAGATAATTTCGCCATGAATTAACCCTCCACTTCCAAGCCCATTGAACGTGCAGTTCCTTCAATAGAACTCATCATACTTTCAATGGTTGCACCATTCATATCAGCTGCTTTTAATTCTGCAATTTCACGAATTTGCGCTGATGTTACTTTACCAACTTTTTTCTTGTTAGGTTCACCTGAGCCAGACTTAATTTTAGCTGCTTTCTTTAATAACACAGCTGCTGGAGGGGTTTTAGTAACAAAGGTAAATGAACGGTCTGCATAAACGGTAATAACAACTGGCGTTGGTAAACCTTTTTCTAAACCTTCAGTTTTTGCATTGAACGCTTTACAGAATTCCATGATATTAACACCATGTTGACCAAGTGCTGGACCAACTGGTGGACTAGGATTTGCCGCACCAGCTGCAACTTGCAACTTGATATAGGCTTGTACTTTTTTTGCCATCGTAAGTTTCCTTTTCTCGGGTACGAACGCCTAAATTAATAATAAGTATTAACCCGCAGCTCCCCTAAGTTAAATGAGGGCGATATTATGCTATAAATAAAATAGAATTACAAGCCCTATTTTATTTTTTAAATTAATTGTCTTCTTTTCAAAACAGATTCTTAGTCTCAATTTAATGATGATGCTATATATACAATAAATTTTATTAATTTCATAAATTATAACTATAAAGAAGCATTCATAAAAAAAGCAGAGTTAAACTCTGCTTTTTTTATGAATATTAATATCTTAAATTATAAAACATTAATAGCATTCAATTCTTTAAATGCAAGCTCTAAACGAGCAGATAATGATTCTTGACCTTTACGTAACCAAACACGCGGATCATAGTATTTTTTGTTTGGTGCATCAGGACCTTCTGGGTTGCCTAATTGAGATTGTAAATAAGGTTCATTTGCTTTGTAATATTTTAAGATACCATCCCAGTTCGCCCACTGAGTATCTGTATCAATATTCATTTTAACGACACCATAACTAACTGCTTCTTTAATTTCTGCTTCAGTAGAGCCTGAACCGCCATGGAAGACAAAATTTAAAGATTTAGCAGGTAAATCGAATTTTTCAGATACATAACGTTGGGAATTATCTAAAATTTTTGGCGTTAATTTAACATTACCTGGTTTATAAACACCATGAACGTTACCAAATGATGCTGCAATTGTAAATCGTGGACTAATAGCACTTAAACGTTCATAAGCATAAGCGATATCTTCGGGTTGAGTATAAAGTGCTGAGCTATCCATATGACTGTTATCAACACCATCTTCTTCACCACCCGTACAACCTAATTCGATTTCTAATGTCATTTTCATTGCAGACATACGCGCTAAATATTGACAACATATATCGATATTTTCTTTTAATGGTTCTTCTGATAAATCGATCATATGAGAGGAAAATAAAGGTTTACCCGTTTTAGCAAAATGTGTTTCACCCGCATCTAATAAACCATCAATCCATGGTAATAATTTTTTTGCGCAGTGATCAGTATGAAGCATAACCGGCACACCGTATTTTTCAGCGACTAAATGAACGTGTTTTGCTCCCGAAATAGCACCTAAAATTGCACTTTCTTGACCTTCGAGTTTAAGACCTTTACCGGCAATAAATTGAGCACCACCATTAGAAAATTGAACAATAACTGCCGAGCCTACTTTAGCTGCTGTTTCAATGACAGCATTAATAGTGTTAGTATCAACACAGTTTACAGCTGGAAGAGCAAAGTTATTTTCACGAGCGACTTGGAATACTTTTTGTACATCATCCCCTGTAATTACACCAGGTTTTACAACATCAGAGATCTTTGTAGTCATTTTGTTACCTATTAATTTTATTTTTTAAAATCGAATTTATTTTTAAACCTTACATTAAAGGATGAGTTATTACTCATCCTTTAAAATTATACTAAAATTTACGCTTTTGCTCTTTCTTCTAACATGGCAACAGCAGGAAGTTTTTTACCTTCTACAAATTCTAAGAAAGCACCGCCACCCGTTGAAATATAAGATATCTTGTCTTCAATACCGAATAAATCAATAGCAGCTAAAGTATCACCACCACCAGCGATAGAGAAACCATCACTATCGGCAATAGCCTTAGCTACAATTTCTGTCCCACGACGAAAGTTAGGAAATTCAAAAACACCAACTGGACCATTCCATAAAATAGTTTTAGCATTTTTAATAATATTTGCTAAAACTTGAGCTGATTCATCACCTAAATCTAAAATTTGCTCATTATTTTGTACATCTTTTACGGATTTTTCTGTCGCGGGTGCCGTTTCACTAAATTCTGTTGCAACACGAACATCTGTTGGGACTGGAATTGAACAATTTGCCATCAATTTTTTCGCTTCAGGAATTAAATCTTCTTCGTATAAAGAATTACCAACGTTATAACCTTCAGCAGCAATAAAGGTATTAGCAATACCACCACCGACAATAATTTGATCAGCAACTTTTGATAAAGAATCAAGAACCGTTAATTTTGTAGAAACTTTAGAACCCGCAACAATCGCAACCATTGGTCTAGCTGGATTATCAAGTGCTTTACCTAATGCATCAAGTTCAGCAGCAAGTAAAGGACCTGCACAAGCAACAGGGGCATATTTACCCACACCATGAGTTGAAGCCTGAGCACGATGCGCCGTTCCGAATGCATCCATCACATAAATATCACAAAGCGCTGCATATTTCTTTGAAAGCGATTCATCATCTTTACTTTCGCCTTTATTAAAACGGACATTTTCTAAAACAACAAGTTCACCTTCAGCAACTTCAACCCCGTCAAGATAATCTTTTACTAAACGCACCGGAAAAGAAACATGTTCTTTTAAATAATCAACAACGGGTTGTAATGAGTATTTAGGATCGTATTCACCTTCAATTGGGCGGCCAATGTGTGATGTTACCATCACTTTAGCACCTTTTTTAATGGCTTCTTCAATAGTAGGTAAAGAAGCTCTTATACGTGCATCGGAGGTAACTTTACCATCTTTAACAGGTACATTAAGATCAGAACGAATAAATAAACGTTTACCTTTTAAATCGAGATCTTGCATTCTTATGATGGACATTTGACTTCCTCTTAAAAATAAAAAAAATAAAATACTAAAAATAATAAATAATTGCGCAATATTCTAACATAGAATTTATATTTTCGTTAATTCCTTTAAAAGCAAATTCTTTACTTAAAACAATCTTTTTTACATATTGATATTAAAATATTTTTATACTCGCGCATTGACAATTAAAAGAAAATAAGGCATATTCTGCCCCCTTATTAATATATAATTTCTATTTAACTTGGGAGTTGACTTTGGCTAATATCAAATCAGCTAAAAAACGTGCGGTTCAATCTGAAAAACGCCGTAAACACAATGCTAGTAACCGTTCAATGATGCGTACTTACATCAAGAAAGTTTACGCAGCTGTTACAGCTGGCGATAAACAAGCAGCTGAAGTAGCATTCAAAGATATGCAGACTGTCGTTGACCGTCAAGCAGCGCGTGGATTAATTCACAAAAATAAAGCTGCTCGTCATAAAGCAAATTTAAGCAAACAGATCAAAGCTTTAGCTTAATTTTTTCTGTTCGTTTCTGTAGTTAAAAAAGTGGTGTTAACCACTTTTTTTGTTTGTATAATATTTCTTAATTAATATATATAACTACTTTAGAGAGTCGATTGTGGTACAACGTGATTATGTAAAACGAAAAAAACCATCAAAAAAAAATAAATCGCGTTTTCTGCCAAATTTTATGATCGTGATTTCCATCATCCTTATTATTCTTTTTTCTGCAATTTTATATTTTGTTTCAACAAATAATCATACAAATAAACCTCTACCGAAAGCAAAGGTAACAACCGAACCGCCTGCAATGACTCTGCCGGAACAACCGCAAGAACGTTGGACTTACCTTAAAGAGCTCGAATCTCCGACGATAATTGCCGATCGCTCATCTTCTTCTATTGAGCAAGAAAAGCAACAGATACTTGATAGTTTTGCTGGTAATATAACTACAATAAAATCAGATAATAAGGAATCTATCGGCAACAATAATTCCAAAATAAATAATACTGCGCCTACTTCATCTGCACTAAATCAATGGGTGTTACAATGTGGTGCGTTTAAAAATAAAGCAAATGCTGATACACTAGTGGCTAAACTCGCTATGCAAGGTATTAACGCTTCTATTCACGAAGGTCAATTATATCGTGTCATAGCCGGCTCTTATAATAATAAAAATGATGCAGACATTGCTGTCAATTCTTTAAAAAAGAATGGCATTACAAATTGCTTAGTTGCTGCAAAGTGATATTTATGAAACTTACAAATCAAATCAAAAATTTTCTTAAAATTTTATGGGATAAAATTAACCATGATAATTTATTAACTGTTGCAGGTGGACTCGCTTATACAACAATTTTATCGCTTGTCCCATTAATTACCGTCGTTTTTTTACTTTTATCTGCTTTTCCGATGTTTCACGATGCAAGCCATGCATTAAAACAATTAATTTATGATAGCCTTGTTCCAACAGCTAGCGATACAATAACGCAATATCTAGAACAATTTATTGGCAATACCCAAAAAATGACGGTTTTTGGTGTTATTGGGATAATTGTGACGTCTCTACTATTAATTAATTCTATCAATAATGCATTAAATCTAATTTGGAAGACAAAACGTAAACGTTCACTAATGTATAATTTAACCATGTATTGGACAATTTTAACACTTGGTCCGATTTTAGCAGGTTCGAGTATTATGGTAAGTTCTTATATTCTTTCTTTGAAATGGATTTCACATGTTAATGCTGGCGGATTGCTACTGAGCTTTTTACCTTTCTTAATATCCGTAATTGGTTTTTGGTTACTCTATTCTATTGTACCAACTGAATCTGTCCCTTTTAGAGAATCAATAATAGGCGCTATTGTTGCTGCAGTACTATTTGAATTAGGTAAACGTGCATTTGCATTTTATATTACCTCATTCCCAACTTACCAGCTTATCTATGGAGTGTTATCGTCAATTCCAATTTTATTAGTTTGGATTTATGTCTCGTGGTGTATTATTTTATTTGGAGCCGAATTTGCAGCATCGTTGGCAATATTTAATAATAACAAAAAGAACTTATTAAAAAATTCACTTCCTGTTGATTAATTTAGGATAAACATCAAAAAAATGATAGCTTTAATTCAACGCGTTAAACGCGCTAGTGTCACTGTTGATGAAAAGATAATTGGAAAAATTAATTCTGGATTATTGGTCTTTTTGGGAGTCGAACAAGATGATAATGAGCAAAAAGCACTAAAACTTATCGATAAAATTCTTAATTATCGTATTTTTAGCGATGATAAGAACAAAATGAATTTAAATATTCAACAAGCCAATGGAGAGCTACTAGTCGTTTCTCAATTTACCTTAGTTGCCGATACTCAAAAAGGGATGCGTCCAAGTTTTAGTAAAGCAGCTAAACCTAATGAGGCTTGTGAGTTATATCAATTTTTTGTCAAAAATTGTCAATCGAGAATCACAACCGCAACAGGACAATTTGCTGCTGATATGCAAGTCTCATTAATTAATGATGGCCCTGTTACCTTTTGGTTGCAAATCTAACTTTTTCTGTTCAAAAAAAACACTTCATTACTTTTTCTAAATTTGTAAATTTGTAAATTTAAATTCTGTAAATTTTTTGTCTTACCGAATAACAGTTGATAAAACACATAGTTACATGATATTTTGTCAATCACGAGATAATAAAACAGGAGAATCTCATGATCACTGAATTTCCAAATTTAAATAAACCTCGAGTAAAATCGAGTTGGCTTATAGTTGTTGGTATCATTTTGATTATTTTGGGGTGTTTAGCGTTAAGTTATCAATTTCTTGCGACTATTTTCTCGGATTATGTTATTGGTGCTTTATTAATTATTGCAGGTGTAACACAATTAATTAATGCCTTTAATATTAAAGGAACAGGTCACGTAATTTTATGGGCTTTTGTCGGTATTTTATATATTCTTACTGGTTTTATCGCTTATGTACAACCTCTTGATTTCTCCGCAGCATTAACACTTATCTTATCTTTCTTATTAATTATGAGTGGTATTACACAATTATTTGCAGCTTATAATAATTGCGATTTTCCGAATTGGGGTTGGATTTTAGTTTCAGGAATTGTCACTTTATTATTAGGTATTTTTATTTTATTTAGTTGGCCTGCTAGTAGCATTTGGATCTTAGGCATCTTTTTAGGTGTTGATTTAATATTTCAGGGATGGGCATTTGTTTGTATTGGATTTGCATTAAGAAAACAGCCTGAATAAACTTCTTTTAAGGATCAATCGTTAAACGATTGATCCTGAATATCGTTTACGCGATTCTAAAACATCTTACTTGCATCTTTCATTTAATATTAAACTTGATTATTTATAGCTTTTATTAGTACGGGATTTTACATCTTGCATAGATTGCAAAATATGGTGGAAATTTTCTAATCTTGAGGTTGCAATTTTACCTTCATGCATTGCTGCTTGTAATAAACATCCTTTACTATCAAGATGATTACAATCCCGAAATCGACAACCACCTAAATAATCCGAAAATTCAATAAAGCCATTAATTATTTGATCGGGTTCAAGATGCCATAAACCAAATTCTCGTATCCCAGGTGAATCGATGATGTTTCCACCTTGCGGTAAATGATATAAACGAGTTGCTGTTGTTGTATGTTGACCAAGGCCTGAAAGTTCCGACACATCGCCTGTTATTGCTAATTGTGTTTGCTCAGGTAAAAGCAAATTAATAATACTCGATTTACCTACGCCTGATTGCCCAACTAAAATAGAAGTTTTATCTTGTAGAAGATTAACTAGTGATTTAATAGTTTTCGGTTCATTACACGAAATCATTAATACTTGATAGCCTATTTTTGTATAAATCGATAATGAATTTTCGATACTAATACGTTTTTGTTCATCCAATAAATCAATTTTATTTAATACAATGATAGGTTTGATTTGCGTCGCTTCACATGCAACTAAATAGCGATCAATGATATTTAATGATAATTCAGGTACAACTGCAGAAATAATAATAATTTGATCAACATTGGCAGCTACGGGTTTAACACCATCATAAAAATCCGGTCTAACGAGTTCTGACAAGCGTGGATAAACGGCTTCAATGATACCATTGGTATTGGTTTCAAGACTTTCTCGCCATATAACTTTATCACCTGTCACGAGTGAAGGCAAAGTTCGACGAATACTACAACGATAAATATGACCTTGATTATCTTCAACATCGGCAGATTTACCAAAACGACTAATTACCATACCTTCTCTCTGTGTGGAAAAGTTAGATAAATTTTCATCAGGATTAATTTCAAGTCGCTGCTTATGTTTAGCAGCAACACGCCTTTGCTGATTTTGCGATAATTGTTTTTTAGCCACGATTAACGAATATTTATTAGAACAGTTGCCCCAATATGCTACACTACTTAATCTCAAAAAGAAAATTAAACTGAACATTATGACTAAGCAACCCTATTTAGATTGTAATAATCTAATTTGGATCGATCTTGAAATGACAGGACTTGATCCTAAACATGATCGAATCATTGAAATCGCAACTATTGTAACTGATAGTCACTTAAATATTCTTGCTGAAGGTCCGGTCTTAGCTATTCATCAATCGAATGAAAGATTAGAAGCTATGGATGATTGGAATCAAAAGACACACGGCAAATCAGGTCTAATTGAACGTGTTAAACAAAGCAAGTTATCTGAAAAAGACGCAGAAGCACAAACTTTAGCTTTTTTAAAACAATGGGTACCTGAAAATTGTTCGCCAATTTGTGGGAATACTATTGGACAAGATCGCCGTTTTTTATTTAATTATATGCCACAATTAGAAAGTTATTTTCATTATCGTTATTTAGATGTCAGCACAATTAAAGAATTAGCTAAACGTTGGAAACCATCAATCTTAAAAGGTTTAACGAAACAAAGTACTCACCAAGCGTTAGAAGATATTCGCGATTCAATTGCAGAACTTAGCTACTATCGCCAATATTTCTTCCAATTGGATAATTAAAGATGATAACTTTTTTTTATACGCTCATACTTTATCTTATTCAACCATTAATTTGGTGCCGTCTATTATGGCGAAGTATAAAAATTCCTGCTTATCGTAAAAGGTGGGCTGAACGTTATGGATTTTGCAAAGGCAAAGTTAAACCTGATGGGATTCTTATACATGCTGTATCTGTTGGTGAAACAATAGCTGCTTTGCAATTAATCAAACAATTAAAATTAATTTATTCCTCTTTACCAATAACCGTCACAACCATGACACCAACTGGATCGCAACAGGTAACAGCTTTATTGGCAGATAAAGTTAGTCACGTTTATTTACCTTATGACATACCTTGTGCAATAAAGCGATTTTTAAAAGTTACTCGTCCTAAACTTGTCATTATCATGGAAACCGAAATTTGGCCTAATTTTGTTAATCAACTTACTAAACAAAAAATCCCGCTTATTCTTGCTAATGCAAGATTATCCGAACGTTCAGCAAATCGCTATGCTAAACTTGGTCAATCTATCCAAAACTTACTTTCTAAAATTACCGTTGTTGCTGCCCAAAATGCACAAGATGGACAACGTTTTTTAAATTTAGGTCTACCTAAAAATCAACTTGCTATAACAGGTAGCGTAAAATTTGATATTGATTTAACTGTTGAACAAACTAAGCAAATTCAATTTTTAAAAAATACATGGCAACTTAAAAGACCTGTTATTATTGCGGCTAGCACGCATCAAGGAGAAGATGAAATCATCTTAAGGCAGTTTGCGCAATTACGAAATAAATATCCAGATTTACTCCTTATTCTTGTACCCCGTCACCCCGATCGATTTAAACGCGTTGCAAAATTAATTACTGAGCAACATTTTAATTTATTATTACTAAGTGACAACAAGGTACCATCAAATGATATTGACATTATTTTAGGTGATACCATTGGCGATTTAATCAAACTTTATGGACTTGCAGATATTGCTTTTATCGGGGGAAGTTTAATTGAACAAGGCGGACATAATCCTTTAGAAGCCGCTTTACATCATTTACCGATTATTATGGGTGAACATTTTTTCAATTTTAAAACGATTGGACAACAATTAATTGATGCTAATGCAATGATAATCTGTACAAATGATAATAGCCTATATTCCGCCATGGATTCTTTATTGAGTGATAAAAACAATCGCCATAAAATGGGTGAAAATGCCTTTCAAATTTTAAAACAAAATCAAGGAGCTCTACAGCGTTTAATTGCGATTATCAAACGTTACTTACCAATACAATGAGGAAAAAAATGGGCAATAAACATGGCGTTTTATTGATTAACTTAGGTACTCCAAGCACAACGTCTCATTATCATATAAAAACTTATCTTACTGAGTTTTTACACGACAGGCATGTAGTGGACCTCCATCCATTAATTTGGTATCCCATTTTGCATGGCATCGTATTACCTAAAAGAGTACCTTATATTGCTAAGCATTATCAAAAAATTTGGATAAATAATCTTTCACCATTAATGTATTATAGCCAATTATTATGTGATAAATTGCAAACATTATTAACTGATATGCCTTGTGCAATTGCAATGACCTATGGTGAACCTAGTATACAATTAGCTCTAAAAAAATTAAGTGATTGCTCACGAATTACCGTTATTCCACTCTTTCCACAATATTCGACAACAACAACCTTAGCTGCGTTAAATAAACTTAAATCAATTTTAGCTAAAGACATAATCCAAGCTAAATTTGATTACATTCACGATTACTCAGCAAACCCCAATTATATCGAAGCTCTTTTTTCATCAATTAAAGCCAGTTTTTTATTACATGGCATACCAGAAATATTACTACTTTCATTCCATGGTATACCAATACGCTATATTAAACAGCGTCAAGATATCTATATACAGCAGTGTCAACAAACGACCGAACTATTAATTGAAAAATGCCGTAACCATGGTATTAATTTACCCATTAAAATGACTTTTCAATCTAAATTTGGCAAAGGAGAATGGACTAAACCTAATATTAGTGATGTTTTACAACAATTAGCAAAAGATAACATTAAAAATGTACAAATTATGTGCCCAGGTTTTGCTGCAGATTGTATAGAAACACTTTATGAAATTGATGATGAAAATAGAGAGATCTTTTTAGCCACAGGCGGTAAACAATTTCATTATATTCCTGCTCTTAATGCGTCTGACGAACAATTAACCTTATTAAGAGATTTAATATTTAATGAACCTAAAACAGAACTTTCTTGTAAATATTAATAAAATAAAAAGATCTACCACGCCAATCCTGATTTATTAAAAATAATTGATAAAAATAAGGAATTAGAAAGGATAAAAAATAAATAACCCAGCTAGTGCTGGGTTATTTATAACGATTCACATTAAAATTAATTAAATTTTAGTTGTGAATGTACGTGCAATAACATCACGTTGTTGTTCTGCAGTTAAAGAATTAAAACGCACTGCATAACCTGAAACACGAATAGTTAATTGTGGGTATTTTTCTGGATTTTGTACAGCATCTTCTAATGTTTCACGGCGAAGTACGTTAACATTTAAATGTTGTCCACCTTCAATCTTAACTGTTGGCGCAACATTAACAGGAACTTCACGATATTCAAATTGACCAAGTTCAGCAGTTGGGACAATTTGATCTTCTTTGTAAACTGATTTAGCCGCAATACAACGAGCTTCATTTGTTGCATCATCAATTAACCAGAAAGAATTTTTTAATGCAGCATTATCGGTTTTAGTAATTTGGATACCTGTAATCATTTTGGAACCTCCTATTGAGTATAATAACCCTTATAAAAATTAAGGTTACTATAGCATTTTAGTAATTTGATTAAAATAAGTACTAGCTATTTATCCAATAGCTATTACCTTTTAGTTTTAAAAGTTTAAACTTATCGGTTATTATGATAACTCAAATTTTCGATAACAATAGTTATACTTAATACCAATGGTTGGTTAAGAATATGAATACAAATCTAACATGGCATGATGTTTTGGGTGAAGAAAAGCAAAAACCTTATTTTCAGCAAATTATTCAATATGTAAATAATGAACGTGCAACCGGTAAAACTATTTATCCACCAACCGCTGATGTTTTTAATGCATTTCGTTTTACCCCTTTCGAAGAAATCAAAGTCGTCATTTTAGGGCAAGATCCTTATCATGGACCACATCAAGCTCACGGGCTAGCATTTTCAGTTTTACCTAATGTAAAAATCCCACCGTCACTCGGTAATATTTATAAAGAATTGCAAAATGATATTGAAGGCTTTATCCCTCCACATCATGGTTATTTAGCATCATGGGCTACTCAAGGTATTTTATTATTAAATACGGTGTTAACTGTTGAGGCAGGAAAAGCACATTCACATGCCAAAATAGGCTGGGAAAATTTTACTGATCACGTTATTGCATCAATTGATAAATATCATGATGGTGTCATTTTTTTATTATGGGGATCGCCTGCTCAAAAAAAAGGACAATTTATTAATCGTCAAAAACATCATGTTATCACATCAGCTCACCCATCGCCTTTATCAGCACATCGTGGTTTTTTAGGATCGAAGCCTTTTTCGAAAGTTAATGAAATTATTATAAAACAAGGCGGTAATCCTATAAATTGGCAACCCGTTTTACCTCATCAGTAAATAAAATAATTACTGGGTAAAAGAGAAGTAAAAATATTGATGGCACTTTGTAATTAGGTTTTCATCTAAATAGCTTTATGATAATATTACCGCTCAGTGGTTATTTTTATCATCTCGATAATCACCAAATAACAACACTGAGGTTCCCCGAATGAAAATAGTTGAAGTAAAACATCCTCTTGTTCGCCATAAAATTGGTTTAATGCGCGAACATGATATTTCTACCCGCGAATTTAGAGATCTTGCCAGCGAAGTTGGCAGCTTATTAACTTATGAAGCCACTGCAGATTTACCAACTGAAGAAGTAACCATTCAAGGATGGTGTGGTCCGGTCAAAGTTGATCGTATTAAAGGGAAAAAAATTACAGTTGTTCCAATCTTACGTGCTGGATTAGGCATGATGGATGGCGTACTTGAACATATACCTAGTGCCCGCATTAGCGTTGTTGGTTTTTATCGTAATGAAGAAACGCTTGAGCCGGTTCCTTATTTTCAAAAATTAACCTCAGATATTGAAAATCGCATGGCACTTATCGTCGATCCAATGCTTGCAACAGGTGGTTCGATGGTTGCAACTATTGATTTACTTAAAAAAGCAGGTTGCAAAAAAATTAAAGTTCTTGTTTTAGTCGCAGCCCCTGAAGGGATCAAAACACTTGAACTCGCCCACCCAGATGTTGAATTATATACAGCATCCATTGACGAAAAATTGAATGAAAAGGGATATATCATTCCAGGTCTAGGTGATGCAGGCGATAAAATATTTGGTACTAAATAAAACCTTCAAATTTAAACCGGTTTATCCGGTTTTTTTATGTCCCAAAAAAATAGCAAGTGATCCATTTTAAATATCAAATCATTTTCATTTAATTTAAAAAAGAGAGGATTGAGTGTCTCATACATCTATTACCCCTTTAAAAAATAAGTTACCGCTTAACAGCTCATGGCAAGATGTTTTCACAGGAGCACAAATGTTATTTGTAGCTTTTGGTGCGCTGGTATTAGTCCCTATTTTAACGGGATTAAATCCTAACGTTGCACTTTTTACTGCGGGCCTAGGTACCTTATTATTTCAGCTAACAACCCGAGGAAAAGTTCCGGTCTTTTTAGCTTCCTCATTTGCTTTTATTGCACCGATTTCTTTTGGTGTATCACAATGGGGATTACCAGCGACATTAGGAGGACTTGTCGCCGCTGGTTTTGTATTTATGTTTTTTTCTTTTTTAGTCAAAATTAACGGCTCAAATGTAATTAACCGAATTTTGCCTCCTGTCGTTACAGGTCCAATTATTATGGTAATTGGATTATCTCTTGCTCCTTTAGCTGTTAATATGGCACTTGGCAAAAGTGCAGAGTTTCATGCTGAATCCTATCAATTGATTATGATTTCAATGGCCTCTTTATTAACAACATTAATCGTTGCCATTTGGGCCAAAGGTTTTTTCAAACTGGTACCTATTATTTCAGGGATCATTGTCGGTTATAGTTTATCTTGCTTGTTTGGTATTGTTGATTTTGAACCAATCATTAAAGCACCTTGGTTTACCATGCCTGATTTTACCTTTCCCGAATTTAAATGGCAGGCAATTTTATATATGATTCCTATTGTCATCGCACCAACCATTGAACATGTAGGCGATATTATGGCAATCGGTGCAGTAACTGGTAAAGACTATACTCGCAATCCGGGATTACAACGCACATTACTTGGCGATGGCATTGCCACCTCAGCAGCGGGCTTTTTAGGAGGACCACCTTGTATTACTTATGCTGAAGTCATTGGCGCTGTAACATTAACGCGAAACTTCAAGACTCGTGTAATGACATGGGCTGCTATTTGGGCTATTTTAATGTCCTTTATTGGCAAAATTGGTGCATTTTTAGCCTCAATTCCAACCGTTGTTATGGGTGGTATCATGGTATTACTTTTCGGCTCTATTGCCTCTGTCGGTATTAATATTCTAATCAAACATAAAGTCGATTTATCAATTTCTCGTAATTTGTGTATTGTATCTTTAGTGCTCGTGTTTGGCATTGGTGGTATGATTTTTGATTTTGGCAGCTATACCTTACAAGGTATTAGTTTATGTGGCATTTTAGCCATCCTATTAAACCTTATTTTGCCACACACTCACCAAGAAACATCAGCTAAAAACTAATATTTAATTAATTAAATAAAAAAGCGCGCAAACGTTTATTTGCGCGCTTTTTATATCATAACTGATAAATATTATTTTACTGGTCGCATCGCAGGGAACAATATAACATCCCGAATGGTATGACTATTAGTAAATAACATCACAGTTCTATCAATACCAATACCTAATCCTGCGGTTGGTGGTAATCCGTGTTCTAATGCTGTCACATAATCTTCATCAAAGAACATGGCTTCATCATCACCTGCATCTTTTTGTGCGACCTGATCAGCAAAACGTTGAGCTTGATCTTCTGCATCATTTAATTCTGAGAAACCATTACCAATCTCGCGTCCACCAATAAAAAATTCAAATCGATCAGTGACAAAAGGGTTTTCATCATTTCGACGGGCTAAAGGCGAAACTTCAGCTGGATATTCAGTAATAAAAGTTGGTTGCATTAAATTTGATTCGGCGACTTCTTCAAAAATTTCAGTGACAATGCGCCCAAGTCCCCAACCTTTTTCAACTTTAATACCGACTGATTTAGCTATCTCACTCGCTTTATCGAAATCATCTAAATCGGCATTGTTCGTTTCTGGACGATAATGACAAATCGCTTCACGCATGGTCATTTTGATAAATGGTTTACCAAAATCAAAACTATGATCGCCATATTGTACAATCGCGTTACCAGTAATTTTAATTGCCAACCGACGGAAAAGCTGTTCAACCATAACGATTAAATCTTTATAATCCGCATATGCCATATACATTTCCATCATGGTAAATTCTGGATTATGCCTTGGCGAAACACCTTCATTACGGAAATTACGATTTATTTCAAAGACACGCTCAAAACCACCAACAACTAAACGTTTTAAATAAAGCTCAGGTGCAATACGCAAATACATATCAATATCTAATGCATTATGATGTGTAATAAATGGTTTTGCCGATGCCCCACCAGGAATAACATGCATCATTGGTGTTTCGACTTCCATAAAATGATGCTCAAGCATAAAATGACGAATTTCGGAAACAACATCAGAACGCGCTTTAAAGGTATGGCGAGAGGCTTCATTAGTAATAAGATCTAAATAGCGTTGACGATAACGCATTTCCTGATCCGCAAGCCCATGAAATTTATCTGGAAGGGGACGTAGTGCTTTCGTTAACAAACGGATTTCTTGACAATGGATTGAAAGCTCACCTGTTTTGGTTTTAAATAAATAACCTTTAGCACCAACAATATCACCAAGATCCCATTTTTTAAATTGCTCATTATAAAAACCTTCTGGTAAATCATCACGCGTTACATAAAGCTGTATTTGCCCACTTACATCTTGTAATGACACAAAAGAGGCTTTACCCATAATACGACGCATCATCATACGACCGGCTACAGTGACAACAATTTTCTGTTCAAGTAATTCTTCGTTAGTCTTATCACCATACATTTTATGAAGATCGCTTGCGATAGCATCGCGCCGAAAATCATTAGGGAAAGCATTTCCTTGAGCACGTATTTGTACAAGCTTTTCACGGCGTGCTTGTAATTCATTATTTAATTCTTCAGTAGGATTTTGCTTATCTTGCTGCTCTGTTGACATAATTTTACCTTATTATCTATAAACTATTTATAAACAAATCGTTTATAAACCTGCTTTTAAGCTTTCTTCAATAAATTGATCTAAATCGCCATCTAATACGGCTTGAGTATTTCGTGTTTCGATACCGGTTCGTAAATCTTTAATACGCGAATCATCAAGTACGTATGAACGAATTTGACTACCCCAGCCAATGTCTGATTTATTCTCTTCCATTTGTTGTTTCTCAGCATTCTTTTTAAGCATTTCAAGCTCATATAATTTTGCTTTTAATTGCTTCATCGCCTGGTCTTTATTGCTATGTTGAGAACGATTATTTTGGCATTGCGTAACAATACCTGTTGGAATATGCGTAATACGGACTGCTGATTCCGTTTTATTAACATGTTGCCCACCCGCACCCGATGCTCGATAAACATCAATACGTAAGTCAGCTGGATTAATCTCTATATCAATATCATCATCAATTTCAGGATAAACAAATACCGAGGCAAATGAGGTATGACGACGATTACCTGAATCAAAAGGGCTTTTTCGAACTAATCGATGCACACCTGTTTCCGTGCGTAACCATCCATAGGCATAATCACCAGAAACTTTAATGGTTGCTGATTTAATCCCAGCAACATCACCGTCCGAAATTTCCATCACCTCAGTTGTAAAGCCTTTCGATTCCGCCCAACGTAGATACATGCGTAATAGCATTTCCGCCCAATCTTGAGCCTCAGTGCCTCCCGATCCTGATTGAATATCCAGATAACAATCCGCGCTATCATGATCACCAGAAAACATACGTCGAAACTCAAGACTCGCTAGCTTTTCCTCTAATTGCGCAAGTTCAACAGTCGTTTCATTAAAGGTATCGACATCATCGCTTTCAATAGCCAGTTCTAATAAACCTTCTGCATCATCTAAACCTTGCACTAAGGAATCTAATGTTGTGATAACTTCATCAAGACTGACACGTTCTTTTCCTAAAGCTTGCGCTCTTACCGGGTCTGCCCAGACTTCAGCTTGTTCAAGTTCTGCATTGACTTCTTCTAAACGTTCTCGTTTAACATCATAGTCAAAGATACCCCCGAATGATGGTCGTTCGTTCGGTAAGTTCAGCAATTTTCGTTTTTACAGGATTAATTTCAAACATGATTGATTTTATGAGTTTATCTTTTTGAAAACCGTTTATTTTAGCGGATTTAAGCATAAATTAGCAATTACCAATATTATTCATCACTAATTTTTATATAATTATAAATTAGTCTGCTTTTCTTCATCGTTATTCGCAAAAATAAGATAATTACATTCATAAGGTGCTAAATTCAACTCTTTAGTCACATATTCATGAGAATTTCGATAATTAGAATATAAAATTTGCCAATTAAATTGCGCCAAATTAGTGGGTAACTGCCATTCAACATTTGTGTTTGTGAAATTAGCGATAACTAATAGATATTGGTTATGCCATTTTCTTAAATAACACCATAACTCGAGTGATTGTGGATTTAAATCAAGATAGTCGGCAAACGTAAAGATCAAATATTTTTTTCTTAATGAAATCAATGTTTGATAACAATAGAAAATTGAATTCGGATCTTGTAATGATAAATCAACATTTATTTTATTGTAATTTGCTGCGACATCAATCCACGGCTTACCTTTTGTAAAACCTGCATTTTCACTATTATTCCATTGCATAGGCGTGCGACTATTATCACGCGATTTACTCGCTAAAATAGCAAGTATTTCTTTTTCATCCATTCCTTGCTTTAATTTCATTTGATAAAGATTTAAGCTTTCAATATCTCTATATTGTGAAATATCAGTGAAATAAGGGTTTGTCATACCGATTTCTTCACCTTGATAAATATAAGGTGTACCTTGCATACCAAAAAGAATCATCGCCAACATTTTGGCAGAAGCATTATGAAATTCCTTATCATCACCAAAACGCGATACAATTCTCGGTTGATCATGATTACACCAAAATAAGGCATTCCAGGCTCGATTATGCATACCTTGTTGCCAATAAGAAAATAATCTTTTTAGTTCGATAAAATCCATATTTGCTAAGGTCCATTTATCTCCATTTGGATAATCTACTTTTAGATGATGGAAGTTAAACGTCATGGTCAGCTCTGAACCATCTAAATTAGCATACTGTTGGCAATGTTCTAATGAGGTTGAAGACATTTCGCCAACGGTTATCAGATTATTAGGCATAAAAACATCAGCGCTCATTTCTTGTAAATAAGAATGGATTTTTTTACCATCGGTATAAAATGCTCTTCCATCACCACATAAATCATCGGGAAAAGTCTGATCTTTAGAAACTAAATTAATCACATCAAGCCTTAAAGCGTCAATGCCTTTAGCAACCCAAAACTGACAGATTGCTTTTAATTGCTTTCTAACTTCGGGATTTTCCCAATTTAGATCAGCTTGTTCTTTAGCAAAAAGGTGCAGATAATATTGTTTAGATTCATCATGCCATTGCCAAGCATTACCACCAAATTTTGATAACCAATTATTAGGTGGTTCACCATTTTTTTTACTATCACGCCAAAAATAAAAAGAGCGATATGGACTATTGCGATCAAGCGATGATTTAAACCAAGGGTGAGAGGTTGAGGTATGATTAAAAACCATATCCATCATGATTCTCATCCCTTTTTTATGTGCTTTATTGACTAAAAGCTCAAAATCCGCCATCGTTCCATAATCAGGATCAATATTATAATAATCGGCAATATCATAACCATTATCAACTTGTGGTGACGGATAGATAGGTGTTAACCAAATAGCACTAACGCCTAAAAGCTGTAAATAATCTAACTGACTAATAATACCACGAAGGTCACCGGTTGCTTGAGCACCGCTTGCTTGAAAACTTTTCGGATAAATTTGATAAACAACGCCATTTTTCCACCATGGCAGTATTTCATTATTATGATTGATATTTATTTGGGAAAGCATAATGATATTACCTTAATATTTTAAATTAATTACGCATAGCTGAATAATCACCTTTGTTGATATCTAGACTGGTTCAACAAGATGATTTTTAATCAGTAAATTGATAAAACAACAATAGCTATATTAGATTAATTTTCAATCAAACCTTTCTTTTCTTTGTAACGATACACTAACATGGTTAAACAAATAGGAACAATTATAGCAATAAACATCGCAAATAAATAAATTAGCCAATAAGTAGGTTGGATAGATAAAATACCCGGCAGTCCACCAACACCGATCCCATTAGAAAGCACCCCAAATAAACCACAAATTAAGCCAGATAAAGCAGCACCTATCATCGCACACAGCATCGGAAACTTATATTTTAAATTAATTCCATACATAGCAGGTTCAGTCACACCTAAATACGCAGATATCGCAGCAGGTATAGAAATTTCTCGTTCATGATATTTTTTGCTAATTAAAATAATACCAACAACGGCAGACGCTTGCGCAATATTAGATAACGCAATAATTGGCCATAACGGTGTGCCGCCTAAACTGTTGGTCATCTGCATATCTATAGCTAATGTCGTATGATGAATACCTGTAATAACAAGTGGCGCATAAAAAAATCCGAAAATAAATGATCCGATAGGAGCAAAACTGCCTGTCATCAAAAACTTAACAATATTTGCGATACCGTCACCCAAAAAACGCCCAAATGGACCTAACACAACATGAGCTAGAAATACTGATATCGTTAAAGCAACAATAGGAACAATCACTAAATGAAGATAATCAGGGATGATTTTTCTTAATCTTGTTTCGAGCCAACCTAACGTAACACCGGCTAATATTGACGGAATGACTTGAGCTTGATAACCCACTTTTTGAATGGTGAATATACCGAATTGCCAAACATCGGGAACTTGAGAACCTAATAAATAAGCATTCATTAATTGCGGTGAAACTAAGGTAATACCTAATACAATACCAAGAACCGGTGATCCTCCCATTTTACGCACTGTTGACCAACATATTGCAACTGGTAGAAAATGGAAAATCGCTTCACAAGGTAACCAAAGCATATTATAGATTGGCACTAACCAGGAATAAGTTGCTGTTAGTGGCTGATCATTGATTGTCGGCATCTCACCTATAATATTTCGAATTCCTAAAAGTAAACCACCTGCAATAAGGGCTGGCAGTAAAGGTATAAAGATTTCAGCAAAATTAGAAATGAGTCTTTCCCATACAGACATATTTTTCTTAGCTAATCGTTTTGTTTCTTCTTTATTTGATTCATTGATCCCCATATGTTTAATTAAAGCCTGATAGACATCCGCAACATTTGTACCAATAATAATTTGAAATTGACCTGCATTAGTAAAACAACCTTTTACAAAAGGTAATGCCTCAATTTCGGCTATATTCGTTTTATCTGCATCTACTAAAGCAAATCTTAAGCGCGTCATACAATGAATGACACTCGCTATATTTTCTTTTCCACCAATTAAAATGATTAATTTTTGTATTGAATCTAAATCTATTTTTTGTGGTTGTTTCATAAAATCCTCTCATAGTAATCATTAAATCCTTTTGGATTGAATTTAATTGTTATAAAACTTTTTATCACTTTGAGTATAAAAGGATTTATGCTTTCAAAGAATGGAAACATTACTCAATTGTGATTTTAGTCACATAATTAAATTTATTATTTATCTCGTTTAAATTATCTTATTATCAAGTCATTTATACTATCAAAAAATTATTAAAAATACGTTTTTTGAGTACAAGAAAAAACAATAATACTACCGAATTGTTACTTTATCAGGCTTATTAGGATTTTTATGGCAAGTAGACTTAAGTAAAAAACATATGAAAGTAAAAACCACAAAAAATCTAATTATCCGAAAATTTACCCGCTTAATTGATTTTTATTGCTTGTTATCTTGTTATATAGAAGAAAGAAAAAGATAGAAATGCATTGGCTATAAATCAAAAAAGGCGCCAAAGCGCCATTTTATAAAGATTTTTACATTGCATAAAACTTATTTAGCATTAGCAAATAGTTCAGCGACTTTATCCCAGTTAACCACATGCCAAAAAGCGCCAATATAATCAACACGACGGTTTTGGTATTTTAAATAATAAGCATGTTCCCACACATCAATAGTTAAAATAGGCGTGCCATAAACTTCAATACCCGCAAACTTTTCACCCATCACTGGGGTATCTTGATTCGCTGTTGAGACAATAGCAAGTTTACCATCTTTCACAACAAGCCAAGCCCAACCAGAACCAAAACGTGAAGCGGCAGCAGCGGCAAATTTTTCTTTAAAAGCATCAACAGAGCCAAAATCGCGTTCAATAGCCGCTTTTAAATCACCTTTTAATTCAGTACCAACTTTTAATAGTTCCCAAAATAAAGAATGATTGACATGCCCACCCACGTTATTTTTAAGTGGATTTAATTTTTCAACAGGCACTTTATCAAGATTTTTTAATAATTCAATTGGTGATAAATTTTGCAAATCAGGTGATAAAGTCTCAACAATTGCATTTGCATTATTTACATATGCCTGATGATGTTTATCATGGTGAAGATGCATCGTTTCGCTATCGATATACGGTTCAAGTGCATCATAAGCATAAGGTAATGGAGGTAGGGTATAAGCCATAACATTGCTCCTAAATTTTAAGTCGTAATGACAAATTGATGTTATAGTTTATATAATATCGATTAAATTCTCAAACTATTATTTGAATAGTTATAAATTAACATTATCAAAACAAAATTCAATTTAATCAATTAATTAAAATTGAATACAATGTAGAAAAATAAAATCATTTAGTAATAAGACCAATTCAAGGTCATATTATATAAAAATTACTCCGTATAAAACCATACGGTTTAAAATCCACTTGCGAGATCATCCTGCCACAAGTGAATTTTTACCGTAAACAATCAATATAATTATTTTTGTGTTTTTAAATTACTCAAAAACTTTTTAACTTTTTCTAAAAAGCTTTTTTCTTTTGGGCTATTTTTCGCCTCTTTTAATGTTTCACCAAATTCTTTTAATAAATCTTTCTGTTTTACAGTTAATTTAACAGGCGTTTCAACTTCAATATGACAATAAAGATCGCCCGTTGTATTACCACCACGCAAGGTTTTAATACCTTTACCTCGTAAACGTAAAACTTTACCAGTTTGCGTTTCAGCAGGAATCGATAAACTGACCTTACCACTTAACGTCGGCGCTTCAACCTCTCCACCTAAGGCAGCCAGCACAATGCTAACAGGAATTTCGCAATGTAAATCAGCACCATCTCGTTCAAAAATTGGATGTGGTTTAACCTGAATTTGAATATATAAATCACCTGCAGGCGCACCATTAAGTCCAGCTTCACCTTCTCCTGCAAGTCGAATACGATTACCCGTATTTACACCGGCTGGAATATTAACAGATAAAGTTTTAGTTTTTTCAACTCGGCCATCACCATGACATTTTTTACAAGGATTTTTAACGATCTCACCGCGTCCATGACATGTCGGGCATTCTTGCTGAACCGCAAAAAAACCTTGGCGCATTTGCACAAAACCAGTACCTTGGCAAGTATCACAGGTTTTAACATCAGACGGATCTTTAGTCCCAACGCCATGACAAACATCGCACGTTGCCATTGCTGGAATTTTAATTTCTTTTGTCATGCCAAATGCAGCTTCTTCAAGTGTAATCGACATATTATATTGAAGATCTGCACCACGCGCTTGTGTATGAGCGTGACCACCATTGCCTCCGCCGCCACCAGTGAAAAAATTACTAAAAATATCATCAAACGATGCGCCGCTTCCAAAACCGCCGAAACCACCAAATCCACCACCCTGACCATCAGCCGCACCATGGCCTTGTTCAAAAGCAGCATGACCATATTGATCATAAGCACTTTTCTTTTGCGGATCCGTTAAAATTTCATACGCTTCTTTAACTTCTTTAAACTTTTCTTCAGCTTGCGTTTTATTGTCTTGATTCTTATCAGGATGATATTTCATCGCCAGGCGTTTATAGGCTTTTTTGATTTCGCTCTCATTAGCATCTTTTTTAACACCTAATATTTCATAATAGTCTTTCTTCGCCATAATTAACCTTTATTTTTGGTATAATAAAAAGAACTAAACGGGCTAGAGTTACCTCGCGCCCGTTTTTAAATGTTATTTGCTTATAACTCGTTGAATTAAACAATTAATAAAGCACTTTTGCTCCAAAAGCATATTAGTTCTTATTTTTTGTCATCATCAATTTCTTTAAAATCAGCATCAACAACATCATCATCTTGACTTGTAGAGCCCTGATCATCGGCGCTTTGTTCAGCTCCATGGTTAGATTGCTCCTGTTGTTGTACAGCAGCAAGAAGTTTTTGAGCAGCATCAACAACAATATTAATTTTTGTTGAGATTTCGTCTTTATCTTCACCACGTGCTGCAGTTTCAAGCTCAGTTACCGCATCTTCAATCGATTTTTTATCATCTGCTGAAATTTTGTCACCAGCTTCAGATAATTGTTTACGAGTAGTATGAATTAAGTGATCTGCTTGATTACGTATTTGCGCTAATTCTTCAAACTTACGATCAGCATCTGCATTTGCTTCAGCATCACGTACCATTTGTTTGATTTCTTCTTCACTTAAACCTGATGATGCTTTAATGGTGATATGTTGTTCACGTCCAGAATTTTTATCTTTTGCAGAGACATGCAAAATACCATCGGCATCAATATCAAACGTTACTTCAATTTGCGGTAAACCACGAGGAGCAGCTTGAATACCATCAAGATTAAATTGACCTAATGATTTATTATCGCTAGCTCGTGTACGTTCACCTTGAAGAACATGAATCGTTACTGCTGATTGATTATCTTCTGCAGTTGAAAATACTTGACTATGTTTAGTTGGGATCGTGGTATTTTTTTCAATAAGTGAAGTCATTACGCCACCCATTGTTTCAATACCAAGAGATAACGGAGTAACATCAAGTAATAAAACATCTTTAACATCACCACCAAGTACACCACCTTGCACAGCGGCACCCACTGCAACGGCTTCATCTGGGTTAACGTCTTTACGTGGTTCTTTACCAAAGAAATCAGCAACGGCTTTTTGCACCATTGGCATACGTGTTTGACCACCGACTAAAATTACATCTTTAATATCAGAAACGGTTAAGTTAGCATCTTTAATAGCCGTTTTTACTGGATCCATCGAACGTTTAACTAAATCTTCGACTAATGATTCAAGTTTAGCTCGCGTAACTTTAATATTTAAATGTTTTGGACCACTTGCATCAGCAGTAATATACGGTAAATTAATATCGGTTTGTTGAGCAGATGAAAGTTCAATTTTTGCTTTTTCAGCCGCTTCTTTTAAACGTTGCATTGCAAGAGGATCGTTTCTAAGATCGAAACCTTGTTCACGTTTAAATTCTTCAACTAAATAATTAATAAGACGAGAGTCAAAGTCTTCACCACCTAAGTGAGTATCACCATTAGTTGCTAAAACTTCAAATGTTTTTTCGCCATCAATATCAGCAATTTCAATAATTGAAATATCAAAAGTACCACCACCTAAGTCATAAACGGCAATAGTACGGTTACCAACATCTTTATCTAAACCATAAGCTAATGCAGCAGCTGTCGGTTCATTAATAATACGTTTTACATCTAAACCAGCAATGCGTCCAGCATCTTTAGTCGCTTGGCGTTGAGTATCGTTGAAATAAGCAGGAACAGTAATAACTGCTTCAGTAACAGGTTCGCCTAGATAATCTTCGGCGGTTTTTTTCATTTTTTTAAGTACTTCAGCAGAAATTTGCGGTGGGGCAATCTTTTGATTTTTAACATCTACCCATGCATCGCCATTATCTGCTTTAACAATTTTGTAAGGCATGATAGCGATATCACGTTGAACTTCAGGATCATCATAACGACGACCAATTAGACGTTTAATAGCAAATAATGTATTTTGAGGATTAGTCACAGCTTGACGTTTTGCAGGTTGACCAACTAAGATTTCACCATCTTGAGTATAGGCAACAACAGATGGCGTTGTGCGATCGCCTTCGGCGTTTTCGAGAACTTTAGCTTGACCGTGATCCATCACTGCAACACATGAATTTGTTGTTCCTAAGTCAATACCAATAATTTTACTCATAATTTATTTCTCCTAAAACCTTTCATTTAAACCTTGTTGTTAAGTTTTAAAATCACGTTTAAAAAATTAACTTTAAGGGAATTTCTCTCACTCCTAATAAATGGTATCTTAAACATCAATATCAAGGGGGGAAAAGTAAATTTTTTTCAAAGATCTTTGATTCCTAAATATACCCCACTTATTATTGCCGAAATTTTTTGTAATCATTAACTTCATCTTACTTATAAGGATCCTTATGGAACAAACAAAATTAGCCAATCCTGGGCCACTTGGTCTAATGGGTTTTGGTATGACAACTCTATTATTAAATATTCATAATGCTGGATTTTTTCCGCTGATGACCGCTGTCGTTTCAATGGGTATATTTTACGGAGGACTTGCACAAATCATAGCGGGTATTTTTGAATTTAAAAAAGGTAATACTTTTGGCTCAACAGCGTTTACTTCTTATGGTTTTTTCTGGATCACCTTAGTCGGCATTTGGTATTTACCAACCACCTCCGTTGTTGAAGCATCAAATAGTTCTTTTGAAAGTATCTATCTAGCATTATGGGGGATTTTTACTGGATTTATGTTTATCGGAACATTAAAAGCAAACCGTGCATTACAATTTGTGTTTGCGAGCCTAACCATTTTATTTGCGTTATTAGCTATCGGTAAAATTACTCATAATCATACTATTATTAATATTGCTGGATTTGAGGGAATTCTTTGTGGAGCGAGTGCTTTTTATTTAGCGATGGCAGAAGTTCTTAACGAACAATTTGGGCGAACTATTTTGCCAATTGGTGCACCGAAAGGTTCAATGCATTAATTTTAATTAGAACAAAAAAAGCCAAGAATTACCCTATTAGGTAAAATTCTTGGCTTCAAAATAAAGGATTAAACGTTATTTTTAGTTAACTTTAACCCTTTAATACATAATGCGTTTATTTTTTATAAGCATCATGATGCACGCCAACCGCAGCTCGACCTGATGGATCATTTAAATTTTTAAACGACTCATCCCACTCAATAGCTTTAGCTGTAGAACAAGCAACGGTTGGACCGCCAGGCACACATTCAGCAGCACTTGCTAGTGGGAATAATTCATCAAAAATTTCTCGATACATATAAGCTTCTTTCGATGCTGGCGTATTATGTGGAAATCTAAAATGAGCATTCGCCAATTGTTGATCTGAAATTTTCTTCTCAGCCACTTCTTTTAATGTGTCAATCCAACTATAACCTACACCATCAGAGAATTGCTCTTTTTGGCGCCAAACAACACTTGCAGGTAAGTAAGATTCAAAGTTTTCACGCAAAATATTTTTTTCCATTTTGCCATTACCACACATTTTATCTTTAGGATTAATGCGCATTGCAACATCTAAGAATTTTTTATCTAAAAACGGAACACGCGCTTCAACGCCCCAAGCCGCCATTGCTTTATTCGCACGCGCACAGTCAAACATATGAAGAGCAGCTAATTTACGTACTGTTTCTTCATGGAATTCTTGAGCATTTGGTGCTTTATGGAAATATAAATACCCACCAAATACTTCATCAGCTCCCTCACCTGAAAGTACCATTTTAATGCCCATCGCTTTAATTTTACGAGCCATTAAATACATGGGAGTTGACGCACGAATTGTTGTTACATCATAGGTTTCGATGAAATAAATCACATCACGAATCGCATCAATACCTTCTTGAACAGTAAAATTAATTTCATGATGAACAGTGCCTAAATGATCTGCAACTTCCTGTGCCGCTTTTAAATCAGGCGCACCTTTTAAACCCACAGCAAATGAATGTAATTGTGGCCACCAAGCTTCTGTTTTTTCATGTTCTTCAACACGGCGAGCGGCGTATTTCTTTGTGATAGCCGAAATAATAGATGAATCAAGACCACCTGATAATAAAACACCATAAGGAACATCTGACATCAAATGACTTTTGACTGACTCTTCTAAAGCAACTCGTACCGCATTAGGAT
Organism: Gilliamella sp. ESL1225; assembly: GCF_058502635.1. Taxonomy (NCBI): domain Bacteria; kingdom Pseudomonadati; phylum Pseudomonadota; class Gammaproteobacteria; order Orbales; family Orbaceae; genus Gilliamella; species Gilliamella sp. ESL1225. Next base: position 345,535 of record NZ_CP196358.1, on the reverse strand, counting down.
CAGTGACATTATCTTTAACATTGTCATAATCCATCCAATCGCGTTTGTAGTACTGTTTAATTTCACCATCAACACTTGATAAGTAACTTCCTGCAGGGAATTCTTTTAATGTTTTACAAACAGGTACAAGGGCTTTCATTTCTGAAGCTACATACAAAGAGCCATGTTCATCATAACCCATATAAAGAGGAATAATACCAATATGATCACGACCAATAAAGTAAGTATTTTTAACGGTATCATATAAAATAAAAGCAAACATACCTTGTAATTCATCAAGGCAATCGATGCCTTTTTCTTGATAGAGTGCCAAAATAACTTCGCAGTCTGATCCAGTCTGAAACTCATAACGGTCTTTATAACGATTACGGATGTCTTGATGATTATAAATTTCGCCATTTACTGCTAATACAAGTGTTTTATCTTTATTAAATAAAGGTTGTGAGCCTGTATTAACATCAACAATCGATAAACGCTCATGCGCTAAAATCGCATTGTCTGACGCAAAAATTCCAGACCAGTCAGGACCACGGTGACGCATTAGACTTGATAATTCTAATGCTCTAGTTCGTAGCTGTTCTGGATCTGATTTAATATCTAGAATACCTAAAATCGAACACATTGAGTTTCTCCGTTTAAAATCGCTTTTGCGATATGTTTTTAATGTTTTGTAATTACTAAAGATAAAGTCCCGAGGAATAACACGAAGGAAACCGAAGGAAAACATCGGGCGCTATTTTCGCCCATTACTTAAAGCTCTATCTTTAACGATAAATTTTACCTATGTACTATAGATATTAACACGCAATATCAAAACTGCAAATATTGCCCTTATGCTTGGCTACGATCCGTAATATAAGCTAAGGCTTTATCAATTCTTGCAAGGGTTCTTGCCTTACCAACAGCATGAACGGTTGCATCAACTGATGGTGATTGCCCAACGCCCGTTACTGCTACACGAAGTGGCATACCAATTTTACCCATACCGACATTAAGCTCACTGGCTGTTGTTTCAATAGCATCATGAATTTTATCAATCTGCCAATCAAAATCAGCAATAGCCGCAATTTTAGCTCTAACCAACTCTAATGGCTCTTTTGCGACAGGGCGCAAATGTTTTTTTGCCGCATCTAGATCAAAATCTGCAAAATCTTGATAACAATAAGCACAATTATCTGCCATCTCTTTTAATGTTTTAGAACGCTCACCAAATAATTTAATAATTGTGATAAGGTCAGGTCCTTGGCTTAAATCATAACCATTTTGTTTCATATGCCACATTAAATGTTCAGCAACATAATCAGCACTTAAATGATTAATATAATGATGATTAAGCCATAATAATTTTTCAGTATTAAATGCACTTGCGGATTTACTCACCGCATCTAAAGTAAAAAAGTTTTTCATTTCGGTTAATGAAAAAATTTCTTGATCACCGTGTGACCAACCTAAACGCACTAAATAATTCAATAAAGCTTCAGGTAAATAACCTTCATCACGATACTGCATAACACTCACAGCGCCATGGCGTTTTGATAATTTTTGTCCATCGTCCCCTAAAATCATCGACACATGACCATATTCCGGTAAAGGTGCGCCTAATGCTTTTAAAATATTAATTTGCCTTGGCGTATTATTAATATGATCTTCTCCACGAATAACGTGAGTAATTTCCATATCCCAATCATCAATCACAACACAAAAATTATACGTTGGGGATCCATCTGTTCGGCGAATAATTAAATCATCTAATTCTTTATTAGCAATCTCAATTGGACCACGAATTAAATCTTTAAAAATAACGGATCCTTCTGTTGGATTAGCAAAACGCACGACATGAGGCTCGGTTGCAGAATGTTTTTGTTGCTCTGAAGTACAGCGACAATGGCCATCATATCGTGCCTTTTCGCCTTTAGATATTTGTTCTTCGCGCAATTTTTCAAGACGTTCTTTAGAACAATAACAGCGATAGGCAGTTCCCTTCTGCAACATTTCATCAATCACGTGATTATAACGATCAAAGCGCTTGGTTTGAAAATATGGACCTTCATCCCACGATAATTGTAACCAGTTCATACCGTCCATAATGGCATCAATTGCTTCTGAAGTAGATCGCTCCAAATCCGTATCTTCTATACGTAAAACAAATTCACCCTTTGCATGGCGTGCAAATAACCACGAATACAAAGCAGTGCGTGCACCACCAACATGCAAATAACCAGTTGGACTTGGCGCAAAACGAGTTTTAATTTTCATGAATTAATCCTAATAATAACCGAAAAGGGATTGCTCATTTGTCATTATTAATAAATGACATGACCTCTCAATCAACGTCAACGAAACAATATATAAATACACTAAAAAATGATAACTAAGTATTTTAACACATCAATAACTTTCAGCAATAAAAGTGAATATTTATCTTTTAAACAAAAAAGATAAATATGTAACAATCTATTTTTCAATCCATATGGAGTTAAAAACCTCTTTTCCATTCTGATCAGAAGGGCATTAATATGATTTTTCAAATCATCTGTAAGTTATTATTTTTACGTATTTATTTTAATAACTTGTAAAAAAGATTTGCCATTGGTGAAATTATTGCTATATTCTAGCGCCTCAAATAATCTGTATTAAGGAGATTGTTATGAAAAAAGAACAAAAAATGAATATTTCTTCACTTAGCCTACTTGCTATTGCTGGGCTTGAGCCTTATCAAGAAGCAAAAGATGAAGAATATATGAATCCGAAACAGCTTAATCATTTCAAGCTAATTTTAGAAGCTTGGTTAACTCAATTGCAATCTGAGATGGGTAAAACCGTAACGCATATGCAAGACGAGGCTGCAAACTTTCCTGATCCGGCGGACAGAGCAACGCAAGAAGAAGAATTTAGTTTAGAACTTCGTGCACGTGATCGTGAGCGTAAACTTATTAAAAAAATAGAAAGAACATTAAAGAAAATCGAAACAGGCGATTTTGGTTACTGCGATTCGTGTGGTATTGAAATCGGTATTCGTCGATTAGAAGCGAGACCAACTGCTGATTTATGTATTGATTGTAAAACATTAGCTGAATTGCGCGAAAAACAAATGGGAATGTAAAACAATATTTCCCATTTGTTTTACAGTTATTCTTAATAAAATCATCAACTTTTCAGATACAATTTCTTAAATAAAATTGTATATATTAATAGGCATAATCATTTTAATCAGCGCAAATACACATGAATATGTTTTTGTTATATGTTCTTATTAAAATAATGATTAAATTCAATCAACATAATTTATTTGCCCCATCGTAAATAGTAACGGATAACTTTTTATGCGTTATATCGGTCGTTTTGCCCCATCGCCTTCTGGACCTTTGCATTTTGGTTCATTAGTCACGGCATTAGGGAGCTATTTGCAAGCTAAATCCCTGCAAGGAAAATGGCTAGTTCGTATTGAAGATATCGATCCGCCTCGCGAAGTTAAAGGGGCGGCGTCTTTAATATTAAAAACCTTAGAAAAGTTTGGCTTATATTGGGATGACGAAATTTTATATCAATCACACTGTCATGATCGTTACCGCACTATATTATCTGATTTATTAGATCGAAATTTCGCCTACTATTGCGATTGTCATCGCAGCAGAATTCATCAATTACCTAATGGATATTATGACAATCATTGCAGAACAAAAAAATTAGATCCCCATCAACACAAAAGTATGGCGATTCGCTTAAGACAAACACAATATATTGACCAATTTATCGACGGGATTTATCAATTACAAAAAGTTGATAACGCAAAAGCAAAAGAGGACTTTATTCTTTTCAGGCGTGATGGTTTATTTGCTTATAATTTAGTTGTTGTACTTGATGATCACTATCAAGGTGTGAACGAAATTGTACGTGGTGCCGATTTATTACCCGTCACAGCACAACAAATTTCACTCTATCAACTTATGGGCTGGAAAATTCCAAACTACTGCCATTTACCTTTAGTCGTTAATGCCAATGGATTAAAATTATCCAAACAAAATCATGCTAAAGCAATTGATGCAAACAATACTAACCAACTACTCATACATGCTTTACAATTTTTAGGTCAACCCATTCCTGATAATTGGCAAGATGCCAAGCAAATAGAATTACTAGCATTTGCTATCAAGCATTGGGATCTTAATGCTATTTCTCAGCATAATAAAACGCTTGTCGATATATGACAAGATCGCTTATTTTCGAATAAGTTTACCCACCAATATAAGATAAATTTTGTGTGATCCCAACATTATGATCATGTAAAAAATGAGTTGCTGGTTTAATTTTAAGAGAGGTCAATATTTTGTTTTTTAGTTGCTCTTTTTGGTTAGCACTCACTAACAAATCACGTAAATCAACCGCAGCATCACCGAATAAACAATAATGTAATTTACCTAATGAAGAAATACGTAATCGATTACAACCCGCACAAAAATCTTTAGAATAAGGCATAATTAACCCAATTTTGCCTTTATAATCATTATGCCGGTAGACTTTTGCCGGTCCTGACAATCGCTCTTTATCAAGCAACTGCCAACCTTGTTTAATTAATTGAGCTTCAATAATATGACCAGAGACATGAAATTTATCGAACATCGTACGACTTTCACCGGTTTCCATCAATTCAATTAGTCGCAATTCAACTGGTCTATCTTTAATCCAATCTAGATAATTATTGAGATTATCATTAAGCCCTTTCATTAAAACGACATTTATTTTTATTGTTTCAATGCCAAGCTCCAATGCCTTTTCTATACCTAATAACACTTCACTTAAACGATTTTGACCAGTAATCAATTTAAATGTATGTGGCAGTAAACTATCAACACTGACATTAAGCGCATTTAAACCCGCTTGCTGCCATTGATTAATATTTTTTAATAATCGCGATCCATTAGTCGTTAAAGCAATTACATTCAGTTTAGAGTAAGAAGAAATTAACGATAAAATTTCTAGAAAATCACGTCGAAGCGTCGGCTCTCCACCTGTTAGGCGAATTTTTTTCACACCAAGTTCGGTAAAAGCCGCCACAATATGATCAATTTCGGAAAGTGATAAAAATTTATGTTCTTTATTATGCTGATAACCATCAGGTAGACAATATTGGCACTGAAAATTACACAGTTCGGTTATCGACAAACGCAGATACTGGAATCGACGTTCGTAATTATCAATGAGTTGCATCTATAAAACACCTTATCCAAATACGGGAAGTATAGCCATTTCTGTACTATACCGCGGCTTAAGCACCCTATAACATTCAATAAGTATAAATATTACTTAGGTGAAAAAGCTTCAGAGTTCTCATTGATTTTAACATAGCTATATAAGACTTTCTATGGAGCTCATCATAAATCTTACAACGAGAATAAGATAACTAAAATGAATTAATTCTTTAAATTAACGCATTATATAAAAGAAACTATCATTCGTATTAATTATAATTTATAACACTAAATAAATAATTTTATCTTACCTTGTCTTTTGCAAATATTTTGATTTAATAACAGCTTACTCATTATGATATTTTGTAAATTATTTAACGAGCGTCAATTAACAATTTACTAAAAAGTTAAATAAAAACACAAAATAAATCTTTTAAACTTTTTGGAAAATATTATGAAAAATGTCGGTTTTATCGGTTGGCGAGGAATGGTAGGCTCTGTATTAATTCAGCGTATGGTTGAGGAACATGATTTTGATCACATTAACCCCATATTTTTTTCAACCTCGCAAATTGGACAAGCTGGACCGAGTTTTACGGGTAAATCATCTACTTTGCAAGATGCTTTTAATCTTGATGCATTACAAGCTCTTGACATTATTGTAAGTTGTCAAGGTGGCGATTATACCTTAGCTGTTTATAACAAATTACGCGCAAGAGGATGGCAAGGATATTGGATTGATGCAGCATCAACACTTCGCATGGAAGACAATGTTGTAATTGTGTTAGATCCCATCAATAGATCCCATATTGATAACGCTCTTAACCAAGGAATAAAAACCTTTGTCGGTGGAAATTGCACAGTCAGTTTAATGCTCATGTCGTTAGGCGGACTTTTTACCGAAAACTTAATTGATTGGGTATCGGTTGCGACCTATCAAGCCGCATCAGGAGCAGGTGCTCGCCATATGCGTGAACTCCTTTTACAAATGGGCTCATTATACAATGAAGTTAAAGACGAATTAGTTGATCCCCATTCTTCAATTTTAGATATTGAACGAAAAGTTACCTATAAAATGCGTGATGAGAGTTTTCCAACGGATAACTTTGGCGTACCATTAGCCGGTAGCTTAATTCCATGGATTGATAAAGCTTTACCAAATGGGCAAAGTAAAGAAGAATGGAAAGGACAAGCAGAAACAAACAAAATTTTAGCAAGCAAACAGATTATACCTATAGATGGTTTATGTGTTCGTATTGGGGCATTACGCTGTCATAGCCAAGCATTTACGATTAAATTGAAAAAAGACATTAGCATTCCTGACATTGAACAATTACTGGCTGCGCAAAATGAGTGGGTAAAAGTTATTCCTAATGATCGCGAGATATCGATGCAACAATTAACGCCAGCAGCAGTAACAGGGACATTAAATACTCCAGTTGGAAGATTACGTAAATTAAATATGGGTAATGATTATTTATCGGCATTTACCGTTGGTGATCAACTGTTATGGGGCGCCGCTGAACCATTACGTCGTATTTTACGTATTATTGCTTAATCATTTGCTCATTTTTGAGCAAGAAATCAACGTAAAAAATAGATCCCCATAAAAAAACACCGCAAAAATTAAATAAACTTTTGCGGTGTTTTTTCATTCGTCAATTATTGCAAGCACCCATTGCTCAAAATAATAAATTTGATGATTATTTAGCAACAATAACCATAGCTGGGCGAAGCAAACGACCATTTAAGGTATAACCTTTTTGAATCGAGCTAACAATCTGACCTGATTCATGATCAGGTGATTCAACCATGCTAATAGCTTGGTGCAAATCTGGGTTTAATGAAGCCTTTTCGGTATCAATTAATTCAATACCAAATTTTTTAACGGTATCTAAAAACGATTTTAAAGTTAACTCTAATCCTTCAACTGTTGCTTTATATTCAGGATTCGTTTTATCGGTTGATTCTAAAGCACGCTCTAAATTATCAATAACAGGCAATAATTCATTCGAAAACTTCTCTAACGCATATTTACGTGCTTTATCGACATCTTGCTCTACCCGTTTACGCACATTATCGATTTCAGCACGAGCACGTATCATCGCTTCACTTTCGTTTTTCTTAGCTTGTTGTAACTCTTGTTCAAGTTTAAGAATTTGCTCATCTTTACGTTTTAATTCTTCATCGAAATTAATTTCTGATGTAGATTGAGATTCAGCCGTTGATTCGGTATTAAGATCCGCATTAGTTTCATTTTCTGACGTCGTTTTATCTTGCTCAGTCATACTATACTCCAAATTTAGTCGAAAACTGTGTGAATACCAGTTATTATGGGGTCATTTTTTTTTATTACAAGCTTAATAACCAGAGGATATTTATTTTTTTAATGATTATCGTTAACTTAAAAAAATAAATGAACAGATAAGTTGAATTTTAAGGAAATATAATGGAAACGCGATTCAAATGTGTTGGATTAATAGGTTTACCTCGAAAATTAGAAGCGCTCGAAACCCATCATCTTATTTATGATTGGCTTGTTTCAGAAGGGATTTCTGTATTAGTGGAAGATAAATTAGCCGAACTTATTCCATTTCCTGTCGCTGAATTTGCCACCATCGATCAAATAGGTGAACTTGCTGACTTAGCCATCGTTATTGGTGGCGATGGTAACATGTTGCGCTGTGCTCGCACACTCTCTCATTATGATATAAAAGTCATCGGCGTTAATCGTGGTAATGTCGGTTTCCTAACAGATATAAAACCGGAAGATGCCATAGAACAATTAAGTTTAGTCCTTAAAGGGCAATATATTGATGATACGCGTTTTTTACTTGAAGTTAATATTATTGAAAACGATAAATTAATTAATACAGGCATCGCTGTTAATGAAGTCGTGATAATGCCAAATGCTATCGCGCACATGATTGATTATGACGTCTACATAAACGAATCCCATGCTTTTTCACAACGTGCCGATGGTCTAATAATTTCAACCCCAACAGGCTCAACTGCTTATTCACTTTCTGCTGGTGGTGCAATTTTAGCGCCAAGCTTAGAAGCATTAATTATTACGCCTATGTTTCCACAATCGCTATCAGCTCGCCCCTTAGTTATCCACAGTAATATGGTTATTCGGTTAAAATTCCCAACCACAGCGCTTGAGCTAAATGTTGCTTGCGACAGCCAATTAATTTACCCAACTAAACCTAATCAAGACGTAATTATTCGCCGTTCGCCTTATGAATTTCATCTTATTCATGCCAGCGATTATAATTATTTTAATAATCTATCGACAAAATTAGGTTGGGCTAAAAAAATATATTAAGATCAAATTAAAATGCATTATTAAAACAAAAAAGATAGTCCTAACACGACAGCAACAGCAAAAATAGCTGCAATAACATCATCGAGCATAATACCAAAGCCGCCTTTGACTTGTTTATCAAACCAGCGAATAGGGAACGGTTTTAACATGTCAAAAAAGCGGAAGGTGATAAAGGCAATGGTTATCCACAATAAGGTTTGTTGTGGAATAAAAAATAAAGTGATCCACATACCAACAAATTCATCCCACACAATATGGCCAGAATCATGAGACTGAGTATCAACAGATGTTTTTTGGCAAATATAACAACCAAATACAAAACTGACAATAATAAATAACCAATACAAAAAAGAAGGTAAAGGTTGAATAAGTAACCATAGTGGGATAGCCGCAAGCGATCCCATTGTACCGGGGATAATCGGCGATAATCCACTGCCTAGACCAACAGCCAATAAATGGATAGGGTTTGTTAAACGGATTTGTTTGATAAAACTATTTTTTGTTTTTGGGTGAATATTCATGATTAATTATTTTGTTATTAATTAGAGTGATGTTAATGAGGGCAATTTTATCATCACTCTTTAAATCAACATAAAAAGCGTTAAAGCATATTAGTTATCTTTTGTTAAGGTTGCAACCATAACTGCTTTAATCGTATGCAAACGGTTTTCTGCCTCATCAAACACAATACTATGTTTTGATTCAAAAACTTCATTAGTAACTTCAAGCCCATCTGTTAAACCAAATTGCTGAGCCATTTGTTTGCCGATAAGGGTATTTGTATCATGAAAAGCCGGTAAGCAATGCATAAATTTAACATTTGGATTTTGCGTTAATTGTAAAACATGTTGATTGACTTGATAAGGGGATAATAATTTAACACGTTCACGCCAGACTTCTTTAGCTTCGCCCATTGAAACCCAAACATCGGTATATAAAAAATCAACGTCTTTTACTCCGTCAGCAATATCCTCCGTCAGCAAAATTTTTGCGCCGGTTGTTTTAGCAATTTGTTGACATTGGTTAACTAATTTAGGATCAGGTTGACATACTTTTGGTGCTACAAGGCGAATATCCATACCCATTAATGCCGCCCCTTCCATTAAAGAATTACCCATGTTATTACGCGCATCGCCAAGGTAGGCAAATTTAACAGTATTTAATTTACGAGAGCCAATATGTTCTTGCATAGTCATAAAATCCGCTAAAATCTGCGTCGGATGGGCTTCAGTAGTAAGTCCGTTCCAAACCGGAATGCCGGCATATTTAGCAAGCTCTTCAACAATCGCTTGCCCATAACCGCGATACTCAATACCATCATACATACGACCTAAAACCCTTGCCGTATCAGCAATCGATTCTTTATGTCCTATTTGACTGCCGCTTGCGCCTAAATAAGTCACATTAGCCCCTTGATCAAAAGCCGCCACTTCAAAAGCGCAGCGAGTGCGAGTTGAATCTTTTTCAAAAATGAGGACGATATTTTTACCAACTAAATGACGCACTTCATCACCTTGTTGCTTAGCCTTTTTGAGTGTGATGGCTAAGCGAATTAATTGATTAATATCGGCTGGCGTAAAATCTAATAGGCGTAAAAAATGGTGCTTGTAAAAACCGTACATACTTAACTCCTAAAAGGACAAATCGAATAAAAATTTGAACTTGATTCTATTTGAATAATTATTCAAATTCAAGCCACGTAACAAAAAATCAATAATCGAAGATTCTAGTATAAGAGAAATCTCATTTTTTAGACAAAATTAATAATAAATGATGAGATAATATATTTTTAATTGCTAGTGTCTTTATCATTAACAATGTAATAAAATGCTTGCTAGCTTACGTCATCCATGTAAAATGGATTGAATTTATATTCATATATAATGATTTTTTATTCAACAGTAAGGTCGGTTAATTATGCACAATTATGCTTTACTCGTCTTACAAGACGGCTCCTACTTTTTAGGTCAATCCATTGGCGTTGATGGGCAAACACTCGGTGAAGTTGTTTTTAATACCTCAATGACAGGTTATCAAGAAATTTTAACTGACCCGTCTTATAGTGAACAAATCATTACCTTAACAGAGCCTCATATTGGCAATGTAGGTACCAATGATATCGATGAAGAATCCACAAAAATTTATGCTAAAGGACTCATTATTCGAGATCTATCATTAATCCCAAGTAATTATCGTTATCAACAAGATTTGCCTAAGTATTTACAAGATCATCATATTGTCGCTATTGCTGATATCGATACTCGTCGCTTAACCCGACTCCTCCGAGAAAAAGGCGCTTTACATGGTGTGATTATTACAGGTGATTCTAAATCGGCTTTACATTTAAAATTAAATAATGTGATTAAATTAGCCAATACCTTTGCGGGACTAAAAGGATTAGATTTAGCACAAAAAGTGACCTGCTCATTACCTTATGAATGGCGTTATGGCTCTATCAATATTATTAAAGATCTTACTTCGCCTCAAACGACTGTTGATTTACCTTATCATGTCGTTGCGTATGATTTTGGCATCAAGCGTAATATTTTACGGATGTTAGTTGATAGAGGATGCCATTTAACAGTGGTTCCAGCTAAAACACCTGCCGAGCAAGTTCTTGCGCTTAACCCTGATGGTATTTTTTTATCAAATGGACCTGGCGATCCTGCGCCTTGTAATTATGCCATTAACGCAATAAAAACATTTTTAGACCAAGATATCCCGATTTTTGGTATTTGTTTAGGTCATCAATTATTAGCCTTAGCCAGTGGGGCTAAAACGATTAAAATGAAATTTGGTCATCATGGCGGCAATCACCCTGTACAAAATCTATCAACTCAAAAAGTGATGATAACAGCACAAAATCATGGTTTTGCCGTTGATAAAACCAGTTTACCGGCACAAATTAAAATTACCCATCAATCATTATTTGATGGTTCAATTCAAGGTATTCATCATACTGAAAAACCCGCATTTAGTTTTCAAGGTCACCCCGAAGCGAGCCCCGGTCCAAGCGATGCCGCATTGTTTTTTGATCACTTCATTGATTTAATTAAAACTTATCAGCAGGAACAATAAACATGACGAAGCGAACAGATATTAAAAGTATTTTAATTATTGGAGCAGGTCCGATTGTGATTGGTCAAGCATGCGAATTTGATTATTCTGGCGCACAAGCTTGTAAAGCACTGCGTGAAGAAGGCTATCGCGTTATTTTAGTTAATTCCAACCCTGCAACCATTATGACCGATCCCGAAATGGCAGATGCGACTTATATCGAGCCGATTGATTATCGCTCGGTACGTAATATTATCGAAAAAGAGCGCCCCGATGCAATTTTACCAACCATGGGCGGACAAACCGCGTTAAATTGTGCATTAGCCTTAGCAAAACATGGCGTTTTAGCGGAATTTAATGTTGAAATGATTGGCGCAACAGCCGATGCGATTGATAAAGCCGAAGATCGCAAGCGATTTGATTTAGCCATGAAAAAGATTGGACTGGAAACGGCACGCTCAGGCATTGCGCATACGCTTGACGAAGCTTATACCGTGCTTGAAAAAGTAGGCTTCCCGTGTATTATTCGCCCCTCTTTTACCATGGGTGGAACAGGCGGTGGTATCGCTTATAATCGTGAAGAGTTTGATGATATTTGCACGCGTGGGCTGGATTTATCGCCAACAAGTGAACTGTTGATTGATGAATCATTAATTGGTTGGAAAGAGTATGAAATGGAAGTCATACGCGATAAAAATGATAATTGTATTATTGTTTGTTCGATTGAAAACTTTGATCCTATGGGAATACACACAGGCGACTCGATAACAGTTGCCCCAGCGCAAACATTGACCGATAAAGAATACCAAATTATGCGCAGCGCATCGATTGCGGTATTACGAGAAATCGGCGTTGAGACAGGTGGCTCTAATGTGCAATTTTCGGTCGATCCCAAAACAGGACGATTAATTGTGATTGAGATGAATCCACGTGTATCCCGATCATCAGCATTAGCTTCGAAAGCAACGGGGTTTCCCATTGCTAAAATTGCGGCAAAACTCGCAGTGGGTTATACATTAGATGAACTCGCAAACGATATTACCGGCGGCAAAACGCCCGCCTCTTTTGAACCTTCCATTGACTATGTGGTAACAAAAATTCCGCGTTTCAATTTCGAAAAATTTGTGGGTAGTAATGATAGATTAACGACCCAAATGAAATCCGTTGGCGAAGTGATGGCAATTGGTCGCACTTTTCAAGAATCACTACAAAAGGCGTTACGTGGTCTTGAAGTTGGCGCTTGTGGATTTGATCCTAAAATAAAAGATAATGCCCAAGCTTCATTAGCTAAAATTCGTTATGAATTGCAAGAAGCCGGCGCTGAGCGAATTTGGTATATTGCCGATGCGTTTCGACAAGGGATCACGTTAGATGAAGTCATTAACTTAACCCATATTGATCCGTGGTTTTTAGCACAAATAGAACAATTAATAACTATTGAAAATAATCTAAAAGGAACATTATTAACCGATCTTAATGTAGACACCTTACGTAAGCTTAAACGCCGCGGATTTTCAGATAAACGATTAGCGCAATTATTGCAAGTCGAAGAGCATGAAGTTCGAGAACTACGGTATCAATTTCAGATTCATCCTGTTTATAAACGCGTTGATACCTGTGCAGCGGAATTTGCGACAGATACCGCTTATTTATATTCAACTTATGAACAAGAATGCGAGGCAAACCCACAATTTAATCGCCCTAAAATTATGATTCTTGGTGGCGGACCAAATCGAATTGGGCAAGGCATTGAATTTGATTATTGCTGCGTACATGCCGCACAAGCTCTGCGTGAAGATGGTTTTGAAACCATTATGGTTAATTGTAATCCAGAAACCGTATCAACAGATTATGATACTTCGGATAAACTGTATTTTGAGCCGGTGACATTTGAAGATGTCCTTGCCATCGTGCAACTCGAAAAACCTCTTGGCGTCATTGTGCAATATGGTGGGCAAACGCCGCTTAAATTAGCGCGCGCGTTAGAAAAAGCAGGCGTACCAATTATTGGTACCTCACCCGATGCTATTGACCGCGCCGAAGATCGCCAAAAATTCCAAAATATAGTCGATAAATTACAACTTAAGCAGCCAGTAAATGCAACAGTGATGAATATAGAAGAAGCCTTACAAAAAGCAGCTCAAATTGGTTATCCCCTTGTTGTTCGCCCATCTTACGTACTTGGTGGACGCGCAATGGAAATCGTTTATAACAATGACGATCTCATCAAGTATTTTAAAACCGCCATCAGTGAATCCAATAATGCCCCTGTTTTATTAGATCATTTTTTAGATGAGGCGATTGAAATCGATATTGACGTCTTAGCCGATGGTAAGGAGGTCGTCATCGGTGGCATTATGCAGCACATTGAACAAGCGGGTATTCATTCAGGCGATTCAGCCTGCTCATTGCCAACGTATTCATTAAGCGCCGATATGTTGGATAATTTACGAAAACAAGCAACGCAGTTAGCCATTGAGCTGAATGTTAAAGGTTTAATGAATGGGCAATTCGCGATAAAAGATAACCAAATTTATCTGATTGAAATTAATCCACGGGCTGCGCGTACTGTGCCATTTGTCTCTAAAGCAACGGGGGTGCCTTTAGCCAAAATTGCCGCACGTATCATGACGGGTCAATCTCTCGCTAAACAACAGATCTCAAGCGAAATCATCCCACCTTATTATTCCGTTAAAGAAGTAGTATTGCCCTTTAATAAATTTATCGGCGTTGATCCAATTTTAGGACCAGAAATGCGCTCAACAGGCGAAGTCATGGGCATTGCTAAAACTTTTGCCGAAGCCTTTGCTAAAGCACAACTGGCTAGTTTTTCAACGATGAAAAAATCGGGAAAAGCTTTACTATCAGTTAGCGATCATGATAAACATCATCTTATCGATATCGCTAAAAAATTATGTCAGCATGGTTTTAGCTTAGCCGCGACTTCTGGCACAGCTGAAATACTCAATCAAGCTGGCATCGAGTGCCAAGTCGTCCGTAAAGAAAACGAAGGACGCCCAAATATTCATGATCATATAAAAAATGGCGAATACAGTTATATTTTAAATACAACATCGGGACGAGAAGCAATTGAAGCATCCAAAATACTAAGGCGCAGTGCGATACAATATAAAGTCCATTATGACACAACCATAAATGCCAGCTTTGCAACGCTCGCCGGCTTAGACTATGATCCAACGCAATCTGTTATTTCATTACAGACGCTTTATCAATTGGCATAAATGAGTAACCTTAAATAACTTAAAAATAATAGAGCGAGGAACACCTCGCTTTATTATAGGATAACGCCGTTAAATTACCTTTAAAATAACGTAAAGATTCATTCAAAAATGCCAATAACCACCTATTTTACAAAAAAACTATTGCATTCTTACTATTTTGCTATAAGATACACACCTCTTTGACGCGGGGTGGAGCAGCTTGGTAGCTCGTCGGGCTCATAACCCGAAGGTCGTTGGTTCAAATCCAGCCCCCGCAACCATTTCTAGTTATCAAGATTGTCATTTTTCTCTCTTTATTAAATCCACGACTTTAGCTAATACGTTTTGGCTGATACTTCAAACAAACTTGAAACCGATTCATTTATGCGTCTTGCTATATAGCTATTATTCATCGTATAAAGATGAATGCCGTCAACATTTTGCGAAATTAAATCAACAATCTGATCAATGGCATAGGCAAGACCCGCATCACGAAATGCATCAGGATGATGCTCGTATTTATCCATCATTTGCTTAAATTTCTTTGGTAAATTAACGCCACACATAGTCACCATTCTTTCAATTTGATTTTTATTGGTGACAGGCATAATACCGGCTTCAATAGGAACATTAATGCCCAGATCTTTCGCCTTGTCTAAAAAAGAATAAAAATATTCATTATCAAAAAATAATTGTGAAATTAACTGATCCGTGCCGGCATTAACTTTTTCTTTCAAATTAATCAGATCTTGTTTTAAGGTTGATGCCTCAAGATGCCCTTCTGGATAACACGCGCCAATGACATTAAAATCGCCATTTTCTTTAATAAAAGCAACAAGTTCACTGGCATAGTTAAAATCATTTTTTGGTACAACATTCGGTCCGATATCGCCGCGTAAAGCTAAGATATTATCAATGCCAGCACTTGCCAGATCAGCAAGCATTTGTTTCATATCTTGCTTAGTAAAATTAATGCCGGGTAAATGGGCAACGCTTTCAATACCATAAGTATGTTTTACAGCATGTGCAATCTCAAGACTGGTTTGATTATTTAAACTGCCACCGGCACCATAAGTCACACTAATAAAATCGGGCTTAAAATAGCCAAGTTCACGCAAAGTGCTATAAATTGTTTCAATTGGTGAAGTTTTTTTAGGTGGGAAAACCTCAAATGACAATACCGTCTTTTTTTTAAATAATTGATTTGTCTTCATTTGTTTTATTCCTTTCTATAAAGATGGGACTATTATCAAGTCCCATCTTTCTTTCATTATGTGCTATCTATTAAAATGATTCATGTTAGGTTATCACCTAAACTGATTTATCATTTAAGTCATAAATATTAATTTAATGTTTTTCGGACTTGTAATGTCGCCTCAACCATATTTTTTAGACTTAACACCACTTCTTTTTCACCACGCGTTTTTAAACCACAGTCTGGATTAATCCATAATTTTTGCTTATCGATTTTGGTGAGTAATTTATCAATAGTTTGTTTAATTTCTTCGACCGATGGAACACGTGGTGAATGAATATCATAAACACCCGGTCCAACTTCAGTTTGGAAATTGTTCGCTTTTAATACATCAATTAATTGAAGGTTAGAGCGAGATGCTTCAAATGAGATAACATCGGCATCCATGGCATCTATATCACGAATAATATCAGCAAATTCGCTATAACACATATGTGTATGAATTTGTGTTACTACTTTGACTTTACTATGCATTAAACGGAAAGCAGGGATCGCCCAATCTAAATATTCACTATGCCAATCGGCATGGCGAAGGGGTAATTTCTCTTTTAATGCCGCCTCATCAATTTGAATAATTCGAATACCCGCCGCTTCAAGATCGAGTACTTCATCACTCATCGCTAAGGCAATTTGAAATACCGAGTCTTTTTGAGAAATATCTTCACGCGGGAATGACCAATTTAAGATAGTCACAGGACCCGTTAACATGCCTTTAACCGGCTTATCCGTTAAACTTTGCGCATATTTAGAATAAGCCACTGTGATCGGTTTGGAGCGCGACACATCACCCCAAATAATTGGTGGTTTAACGCAACGTGTACCATAAGATTGTACCCATGCTTTTTCGGTAAAAAGGAAACCATTTAAACTTTCACCAAAATACTCGACCATATCATTACGTTCAAATTCTCCGTGCACTAACACATCAATACCAATATCTTCTTGTAATTGAATACATTCAGCAATTTTTTGTTTATTAAATTCTGTATAGGCGTCGAATGAAATCTCCCCTTTTTTAAATTTAGCACGATTTAGGCGAACATCTGGTGTTTGTGGAAAAGATCCAATCGTTGTTGTCGGTAATAAGGGAAAATTAAAGGCATTTTTTTGAGCAACTTCACGTACGGGAAAAGCCGGCTCGCGCGTAAAATCAGCAGGTTTTAAATCTTCAACCCGTTTACGAACTTGTGCATTGATGCCTTCACGAGTTTGGTTAAATAATTGTTGATTCGCTTGTAATAGCGAATGAGCCGTATTATCTACCTGTTCAGCTAATTGTCCTAAATCGGCAAGCTCTTGTAACTTTTCTTGCGCAAAAGCAAAATATGCACGTTGTTGCTCTGTTAATTTTGTTTCGTTTTGTAAAGTATAAGGAACATGTAATAAAGAACACGAGGTATTAATCACCAAATCATTAACCAGGGGTTTTAGCTCAGTAAGTAAGGATAACGTTTTTTGATAATTGTTTTTCCAAATATTTTTACCGTTAACCACGCCAGCAAAAAGGACTTTATTGGACGGAAATGAGTGTTTATTTATTAAATCAAGCGTTTGTTTACCTTCAACAAAATCTAAACCAATACCATCGAAAGGCAAATTAACTAATGTCTTATAGCAATCACGGACATCACCAAAATAAGTTTGTAAGACGATTTTGGTATTCCCCTTAGTTGATAAAAT
The DNA here is from genome assembly GCF_058502635.1 of Gilliamella sp. ESL1225. Classification (NCBI taxonomy): domain Bacteria; kingdom Pseudomonadati; phylum Pseudomonadota; class Gammaproteobacteria; order Orbales; family Orbaceae; genus Gilliamella; species Gilliamella sp. ESL1225. The sequence goes on along the minus strand of NZ_CP196358.1, from coordinate 327,805 downwards.
GGCTTGATAAAGCTCGTCAAATAAAGCTATATCGTCTTTAGTCAGATCCGTGACTAAAATAGGTTCATCTAACTGTAACCAGTTCGCGCCTAATTGATTGAAGCGTTGAATAATGGTTTGATAAGTGGTAATGATATCACCTTTAATATCATTACTATTCTTCTGACCCGTAAAGTGAGCTAGCTTTAAAAATGTTAATGGGCCAATAATAACCGGTTTTGTTTGAATACCTAATGATTTCGCTTCTTGATAGTCATCAAAAGGTTTAGTGCTTGCTAATTTAATTTGTACAGAATCGTCGATTTCAGGCACTAAATAATGGTAGTTGGTGTTGAACCATTTTTTCATTGCAAGCGCACGCACATCACCTTTATCACCTTGATAACCTCTTGCCATCGCAAAATAACGATCTAAGTCTGATAGACCTAAATCTTGATAACGTTTAGGAACCGCATTTAATAAACACGCCGTATCTAAAATGGCGTCATAAAATGAAAAATCATTTGAAGAAATAAAATCAATATGATGAGTTACTTGCAGTTTTAAATGTTCAACGCGTAATTTTTTAGCCTCTTCTAATAATTCACTTTGCGTTTTGTTACCTTTGAAATAAGCTTCTGTAGCAAATTTTAACTCTCGAAGTTTACCCACACGCGGGTAACCAATAACAGCAGTCTTCATATTTCATCCTTTTAAAGTTAGTTATAGGTAAAAATTCTCTGGTTTAAAAAGATAACAAAAAAAAATACTATTGAATAATGGCAAATTTTTATTGTTTGTTATAGTTTTTATCTATATTAACAAGCCATTTGTCGACGATATTAATGATGCAACTGGTCAAGTTGTTGTAAGGTATTGATATTTTGAAAAGAGGACGATTTATCAGCAAAATCTACTGCAATTGCATCAATTTGTGCTAAAAATTGCATAAGTTTACGCTGACCGCTTTTTAAATACTGTGCTAATTTTACAGCGGTTTGTTTATGAATTAGTAATAAAGTTGGATGATAATATTGCCCATCATAAGGATAAGCGGCTAATTGATTGTCAATTGCAAAAACTAATCGAGTCACTAAATCATCGGGTAAAAATGGCGTATCACAACTAACAAAAAGATTCCAATCTGTTTGACTACGAATAAGTCCACTATAAATACCAGATAAAGGCCCTAAGTAACCACTAAAATCATCGCAAAAAGTTTCAAAGCCCGAAATAGCATATTCTTGCCTATTCTTATTACAATTAATCAGTAGATAATTTACTTGTGGCAAAACACGCTTTATAACATGCTGATACAAAGGTTTATTATGCAAAAGCTGCAACCCTTTATCGTTGCCTTGCATACGGGTACTTTGTCCCCCCGCTAAAATAATCGCAGTTAAGGTCGGTTTTTGCATAAAATATTGCTCTTTTACATTGCGAAAAAACAAAATAACATTACTATAGATCCATCTTTTTGCAAGTTTATGTCTTAGTTTTAAGTAAGATAACTTTAGAAAGAATTCATTCTGTAAGGATTTAGTCGCGCTATCGCCTATTTTTGTTAGATAACTATTGTTTTAATAAACTATTGCTTTAATAAATTATTATTTTAATACACTATCACTTTAATAAACGACTTTTTGAATCATGATTATTTTAAAAAGTAAATATTGGCATATTTTATCGTTAAAGTGATTTAATGATGACTTAAGTGAACTAATTCGTTTCAGTAAGTTAAATTTTTAAAAAATCTTTGATGCTAATTAAAGATAAAATAAAGGTTATTAATTATGAAATGTCACCGTATTGATGAGTTAATTGAACTTTTACAAAATGCATGGGAAAATGATGCTGACTTAAATTTATTACAGTTTTTAGCTAAATTAGGTCAAGAAGCTGGATTTAGCGGCGACTTGAGCGATTTAAGTGATGAAGTTTTAATTTACCATTTAAAAATGCGCGATTGTGATAAAAATGCAGTCATACCAGGCTTAAAAAAAGATTATGAAGACGATTTTAAAACTGCATTATTAAAAGCTCGTGGCATAATTAAGGAATAACAAGGAGAATAATTAATGAAAAAAACATTAATTGCTGTTAGTACAATTTTATTTTCAATGAACTGTTTTGCAAATGATGTTAATGCAAAAGCAATGACAGAGAGTTCTAAAATCGAAACAGTTAATGCTGAAAACCCACAAACACCATCTGATCAAAAACCGACTCCTAAAAAAGTGACCGTGATTGAAACAACAACTCAAGGCACACCTTTTGAAGCGATTGAAAAAGATAAACAATATGTTGTTTTATCAACGGCGCAATCACCTGATAAAGAGGTCATTGGATTCTTTTCATTTAACTGCCCTAGCTGTTATAAATTTGAAATGGACTATCATGGACCTGAAAAGATAGCTAATGCTTTACCGGCAGATGTCTCATTTCGCCAATATCATTTAGGTGATTTTGGTCCACTATCTCCTGAATTATCCGAAGCTTGGGCGATTGCTAACGTTTTAAATGTGCAAGATAAAATAGCCCATGCATTTTATAATGCCATTCACAACGAAAATTCACTTAAATCGGCAAATGATATTAAAGTGATTTTTAATAACATCGGCATTAGTAATGAAGATTATGATAAAGCAGCAAATAGCTTTTTAACGCGCGCCTTTATCGCGCAGCAAAATGAAGCTTTAGATCAAATTCGCCCAAATTCAATTCCTGCTGTCGTCGTTAATCGTAAATATTATGTCAATCCGCGCGGTCTAAACTCAATTAGCCCAGAAGATACCATCAACGATTATGCACGTACGACTGCTTTTTTAACGACATTAACATCAACAGAAAAAGCAAAAACTGATAAAAATAAAACAGAGACAACTAAAAAAGCAGGTACTAAGCAAACAAAAAGCAAATAAGACTGTAAAGTAAAAAAGGGTATACCATTATGCTAATTGGTATACCCTTTTTTATGGTAGCGATAAAATCGTTAATTATTCTCTTTCTAAAGCATAAATTGGATCGAGTTTGGCTGCACGACTTGCGGGTAGATAACCAAAAATAACACCGATTAAACTTGAACAGGTAAAAGCAGCAATAATTGCCGTGCTAGAAAAACTCATCGCAAATTGAGTGACAAACAGATCAAAAAATATCCCAATTATAAAAGATAATAAAATGCCTAAAGTGCCACCAATTAAACAAACCAGAACCGATTCAATTAAAAATTGCTGTAAGATATCACTCGAACGCGCCCCAACAGCCATGCGAACACCAATTTCACGCGTTCTTTCCGTTACTGAGACGAGCATAATATTCATGACACCAATACCGCCGACAACTAATGAAATTAATGCAATCGCTGAAACTAATAATGTCATCACAGATGTCGTTGATTCGACATATTCCCGAATACTGTCAGAGTTAAAAATATAAAAATCTTGCACACCATGGCGCTGTAATATCATTTTATTGATCGTTTGTTCAGCCATCGATAAGTCGACATTATCTTCAATACGTACCGTTATGCTTCTTAACGAAGTTTGCCCAACCATTCGATTAATCACTGTCGTATAAGGTAACCAAATATTTAAGCTTTCGTTACTTCCAAATCCTTGCTGCGATTTAGTTGCCACACCAATAATTCTAACGGGTAATTTACCTACCATTAAAATTTTACCAATAGGATCCGTATTAGCAAATAAACGCTTAACCGTATTCTCATCGATCACAGCATCTTGAGCAGATTGGGCAACACTCGTTTGATTAAAGGCATAACCTTGTGTAATTGTGTAACCACGCACTTCGAAAAATTGCTCACCAACACCATTAACCATACCATTAACCGCTTGATTTCCTACTCTGAAATAAACACTGGTTGCTATGTTTGGTGTCGCACTGTGAATAAAACTTTGTTGTGCTAAAAAATCTGCATCAGCTGAATTTAGAGTCGTTATTTTGCTGGCATTGCGATCACCAAATCCTTTCCCTGGGTATATTTCTAACGTACTTGTGCCCATCGAATTAATATCATCAAGCAGTTTTTTTGTAGAACCATTGCCTAAAGCAACAATCGAAACAACAGAGGCAATACCAATGATAATGCCTAACATTGTTAAAAAGGTTCGTAAACGCTGAGAAAGCATCGATAAAATTGCCATTTTAAAGGCATCTTTAAAACGTCCATATTTAGCCAACAAATTATCCTGTGTTTTTGTGGCAGCAATTTGTTTCGCAGGCGTCGTATGATCTTCAATAGGTTTAAAATGGGCGTTAGGTTGATCGGAAATAATATTGCCATCACTAATCTCAATAATACGTTCAGCACTTTGCGCAATATTACTATCGTGAGTAACGATAATGACAGTATGCCCTTGGGCATGCAGTTGACGTAAAATCGTCATTACCTCTAACCCGCTTTGCTTATCAAGCGCACCCGTTGGCTCATCGGCTAAAATAATTTGCCCGCCATTAATTAATGCTCGAGCGATACTCACACGTTGTTGTTGCCCACCCGATAATTGGCTAGGTTTATTATGAATTTTATTGCCCAGTCCTAAGCGCGTTAAAATAGAATCCGCTTTTTGTTTACGTTCATCACTATTCATACCAGCGTAAATTGCTGGAATTTCGACATTACCTTCAGCGGTTAAAGTATTTAAAAGATGATAACGTTGGAAAATAAAACCAAAATGTTCTCGCCTAAGTTCGGCTAACTCATCTGATGATAATTGTCCGGTATTGCGTCCACTAATTAGATAAGTGCCAAAACTCGGTTTATCAAGGCACCCTAAAATATTCATTAAAGTCGATTTACCAGAGCCAGAAGAGCCTATTATCGCAACCATTTCACCTGCATTAATCGTTAAATTAACGTCTTTTAAAACACGAATAGTTGTATCACCAGCAGGAAATTCTCGAACAATGTTAGTAAGTTGAATTAAAGGTGTTGTTGATATCATATTAGAAACGTACCTTTGGTGTTCTTGAATTATTGCTAATTGTGCCGCCATTGGTACTACTGATAACAACCGTTTGCCCTTCTTTTAATCCAGATTTTACTTCAACTTCAACATTATTATTAATGCCAAGTTTAACCTTTTGCTGGTTTAATTTACCGTCTTCTAATACGTAAACAAGGGCATTATTATCCGGTAAGCTTTTTTGAATGGCTTGCGCTGGTATAGTAAGCACATTATTGACTTCAGCTAACACGATATAGACTTGCGCTGTCATCGAAATACGTAAAATATGATTGGGATTGTCGACATCAAACAAACCATTGTAATAGATAGCAGATGTCGTCGATGAGCTAATGGCGCTAGTTGTACTTTCACTATTAATCGAATCAGGTGCGGGTTCAATAGCACGTAAAGTGAGTCCAGTAAAACTCTCATTAGGACGACCTAAAATAGTAAAATAAACGGGCATACCTTTTTTGACGTTAATCACGTCAGCTTCTGAAATTTGTGCTTCAACCGTCATTTTATCTAATTGCGCAACTTTAACGATAGTTGGTGCACTTTGCACTGAGTTAACGGTTTGACCTTCATCAACAGGAATCGCAACTACAACACCACTAATAGGTGAGGTAATTTTGGTATAACCTAAATTAACCTTTGCTGTATCAACCGCAATATTAGCGCTGATAATATTAGCATCCAAGGCACGAATATCAGCCTTAATGGCATCTAAATTAGCTTTTGCCGCATCAAGATCAGATTGCGCCCCAACACCTTTATTAATCAGCTTTAATTGCCGTTCATAAGTTAAACGATAATTTACCAAATTCGCTTCTTTTGATTGGCGCTGTGCTTCAAGACTCGTTAATGATGCCTCGGCTTGTTTAAGATCATTATTTTGTTTGAGATCATCAATCTCAGCAATCATATCACCTTGCTGGATTTCATCCCCTAACTGCACATACAATTTTTTAATTTGCCCCGATACTTGCGCACCAACACTTACTTGTTTGAATGCACTAATCACACCATCAGCTAAAACGGTTTGCTTCACATTACCATTAGTCACTTTTGAGGTGATGTAATTCACCGTTGCTGGCGCTGGGAAAAAAATAATTTTACCGATATAGACTATAATTAATAATAAAACTGCCGATATTAACCATTTGATTTTAAAATATTTTGACAATCTAATTCATCCTTCTGTTATTTTTGCATCAATGTATGATACCTTTTGCTCATTTGATAATTATTATCAATATCATTTACGTATTAAGCAACAACTAAATTTTCTTTTACATAGAATCTTTTACATAGAAATAGTATCATCGGTTTATTTTTACTGCTTATTTATTTTATTTCATCTTAAGCAAACTCAAGTATATAATGCGTTAACCTTATAAGACGAGCCTGTGATATGCACGAAATCAGTCCTGAAGCCCACAAAGTAAAAGCAGCCCTTGCTGCTAAAAACCTTGAAACGCCATTATGTCGCCTAACAATGGATAATTCCGATCGTAAAAAACAAATTGAATCCCATTTTCGGGAAATAATGAAATTAATGGAGTTGGATCTTGCTGATGATAGTTTGCAAGAAACGCCGCACCGTGTCGCTAAAATGTATGTCGACGAGATTTTCGCGGGACTTTATTACGAAAATTTCCCCAAAATCACCTTGATCGAGAACAAAATGCAAGTCGATGAAATGATCACCGTTCGAGATATTACCTTAACCAGTGTTTGCGAACATCATTTTGTTACTATTGATGGTAAAGCGACAGTATCTTATATTCCTAAAGATAGCGTCATTGGCTTATCGAAGATCAATCGTATCGTCGAATTTTTTTCACAGCGCCCACAAGTGCAAGAAAGATTAACACAACAAATTCTCGTTGCCTTACAAACGCTTTTAGGTACTGTTAATGTTGCAGTTTCAATTGATGCGACGCATTATTGTGTTAAAGCGCGCGGTATTAAAGATTCTAGTAGCATCACAACGACAACAGCATTAGGCGGCGGCTTTAAAACAAATCCAAGTACACGACAAGAATTTTTACGTGCTTTAAATCATTATTAAATTCGCTTATCTTGCTTTTTTTACAATAAAAATCCAAATAAGCTAAATATTAATGTTTATTCTGATTTGATTGTAAAATAAATCTAATGTCGAAACGTCATTATAAAAATCCCTTTTATAGTACGTGCATCTTCAAGAAAGATTGGTATAATTCTTGGCTACTTTTGCTAATTATACCGTTTTCATGAAGATTATCCGCGGCATCGAAAATTTAACTCATCAATTTACGGGATGTGCTCTCACTTTGGGCAATTTCGACGGCGTGCATTTAGGACATCAGAAATTATTAAATCGCCTAATCAAGCAAGGTAACGCATTAAATTTACCAACAGTTGTGATGATTTTTGAGCCACAACCATTAGAGTTTTTTGCAACGCAAAATCACAATTTAAATGCACCGTCTCGATTAACATCATTACGCGAAAAAGTGATTTTTATCGAAAAATTAGGCATTGATTATTTAATCGTGGTTCCATTTTCGACTAAGTTTGCTACTCTATCAGCCAGAAATTTTATAGAACAATGGTTGATAAATAAGCTACAAGCACAATATATCATTATTGGAGATGATTTTCGTTTTGGTGCAAAACGGCAAGGAAATCTAGCATTATTAAATGACTATGCATCACGTGGTGCTTTTCAGATTGAAAGTATGCCATCGTTGATCAGAAAAAATTTACAAGATTCTAGTCAAATGCGTATTAGTAGTACTGCGGTACGAGAAGCACTACAACATAATGATTTTGAATTAACGCACACAATGTTAGGGCGCGATTATACGATTCAAGGACGCGTGATTCATGGTAATGCACTTGCTCGGAAATTAGGCTTCCCAACTGCCAATATTCTTTTACAACGTAAAAAACCCGCCTTATCGGGGGTATATGTCGTTAAAATCTTCAATCTTTGTACAAAACAGCATTATTATGGTGTTGCGAACATCGGTTTAAGACCAACGATTAATGGTAAAAATGCCGTATTAGAAGCGCATATTTTTGATTTTTCGGGTGATATCTATGGGCAAACTTTGCGTATTTTATTTATAGAAAAATTACGTGACGAACAAAAATTTGATTCGTTAGAGGCACTTAAACAACAAATTACTCAAGATGTTGAAGAGGCTAAAACAATCTTCGCAACATTAAATTCTTAAAATACGTTTAGACAAATAATGTTGTGAAAAAATAGTTTTAAAATTATTTATTATTAAGGCTACTTATTTTTAGAACTAATAAATAAGGTTTTGCAGAATCTCATTAAGATTATGCATATCAAGATAAAATTGATGAAGATCTAAATTGATAGCAATTAATCATAAAGATTATGATTAAACACGGGGCTAAATCATTAGCTCAATTTATATTTTCTTTATCATCTTATAAACATTTTTAACTGGAATACATCAGCATGACAGACTATAAGAACACATTGAATCTCCCTGAAACAGGTTTTCCTATGCGGGGAGATCTGGCTAAGCGTGAACCGGCAATGTTACAAAATTGGTACAATAACGAACTCTATCGTAAAGTTCGCCAATCTAAAAAAGGCAAAAAAGCCTTTATTTTGCATGATGGTCCTCCTTATGCAAATGGCAAACTTCATATTGGTCATGCCGTTAATAAAATTCTTAAAGATATTATTATCAAATCCAAAACGTTAAGTGGTTATGATTCCCCCTATATTCCAGGATGGGATTGTCACGGTTTACCTATCGAACAAAAAGTGGAAGAACAAGTGGGTAAACCTGGCATTAAAGTTTCGGCTGCTGAATTTCGTAAAATTTGTCGTGATTATGCTGCTTCGCAAATCGAATTACAAAAAACAGATTTTATTCGTATGGGTGTTTTAGGCGATTGGCAAAATCCATATCGAACAATGGATTATTCTACCGAAGCAAATATTATCCGCACACTTGGAAAAGTGATTGAAAACGGTCATTTAGTTAAAGGGGCAAAACCCGTCCATTGGTGCACCGAATGTATGTCATCACTCGCTGAGGCGGAAGTCGAATATTACGACAAATCGTCGCCAGCTATTGATGTTAAATTTAAAGCTGTTGACAATGACGCGGTCGCCGAAAAATTCCATGTTAAAACCGATCTGCCTATTTATGCCGTTATTTGGACAACAACACCATGGACATTACCTGCAAGTCGTGCCATTTCACTTAATCCTGATTTTGAATATCAATTAATTGAAATTAACGGCAAAGAATGTTTAATTTTATCATCAGATTTAGCCCCTACTGTATTAGCTCGTGCCAATATAACTGATTATAAAATTTTAGGTACTTGCAAAGGAACTGATCTTGAGCTTCTTCGTTTCGCTCATCCATTTTTAGATTTTGATGAACCCATTATTCTTGGCGATCATGTAACCAACGATGCAGGTACAGGTGCTGTACATACGGCTCCTGGTCACGGCGTTGAAGACTTTATGGTCGGTCAAAAATATAATATTGAAGTTGCAAACCCTGTTGATGGTAAAGGCTGTTATGTAACAGGAACAGGCGCCGGTTTAGACGGATTATTTGTATTTAAAGCTAACAAAATCATCGTTGACTTATTAACCGAAAAAAATGCCCTTTTACATCATGCCGTTATTGAGCATAGTTATCCTTGTTGTTGGCGACATAAAGCGCCGCTTATTTATCGTGCAACGCCGCAATGGTTTATTAGTATGGATAAAAAACAATTACGTGCAGAATCATTAGGCGAAATTAAGCAAGTACGCTGGATCCCAGATTGGGGACAAGCACGCATCGAAACCATGGTGGCAAATCGCCCTGATTGGTGTATTTCTCGGCAACGTACTTGGGGCGTGCCAATGCCTTTATTTGTGCATAAAGAAACTGAAACACTTCATCCAAACACACTTGAACTTCTTGAGAAAGTTGCGCAGTTAGTCGAAAAAAAGGGGATTCAAGCATGGTGGGATGCAGATGAAAGAGAGTTACTTGGACCAGATGCGGACACATACCGAAAAATTCCTGACACATTAGATGTCTGGTTTGATTCTGGCTCAACATCTTTATCGGTTGTTGCTGTTCGTCCTGAATTTGAAAGTCATGCACCGGATTTATATTTAGAAGGCTCTGATCAACATCGCGGTTGGTTTATGTCATCATTAATGTTATCGACCGCCGTTAAACATAAAGCACCTTACCAACAAGTATTAACCCATGGCTTTGTGGTTGATGGACAAGGTCGCAAAATGTCAAAATCACTCGGTAATATTGTTACTCCGCAAGAAGTCATGGATAAACTTGGCGCCGATATTTTACGTTTATGGATAGCATCGACCGATTATTCAGGCGAAATGAGTTATTCAGATGAAATTATAAAACGTGCAGCAGATAGCTATCGTCGTATTCGAAATACCGCTCGTTTTTTACTGGCAAATTTAAATGGCTTTGATCCTACAAAAGAAATGGTTAAGCCTGAAGATATGGTGGTACTAGATCGCTGGGCTGTAGCAATGGCAAAAGAAGCACAAGATGATATTATGCAAGCTTATGAAAATTACGATTTTCATAAAGTCGTGCAACGTATTATGCAGTTCTGTTCGATCGAGATGGGCTCTTTCTACTTAGATATTATTAAAGATCGCCAATATACAGCGAAGAAAGATAGTATTGCAAGATTAAGCTGTCAAACAGCGCTTTATCATATTGCAGAGGCCATGGTTCGTTGGATTGCCCCTATTTTATCATTTACAGCCGATGAAATTTGGCAATATTTACCGGCGGCTAATAAATCTGAATTTATTTTTACAGATGAATGGTACTCCGATTTATTTACCCTCGCTAAAGATGAAGCATTAAATAATGACTATTGGTCAACTATTTTAACTATTCGTAGTGAAGTCAATAAGATCTTAGAACAAGGACGTAATGATAAAGTTATCGGCGGTTCACTTGAAGCCGCTGTGACACTTTACGCCGATGAGGCAATTGCGGCAAAACTGGCGCAATTAGGTGATGAATTACGATTTGTGTTACTTACTTCACAAGCTAGCGTTAAACCATTATCTGAAGCTACAGCAACCGCCGTACAAAGTGATATTGCTGGGCTGAAAATTGATTTAGCCAAAGCGTTAGGTGATAAATGTCCGCGTTGTTGGCATTACACGGTAGATAATGATCCGACAACACATTTATGTAAACGTTGTGATATTAATATCAATGGTGCTGGTGAAATTCGTCACTTTGCATAATGACAAAATGGCTTGTGATATCTGCTAAATTAGCAACGAGCAAGCCATCAATTAATGACTTAAATGCCTTTCTTATCAAAAAATCGATGATTAAAATTGAATAGATCGATACGTGATGGGTGAGATATTTGCCGAATAATAACGGTAATTTACTTAATGAGTAGCAGGTATGAAAAAAAATAATGGACTTTGTTGGTTAGTAATTGCGGTAATTATCTTTTTGCTTGATATCGCCAGTAAATTTTGGATTATTAAACACTTCTCATTATTTGAATCGATTAATTTATTGCCTTTCTTTTCTATCACTTATGTCCGTAATATTGGTGCGGCATTTAGCTTTTTTGAAGGGCACCGTTGGTTGCTGGCTATTATTGCTATCATAATAAGTTTAGTGATTATTTATATGCTTTATCGTAATGGAAAATCGCAAAAACTTGAAAATTTTTCCTTATCGTTAGTATTAGGTGGCGCCGTGGGTAATTTATTTGATCGGATTTACCATGGCTATGTAGTTGATTTTTTAGATGTTAATTTTGGAAATTGGCATTACCCAACATTTAATATTGCAGATTGTGCAATATGTATTGGGATTGCTCTTTTTATTTTTTGTAGTTATCGAAATAAAAAAGACGATAAATAATATCAATGAACCGTAATCTAAATAACTAACATAACCAGACAAATTAAATAAGCGAAAAAAACATGTCTATGCAAATTTTATTAGCCAACCCACGTGGTTTTTGTGCCGGTGTCGATAGAGCCATCACGATTGTTGAGCGCGCATTAGAGCTATTTGGAGCCCCGGTATATGTTCGTCATGAAGTTGTGCATAATCGTTATGTCGTTAATCGCTTAAAGGAGTTAGGAGCGATATTTATAGAACAAATAAACGAAGTGCCCGACAACGCGATATTAATATTCTCGGCTCATGGAGTATCAAAAGCCGTACGCGAAGAAGCAAAGCAACGAAAATTACAAGTCTTCGATGCTACCTGCCCACTTGTTACAAAAGTCCATATGGAAGTTGCACGCTCCAGTTATCGTGGTGAAGAAGTCATTTTAATTGGGCATGCCGGTCATATTGAAGTCGATGGTACGATGGGGCAATACAGTAATCCAAAGGGGGGGATTTATTTAGTTGAATCAATAGTCGATGTACAAAATTTACAGGTTAAAAACGAGCAAAACCTTTGTTTTACAACACAAACAACTTTATCGGTCGATGATACTTCCGAAATTATCCAAGCTTTAACCCTTCGTTTTCCTAATATTCGTAAACCGCGAAAAAACGATATTTGTTATGCAACAACCAATCGACAACAAGCAGTAAAAGCCCTTGCTGCGAAAGCGGATGTTGTATTAGTCGTTGGCTCTAAAAATTCATCTAACTCAAATCGATTAGCTGAATTAGCACAGCGCGAAAGTACGCAAGCTTATTTAATTGATTTTGCTTCTGATATTCAAAGCGACTGGCTAAAAAATGCAACAACAATCGGCGTCACGGCCGGCGCATCAGCGCCAGATATTTTAGTTCAACAAGTGATTTCTCATTTAAAAGAGCTAGGATGTAAAACCGTATTAGATATGGATGGCATTCTCGAAAATATTACATTTGAAATTCCAAAAGCATTACGAATAGATATTTTGAATCAATACTAATTTTCTTATATAAAAATTAGAATTTTTTAATGCGTTCAAACTTTGCTAATAATTCTTCTTGCGTTTCTACATGGATAGGATCAGCAATAATGGCATTTGGAATAGGGCAAACTCGCTGACAAGTCGAATGATTATAATAACCGACACATTCGGTGCATTTATTCGGATCAATTTCATACGTATCAAACCCCATTGAAATCGCCTCATTTGGGCATTCAGGTTCACACATATCACAGTTAATACAACGTTCAGTTATTTTTAAAGCCATGGTAAAAAATTATCCACTAATTAATAAAGCAAAAAGGTCAAGCACATGATAAACAATCAATAAATTTTACAATCTTGTTTATATCGGGCGACATTATAAACATATTTTGTTTTATTGACGTTAAAAATCTTAAAATTGTGCTTAGTTATGAATTAAACGCTTATGTATTTAAAATAAACACTTATTAAATTCACGTTATCTTGTTGATAAAATTCCAGTACTTAAGATAATTATGGCTAATTGGGTTATAATGTGATGAATTTCTTTTGATGATTGAGTAACTATTTATGTCTAAACCCACTCCTATTATTTTAATTGATGGCTCTTCTTACCTTTATCGTGCTTTTTTTGCATGCCCTCCCTTAACTAATGCACAAGGTGAACAAACTGGCGCTATTTATGGTGTGATTAATATGATACGTAGCTTAATTAATCAATATAAACCGACACATATTGCCGTTGTGTTTGATGCAAAAGGTGGCTCATTTCGTAATGAAATTTATCCTGAATATAAGGCAACGCGTGAAGCGATGCCTGAAAATTTGCGTCCACAAATTGAACCGATTCATACTATTTTAAAAGCCATGGGACTGCCTTTGTTATGTGTTGAAGGGGTTGAGGCTGATGATGTAATTGGTACGTTGGCAAAACAAGCAAAAGCACATAATTTACCGGTATTAATCAGCACCGGCGATAAAGATATGGCACAACTAGTTGATGATAAAATCACCTTAATTAATACCATGAATAATACCGTACTTAATCCGCAAGGGGTCGAAGATAAATTTGGTATTACACCGAGTAAAATTATTGATTATTTAGCCTTAATGGGCGATAAATCAGATAATATTCCAGGTGTTGCTGGCGTTGGCGAAAAAACAGCACAAAGTTTATTAACGCATTTTAAGGGAATGGACGATCTATATAATCGTATCGACGAAGTTGAAAAATTACCTATTCGTGGCGCGAAATCCTTAAAACAAAAGCTGCTCGATAACCGTCAAGAAGCAGAATTATCTTATCGCTTAGCAACGATTAAAACTGATGTACAATTAGATTTCACTAACGATGATTTAATGGCAAATGCGATAGATGTACCAGCGTTAAATCAATTATTTGCGCGCTATGGTTTTAATCGTTGGCAAAAAGAATTACAAGATGGCAATTTTTTAAAAGAACAAGAGCCGGTGACCGAAAATGATTTAATCGCATTTACTGATACCGAAACAGCGCTTAACCATAAAAATGAAACGGATTATCAATGTATTTTAACACTTAAGCAGCTCGATGAGCTGGCTAATCGTCTTGCACAAAGCCAAATTTTTGCATTTGATACAGAAACAAATAGCCTTGATCATGTAACAGCTAATCTCGTTGGCATGTCTTTTAGCGTTGAGCCACATAAAGCGGTTTATATTCCACTGAGTCATCAGTACTTAGGTGTCCCCGATCAATTAAATATCGATGACGTTTTAACAAAATTAAAACCTATACTAGAAGATAAAAAGATTAAAAAAATTGCTCAAAATGCCAAATTTGATTACAACATTTTGGCTAATTATAATATTTACGTACAAAATATCGCGTTTGATACCATGCTCGAATCCTATGTTATAAATAGTAATGATCGGCATGATATGGATAGTTTGGCAAGTAAATATCTTAATATCAAAACAACGTCTTATAATGATCTGACTAAAATTGATAAAAAACAATTTACCATCGATCAAATTGATATCGAACAAACCACACAATATGCGGCAGAAGATGCGGATATTACTTTACAATTGCATAATAAATTATGGGCAAAACTCAGCCAAGATAGAAAACTTGAGCAATTATTTACACATATTGAGATGCCATTAGCACTCGTTCTTGCCGATATGGAACGCACAGGCGTATTAGTCGATGCTAAACAATTAAATGTGTATTCACACGAGTTGGCGGTTAAATTAAATGAGATTGAACAAGATCTACAAAATTTAGCTGGCGAAAAATTCAATCCGGCTTCTCCTAAGCAAATCCAAACTGTCTTATTTGAAAAACATCATTTACCCATCTTAAAAAAAACACCGAAAGGCGATCCGTCAACCAGTGAAGAGGTATTAAGTGAACTTGCAGAAGAATATGAATTACCGCGGATGATTTTATTCTATCGTAGCCTTGCGAAGCTTAAAAATACCTATACCGATAAACTTCCGCTTATGATCAGCCCTAAAGATCATCGAATTCATACGAATTATAATCAAATTGGCACCGTCACGGGTCGATTATCCTCAAGCGATCCCAATTTACAAAATATTCCAGTGCGCAATGAAGAAGGTCGGCGTATCCGTCAGGCTTTTATTGCCCCTAAAGGATTTAAAGTTATTTCAGCGGATTATTCACAAATCGAACTGCGTATTATGGCACATCTTTCGCAAGATAAAAGTTTACTGGATGCTTTTGATCATGATAAAGATATTCACCGCGTTACCGCTGGCGAAATTTTAGGCAAACCGGAATCCGACGTATCATCAGAAGAAAGGCGCCGTGCCAAAGCCGTTAACTTTGGTTTAATTTATGGCATGAGTGCTTTTGGATTATCAAAACAAATCAATATGCCACGTAAAGAAGCGCAATTTTATATTGATCGTTATTTTGAACGTTATCCGGGCGTGCAGCATTATATGGAACAAACCCGCGTGCTTGCAGCTGAAAAAGGTTATGTAGAAACCCTTTCTGGTCGACGTCTTTATCTTCCTAAAATAACCTCAACCAATGGCATAGAGCGCCGTGCTGCTGAACGTGCTGCGATTAATGCCCCAATGCAAGGTACAGCTGCCGATATTATTAAAACAGCGATGATAAAAATGTATGACTGGATTAAACAGCAAACACCTAATACCATTAAAATGGTCATGCAAGTACACGATGAGTTAGTTTTTGAAGTTAGGGATGATTGTGTTGATGCTTATCATGATCAGATAAAACGGATTATGGAAAATTGCTATAAATTATCTGTTCCGCTTAAGGTCGAGATTGGCATAGGTAATAACTGGGATGAAGCACATTAAGTTATTCTAAAAAAGACCCGATTAGTAAATTATAGTTTTATTAATCGGATCTTTTTTAGTTAGTAAACTAGCAAAAAACGTAATAAAAAGGCGAGATAAATCACTATACCTCGCCTTTCAAGAAAATTACTTTATATTTTAAGCAATTATATTTTAAACAAGTTGCTTTTCTTCACGCGTCATTTTTTTCATTTTTTGTTCAATACGTTGACGTTTTAATGGCGATAAATAATCGACAAATAATTTCCCTTTCAAATGATCCATTTCATGTTGAATGCAAATCGCTAATAAATCATCTGCATCAATTTCGTAAGGTTTTCCATGCCTATCTAATGCTTTGATTTTAATTTTCTCAGCGCGAGGCACAAAAGCACGACAGTCAGGAACGGATAAACAACCTTCTTCAATCCCTGTTTCGCCCTCTTTGCTAATCACCTCAGGGTTGATAATCACATAGACATGACTTTTATCTTCTGAAACATCAATAACAATAATTTGCTCATGAACATCGACTTGTGTCGCAGCTAAACCAATTCCGCCTTCGTCATACATTGTTTCAATCATACTATCGATAATAGATTGATGTTTATCGGTGATTTGTGTGACAGGTTTAGCAATTTTGCGAAGCCGTTCGTCGGGAAAACGTAATACCGGTAAAATAGCCATAAATTTTTCGATCTACTCCTCAAAAATCATATTTATACAAGCTGTTGGCATTGTAAACATTTATCTTACTAATAAAAAGGCATCGCTGGCTATTAGTTAAATTAATATTAGTAAAATTAATTATTGCAAAGCTCAAAATATGCAAACTCAAAATCCTATAAAGATTAAGGTAAATTATCAAGATGATAAAGAAATATGAACTCTTTTTACGAATTTCAATGCTTGGAAAAGGTAAACTTGACATTTTTAAAAAGATTTTGCAATGCTATCCAGATGGATTAGACGATTCATTAACCGATTTTTTGGATGTCTTAAATAAGCTTGGGCTTGAGGACGCATTAATTGAAAAATTATTAGCCATTGATGATAATAATATCAAAAAAACATTAAATTGGTTAATAGCCCATGAGTCACATTCAATGATTGCTTATTGTGATTTAACCTATCCTGCGCTTCTTCGTCAAATTAGCTCACCCCCTTGTTTATTATTTGTTAAAGGCAATCAACAGTTATTATCTACACCACAAATAGCCATGGTTGGTAGTCGAAATTATAGCGAATATGGGGCATCATGGGCGCGGTATTTTGCTCGTGAACTTTCTATTCATGGATTAACCCTAACCAGTGGCTTGGCGCTTGGTATTGATTCGATTTGTCATCGAGGATCGCTTGAAGTAGCGGGGCATACAATTGGCGTATTAGGCAGTGGTCTTAATTTTATTACCCCCCAAACAAATCGTAATTTAGCAGATGATATCGTGCAACAAAACGGATTATTAGTTTCTGAGTTTTCGCCTTTTACACAAGCCAGAGCCGAATATTTTCCACGCCGTAATCGCATTATTAGTGGCTTAAGTTTAGGGACATTCGTTGTCGAAGCATCGATGCAAAGTGGCTCGCTAATTACCGCTCGTTATGCTTTAGAACAAAATCGCGATGTGTTTGCACTAACGGGAGAAATTAATAATGAAAATTATAGTGGCGCCCATTGGCTCATTAAACAAGGTGCCTATTTAGTTACAAGCCCAAGTGATATTTTAGAGCATTATGTAAATTACCTGTCAACATTAAAAAAAGCAAATATTAATGAGGACATGGTAAATAAATCTATTTTATATCCTGAAGTTTTTGCGCTTATTCATCATCAACCTATCGCCATTGATAATTTAGCTGAGCAATTAAACCTATCTGTGCCTGAACTGGCGATAAAATTATTAGATATGGAATTAGAAGGGATCATTAAAACAATACATGGTGGCTATATTCGTACGATTAATTCCTAAAAAGAAATACGGTTTAGGAATTAATCAGTACATTCAAATTTAATCATTTATTAAGATTAGTCATCTTCATCAATGTCAAGGGCGATTTCGGATAAGATAATACCTGTACTATCAGCATAAATAAAATCACCCGAGAAAAAGGTAACGCCCGCAAAATTAATACGAATATCGACTTCACCAATGCCATTATCATCGGCGCCGACGGGAATAGCTGCTAATGCTTTAATCCCAATTTGTGACTTTGCTAAATAATCTACTTGACGAACAGCGCCGTATATAACGATGCCTTGCCATTGATTTTGCACAGCAATATCAATAAGCTCCGCATCTAATAATGCGCGTCTTACAGCACCACCGCCATCAATAACAAGTACTTTACCTAACCCATTTGTTTGCAAAATTTCATATAACAAGCCGTTATCTTCAAAACATTTTACTGTGACAACTTGCCCAGAAAATGAAGTTAATCCACCATAATTAGAAAATATTGGCTCAACAACATTAATATCTTCAGGGTAATAATCACAAAGAATAGAAGTATCAAATTCCATAAGTTAAGCTCCTTTAACCAGTATACTGCGTGTTACATTAACTAAAATAATCATTAAATAGCAATCGTGTTAAATATAGTAATTATTGTAAATAAGGATTTAAAATAAAAAATGGATTGGATCTTTTTCATTTTGTATTTGACCTTTATTTACATTAGGTTATTTAAAAATTTAACGCTATCGATTTTAAGTTTATTATTTATAAAAGGCTAATTTAATTTGTCATTTTTTTTACAAAAAAAACTTTTGTGACTTTTTTATATACTGTCTGATTTTACCTTCTCTTAATGATGAAATAAAAATACCTGCTATGCCATAACCTGCACCAAGGCAAAGTAACATAAATATATTCATATAATTATCAGATAAAGACAATCCCATTTGATTGATATTTGCAATCATATTAGTCGCCCATGTTGAAGGTAATAGTTTAGATATACATTGCACCCACAAAGGCATCGCATCGATAGGCCATATTGTCCCTGAGAGATAAAAAACGGGTGTTGTTAAAAAGGCAATTGTAAGATAAATCATTTCAACACGCCTTAAGCATTCTGTTACAAATTTACTTAGACCCATTACACCAATTAATAATAAAAAGGTCATAAAAAGAATCTCGGTAATACTTGCTAGTTGTCTATAACCTAACAGGTGTGGCCATAAGCCAAATAATACAATTGAAAGAAATAACCAAATAGGTAATAGTCCACATAAACTCCCCATATAGATCATTTTTGAGGGCTTACCTTGTGGTAAGGAATTAAGCGTTATATTCGTACGAGTTGCAGCAATTAAAAAAGAATGTTGCAATAACATAACCAGTAAACCAGGAAAAGTAATCGCTGCTAAACTAATTCCTGCATTGTATAAAGGAACCGTTTGACTTTTAATCGGCATTAATACAATCTCAGCTTGCTTCGCCGAAAAACCCTTATTTTGTAGTCGATGAGCATTATAGTTTGTCAAAATATTTTGATACATCGCTTTGAGATCTTGTTGGACTAAACCATTTGCTAGGCGGCTTGATGCATCGCTATACATTTGAATCGAAATCGTTTGACCTTGTAATAATTGCTTTTCAAAGTTACGAGGTATTGTCAGCACCGCAAAAATTTTACGCTCATTAATATCTTGATAGGCTTGCAACGAACTTTCGTAAGTTACAACCGTAATTTTACTGTTGGTACTTAAGGCACGAATTAAATAACGACTTTCTGAACTATGATCAAGGTCAACAACAGCAACAGGCATGTTAGAAATAGTGCCATTCATATACACTAAACTCATTAATGAAGCAGAAAGCAGCAATAATAACCAAAGTGGTCTACCTAATAAAACCAATAAGGTTTTTTTGAATGCTGCCCAAAATTGATTCATCATTACATCACTTCCTTACGATGTAAGCGGCGAGGAAGTTTTTTTCGGACCAATAAGGTAATAATAATTGGATAAATTAATAATACACAGCAGGTTTTAAAAATAGCTGCAACCGTTGTATGCCTCAAAAAGAGATCAAATAATTGGTTTAGCGCATAAGTTAAAGGTTCAATCGATGAGATAACCCTAGCAATCCATGGCATGGCAAATTCAGGAACAACAACGCCCGAATAAGTTAAGGCAAGTCCCACAAGTATCCCTATATAAGTGTAAGCATCAATGGATGATTTCGTAAATGTAAATAACAAAATACCAATACTTTGCGCAGCGATAACATAAAAAAATACCACGATTAACATCGCAAAAGGTGATCCAGATACACGCGCTTTTGAAAAAATTACCAATAATGCAATTTCAAAAATTAGTAAAGCCGTATACCAAAACGTATAAGGGGCAAGCTTTCCCATTACAAAAGCATATGTTGGACGAGTGAAGCGTGATAACTTTGCTAAAATATGTATTGTCAAGGTTACAACAAAAAGCTGTAACAAATGCACCACCGCCATAAATTGCTGAAAATACATCGAATTACCACTGGCGTTAAATAATCCATCATAATTAAAATTAACTTTAGTTAATTTTGGTATTGTCAGACCAAAACGACTTGCCATCGTTGTTTGATATTGCGTATTTATACCACTTATCATCCCCGTATAATCCATAATGGAATATAAACCAGCGCTGTAATATAACGCATTATAATAAAGCGTTGGCGCAGGCTGTTTACCAGATAATACGTCCTTTTCAAAATTAGCAGGAATGTAAAGAAGTGAATAGATTTTTGCTGTTTGTAAATCATGTTCAGCACGATTAAACTGATCCGAATAATTAATTAATTTTGCATGCGCACCAGCATCAAGATCGCGAATGATTTCACGAGATAATTTACTTTTATCTAAATCAATATAGCCAACTGGCATATCATATAATACGCCTTGATAGAAAATACTACTGATTAGTACAAATAAACTTAGTGGCATAATCCACATTAATAAATGAAAGGTAAAGTGCTTAAAAACATTGGGCATTTCACCATTAAATGAATCTTTAAAATGACGGATAAAATCATCAATTAATTGTCGATTGACCATAATGTGCTCATACCTGCTCGTAATCCGTCAATAGATTCGATGGGATATAATCTAACTTCAAACGTTTTTAAATCAAAATCTCCTGTTGCTCGAGTTGCTCTTTTGGTTGCAAAATCGCCCATCGCGGCAATATAACGTACTTCAGCTTTTACTTTTTTATTTCCTAATGCCGGAACAGTCAACTCAACGTGTTGTCCCTTACGAATGGTTTGCATAAGATTTTCACGAATATTAAATACAAAATAGACTTGTGATAAGCGCGTTATCGTTAATAAAGGCGTTTCAGCATTAAATAAATCGCCGATTTCAGCTGGGATTGAACCAACCTCACCATCAACAGGGGCTTTCACATTTAAATCTTGGTATTGAATAGTTAATTGCTCTAGTTTTTGCTGCGCTTCGGTTAATTTTGCTTGGTAAATTTGCCTTTGCTCAATGCGATCTCCATGGACGGCTTCATCTAAATTAGCTTGGGCAGATTGCATTTGTTGAAAAGCATAATCACGCGCCTTAATTGAATTATCTAACATAGATTGAGAGATATACCCTTTGTCTGAAACCGTTTTATTACGATTATATTCTTTAAGTGCATTCTCATAATTAACTTTTGCTTCAGCAAGCAAAGCTGTATATGAGCGAATACTTTCTTCACGTGTTCCATTTTCTGAAAGAGCAAGCTGAGCTTTTGCTTGATCAAGCTGTGCATTCGCTGCGTTAACTTGAGCGAGTAATTCTGGACTATCTAAGGTAATAAGTAATTCATCTTTTTTAACTTCTTGACCTCGATTAACATAGATTTGTGTAACTCTACCTTTCGCTTTTGAAACAACAGTCACATTCGGAGCATCACTTTCGCCCTGCAAAATAAATTGACTATTATGCGATAAAATTAAAATCGTCATTGAAAGTAAAATTACAATAAAAGTAATAACTAGGAATATTCTTTTATTCATATAAGCCAATAAAATCAACAATAAATAATTTTAAAGCAAATAGCATAACATGAATAACTTAAAGCTTAAATCTGGACAGTATTAATTTCCATTATTTTAGTATTTTAAGCTTTTAAGCTTTTAAGCTTTTAAGCTTTTTTATATTGGAATCAATAGTTTAGAGCGTATAATTAATAGATAATAATAATATATTGAATTAAAAAAATAGATAAAACCATACTTATTTAGTATGATATTAACAACAACAACGGGACAGAAAAACAAAATGAAAAAAATTGTTATTATAGGTGGTGGTGCTGGTGGCCTTGAACTAGCAACAACGTTAGGTGATGAATTAGGTGTCGATAATAAAGCCGAAATTACATTAATTGATAAAAATAGTTATCATATCTGGAAACCACTATTACACGAAATCGCAACGGGTGTGCTTGATGAACAAGTTGATAATATCTACTATTCATCGCAAGCAAATCAACATCATTTTTCGTTTAAACAAGGCGCTTTTTTAAATATCGATCGTGATGCAAAAAAAGTATTGATCAATGATACAAAAGAAAATTTATCTTATATTGATTATGATATTTTAGTTATCGCTATCGGTAGCACTTCTAACGATTTTGGTACACCAGGCGTTAAAGAACATTGCATCTTTTTAGATGATCAGAATGCCGCACTTAAATTACGTGAATTATTACTTGCTCATTTTACCCATTTTTGTATTCTTTCCAAACAAGACAAAAATAATCAAGAAGATAAAATGCGCATTGCTATTGTAGGTGGTGGTGCAACGGGTGTAGAGCTTGCATCAGAATTACCAAGCATGATAGATAATTTTGGTGATTGTGGGCGAGTAAAAATCCCTTCTGGATTATTAGATATTACGTTAATTGAAGCAACCGATCGCATATTACCTGCACTACCGCCAAAAACTGCTGAGGGAGTAACCCAAACTTTACAGAAAGAAGGCATTCATGTTTTAACCAATACTATGATCACAAAAGCTGAAAATGATGGTTTTCATACAAAAGATGGAACTGTCATTAAAGCAGATATTATGATTTGGACTGCAGGTGTTAAGGCGCCTGATTTCTTAAAAGATATTGCAGGGCTTGAAACTAATCGCTCTAATCAATTAGTCGTTAAACCTACTTTACAGACAACATTTGATGATAATATTTTTGCTATTGGAGATTGTGCTTCTTGCATGCAAAGTAATGGCAGACCAGCACCGCCGACAGCGCAAGGTGCTAACCAAATGGCTAATGTATGTGCAATCAATATTGAACATCTCATTGACAATAAACCATTGAAAAATTTCAAATATACCGATAAAGGCACAATCATTTCTTTACATGATACTGCGCAAGGTGTTGTCACATTATTACCATTTAAAAAACAGATGGGAGTTAAAGGTTTTATTGCACTTTTAATTCATCGTTTATTATATCGTATGCATCAAGCTAAATTATTAGGGATTTTTAGGACACTTCGATTTGCTAAAGCGAGTAAGATTATGCATCGCATCAAATCATCATCTATTTTTTCTCATCGTAATTAATCATGTCTGTTTGCTTCGCTGTCTATAAAAACAGCGAAGCTCTTTAAATATTAATTAGATAATAAACAACGAACTGGCGCAAAACTTTTGCGATAAAGATGATTAACACCATGTTTTTTTATTGCTGCTATATGATCCTTTGTCGGATAACCTTTATGTTTTGCCAAACCATAATGGGGGTATTGTTTATCTAAAGCCACCATTTCACGATCACGAACAACTTTAGCCAAGATAGATGCTGCACTAATTTCTTTTACTAATAAATCGCCTTTAATAACAGCTTGTGATTGAATGCCAAAATCTGGGCATCGGTTACCATCAACTAAAATATAATTAGGTTTTATAGAAAGTCCAGCAACAGCACGCTGCATCGCCAACATAGTTGCATGTAAAATATTTAACTCATCTATTTCTGCAACAGTTGCTCTTGCAACACAAAAGCTTAAAGCATTTTCTAAAATTCTCTCAAATAACTGTTCTCGCTTCTTTTCAGTCAATTTTTTAGAATCTGTTAAACCTTCAATATCTTTATTCGGATCTAAAATAACCGCTGCAGTAACAACGTCGCCACATAAAGGACCTCGCCCGACTTCATCAACACCCGCAATTAACGAAATATTAGGATAACTAAAAGAAACAGTATTCAATGTGATGACCCTAACACATCCATAATTGCTGATGCGGCTTGTTCATCTGCATTACAGCAAATTTGTTGGTGAAGCGCTAAAAAGGTATTTTTTAATTCAATATTATTATTCTTCTCTTCAATAAAAGGAATAATATGATTGGCAATATTTTCAGGATTACAATCTTTTTGTAATAATTCTGGCACAATTTTTTTAGCGGCTAAAATATTCGGTAACGAAACATAAGGAATTTTGATCAGCTTTTTAGCCAACCAAAAAGTGAAAGGCTTCATTTTATAGCCAACAACCATCGGGCATTTCGCTAACATACATTCTAAAGCAACCGTGCCTGATGCCAAAATTGTAGCATTACTCGCAATCATAGCTTCACGCGCGTGCCCATATAAAAATTGGATATTAAGAGCAGGTGCAACTTGCTGTTTAATTTCTAAAAATTCTTTGCGCCTTTTCGCATTTGCAAAAGGAACGATAAAATGTAATTTGGGATACCTCGACGCTAATAATTCTGCTGCTTCTAAAAAAGGCTGCGAGAGCAAAGCAACTTCACTTTGTCGGCTACCTGGCAATATGGCAACACAGGTTTTTTCTAATGGAATAGCTAATTGCTTACGCGCTTTAATTTGATCAGGCTCAAGCGCAATATCATCTGCCATTTTATGACCAATAAAACGGCAAGGAACATGATATTTATCATAAAATGCTTTTTCGAAAGGTAAAAAGGCTAAAATCAAATCCGTATTACGTTTAATTTTAAAAACGCGTTTTTGTTTCCATGCCCAAACAGACGGGCTAACATAATGAACGGTTTTAATCCCTGCTTTTTTTAATTTACCTTCGAGCGAAAGATTAAAGTCAGGCGCATCTATACCAATAAAGATATCAGGCTTTAGTTTTATTAACCGCTGGGTAAGATCACGCCTAATAGCTAAGATACGCCGCAATCGCCCTAAAACCTCAACAATGCCCATGACAGATAATTCTTCCATATCAAACCAACTTATGGCACCTTCCGCTTGCATTTTAGGACCAGCAATACCAACAAATTGAATATTCGAATAGCAAGATTTTAGGGCTTTTATCAAACCCGCCCCCAAAATATCACCGGATGTTTCACCGGCAACTAATGCAATCGTTAAAGGTTTATCTATCATTAACGAATAATTCCGCGCGTCGAATAAGATAAGAAATCAATAAAAAGTTTAACTTCAGGAGAAGATTGCGCCAATTCATCAAGATCAGTTTTAGCGGCATCTAATGTTAACCCATTGCGATAAAGAATTTTATAAGCATTACGAATAGCTTGTAATGCTTCTTTGCTAAAACCACGGCGTTTTAAACCTTCGTAATTGACACCATGAGGAGTTGCATGATTACCTTGAGCAATAATATAAGGTGGCACATCTTGCGCAACACCCGAACAACCACCAACCATAACATGAGAGCCAATTTTACAAAATTGATGCACAGCAGTCATACCGCCAATAATCACAAAATCACCTAATTCAACATGGCCACCAAGCGTTGCATTATTGGCTAAAATACAACGATCACCTATCACACAATCATGAGCAACGTGGGCATTAACCATCAGTAAATTATCACTACCTATTTTGGTTAGATTACTACCTTGAATTGTGCCACGATGGATTGTTACGCTCTCACGAATCATATTACGATCGCCAATTTCAGTAAGCGTAGGCTCACCACGATATTTAAGATCTTGATTAACTTCACCAATTGAAACAAATTGATAGATTTGGTTATCTTGTCCTATTTTTGTATGACCATTAATGACGACATGAGACTTTAAAAACGTACCGGAACCAATTTCGACATTTTTACCGATAAAACAAAAAGGTCCAATTTTAACGTTATCGCCAATTTTTGCACCCTCTTCAATAATTGAACTTGGGTGTATTTCTGTTGCCATTGTCTTTCCTTAACTTTAATTTTGCTATCTAACGATGCCGTTATTTACGCGCGCACATCATCTCGGCTTCACAAACTAATTTACCATCGACAGTTGCGACGCCATGAAATAGTGCAATGCCACGACGTTCTTTAATATATTCAACATCTAACATCAGCTGATCTCCTGGTACGACAGGACGTTTAAAACGTGCCTTATCAATAGAGGCAAAGTAATAGAGCTGCCCTGGCGTCAATTCTTCAATACTTTTAAATGCTAAAATACCCGTTGCTTGTGCCATGGCTTCTAAAATCAAAACACCCGGGAAAATTGGTTTATTAGGAAAATGCCCTTGAAAGAAAGGTTCATTCACGGTGACATTTTTGATTGCTTTTAGCGTTTTTCCTTTCTCATAACTAATGACACGATCAACCATCAGAAATGGGTAACGATGGGGAAGTAAACGGATGATCTCTTCAATATCAAGAGAATTAAGTTCGGTAGTCAAAATAGCTATCCTTATTACATTAAATTATTAACAATTTTCAGCATTATATCGAGGAAGATATTTACACTCAAGGTTAATTAAATTTACTGAAGCAGATCCTTTATTAAAAATATAAAGTTCGCCTAAATCGATCGATTCAAAAAGAGAATATTTACATCAAAAATAATTTATTGTTAACAAAAATAATTCATATATAATTATTTAGTTTTATGTATGAACCTTTTTAATTTGGAGAGTTTATGAAATCATTAATTAAAATGACATTGCTAAGTAGTGCAATTGTATTAGCGCTAGCTGGCTGTAATGAAAAAGATCAAAGTGAATCCTTACCCGCAGAAGAATCGACTGTTATTGTAGAAACTACATCTCCTCTAACAAAAGCAACCGAAGCAGAAGTAGAATCTTATGCTTTGGGTTCATCATTTGCTAGTTATGTTAAAAGTAATCTAAAAAATGGCAAGATTACTTTTGATTCTAACTATTTTATCAACGGATTTACCGAAACATTTAAAGGTGCACCGCAAAAATCTGAAGAAGAAGTTAAAACAATTTTAGATAATTTTAGTAAACGCATTCAACAAGAAGCGCAAGAAAGTACTAACAAAGAAATTGCTGAAAATACGGCTGCTGGTGATAAATTCCGTGAAGAGTTTGCCAAAGAACCTAATGTGAAAAAAACTGAATCCGGTTTGCTTTATCAAATTATTGATACAGGCAGTAAACCAACCGCTCAAGCTGACGATATTGTTACTGTAAATTATACAGGTAAATTGATTGATGGACGTAAATTTGATAGTTCATATGATTATAATGAACCCGTAAAATTCTCACTTAATCAAGTTATTCCTGGTTGGTCTGAAGGTCTACAATTAATCGGTAAAGGCGGTAAAATTAAATTAGTTATCCCACCTGAATTAGCATATGGTAAACAAAATATCGATGGACATGGCGAGAATGCAGGCATACAACCGGCATCAACCCTAGTTTTCGATATAGAATTAGTTTCTATTGATAAAGCTAATGATAAAACTGACGCAAATCAACATGATGATAACGCTCATTAAGAATATGGTATTCATTTGCTTAATCAATCAAAGCAATCATTAAGCTATACGCTTGTTGTAATGAGCCCCGCTTATGGGGCTCAAGCTGCTTATTGTGCTTATCAATTTGCAAAGACACTTCTATTAGATTCCCCTCATACTATTAAATCCGTTTTTTTTTATGCCGACGGCGTTTATAATGCCAATCGTTTTAACGATCCTGCTAATGATGAATTTGATTTAACCGCTGCTTGGAAACAATTAGCCGAAAAGTACTCGTTAAAATTAGCGATATGTATTGCGGCTGGGCAACGGCGAGGAGTTGGTGAGCATAATCTTGCTGAGAACTTTTATTTGGCTGGATTAGGAGAGCTAAGCGAAGCCATGCTTAAATCAGATCGCATTATGCAATTTTAAACGTTTTTTATCCTTATGAAAAATATTGCAATCATTTTTAATGAATCTCCACATGGTACATCGAAAGGTCGCGAAGCGTTAGATATGGCTTTAGCTTTATCAGATATAAATCACGTTTCTGTTTTTTTTATTAATGACGGTGTTTTTCATTTATTACCGAAGCAATTACCTGAACTCATTTTAAATCGCGATTATATCGCAACCCTCAATATGCTTGAATTATATGATATTGAAGATATTTACGCCTGCCATGCGTCAATTAAATTTAATCACTTAAACTTAGCTGACTTTAATCTTGATGTTAAACTCATCGAATCTAACGAATTAAAACAAAAACTTAATAATCAAGATGTTATCTTACATTTTTAATTTTCTAATCACTTTATAATTAAAACTATTAAGTTAGCGTAAATATTTCCTCTTATTTAAACCTCGAAAATATTTACATTTCGCTTTATTATTTTCATTTTTATAATAGAACTAAAAAGCTACTTTATACAGGAAAGCCTTATGTATGCGTTAACACATTGCCGTATTTATACTGGTTATCAAATTTTAGATAATCATGCGGTTATTATTGAAAGGGATAAAATTAAGGCTATTGTTGCACAAGAAACGCTATCAAAAGATGTTCCTCAAAAAAACCTCCAAGGCGCCATGTTAGCACCTGCTTTTATTGATCTTCAAATAAATGGCTGTGGTGGCGTACAATTTAATGAAAGATTAGATTCATTATCAATAAATACATTAGAATTAATGGCAAAAACGAATCTTAGCTCAGGATGTACTAATTTTTTACCGACCTTAATTACATCAAGCAATGAATTTATGCATAAAGCGATTAGTGTTATGCGTGATTATCTTAAAGTTCATCATAATCAAGCATTAGGGTTACATCTTGAAGGACCGTTTATCAATCCAATAAAAAAAGGCATCCACAATGAAAAATTCATTCGCGAGCCAAATGCAAAAGATATTAATTTTTTATGTGATAATGCCGATGTGATTAAAATCATTACACTCGCGCCTGAAAAAGTAAAAACAGAATTTATAAGGCAATTATCTGAAGCGGGGATACAAATCTCAGTCGGTCATTCCAACGCTACCTATACTGACTGTCAGCGTGGATTTAATGCTGGCATTCGCCTAGGTACTCATCTTTTT
This sequence comes from Gilliamella sp. ESL1225, assembly GCF_058502635.1. Lineage (NCBI taxonomy): Bacteria > Pseudomonadati > Pseudomonadota > Gammaproteobacteria > Orbales > Orbaceae > Gilliamella > Gilliamella sp. ESL1225. The sequence continues at coordinate 298,360 of NZ_CP196358.1, read as the reverse complement.
AACGCCATGCCACCTATTTTAGGTCGTGAGCCGGGTATTGTCGGTGCAATTTATGAAGCCGCTCATGTCTATAGTGGTATCATTGCTGATGGTGAACACGTAAGCTGGTCAAATATCCGTAATAGCCATAAAATCAAACAAGATCACTTAATTTTAATTACTGATGCCATGTTACTTGCTGGCACAAATTTACCCAAAGCCACATTTGCCGGCAAAACTATCTATTATCAAAATTGTCGCTGTGTTGATGAAAAAGGCACTTTAGCAGGCTCAGCACTTAATATGATTACCGCGGTAAAAAATAGCGTTCAAAACGTCGGCATTGCTTTAGACGAAGCGTTAAAAATGGCTTCCCTTTACCCAGCTCGCGCAATTGGTGTAGATGATAAATTAGGCAGCATTATTGAAGGTAAAATTGCTAACCTAGTTATTTTTGATGATTATTTTAATGTCAAAAAGACCATTGTTAATGGTTTATGGGATTTTAAATCAAACAGTGGTAATACGGTTGAGTGAAGTGGCATAAGTAATTGAAAATAGGGAATGATGGTGTTAAATATCATGCTCTGTTGTTTAGCTAAGATACCCCAAGCGATACCTATTACAGCAAATACCCCGCCTTGCATTTAAAAGGTGATTGGTTAAAAGAGGCAGGCTTTGCAACTGGGCAACTTGTCACAATTACGGCTGAACACGGCAAGTTGATTGTTGAAATTGCGAGCTAAATCGAAAAGATGATTAATAATTAGTTTATTTTGTGAGATAGATCGTAAAAAACAAAAAATCCCAGTTTTTGGCTGGGATTTTTACAAATGATAATCAACCAATATTATATTTATAACAAATATCCTTTGGTGTTATTTCACCGGTATGAAGTTTATCAAATTCTTCTTTAGTGATCTCGGTTTTACATTCCCCCCCAGCTAAAGCACCTGATAAACAACGAAATAAATATTTACCGTTTTCTTCTTTTATTCGCCACCAGCTTGGATCTGTTGAAAACTCTCCTTCTTGTAAAATGGGATCTTTCTTTTTTATAGGGGTTATTTCAAAATCAAAATATTTACCTTTAATTATTTCTTTATTCATAATATTACTTCCCCGAAAGTGCTGATTTAATTTTTTCTAAGTCGATTTTACCAGCATTAGATATTTTAGAAAAATCCATAGTTGCTTCTGATATTCCACCAGATGTTTTACCCCCCGGCTTCCAAAATTGATTAGCGCCATCTTCATTACCTGATGGTATTTTTAATCCTTTAAAATCTTCTTTTTTTATATAAATTGCCATGGTATCTGAATGATTTAAGTACCCTTTATCTAATCCTAATTTTTTTTCTACTATTCGTAAATCTCCTTTTGATTCCTTCATTAATTGATTAAATTCAGACGCAGGCATAACAAATCCACCATCTTGACCATATGTGCCGTATTGTTCATATTTAGATTTAGACGTAAATCTTACTGCCCCATCATCAAACTTCGCCAAATGCGCATCAATTTCTGCTTGAGACATATAAGTGGATGGATCTGGACGATTACCTTTTTCTGTTGCTAGAATTTTATCTACCGTTGTTTTATCTAGCGCATTGTTTTTATTCGTATTATTTTCTACTTTATCAACAATACCAACGGCATCACCTTTATGAACAACTTTGTCCGCATTACTTACTAACTTCGATGGCGCCAATGTAGCCGATAATAAACTCGCCACTTCTTCTAATGCTAACTGATCGCCTTTGCTCGCTTTAATCACCGTATCTTTTATCGAGTCCCAAGCATCGCCATTAACAATTGACCACACCGCATCTTGTGCGGTTTTATCCGCTTTTCTTAAATCAGCCAGTGCCGTATCGCAATAGCTCACGCCGATACTGCAGCTGCCTAACGCTAAGACGCTATCGGCAATGGTATCAATGCCGCCTGCAGCAAAATCAACCGTATCACCATAGGCGGTAATGATACCATTGGTAATTTGCGAAAGGGTATTTTCACCAACCGTTTCCCTTACCTTATCTTTCCAATACTCAGCGCTGTTTTTATGCTCTTCCCTAAATTTATCACCCGCTAATGAGTTATTCTCAACCGCATTCTTCCCCGCCGACACAGCCGTGCCAACATCCCCCACACTGCCACTGGTTGCCGCCGCCGTTGCCAGTCCCGTTGCCAGCTGCGTTAGGGCGCTGATGTTTTGTTTTTCCGCTTCGCTAAGCGCTGATGTCTTTTTATCACCGTACAGCGCATGCTGGATAAGGTCAGCCGCTTTTTCACTCGCCGCCGCGCCTACAGCACCCGCGATGGCACTATTGCCTTGCAGCTGCGCAACAACCCCGCCAAGTATCGCATGCGCAATTAAGTTCGCATTCGGGTCATCTTGCGTTTTCTCTTTGATGATGCCAGCTAGGTAAGGGGCGCTAGCACCCGCAAGCCCGCCCGTGATATCACCCGTTATAATGCCCGTTATAATCGCTGTTGCCGCATCAATGCCCTTGCTGACCGTATTGCCCATCGTGCCCAGGTTGTCTTTACTGCGGTCAATTATAAATTCATCCAGCGTTTTGTTCGCTCGCTCTTCATCGCTCAGTTTACCATAGTCTTTTTCTGCATTTAATCTATCGACCTTACTTAGCGTATCATGCACCTGCGCGGCGATGTCTTTTATGGTGTCTATCGCCTCTATTCGGTCAAGCTGCTTTTGTTTGTCAAACAGCTGTTTTAATTCGTTATTAGCATGCTCGGTATCGTGACTGAGCGTATCAATGTCTTGTTTTTGATTCGCTGTATCCCGAATGATTAAATTCCCCTCTTCAACCGCCGAGTGCGTTATGCTGCTGGCGCTGTCACTGTCATGATAAATGCTTGGCGCACTCACCGAGGCGCCCCCACTACTGCTCATGCCAATACTGAGCCCAATATGGTCAACCTGATAATCCGCTTTGTTCTTAATATCACTAAAACCGATTGTACCCGTCTCTAGCGTGTTGTCTTTTTTGTCTTTCGCACTTGAAGCAATCACCGCTCCCGTAAGCTCACTGTGTTTGCCTACCGTAATATCATAGCCATAACTCCCTGCATATATCCCCGTTTGGTCCGTCACACTCGCCCAGTTACTCTCCATCTCGGTACTCGAAAAGCCAAGACTTGCCGCCCAACCCCCATAGCCTGCACTGCCACTCACCGACCCCGTGAGCTTGTCATAGTCGTAATAATCCGTATCTTGCAGCGACGTTAAGCTTAAGTTATTGCCCACATTAATCTCCACCTTATCGCCCTCAAGCTTACCCCCCGTCACCGTTAGGTCATTGCCGGTGTTGACCGTTAAATTGCCACCCGCCTGGATAATGGACTCACTCCACGCACTGCCGTTTGACTTCTCTCGCTCTTTGCTAAACGCATAGCTACCCTTATACCGAAAGCCACTATCATCACCCCCCAGCTGTAGCACTATCCCCGCTGCCGCACTGTCGCTATTTTCTTTTCGGTCACTGTGCTGCGTGTTAATGGCTGCTATCACGTTAAGGTCATTGGCTGCACTCAGCTTTATGTCTTGACCTGCGTGGATTTCACTGCCAATAAGGTCAATATTGCCGCTTTTATTGGGTTGATGTGATTGATTTGGTTGATTTGGTTGATTTGGTTGATTTGACTCATTATTCGCTGGGTTAATCCCGCTGGCAATAATCGTGATGGTTTTCTCCGCCGATAGCCCCGACCCCATCGCCGTATGTTGCTCTTGCTCTAGCGTTCGCTCGCTCTTTTGCGTGCCAACCATCGCACTCACCCCAATCGACGCTTCCGACTTACCCTTGCCATCCGTCGTTTGTGTATCTAAATACGCATTGGTTGCCGTTAAACCCGCTTTGATACTTTGTAGCGCAAGTAACGTGTCATTACCCCGTTTAGACGCATTATTCACCGCCTGACCCGCCTCGTACATCTCATTTAACGTGCCCGTTATCGCCAGTGTCAGTCCCGAGGTCTCCTTTTTGTATTCTTCGTGATACGTCGTTTTGGCATCTAACGATTCAACCTGGATATTCTCCCCTTGCAAGCTGAGGTTTTCTTTCGCTATCACATCACTGGCACTGACTTTTATGTCTTTTCCGGCACTTAGGCTGACACTCCCCCCCGTGCTACCGATTGTGCTACCCAGGTAACCTTGCTGCCTGTCTGTCGCTTTTAGGCTTTCGTTCATCTTGCCTATCGTTATGCCAAGACCCCCACTGCCCATTAACCCCGATTCCGTCTTTATCTTTTCTTCATGATGGTAGTAAGACTCCTCGGCTGCGCCGACGTGAAGGTTATTTTGCGCAGTGAGATTCACATCGTGACTTGCGGTCACTTGACTGCCTATCACTGCCATATCATGCCCTGACGTGATGTTGACCGTATCGCCATGCAGCTCACTGCCTTGTTGCGTGTGATTGTCTGTCTCAATATGATGCGACGTTAATTTTTGATTGAGTAAGCGGTCGTTTTTCTTTTCATGATGGTCAGTTAGCGAGCTATGCTCACTTGCCGCATTAAGCATAACATCATGTCCCGCGTTTACATTTAGCGCCTTATCGGCGGTGATATGTGCCGCTTGGCTTTTTATATCATGCCCCGCGCTCAAGGTGATATCGCCGTTTGCAATTAGCTGACTGCCTGTCGCTTGCTGATTGTCCGTTATGCGGTAGTCCTTTTTACCAAAATACGCCGCTGAGGAATCCGCTGTCTCAACCTGCGACAGATTAATGTCGCGACCTGCGCTTATTTGGAGATGACCTTCGGATTTTGTCTCGTTGACCTTTGCCCCTTTATGCTCCGCCAAAGGCGTTGACTGACTTCCCGCAACAAGCATCGCACCAGCAAGCGATACGTCTTGCCCTGCCTCAAGCACGATTTTGCCATTGTCCGTTTTTATGCCAGCTACCTTGTCAATCACCGTGTGGCTGTTTTGGTTTTTACCATAATTGACTTGACTTGTCTTCGTTGTGGTTTGAAGCGTGATATCCTTGCCTGCCGATAACATCACCCCCGATTTTCCAACAAAACTGCCATGACTTGTTATGCTGTCATTCATCTGGACCTGAATCGTGTTTGCCAGCCAGTTGCCTTCCTGACTCAGCTGGTTACCCGTAACAAGCAGCTGATTTTTCGCAACAATCTGCCCTGTGCTCTTAATCGTATCGTTACTTTGAATGGCAACCGTATTACCACTGATTAACGCCCCGCTCGCATTCACATGCGCCCGATTTGTTAAATACACCTGCGGCACCAGCACCTGCTCCGTTTTGCCGTTTACCGTCACCGTTTTACTGACCAGCCACACAATGTCGCTCGTGAGCTCCCTCATTTGCTCATCCGTCAGCTCAACGCCAATACTCAGCGAATAACGCTCAGCAAACGTCACCCCCGCATTCATTAACGCTTTATATTGCTCAAAGTCATTTTCGTAGCCATCAAGATAACGCGAGCCCGTGAGGTTTGTGATTTGCTCTTGAATAAGGCGCTGCTCATAATAGCCATCCCCTAACCGTTTTTGAATGTTGTTTGGGTCGCGTTTTAGGCGAGATATCATATAATCCGAGCTCAGCCAGTCTTTTTTATGCGTAAATTGGGGGTCGGTTTCAATGAGGTAGGTTTTATCTGGCTCCGTCACGGGCTGATATAAACCACCCACGGGAATCGTCAAATTCGGCGATATGGTGCTCACTTCATTAATCGACACCGGCTTAATCGTGCCACCGCCATCAACTTGGCTCGATTCCGGCACCGTTACCGCTGGCGGCGTCACGACCACCTGAAAATCTAAAATTTTACCGGTGTTTAAATCCAAACTCGTTTCAATAATATCGTTATAATCGCTATATCGCCTTTTTGACGAATAATCTCGGTCAGTGCCGCCATTCCATTTGCGGTCATAACGTATCTGTGTCCCTTTTGAAACATATTTATCAATACCCTCCGTGTTGATATTTTCGAGTCTATCAACCGTTAACTGTAAATGACCACCAGCAAGGATTTTACTATTATCGTTTAATAGCTGATTGGCCTTTATCGTCATTGCGCCGCCAGCGAGGATTTCAGCTGGGTCGGTCTGGGTGATTTGCGTTTGATAGTGGGTTTTTGTGTAATTGTATTCGATGTATTTATAACGCGATTCAGTCGAGCCATCCGGTTTTATAATCGTTAGCGTTGGGTATTTGCGTTTGCCATGTCCCCATGTAACTTTGGCATTATCACCTGCGTAGCGGTCTTGACTGTCATAAAAGCTGTATTCATTAACCTGCTCCTCACTAACGATTACCACCTCGGTTTGTAAATCATCATTGATATTATTAATCTCATCCGCCGTTATCGCAAGATTGCCCATCGCTTCAATCCGCGCTGAGTGATTGGCTATCTTCGTTCCCTCAAGCACCATATCCCCTAAACTGAGTAACAGCGCATGACCTTGATTCAGTAAGTGGTCAACATGAATAATAAAACGCTCGCGCGCGGCAATCACCGGTGCCACGTCCTTCGTTTTTGTGCCGTCTGACCGCGGCTCACTTTGGTTTTTGAGGCTGTTTGCTTTTATTGTGATAATATCGCCATAGGCGCGACCACTACCCACATTTTGCACACTGTCAGCGGTTAACTGCAGTTGATGGCTGTCTATCAGTCCACGATTTATCACATCGATATGCGTAAGGGTTACGTTGCCGCTTATCAGCTCACCCGTTTTGGTGTTAAATAAACCTTGGCTATTTAACGTTAATGATTGTCCAGATTGTATTAAGCTCTCATTGGTTATCGTCTTATCGGTGGTGATGGTTATCCCTTGATTGGCAATCATCTCACCTTGGTGATGAAAATCCTCTTTTAATCGCAGGGTCATATCCCCTGTCGCCCATAATTTGCCATCTCCACTTAATCTATCTAGCTGCAGACTCAGGTTATGGGCTTGTAGTGTGCCGTCCTTATGATTAAAACTTGTCGCATCAATGCGGGCATCCCCTTGGCTAATTATCGTCCCACCTTGGTTATTGACGTGCTCGGCTTGCAAGCTAAGCCCGCCAACTTGCCAATTTGCCTGCTGGCTGTCAACCGACTCGGCGCTGATGGTTAACTCACCTAACGCAATAAGTTGGCTGTTTTGTAAATTAATCTCATCATGTGCCGTTAAGTCAATCGTGCCGGTTGCCGACTGCTGGCTGTTTTTAGCGCTAATTACCTTGGCACTGGCATGAAGGGTATCTGCCACAATAACACTATCATCTAAATCGGTTTGACCCGTCGTTTTAATTCGCACCGCATTGGTCGCAAGGCTTTTGCCTTTTAAGGTGGCGTGCTCGCTATTAATTGTCACACTGCCCGTTTGGCTAAGCTTACCGTTATCATCAATGCCTGCCGCCATTAAGCCCGCAGCCGTTTGATTTATCGAGCCAGATTGCAGCGTTAACTGCTGCCCAGCAATCAATGAGCCTTCGTTATTGACTGCCGCTTTTGCCGTGATAGTGACGTCTTTTTTTGCCGTGATAGTGCGCTGATTATCAAGGCTTGATTGGCTTTTTATGTCAATACCTTGACTGGCTTGTATTTTACCCAGATTGACGATTTTGCCATCGGACTGCAACCTAAAATCGCCCGACGTTGCCCCAAGCTCACCCGCATTACGAACCCCAACGCCGTGCTCTGTGCCCACTAAATAAATTTTACCCGCATACATGCCGCCAACCGCTGACACATCTAACGCAAACTCGGGTTTTTTGCCGTCGCCCGTGTCAATGGCAATCACCTCACCGCCATCGCGGCTAACCTCGTTTTGACCCGCAACTACCTGCGCATAATTGGCCCACAGTTTGCCATTAATCTCAACCGCCCGCGCCATAATTAAGCTGTGGTCTTGCTCGCGTCCATCTAGCCCTGCACCGGTTATCACAACCCGACCCGCTTTAACAACATACCCGGTTAAGTCGCCTTGATGAATTTGTGGCGTGCCCGTTGTTAGCGTACTGCGCGAGGCATTAATAAAGCCGCAGCCATCACACGTAATGCCCGATGGGTTGGCGATAATCACTTCCGCTCGCCCTCCCGCCACTTCTACCATGCCATTAAGCTTGCTCGCATGACTTGAGTTCACTTCATTTAAAATGATTTTTGCCGGTCCCGTCCCTTGTAGCAGCTCATTACCCTGCACATATCCGCCGAGCTGTGTCTCACTAAGTTTGCTGCTGTTATTTAATATCGCCCCGCCTTGTCCAACATCAAATTGCTGATATTTATTATGCGATAACCCGTTTTTATTCGGCGTTTGGATATTGACTTGCGGCAGTCCATTACCCGTTTCACTGATAACAGGACGATAGGGCGAAGGCGCACGACTGTCAGCAACAATCCCCGCCGCCATGGCGGTTGGATTAACAAGCACCATCCCTAATGCCAACAGCAAGCTAAAACGTAGCGGTGATAGCGATACCTTAAAATGATGCAGCTTATTCGGTTTTAGGCGATGACCGCTCGCTTGATGCCCCTGACCTGAGCTGATATCACTTACCACCATCCATAACCGGCGCACGCGATTATATATCACTCGATAACAGTACTTGTTCATTGTTCTTATTTCCTATTTAAATTATTTAAATTCTAAAATATGATTAATTCTTGGTTTTATTGACTCATGAAGTTTTAAGATAAAATTTCTTAATATTGCTTTTAATATATTGATTAATATTAATTTTATTTATTGCAATGACTTGCGAGTCTAATAACGTGTTTTCGATATTTTGCTAAAACGTATAGCTCATATAAAAACCTAAATTTACGGAATCTGTTTTAAAACCAGCCGGTTTTGCCAGCGGTTTACCCGCAAATAAATCATAATAAATCCCAAATTGTTGCCCGCGGATCCCCATTACTCCGCCGGTTAGGTGCCGTCCAAGCAGATATTCGCTTTTAGCACCAGAAACGCCACCCGTATCAATGCCAATATAGGGCTCTTGATTAAATGGTGCTTGCCAAGAAAGTTCATTACGGATAAACCAGCCTCTATCTGCTCGAAGCGTTAATTCCCCATCAAAACCTCGTACTGTCCAACGCCCCCCTATTGAAAACTGATCGGGTGAAGTAAGGTGCCCACCTCTCGTATATTGACTTTGATAATCTAGATTATATTTAAAGCGTTGGTTACTAATGGCAAAAGGAATCGCTGCCGATAAATTTAATTTGATAATATTGGCTAAGGCACTGGCATCATCTTCGCTGTTCTTTTCTTCTGGCGCTTTTATGGCATTGAACCAACGAACGCCTTTTTGATAAGTTGCACCGACATCTAGCGTGATATCATCAATATAATGCCGATGACTAATTCCCAAATACCAATTAGTGGTTTTACGTTGTTGTACTTCAATTTCATTGTCATCGATGTAGTTATGCGACTGTTTTAAATTAATGCCATAATTTAGTGTGGTTTTTTGACTTTCGTTACGATGAATAATTCGGCTAATTTGCATGTTGGCATTGCGGCTACGCCCGCTGTATTTATAATTAACAATGTTACCGGCGACAGTTTGTTCATATTTATTACCGCTGAGTGAAGCACTAAATAACCAGTATCCATAAGGGATAGAATAAGAAAATAAGTAATTTTTAGAGCCGTATTTGCCTTTATGATCTAAATCATGCCCACCTGTTACATAAAAACTATCACTTAAGCCGAGAATATTATCTAAATAAAACGTTAATCCCCCTTGATATCGACCCGTTGTGCGCGTGCCTGAATCATCTAACGAAAAGCTGGTACGCCAAAATTTTTCTTGCTTGCGAGTAATTAAAATATCGGTTTCACCTATTTGTGGCGTCGGAATTAATTGCATTTCGGCGTGAACAGTTGGTAATCGTTGTAAATTCTCTAGCCCTTGCTCTATATCGCGGATATTTAACAACGTATTTTTAGAAACTGGCATAGCGGTAATTAAGGTGGCATGTTTGTCGCTATCGGCTGAGTAATCAATATTTCGAATTTTACCGTCAATAATAAGTAGATTTAACGTGCCATTATTAAGATCTTGTTCAGGAATAACAACGCGTGATGTAATTAAACCGGCATTAGATAACATGCTTTGTAAACGGGTTGTCAGTAAATTAATGCCATTTTCACCTAAACAATGATTTTCGGCTTGTTTGGCTATACGATTAAGAGGAATATACCAAGGTAATGTATTTCGCTGTAATAGCGTTACTTGATTAATTTGAAAACAAATATCTTCAATAGGAAATTGTAAATGATAATAATTCGTTGCTGGTAAATTATAACGAACATCCGGTGATTTGGGCGTTAACGTTTCTTGCAATGCTTTATCGCGTTCTTGTTGAAAAATCAGTTGCTGATCACTGATTGTTTTAGGATCAGGTAAAGATGCGGCATAACAATAAGGGATAAATAACGTAAAAAAGATAAATGTATATTTATTAATGCTAGATAACATACTTCGATCCATTAAATTTATAATTTTTATAAAAAAGTGGGCGCTATCATACACAAAAAAAATAACTTTTCCAGCATTTGTTGATCGAAAAGAACGCTCTTTAAGATTGTTTTTAGATCTCTTTTTTGATAAAAAATACTGATCAAAATAATGTGATGATAAGGAATATCGAGGCGTTATTGATATCGTCGTTGCCCAAAAGGACATAATTTACAGGGCAACAAATAGCTTAATTAAGGGCATTTAATCACACAAATAAGAAGTCAGGTTATAAACAAAATGGCTTATAACCTCAAATTGATTAGTAAGTAAAATTTATGAAATTAATCATTAAATGATTTAATCATTAAATTAATCCAAAGTGTTTTAATCCTTTAGCAATTCCATCATGATTATTAGAATCGGTAATATATTCCGCTTGTTGTTTTAAAGGTTCGACCGCATTTGCCATCGCAATTGGATGATTAACCGTTGCAAACATTTCAAAATCATTCATCCCATCACCAAACGCATAAGTCGGTATATCGGTAAAACCTTTTTTAGTTAATAGCTGGGTAATACCATTGCCTTTAGATCCTCCATGATTAAATACATCAACACAATAAACCGTATTACGAATAAACGTTAATTCTGGAAAAGCCTCGATATATTCTTCTTCGCCTTTTTGACATAATAACAATAACATTTGTAGCGGTAAGGTATGATAAATTTTATCGTCAACAGGGGGGATAGGTTGTTTTAGATCTTGATAAAAATCGATCGTTGCTTGATTAATTTCTGACACATAGCGTATATCATTATTATAAAAAGCAAGTGGAATACCGGTTTTTTGCTTGGAATATTGATAAATTCTATCGACAAGTTTGCTATTAATATCATTACTATAAACATTTTCACCTTGATAGATTACTGCCTGCCCATTCATCGCAACTATCGAATCAATCCCGATCTTGTTCATAATATGTTTGACTTCACAATAAGTACGCCCTGTCGATAAGAGGGGCATGATATTATTTTTTTTGAGGTTTATAATCGCATCAATTGAGCTTTTCGCTATATCGAGCTCACTTGTAAATAAAGTACCATCTAAATCAAAAAAGACGAGAGCTTCAGGCTTATTATTCATTTTAAAGATCCAAAATATGTTTTATAAAAGGAATAGTTAATTTTCGTTGTTGTGATAAGGTCGCTATCTCAAACTTTTCAAGTAAAGAAAATAACGTCCTCATATCACGGTTTACACGTTTTAATAAGAATAAACCCACTTCAGTTGACAATTCAAATCCCATGATTTGCGCTCTTAATTGTAAAGCTTTTAACTTATCAACATCCGTTAATTCACGTAATTGATAGACTTGCCCCCATGAAAGACGTGATTGTAAATCAGGCAAAATGAAAGGTATTTGTTTGGCAGGAGCATTTGCTGTTATCAATAATTTACTAATATTTTTTTCGGTTAATCGGTTAAAGAGATCAAATACTGCTTCTTCCCACTCTCGAAGCCCTGCTATTGCTGCAATATCATCAAGACAAACCACGTCGTAATCATCAAGTCCTTGTAAGATATCTGGCTCAAAATGATAATGTTGTTTAAAAGGAATATAACTGGCTAATTTATTTTGGCTGGCTGCGTGTAATAAATGCGTTTTACCGGCAGCATTAGCAGACCACAGGTAAAAGACTTTAAAACCTGTTTCATCTAATAAGCTCGTCAAAGAATCAAATAGTAATTGATTCTCTCCTACATAAAAACTTTCTAACGTTTCTCGATTTGTTAACGAAAGAGGTAACAGAAGTTGTGAAAAAATAAACAGACCTCACCTAAAATAAAATACTACCAGTATATGTTTGCTGTTGCAAAATGCAATGTATTTTAAACAAACAAAAAACATAATTTTAGAAGATCTAAAAATAAACGAGATCAGATAAAAGATCCATAAATGCGGTGTACAAACAATCAAAAGAAATCGGTAAAAAAACCAGCGATCAAATTTATTTTTTGTGGATAACTCTGTGACAAGATCCGTTTATAAGCTGTGAGATGGAGATGAATAACCTAAAAAAAAGAGAGAGCTGTGGATAACTAATAAAATTACGCACAGATCTAAATCTAGATGCAAACGATCTATTAACAATAAAGATCCATCGTTAAGATCCAATAAAATATAGGAAATTTCAAGTTATCAACAAAACAGATCGATCTTAATAAATATAAAAACAAAAGATCATCTAAAAAGATCTAATATATTTAATGAGCCGGATTGAATAGATCATTTGACGCGTGCAAAAAGATGAGTACAATCGCAATCCTAATTTAGACAAATTTTATTTGTTATTAGCGCGATCAATTGAATAAATTAAAAAATACGAGGCTTATATGTTTTATCCAGATCTTTTTGATGTCATCATCGTTGGCGGTGGTCATGCAGGAACAGAAGCCGCGATGGCATCAGCGAGAATGGGGCGCAAAACGTTATTATTAACGCACAATATTAATACCCTTGGGCAAATGTCTTGTAATCCGGCAATAGGTGGGATTGGTAAAGGGCATCTTGTTAAAGAAATTGATGCCATGGGTGGGCTTATGGCGCACGCTATTGATAAATCAGGGATCCAATTTCGGATCTTAAATAGTAGTAAAGGTCCTGCTGTTCGTGCAACTCGCGCACAAGCAGATAGATCACTTTACCGTAAAGCGGTTCGAACTGCGCTTGAAAATCAAGAAAATTTAATGTTATTTCAACAATCTGTTGAAGATGTGATCATTGAAAATGATAAGATCACAGGTGTTGTTACGCAAATGGGCGTAAAATTTCGGGCTAAAGCTGTTGTACTCACCGCGGGCACATTTTTAGACGGTAAGATCCATATAGGATTAAATAATTATAGTGGTGGTCGTACAGGTGATCCAGCCTCTATCGGTCTTTCTAAATCACTACATCATTATGCTTTTAGAATGGGTCGCTTAAAAACAGGTACCCCACCTCGCATTGATGCACGTAGCATTGATTTTACAAAATTAGGTACACAATATGGTGATGATCCTGTTCCTGTCTTTTCTTTTCTAGGTAAAGCAACTGAACACCCTCAACAAATTCCCTGTTTTATCACAAATACCAATGAAAAAACGCATGAAATTATCCGTAATAGTTTAGATCGCAGTCCAATGTATACCGGTGTGATTGAAGGGATTGGACCGCGTTATTGTCCTTCTATCGAAGATAAAATTATGCGCTTTGCAGATAGAAATTCTCATCAGATCTATTTAGAGCCGGAAGGATTAGATAGCAATGAGATTTACCCAAATGGTATTTCAACAAGTTTACCATTTGATACACAACTTGCTTTTGTGCGCACAATGCCTGGGTTAGAAAATGCAACGATTGTAAGACCAGGTTATGCTATCGAATATGATTATTTTGATCCTCGAGATCTTAAACCAACGCTCGAAAGTAAAGTTATTAAAGGTTTATTTTTAGCGGGTCAAATAAACGGGACAACCGGTTATGAAGAAGCTGCGGCTCAAGGATTGTTAGCCGGTCTTAATGCAGCGCGCTTTGCATTTGAGCAAGAAATGTGGCACCCAAGTCGAGATCAAGCTTATTTAGGGGTATTAGTTGATGATCTTTGTACTTTAGGGACAAATGAGCCTTATCGAATGTTCACATCGAGAGCGGAATATCGTTTAATGTTGCGTGAAGACAATGCAGATATTCGTTTAACAGAAATTGCGCGCAATCTTGGTATGGTTGATGATACGCGTTGGCAATTATTCAATCAAAAATTAGAAGCCATTGAACAAGAAAGAGCAAGATTAAGTGATATTTGGGTGCATCCGCATATTGAAACGATCAATGAGGTGAATGCGGTTTTAAGTGCTAATTTAACCAAAGAAGCTAATGGCTTAGAATTACTTAAACGTCCAGAAATGAATTATCCTATCTTAAAATCTTTGTCATTATTTGCACCTGGGCTTGATGATTTGCAAGCCGCTGAACAAGTTGAAATACAAACAAAATACGATGGTTATATTAAGCTGCAAATGGAAGAGATCGCAAGGCAAAGACGAAATGAAGAAACGTTAATTCCTGAACAGATTGATTATGCTGATATTTCAGGTTTATCAAATGAAGTTATTGCAAAATTGCAACAACATAAACCTGTATCTATTGGTCAAGCGTCGCGAATTTCGGGGATTACACCAGCGGCGATCTCGATGCTATTAGTTTATTTAAAAAAGAAAAATTATGTTAAAAAAGAAACTCATTGATCTGATTAATAAAACGGATCTTGTTATAAATGATGAACAAGTGGATCAATTGATCCGCTATGTTGAAATGCTGACTAAATGGAATAAAGCTTATAATTTAACGGCTATTCGGGATCCTTATGAAATGCTGATTAAACATATTATGGATAGTTTAATCGTTTCGCCTTATTTGCAAGGAGATCATTTTATTGATGTCGGTACAGGTCCTGGTTTACCTGGGATCCCATTAGCGATTATTAATCCCAATAAACAATTTGATCTTGTCGATAGTTTAGGTAAACGAATACGTTTTTTAAAGCAAGTCCAATTTGAATTGCAATTAACAAATATTCATCCTGTGCAATGTCGCATTGAAGAATATCAGCAAAAACAATTTGATGGCGTAATTAGCCGTGCTTTTGCCGAATTGAAAGATATGTTAACGCTATGTCAGCATTTACCTAATCAAAATGGAGCCTTTTATGCGTTAAAAGGGACAGGTAATGATAAGCTGCCTACAGGCTTTATGATTTCACAAAACATTTTATTAACGATCCCAGAGTTGGAGGCCGAAAGACGTTTAATGATTATTCGTGCTGATAAATGAGGATGTATTAAGATATTTTTTGAATATATTGCATAATTAACCATTAACGCGATTTTAATCGCGTTTAATTTTTCCGCCTTTTCAGGTAATCTTTTATACCACTTACAATCGCTCTTGATACTTGATTTTGAAAGGCGGCCGTTTTAAGTTTTTGCTCTTCGCTTGTATTACTAATAAAGGCTGTTTCGACTAAAACCGATGGAATATCCGGCGCTTTTAAAACGGCAAAGCCGGCCTTTTCTAGCTCTGGTTTATGTAAATGATTGATCCCTTTCATACGATTTAAAATTGCAGAGCCAAGTAAAACACCATTACTTAAGGTTGTTTTTTGCACGAGATCCAAAATAGTATTATCTAAATAATCGTCACCACTGCGACTAACGCCACCTATTTCATCGGCTTCATTTTGTGTTTGTGCTAAGTAATTGGCAGCTGAACTACTTGCGCCACGCGTTGATAGTGCAAAAACAGATGAGCCTTTCACCGAGCGATTCGCAAATGCATCAGCATGAATAGAAATAAATAAATCAGCCCGTAATGTTCTTGCTTTTGCAACACGGACATTGAGCGGTAAAAAGACATCTTCATTACGCGTCATATAAACTTTTATATTCGGTTCTTTTTGTAATAAATTACGTGTTCGGCGTGCAATTTGGAGCACAATATCTTTTTCGCGCGTTTTACGATAGCCAATAGCCCCCGGATCTTCACCACCATGACCAGGATCTAGGACAACAATAATTGTATTATTATTTTTTTTGGCGATCGGTTTTAGATCGTTTTGTTTTTCGCTAAGATCACCTTGATTAAATTCTTTTAACAGCGCTAATAAAGGATCGTCGTTAGTGAGTGTTTGTGTTGATGGGTAAAGATCGATGACGAGGCGATTTTTAAATTCTGCAATGGGCTTAAGTTTAAAAATATTTGGATTAACATCTTGTTTTAATTCAATAACTAATCTAACTGTCTCAGGCGTATATTGCGCAATTCGTAGCTGTTTAATATAAGGATCGTTACTTAAAACTTGCGATGATATATTTTTCATTGCTGCTGTTAAATTAAGATTATTTATATCAATTACGATTCTGCTTGGATTTTTTAAGGTAAATTTTTTATAGGTTATGGCAAGATTAGTCTCAATTGTTATACGTGTATAAGTTGATGATGGCCATACTCGAATAGCGATAATTTGTGCTAATGCCGCAAATCCTATACGAGTCACAGATAGTAAACAACTTGCAATAATTCCTTTAATCAGAAGTCGCCTTGTTGAACTAAATGTTTTTACCATAATTAAATTGCTTTTGATGTAGTATGAAAGAACTAAATATTAACAAGAAAGTATTTTAAAGTCTAAAGTTAATCTTTATCTGTATTTTCTGCTATTTTTAAGCAAAATAAAGGCATTATGGTTTAAATTTAAGATAAAGACTGTTTTTTATGATTTAGCTGAAAAAAGTCGCTAGATCCGATTTACACAAAAGTTTACAATATAGCCCGCTAAAATCGCGGAGTTAAAGCCGTTTTCATTTTACAATTAATTGAACTGAGTCATTGATGAGCAAAAAATTACATATCAAAACTTGGGGATGCCAAATGAATGAATATGATTCATCTAAAATGGCAGATCTCCTAAATTCAACTCATAATCTTACCTTAACAGATGATGCTGAAGAAGCAGATATTCTGCTTTTAAATACGTGTTCTATACGTGAGAAGGCGCAAGAAAAAGTCTTCCATCAATTAGGGCGTTGGAAGAATCTTAAAAAAACCAATCCAAATATTATTATTGGCGTAGGTGGCTGCGTTGCGTCACAAGAAGGTGCTCAAATACGTAAACGCGCGCCATTTGTTGATATTATTTTTGGTCCACAAACATTTCATCGTTTGCCTGAGATGATTGAACAAATTAAAGCTGGCAATAATGCACATGTGGTTGATGTGAGTTTTCCTGAAATTGAAAAATTTGACCGTTTGCCTGATCCGCGTAGCGAAGGTCCAACGGCATTTGTCTCTATCATGGAAGGATGTAATAAATACTGTACTTATTGTGTTGTTCCTTATACACGAGGTGAAGAAGTCAGCCGACCTTGCGATGATGTCATTTATGAGATAGCACAACTCGCTGAGCAAGGGGTGCGCGAAGTAAATTTACTTGGGCAAAATGTGAATGCTTATCGAGGCGCGACGTTTGATGGCGGAATTTGTTCTTTTGCTGAATTATTACGTTTAGTTGCAGCGATTGATGGTATCGATAGGATCCGTTTTACAACAAGTCATCCGATTGAATTTACTGATGATATTATTGATGTTTATCGTGATACACCCGAATTAGTTAACTTTTTACATTTACCTGTACAAAGTGGCTCGGATCATGTTTTAAATTTAATGAAACGTACCCATACCGCAATTGAATATAAATCAATTATTCGTAAGCTTCGTAAAGTACGCCCTGATATTCAAATTAGTTCAGATTTTATTGTTGGTTTTCCTGGTGAAACAAAAGACGATTTCGAACAAACAATGAAATTAATTAGTGATGTTAATTTCGATACTAGTTATAGTTTTATTTATTCAGCAAGACCGGGCACACCAGCTGCTGAAATGGAAGATAATGTCAGCGAAGATGAGAAAAAAGAAAGGCTTTATCTTTTACAACAACGTATTAATCAACAAGCAATGCGTTATAGCCGGCTTATGTTAAATACCGTGCAACGTATTCTTGTTGAAGGTCCTTCAAAGAAAGATGTAATGGAATTAACCGGACGAACGGAAAATAATCGTATTGTTAATTTTGAAGGAACAAAAGATATGATAGGTCAATTTGTTGATGTTGAAATTACCGATGTTTATCCTAATTCTTTACGGGGTAAAGTTGTTCGAGTCGAGAATGAAATGAATTTACGTGTTAATGAATCGCCACTATCGGTTATTGCAAGAACACGTAAAGAAAATGATTTAGGTGTAGGAATCTATCAACCTTAAATGGTATTGAGATTGGTAGTATCATTCATTTGGTCTAAAAATCTATTTGTTGAGAGGATTGAACCATGAATAATGTAACGAGTGAATTAATATTAGAGCCTATTGATAATCAACGTTTAAATAGTTTATGTGGTGCACATAATCATAATATTAAATTAATTGAGAAGCGATTAGGTGTTGGCATTAATCTTCGTGGTGAAGTCTTTTCAATAACAGGTAGTGATGTTAGTGTTCCAGAAACTATCTTGATATTAGAATCTCTTTATAAAAAAACAAAAGTTAAAAATTGCATTGTTGATATTTTGCCTGAACATATTCATTTAGCGATCAAAGAATTAGCTACGATTGAAACGCCGGTTGATGATATTCCAGCTTATATCGATAATAATGCTAAATTAGTGATGATAAAAACAAAACGAGGTGTTATAAAACCGCGTACCTTAAATCAATCTATTTATTTGGCGAATGTTTTAGATCATGATATTACCTTCGGGATTGGCCCTGCAGGTACCGGTAAAACCTATTTAGCGGTAGCAGCTGCTGTTGATGCGCTTGAAAAGCAACACGTAAGACGTATTATTTTAACGCGCCCAGCAGTTGAAGCTGGTGAAAAGTTAGGTTTTTTACCGGGCGATTTAAGCCAAAAAGTCGATCCTTATTTAAGACCCCTTTATGATGCCCTTTTTGAAATGTTAGGATTTGAAAAGGTCGAAAAATTGATTGAAAAAAGCATTATTGAGATAGCGCCTTTGGCTTATATGCGTGGGCGGACGTTAAATGATGCTTTTATTATTTTAGATGAAAGCCAAAATACCACTATTGAACAAATGAAAATGTTTTTAACGCGTATTGGTTTTAATTCTAAAGCGGTTATTACTGGTGATATCACACAAATCGATTTGCCTAATTATCAAAAATCGGGTTTGCGGCATGCGATTGACGTACTAAATGAAGTTAATGAAATTAGTTTCAATTTTTTTCAAAGCCATGATGTTGTGCGTCATCCCGTTGTTGCACAAATCGTAAATGCTTATGAAAAGTGGGATGAAAATCATTAACTTTAACAAGCGAGATAATAATTAAAAACGTTTTAAGGAGTATTGCTATCCCAGTTGCACGTAAAAAAGCCCGCATCGAAATTCGTGATCATTCCGCTGAGGCGAATTTATTTTTTCGACGAGCGTTATTTGCTTTTATTATGATTATTGTCTTAATCATTATTCTGTTGATTAATTTAGCTAATTTGCAAATAAGAAATTTTAGTTATTATAGTACAAAGTCGAATAATAATCGTATCGAAATTATTCCTATTCCTCCTAGTCGAGGCACTATTTATGACCGTAATGGCACACCTCTTGCGGTTAATAATATGAATTATCAACTGAATATTATTCCTGATAAAATTAAAAATCTTAATGAACAATTTGAACAATTAGCAACGATTGTTGATTTAACTAGTGAAGATATTGACGCTTTTCAGAAAGAAAGACGAAATTATAAAGCACATCGCCCTGTTCCTTTAAAAGATAATCTAACCGAACTGCAAATTGCACGCTTTGTTGTCAATCAACATCGTTTTCCGTTTGTGTCGATTTCGGGAACACAACATCGTTATTATCCTTTTGGAGCCTCGTTAACGCATATTTTGGGTTATATCTCTAAAATCAATAATGATGATAAACAGCGTTTAGAAGATAGCAACAAAACGAGTGATTATGTGGGAACGACAAATATCGGTAAGATGGGAATAGAGCGTTATTATGAAGATGTTTTACATGGCATGCCAGGTTATGAAGAAACCGAAGTCAATAGCCGTGGTCGAATCGTTAAATTACTTAATCACCATGCACCAACAGCGGGTGAGGATATTTATTTATCCATTAATCTTAAATTACAGCTTTATATTGAGAAATTATTGGATGGGCGTAAAGCCGCTGTTGTTGCGATAGATCCCAATAATGGCGAGATTTTAGCATTAGTGTCAAGCCCAAGTTATGATCCTAACCTATTTGTTGGTGGTATTTCATCATCTAAATATAAAGCTTTGCTTGAAGATCCTAATAAACCTTTAATTAATCGGACATTATTAGGCGCTTACCCGCCTGCTTCAACAGTGAAACCTTATGTGGCAATAGCTGCTTTAAGTGAAGGTGTGATTACGCCTAAAAGTTCTATTTATGATCCGGGTTATTGGGAATTACCGGGCACAGATAGGCGTTACCGTGACTGGTTACGTTTTGGACATGGTCGCGTTGATGTAATGAAAGCCATTGAAGAGTCAGTTGATACTTATTTTTATCAAGTTGCTTATGATCTAGGTATTGATCGCTTATCGTCATGGATGAACAAGTTCGGTTATGGCATGCGAACCGGTGTTGATATTATGTCTAATGAAGAAACAAAGGCCGTTATGCCTAATCGTGAGTGGAAAAAGAAACGTTATAAACAAGTGTGGTTAAAAGGTGACACAATTCCGGTCGGTATTGGGCAAGGATATTGGACAGCAACGCCTATTCAGATGGCAAAAGCATTAACGATTTTAATTAATGATGGTAAAACCTATACGCCGCATTTTTTACTTTATAAAAAAAGCGATAAGTTAAATGCTAATAATAGTGCTATCACAAACCAGCTTAATTATGTTGAGCCAAATAGTTTACAAGGTGAAATTAATACGAACTATTGGAAAATCGTGAAAGAAGGGATGCATAAAGTCATGTATGGTGCTCGAGGAACAGCACGTAAAATATATGCTGATGCCAACTATCAAGCCGCCGGTAAATCAGGAACGGCGCAGGTTTATAGTTTAAGAGAGAATGAAACGTATAATGCACAAAATTTACCAGAACATTTACGCGATCATGCTTTATTTATTGCCTATGGTCCTTACGAGAAACCAACGATTGCTTTAGCGATTGTTTTAGAAAATGGCGGAAGTGGGAGCTCTAATGGCGGTGCTATTGCTCGTAAAATCCTTGATTATTATCTAGAAGGTATCGATTCATTTCAACTTAATGAGCCTGTTAACACAGTAGGATTAGAAGATTAATGAAAAATCATATACATAAATCATTTTGGCTAAAGGTTCATATCGATCCCCTTTTTTTCTTAATTATTTCAGTTTTACTTGCCTATAGTTTATATATTTTATGGAGTGCAAGCGGGCAAGATGTTGTTATGGTAGAAAAGCGTATTGGGCAAATTATTTTTGGATTTGTGGTAATGATTTTTCTTGCACAATTTTCACCTCGAACGTATGAAAAATTTTCTCCTTATCTTTATGTCGTCTGTATTTTAATTTTATTGTTGGTTGATATTTTTGGTTATACAAGTAAAGGTGCCCAGCGTTGGTTAGATTTAGGTTTTTTACGTTTTCAACCTTCCGAAATAGCCAAAATTGCGGTGCCGTTAATGGTGGCTAAATTTATTAATCGTGAAGGATGTCCGCCCAGTATAAAAACAACATTACAAACCTTGGTTATTATTGGTGTGCCGACCTTACTGGTTGCTATGCAGCCAGATTTAGGAACCTCAATCTTAATAGCATTATCGGGTATTTTTATTTTTTTTAACGGGTGTTCATTTACGTTTTATTATTATTTCGTTGGTTTTGATTGCGATATTTGTCCCTGTTATGTGGTTTTTCCTCATGCATGATTATCAACGTGAGCGAGTACTAACTCTTTTTAATCCAGAGCGTGATCCCCTTGGCAAAGGCTATCATATTTTACAATCGCAAACGGCAATAGGATCGGGGGGAATTTATGGTAAAGGTTGGTTAAAAGGGACACAATCTCAACTTGAATTTATCCCCGAAAGGCATACAGATTTTATATTTTCGGTTATTGCTGAGGAATTTGGTTTTATTGGTGCAATCGCATTATTACTCTTATTCTTATGCCTAATCGTACGTGGTTTATTTATAGCAACACAAGCACAAACAACCTTTGGTCGCATTTTAGTTGGCGGTTTAATATTAGTCTTTTTTGTGTATGTTTTTATTAATATCGGTATGGTAAGTGGAATCTTACCCGTAGTTGGTGTACCATTACCCTTGATTAGTTATGGCGGCTCTTCTTTAATAGTCCTGATGGCGAGTTTTGGCATTATTATGTCTGTTCATACCCACCGATATATGTTATCTAAAAATATTTAATGGAATCTTTCTCATGAAAAAGAAATTTAACTTATCTTTTATGCTTACTTTTTGTGCCTCTATGTTAACGTCATACAGTCAATTGGCTATCGCCGACACATCTTTTAATGCGCCTGAATTACCAAAGTTAGATGCAGAAGCTTATATTTTAATGGATGCAAAAACAGGTGATATTTTGGCGGAATATAATGCTGAAGTTAGGCGTGATCCTGCCAGTTTGACGAAAATGATGACCAGTTATGTTGTAGGACAAACGCTTAAATCCGGTAAAATTCATAATGAAGATATGGTAACAGTAAGTAAAGATGCCTGGGCAACGGGTAATCCCGTTTTACGAGGATCATCATTAATGTTTTTAGAAATTGGTAAACAAGTCTCGGTTGGTGATCTTAATAAAGGTATTATTATTCAATCAGGTAATGATGCCAGTATTGCCATGGCAGAACATATTGCCGGTAGCCAAGGGGCTTTTGTTAATTTAATGAATGAATATAGCAAAAAAATTGGCTTAAAAAACACCCATTTTGAAACGGTTCATGGATTAGATGATCCCGGTCAATATACCACCGCAAAAGATATGGCTCTTTTAGGGCAAGCCTTAATTCGTGATGTTCCTGATGAATATGTCATCTATAAAGAAAAAGAATTTACTTATAATTTATCTAAACCACAACGAAATCGTAATGGATTATTATGGGACACGAGTTTAAATGTTGATGGTATAAAAACCGGTCACACTAATGCTGCGGGCTATAATTTAGTTGCGTCAGCCGTTGATGGGAATACCCGTTTAATTTCAGCCGTATTAGGCGGAAAAACGTTTAAAGGACGCGAAGCAGAAAGTAAAAAATTACTAACTTGGGGTTTTCGCTTTTTTGAAACCGCCTACCCTGTTAAAGCACAGGTACCGTTAGTTAATGAAAAAATCTGGTATGGCGACAAAAATAAAATTGCACTTGGATCCATTGCTGGAAGTTATGTAACGGTACCGAAAGGACGAGCGGCTGATGTCAAAGTTCTTTATAGTCTTGATAATGTGATTAAGGCGCCCATTCAAAAAGGTGAAAATGTCGGCAAAATGCAATTTATATTAGATGATAAAGTCATTAGCGAGCAGTCTTTAGTTGCACTTGAAGACGTAAACGAAGCGGGCTTTTTTGGTCGTATTTTCGACTGGTTTGCTTTGATGATTCATAATCTTTTTTCATAAATCAATGTTAAAAATAGCGCTATATAGCAAAAAATAACACGATTTTATTTAAGATTTGTCACAGTTACAGACTTATTTTTAGTAAAAATAGTGTTATTTAACTGAATGTTTCTTTACATAAGCGTTAAGAATGATTCAGAATTTGCTAAACAGTATTTAAAACGTTTGCTAAATAGTTTTTAAAAAAGTAGGATGCATTTCTTTTTTCATCCTATTTTTATTTGCCATTTTAAATCGTATGTCATTAATTTCTTATTAACTTTTATGTAATTCCTATCATTCTACATTTTTCTGATATTTAACTTTCGCTAAAATATGCGCGAATTAAAAGGTTAAGTTTTCTAACAGATTTTTATCTGTGGATAAGTCATGCACAACTAAAAAAATAATAAAATATTTGCTATGAATTGAATATTATTCGCGTGCAAAAACTAAAAAAAAAGTTATATGATGAGCCCACATTTTATGGAGAATTTATAAGAGGGATCTTTATGATTTTTAAAAAAAATATTGCTTATTTTTTGTCGGTTGTTAAAAGTGGTACTATATCACAAGCAGCATCTGATATGCATATAACAGCCTCAGCGATAAGCCATAGTATTAAAAGTCTTGAAAAAGCATTGGGTTTTGAGTTATTCAATAAAACAAATTCTGGTTTAATATTGACTAGTTCAGGAAAAATCTTTTATGAAGAAATCATGGAACCCATTGATAAGCTAAACGAAGCCATGTTTAGGAATAAAAAATCAAAATCAGCAACCGAAACGCTAATTAAAACGGATGGAATTTATTATCATAAAATAATTCCAGCATTAGAAAGAATAAATAAAGATAATCCTCGAAATATCATATCGGTAACATCAGAGAGAGTTTCTAATATTAAACATGAATTAAATAAAGAATTTTCAGATATTATAATTTCTACCGTTAATATACAAATAACGGATGAAAAAATTCAAAAAATAAACCTTAATCCCGAAAAAGTGGGTATTTTAATAAAGCGGGATAATTATGAACGACATCAAAACATAAAAAAAGTATTTAAAAAAGAAAGATTAATCCATTCCCCATCTACTCTACAGCATACTACTTTTAAAAAACTTCTCAAAAAACTTAACGATTTGGGTTTTAAAGCAAAACTAATGTCTATTAATGAAATGGCTTTAATTGATTGTATTAGTAAGGGAATGGGATTTACGATTTGTACTGAAGATATTTATGAAAACTGGAATCTAAAAAACAAAAATCTTATTTATATAAAAAAACCTTTCCCATTCGAGTGCATCATTTCAAGAAAAGCCTATTTTTTACAGAAAAAAAGAAATGAACTTTCTGAAATGATTTCAGCTATAAAAGTGTATACTCAGTAATTGTTTTTTTGATAGTTAAATAATAATTAAAAAATTGTTTAGCTATCAATTGTTTATTAGATAGTTTATGTGTAGTTGGTTAAGCAAATTGAATCGATAAATTAAGGGTGAGAATATTTCTCACCCTTATTAATTAGAACTCTTTGTTAGAACAAGAATTCAACGAGACTTATTTTTTAGTTACATTCCACTTAAATGAAGATTCGAAACTGAATTCCTCGCCTGAGTTGATGGTAACTTCTTTTCCTTCATAGCTAATGTTAGTACCCCATGTTGCGCTTGTTGATACCGTAATTTGTTTATTGGTTTTGACTGCATCAGGGATAGAAACTTTTTCAACCCATGCGCCATTACCAATTTTAATATCGACAGCATCGTATTTTTCTAACGCTTCAGCAATAACTTTCGCCTCAACATTCACACCATTTGTAATTGGAAGGGTGAATCTTCTTTCTTGAGCAATCGAAAGCGTTTGTTTATTTTTATTCATTTTCCAGCCAGAAATAGATTGGAAGTTTACTTCCCCACCTGAATTGATAGTTATTTCTGTTCCTTCATAATTAACACCTGTATTCCAAGCGGCGCTAGTTGAAACGGAAATATGTTTGTTTGCTTTGCTTGCATCAGGAATATACACTTTTGATACCCATGCACCATCGCCAATTTTAATATCGATAGCATCATATTTTTCAAGTGCATCAGCAACGACTTTCGCTTCAACATTCACACCATTAACGATTGGCAAGTTATAGCGGTTTTTAGAAGGGATAGTAATTGTAGTCTTAACTGTACGAGATGCACTACCTGCTTTTACATCGACACTAACGGTAAGAGTTTGGCTCTTATCTGTTTTCATAACACTAAAAGAGAGATCTTCTTTACCGCTATTACTACCACTTGCGCCAGCTGGTAATGTCCATGAATAGCTTGGTTGGCTAACTGGTTTAGTATCACCTGATACGTTAGCGGTAAATTGCACACGATCCGCGCTTTCTTGAGATGATATCTTTAATTTTAAGCTATCGATAAATTTTTGGTCGTTTGCTTGTCCGTTATCACCGCCAGAACCACCAGAACCAGAGCCGCCAGAGCCTGAAGAAATTAAATTATCAACTTTACTTAGTAAATAATCGACATTAGGGCGATATCCAATCCCATCACTAACACCTTGGGTATAGTTAGATAATTTAATCAGATCTCTTACAACCCGTGGTGATAACATGGCGTTTTTGCTCATTGCATAGTCTTGAATTAATGCTAATGCAGCAGCACATAAAGGTGTTGCACTCGATGTTCCCGCAAATTCACTGGTATAACTTCTATCGTTACCAGAGAAGAATAAATCACCATAACCGGTTGTAACAACAGTCCAATCTCCCCATGAGTTAATTAATGATGTTGAGTGACCATAATTAGAAAAAGAGGTGCGTCTGCCGTTATCGTGGTTACAAGCACCAACTAATATACTACCATTATCACCATATTCGGTCATGATCCCTGATTTGACTAAGTCAATACCACCATTTCCTGCAGCTAAAATAACGATGGCACCTTTATCGATCATAATTTTGATTTTTTCCCACCAACTTTTACTATCTGTAACAGGGACGAGATCATCTCTATTTTTCGATAATTGAACGTCAAGGCTGATGATTTCACCGGCTTTAGCATCATTAGCTAGTCTATCGATATCACCGGTATCATAGAAATAAAATTTACATTGATGTGCGATACCTGTTACACCGAAATTCTTTTTCGCAGCAACAATAACGCCGACAGATGCTGTACCATGGTGACAATCTTGTGTTTCAGGACGACTATTAACAACGGTAATATTCGAACCTGCAAAATTTTCATGATTACGGTAAATACCGAAGTCAAGATGTCTAACGGTTGCTCTTGAACCAAATAAATTTTTATCCCAAACTTTTTTGGTATTCATACCTTTGGGTTCATCCATATAGGTTTGCAAGTGATTATAGTTTGGTGTTGTTGATTTTCCTTCATCTTTTTGAATAAAATCTTCTTGTTGACGTAATAACTCTTCTGGAAGCTGATAATTAGTCATATCAGGCGTTACACAACAATAATCAACATAATCTAAACTTTCAATACACTCAGCGATTTCTGATAAATGTTCGAAATCTGCTTCATCATGGCTTGTGAAATATTCATAATCGTTTGCTGATTTGTCAAAACTGATTGATAAATCTAATTCAATTTTTTTAAGTTTTAGGTGAAAAGCTGCGCTGATTAATTGCCCTTTTCCTTTTTCAACTTTGATTTCTAAGAAGTATTTATCAATGCCTTTGATTTTTTGATTGACTGTTTTTACTTGTGGTAATGTCGTTTTAGATGATGGTGTTTTTTTAACAGCATTCATTTTTAACGTATTAGATTTATAAAGTTCATTATTTTTTTCAATTGATTTATAAGAGAGTTCAATATGATATGAACCTGAAAGATCAATTTCGAAAAGATGATTATCTTTGGTTGTTTCAACTGAATCAATGCATTTTCCATTTAGCATTAAATCAAGCTTAACTAATTCTGATTTCTCATTATCAAATCTAACAATTAAAGAACTGCCATCAAGATCGATAAAATTAAACGCTTCAATTTTCATATGTTACCTCCATGGTAATTTTTGTTGCTATTATCATTAAAACTCGCAAAAATTTGCTGACTTTTTCCGAATGAAAAAAGATTATGAATATAAATAAAAATTAATGTTATTTAGATTAACTTATATTGATATCATAAATCTTATAGTTATTATATTTTTTTATACCCTTATTTGTCGCGTGAGTTTTTTATGGAAATTAGTGAAAAAATTTACAACAAAAAATTTATTTTTATAAAAATAAAAAAATATATATAAATATGTTTTTATTTAATTTTTATTTATTTAAATAGGCGTTTTTTTTATAAATATTTAAATTAAAAAAATTATCTAAAAAGGTTAGCTTTTTTTAGTGATATTTTATGCGCAATAAATCAACGATTAGACGTTTTTTTAGGAGGGTGATTTAGCAAATTTATCATTAAAAAATTAGTAAAATTGAACTAATTTTTATCATGAGTTTTGTTACTTGTTTGAGCCTATTAAATAGATTTTAAATAAGATGGATTTATACAACTCTAATAGAACAAATAAGATCGATGAATCAATTTGATTAAAATTTAATACGATGTGGAGTGATGCGTTTATTTTGCTATAAATATGAGATTTTCTAGAGAAGTTGATTAGATTATATGTTTGATTTTTGATTAAGGGTAGGAGTTATTCCTACCCTGATTAAATATCACTTTCTTTTTGATTTGAAAGTCAACAGCGATTATTTTTTAGTCACATCCCATTCTAAGAATGAATTAAAGTTTAATTCGCCCCCTGAATTTAAGATGACTTCTGTTACGCCATAATTAATACTTGTATTCCATGTTGCGCTGTTTGTTATTGTGATATGTTTATTGGCTTTGATTGCTTCAGGAATGTAAATTTTTGCAACCCAGGCACCATTACCTACTTTTATATCAACAGCATCATACTTTTCTAACGCTTCAGCAATTACACTCGCTTGAATATCAACGCCATTTACAACGGGAATGCTAAATCGTTTTTCGCTAGGAATTGAAATAGATTGTTTATGGTTATCAACTTTCCAACCGGAAATAGAGCGAAAGTTTAATTCTTCTCCCGAATTAATAATGGTTTCGGTTACGCCATAATTAATGCTCGTGTTCCATGTTGCGCTAGTTGTAACTGCGATATGTTTATTCGCTTTTACAGCTGCAGGAATATAAACTTTTGGTACCCATGCCCCATTGCCAATTTTAATATCGATAGCATCATATTTTTCTAGCGCCTGTGCAACCACATTCGCTTCAACATTGACATTATTCGTAATTGGTAGATTATAACGGCTTCCTTTAGCAGGAATATGCACAGATTCTTTAAAGGTTTTTGAAACTTTTCCTACTTTTACGTCAACCGTTAAAGTAAGTGTTTGGTTCTTATCTGTTTTTGTTACGCTAAAAGATTGATCTGCTTTATTGCTATTGCTACCATTTGCACCAGCAGGTAATGTCCAGCTATAGGTTGGTTGACTAACAGGTTTAGCATTACTCGCTAGGTTTGCCGTAAATTGAACGTTATCACCTTTATCTTGAGAAGAGATCTTCAAATTTAAACCGTTTAAGAAAGTTTGATCATTGGCTTGATCATTATTATCTGATGAACCAAATTCCTTCATTACTTTACGAATGTGCTCTTCATTTACGGGATCCCAATTTGCGCCAAGTGTTTTCATTTTAGAGTTGTAAGTTGGACGATATTTGCCTTTAGTACAAAAGTCCGCCCCCTCAAATAGACCAACAATGCCATTTTTATTATGTGTTGTCGGAATTGGTGTACTTGCATCAATCAAATGTCTCCATTTAATTTTATTTCTATTTGTTTCTTGCGTTGCATTAACTTTGTTTGGCTCGGCACCAATACTACAGTCACCATAATCATATTCGTCGGCTAAATCATAGGCAGAATGACCAAATTCATGTAATGCTAATTCAGTTGCTGCACTATTCATCGTTAAAGTACCAACACCAGGATAACCGGCGCCGCCGTAATTCATTGTATTTGCGACAACCAATATTTGATCGTAATTTCCATAACCCAATGCATTGGTTACGGCTGAATGAGCAAGATTGGTATTTGTACATAGCAAACGCTCGGTGTTATAGCAACCAAGTTCACTTTGCAAAGCGGTATTTTTAGTTACTTGATTTGTTATTGTGATCCCAGAATCGCGACTTGCTAAATCGACGCGGACAAATTCAAAGCTAGCTTTTAGATCATTTATTAAAGGATCGGCAGTAAACCCTTGCACAACTTTTTGCGCATCAGTTTTCCATTTACTCATTTCACCTGACGTATATCCATCCCCAACAACAGCCACAATTAATGGGCGCTTAGTTGCTTTTGATGCGGCGAGAATTGTTTCAGATTTGATTTTATCTTTGAAAGCTTTAGTTGCAGGTTTTGAAACCATTTTTTCAATATTATCGCGAGTGAGAATAAGCTCTTGACTGATCTTCGGTTTTTTCCCTTTTTCAAGGCTATCAGCATCAACAGAAGATATTTTTATCTCCGATAAAGAATCCGCATAAGGTAAAACCACATTGCTTTTATTTTCGGCAATAAAAACATCTTGAACGTGTTCAATTTCGCCCTTCTCTGGCGAGAAAGATTCAAATCGCACATGGCGTGAATCTTTTACAAAAGTACGGTAAATTTCTTTACCTTTTTTGTCTAATGCCACAACTTCCCATCCTTTTTGATTATGTGGCGTTAAGTTGCTTTGTGCGGGAGTGAGTCGAAATTCACCTTTTTTCATATCAACGACTTGCAGCAAATCGGCATTATCTTGCGCACCTGTGATATTTAACCAAAGATTATCGGCGTGAGCGCTTTGTGAAAACAAAGCGAACATTGTTACAGTTGTTAGAGAAAACTTTTTCATTTAAATTATCCTTATAAAAATAAAAAACAGAAACTGTAACTTACTATATTTTGTTACCTATCGTTACTGAATTAATTTTCAACAATTGTGAATAATTTTTTATTTTGTTGTGATTAACTATTTTAATATAAATAAAGTCAGTGATCCGTAAAATGATTTAAAATAATTTTAGGCAAGAATTAAACAAAGCCCGCTATTTAATTATTCATTATTAGTCTTTATTACTGCTTATTAGCCCGAAATTAGTAAATAAAACTAGTAAAGGCAGGTCAAATATGATATAAAACGCGCGCTTATCTCACTTTTCTGTGTTTATTGCAACACGAAAAATAAATGAGTGGCTAAATTTAATTAATTAACGTTATAACACACACATATCATCACACTTTTCCGGGGTGCCTTTTGTGTTAAATTCTTTTTAAAAGTAAAAGAATAGATTAAGCAAGTAAGGTCGGTAAAAGCGGATATGTGGAGGCATAACCCCAACGTCAAAATGAGGAAATCATGACTACAGTATCTATGCGCGATATGCTGCAAGCCGGTGTACACTTTGGACACCAAACCCGCTATTGGAATCCAAAAATGAAACCATTTATTTTTGGTGCTCGTAATAAAGTTCATATCATTAATCTTGAACAAACTGTCCCAATGTTTAACGAAGCGTTAGCTGAATTAACAAAAATTGCAGCGCATAAAGGTAAAATTTTATTTGTTGGTACTAAACGTGCAGCTAGCGAAGCGATTAAAGAAGCTGCTGAAAGTTGTGGGCAATACTATGTTAATCATCGCTGGTTAGGTGGGATGTTAACTAACTGGAAAACCGTTCGCCAATCAATCAAACGTTTAAAAGATTTAGAAACACAAGCTGCTGATGGCACATTTGATAAATTAACCAAAAAAGAAGCATTAATGCGTACACGTGAAATGGTTAAATTAGAAAACAGCCTTGGCGGTATCAAAAATATGGGTGGCTTACCGGACATTCTTTTTGTTATTGGTGCTGACCATGAACACATTGCAATCAAAGAAGCTAATAACTTAGGTATTCCTGTCATTGCTATTGTTGATACAAACTCAGATCCAGATGGTATTGATTATATTATCCCTGGTAATGATGATGCGATTCGTGCTATTCAATTATATACTCAATCAGCAGCTGATGCTGTTCGCTCTGGTCGTGAACAAAATCAATCTCCAATTTCAGAAGAAAGCTTCGTTGAAGAAGATGTAGTTACCGAGTAATAACGCAATGATTTTTAGGGTCGTACTTGTTCGACCCATTTTGATAAAAATTATAGCAAAGATTAAAATAGAGGGTTAAAAAATGGCTGAAGTTACCGCTTCTATGGTTAAAGAACTGCGCGAAAGAACGGGCGCAGGTATGATGGAATGTAAAAAAGCATTAGTTGAAACAAATGGTGATATTGAACTTGCCATTGATAACATGCGTAAATCAGGTCAAGCAAAAGCGGCTAAAAAAGCGGGTCGTGTTGCAGCTGAAGGTGTGATTATTTCTAAAATTTCTGCTGATAAAAAATATGGTGTAATTTTAGAAGTTAACTGTGAAACAGACTTTGTTGCTAAAGATGCCGGTTTTTTAGCATTTAGCGATAAAGTTGCAACGACTGCGTTAAATGAACGCATCACTGATATTGCTGCATTACAAGCTAAATTTGAAGAAGAACGTACGGCGCTTGTTGCTAAAATTGGTGAAAATATTGGTATTCGTCGTATCGCCGATATCTCTGGTGATATCGTGGGTAGTTATCAACATGGTGCACGTATTGGTGTGTTAGTTGCGGCAAATGCAGCAGCCAACGATGAACTTGTTAAGCATATTGCTATGCATATTGCAGCAAGTAAACCTGAATATCTTGCTCCAACTGATGTACCTGCTGATGTTGTTGAGCATGAACGTCAAATCCAAATTGATATTGCAATGCAATCTGGTAAACCACGCGAAATCGCAGAAAAAATGGTTGAAGGACGTATGCGCAAATTTACCGGTGAGGTTTCATTAACGGGTCAACCGTTTGTTATGGATCCAAGTAAAACTGTCGGTGATTTACTTACTGAAAAGAAAGCTGCTGTGGCTAACTTTATCCGCTTTGAAGTGGGTGAAGGAATCGAAAAAGTTGAAGTTGATTTTGCGGCAGAAGTGGCTGCAATGTCTAAACAATCTTAATTGTTTTATTAAAACCGCCGTAAGGCGGTTTTGTTTATCCGCAAATTATTTAATTATCTTCAAAGAGTAACTAGAAGCATCTGCTGATTACTTAACATAACAAAATAACAAGAGATTTTATTATGAAAACTCCCCATTATAAACGGATTCTTCTAAAACTCAGTGGCGAAGCTTTGCAAGGTGAAGAAGGTTTCGGTATTGATCCAACTGTTTTAGAACGCATGGCAAAAGAAATTAAAGAACTTATCGAAATGAACGTTGAAGTGGCGGTTGTCATTGGTGGTGGTAATTTATTTCGTGGTGCTGGTCTTGCTAAAGCAGGTATGAATCGTGTTGTTGGTGATCATATGGGTATGCTTGCAACTGTCATGAATGGACTTGCTATGCGCGATGCTTTACATCGAATTGAAGTCAATGCGCGTTTGATGTCGGCGATCCCTTTAAATGGCGTCTGTGATGATTATCGTTGGACCGAAGCGATTAGCCTATTAAAACAAGGTAAAGTGGTTATTTTATCAGCTGGAACGGGTAATCCTTTTTTTACGACAGATTCAGCTGCTTGTTTACGTGGTATTGAAATTGAAGCCGATGTTGTTTTAAAAGCAACGAAAGTTGATGGCGTTTACTCAGCGGATCCTGTTAAAAATCCTAATGCGATATTATATAAAACCCTAAATTATGATAAAGTGCTAGATGATGAACTTAAAGTAATGGATTTAGCGGCTTTTACTTTAGCGCGTGATCACAACTTACCTATTTGTGTGTTTAATATGAATAAACCCGGTGCGTTGCGTCGTGTCATATTAGGTGAACACGAAGGAACATTAATTAATAATCAAGCGACTGTGACTTGTTAATTTTTTCTAAGTTAAAACAAGGTTTTTATTATGTTAAATGAAATTCAAAAAGAAGCGCAAACACGTATGGAAAAAAGCATTGAAGCTTTTCAAAACCATATTTCTAAAGTAAGAACGGGTCGTGCTTCTCCAAGTTTATTAGATGGCATTATGGTTGAATATTATGGAAGTGCAACGCCATTACGCCAATTAGCCAATGTAGTTGCCGAAGATTCAAGAACACTTGCAATCACCGTTTTTGATAAATCATTAACGCCAAGTATTGAGAAAGCAATTTTAGCTTCGGATTTAGGTTTAAATCCCGCATCGACAGGTACTGTGATCCGTGTTCCATTACCTCCTTTAACGGAAGAACGTCGACGCGATCTGACTAAGATTGTTCGTAATGAAGCTGAACAAGGTCGTGTATCAATTCGTAATATTCGTCGAGATGCTAACGATCAGATCAAAGCTTTATTAAAAGACAAAGAAATTTCGGAAGATGATGAGCGTAAATCTCAAGATCTTATACAAAAAGCAACCGATGCAGCGATTAAAAAGCTAGATATGGCACTTGCCGATAAAGAAAAAGAGTTAATGGAATTTTAATTAGTCGCTCTACTAAATGATTTTAATCTAGTAAGTTTAGTATAATGTTGAGGATGATAATTTTTATCATCCTTTTTTTTAGATTATGTATTTTTCTTTATTAAACAATCTTATTATAAAATTTTCTATTAATAAGTTTATTTATAGTGATTAGTAAATTTTAGGTATTTATAAAATCGTTATTTACGATAATTAATTAATCGAATAATATCGTTATTATTTTGAATTTAACAGCTCAATATAACAGGAATAATAAGAGTATGAACTTTTTAGCCCAAAAAGCAGTACCTACTGCATTAACATTGACGATAACAGCAATTTTTGTCAATGTCTTATGGGGTACACCTTTTCCATTAGTTAAAGTCATGTATCAAGAAATGAATATTCAAGCAGATAATTTAGGCGATGCTTATAATGGACAAGTTATTACCGTCATTAGTTTACGTTTTTTATTAGCCGGAATTATTACCTTAATCATGGCACTTTGTATGAAGCAAAAGATTTTTGCGATTAATAAAAAACAATGGTTTGATATCAGCTCAATGGGGCTAATTAGTACAACAGCCGCGTATTTCTTTTTTACAATAGGGCTTATGCATACTTCAACGATTAAATCGACAATATTAGCACAAGCGTCTATCTTCTTTTCTATCCTATTAGCCCATTTTGCTTATAAAAACGATAAAATGAATTTAGCTAAATGGATAGGTTTAATCTTGGGTTTTGCCGGTTTAATCATTGTAAATATCAGTAAACCCACTATTCATATATCGCAATTATTTAGTTTTGATTTATTAGGCGATGGATTTATGTTGTTATATGGATTAGTTGCGGCAATTGGCATGATGCAAGCGAGGGCAATTGGATCTAACTTACCCGTGTTTATTTTAACGGGATGGAACCTTATTATTGGCTCAATTATACTGGGTATTATTGGTATCTTTATGGGTGGGCGATTGCAATTTATTGAATGGAATTCACTCGGTATTAGTTTACTTATCTTTTTAGCATTACTCTCAAGTGTTGCATTTGGGCTTTGGTATTGGGTTATCCAATATGCCAAAATGGGTGAAGTGTCGATGTATAAATTTTTAATGCCTGTTTCTGGTAGTTTATTAGCGATTTTAATTGGGCAAGATAGCCTAACTGTTCCGGTGTTATTAGGTTTAATTTTGGTTAGTTTGGGTATCATTGTTGTTACTAAACCGAATCTTTTTGGTTTGCAAAAAAAATAATCATAAATTATTTAATTGCTGTTTTTATCTTAAATCCTTGTTTTTTTAAGCAAGGATTTTCTATAACTGGATTTATAAGGACTTATCAGCGATAATCTTAGCTATTCTTTTAAAAGATTGTCTTAAAAAGATAGTCTAATTATGATTTATTGATATGTTGACTATTTATCATTCCAATCAAATTGATTTGCTAAAAACCCTTGTTAGCGAACTAATGCAACGCGATCCTTTAGACGATGTTTTTACGCCTGAAACGGTTATTGTCCAAAGTCAAGGCATGGCACAATGGTTACAAATTCAGTTGGCGCAAGAGATGGGTATTGCTGCAAATATTGAATTCCCTTTTCCTACCTTTTTTATTCGGCAATTATATCAATTATTATTACCTGATCTTCCTTTAGAAAATAGCTTTACAATTGAATCGATGACGTGGCAATTATATGCTTTACTCCCTAAAATTATTGATTCTCCTAAATTAGAGGCCATTAAAAATTATCTTAATATCAATCAAAGCGAACGTAAATTATATCAATTAGCGATGCGCATCGCGCATTTATTTGATCAGTATTTAGTCTATCGACCTGATTGGATAGCGAAATGGGAAGACTTGCAAACGGTAGATGAGCTAAATCATCACTCAGCTGAAATATGGCAAGCAGAATTATGGCGTCAATTAGTATTAGCAACACCTCCTTTTCATCGTGCTAATATTTATTGGCAAGTTTTAGATATGCTAATGCAGCCATCATTAGATGACAGTATATTAAAAAGCTTACCAAAGCGGATTTTTATTTTTGGTATTAATTCGTTGCCACCAATTTACCTTAATTTGTTTTATGCATTAAGTCAGCATATTGATGTACATTTAATGTTTAATAATCCATGTAAATGGTATTGGGGAGATATTATTGATAAGCAATTAATAACGCAAACTAGCAATAACGAAAATAAACCGAATGCTTTATTAACCTCAATGGGTAAATTAGGACGCGATAATTTATTTTTATTACAAGAATTGCCAGGTAAGCGCGATATTGAAGCTTTTGTCGATAATCAATCTAATCAACTATTGCATCATATCCAACAAGATATTTTAGAATTATATCCAACGACTGCAGGTCAGCAAATAATCGATAAAAGCGATAACTCGATTTCATTTCATGCTTGCCATAGTGAGCAACGTGAAGTTGAAGTGTTATATGATTATCTGCTTAATGCATTTGAGAACGATCCTGACTTAGAATTACGGGATTGCATTGTAATGGTATCAGATATTGATCGTTATGTTCCTTATATTCGTGCGGTATTTGGTAATGCAAGCGATAAACGTTATTTACCGTTTACGATTTCCGATCAAAAAGCGCGTAATATCGATCCTATCGTACAAGGTTTTTTTGCAATTTTAGCTTTTCCGCAAAGTCGTTTCACGTCAGAAGAACTGTTTAATTTATTAGAAATTCCCGCTGTTGCTGAAAAATTTGCCATTAATGAATCGCAATTAGTTACTTTACGGACGTGGATTATAGAGTCCGGGATCCGTTTTGGTTTAGATGATAAACATAGCTGGCTATTTGGCTTAGAGCGCTTAATTTTAGGTTATACCATGAATAGTGAGCAGGGAGATTGGCAACAGATTTTACCTTACGAAGGTGCAACTGGTTTAGATGCGCAGTTGATTGGGCAACTTGCTGAATTTGTGCAACTAATTCGTCAATGGCAAAATTATTTATCTATCCCTAAACCTTTATCTGAATGGCAAGGATGTTGTTTAGCGTTATTAAATGATTTTTTTGCAACTGATCCAAATCGTGAAGCAATTTTATTGTTAATCGAAGAAGAATGGCAAAAAATGATAACGGGTGGTTTGCAGTCCCATTTTGATGACGCCGTATCGATGACGATTTTGCATGATGCTATGCAATCTCGTTTAGAGCAAAATTTTTTAGCACATCGTTTTTTAATTGGTAAAATTAATTTTTGTACGATGATGCCAATGCGCTCGATTCCTTTTAAAGTTGTGTGTTTATTAGGTATGAATGAAGGTGATTACCCTCGAACCTCGGTACCGATGGATTTTGATTTAATTGCCTATAAAACACGGCGCGGGGATCGCAGTCGCCGTAATGATGATCGTTATTTATTTTTAGAGGCGATTTTATCGGCACAAAAACAACTTTATATTAGTTATATTG
The DNA here is from genome assembly GCF_058502635.1 of Gilliamella sp. ESL1225. NCBI lineage: Bacteria > Pseudomonadati > Pseudomonadota > Gammaproteobacteria > Orbales > Orbaceae > Gilliamella > Gilliamella sp. ESL1225. The sequence goes on along the minus strand of NZ_CP196358.1, from coordinate 260,753 downwards.
GTCGCGATATTAAAGATGATAGTGAACGTTATCCTTCTGTGTTGGTCGAGGAGCTTTGGGAATACATTAACCAGCATTATGGCGTGTCTTTTATAGACGAAAAAGAAGAGAAACAATCATCTAACCTACAAGAATCAGTAGCGAAACCATTAGAGGTGATTGATTTTTTACGTGTTTTTCATACAAGAACGCCATTTAATCCATTAAATTATTCGCAAGAACCTAAAAGTTATGCAGATGAATGGTTACCGGCCGCTTTACAACAAGGTGATAAAGTGGCATTTTTAAATGACATTTCTGCCCTAAATACAGACATTATCAACCTTGAAGATCTTAAACGTTTTTATCAACATTCAGTGCGATTTTTTTTACAAAAACGGTTTAATTATTATCTACATGACGTAGATAATAATCTCCCCGAAGCGGAAAATTTTACCTTAAATGGGCTAGAACGTTATACATTAAATCAGCATCTTTTAAATCATCTGTTAAGTGATATGAACAAAAAAGATGAAGACATTATCAATGAGGTTTATGAACGTACACGATTAACGGGACTTTTACCGGATGGCGCTTTTGGGGAAATTTTATTTCAAGAACAAAGTTTGTTAATGCGGGATTTAGCAACTAAAATCAAACAAGAAAGATTAACGCAAATCACGCAAGAAGTGAATTTATCCGTCATGATGCCAGATAAGCAAGTTTGCCAGTTAAATGGCTGGTTAACGCAGGTGCAAGAAGATGGTTTATTAGCGTGGCGTGTTATGAAATTATCGATTCGTGAAGGGATTGTTTTTTGGATTGATCATTTACTTTATTGTATTTTAAATCCGAATCAATCATTGAATCAAAGTCGTTTATATGGGCGTGATGAAAGTGAGTGGCGATTTTTAGTTATTGAACAGGAACAAGCTTTATCTTATTTAACAGATTTAATGGCTGGTTATATGATGGGTATTAATCAACCTCTGCTGTTACCGATTCAATCTGCTTGGCAATGGCTCAATATCGTTTATGATAAAAAAACAGATTTGATTAACGAAAATCCAAAAGCCGAAAAGCAACTTTACCAAAATTGGCAGGGTAATTTTGCAAAAGAAGGCGAATGCGATGAGTATTATACCCGAATTTATCCTGAATTGACGGATGAACTCATTAAGCAAATTGGCTTCAATGCCAAGCAATATTTATTACCAATATTAAGGCATCTTGCTTAATTCACATTGCTTAATACAAATGGTAATGATTTTATGATAAATGCCATCTTTAGCTGATCTAACATGGGGGAAATATGTTTATTGATACGCATTGTCATTTTGATTTTCCGCCATTTTCGCATCATCCTTATGAATCAATTAAGCTCATTAAACAAGCAGGTTTATTCGGTTTAATTGTGCCATCAGTAACTGCGGATAGATTTGCTAAGGTATTATCATTATCTGAACAATTCACTGAACTTTATGCTGCATTAGGTTTGCATCCTATCTTTCAACATAAACCCGCTGATTTAATGTATTTAGCCGATAAATTAAGTGAACAGCCTACAAAGCTGGTCGCTATGGGAGAAATTGGGCTTGATCAGTATAATTTAGCGATAGATTTAAAAACGCAACTTTATTATTTTTGTGCGCAATTAGAGTTAGCTAAACAATTTAATTTACCCATTTTACTTCATTCAAGGCGAACGCATGATGTGCTATATCGTGAATTAAAGCGTGCAAATTTGCCGGCTAAAGGCGTGATTCATGGTTTTTCAGGAAGTTATCAACAAGCTATGCAGTTTATTGATTTAGGTTATTATATTGGTGTTGGCGGTGTGATAAGTTATCCTCGAGCGAGTAAAACGCGCAATTGTATTACGCGTTTACCTATCGAAAGATTATTATTAGAAACCGATGCCCCTGATATGCCATTAAATGGTCAACAAGGTCAGCCAAATCGTCCTGAGAATATTGTACAAATTTTTCAAATATTAACCCAATTGCGCTCAGAATCAGCCGATAATTTAATGCAACAAATCTTAACAAATACCTTGACCCTATTTACTCGAGTAAATAAAATTAATGGTTTAGGTAGCGATTCATCTTATCAAGATAGATATCAATCGGATAATAAAAACAAATAAGGAAGGTTATAATGTCAACAAATAATACTAAACAGACCCCTCAATCTAGTTGTTCAGCATTGAGCTGTGCTATTAATTCAATAACACGTTTATTTCCATTATGGGCAATCCTTTTTGCGATTGTAGCTTACTTTTCTCCTGTTACCTTTTTACCGTTAAAAAGTTATGTTTCTTATTTATTAATGTTTGTTATGTTTACGATGGGTGTGACGTTAAGTATTGATGATTTTAAACGTGTGATTACAAGACCTAAAGCTGTTATCGTTTGTACTTTATTACATTATATCGTTATGCCAATAACTGCGTTAATCATTGCAAAATTGTTTTCGATGTCGACAGAATTATTAGTCGGTATGGTACTCGTCGGTAGTGTTGCAAGTGGAACGGCATCGAATTTTATGATTTATATTGCAAAAGGTGATGTGGCATTATCAGTTACAATTTCATCGGTTTCAACATTAGTGGGTATTTTTATTACGCCAATATTAACGTATATTTTGGTTGATACATCAGTTAATGTGTCTGTTTCTAGCATGATTATGCATATTGTTGAAATTGTTCTTATTCCTATTGTATTAGGATTAATCTGCCATCATTTTTTAACGGCTTTTGTTAAAAAATGTGAACTTATTTTTCCAATTGCTTCAATGCTTTGTATTTTAACAATTATTGGTTGTGTTGTTGCAGCGAGTCAATCGCAAATTGCCCAAGTCGGTATGATGGTTATTTTAGCCGTTATTTTACATAATGGAATTGGATTATTAGGCGGTTACTGGGGTGGACGTTTGCTCGGGTTTGATGAATCGACTTGTCGAACCATGTCGCTTGAAGTGGGTATGCAAAATTCAGCATTAGCCGCAACGCTTGCAACTAATTATTTTTCTGCCTTATCAGCATTACCGGCGGCGGTATTTTCAGTTTGGCATAATATATCAGGCTCAATTATTGCAACTATTTGGCAAGGAAAATCAATTAAAGCTAAAAAAGTTAAAAAAGCACAATAATAACGAACAATTAATGATTATTTGTTCACAAAGATTTTCTTAATTGTAGCGCGATTTAATAGGATAGATATTGGCGCTTCAATGTTGTTGGCGATTCTAAATTTTAATAATAGGTATTTTGCTGTTTATTATAGGAAAAATGAGATAATGTTTTTATGATCTTATTTTTATTATCTTGTCGCTTATCATTAATTAGGTAAATTATTGTGGACGAAAAAGTACAATTATCCCCTTTTGTTTTCCGTATTTTGCCGTGGATTGCTGCCATTGCATTTTTAATGCAATCGTTAGACACATCTATTTTAAACACGGCATTACCTGCCCTTGCTAAAGATTTGCATGAATCTCCACTCAATATGCAATCGGCTGTTATTAGCTATGCCTTAACGTTAGCATTATTTATTCCTGTTAGTGGCTATTTATCCGATAAATATGGTACGCGTAATATATTTGTTATTGCGGTCTTTTTATTTTCGCTTGGATCATTATTATGCGCATTATCGGAATCTTTATTTTTTATGGATATTGCGCGCGTTATTCAAGGTATTGGTGGCTCTATGATGGTTCCTGTATCACGTTTAGTGTTAATTAAATCTTATAAACGAAGTGATTTTTTATCGGCATTAAATACCGCGTCAATTCCAGGATTAATTGGTCCAATTATTGGCCCTGTTGTCGGTGGGTATTTAGTTGATGTGGTTAGTTGGCATTGGATTTTTTTAATTAATTTACCAATCGGTATACTAGGTATTATTTTTGGCTGGCGTTATATGCCTAATTTTAAAGGGACAAGGCTAAGTTTTGATACCTTTGGCTTTATTTTTATCGTGATTGGGTTTATTACCTCAACCCTCAGTCTTGAATTTTTAAGTGATGGGATTAATGTCTATATATCGATAATGCTTGCTGTAATAAGCGTACTTTTTATTTATATTTATTACCGTTATGCTCAAAAAGTTACTGAGCCTTTGTTTCCGCTTTCTTTATTTAAGATCCACAGTTTTAAAATCGGAATTATTGGTAATCTAGTTAGCCGCTTAGGTATTTCAGGCGTTCCTTTTTTAATACCTTTATTATTGCAGGTCGTATTTGGTTATTCAGCGATTTACGCAGGTATTATGCTTATCCCTATGGCGATTGCGTCATTATTGATGAAATCATTTATTCCGCGAATTTTACGTAAAGGTGGCTATCGATTTGTGTTAGTGACCAATACCCTATTAGCCGGTATATTAATTTTATTATTATCATTCGTGAATTTATCGACACCGACAATTTTAATTTGTTTATTATTATTTTGTATTGGCAGTATTAACTCGATGCAGTATACCGCAATGAATAGTATTACCTTATCAGGGTTACATGGCGAACAAACAAGTAGTGGTAATAGTTTAATGGCAGTTAATCAACAGTTATCGATTAGTTTTGGAATTGCTTTTGGTGCGGTACTTGTCCGTTTAATTAGTGATAAAACAAATTTAATTCATGCTTTTCAAATCACTTTTATTATTTTAGGTTTAGTGACTATTTTTTCAAGCCTTGTCTTTGCATTTTTACATAAAGAAGATGGGCAAAATTTAATTTCTCGTTAATAAGTTGGGGGCAATTTTTATGCTTAATTATCAAATCATCCCGGTTACGGATTTTCAACAAAATTGCAGCATTATTTGGTGCGATAAAACCAAACAAGCTGCAATTATCGATCCGGGTGGTGAAGCCGAATTATTAAAAAAAGCCGTTGAAAAGCTCGGTGTTAAGGTAACTAAAATATTAATTACCCATGGTCACCTTGATCATGTAGGAGCTGCTGATGAATTAGCTAAGTTTTATCAGGTTGATATTTTAGGATCGGCTATCGAAGATAAAATATTATTTGATATGTTACCTGAACAATGCTTACGTTTTGGTTTTCCTTATATTAAATCTTTTTTACCAACGCAATGGTTGCAAGAAGGTGATCAAATCACAATAGGTGACGTGACACTTGACGTTTTATTTTGCCCCGGTCATGCTCCCGGTCATGTTGTTTTTATCAATCAGCAAGCTAAATTAGCTTTTGTCGGAGACGTTATATTTCACAACAGTATTGGACGCACCGATCTTGTTGGTGGAAATCATGCACAATTAATCGCGTCGATTAAACAAAAATTATTTACGTTAGGTGATGACTTTGCATTTATTCCCGGTCATGGACCTATGTCAACTATTGGTCAAGAAAGATTAACTAACCCTTATTTGCGTTAATTGTTCATAAAATAGCTGTTTGAATAGATTAACTATTGACAGATTGTCATAAAGTCTATAATATTCGCGCTACATTTCGGTTCCTCCATAGTTCAGTCGGTAGAACGGCGGACTGTTAATCCGTATGTCACAGGTTCAAGTCCTGTTGGGGGAGCCAACTTCTCAGACTTAGTTATTTTGTATATTCTATATTCTTTCCCTTTTAGAAAAACGATTTAATGTTATATCATTTAATCTTTATCATATAAAACCCCTAAACTTACTGCTTTTGTAGCCCCTGTTACTGTTGGGATATTTGAAGGTAAATGGTGTATTTTGGCATAAGCTAACCATGCAAAAGCTATCGCTTCCATATCATCTGTATTGAAGCCTAGGTGATCGGTTGTTTGTACTTGCCAATTAGCTAATAGTTTAGTTAATCGTTGCATAATAAGTTGATTTTTCGCACCACCACCGCATACGAAAAGTTCACAAGCAAGTAATGGGTCTATGGCGGCTTTTTTGATTTGATCGGCAATTGTTTTTGCAGTTAATTCGACTAGCGTTGCTTGTATATCTTGTTGAGAAATATCATGCTGGAGCGGTGTGATTGCATTTAGATGTTTATTTAACCAAGATATATTAAATATTTCACGTCCAGTACTTTTAGGTGCTGTTAAGCCAAAATAAGGTTCAGTTAAAAGTTGATTTAAAAGCGGTTGATTTATGTTACCCGTGCTTGCCCATTGCCCATTTTTGTCATACGGTTGATTAAGGTGTTTATTAATCCAACTATCTAATAATACATTTCCAGGGCCCGTGTCATAACCCATAATAGGATGATTAGGGATAAGGAGCGTAATATTGCTGATGCCGCCAATATTAACAATAATGCGATTTTTTTGTTTATCAAATAATATAGCTTGATGAAAGGCCGGCACCAGTGGCGCACCTTGACCGCCAAAAGCCATATCTTTACGTCGAAAGTCAGCGATTGTCGTTATATTGGTTTTTGCAGCAATAATATTGGCATCACCGAGTTGTAAAGTAAATGGGTACTCACCTTGTGGTGCATGATAAATAGTTTGTCCATGACAGCCAATTGCGCGAATATTTTTTTTATCTAGTTGATTATCACTAATAAATTGATTGATACAATTTGCATATAATTGACCTAATTGATGATCAAGTTCACCAAATTGTTGAAGTGACGCGTGTTTTTTTTCACATAAGATTAATAATTGTTGCTTAAGCGTGCTAGGAATAGGATAGCAATTGCTCACAAGCGGTTTGATTGTATTATTGTCAATCTCGATTAATGCAATATCGACCCCATCCATACTCGTTCCAGACATGACACCTATATAATATTTTTGCATTTTTTATCCTTGTCGAATAATGTTTCCAGTTTGAATATCACGAATTTCTGATGGTGAGGTTCGATGCCCTAACTCTCCTTGTAAAATGGCTATATTATCGCCAAATTGCTGCCTAATTTCGGCGACGCTAAGGCAAGCTGGCTGATTGGATAAGTTAGCACTGGTTGATACTATCGGTTTACCAAATAGATCACATAACTGTTTAACGATCGGGTGATTTGTAACCCTAACAGCAATTGTATTAAATTGCCCAGTTAAATAAAAAGGGGTATTAGCATGCTTTGGAAAGAGCCATGTTATAGGACCTGGCCAGGTGGCAAAAGCGTGTTGTTTTTGCTTTGCACTTATGGCTGATTCATCAATATAAGGTTGTAATTGTGAATAATGACTGGCAATTAGAATAAGTCCTTTTTCAATCGGTCGTTGTTTCAGTTTTAAAATTTTTAAAACGGCATCTTGATTATCAGGATCACAACCTAATCCATATACAGCTTCAGTTGGATAGGCAATTACATCGCTATTGATTAATCGTTGATAACCTTCATTTAAAGTGAGTAGAGTTTGCATAACATGTAAAATTTCAATTTTTTAGTTATTTATCAATTTGGTTATTTATCAATTTAATTGTTTACCAATTTAATTGGGGATAAACAGCAGCCGTTAAATCGACAACTTGTTGCATCGTTATTTTTTTTATTCTTGGATCGATTAAGTTGCTAAGTCCTCGAGCAATTACGTCATCTCCTAAAACATAGCACTGAGTTGTTTTCTGTAATATTTGTTCTAAAATTGCATGGTTTTTTAATGCTAATAAAACGCCATTTTGCCAAAAAAGAACATGATCACAAGAAGTTATCAAGCCGAGATTGCTAGGCAATAATTCACGAATTGAAATATTGGCTGTTGATATTGTATGTAACATGGCTTTGTCTTTATCGTCGGTATATTGCGTTAAATATCGTAAATTTTTTAACTAATTTTCGATGCTAAAATGATTTTTAGATCATATATCTAAAGGGCGAATTAGTATATAATAATTACTTTTTAAACTGTAAAGTATATACCATGAAGTCTATTATTTTAGCAGATGAGTCAGAAACCATTCATGCTGGGCAACAATTGGCAAAACAATGTTTACATTATTTATCGATTCATGACGAAGCTATAGTAATTTATTTAATGGGTGATCTAGGTGCTGGTAAAACCACTTTTAGTCGCGGTTTTTTACAAGCGTTAGGACATCAGGGTAATGTAAAAAGCCCAACTTATACTTTAGTTGAACCTTATCAATTTAGTGATTTTTCAGTTTATCATTTTGATTTATACCGATTGATCGATCCAGAAGAGCTCGAATATATGGGTATTCGAGAATATTTTTCTTCACATGCTATTTGTTTAATTGAATGGCCAAATCAGGCTCAGGGAATTTTACCTAAGGCAGATATTGAAATTTCTTTGTCTTACGAAGGCTTAGGACGTAGCTTATCAATAAAAGCCTTGTCTGATAAGGGGCTTTTTATTATTCAAACTTAATCTATTATTATTCAAATTAAAAACGTTATGATTAAATCTAGTGTGATCTTTATTATTATTTGTTTATTTTGCTTTTCAGCGCAAGCTGCAAAAGTCGTTGTGGCTATTGATGCCGGTCATGGCGGTAAAGACTCTGGTGCAATAGGCAACAAAGGTTTTTATGAAAAAACAGTCACTATGTCGATTGCAAAAAAATTAGACATTTTATTAAATAAAGATCCACAATTTAAAAGTGTGTTGACGCGCAATAGTGATCAGTTTATTTCGGTTTCGCAGCGTTCTGAGATTGCCCGTAAAAGTAAAGCCAATTTATTAATTTCTATTCATGCTGACTCTGCACCAAATATTAAAGCCAATGGTGCTTCAGTTTGGGTGTTATCAACTAAACGCGCCGATACAGAATTAGGTCGATGGATCGAGCAACACGAAAAACAATCAGAATTGTTAGGTGGCGCCGGCGATGCGCTTAGTGATGATAATAATCCTCATTTAAGTCAAGCTATTTTAGATTTACAATTTTCTTATTCTCAGCGTGTCGGTTATGAACTTGCGGAGCAGGTATTACAAGAATTAGCAAAATCGACAAAAATTCATATCAAACAACCCAAATATGCGAGTTTAGGGGTATTAAGATCGCCCGATATTCCATCAATTTTAATCGAAGTTGGTTTTATTTCTAATCGACAAGAAGAAATTTTATTGGCCAATAATGAACATCAAAATAAATTAGCCAAGGCAATTTATTTAGGTATTAAAAACTATATAAAAAGCCATCCTCGATTTGGAGAGCAACACTAATGGCTATTCATATTTTATCACAACAATTAGCCAATCAAATTGCGGCGGGTGAAGTTGTTGAACGTCCATCATCCGTTATAAAAGAATTAATTGAAAACAGTTTAGATGCTGGTGCAAGTCAAATAGATATTTCCCTTGAACAAGGTGGCAATAAATTGATTCATATTCGCGATAATGGTTGCGGTATTGTTAAAGCTGAGTTGTGTTTAGCATTAGCGCGCCATGCGACGAGCAAAATTGATTGTTTGGACGATCTGGATACGATTATGAGTTTAGGTTTTCGAGGTGAGGCTTTAGCAAGTATTAGTTCAGTTTCTCGTCTTACATTGACTTCTCGAACTCAAGAACAATCTGAAGCTTGGCAAGTGTATGCAGAAGGGCGCGATATGACGCCCATCATTAATCCAGCCTCTCACCCGGTTGGGACAAGTGTTGAAGTTTTAGATTTATTTTATAATACCCCTGCACGTCGTCGTTTTTTGAAGACCGAAAAAACAGAATTTATGCATATTGAAACGTTTATAAAACGGATTGCGCTTGCTTATCCAGATGTTAGTTTTAATTTGACGCATAATAAAAAATTAGTAAAACAATATCGCAAAGAATCGTTAGAAAAAAGAGTATCAGCAGTATGTGGTACATTATTTATGCAAAATGCTGTTAAGCTAGATTGGCAACACGATGATCTTGCTATTGAAGGATGGGTGGCTAATTTAGATATTCCTGACTTACAGTATTTTTACGTGAATGGGCGAGTTGTTAAAGATAAATTATTAAATCACGCATTAAAACAAGCTTATACTCAGCAAGATAATAGCTTACAAAGTTATGTTATTTTTTTACAAATTGATCCTAAACAAGTCGATGTTAATGTCCATCCGGCTAAACATGAAGTTCGTTTTCATGAAGCTAGACTTGTGCATGATTTTGTCTATCAAGCGGTTGTTATGGCGTTAGAGTCTGGGCAAACAAGCACACAAGATAAACCCATATTTAATGAGAATCGACCAGCCGCTGGTTTAAATATTTTTAATACATCTGCTAATTCAATTGTGTATCCATCACCTTATTCATCAACTAAGCGATCTCGTAATCATGCTGCAGAGAATGCCTTGTATGGTAAATTGATTAACCATCCCCCTAATGAAGCTATCATTCCATCAATAAAGGTAGATTTACCAGATTCATCGATAACCGAGTCTCAACAAGCTGTCATTGAATCTTTATTTCCAAAGCGCAATAATCCTTTACCTTCATTAAATGCGATAACTTCAACGATAACGAGTTCATCCGTTTTTCAATTTGGCCGAGTTTTAACGGTTGTACAACCTGATTTAGCTTTATTAGAAAAACAGCAAGATAATGATCAAATTTTTATGTTAATGAAATTAGCCGATGCCAAAAAGCGGTTAATTGCCATTAAATTATTAGCACATGATTGTGATAATTTATTAATTCCGTTGGTAATTTTGATTTCTAAACAAGAACAACAGACTTTAAATCTAAATAAACCGTCATTAACTTTTTTAGGTTTTGATTTTTATATAGAAAAAAATAAGCTCTATTTACAAAGTGTGCCTAAAATGTTGCGAAATTTAAATTGGCAGCAATTATTACCTGTTATGCTTTCTTTTTTAATCGAGTCGAAGGATAACGAAATTAAGGATCCGACGGTTATAGCCAATTGGTTAGCAGGACAATATAATGAAAACAACGTTGAGGAATGGAATGTAAGTAAAGTTATTCAATTACTTGCAGATCTTGAACAAATAGATTTGCCTCTTTTACAGCATGATGCTTTTTTATTTCCAATTGATCTCAAATTATTTATTCAAGCTAGTTAATTATGAACAAATCTAAAATTTTTACTTTAATGGGACCGACAGCATCCGGTAAAACTGCTTTGGCGATGGCATTATGTGATAAATACCCTATTGATATTATTAGTGTTGATTCAGCGCTTATTTATCGAGGTATGGACATTGGTACTGCAAAACCAACGATAGCGGAGCAACAACAATACCCGCATAAATTGATTGATATTTGTTCTCCAACTGACAGCTACTCTGCCGCTAATTTTCGTTTAGATGCCATTTTTGAAATAGAAGCAAGTCTAGCAAATAAGCGTATACCACTTTTAGTGGGTGGTACAATGCTTTATTTTAAAGCGCTCATTGAAGGGCTTTCGCCATTACCCGCAGCAGATAATACGATTCGTCAGCAAATAGCTGAAAAAGCGGATCGATTAGGTTGGCAAGCTATTCATGAAGAATTAAAGCAAGTAGATCCTGTTTCGGCTAAACGCATTCATCCAAACGATCCGCAACGAATAAATCGAGCTTATGAAGTTTATTTATTAACAGGTAAAAGTTTGACTGAATTAACAAAAGAAACAGGGCAAACTCTTAATTATGATATTGTCCAATTTGCAATTATGCCAACGGATAGAGCAGTATTACATCAGCGAATCGAAGATAGATTTTTACAAATGTTAAAATTAGGATTTGCAGAAGAAGTAGAAAAAATCATTCAGTTACCTAATATCAATTTGAACTTACCATCAATGCGTTGTGTTGGTTATCGCCAAATGTGGGAATATCTGCAAGGTGATATCAGCTACGATGAAATGGTTTTTAAAGGTATTTGTGCGACAAGACAATTAGCTAAGCGACAAATTACTTGGCTCCGGGGTTGGAAACATCCTGTAAATTGGTTAAATGTTGATAATATTGATGGTATTGAAAGCTATTTTGTTAACAATGTTTAAATTGTTTATTTAGGATTATAAAATTATGTTATAATACTTGCACATAATTAAAAATCCCATTAATAAATTTAATAATCACCTACTTTTTATATATTGATTTTTATCGATTTAATTATTTTAAATTGAATCGTACTAAGTTGTGGATAAATTTAGTTTATTAGTTTTAAAGGGGTATTTTTTTATGTTAATGTGAACACATTTTAACTGAGTAGTAAAATTAGACGTTTTTATCTAGTTTTACTTATAATTATTAATCTATCTTATTATTTGTATCTTAAAGGAAACTATCATGTCAAAAGGGCAATCATTACAAGATCCTTATTTAAATTTGTTACGCAAGGAACATATTCCTGTATCAATTTATTTGGTGAATGGCATTAAATTACAGGGCCAAATTGAATCTTTTGATCAGTTTGTTATTTTATTAAAAAACACTGTAAGTCAGATGGTTTATAAACATGCAATCTCGACAGTTGTTCCATCAAGACCTATTTCTGGAATGTTATCTCAATCTGAAGAGGAAACGGAAAACTGATTTACTTCAGTGGAGATTTTGATTGTTTGAACGACATAGAGGCGGTGAAACTGCTTTATTAGTACATGTATTTTTCCCTCAAGAAAGCGATATCGAGGATCTCAATGAGTTTGAAGAACTTGTTTCTTCTGCTCAAATAGAAATCCTCGATATTGTTACAACTTCAAGAAAAACACCGCAATCTAAATATTTTATAGGCGAAGGTAAGGCCTTAGAAATTGCTGAAAAAATCAAACAACTTGATGTCCAAGTTGTTATTCTTAATCACTCAATTACCCCTTCTCAAGAAAGAAATCTTGAAAAAATTTTCCAATGTAAAGTTATTGATAGAACTGGTTTGATTCTTGATATTTTTGCAAAACGAGCAAGAACTTACGAAGGAAAATTACAAGTCGAATTAGCGCAACTACAATATTTATCGACACGTTTAGTACGAGGTTGGACTCACCTAGAAAGGCAAAAAGGTGGGATTGGGCTGCGAGGTCCAGGTGAAACGCAACTTGAAACGGATAGGCGGTTAATTCGTAATCGAATGCAATTAATCTTAAATCGATTAGCGAAAGTCGAAAAACAACGTAACCAAAATCGCAAGTACAGGAATAAAGCAAATCTATCTACTATTTCATTAGTTGGTTATACTAACGCCGGCAAATCAACCTTATTTAATACGTTAACTCAAGCAAATGTTTATGCAGCCGATCAGTTATTTGCGACATTAGATCCTACATTACGACGTATTAATATCAATGATGTCGGTGAAGTTGTATTGGCAGATACAGTTGGTTTTATTCGCCATTTACCACATGATTTAATTGCTGCTTTTAAAGCAACACTATTAGAAACACAAGAAGCCGCTTTGTTACTGCATGTTGTTGATGTAGCCGATAGTAATTTAATTGAAAATATGCAAGCGGTCGATGAAGTCCTTGCTGAAATTGACGCTGATAATATTCCCGTTCTTTTAGTTATGAATAAAATTGACTTAGAAGAAGGAATAACCCCTCGCATTGATCGAAATGAAAATGGTTTACCTATTCGGGTTTGGATTTCAGCGCAAAACAATTTAGGATTAGATCTTCTTTTTACGGCATTAAAAGAAAGGCTAGCTAAACAACTTAAAGTTTGTCACTTAAATTTACCGATGCAATTAGCTAAGTTACGTAGCCGTTTATATCACTTAAATGCCATAGAACATGAAAAAATTAATGAAGATGGTAGTTTTAGTCTAGATATTCGACTACCATTAATAGAGTGGAATCGACTCTGTAAACAAGAGCCAGATCTGCTATACTTACTCACTTCTTAAAATGATAATTAACTGTTAACTGGAGTTATAATATATGGCGTGGAATCAGCCCGGCAATAACGGACAAGATAACGATCCATGGGGTAATAGAAATAAACCAAGTGGCTCATCGAAAAGTCCATTGGATACAATGAAAAACCTATTCAAAAAAGGTAACCCTAATAATGGTAAAGGCTCTTCTACCAAATTACCTTTTAATACAACAATGCTCATCATAATTGTTGCAGTTGCAGCTATTTTATTATGGGCTATTAGTGGATTTTATACCGTCAATCAAAGTGAACGTGGTGTAATTACTCGTTTTGGTCGAATCCAACCACAAATTATAGAGCCTGGGTTAAATTGGAAACCTTCATTAATTGATAAAGTTTATTTAATTGATACCCAAGGGACACGTAATTTTAATGTGCAAGGATTTATGATCACTGCCGGTGAAAATTTAATTTTTGTGGAAATGAACGTTCAATATCGTATCACAAATCCGCGAAATTATTTATTTAATGTGACTAATGTTGAAGATAGCTTACGTCAAGCGGCTGATAGTGCTTTGCGTACTGAAGTGGGTAGTTCTAATATGGATGCTATTTTAACTGATGGACGTTCAATATTAGAGACACACACAAAAGATGAACTTATTAAAATTATTTCCAATTATGATATGGGAATTACTATAGTTGATCTCAATTTCCAATCTGCTCGCCCACCAGAACAAGTCCAAGATGCGTATAATGACGCTATTAAAGCTCGAGAAGACCGGGAAAGAGAAATCAATAAAGCTGAAGCCGATAAGGTACAATTAGTCCAACAGGCCGAAGGTAAAGCCGCACGAATCCTTGCAGATGCAAATGCATACAAAGTACGTATTGAATTAGAAGCCGCCGGTGATATTGCTCGCTTTGAGCAAATTCTGCCGCAATATAAAGCAGCTCCTGCAATCACTAAAGAACGTCTTTATATTGAAGCAATGGAAAAAATCTTAAGCAATACCAATAAAGTCATGGTAAATGATAAAAGTGGCAATTTAATGGTATTACCTTTAGAAAAACTGCTAAAAAATACAAATGATATCAGTCATTTAAATCAATCCAATCCTAATAATGGTTATAATTTTAATTTAGGTTCGTCGAATAATGAATCGACTAAAATTAATCAATCATTAATGAATCAGCAAAATAATATTAACTCATCAAGTAATAATACAAACAGCGTTAATACTACTCGTACTATAGGACGAAGATAAGGAGAAAAATGAAAATGCGTAAATTATTAATTCCTATAGTTTTATTATTAATCGGTATATTTTTTGCTAGTGTTTATGTGATTGAAGAAGGCTCAAGAGGGGTTGTACTAAGATTTAATAAAATTATTGGATTATCTAATCCTGGCTTACATTTTAAAATTCCAGGTATTGATCATGTCAAAGTAATAGATGCTAAAATCCAGACAACAGATAGTTCACGTGAACAAAAATTTATTACTCGTGAGAAAAAAGATCTTATTGTCGATTATTTTGTACAATGGAAAATTGTCGATTTTAATCGTTATTATGAAACTGTTGCTGGTGGTAATAATGTTCAAGATTTATTACTTGCACGTTTAAACGGACGTTTACGCGCTGAAATTGGTAAATTAGCTATTCGTGATATTATTAATGATTCAAATGAAGATGTTAATTCTCGAAATTCGTTAATGCTACGCGTAAAAAATGCTTTAAATGGTACAGAATCTATTGATACAGAGAATCAAATAGGTAATAAAAATTCAGATCAATCATTATTAGCTAATACAAGTATGCGAGCTTTTGGCGTTAATATCATTGATGTCCGTATTAAACAAATTAATTTCCCGTCTGAAGTATCTGGTGCGATATATGCAAGAATGAGCACCGAACGTGAAGTTGTTGCTCGAGATCAACGTTTCCAAGGTGTTCGTGAAGCAGAAGAAACACGCGCTAAAGCGACACTTGAGGCAACTAAAATCTTATCTGAAGCAGAACGCCAATCGCGTGTAATTCGCGGTGAAGGTGAAGCGAATGCAGCTAAATTATATGCAGATGCTTTTGGTAAAGATATCGAATTTTTTAGTTTTATTCGCAGTCTTAAAGCATATGAACAAAGTTTTACAGGTAATGATGTCATGGTTATTAGCCCAGACAGCGAATTTTTCCGTTATATGCAATTAACATCAAATTATAAAATGAGTAAATAAAATATGAGTAATAACGTTGTAGTATTAGGTACTCAATGGGGCGATGAAGGCAAGGGTAAAGTTGTCGATTTGCTCACTGAAAAAGCAAAATATGTTGTTAGATACCAAGGTGGACACAATGCGGGTCATACTTTAGTTATCAATGGCGAAAAAACAGTATTACATCTTATCCCTTCTGGCATTTTACGTGATGGTGTTACCAGTATCATTGCTAATGGTGTGGTACTTAGTCCAGATGCATTAATGAAAGAAATGAAAGATCTTGAAGATAAAGGAATTCCTGTTAAAGAAAGACTTTTAATTTCTGAATCTTGTCCATTAATCTTACCTTATCATATTGCTTTAGATCAGGCTCGAGAAAAAGCTCGAGGTAATAAAGCGATAGGTACAACAGGTCGAGGAATTGGACCCGCATACGAAGATAAAGTTGCTCGTCGCGGTGTGCGCGTTGGCGATCTTCGTGACCGTAAAGCTTTTGCCGAAAAATTAAAAGAAATTATGGAATATCATAATTTTCAATTAGTAAATTATTACAAAACAGAAGCTGTCGATTACCAAACGGTTTTAGATGAAACGTTAGCTATTGCTGATATTTTAGTAGCAATGATTGCTGATGTGCCAGCGCTTTTAGAAGATGCACGTAAAAAAGGCGATCGCATTATGTTTGAAGGAGCTCAAGGGACATTACTCGATATTGATCATGGTACGTATCCTTTTGTAACTTCATCAAATACGACAGCGGGTGGCGTTGCAACGGGATCGGGTTTTGGCCCTAGGTATGTTGGTTATGTTTTAGGAATTGTAAAAGCCTATTCAACACGTGTAGGTGCAGGTCCATTCCCAACAGAATTATTTGATGATGTTGGTGAATATTTATGTAAGCAAGGTAATGAATTTGGTGCAACAACGGGGCGTCGTCGTCGCACGGGTTGGCTTGATATTGTCGCTGTTCGCAAAGCTGTACAATTAAATTCAGTATCAGGTTTTTGTTTAACTAAACTTGATGTGCTTGATGGATTAAAAGAAGTTAAACTTTGTATTGGTTATCAATTACCATCAGGTGAAATTATTGAAAATGCACCTGCTTCAGCTGAAGAATGGAGCCTCGTTAAACCTGTATATGAATCTATGCTGGGTTGGAGTGAGTCTACTTTTGGCGTGAAAAGCTATGACGAATTACCAGTTGCTGCTAAAAACTACATTAAACGAATTGAAACTTTAACCGAAACACCTATTGATATTATATCGACAGGACCCGATCGAGAAGAAACAATTATCTTACGTGATCCTTATCAAGCGTAATTTTAGAATAAAAAACGGGATAATTATCCCGTTTTTTATTTTTAATCTCAAACAAGTTATCTCAAAATATAGTAATAATAGTTAATGAGGATTTATCATGGTTAAAATTGGTACACCTTTATCTTCAACAGCAACTAAGGTTTTATTATGTGGAGCTGGAGAACTTGCAAAAGAATTAGTGATTGAATTACAAAGGCTTGGTTGTGAAGTCATTGCAATTGATCGTTATGCTAATGCGCCTGCTATGCAAGTAGCTCATCGCGCTTATGTTATTAATATGCTTGATGGTGAAAAGCTCAAAAAATTGGTTGCGAATGAAAAACCTGACTATATTGTTCCCGAAATAGAAGCAATTGCAACAGATGCATTAGTAAGCTTAGAAGAAGATGGATTTACAGTTATTCCGACGGCAAAAGCTGTTCAAATAACCATGAATCGAGAAGGTATTCGCAAATTAGCTGCAGAACAATTATCAATATCAACTTCTCCATATCAATTTGCCGCGAATAAAAGCGAATTTAAACAAGCTATAAAATCAATGGGTTTTCCTTGCCTTGTTAAACCCATCATGAGTTCTTCAGGTAAGGGGCAATCCTTACTTCGAAATGAAGGTGATATTGAAAAAGCGTGGCAATATGCGCAAGAAGGGGGGAGAGCTGGAGGTGGTAAAGTAATTGTAGAAGGTTTTATTGATTTTGATTATGAAATCACATTATTAACCGTAAGTCATAGTGGGGGTATATCATTTTGTGAACCAATTGGGCATCGACAAGAAAAAGGTGATTATCGAGAATCATGGCAACCTCAATCAATGTCAACGCAAGCAATAGAAAAAGCGCAACAAATTGCGATGAAAATCATTCAAGCACTTGGTGGCTATGGATTATTTGGTGTCGAATTTTTTGTTAAAGGTGATAAAGTTTGGTTTAGTGAAGTTTCACCAAGGCCACATGATACCGGAATGGTTACTTTAATTTCTCAGAATCTTTCTGAATTTGCTTTGCATGCTCGGGCAATATTAGGGTTACCTATCCCAAATATCGAACAATATGGATTTTCAGCATCAGCCGTTATTTTAGCGGAAGGGCAATCAAAAACGATTAGTTTTGGAAATTTAGATAAAGCACTCAGTGAACCAGAGACGGATATTCGTTTATTTGGAAAACCCGAAATTATAAGCACAAGGCGATTAGGAATTGCACTGGCTAGAGCAAATAATGTGCACTTAGCAGTAGATAAGGCAATTAATGTGGTAAAACAAATAAAAATAACGTTATAATCAGCATCCCTTAGCAATGAGGGAATGTTAAAAAATTTTATTTTCTGTTTTTAGAATAAATTTTTTCTAAGATAAAAATTAAATATAAGGCGGAAGTAGAATTTTTCTTTTTAAGATAAAAGGTTTTGATGATAATGTAATCAACCAAATCAAAAAAAGAAATTTTTTAAAATAAGTGTTGACAAACAAAAAACACTAGCGTAATATACGCAACCCTTGAGACAGCAACTTCACTAATTAAGAAGAGGTGAAGAGTTAAAAATAACGGGCTGTCAGCTCTTTAAAAATTAAGAAACAGACAATCTGTGTGGGCACTTGTAAGGCAGAAGAATAGAAGCCGAGAGGCGAGAATTAAGAAGTCTTAATAAGTGAACTCGAGATTCATTTGACGAAAGTTAAAGAAAGAAGCGGAGACAGTTATTGAGCATCAAACTTTAAATTGAAGAGTTTGATCATGGCTCAGATTGAACGCTGGCGGCAGGCTTAACACATGCAAGTCGAACGGTAACAGGGTAGAGCTTGCTTTACTGCTGACGAGTGGCGGACGGGTGAGTAATGTATGGGAATTTGCCGAATGGAGGGGGACAACAGTTGGAAACGACTGCTAATACCGCATAAAGTTGAGAGACCAAAGGGTGGGATCGCAAGACCACTCGCCATTTGATGAGCCCATATGGGATTAGCTAGTTGGTAGGGTAAAGGCTTACCAAGGCGACGATCTCTAGCTGGTCTGAGAGGATGACCAGCCACACTGGAACTGAGACACGGTCCAGACTCCTACGGGAGGCAGCAGTGGGGAATATTGCACAATGGGGGGAACCCTGATGCAGCCATGCCGCGTGTGTGAAGAAGGCCTTCGGGTTGTAAAGCACTTTCGGTGAGGAGGAAGTAGCTACATGAATAGTGTAGATTATTGACGTTACTCACAGAAGAAGCACCGGCTAACTCCGTGCCAGCAGCCGCGGTAATACGGAGGGTGCAAGCGTTAATCGGAATGACTGGGCGTAAAGGGCATGTAGGCGGATAATTAAGTTAGGTGTGAAAGCCCTGGGCTCAACCTAGGAATAGCATTTAAAACTGGTTAACTAGAGTATTGTAGAGGAAGGTAGAATTCCACGTGTAGCGGTGAAATGCGTAGAGATGTGGAGGAATACCGGTGGCGAAGGCGGCCTTCTGGACAGATACTGACGCTGAGATGCGAAAGCGTGGGGAGCAAACAGGATTAGATACCCTGGTAGTCCACGCTGTAAACGATGTCGATTTGGAGTTTGTTGCCTAGAGTGATGGGCTCCGAAGCTAACGCGATAAATCGACCGCCTGGGGAGTACGGCCGCAAGGTTAAAACTCAAATGAATTGACGGGGGCCCGCACAAGCGGTGGAGCATGTGGTTTAATTCGATGCAACGCGAAGAACCTTACCTGGTCTTGACATCCACAGAATCTTGCAGAGATGTGAGAGTGCCTTCGGGAACTGTGAGACAGGTGCTGCATGGCTGTCGTCAGCTCGTGTTGTGAAATGTTGGGTTAAGTCCCGCAACGAGCGCAACCCTTATCCTTTGTTGCCAGCACGTAGAGGTGGGAACTCAAAGGAGACTGCCGTTGATAAAGCGGAGGAAGGTGGGGACGACGTCAAGTCATCATGGCCCTTACGACCAGGGCTACACACGTGCTACAATGGCGTATACAAAGGGAAGCGACCTCGCGAGAGCAAGCGGACCTCATAAAGTACGTCTAAGTCCGGATTGGAGTCTGCAACTCGACTCCATGAAGTCGGAATCGCTAGTAATCGTGAATCAGAATGTCACGGTGAATACGTTCCCGGGCCTTGTACACACCGCCCGTCACACCATGGGAGTGGGTTGCACCAGAAGTAGATAGCTTAACCTTCGGGGGGGCGTTTACCACGGTGTGATTCATGACTGGGGTGAAGTCGTAACAAGGTAACCGTAGGGGAACCTGCGGTTGGATCACCTCCTTACGAAGACCTTGCAAGTGTTCACACAGATTGTTTGTTGAAGAAGAGATAGCACGTCCCCTTCGTCTAGAGGCCTAGGACATCGCCCTTTCACGGCGGTAACAGGGGTTCGAATCCCCTAGGGGACGCCACTTTAAGATGGGTTATTTCTTTGAATATTATCTGAGTATTAATGCGTATATGAATGCGTTAATAGTGAGATAAAGCTCTTTAAAAATTAGGAACAAGCTGAAAGAAACGAGTTCTCGGCTTATGATACGAGGTGAGAGCCGGAAGTATGATAAGAAGAGAAGAAAGCGTAAACCGAGACAACTGCGAGTTGTAAGGTTAAGAAATTAAGCGTACACGGTGGATGCCTAGGCAATCAGAGGCGAAGAAGGACGTGTTAATCTGCGAAAAGCGACGGTGAGCTGATAAAGTGCGTTGAGCCGTCGATGTCCGAATGGGGAAACCCAATGTAGGAGACTACATTATTGTCTAATGAATAAATAGTTAGACAAGGCGAACCGGGAGAACTGAAACATCTAAGTACCCCGAGGAAAAGAAATCAACCGAGATCCCCCGAGTAGCGGCGAGCGAAAGGGGGTCAGCCCAAAGCGGGTAGCTTAAGGTATTAGTGGAAGCGTCTGGAAAGTCGCACGAAAGAGGGTGAAAGTCCCGTACACGAAAGTACTTTAAGTGGAAGCTTGAAGAGTAGAGCGGGACACGAGAAATCCTGTTTGAAGAAGGGGGGACCATCCTCCAAGGCTAAATACTCCTGATTGACCGATAGTGAACCAGTACCGTGAGGGAAAGGCGAAAAGAACCCCGGGAGGGGAGTGAAATAGACCCTGAAACCGTGTACGTACAATCAGTGGGAGCATAATTAAGGTTATGTGACTGCGTACCTTTTGTATAATGGGTCAGCGACTTATATTCTGTAGCAAGGTTAACCGAATAGGGGAGCCGAAGGGAAACCGAGTATTAACTGTGCGAATAGTTGCAGGGTATAGACCCGAAACCCGGTGATCTAGCCATGGGCAGGTTGAAGGTTGGTTAACACTAACTGGAGGACCGAACCGACTAATGTTGAAAAATTAGCGGATGACCTGTGGCTGGGGGTGAAAGGCCAATCAAACCGGGAGATAGCTGGTTCTCCCCGAAAGCTATTTAGGTAGCGCCTCATGAGTAACTGTTGGGGGTAGAGCACTGTTTCGGCTAGGGGGTCATCCCGACTTACCAACCCGATGCAAACTCCGAATACTGACAAGTTTAATCATGGGAGACACACGGCGGGTGCTAACGTTCGTCGTGAAGAGGGAAACAACCCAGACCGCCAGCTAAGGTCCCAAAGTCATAGTTAAGTGGGAAACGAAGTGGGAAGGCTTAGACAGCTAGGATGTTGGCTTAGAAGCAGCCATCATTTAAAGAAAGCGTAATAGCTCACTAGTCGAGTCGGCCTGCGCGGAAGATGTAACGGGGCTAAAACTATGCACCGAAGCTGCGGCAGCGACAGAAATGTTGTTGGGTAGGGGAGCGTTCTGTAAGCCGTAGAAGGTGTGTTGTGAGGCATGCTGGAGGTATCAGAAGTGCGAATGCTGACATAAGTAACGATAAAGCGGGTGAAAGGCCCGCTCGCCGGAAGACCAAGGGTTCCTGTCCAACGTTAATCGGGGCAGGGTGAGTCGACCCCTAAGGAGAGGCTGAGAGGCGTATCTGATGGGAAACGGGTTAATATTCCCGTACTGTGTATAACTGCGAAGGGGGGACGAAGAAGGCTAGGTTTACCACCTATTGGATGGTGGGTTAAGCATGTAGGCGAGTGATTAGGCAAATCCGGTCACTGAAACGCTGAGGTGTGATGACGAGGTGCTAAGGCACTGAAGTAATTGATGCCCTGCTTCCAGGAAAAGCCTCTAAGCTCTAGGTTATAGACAATCGTACCCGAAACCGACACAGGTGGTCAGGTAGAGAATACTAAGGCGCTTGAGAGAACTCGGGTGAAGGAACTAGGCAAAATGGTGCCGTAACTTCGGGAGAAGGCACGCTGATATTAATTGAAATCCCATGCGGACGTAGGTGAAATCAGTCGAAGATACCAGCTGGCTGCAACTGTTTAATAAAAACACAGCACTCTGCAAACACGAAAGTGGACGTATAGGGTGTGACGCCTGCCCGGTGCTGGAAGGTTAATTGATGGGGTTATCCGCGAGGAGAAGCTCTTGATCGAAGCCCCAGTAAACGGCGGCCGTAACTATAACGGTCCTAAGGTAGCGAAATTCCTTGTCGGGTAAGTTCCGACCTGCACGAATGGCGTAATGATGGCCAGGCTGTCTCCACCCGAGACTCAGTGAAATTGAAATTGCCGTGAAGATGCGGTGTACCCGTGGCAAGACGGAAAGACCCCGTGAACCTTTACTATAGCTTGACAGTGAGCATTGAGCCTTAATGTGTAGGATAGGTGGGAGGCATAGAAGTATGTACGCCAGTATGTATGGAGCCGACCTTGAAATACCACCCTTTAATGTTTGATGCTCTAACCTATACTTCTGAATCGAGGTAAGGGACACTGTCTGGTGGGTAGTTTGACTGGGGCGGTCTCCTCCCAAAGAGTAACGGAGGAGCACGAAGGTTAGCTAATCCTGGTCGGACATCAGGAGGTTAGTGCAATGGCAAAAGCTAGCTTGACTGCGAGAGTGACGGCTCGAGCAGATACGAAAGTAGGTCATAGTGATCCGGTGGCACTGAATGGAAGGGCCATCGCTCAACGGATAAAAGGTACTCCGGGGATAACAGGCTGATTCCGCCCAAGAGTTCATATCGACGGCGGAGTTTGGCACCTCGATGTCGGCTCATCACATCCTGGGGCTGAAGTAGGTCCCAAGGGTACGGCTGTTCGCCGTTTAAAGTGGTACGCGAGCTGGGTTTAGAACGTCGTGAGACAGTTCGGTCCCTATCTGCCATGGGCGTAGGAAAATTGAGAGGGTTTGCTTCTAGTACGAGAGGACCGAAGTGAACGCACCGCTGGTGTTCGGGTTGTGATGCCAATTGCATTGCCCGGTAGCTACGTGCGGAATAGATAAGTGCTGAAAGCATCTAAGTACGAAACTAGCCTTGAGATGAGTTTTCCCTAATGAGAATTAGTAAGGTCCGTTTAAGACTAAGACGTAGATAGGTCAGGTGTGTAAGTGTAGTGATACATTGAGCTAACTGATACTAATGAACCGAGAGTCTTAACCTTACAACTCGGAGTTGTTTGGAGCGCGAGAAGAATTTAGCTTGAGCCTAATGAGAAGCTAGCGAGAGTTAGTTGAAGAAGAGAGACAGGATATGTCTGGCGGTAAGAGCGCGGTGGTCCCACCTGACCCCATGCCGAACTCAGAAGTGAAACGCCGTAGTGCCGATGGTAGTGTGGGTATTACCCATGTGAGAGTAGGGAGCCGCCAGACTTTTATATAGAGAGCCCAGTATTTATACTGGGCTTTTTTGCATTTATTTGAAATAATTAACTCTATCTATCTATCTATCTATCTATCTATCTATCTATCTATCTACCTATCTACCTATCTATTACCTACCTACTATTCAAATCCATTTGTAACAGTCATTAACTGCTGAGATTATCTTTTTAGTCTTGTTAACTATCGTGTAAAGCAAGGAATATTAACTGAAGTATAATTTACAGTGTCAAAAATCAAATGAAAGTATTTTATTTTTTTTAGGGTTTAAATTAAGGTTTATTTATTTTAAATATTCTATTATTTATTGCTATTAATATTTTTTTAATATTCAAGACCTCGATACCAATAAAGGCGATAAGTAATGAAAAATAGCAGAAAGACTTGAGTCTTTCACAGTATATTAACGAACAAAATTGCTCAGATGCTTTTATATTTGTGGAATGAAATAGGCGCTTAATGAAGTAAATCTATTTTACAGGTGTGCGATTTTAAAGGAAAAAATAATATTAATAAAAAAGCAATCTCTTTACTAGATTGCTTTTTATGATGAAAGTAGGCAAAAAATCTAATAACTTAGCCAAGCAAGAGAGCATCATCACTAACTTCTTCACCACGAATTTTACCAAACATATTAAGTAAATCATTTACTGTTAATTTATTACGCTCGTTGCCAGAGACATCTAAAACGACTTGTCCTTGATGTAACATAATTGTACGGTTGCCATATTCTAGCGCTTGTTTCATGGAATGGGTTACCATCATGGTAGTTAATTTATTTTCTGACACAATTTTATTGGTAAGATCTAATACAAATTGTGCTGTTTTGGGATCTAGAGCGGCTGTATGTTCGTCTAATAATAATATTTTAGATGGCTGTAAGGTGGACATTAATAAACTTACTGCTTGCCGTTGACCACCCGATAATAATCCCATCAAATCGGATAAACGCTTTTCTAAGCCTAAATCGAGAGTTGTAAGTTTATCTTTAAAAATCGTTTTTAATGCTTCATTTAATGCTGGCAGTAAGTTAAATGATTTCCCACGATTATAGGCAAGCGCTAGATTTTCTTCGATAGTCAGATTCTCGCAAGTGCCAATCATTGGATCTTGAAACACTCTTGCAACTTTATCAGCCCGTTTCCAAGCAGGCATACGAGTCACATTTTGGTTATCGATTAAAATGCTTCCTGAATCAACAAACAGGTCGCCACTAATGGCATTAAGTAATGAGCTTTTACCGGCACCATTACTACCAATAATGGTAACAAATTCTCCTTCTTCGATCATAAGATCAAGACCACGCAAAACATGATTTTGAATAGGAGTACCTTTATTAAAGGTCAATTGTAGTTGCTTAACTTTTAGCATGACGTTATCCTCGTTTTATTGACCATTTTTTTAATTGTTTAGGGATCACAAGTGCAAGGACAACTAAAATAGCGGTGATCAGATTTAAATCTTCAGTACCTACACCAATATGCTGTAAAAATTGACTATCTAATGCAAAAGCAATAAATAATCGGTATAAAATCGCACCTAGAATCACAGCGAACATAATTGCCCAAAGACGTTTAGTTGGGAAAATACTTTCGCCAATAATAATAGAAGCTAAACCTATTACAATAGTTCCGACACCAATAGTAATATCTGCATTACCTTGGGTTTGTACAAATAACGATCCACCTAATGCAATTAATCCATTAGAAATTGCCATACCTAGAATGGTTATACTTCCAGTCGGTATGCCTTGTGCTCTTGCCATTCGCGGATTTGTTCCTGTTGCACGTAAAGCCAGGCCCATTTTAGTTTTTAAAAATAAATAAAGTAATAACCAGCATACGATTACAAAAATCAAAATGATTAAAGGTTGGACTAAATACTGATTACTTTCATCAATATTTAAAAATGGTGAAAATAGGGTGGGTAGATTTAATAATGATAAATTAGGTGAACCGGCTAAACGATTGGTTTCATCCATTACATAAGGAGCAATACCTAAAATACGTAAATTAATTGAATAAAGCGCAATCATAACAATAATGCTTGATAATAATTGTAAAATGTTTAATTTTACATTTAAGATACCTGTTATAGCACCTGCTACGCAGCCCGCTAACATACCCAATAAGGTTGCTAATAAAGGATCAACACCTATATAAATAAAAGTACCACAAACAGCTCCGCCTAATGGAAAACTTCCATCAGCAGTTAAATCGGGGAAATCCAATAAGCGAAAGGAAATATATACGCCTAAACTGACTAGCGCATATATTAGTCCGATTCCGCAAGAATTTAAAAAAAATTCAAAATCCATTAAGTTTATCCAATATAGTAATTAATACATCAATAATTTTGACAAAAAGAAAATTCACATTTTTATTAATAGTTATTTATCAATAATTTGTGTCGTTGATTTTAAAAGCTCATCCGATAAGGTCACTCCTTGACGCTCTGCAGCTTTAGTATTTATTATTAACTGTTTTATTTTTCCAATTTCAATTGGAATATCACCCGCTTTTTCGCCATTTAAGATACGAATAACAATTTTACCTGCTTGGCGACCAAGATCATAATAACTAATGCCTAAAGCTGCGATTGCACCACGGGGTACTGAGTCTGGGTCTGAAGCTATTAGAGGGATCTTATTTTCGTTGGCAATTTTTGTTAACGCTTCATAAGCTGATACGACATTATTATCAGTTGTTGTATAAATGAGATCGACTTTACCTTTTAAACTACGTGCTGCTGTTGAAATATCCGACGTACGCTGCGCAGGAACAGCTACAATTTTCATTCCTCGCATTTCAAGCTCGTTACCGAGGTCTTTAAGAATAATCGTTGAATTAATTTCGCTTGGGCTATACACATAACCAATTTTTTTAGCATCGGGCTTAACTTTTAAAATAAGATCAATTTGTTCGGATAAGGATAAAGCATCTGAAACACCTGTAACATTTGTATTAGATGCTTGCCAATGTGGAACTAATTTAGCTGCAACAGGATCGGTTACTGCGGTAAAAACAATGGGAATAAGTTTTGTACTGGCAACTAACGACTGAGAGCTTGGAGTTGCAATACCAACAATAACATCAGGTTTACTGGCAACAAATTTTTTGGCTATTTGCGCTGCGTTGGCACTACTTCCTTGTGCACTTAAAAAGGATAATTTAAGGTTTTGACCATCAATATAACCATTTTCTTTTAATTCATCTTCAATACCACGCCGAACATTATCTAAAGCCGGATGCTCTACAATCGATGTGATAGCAACAAATTTGGGTTGACTATTAACAGCTGAATTTTCAGCTGCAAACGTGGAAAATCCAAAAATTAATAAAAAAAATGACATAATTAAAGGTATAAGATTACG
Organism: Gilliamella sp. ESL1225; assembly: GCF_058502635.1. Taxonomy (NCBI): domain Bacteria; kingdom Pseudomonadati; phylum Pseudomonadota; class Gammaproteobacteria; order Orbales; family Orbaceae; genus Gilliamella; species Gilliamella sp. ESL1225. Next base: position 233,509 of record NZ_CP196358.1, on the reverse strand, counting down.
ATGCATTTTTCCACCTTGTAATGATTTTGTTACAATAATGTATAGATTATTACTATAAAGGAAATTGATATTTTTTACTATAATTAATCGTTTTTATCATTTAAATAGTTCCATTTATCGCATTTTGTAAATATATGTTTACAATTTAATTGTAAGAAGTATTGATAATAAAACGCATTTTTTGTTTTTAGTTTCATGTTGATAATTATTTTTTTAATAATATAGTTATGGATAAAATCGATTAATGGAAGAGATAATGAAAGCACCTTAAAGACTTAAGATGCTGATGTTGAGTGGTTTAAAATTTATTGCACGTAATAAAATATGTTTTAATTCTCAATGACTTTATAAGCAGATTGAATAAGTTCCGGCGATAAATTAACGCCTTGTTTTTGGGCAGCCATTAAATTAAGTACCAAATTCGATTTTTCACCTAATTCAGGTTTAATTGAACCGGGTTTTTCTCCTTTTAGTATACGCACGACTAATTTGCCTGATTGTCGACCGACATCGTAATAACTCATTCCATAAGCGGCTACAGCGCCCCGTTCGATGGCATCTGGAAAAGAGGCTAATAAAGGAACTTTATTTTCATTAGCAAATTTAACTAATGACTCATAGGCAGAAACAACATTATTATCGGTTGTTGTGTAAATTAAATCGACTTTACCATTTAAGCTATTAACAGCGGTAGAAATATCGGCAGTGCGCATTGCTGGCACAGCTCTAACTTTAATATTTTGCGATTTAAGGGTATCTTGTAGTTCTTTTAATACCACAGTCGAATTGATTTCGCTTGGACTATAAATATAACCGACAGATTGCAAATTAGGGACGATTTGTTTCATAAACTCGATTTGTGGTTCAATTGGTAAGTGATCAGATACACCTGTTATATTCGTACCACTGGCTTCCCAATTTCGAATCAATTTAGCGGCAATAGGATCGGTTATACCTGCAAAAACGATAGGGATTCTTTTTGTTGAGGCAGCGACGGCCTGGGCGCTTGGGGTTGCTATAGCGACGATAACATCAGATTTACTTGCTACAAATTGTTTAGCAATTTGCCCCGCTGTTGCACTACTACCTTGGGCGCTTCGATATTGAATAGCGATATTCTGTTTATCGATGTAGCCATTAGCTAATAATTCGTCTTCTACACCTTTGCGGATTTCATTTAAAGATGGATGCTCAACAATAGCAATAATAGAAACTTGTTTAATATTGTTAGCCCAACAAAAAGTAGGAATGAGCATGATGGAGATCACAGATAATAAAAAGCGTTTCATAATAAACTCGCAAACTAGTACAATGTCTTATTCTAACGCTTATCTATTAAAATGTTAAGTGCTATTATTTTTGCTACAATGATTAATTATTATTGTTGTTCTTCTTCATGAATAAAAATAAAAGGGTTAAGACCCGTTTTAGCAAATCCTTCCTCTTCGGTTTTCATATCTAAAATTAAAGAGGCTATATCGTCAGCAACAACTTCAATATATGGATCTTTATCTTGATCGAAAATTTTTAAATAACTATTACATTTTTCACAGCATTCTGTTTTTATTGCTGCGAGTTTATTATCTAAGGAAAAATAATTAAGATTTTCGGTATTATCACAGCTTGTACATTGAATTCGCGGCACATACCATTCACTTTCACATAAACTACAATGTAAATAGCGTAAACCATTGTTATTACCAAAATGGATAACACTAGCTATTGGTAAACTATTGCAAACTGGACATAACCAATGCTTTTTTGCATTTTCAGCTGTTGCTCTTCCTGTGATTTGACTGGCAAGGGATACATAAAAAACTGATAATGCGGACCAAATAAACAGCGATTCGTCACTATTGACTTTATCAAATTCATTTTTTAATAAGTGAATAGCCTTATCTTGTAATTGTTCGGGTGTATTTTGTTTAAGATTTTGGATAACACGATCAATTTCGTCCGTTTGAATTGTCAAATTATCTAATAATTTTATTAAATAATCTTGCCATTTTAGTGGTAGTTGATAATTCGTTAAACTTAAAGGTGTTGTTGTATGATGTAATAGATCTGATACATCAATATCAAGAGGGTGGGATTTAATCAAATTAGCTTGTTCTTTTGCAATATTGGCACAAAAATTCAGATAATCACTAAATGTGCTTTCTTGTGCTAATTGTTTTAATCTTTTCATTCGATGGGTATAAAGCGTTTTTGCCGAAGGATAAAATAATAAAGGAATTTTTTTGATGATTGAGGCATTAGCTTGTTGTTCTATTTCTTGTTGAGGGCGAATTGTTATACTCATTAAGGATTTCCATCATTTTTGTATTGAGCTTAATGACATTTATCATGAGTTATTTACACTAGGATAGATGTCATTAAGCGCGCAAAAGCATCATTTAATAGATTAAATTGCTATGAATTATTTTCGTTTGATATTTGTTCCGATTGGCTTTTTTGAGCTAATTCTTTTTTATAGACTTTATCCATTTCTTTTTTATACCAAAGAGAATGGTTTTTTCGTGCCCAAGCTCTTGAAACATAACCCGTTATCATGCCGGTTATTGAGCCTTTAACCCATATTGCCATATAAATATGACCAATAATAAGCAACATTAGCGCAATAGCTGCGACGGAATGGAAAAATATCGCTATACGAATTATTGGAATTGGGAAATATTCGGCAAAATAGCGACGCCACATGATAAGACCTGTAACGAATAAAACCGTAATTAATCCCATAATTGACCAAAATAAGAATTTTTGACCAACATTATATTTCCCAATGGGAATATCATCTTCATTACCCATAATGACGTATTTGAATTTTTTCAGCCAAGTAATATCGTTTTTATTTGGAATATTATGCTTTGCTAATCTAATTAACATATACATTAATAAAATGAAAACGCCAATTCCCGTAAAAGGATGAAGTTCCCTAACTAATTGTGGTGTACCTAATACTAATCCAAATAATTTAATCGATGGAAAAAATAATGATAGACCAGAAAATGCCGTCAAAATAAAAAGACAAACCATACACCAATGGCAAAAACGAACCAGTAACGGAGTTCTTAAAATCATCCCTTTTTTACTCATAGTGATTCCCCTGTTGTGTATGAGATTCATTTTTGTGATTAGCCATTGGTAAACCAAGCGACTGGCGATTTTGTGCATCTTCTTCTTTTTCTTTTTCGATATCTTCCTCTTCTACATCAATAGCCCCAACACCCATATAGTGGAAAAGTAATCCACCAAAGGTTGCAATAAAGGCGGCAGCAGAAATAGGTTTCCAAATACCTTTCCAGAATTTAACGACTTCACTAATTTTCGGATCTTTCGGCAAACCATGATATAACTCAGGTTGATCGGCATGATGTAGAACATACATAACATGTGTCCCACCGACACCTGAAGGATTATATAAACCTGCATGCTCAAAGCCGCGTTTTTTCAAATCGACAATACGATGTTCAGCATGACGAATCATATCGACTTTAGTACCGAAATGAATAGCACCTGTTGGACAAGTTTTGACGCATGCAGGCTCTTGCCCGACTGTAACTCTATCAACACAAAGCGTACATTTGTAGGAATGATTGTCTTCTTTACTAACGCGCGGAATATTAAACGGACATCCAGCAACACAATAACCACATCCAATACACTGTTCAGATTGAAAATCAACAATACCATTGGCATATTGAATAATTGCACCTTCAGCAGGACATGCTTTTAAACAACCTGGATCGGCGCAATGCATACAGCCATCTTTACGAATTAACCACTCTAATTTTCCATTAATTTCAACTTCAGAATAGCGCATTACTGTCCAGGCTTTTGGTTCTAGATCGGCAGGATTATCATAAACACCGACATTATTACCTATTTCGGCACGTAAATCATTCCATTCACTACAAGCAACTTGACAGGCTTTACAACCAATACAGGTAGTCACATCGATTAATTTAGCGACTTCTGCTTGATGATCCCTAACTTGAGGTGGCGGTGTTAGTCGATTAGTTCCAGAACGTCGAATAATGTCTTGAGATTGTAATGACATAATATATTCTCCTTAATTACGCCATTGGCGACACTTTTTCGATATTTACCAAGAATGATTTATATTCTGGCGTCTGTGAGTTGGCATCGCCAACATGAGGTGTTAGCGTATTGGCTAAAAATCCTTTTTTGGTGACTCCAGTAAATCCCCAAACAATAGGAATACCAATCGTTTCAACAACTTTACCATCAACTTGTAACGTTGGAATACGTTTAGTCACAACAGCTTTGGCTTTGATATAGCCACGATAAGAGGAAACCTTAACGGTATCACCATGTTTAATGCTTTTTTGATTAGCAAGATTTTCACTGATTTCAATAAATTGTTCAGGTTGACAGATAGCCGACAAACGAACATGCTGAGTCCAAAAATGGAAATGTTCAGTAATGCTGTAGGTTGTGCCAACATACGGAAACTCGTTAGCTGTTCCTAAACGATTTAAATCATCTTTAAAGACGCGCGTTGCCGGATTATTAATTTGTTTTGGATGCAGTGGATTTGTCGCTATAGGCGTCTCAAACGGCTCATAATGTTCTGGAAAAGGACCGTCGACTAAACGATTTAAACAGAATAAACCACCTAAACCATCACTATTCATAATAAAGGCGCCCGCTTCCTTATCAGGTGATAATGTAGCGGTAAAATCAGGAACATCATTTCCTATCCAACGATTACCATCCCATTCAACAAGAACACGATTAGGATCAAGTGGTTTACCGTTTTTATCACATGATGCGCGATTATAAAGAACACGACGATTTAAAGGCCAAGCATAAGCCCATCCAGGATGGATCCCTTTACCCGTTGGATCACTTGGATCGCGTCTTGCCATTTGGTTGCCTTGCTCTGTCCAACATCCACAAAAGACCCAAATCCCTGATGATGTACTACCATCATCTTTTAATTGTGCAAAGCTACTTAATAATTGACCTTTTTTAATTGTCACGTTGCCATTGCTATCGGTCAGATCAGCTAATGCACGACCGTTATAGTCTTGTGCTAATTCTTCTGCCGATGGGAAATCTTTAATATCGTAATTCCAGACTAATTTATTCATCGGTTCGTGATAAGCACCACCTTCTTTTGCGTACAACTCTTTAATTCGTAAAAAGATATTTGACATGATTTCAACATCATATTTAGCTTCAAAAGGCGGGGTTGCTGCTGACCAATGCCATTGTAACCAGCGTGCAGAATTTACAATCGTACCATCTTCTTCAGCAAAACAGTTACAAGGTAGGCGGAAGACTTCGGTTTGAATTTGGCTCGGATCGACATCATTTGTTTCACCATAATTTTTCCAAAATTCAGATGTTTCCGTTTTTATTGGATCAATGACAACGAGATATTTTAATTTAGATAATCCCTCGTGCGTGCTTTGCTTATCTGGAAAAGCAGCTAATGGATTAAATCCTTCACAAATTAACCCTGAAGCTTGTCCATTACGCATCATTTCGCTAAATTGCAAGACATCATAGGTTTTATCCCATTTTGGCAACCAATCATAGCCCCAATCATTGTCTTTAGTCGATGCATTACCAAACATAGATTTCATAAAACTAACAAAGAAGTTAGGATAATTTTTCCAAAAATTAACTTCGGTTGCGCCTAATGGTTTAGGCGTCTTTTCTGCAAGGTATTGTGCGAGTGAAATTTGTGAGTCTGATGGTAAATCAAGATAAGCGGGTAAGCGATTAGATAATAAACCAACGTCAGTTAAACCTTGAATGTTAGAATGTCCTCGCAGTGCATTAATCCCACCGCCCATTACACCAATATTACCAAGAATAAGTTGGATCATTGCCGATGTACGGATAATTTGCGTACCGTAAGTATGCTGAGTCCAACCTAATGCATACAGAAAAGTCGCTGCGCGATCGTTAGTTTTTGTGCTGGCTAGTTTTTGACAAACATGTAAAAAATCATCAATAGGTGTCCCCGTTACATTATTGACAACTTCAGGTGTATAGCGGCTGACGTGTTTTTTTAATAAATTCCATACACAACGTGGATGACTTAAGGTTTTATCGCGTAGTGCAAAACCATTGCTATCTAATTGGTAAGCCCAACTTGATTTATCATATTTTCGTGTGCTGGCATCATAACCACTAAATAATCCGGTATTAGCGTCAAAATTAAAATCATCACGAACAATTAAACTGGCGTTAGTTTGTTCAATGAGATAATCAAAATTAACATCGTTATGACTGATTAAATAATTAATAATACCCAATAAAAAGGTAATATCAGAGCCAGCTCGGATAGGGACATAGCGATCGGCAACAGACGCCGTACGTTGAAAACGCGGATCGATAGCAATTAATTCAGCGCCATTAGTAATTTTAGCTTCGATTGCCCATTTAAAGCCAACGGGATGAGCTTCGGCAGCGTTACCACCCATCACAATAATAACATTGGCATTTTTTATATCAGTCCAATTGTTGGTCATAGCACCTCGGCCGAAGCTTGCCGATAAGCTAGAAACAGACGGTCCATGACAAACACGAGCCTGTGTTTCAAGGCTTAGCATACCCATTGCGCGAGCAATTCTAAAGGCTAGCCAACCGGTCTCGTTACTGGCAGCAGAACTGACTAGCCAGCCGGTTGTTGTCCAACGGTTTACCGTTGTCCCTTGATCGTTTTTAGCAATGAAATTTTTATCACGATCATCTTTCATTAAACGTGCAATACGATCAAATGTTTCTTCCCAACTGATGCGTTGCCATTTATCAGAGCCAGGGGCTCGATATTCGGGATATTTGACTCGGTTTTCACTATGAATAAAATCTAAAACCCCAGCACCTTTTGGGCAAAGAGAGCCACGGCTGACAGGATGATCAGGATCACCTTCGATATGAAAAATAGAAGAAACGGCATTTTTAGCACCGTCGCCTAGGCTATAAAGTAAAATTCCGCAACCAACAGAACAATAAGTACAGTTGTTACGGGTTTGTTTTGATTTTAATAATTTATATTGGCGGGTTTGGGCAAATGCAACATTGGGGGCTAAGCCCAGCGTGGCGACTGTCGTTCCAGCCATGCCTCCAGCGCAGATCTTAAAGAACTGACGACGGTTAAATAGCATACGAACTCCTTATAAAACTGACATTACAAACAAAACATTGTTATATTGTTATTTTTGATTAATAAAAAATTATGGACAATCTTAAATATAGTAATCGTTTATGATAATGAAATAAAGAGTAATTCTTCGTTGATGATCACAAATTTATTAAAATAAAAATGGATTATTTTGTTTTTCATAAATGATTTTGTTTTAAGTTTAAGAGTTAAAGTTAAAATAATAAAAAAAGCCCCACGAAATAGAAAAATTACGCGGGGCTTTGTAAATAAAAAAATCTTAGTTAACTTGAAATTCTTCAATAGTTTGCATAACACGATTTGTTATTAAAGGTTGCAAAATCGTATTCATATGATGAATTTTTTCAATATTGGCATCACCCGCATCATCTAAATAACCTTGTTCTCGTAATGAGTAGACTAATGTCGAAAATATACCTTTATCAAAAAATTCTGGGGAATTTATGCCATGTAAAATAGACAATCGTTCTGCTAATGCGCATCCTTCTTTTTCGAGCGCCATTCGACTAATAGTCGGATCGTTTTGTAATAACGAGAAGACGATCGCATAACGCTGTAAGCTATCTTTTGAAGTCGTGGCTAATAATTGTAAATTCGTTTTATTTGATACATTGACGCTAAAATCATTATTTATACGTTCAACATAGCCTAATTGTATAAATGTTTCTAAAATATCATTAACATACTTTTCAAGTTGAGTTTCATCTTGATATAAAAATAACTCATCTTTAATTAATGGAAATAATAGCTTAATTTCTGCCATTATTTCAGTTTGATTAATGCGCGAATGCTTAAATAAAATACGGGCTGTTAGCGCAGGAATAATAAGTAAATGCTGAATATTATTACGATAATAAGTCATTAATATCGCTTGATCAGATGTTAGACCGATGAATTCACTACCTTGATCTTTTGTAATAATAAATTTACCCATTTCTTTAGCGTGTTCAAATAACTCTTCGGCGGTTTCATTTGGAATTGAAACTAAATCTGAATAAGGAACATGGCGCAAAATAATTAATAATTCATCCAGTAATTTTATTAATTTAGTTTTAGTTAATGTCCGTTGGTCAGAGGCTAATAAAATGGAACAACACAAATTCATGGCATTAACCGCGGCAGATGTATTAATATTTTCCATAATATTTTTAGCTAATAAATTGGTTGTTGGAGTAAGCCAATTAGGTCGTTGTGTACCCGTTATATCAATTGATTCTCGCCAATCGACCACATGGCGATTTAAAAATTGATTAACAGGAATTGGCTCGCCAAAATTGACATAGCCATAGCCTAATTTTTTTAATTTAGATAAGGCTTTAAGCGTACGCCACAAACTTTCTTTTTGTTTTTTAGCTCCACGTAATTCATTTTCGTAAGTTGCAACTTCAAGAACATGTTCGTAACCGATATAGACAGGAACGATAGTGATAGGTCTAGCATCGCCTCGTAATAAGGTTTGAATCGTCATCGTTAGCATACCGGTTTTTGGATCTAATAATTTACCGGTACGTGAGCGACCACCTTCAATAAAATATTCAACCGCATAACCGCGAGTGAAAAGCTCAGCTAAATATTCTCGAAAGACAGCTGTATAAAGTTTGTTGCCTTTAAAAGAGCGGCGTATAAAGAAGGCGCCAAGATGCCTAAAAATAGGACCGGCAGGCCAGAAATTTAAATTAATACCCGCGGCAATATGCGGAGGAACTAAACCTTGCCGATAAAGCACATAAGATAATAATAAATAATCCATATGGCTACGATGGCATGGCGCATAAACAATCTCATGCCCATTTTGCGCCAGCTCACGAACGGGATCGGCGTTGGTAACTTTTAATCCTTGATAGAGTCGATGCCAAGCCCATGTTAAAACCCAATCAGTAATGCGTAACATACGATACGAAAAATTAGCGGCAATTTCATTGAGTATATTTAATGCATTTTGTTTTGCGGTACTAAGGTCGATGTTTTTACTTTTAGCATCTTCGGCAATTGCCTCACTAATTACAGGGCTTTCTAATAATTTCGTTAACATCTCTTTACGAACGGGTAATTTTGGACCAATCGATGCCATGCGTTGTTTTGAAAAATGAATCCGTGCCACACGAGAAAGTTTATGCCCATGCTTTGCAAGATCTGCCTCGCTATTGACTTTAATATCTTTAAATGAGACGAAATGGGAAAATCGAGCATAACAGTCTCGTCCTGAAAATAACATTTTAAAGAATTTACTTGGTGCATTTAAAACTTGTAACGATGGTAATTTTTTACCTTCTTTATCAGGTTTTCGACCAAACATAACCGATACCGGTAGCATTTGAATATTTAATGCACGATTTTTTTGATGAAGAGAAATAAAACTACTTAAAATTTCGATCGATTTTTGTTGTTGTCTTTTCGAAGCAAAAATCCCGTGCCCTTTATCAATAAAAAGATAAGAGGGTAACGTTTTACCATCAATTGTTATTTCATGAAGGGGATCGGGTAAACCATAACGACAAGCGAGCTGACGAACGACCATTAAATCGGCTTTAGAATTATAAGGAAGTACGTATAAAATAGGGCTGTTAATATCAAGGTTTAATTCAGATATTGGATCGGTTGGTATTGATTTACTTTTTACGAAAAGTCTTACAGAAAACTGAATAATAGAAAAATAGACTTTAGTCCACCAAGATGACATAACAAATAAACCTCGTAAGATATTATTATATTTACTTTCAATTATATATAACATATATAATCATAATTATAAAAGCTTGATCGAGATAGCTCATAATATATAACTGATAGTAATTCAAAAATTGTGAGTATATTTTTAATGAATAATGAAATTGCCCACTACTCATTTAATAGTGGACAATATTATAACGATCTTGAAAGAGATTAAAGAGGTTTGTATATATCGATGCCGCGAATATCTTTTCCTTTGTCTCGCTCAATAGTTTGAATTTGCGTAATGATATCACGACCTTCACGCATTCCTTCAATTAATTTACGTGCTTGTTTACAATCACCAATTTTTTGCAAAATGTAATGATGTTGTTTAGCATGTTCAGTTAAGGCTGAGCTGATAGTATTTTCAGACATCATCCCTAAACAAACAAAACCATAATCAAAATCAAGCTTAAGCTCGTTACCTTGTTTGTCTTTAACTAAAAAATAATTTTCAGCAACTTCTAGCAATGTTGTTGATAAATGGACATCAACATTATTTTCTTTAATCATTGCCATCATTGAAATACGACCAATGTAATCTAAATCTTCAGCCATGACAGGTTTCATTTCGACAATGGAAACTTGTTTGGCTTTTTGTCCTGTAAAATATTCGACCACATCAAGACCAACAGCACCACCACCAATGACTACTACTTTCTTATCTTGGATATCAGTAAATTGTTCAAAGTTTTCCATAATATCGAAAATTGAAAATACTTTTTTATCTTGAGCCGTTAATTGTTCTTGTAAACCTTTAATCGGTGGCAATAAAGGTTTAGAGCCTGTTGCCATGACGACTAAATCTGGTGTTAACTCTTCGATTAATTCCGGTGTTGCCGTTGTATTTAAATGAATAGCCAGATTGTTTAATTTTTTAGCGCGATTAATTAAGAACAAAGGTAAATCTGCGATACGTTTTTTATCAGGGAAACGCGCTATCATGGTAGAAAGTCCACCTAAGAACGGCTTTTGTTCAAATAACGTTACATTACAGCCTACTTCGGCAGCGGTACAAGCTGCTTCTAACCCAGCAGAACCGCCACCAATGACAACCACATTAACCGGCGTTGAAACTTGGTAACGTTTATAATCTTCATAGCTAATAACATCTGGATTAATCGTACATCGAATTGGTTTAGCACGTGCAATACGGTGGTCGGCGCAACCAATATTACAAGAAATACATTTACGGATAGTATCTATCTCGTTATTACGGACTTTTTCGACCCAATAAGGGTCTGCAATCAGACCACGACCAAGCACCACAAAATCGGCAATGCCTTCTTCAATTGTTCTTGCGACAATTTCAGGATCGCGAAAGTTACCAGACGCAATAGTCGGTTTTTTGAATTTATCGCGCACTTGTTTAGCCATATAAGAACGCCAACCGTCAGGTAAATTCATTTGGTCGATTTGGAATTGAATTGTATCATTTTGCGCGGCTGATATATCAAATACATCAACTTCATCATTTAAATATTCTAAAATTTGTAAAGTATCTTCTAAGGTGTTGCCCCCATCGATAAAATCAACGGCACTAACCCGTAATAAGATAGGGAAAAAAGGACCTACTTTTGCCCGAATTTCATTAATAACCATACGTGTTAATCGCGCTCTATTTTCTATACTACCGCCGAATTCATCGGTACGCTTATTAAATAATGGCGATAAAAATTGACTGAGTAAATAAGAATGACCTGCATGAATTTCAACAGCATCAAAACCGGCACGTTTTGCTCGATCTGCAGCTAAGCCATATTGCTTAATAACATGATGGATCTCTTCAATTGTTGCAGGTCGAGGGCAAGTACCGCCAGTTTTAGACGGAATGTTAGACGATGAAATAGGTTGTAATCCATTTAAGCGCCCTGGAAAGGCAGAAGCTCCAGCATGATTAATTTGCACGGCAACTGATGCGCCATGACGATGCATGCGCTCAGTAAAATTATATAGCCCAGGAATATACTGATCATTATCTAATCTTAATTGGGTGGTTCCGTTGGTTCCATAAGGAAAATCAACACAGACATTTTCAAGAATAATTAATCCAGTGCCGCCTTTAGCGCGTTGTTCATAATATTGGATATGATCTTCAACAATCTCACCTGTTAATGTTGCATAATTACTGCCCATAGGTGGCATAACTATTCGATTACGGATAACGGTTCGATTAATAACAAATGGTTCAAATATAGCTGAATAATTAGGCATATTTGTCTCCTATAATATAATAAAGATATTTTTAAATTCGGTTGGTTTTCCTAGTGGCTGACCAGTTAGGAACTCCTTAATTTATAATTAAATTCTATAAATATTTTATAATTAATCTAAATATTCTATAAATTTAGGTATAGCTAATGGCTCTCGCTTAATCAAACGAAAGCCATTAATTAAACTAAATGGATTTTTATTGAATTTTTTCTAATTTATAGAATATACGTTTGGTTAATTTATTCTCTAAAAATGATACAAATTTTAAAAAATGTTCAGTGCTATTATGATAAGACAGAGCCTCTTGTGATGCCCAAGTTTCAATAAATACAAAAGTATTAGCTTCATTGAGATCAATCGTTAAATCATAACTAATACAACCTTGTTCTTGTCGACTTGCCATGATCACATCTTTGGCTGCTTGTTGATAAGCATCTTTAAATTCAGGTTTTACTTGATGAATTGCGATAAGGTTGATTTGCGTCATAATTGCTCCTAATTTATTGTTTTATCACCATAAATTTAGGAATCATTAAATTAAATAAAGTAATTTATTATAACGGTCAAAATTTATGCTTCAATAGTTGTTTTTATCGTAAATACTTAATTTTCATCATTTTATTGAAAAATTAACATTTTGCTTTACACTTTAATTATTTTTCCTGTTTCAACATTTAACAATGTGAAACAGGTTATAGTAAATATAATGCAATGATTTATTTATAGAACTAACTTTAATGGTTAAATTAACTTATTTTGCTTGTTTTGAAGCAGCATGCTGTTCAATAGCAAATTGACGACGACCACCAGGACGAGGTACCAAATCACCTAACATCACTTCATAACCACCATCAACGACAAGTTCTGTACCATTTGAATAATCAGAACGATTACTGGCTAAATATAAAACAGCGTTAGCAATATCCATGGTTTCACCAATACGGCGACTTGCTATCATGCGAGTACGTCCTTCTTCAACCGCTTTATCTTCATAGAATTTGCGAGATAAAGGCGTTTTTACAAAACATGGGCAAACGGCATTACTGCGAATGCCAAATTGACCTAATTCAGCAGCAAATTGTTTAGACATCATCGAAACAGCAGCTTTAGTTGCACTATAAGCACCACTATAGGTTTCAGGGGTATGTGATGCGACAGTTGAGATATGAACCATACGGCCAGATTTTTGTGCGATCATTAAACGACCAAAACGTTGTGACATTAAAAAATAACCGGTCATATTAACATTAATGGTGGCATTCCATTCATCAAGCGGTAAATCTTCAATCGGGCAAAAACGCAAAATAGCGGCAGTATTAACAAGAACATCGCAACGACCAAATATATCTTTGACTTTAGCAACTGCGGCATCAACGCTAGATTCATTTGTGGTATTGCAAGCTAAACCTATTGCTTTAATATCATATTCGTCAGCTAATTCTTTAGCATATTGTTGGCATTTAGCTTCATCTAAATCGATTAAAACAAGATTTGCTTTTTGTTTAGCAAATTCACGACAAATTTCTGAGCCCATTCCACCAACGGCACCCGTAATTACACAAACATCATTCTCTAAACCTAACCAGCTTGTGTTTTTTTCTACATTACTCATAAAAACTCCAACGTTATTTAATTCTTTACATTAATTCGTCGATTTTTTATTAGATAGATACAGTAAGCATAATGGTAAATTATTTATCTTTTTTATCGTTATAATCATAATGCTCATTATCTATCTAATAATAATCTTAAAAATAGTTAAGCGACTATGGCTCTTTAAGCACGGCTACGTTCTAATACATCTAATATAAAACGTAATTCTTTAACATCTAACTGCCCAGGTGCAGAGGCGGTTTTAGCCGCACCAAATGTCATCGACGATCCAAATGTGCTACCCGATACGCGACTAATGGCACCAAGTCCAGCCATCGACATAGTGATTAAAGGACGAGTTGCATATTTTTCGTGCATTTCGCTCGTGGCGGCTAATAATGTTAAAACATCGGCAGTTGTTTGAGGCATGACGGCGATTTTTGGAATATCAGCGCCAAGATCTTGCATTTTGCGTAAACGATAAACAATATCGCTTTGCGATGGCGTTTTAGCAAAATCATGGTTTGAGGCGACAACGACAATATTATGTTTGTGAGCGACTTCAATAATTTCTTTGACATGATCGTCACCGATAAAGACTTCAACATCGATCATATCGATTAAACCACTTGCCGCCATTTCTTTATTTAAGGTGATATAAGCATCAAGAGGCCAATCTTTAACGCCACCTTCTTTAATCGTTCTAAAAGTAAATAAAATAGGTTTAGTCGGCAACAATGAGGCAATGCGTTTTGCAACTTGCTTAACAGCATTGATATCATCAATTTGACTAAAATGATCAACGCGCCATTCCAGCACATCAAAATCAATCGATTGTAAAAAAAGAGCTTCTTCTTCAAGCTCGGTTGCTGTTTTGCCAACAATAGGCACAATAATTTTTGGTGCGCCTTTGCCAATTTCAATATTTTTTACGGTAATGGTGTTCATAGTAAATCCTATAAATAATCAATAAGATGCATTTAGAATAACATTTTCATTTTAGAATGATTAATAAATAAACATCTTATTAATAATTAAATTATGAGTAATTAAACCCTTATTGATTAAAACCCATTTGTTCTTTGACATAATCAATAGGCGCATCTTCACCTGTCCAAATTTTAACTTGTGCTGCACCTTGCCATAGCATCATGCCAATACCATTTAAGGTTTTACAGCCTTGTTGCTCAGCCATTTCGAGCAATTTAGTTTTGCGCGGGCTATAAATACAATCTGTTACAACAAGATCAGGGCGTAACATGGTTGGATCTGTAATTAAGCTTTGACCTTCTAATGGTTTCATGCCGACGCCTGTCGCATTACAAAGTACAGTACTTGTTGCGATTTCATGACGAAGTTGTTCTTCTTCGGCTAAATCAATAACGCGTACAGTGCAATTTGTATTTTGATTCAGTTTTTCAGCAACGGCTTGAATTTTAGGGAAACATTCATCTTGTCTATTGAAGATAGCAATTTCTTTAACGCCATCTAAAGCAGCTTGCACAACAATAGCTGTTGCCGCACCGCCAGCACCAAGAATAGTCATCTTTTTACCAATGACATCAATACCTTCTTCTTTTAATGAACGCATATAGCCAATGCCATCGGTATTATAACCGGTTAAGACACCGTTTTCGTTTGAGATAGTATTACAAGCACCGCTCATTTCAACAGCCGGTGTTAACTTATCAAGATATTGACAAACAAGTTGTTTATTCGGCATTGAAATAGCCGAACCACGCAAACCCATCGCTCTTAATCCTTTAATTGCATCGGGTAGTTTTGCTTGATCAACTTCAAAGGCTAAATACACATAAGGAAGATTAAGCTTTGCATAAATAGTATTTTGCATTTGTGGGGATAAACTGTGTCGAATTGGGTAGGCCATTAAACCAATTAATTCATAGTGCCCGTCGATGTTACTTTTCATCATTATTCTCCAACAATAACCTTAGCTAAGGTATTAAATTAAGATTCTTCAGCCACACGTTTTAATAAAGCACGTGTATCTGCTATATACATTTTAGCTCGTTCAATAGGTGATTTAGAAAGAGCTAATTCGTCATTACAACATTCAATTGAAATTGGCATTTCAGGCAAGGCTTTAAGTAATGAGACTAAATCAATGCCCCCTGTTCCTGGTGATAAGCGATAATTTCGAGCTTGATATAATAAGCCTTCGGTATCTTGCGGTTTTTCTTTCGTTCCATCACATAACTGCATATAACGCCAACAATCTTTAGGAACTTTCTTTAGATCTTCAAGCGTATTCGAACCGCGATCAAAATGCAAAGGATCAATAATTAGGCCTTGGTTATTTTGATTAGATTTATTTAATAACTCGACGCCAGATGAAACGGTTGGAATATTTGTCCATGGCATAGGTTCAATATTGATGGCAATGCCAAGAGGAGCTGCAATTTCACAAAGGGCGGCAAAATTATCGGCTAAACGATTGGCATCAGGATCATTACCGGCTAAAAGCACTTGGCTTGCCCCTAATCTTGCCCCTGTTTCAAGTACCGGTAAAAAGTTAATCACACGTGTATCAGGTTTTAAGCGAAAGATTTCGATATCTAATACTTTAATGCCAGTTTCTTGTAGACGACGTTCGACTTCACGAATCATCGGAGTATCGCCGACAGTTGCATAAACTGGCTCGGTTGGTGTTGCTGGGATAAGTCGCAATCCGACATGAGTATAACCTGCTTCAGCCGCAACAATAACTTGATTTGCTGGTGATACATCAAGCACCGTCAAGGCTGCTAAGCCAATAGGACGTTCAGACATAATGTCTCCTTAATAGTCAATTCAAATCTAAAAATTAAAATTTCTTTGCTTGCTAACCATTATAATTATATATAATAAAATATCTATAAATAAGTTGATTTCTATTCATATTTTTTATTATTTTATTGAGCAATAAATTAAGAAATAAATAATTAAAAGGTGTTAATAAAACCATTTTTTATCTTCTTTTTATCTTCTTTTTATCTTGTTTTTGGATTCTTTTTAAACTTCTTCTTTGGCGATTAATAGAGCAAAAGAAAGGATTTACATTTAAGGAATAAAATTTTATTTATCATTTTAATCAAGATAAGTTAGTATTTTTTCTCCCTGTAAGGGATAATCTATATTTATACCTATAATATTAAATACGGGCTTTTTAGGTACTTCATTAATTATGCAAAATCAATCACATCAAAATCCACGAGCAATTAGTGCAAAAATTATTTTTAATGTTCTTGAAGATGGGCAATCTCTTACGTCAGCGATTGCGAATTTAAACCAGAAAGTCACTGAAAAAGATCGTGGATTATTACAGGAAATTTGTTTTGGCGTAATGCGAGTATTACCGGAGCTTAATTTCTACCTTTCTTCTCTTATGAATAAACCCTTAGTCGGTAAAAATCGAATTTTACATGACTTATTAATGGTTGGACTGTATCAAATTATTTATATGCGTATTCCAACGCATGCGGCAGTTGCTGAAACAGTAAATGCAGTAAATATATTAAAAAAACAACAATTTAAAGGGCTGGTTAATGCCGTTTTACGCGAATTTTTACGCAAGCAAGAATCATTAAAACAGCAATTTATCGAACTGCCGCAAGCCTCATTTCGGTTGTTGCACCCATCATGGTTACTTGAACGATTACAGAAGGCTTATCCAAATGATTGGCAATCAATCATTGATGTGAATAATCAAAAACCGCCTATGTGGCTTAGAATCAATCAACAATATACCGAGTGCGAGCAATATCAAAATCTTTTAACCAATCTTAATATTGATTCACATTTAGATGATAAAATCCCTTATGCGTTAAGATTATCAGCACCTGTTAATGTTAATAAATTACCTTATTTCACAGAAGGTGCCGTCACGGTTCAAGATTTGTCTGCGCAATATGCCGCTTATTTATTAGATCCGCAAAATGATGATGAAATTTTGGATGTTTGCGCGGCACCTGGCGGTAAAACGACTCATATTTTAGAGCTCGCGCCGAAAGCGAAAGTCTTAGCCGTTGATATTGATGCGGGTCGTGTAAAACGTATCAATGAAAACCTTGCACGCTTAAAACAACAAGCTCAGGTGATTGTTGCCGATGCAACGCAGCCACAAACATGGTGTGCAGGTAAACAATTTGATCGCATTTTATTGGATGCGCCTTGTTCTGCAACCGGTGTTATTCGGCGCCATCCCGATATTAAATGGTTACGTAAAGATGCTGATATTCAACCTTTGACTGACATTCAATATCAAATTTTAACGCAAATTTGGTCTTATTTAAAAAAAGGGGGGATTTTAGTCTATGCAACCTGTTCTATCTTGCCCGATGAAAATAGTCAGCAAATTACCCGTTTTTTAAAAGAAACGGATGATGCCATATTGCAAGGAGAATTAAAGCAAATTTTACCGAATGAAGAGAAAGGTGATGGCTTTTTTTACGCTGTACTAAAAAAACAAAAATAAGTTAATAAGACTGTCATTTGGACAATTTATTGTATATATGATAAATTTCTGTCAAATTTATATCACTTTTGGTAATAAATCCTATTATGGCTTATATACTCACCTATGGCGATCTGCCTGAAAGCATTCAAGACTGGCAAGGGTTACCGCTTTCTTTAAATGGTCGCGAAGTTGTGCCGCTTGATTATAATGCGGGTAAAACGGGTTGGATTATTTATAGTCGTAAATTAAATAAAACTATTCTTTCGCAATTTCAACAGCAGCTTAATATGCCAATGGTTATTGTATCATCATGGAAAATTAAAAATTACCAAATCGTCCGTATTGCGGGAGCGATTCCCAAAAAAGCCAAAATTATTGCCTATAGTTTAGGAATTGATGTTTCACCTATTGATAATATACCTACTTTAGAATCGCCAGGACTTCTTGTTATGGATATGGATTCAACGGCAATTAATTTTGAATGTATTGATGAATTGGCAAAATTATATGGTGTTGGTGATCAAGTATTGGCGGTGACTGAACAAGCGATGCGTGGTGAGTTAGATTTTGCAACTAGCTTAAAAAAACGTGTCGCTACCTTAAAAAATGCCGATGAGGTAATCCTTGAGCAAATAAAAAATAAATTATCATTAACAGCTGGACTGACATTTTTAGTGAAAGAATTACAAAAACGTCATTGGCATGTTGCTATTGCTTCAGGTGGATTCACTTATTTTGCCGATTTTTTAAAACAAAAATTAAAATTAGTCGCGGTTTGTGCCAATGAATTAGAAATTAAAAATAATCGCTTAACCGGTAAAGTGGTTGGTCGTATTGTTGATGCTAGAGAAAAAGCACGTGCTTTACAGCAATTTGCAACCGAATTAAATATTCCGATAGAGCAAACCGTTGCCATTGGTGATGGGGCTAATGATTTAATGATGCTACGGGTTGCGGGTTTAGGTGTTGCTTATCATGGTAAACCAAAAGTTGTCGAAAAGGCTCGTATTAGCATCAATTATGCTAATTTAATGGGTTTATGGTGTATTTTATCTACCAGTTTATTGAGTGAAAGTTAGGAGTTTAGATTGGCGAAAACTGTAAAACGTGCTTATGTTTGCAATGATTGTGGCGCAGATTACCCTAGGTGGCAAGGTCAATGTAGCACTTGCCAAGCATGGAACACAATTACCGAGGTAAGGCTTGCGACAACGAGTAATCGCAATGATAAATTAACCGGTTATGCCGGTAATATTATTGGTCAATCTAAAATTCAAAAATTATCTGAAATCAGTCTTGCTGAATTGCCCCGTTTTTCGACAGGATTTTCTGAATTTGATCGCGTGTTAGGCGGTGGCGTTGTGCCGGGGAGCGCGATATTAATCGGTGGTAATCCGGGTGCGGGTAAAAGTACATTATTATTACAGACTATGAGCAAATTGTCGTCGCAAATGAATACGCTGTATGTGACAGGCGAAGAATCTTTACAGCAAGTCGCTATGCGCGCGCATCGTTTAGGTTTAGCAACTGACAATATTAATATGCTTTCTGAAACTAGTATTGAGCAGATTTGTTTGCTTGCAAATCAATCACAACCTAAATTGATGGTGATTGATTCTATTCAAGTGATGCATATAGCCGATATTCAATCCTCACCGGGGAGCGTCGCGCAAGTGCGTGAAACGGCAGCGTATCTAACCCGATTTGCTAAAACCAATGGCATCGCAATTATTATGGTTGGTCATGTTACCAAAGATGGATCGCTGGCGGGTCCTAAAGTGCTCGAACATTGCATTGATTGCTCGGTATTATTAGATGGTGATGCCGATTCGCGCTTTCGAACACTACGAAGCCATAAAAATCGATTTGGTGCTGTCAATGAGCTTGGGGTATTTGCGATGACAGAACAAGGCTTAAAAGAAGTCAGTAATCCTTCAGCTATTTTCCTAAGCCGAGGAGATGAAATGCTGTCGGGTAGCTCAGTGATGGTGCTCTGGGAAGGGACAAGACCATTATTAGTCGAAATTCAAGCGTTAGTTGATCATTCAACTTATGGTAATCCACGTCGAGTGACGCTTGGTTTAGATCAAAACCGTTTAGCCTTATTACTGGCTGTTTTGCATCGCCATGGCGGCGTTCAAATGGCAGATCAAGATATTTTTGTCAATGTCGTTGGGGGCGTTAAGGTCAGCGAGACAAGCGTTGATTTGGCGTTAATTGCTGCGTTAGTCTCAAGCTTTCGTAATCGACCTTTACCTCATGATATCGTTATTTTTGGTGAAATTGGGCTTGGCGGTGAAATTCGCCCAGTACCGAGTGGTCAAGAACGAATATCTGAAGCTTATAAACACGGTTTTAAAAAGGCTATTGTACCAAGCGCCAATATGCCGAAAAAGAAACCGGATAATATGCAAATCTTTGGCGTTAAAAAAGTATCTGAAGTTTTAACTATTTTGGCGGATTTATAAAATAGTTATCTTAACGATTTAATTTAATTAAAAAAGGGGAAATTAATAACCTAATAAAAAAGCAAACTGATTAAAGTTTGCTTTTTTCATTTTAATTAATAACAAATTTCATAACATGGCTGGTATTTCGTCCCGCCCGGTAACTTCATTCGATGCTCAGCAACAAAAATTTGTAATAAGGTATCTAATTTTTGCATGATTTCTTTATCGCCATGTAATTTATAAGGACCATGTAATTTAATTTGCTTCATGCCAATTTCTTTAACATTCCCAGCGACAATACCTGAAAAAGCGCGTCGTAAATTAGCCGCTAACTCTGCTATTGGTTGATCTTTATAAAGATTGAGTTGCGCCATATTTTCGTGTGTTGGATGAAAAGGGAGCTGCAGTGATTCATTAATTTTAAGTAACCAATTAAAACTATAAGCGTCGGTTGTCGCAAGACGCTGAGCTTTAACCTTTTTGATGCCTTTTTTCATTAAACGTGCAACTTTAGCAGCATCATCAATGATAATTTCATAAAGTTTAGTTGCTTGTTCACCCAGCGTATCACGAATAAAGTTATCAATAGCTGTAAAATAGGTTGCACTTTCTTTTGGACCCGTTAATATCAACGGAAAAACTTGATCTTGATTCGCTGGCTCTAATAATATCCCTAAAATATAAAGGAGTTCCTCAGCTGTTCCTGGACCACCTGGGAAGATAATAATACCATGTGCCATACGTACAAATGCCTCTAATCTTTTCTCGATATCAGGCATAATAATGAGCTCATTAACTAAGGCATTAGGTGGCTCTGCTGCAATAATAGAAGGTTCGGTCATACCAATAAAGCGACTATCTTTATAACGTTGCTGCGCATGACCGACAGCGGCTCCTTTCATCGGGGCTTCCATAATGCCAGGTCCACAACCGGTGCAGATATTTAATTCTCTTAATCCTAATTGTAAGCCAACTTGTCTTGCATAATAATATTCAGTTTCGTTAATGGAATGCCCACCCCAACAAACGACTAAATTAGGCTCTTCACCAACATGTAAAGCTTTGGCATTGCGTAAAATTGCAAAGACAAGATTTGTCATATAAAAAGAGGGATCTTTTTCCAATTTTTGGTAACCAATAAGCTCTTTAATTGTTCTTATTTGTGTATTTAAAAATAAGATATCTCGTAATACGGCAAACAAATTGGCTTGTATAGAACGGATAATTTCACCATCAACAAAAGCCGTCTTCGGCGGATTTATCAATTCTAATTTTACGCCTCGTTCACGGCTAATAACGTTGATTTGGAAAGAGGTAAATTTATCGAGTAGTTCATTCGTATTGTCGGTTTTACTACCTGCATTAAGCGTCGCAAGAGAGCAATTACGAAATAGTTGATATAATTCACTATGTGCTGAATTTTTTAAAATATCCACTTCTGACTGAGCAAGTAGTTCCATTGAGCCTAAAGGACTAATACGGGTTATCATAACACCTCTAATTGTTGGTTTTTTAATTAGGTGTTTATTATACATAGAAACAGGATTACTTGAGAGGGAAGGAGTGCTTAAGCCCATAAAAAAATTTTTTAAAATATTTTTTGATATAAAATAATTTAATTCCTTAATTAAAAAATCAATTAGGTAAATTGACGTTTAATTAAGGATGATAAAAATAAGTTAAAATATTAAGGTGACATGCACATAGCATAACGATTATCATAAGATGAATAATTAATCACTTGCCCCAATCCTGTATAGACTATATATCGATTATCATTAGTTATGATAAATCTTAACCCTATTTTTTCAACTAAATAACTTGCCCATTCAGATATAATTCCGCCACCAATGCGATAATAGTCATCTTGATAAGAGTTCGTTTCTCCCCACATACCTATGTGTTTAGTATTTGTTAACTCATTGACTGTGGGTATTCGATATCCATAACGTTTACAGGCATCTTGTGCCTTATTAAAGGTATTATTATCACTACTTAAAAAAATAAACCATTTATTAATGGTAAAACTATAAATTGGATTTATTAAATCATTGGCTAAAAAAATATTAAATGTAGTGGGTTTAAATTGCATGGCATCATTTGCATTTGAATTTTCATTTGGTCCAGATAAAAGTATTTTAACGCCACGTTTATGTTCAGGATTTGGACGTAAATTATCATTATCATTGGTTGTCCAAGCCATTGTTATGTTAACAGGAGAATTAGACGGAGATTTAGTGCTTTGTAAAGAACCCTCTTCAATACCCTCAAACAATAAAGTAAAATCGGCTTGATCTATACCATTACTAGGAAAATTAGACGATGGGTTATTAATATTTTGTGGTAAATAACCGTATTTTTTATTCCATATTTTTTTTGCGCCTGAAGTATAATTATCTTCATGTGATGAATACAATACAGGTTGTGCGAAACATACAATAGGGCGCTCTAGATACGCATTGAAATAATAAGTTGTTGTATTTGCTGGTAAGGTTATTTCTCTTGGAAAACCATAAACTGTCGTAATATTTGTTGTTTCATTTGAAAATGTAAATTTATAAGGTGAAAGGCAACGAGTCAATATTTCAGTATTATTAAGTAATATATTGTCTTTATCCTTTATTGTTATTTCAATATTTCCAGTGATATTGGTAATGTTATCTCCTTCTTCATCCCGCCAATCTTCGGAAAAATTAGTAAGGGGTACACTTGTTGAATTTGCAGGTATCCATGTAAACACATCAATAAATGTTGTTTCTTTATTCGTTAATATAATTGGGTTATTTTCGGAAAAGTTTGTAGCATCTTGTTTATGATAGATTCGCCCATCGGATAACTTAATTGTCAATAAATCATCATAATTTTGTGATCGAGTAGCACCATTATCAAGGGTAAAATACGGCAATGTGCCTTGTATTATTCCTCTTGTAGAAGCGCTTAAATTATTTGCATTAACAGATTGTAAACAAAGTATTGAACTCCCTAACAGTAAAAAACATAATTTGTTATATTTTACCAATACATTAAGTTTAAATCTTTCGTGGATGATACTAATCATTTTAAAGTAAATCATTTTTTCCTTATCATTTAAATCTATTATTTTGTATTAAATATATTAATACAAACAGGTTATTAAATTTGTTTACTTTGTGGAGATTGGAAATACTAAGTTGTATGAGCGTTTGAAGGACAAAATTTGTCATAATTTATCCTAAACTGAAATAAACGGATTAAATGAATGATAAATTTAGGTAGTTAAATAAGTAATTAATCTTATTAAGTCTTTAATTTTCAATTGCTTATCTAATTTTCTTCAAAGTCGGTAGGTAGTTTTACAAATTTTAATAAATTATTCCACTTTTTTTTTGTTAAAAAACTTTTATTAATTGTAAAACAATTTTTATTTATTTGATTAAAAATAGATTTTTATGGTGAAGACAATCTTTAAAAGATATTAAAGCATATAAAAAGGGGACAAAATTAAGAAATTTTAATCTTGGATTCTATGTTTGAATTTTCTAAAACAACTAATGACAAATCATTAATTTCGTTATTTAAGTATTACTTAAGTTCAATTTTAACGTTAAATTTTAGCTTTACTATCAACAAATGCCATGATATTGGTATGAATTCGATTATATAACTCATCAATATCATGTTTTTTTGAGCGTGCACACAATTTAGCCTTCTCGCCACACACAAAACAGGATCTAGCCGGTAAATTGAGATTAGTTCGTGAAATACTACTACATGTATTTACATCAATGACATCAATATCCCATAATCGTCCTAAAGGATGTGTTTCTTCGATTTGTGTAGAAAGTAATTTAAGATGCAAAGCGGGATGATTAATAACAAAAATGGCTTCAGGACCGGTGCTTTCATAAAAACATTGCTGATGAATAACGGCAATATTGTGATGATCAAGTTGGTAAATGATTTCGTTAAGTGCGTGTTTAAATAAATATTGTACTCCTAGGCTATTTTTAAAAATACCAGGAATGATCATCGTTAAAGAGATCAAAGACGCTCGATATTGATGCTGAAAAGCAATTTGCCTTTCAGCGCGCTTTTCGCGTGCCAATAATACTTGAGCTAATGTGCTTTGTTCACCATTTTTAAGTGAGTACATAATTTTTTCTCAATAATTTAGCTTAACGGCTTTACCTAATAAAATGAGAAAAGCCGCTTTTTTGCCTTAGATGAATTAATTTAAAACATGCTTTTAAAATATGATTTTTAAAACATAGTATTTAACAACCTAGTATTAATCATCTTTCACTTGTTTGACGATATCAATAACAGATCCATCACGATAACGTATAACACCAACAATTTTTTCATTAAATTGGATGGGTTCAGGTTCTCCCGTCAGTGATATCGCTTTGTGATAAAGCTCCTCAATACTCATTACGGGTAAGTG
Organism: Gilliamella sp. ESL1225; assembly: GCF_058502635.1. Classification (NCBI taxonomy): domain Bacteria; kingdom Pseudomonadati; phylum Pseudomonadota; class Gammaproteobacteria; order Orbales; family Orbaceae; genus Gilliamella; species Gilliamella sp. ESL1225. The sequence goes on along the minus strand of NZ_CP196358.1, from coordinate 208,499 downwards.
CGCGGCTAATAGTCTTTCACGAATTTCAGGGCGTTTTGGATTAACGGCAATACCGTTATCGGTAACAAGAACGTCAATACTTTCGCCTGGTGTGACAATTGTTGTCACCTTTTTAATCACCGTTGGAATGCGGCTACGAATCAAAGGGGCAACAATAATGGTTAAATTAGCACCGGCAGCTGTATCACAATGGCCACCCGAGGCACCGCGCATCACACCATCAGAGCCAGTAATTACATTAACATTGAAATCAAGATCGACCTCTAAAGCGCTTAAAATGACAACGTCTAATTCATCGCAAGCGGCAGCTTTCGACGTTGGATTGGCGTAGCCATTAGTGGATATTTCAAGATGATCCTTATTTTTAGCTAACGATGCAATCGCAGTTTTATCAAAACTTTGCGTATCAATTAGCTTTTTAATAAGCCCTTTTTCAAATAAATCAACAATACTTGCCGTAATACCACCAAGTGCAAAATTAGCGGTGATATTTTTGGCTTTCATTCGCGTTTCTAAAAACCGTGTAGCTGCTGTAGATGACGCGCCTGAACCTGTTTGTAACGAAAAGCCATCTTTAAAATATCCTGAATATTCAATAACATCTGCTGCATGTCTGGCAATAAGCAGTTCTCGAGGATTACTTGTTATACGCGCAGCGCCAACACTAATTTTTGATGGATCACCGACTTCATCGACTTTTACCACATAATCAACTTGATCTTGACGAATACTGGCTGGATTATTCGGATAACTGACGATTTCTTCTGTCAATAAAATGACTTTTTTAGCAAACTGTGCATCAACCATTGCATAGCCTAGAGCCCCACATTGTGATTTACCAGATACGCCATTAGCATTGCCATATTCATCACTGGTTGAAACGGCTAAAAAAGCCACATCTATATTAATTTCACCCGATTGAATTAAATGGACTCGTCCGCCATGAGAATGGATATGTATTGGCTTATCCATCAAACCATGTGAAATAGCATCAGCTAATTCACCACGCATCCCAGACGTGTAAATTTGAGTAATAACCCCATTTTTAATATGTTCAATTAAAGGGGTATTACAAGCTAATAATGAACTTGGTGCTAAAGTAAGATTTTTAAAGCCTTTTTTAGCAACGATATCCATGACGCGATTAATGACTTTATCGCCTTCACGAAAAGCGTGATGGAAAGAAATCGTCATGCCATCTTTAAGATCACATTTATCAATAGCATCTTCAATAGATTGACATAATTTACGGCAATGTTTTTCTTCAGGATCGTTTAAATACGGTGTGATAGTATTTGCTCCTGTAAAAGGAACAAGATTTTTTAATATCGGTTGTTGTTTACTTAATTCATCAATAATGGTTGTCATAATCGTTATCCTGCTCTCATTTTTTTGAATATAGCGCAAAAGGCAAAATGAATTAGTCATTGGCTAAAAGCTTTTTATAGGGCTATATTATTTAGGGTTATGGTGTATAAAGATTACACTTCTTTACGAATACCCGAAGCATGCGCCAGCTCAATGACCTTATGGGCACGAGTAATAATAGGCGCATCTATCATTTTGCCATTTAAAGAGACAACGCCTAATCCTTCACGCTCACCTTCTTCAGCGGCTTCTATCACTCTATAAGCATAATCCACATCTTTTTGCGTTGGTGCATATGCATTATGCAGAAGTTCAATTTGCCGTGGGTTAATCAGGGATTTGCCATTAAAGCCTAATTTTTTAGCAAGATAGACCTCTTTTAAAAACCCTTCGTCATCATTAACATTTGAATAAACGACATCAAACGCATCAATTTTGGCAAGCCTTGCCGCATGAAGAACAGCACATCGAGCATAAAATAGTTCCGTGCCATCACCCCGCTCAGTTTGCATATCAACTAAATAGTCAAACGCTGCTAACGCGATCCCCATTAAACGTTTTGACGAAGTTGCAATTGAAACGGCATTTATTACCCCTTCGGCTGATTCTATAGCTGCCATGAGTTTGGTGCTACCGATCTCGCGACCACATTCTTGTTCAATGCGGGCGACGCGTTTTTCTAATTCTTGAATATCAGCTGCGGTATTTGTCATCGGTAAACGGATCACCTCAGCACCAGCGCGTACAACCGCTTCAAGATCTTGTTCTCCAAAAGGCGTATTGAGTGCATTAATACGAACAACGGTTTCAATACCATTTTCACGATAAATAGGTAGTTTTAACGTTTGAGCAACCATCAAACGCGCTGAATCTTTTTCTTTTAAAGAGACGGCATCTTCAAGATCAAACATGACTGAATCAGGTTTATAAATAAAAGAAGTTGATAACATGGCTGCATTTGAGCCAGGAATAAAAAGCATACTGCGACGTAATTTTTTCATAGTAATTTACTCCAATCCAATGTTTCAATATCCGCACCACGTAAAATTGCACATTGAATACGCGCCCGAATTGCACAATCTAGTGCACCTTTATCATCAACAATAATTAACCCATCAGTAAGACCTAATTCATCGATCGTTTTTGCAACGACAGATTCAATTTGTTTACCAAATTGTTTACCAACTTCGCTATTAATAATAATTTCTATACCATTATTAGGTTCAACTTTAACCATAAGATCACTCGATTCAAGTGTTCCAACTGTTGCAAGTTTTTCAATTTTCATGACTGATGTCCTACTTGTATAAATTTATTTTCTAAAAATCGATATGTTGAATCAGGCACTAAATTGCGTATAGCCGCATAATCTTTTACTGCTAATAATTGCCTGACCTTTGAGGCAGAAATAACGATATCATTGATTTCTACTCGTGGTATTTCAACAACGGTTAAAGGGGGGGATTGACTTACTTTAGGATCAGTTAACCAATATTGCATCGATTCGTTATAGGTATGTGTAACCAAACTTGCTGGTTCACTGCCTACAAATCGATAATTAATATGTAAAGCTTGGGCAATATATTGTCGAAAAATAAGTAAATCAACCGCCATATAAGCTTGATTTATTTGCTCCGGATTATTCAAAAAATAGGTTGGGAAAGTCGCTTTAGAGACTAAATAAGAAGCGCTAGAATGAACAAAAACATTAGGTAAATGCGCAACGCCTTGTTTAACTAATTGCAATCGTTCAGCAAACGAAAATAAAGAGGCTTCTTCTTGCACAACAAAGATATGTACTATATCCATCGTAATAGCGGCTTGTTCGGCTAAATATAAATGCCCTTTAGTAAAGGGATTTGCATTCATCACAATGCCAGCTATTTTCGGTGCCTTTGGAAGGGGGATACTCGGTGTTTCTGCAACTAAAGATTGGCAATAGCGTTTAATGCCTGAAGGCGTATTTTCCATAAAGGTAACGAGGTTAGGGACATTAATTAATGGATAAAAGCCGCAGCCTTTAAAGAAATTGCTATTTTCTGGTTTTGTATATAAAAATAAATGAAAAAATCCCTGCTCATTTGCATAATTAATCACATGATTTATTAAGGTTAAACTTAATTGTTCACCACGATAACTTGCCTCAATTGCAACGCATTTAATGACATTATTATCGAGCCCGGCACAAGCAATAATACGATCATTAATTTCAGCAACAATAAAAACTTGAACGGTTTCATCCAATTTTAAATTTGCTTGCGTTAATAAATCCATAATTGCTTGCTTGTCAGCTTCAAGTTTAATGATCTTGTTTTTATGCAATTTATCATTAGATATTGCATGATTAAGCAATATGTTTTTATGCAGATAGATAATTCGATACTCAACCAGAAGATTGTTCATATCCTACCTCTTTTCTGCCTCAATGGTATTTTTTAAGCGTCCGATATGACTAATTTCCACTTCAATAATATCCCCTTCTTTCATAAATAAAGGCGGATTACGTTTTTTACCTACGCCACCAGGAGAGCCGGTTAAAATCACATCACCAGCAGAAAGCTCAGTAAATGTCGAAATATAAGCAATTAAATCTGGTACTGAACGAATTAAATTTTTTATTTCATCATATTGGACTTCTTGCCCATTTAAGATGGTTTTTAAACTTAATATTTTAGGATCGGGGATTTCATCGGTTGTTGTTAAATTAGGACCAAAAGCCCCGGTACGAGGCCAGTTTTTACCGGCAGTAAACCAAGTAAATTGCCAGTCACGAACTGAACCATCCATATAACAGCTATAACCCGCTACATAATCTAAGGCTTTCTCTTTTGGAATGTATCGACCTTTTTTACCGATAATTACAGCAAGTTCGCCTTCATAATCCATTTCGTTTGTGATTGAGGGTTTAATGACGCCCGTATTATGCCCTGTTTGTGAATCGGCAAAACGAATGAATATTGTAGGCGCATCAATCGTTTCATTAAACTCTTTACGCTTTTCGGCATAGTTCATCCCTACACATAAAATTTTATTCGGGTTTGGAATAACTGGTAAATAGGTAATGTCCTTTTCTTTAATATCTGCTGGTAACTGCTGCAAATTTGCAGCAGCCTGTAGTCCATTTTCATCACTGAGTAATGATTTTAAATCTGGATACTTGTCACCGAGTTGTTTTTTGAGATCAATAACGCCATCATTGATTAAAATTCCATAACTCGGCTTACCTAGTATTAGATAACTGACAAGTTTCATATTAACTCCTTTTCATAACTTCGGAATGATTAATTTCCGATTAAAAATTAAATAATTTACTTATTTAACAACTAATAACAACTAATGTGTGATTTAAAAACATCACACAATTACACTAAAAAATTTCCTAATATTAATAAAGAAACTGAAACATTAATTGCTCCACCAAGTCGAGTCGCAATTTGCGCAAAAGGCATTAACTCCATTCGTTCTGCTGCGGTTAAAATTGCGACATCACCAGTTCCACCTTGCCCACTTTGGCAACATGAAATAACAGCGGCGTCAACGGGATACATACCTAATTTTTTAGAAACAAAGAACCCAGTAACGACAAGGCTGACAACCGTACAAATAATGACAACTAAATTAACGATTGTGAAAGCTTCGATAATTTTGTCCCACGGTGTAATAGCAACACCAACTGCAAAAAGAATAGGATAGGTGACAGAAGTTTGGAAAAACTTATAAACAATTTGAGAGCCATTTATGACTTTAGGTGAAACGCCGTGAATTAATTTGACAAAAACGGCAGCAAACAACATTCCAACAGGGGCAGGAATTTGGGTAAGTTTATGACCAATCATACCAACCATATAAAGCATAGCAGCCAGTAAAACCCCTGAGGCAAGGTTAGTCACATCGAATTTAATTTCTTCAACAACGTTAGATTTAAAATTATTATCTTTATCCGATGGCGGGAGCAAACGTCCATTACCGGTTAAATGCGGGTAAGCTTTACCAATACGATTTAAGATACCCGCACATAAAATACCGGTTAAGCTACCTAACATAACAATGGGTAATACTTGACCTAATACTTCACCTTGATTTAAACCTAATATAGTTGCGTAACCAATTGAAAGTGGTATTGCTCCTTCACCCACGCCACCTGCCATAATCGGTAAAACTAAGAAGAAGAAAGTTTGAAATGGCGATAAGCCCAGCAAATAACCCACTCCAACACCAATAATCATACCGACAATCTCACCGGCTAACATAGGTGCAAAAATTCGTAAAAAACCTTGGATAAGCATGCGTCTATCCATACTCATAATACTACCTACAATAATACAACAAATGTAAAGGTACAAAATATGCGTACTGTTATAAAACACTGTTGTTGCCTCAACAATTGGCTTTGGCAATATGCCATAATAAACCATGGCTGACGGAATGAAGGTAGCACATATCGCTGCGGCGCCCATCTTACCAATTATTGGTAATCTTTTACCAATTTCGCCACACAAAAATCCAAAAAACGCACAAGTGACGATCATGACGACGATTTCTGATGGTAATTTATTCGTGACATAATATTCAGTAAAAATTAATATTCCGGCGAGAATAAAAAAAGGTAAAGGTATCACGCCTATCTTGTACTGATCCATCCAGCGCCACCACCCATAGGGCCAAAATTTTGTTTCTTTTGTCGTTTCTGTTTTTAATATTTTTTCTACCATGGCAAAATCTCCAAAAATAATACTAATAAATTAAATATCATCTTTGCAGATTCTAATGTTCATTTTTGTGACATACATCATTATTTAATTGTGGTTTTTATGGTTTTAAAGGCTCTATTAATTTTAATTAAATGTTAAAATTTTTATCATTCATAAATTCGATAATAATATCAATATTATGCGTAAATTTTGCTTTTATCGTTCCTTTTCACAAAAACTATTTATCGCGTTAACTTTGTTTTGTGCAGTAGGTATTTTATGTTCTTATAGCTATATTTGGCATGCAATGGAAAGCAATTTATATAAAAACATAGGTGAAAAAGCCTTACTTCAAGCCAAAGAGTTTGCTGTAATACCTGAGTTATCGAAAGCAATTCAGCAAAAAGATCATGATAAAATAAAATTAATTTTAGATTATTTATATCAACAAAGTGATGCTAGCTTTATTGTACTTGGTAATAATAAAGGGGAGCGCCTCTATCATAGTGGTAAAGCACCGTTATTTGTTCCTATGCAAGGTGGTGATAATGATGATGTTTTAAATGGTGATTCAATCATCAGTTTAAGGGATGGGTCATTAGGTTACTCATTACGCGGTAAAACGCCTATTTTTGATGATAATAAACAAGTAATTGGCTTAATTTCAGTAGGTTATTTATTAAATTACATCGAAAAAGAGCATCAAAATCAATTAATCCCATTATTTGCTTTTTTTGTGATTATTTTTTTAGGATTGTTTATTTTCTCTTTCATTTTTTCCTATTTTATTAAGAAACAAATGTTCAATTTAGAGCCGAAAGAAATCGCGTTATTAGTTAAAAAACAAGAAGCCATTATGGAGTCGATTTATGAAGGATTAATTGCCATTGACCTAAATTATAAAATTACGAATATCAATAAGGCGGCAAGGCAAATGTTATCCATTACAGAAAATACACAAAAGATCACCGGTACAAATATTAGCCATTATATTCATAATAGCCAATTGTTTATAGATAAAGTGCAACAAGATTACCACGATAAAATATGCTATTTAAACGATAAAATTGTCATCGTTAATTGCTTACGTGTGATTTGTGATAATAAAATTCTTGGTTGGGTGATTAGCCTACGCAATAAAGATGAAATCAGCCTATTATCAACGCAACTCTCACAAATACAACAATATGCAGATAATCTACGAACATTACGCCATGAACATCTTAATTGGCTTGCAACATTATCGGGCATGTTATATATGAAACGATATCGAGATGCCGAAGATTTTATTACCTTGCAATCGACGATTAATCAAGAACGTATTGATTTTATTACCCAAAATATTAAAAATCCCAATACCTGCGGTTTATTAATTGGTAAATGGTCAAGAGCACACGAATTAGGCTTAAATTTGATCTTTGATCCTGCTTGCCAACTGTCGTCCATTCCTAATAAATTGTCTGAAACAGAATTTAACTCAATTATCGGTAATTTAATTGATAATGCATTCAATGCCAGCCTAAAAAATCTACAAGGAAGTAAAGAGATCTATCTTTATTTAAGCGATGCAACCCATGAGGTTGTCATTGAAGTCAGTGACAATGGTTGTGGTATTGATCCCAAATTACACGATTCTATTTTTCAACAAGGCATTACAAGTCAAGATTCAAAACATCATGGCATTGGTTTATATCTTGTCGCGACTTATGTACAAAAAGCACTCGGATTTATTACTGTTGACCATAATAATCCAACTGGCGCTATTTTTTCCGTTTTTATCCCTAAATTCGTATAAATAAGGAGAGTCTAAATGAACACCGTTAATGTATTAATAGTTGAAGATGAACCTATTTTAGCCGAATTAAATACTGAATTTATTCAACGAAATGCAAAAGTCAATGTTGTTGGCATCGCCTCTAATTTAGCCGATGCTAAAATGATGTTAGATAAACTCAAACCTAATCTACTATTACTTGATAATTACTTACCTGATGGTTTAGGCATTGAATTATTCGACTATATTATTCTCAATAATATTCCAACTTATGTCATTTTTATCACAGCCGCGAGTGATATTGAAACGTGCAGTAAAGCAATACGTTTTGGCGCTTTTGATTATCTTGTTAAGCCAGTTTCATATCAAAGACTCAAACATTCTTTAGCGCGTTTTGAATTATTTATCTACCGACAAGGGATGCAAAAACATCTTAATCAACGGCGAATTGACGAATTATTTAATTTACAAACGAAAGATTTTGTCGATGCCAATCGTCACTCAAAAGGAATTGAAGATATTACCCTTCAAAAAATAAAAGATTTATTTATGAATAATCATCTTCCATTGACGGTTGATGAGATTGTTCGTCAAACGAGTATCAGTAAAACAACGGCGCGTCGTTATCTTGAATATTGTGTACAAACACAATTATTAACCATCGAAATTCATCATGGTAAAGTCGGTCGACCAGAAAGGCATTATAAAAAGCTTGGTGAATAGTCATCAAAAAAGAATAATAATTTATTCTTTTTTATCAGCCCTTCAATAAGGCAAAAACTGCGCTAAAAACCATGTAACAGCAATCAAATCAGCGCTACCGCCGGGGCTTAAATGCTTGCTAATTAATAGCTGATCAAAGGCAATCAGATCCGAAATGCAATTAGAATGAATTATTCCACCTTGCTCTAAAAGGTGCTTAGCATGATTTTGCACAAACAAAAGACCCTCAATACCACCGCGAGCAACCAAATTTGTGTCATTGTTATAAGCTAATAAATGCAACATGACTTGTAATAAAATGGTTTCGTCATCAAGGCCTTTTGCAGATAATGTAAAAAAAACAGGTAGGGCGATTTCAGTAACAGTTTTATATCCACTTTCCGCTTCACCGCGCGCACCGCTTAATTGATAAGTTTGATATAATTTTTCACCCGCAGTATGTGACTTATTTTGATTTCCTAACTCTTGCCTTACAAGACCTGCACACATTTTAGCGACATGTTCACAAATGGTAAGATAATTAACGGTCTTATTTTTTGCTTCTAATCGACCAATTATTGCTAAAATTAAACCAAAAGCAAAAATTGCCCCTTTATGCGTATTAATGTTTTTAGTTGCTGTAAACATCGCATTTTCGCAAGCCATGCCTATTTGCCTTAGTCCCGTTAAAAATAATGGGTAAGGTTGCTGGCTATTATCTCGTCCATAAAGATAAAACACATCTAACCAGGGCGAAATGGCTTCAATACTTACGATAAAAGTATAAAAATCCATATCGTTATGTGCACCATTATTAATAAGATCGACTAATCCTGGTTTAGGTGATAAACAAACCTCATTTAATAACGCAGTTTGCGCAAGCTTAGCTACCCGATAACGTGGCTCTTTTAACTGTTTTTTATCGAAGTTATGCTTTTTTATATTAGACAATATCATAAAATGCCCGTTTTAATTATATTATAATAATTATCTATTTATCCGTTAATTATTTATCTCAATATTACCAAAGTTATCAATATTTAGCTCATTTATCAATGTGACCCACAGCCACACGATGGCACGGTTTTTTGATCTTTAGGCTTTTTCGGCGCTGCTTTCTTAACCTTGGCGGGTTTAGGTGGTGTTACCACTGTTTTTTCCGGTTCAATTTTAATAGGCTCAAGAGCAGGCTCTGGAATTTTTTCAGGCTCGATGGTTGTAATGGTTTCTTCAGGTTTCGCTTCTATCTTTTCGACCTTTTCCGGTATGGTTATTTCTTCTGGTTTTATTTGTATCTCTTCAACTTTTTCAATTAGTGCTGCAATCACTTCGGGTGTTTCTGAGGTTTTTATTTGACGATAGAAGAAATACCAATAAGCTAATAATGCCAATAAAATCAACAATGCTAAACTTAAAAATAAGGGTAACAAGCGACAAAAAAGGCTTTTTTGTAATGGAGGAGCAGGATTAAATGCAGTCTTTGGCAACACAGGCGGTAAAAAAGTGTTAACCATGACAGGTTCATTATTAATAACATAAAACTGATTAGCTAAACTTTTAAGGCTCGGTAACCATTTTTTAACTAATTCATCGTCTGCCAGTTCAGATGATTGAATACTTGCATTAAGATCATCTATTCGCTTATCAAGCTTTTGTTGTATTTGCTTTTTAAGATGCTCATCTTGTATCGCCGATAATAATTGTGGCTGCCCTTCAAGACTAGAATACCATGCAATATATTTATCATTATCAATTAGCGTCGGTATTGCGAAAATCGAAAAAACGCGAGCTGATAAATAAGGCGCAATTAACGATAATAAGCGTTGATATTCGGTTAGTTGTGTTTGTTTTTCAGCATCATTTATATTAAATAATTCACGGACTAAACGCTGCATAATGTTATTCCTTTATCTTCATAAAAATTGTTATAAGCGAAGTAATAACCAAGTTTTATTCAAGGTGGCTTCTAACTTTTTAGTATCAATTCATTTTACTTTAATTTATTATTCACAATAAACTGATTTTGGCGTGAATTAAGCAGAACTTATATTGATGGTTTTTAAGATTGTACCTGCGGGATGATTAAATAATTAGTATAAGTCACATAATGCCTTAAATTCGGATAACGTCCCTATTATTTTAGTTAAGTTTTTAATCGATAAATTAGGTTCGATAATGTTGCTCCTGTTTCTGTAAATAACTTCTCTTTATTGCTATAGCATTCATCATCATTAAAATTAGCGTATGGCATAGTATTCCTTATATTAATTAAGTGGACCAAGACTTTGTAATTGTGCAGGCCAATTAAATAGATAAGGCGCGAATTCATCTTGTATTCTCTTGGTCTCCTCGGCTTGCCTTTTTTCTTCCAATAGGCGGGATAGTCGTGTTGATATAGGCCAAAATAACAACGCTTTAACCAATGTTCAATTTCATCATCTTTAAAGAGCGCAAAGAGCAGCTCAATCACAAATAATCCTAACGCCACCCACGGGGTTATTTTTTAGTTTTTGATTTTTTCTTACCAAAGACAACATCAAACTGATAATAAAAAAGACCGGGCTCGGAGCGTAAAAAGTTTTTTGCTGGTAAGGTGAACGCATATTTACTTGGCTCCCACTTTGATGGATATTTACCCGCTTTTAGTAATTCATCAATATGCTTGCGGGTCATTTTTCGTAAATTAATACTTTTCGGATTTTGCCAACCCAATGTCGTAAAAATTCGTTCAGCAAATAACGCAAAACTATTCCTAAAGGCTCGATAAGCATATATACCCGCAGCCCCTAGCATTAATCCCATTGCAGCAAATGAATCAATTAAATTTTCTAGTGTAAACTCAAAAGGTAACGTCACAAATAAAGAAAATAAAACATAAAATACAAAATAAGGTGGGATAACAAGTTGCAATAATCGCCAACGCCCGCCATTGCAAGGCGGAATAATCGAAATAATTTGTTCACTCGGTTTTAACATCGCATAAACCTCATAATGATTTTCATGTTGCTCAGCAACCACTTCAACCTCATCACCATCATGAAACTGGTAAAAACCCAGCCAACCTTTTAAATTAACGTCATCATTCAGTTTTGCCGTAAAATATAAGGCAGGGATATAATTATAGAGATCATCGTCATCATCGGTATGATTAAGCGCAGCTAATGCTCCTGTTGTATTACCGGTTAACATGGCCACTTTAGCACTGCGTCGCCATTGCCGTTTTTGTTTTTGTTTTTGTTCCGGCGTTAAATAAGCGCCATCAAGTAAGGGTGCATTACATGAAATAGCTTTAAACTCCGAAAGGACCCCTTTTAGTTTGACCAGTTTTTTGGCTGGTAATGTTGGGTTCTCAATTTGGATCCCCGTCTCTTTAAATAACTCTTCTTTATTTTCATAACATTTATCATCATCATTAAATTTAGCGTATGGCATAGTATTCCTTATATTAATTAAGTGGACCAAGACTTTGTAATTTTGCAGGCCAATTAAGTAGATAAGGCGCGAACTCATCTTGTATTCTCTTGCTCTCCTCGGCTTGCCTTTTTTCTTCTTGCTCTTGGTAATACGTATTAAGTTCTTGCTCATATTTTTCAAATATGGCTTTTAACGCATCCGTTTCTTCAGTCTGGGTTTTATAACTTTTTTTCTTCCAATAGGCGCGGTGGTCGTGTTGATATAGACCAAAATAACAACGCTTTAACCAATGTTCAATTTCATCATCTTTAAAGAGCGCAAAGAGCAGCTCAATCACAAATAATCCTAATGCCACCCAGGGGGTTATTTTTTAGTTTTTGATTTTTTCTTACCAAAGACAACATCAAGCTGATAATAGAAAATCCCAAGCTCTGAACGTAAAGCACTTTTTGCCGGTAAGGTAAAGACATATTTACTCGGATCCCACTTTAATGGATATTTACCCGCTTTTAGTAATTCATCAATATGCTTGCGGGTCATTTTTCGTAAATTAATACTTTTCGGATTTTGCCAACCCAATGTCGTAAAAATTCGTTCAGCAAATAACGTAAAACTATTTCTAAAACCTAAATATGCATATATACCCGCAGCCCCGAACATCAATCCCATTGCAGCAAATGAATCAATTAACTCTTCTAGTGTAAACTCAAAAGGTAACGTCACAAATAAAGAAAACAAAACATAAAAGACAAAATAAGGTGGGACAAAAAGTTGTAATAATCGCCAACGCCCGCCATTGCAAGGCGGAATAATCGAAATAATTTGTTCACTCGGTTTTAACATTGCATAGGCTTCGTAATGATCGTCGTGTTTTTCGGCAACCACTTCAACCTCATCACCATCATGAAACTGGTAAAACCCTAGCCAACCTTTTAAATTAACGTCATCATTCAGTTTTGCCGTAAAATATAAGGCAGGGATATAATTATAGAGATCATCGTCATCATCGGTATGATTAAGCGCAGCTAATGCTCCTGTTGTATTACCGGTTAACATGGCCACTTTAGCACTGCGTTGCCATTGCCGTTTTTGTTTTTGTTTTTGTTCCGGCGTTAAATAAGCGCCATCAAGTAAGGGCGCATTACATGAAATAGCTTTAAACTCCGAAAGGACCCCTTTTAGTTTGACCAGTTTTTTGGCTGGTAATGTTGGGTTCTCAATTTGGATCCCCGTCTCTTTAAATAACTCTTCTTTATTTTCATAACATTTATCATCATCATTAAATTTAGCGTATGGCATAGTATTCCTTATATTAATTAAGTGGACCAAGACTTTGTAATTGTGCAGGCCAATTAAGTAGATCAGGCGTGAACTCATCTTGTATTCTCTTGCTCTCCTCGGCTTGCCTTTTTTCTTCTTGCTCTTGGTAATACGCATTAAGTTCTTGCTCATATTTTTCAAATATGGCTTTTAACGCATCCGTTTCTTCAGTCTGGGTTTTATAACTTTTTTTCTTCCAATAGGCGCGGTGGTCGTGTTGATATAGGCCAAAATAACAACGCTTTAACCAATGTTCAATTTCATCATCTTTAAAGAACGCAATGAGCAGCTCAATTACAAATAATCCTAACGCCACCCAGGGGTTATTTTTTAATTTTTGATTTTTTCTTACCAAAGACAACATCAAGCTGATAATAAAAAAGACCGGGCTCGGAGCGTAAAAAGTTTTTTGCTGGTAAGGTGAACGCATATTTACTTGGCTCCCACTTTAATGGATATTTACCCGCTTTTAGTAATTCATCAATATGCTTGCGGGTCATTTTTCGTAAATTAATGCTTTTCGGATTTTGCCAACCCAATGTCGTAAAAATTCGTTCAGCAAATAACGCAAAACTATTTCTATAATATCTATAAAGATAAATACCTGCAGCCCCTAGCATTAATCCCATTGCAGCAAATGAATCAATTAAATTTTCTAGTGTAAACTCAAAAGGTAGCGTCACAAATAAAGAAAACAAAACATAAAAGACAAAATAAGAAGGGATAAAAACCTGCAATAATCGCCAACGCCCGCCATTGCAAGGGGGCATAATCGAAATAATTTGTTCACTCGGTTTTAGCATTGCATAGGCTTCGTAATGATCGTCGTGTTTTTCGGCAACCACTTCAACCTCATCACCATCATGAAAATGGTAAAAACCCAGCCAACCTTTTAAATTAATGTCATCATTCAGTTTTGCCGTGAAATATATGGCGGGGATATAATCATAACGATCATCGTTATCATCGGTATGATTAAGCGCGGCTAATGCCCCCGTTGTATTACCGGTTAACATGGCCACTTTAGCACTGCGTTGCCATTGCCGTTTACGTTTTTGTTTTTGCTTTTCGGTTAAAAATGCACGATCGAATAACGGTGCTTGGCAAGCAATAGCTTTAAACTCTGAAAGGATCCCTTTTAGTTTGACCAGTTTTTTAGGTGGTAATGTTGGGTCCTCAATTTGGATCCCCGTCTCTTTAAATAACTCCTCTTTACTGCTATAACATTTATCATCATCATTAAATTTAGCGTATGGCATAGTATTCCTTATATTAATTAAGTGGACCAAGACTTTGTAATTTTGCAGGCCAATTAAGTAGATAAGGCGCGAACTCATCTTGTATTCTCTTGCTCTCCTCGGCTTGCCTTTTTTCTTCTTGCTCTTGGTAATACGTATTAAGTTCTTGCTCATATTTTTCAAATATGGCTTTTAACGCATCCGTTTCTTCAGTCTGGGTTTTATAACTTTTTTTCTTCCAATAGGCGCGGTGGTCGTGTTGATATAGACCAAAATAACAACGCTTTAACCAATGTTCAATTTCATCATCTTTAAAGAGCGCAAAGAGCAGTTCAATCACAAATAATCCTAATGCTACCCACGGGTTTAAAAAGATAAGAACAAGTTGAATTAATGAGCCAAAAACCGCAATTGTGATAAACCGAATGATATTATTTCGTATTAAACTAATGACTACATTACCATACGTCTTTAAAAACTCGACAAGACTGGTATTTCTCATCTTAAAAAATAAATCAGCAGTACTAATCGCTTGATTAGCAAGAGACATACGATAAATGAATTTTTCACCACCTGTTTTTTGGCTGCTATCTTGCCCCCACATCACCCCAATTTGTGCCAGTCCCGAGATAAAACCAAAAATATTGCCACCAAATTTCACTTTACTTAATACACTCTCGCTCACCCTAAAACGTGTTGAATAATCCGTCGCTAAGCGTAAACTGAGCGATAACGCCGCCGAGCCTGCCACCGCAAGCTGGGCATTGATTTCATTTTGTTGTTTGTGAGTCTTTAAACTGTCATCATTCATCAGTTGAAAAAGATGATAGATTTGCAGTGCCAGTAATCCATAAACCACCGTACTATTAGCATGTTTAGCCGCTAACACGTTTCGGGTGATATCGGTAACCGCTTGGTATCCTCTCCCTATTTTTTGAGCCGTTAAATTAACATTGCTTTTTATGGCCATAATAAGTTGGGGGTTAATCTTATCGTAACCTTGTAACAGCGTGATGATAGTATCTCGCCTAAGCCCACGTGGCAGCGATAAAATTAACCATGCACGGGCAAATTCAGAGGAGACATTGCCCTCAATTTTTAGGAGATAACGTAATAATACCATGAGGTAAGAAGGGTAACTGGCTTTAACATTGTTGATATGTGCCGCGGTAATGGGTGAGCTTGGGTCTATAGTATGGCTCTCCCCCCGTTGACTATCGACAAAACTCAGCATCGCTTGGCCGGTATCTGTCACATAATGCGTCTCACTTTCAGAAAATATCGAATCTTTTAATTGTTCAATTTCAGTCGATAAATGAACAATTAATTCCCGATTGGGTGAGTCATCTTCTGCAAAAACCAATACCGTTTCTAACTTATCAAGTAAATCGCTATACGTCATCGTGTTAAATGATGTCGTTTTATCTAACGATAATAAAAGGGTCACAACACGGCGTTGCGTTGCCTTATCAATGTCTTTGTCTGCAAATACGGCTGACCATAAAATATTGTGCCCATTTAAGGTGTTATCTTCAACCAACTTAAGCATAAAGTCATTAATAGACGGCTCATCAATTCGCATGCCAAGTGTCATTAAAATGTCATTCGCAAATCCCCGATAATGACGACTATCACGTGCCATATCATCCGCCGCTAAGGATAGAGGATGACGGATGGCTAACGTCGAGCAATTGACCCACGCTAAGGTATCTTCAATTAAGGCACTCATATAGCTATCACACTTATTTAAAAACGTCGCATAATCGTGTTTGTAGTTTTCATAATAATCAACGTTTAAACAGTGTTTATATTTTTCCCATTCTTTATCGACTTTCACGTCCGTATTCTTTTTAGTCCACCTAATTTGATAAGCCTCAGCTTGCGTATGATAATGTGTCCACAAGGTATCGACTTGTTGTTTCAGTGACTTTAATTCGTCAATGCTTTCATGTCCCTTGAGTGAGTGAATGCGCTTTAGTAGGGAAAGATGAGCCCCATCCGTTAAATATTTATATCTATAATGATAGGTGATATAATTCATCAAACGACGAGCACTACGCGTTAAATCCGCATACCTTTCTCTTTTTTCGGCATTGTTTGTTAAATAGTGACTTTCTTTTTCAGCACGTAAAATAGTATCAATGCGAAATGCTAATAAACTGTCGGAGCCCGTTTTTGGACGAGGCATCAAAATACTTACTTGTGCGTCGGAGTCCCTGCTCGCTGCCTCCATGGCGGACTCGAAATTTTTAGCTTTATTGATAAATTGCTGATTTTTCTTATAGACAAAATTTGTATAATCCTTTTCTCTTTTGGCATATTCCCGCTCTTTAACCGTCTCTTCTAATAGCGAAATACTGCTACAGCTTGCATTTTGCCATTGGCGTTCATCTAGCACCGTTTTTAATGCATGGATAGCGCTATTACTCCAATGACTTAATTCAGCAGTAATACCGATACTATCCATCACAGCAACCATCATCGGCACTTTACCGCCATCATTACGCTCACCTTGTGCCATTTTGCTTGCCAAGTAATGCACATAAGATGAACTTGTCGACCTATCAAACTTTTCACCTCTGGTTTTGCCCCAGGGGGTTAAGGTAGCTCGACTTGTCATTCGTTCACGATGATAGGTAAAGGCTTTGCCTTCTTGATGACTGGTCGCTGAAATAGGCTGCTTAAAGCGTTCTTGCTGTGCATTGAGTGCTTCATCATAAACATAGGGAAAAATATACGGGTATCGATTGTTTAAATGATTAAACGGCTCCGTTAAACTCATCTCCATCACAGCAGATAGGTTTTGTTCATTGGCAACGGCTACGTTTTCTTGACCGGTTTGATACGCTAACCATTGCTTTGGTTGAATGATTTGCATACGTAAATTACGCAGCATCGGGTCATTTAAATATTGATATAAAGTCGTAAAACTCCAGCGGTGCTCACTAAAGGCAAGCCACGCGGTTTCACATTCCTCGGCTCTTGGCAGTGTGATAAATTGAATATTATGTGGTTGATGGTTTTTACTGCCACATAGGGGCGCTATGGGCGCTAAAGGGCAATAAACTTGACTCGTTAATAAATGTTGACCATACTCCATTGCAGCAACATCGCGGGTTAAGTCTTGCTGCCAAAATCCGCCTTCCTCATCGACACGATAAACCGATAGGGTTAGGTTTTCTTCATTGTTATAGTGGCTTAACAAATAAAGGTAACCCGCGCGCATGGCTCTTAAGGTATATTTGCTGTATTCACTTAGCTTAGGGAGATTTTCTTTTTTTACCCAATCAGGTAGGCTATTATGCATGTTGCTTGGTGCAACAGCATAACGCACCGGATAGATAGGTAATCCTTTTGATTGACAGACGTTGCATGCGCTCATTAGTTTACTCCTAGGATTTGATGATTAAAATCAACGGTTGTAAACGTCAAAGCATGCATTTTAGAAGGAAGTTTGTTGCTAAATAGTAAAAAAATGTTTTCTTTATACAAATTATAAATTAAATCTGCATTAAAGCAGATAAAATGCAGTTGAATCATTATATTATTTCCTTTCCTATTATAATTTAATCAACTTAATTAAGTTGATTTATATGGAAAAATACAATGATAATGAATGTAAAGCAAATAATTTATTTAGATTGTATACTTTTAGTAAAAATTATTTTCCAATTTTATTATTAATTATCCTCTAGCTTATTACCCACAATAAACCAATCTTGACGTGAATTAAGTAGATCTTGCGCTGACATGGCTTTTTTGCCAGCAGGTTGTAACTGGGTCATATTTAAGGCGCCGTCAGCGGTTGCAATGGTGATGCCATTTTTATCGGCATTTAAGATAGTACCTGCTGGCAGATGATGGGGGTTTAGTGCTGTGTTTGCTTGCCAGACTTTTATCGGTTCTCCTTGAATATTAAAATAACTCACTGGCCATGGATTAAAAGCACGTATGCTGCGCTCTAACTGTGCGGTGGGTAAGTTCCAATCCAGTTTGGCTTCTTGTTTAGATAATTTATCGGCGTAAGTGGCAAGTGTCGGCATTTGCTTTTGTGGATGTATTTCGCCTTGTTCAATTAATGTTAGGGTTGTTAATAATGCTTTTGGACCTAGTAGGGCTAATTTTTCGTATAATGAAGCGCTGGTATCATTTGATTCGATAGGGCAGGCTAGTTTATATAACATGTCACCGGTATCTAATCCCGCATCCATTTGCATTATCGTGATGCCTGTTTCATGATCGCCAGCTAAGCAAGCGCGTTGTATTGGCGCTGCACCTCGCCATTTTGGTAAGAGTGAGCCATGCACATTTAAGCAGCCTAATTTAGGTGCATCAAGTACGGCTTGCGGTAAGATTAATCCATAAGCGACAACAATCATTATGTCGGCATTAAGATCATGAATAATTTGCTGATTTTCAAGTGTTTTTAAGGTCGCGGGTTGATATATCGGTATGTCATGCGCTAAAGCTAAATTTTTGACAGGGCTCGCCGTAAGTTTATTACCACGTCCAGCAGGGCGATCCGGTTGTGTAAATACTGCGATCACTTCATGTTTTGATTCGATTAACGCTTGTAAATGTTTGGCAGCAAAATCGGGCGTGCCTGCAAAAATAATTTTCATAAATAAGTCCTAATTTGTCTGTCACTTTATAAAGTTATCTTCTTTCTTTTTTTAAAATGGAAAGAAAAGTGGTACTAAGGCGACATCGACCGCCATCACCAGAAAAGTTAATGGAACACCAATTTTAACAAAGTCACTGAAACTGTATCCACCTGGCGCAACAACCATGGTTTTTATCGGAGACGAGACTGGCGTAATAAATGATGCTGAAGTTGCGATGGCAACGGTCATGGCAAAAGGATAAGGAGAATAACCAAATTTTGTCGCAAGCTCAATAGCAATGGGAGCAATTAAAATGGCGGTTGCTGTGTTTGTAATAAAAAGTCCAACTGTTGAACAAAGTAAAAAAACAAACATTAATACCAGTCTTGGGCTAAGATCTTGTAAATAGTTTTCTAAACCACTTGAAATAAGGGCGATGCCGCCTGTTTTTGTGAGAGCTAGAGCAAAAGGCATCATACCGATAATTAATACCAAACTTGGCCAATGAATAGATTTATAGGCGCTATTCATATCAATGCACCGTGTTATTCCCATTAACAGACAGGCAATAAGAGCGGCAATGACGTTAGGGACAATACCTGTCACCATTAAGATAATCATGATGGCAAGATTGATTAATGCCGCTAAGGCTTGCGAACTTGCTGGTGCAATATCATCTATATCAGCAGGGTAATCTAGCACGACAAAATCATTTGTGCGGGTTTGTAATTTTTGGATTGATGCCCAGTCACCACAAACTAATAAGGTATCGCCCATTACTAATTTTTCTTGGAATAAATTTGTTGCATCAACAGGAGCATGATTTCGCCAAATACCGATAACTGTTAATTGATATTTGCCACGAAAATCAATTTCGTTAAGCGTTTTACCACATAAGCGAGATTCAGGTAATATTGCGACTTCTGCCATGCCGACTTCTTTGACTTCATCCGAGAAATATTCACCACGTAAAATTTTTGGCTCTAGGCTATTTTCGGTAATAAATTCGCGGTAGTCGGCGTCTGAGTGTGACATATCTAATAGTAAAATATCATTTTCTCGAAATTCGGTAGAGCCACGTACGGGAATTAACACTTTACGAAATTTACGCCATCGTTCAATGCCAATGACATTTACGCCATGTTGGCTACGTAGGTGTAAGCCGTCGATCGTTCGACCAATAAATGGTGATCCCATTAAGATCTGTGCTCGATGTGCACGTCCAATTAATTTATAATCGCGGATTAAATCAGTGATTTTGCGTCTATTTGATACAGATTGGGTTTGTTGCTGTTGTGCTGACGTGAGTAACCAATTACGTGTTAATACTGTATAAATAATACCAACAAATAAAACGCCAAGTCCAATTGGGGTAATGGAAAAAAATTTAAATTCGTCTAACGAGGCGCGATTTAATTCACTATTGACGACAAGATTTGGTGCTGTTGCAACTAAAGTCATCATACCGCTTATGAGCGCGGCTATACAAAGTGGCATCATTAATTTTTTTACGTGAATGCCTGTATGATTTGCAATGCTGATAACAACGGGAATAAAAATTGCAACCACTCCCGTCGAACTCATCACCGATCCTAATAAAGCAACACCAAGCATGATAAAGGTAATTATGCGGATATCATTTTTACCGGCGACTTTAAGAATATATTCACTAATCTTAAATGATACGCCTGTTCTAACTAAACACTCACCAATCACGAATAACAATGCGATTAAAACGATGTTAGGATCACCAAAACCAGCTAATACCTCGGCAGGCGTTAAAATACCAGTAAGCGAAATTGCCATAATGATAAGTAGGGCAATCACATCCATACGTAATTTACTGAATAAAAAAAGGAAAATGGCAATAAGAAGTAAGAGGCAAACTAAAATAAGTGGAAAATATTCAATAAAATAATTCGGGATCTTTGCCGACGCGACGATGCTATACCAAAATGATGACTGTCCCACAGACTTAAACTCGTTGATAGCAAAAAATAGCTTATATTTTACATTTATTTAAGCAAATGTGAATATACGTTTACAGGCTATTATTCATTAATTAACATAATCTCGACATTATTTATTGGTTAAATTTTTGGCTGTGCGCTTTATTTTTTGCATTTCTGATTTTGTACTATTACGTTTAAAAAATTACAGTTTTACTTGTATGATCTTGTTTATTTAAGCGATAACTAAAAATGAAAAATAACAAGCGGTAATCAAACAGTAACGAAAAGCAAAGAGATCATTTTATTTTTTTATGATCTTTTCTTAAACAGTACTTGCAACTATAACTATTTTTGCGTAAAATTCGCACCCTATATGATTAATCAACTCAGACATATTGAATCAGTAATTGTCTGTTTTTATTGCGGAGTTAAGTATGTACGCAGTTTTCCAAAGTGGTGGTAAACAACACCGAGTTAGCGAAGGACAAGTCGTTCGCTTGGAAAAATTAGAAATCGAAACCGGTGCACAAGTTGTTTTCGATAAAATTTTAATGGTAGCAAATGGTGAAGACATCAAAGTTGGTGCTCCGTTTGTTGAAGGTGCAACAATTAAAGCAGAAGTTGTTGAACATGGTCGTGGCGATAAGGTTAAAATTGTAAAATTCCGTCGTCGTAAACATTACCGTAAACAACAAGGTCACCGTCAGTGGTTTACTGATGTGAAGATCACTTCAATCGCTTAATAAATAGGAGTATCGAACAATGGCACATAAGAAGGCTGGTGGTTCATCACGTAATGGTCGTGATTCCCAGAGTAAACGTTTAGGTGTTAAACGTTACGGTAGTCAAGAAGTTCTTGCTGGTAATATTTTAGTTCGTCAACGTGGAACACAATTCCACCCAGGCATTAACGTAGGTTGTGGTCGTGACCATACTCTATTTGCTTTAATTGATGGGCAAGTTAAATTTGAAGTTAAAGGACCTAAAAATCGTCGTTATGTTAGTGTAGTTGCTAATAGCTAGTTTAGATGGTTTAGTGTTCAAGAAGCCTCACAAGTTTTGTGGGGCTTTTTTCGTTTCTTAACAAATACCTTATTTATCAATAAATATCCATAATAAATACTTATAATAAATACGTAGTTTAATCACATGATAAAACAACAAAATGTTAAATTAGGCTTTCTTTTGGCAATGTTAACCGCTGTAATGTGGGGACTAGTTCCTATTGCCTTGAAATATGCCTTAGTTGTCATTGATCCTTATACATTGGCTTGGTCAAGATTAACCATTTCTGCGATTGGGCTGAGTATATGGCTTGCTTATAGAAAGAATTTTCCTAATTTAGCGCTCTTTAAAAAACGTCGTCGATTTATCACTCTAATGATTGCTGGATTAGGTTTAGGTGGCAATTTTGCGTTGTTTGCGTGCGCCATGCAATTTTTATCAGCAACTACAGGTCAAGTTATAGCACAAACAGGAATTGTGATATTTTTAATTGCAAGTGTATTTATTTTTAAAGAAACAATGCGACCAACGCAGATTATAGGTATTAGTATCTTATTATTAGGATTAATTTTATTTTTTAATAGAAATATTGTTGAGCTATTTACCCATATGTCGACTTATGGTTTAGGTGTTTGGTTAGGTGTTATGGCATCGATATCGTGGGCATGTTATGCCGTTGCACAAAAAATATTATTGCAAAAACTAAGCTCAGTACAAATACTTTGGTTGGTTTATATAATATGCGCGATTTTTTTATTGCCATTTATTTCGCCAGCTAAATTTTTAAATGCCAATAGTAGCCAATTGTTTGCGATTATTTTTTGTGGTTTAAATACCCTCATCGCTTATGGCGCGCTTGTTATGGCGATGGAACATTGGCAAGCGGCACAAGTGAGTGCTTTAACAACGTTAACACCACTTTTTGCATTAATTTTTTCAGATTTATTTGCCATTATTTGGCCTGAACAGTTTGCAATGCAACATTTAAATATATTAGGCTATATTGGTGCATTGTCGGTAGTTGCTGGCGCTATGTTTGCGACTATTGGACATTATATATGGCATCCACGAGAAGGATGGCTAATTAACCGGAAAAAGAGGAAGAATAATGAAATTTGTTGATGAAGCTTCAATCCGAGTAGAAGCCGGTGATGGTGGTAATGGATGTGTTGGATTTCGCCGTGAAAAATATATTCCTAAAGGCGGCCCAGATGGGGGTGATGGTGGTGATGGTGGTGATGTTTTTTTTATTGCTGATGAGAATCTTAATACGCTTGTCGATTTCCAATTTGAAAAAAATTATCGCGCTGAGCGTGGCAAAAACGGACAAGGATCGGATTGCACCGGTAAACGCGGCGCGGATATTACGGTAAAAGTACCCGTTGGCACACGGATCACCGATAAATTCACAGGTGAACTTATTGGCGATTTAACGCATAACTTGCAAAAAGTTTTGGTGGCAAAAGGGGGGTATCATGGGTTGGGTAATGCCAGATTTAAATCGTCTGTCAATCGAGCACCTCGTCAAAAAACGGATGGAACCCCTGGCGAAAAGCGGGATGTACTTTTAGAATTACTCTTGTTGGCTGATGTGGGTATGCTTGGCTTGCCAAATGCGGGTAAATCAACGTTTATTCGTTCAGTATCGGCGGCAAGACCCAAAGTTGCCGATTATCCTTTTACAACATTAATTCCTAGTCTAGGGGTTGTAAGAATGGGCAATGAGCAGAGTTTTGTTATTGCTGATATTCCTGGATTGATTGAAGGTGCATCCGAAGGTGCCGGATTAGGGATTCGATTTTTGAAGCATTTAGAACGCTGTCGTATTCTTGTGCACTTAATTGATATTGCGCCGATTGATGGTAGCGATCCTGTCGAAAATGCAAAGATCATTATTCAAGAACTTCATAACTATAGTGAAAAGTTAGCGAATAAACCTCGTTTATTAGTTTTTAATAAAATTGATGTGCTAGGGCTTGAAGAAAGTACCAAAATTGCTGAGCAAATTGCACAAGCTTTAGATTGGCAAGATAAATATTATCTTATTTCAGCAGTTAATGGCGAAGGTGTTAAAGAGTTATGCTGGAATTTAATGGAATATATCGATTTACACCCTCGTGAAGCAGAGCAAGAAACACAATCATCCGAAAAAGTGGAATTTAAATGGGATGATTATCATCAACAAGCTATTGAAGAGGCGCTTGAAGATGATGAGTTTGACGATTGGGATGAGAGTGATGAAGAAGGTGTCGAGACCTTTTATGAAAGATAAAGTGTAAATATTTAAAAAATAAACAAATAATTGTTGCAATTAAAAATGAGAATTATTATCATTAAATCATGCTTTATCAGAGAGCTTACGATATCTGATAAGGTATGACATTGCTCACATTGCTTCCAATGTTTGCCAACTTAGTCTAACTAGGTTGGCTTTTTTGTGTTTATCAAACATTTTTATCCATACTTTCTCGTTAAGGCGAACCTTTATCTGTAATGATGATGTTTATCATCTAGTTCAAATAAAACTAATAAAGCAGCCGCTCCCCCAAATTCTTTGGGGGCTTGATGAAAACAAATCACATTAGGATGTTGGGCAAGCCACATCGGTGTTTGTTTCTTAAGAATATTTTTACCATGCCCGTACATAATTGAGGCACAAGCTAACCCCTCTTGCAAACAAGTCGCAATTAAAGCAGCAATTTCTTTTTTAGCTTGAAGTTGCGTGAGTCCATGCAAGTCTAAAAAAAGCTGTGGCTCATAAAAACCACGACGCAATTTTTTAATCTCGTTTGCATCGGCATCTTCGCGGCTATACCTAATCGGATCTTCTTGTAACAAAGGTTGATAGTCATCGGAAAAATAAAATTCATTATTGATTTTTTCGTGCACAAATTTTTGTTTTTCAGTGACTTTTAGCGATCGTTTTTGCGGTTTATGAATTACCGTATCTTGTTGCAATTTTTTTGTTTTACCAATACTTTGCTTAAATAGCTGAATATCAGCGCGATTTAAATGAAATTTTTCTGCCATATTTTATTCACCTGGGTAAACTTTATCTTTATATTCACAAAGATCTTCAATCACACAAGACCCACAGCGAGGTTTACGGGCTATACAGGTATAACGACCATGTAGAATTAGCCAATGATGACAGTTTATTTTATATTCAAAAGGAACGACTTTTAATAATTTTTCTTCGACTGCCTCAACAGTTTTGCCGG
Source organism: Gilliamella sp. ESL1225 (assembly GCF_058502635.1). Taxonomy (NCBI): domain Bacteria; kingdom Pseudomonadati; phylum Pseudomonadota; class Gammaproteobacteria; order Orbales; family Orbaceae; genus Gilliamella; species Gilliamella sp. ESL1225. Next base: position 183,210 of record NZ_CP196358.1, on the reverse strand, counting down.
GAGCAAATTTTGTGCGATTACAAACACGAAAAATATGCGTATCGACTGCAATTGTTGGCCAGCCAAAAGCGGTATTTAAAATAACATTTGCTGTTTTTCGCCCAACACCCGGTAAGGCGATTAATTGCTCAAAATTTTCAGGGACTCGGCTTTGATACTTATCCACCAAAATTTGACATGTTTTGATAATATTTTCGGCTTTAGTATTATAAAGACCAATTGTTCGAATATAGGTTTTAAGTTTATCTACACCGAGCGCTAAAATTTGCTCCGGTGTATTGGCAATTGCAAATAGCGGTTTTGTTGCTTTATTGACGCTCACATCGGTTGCTTGTGCCGAAAGGACGACAGCAATCAATAATTCAAATGGGGTTTGGTAGACAAGCTCGGTCGTTGGATCTTTAATATGATCTTTTAAACGCTCAAGAATTTTAATTCGAGTGGACTGCTTCACATTGATAAACTGTTCAATTAAAAATTGCCGATATTATACCCTATTTTTATCTTTATTTCTGCTGTATAGAATCATTACACTATTGTGAATAGAAATCTAAACAAATCATTGCTGTAATAATTTTTAGTTATATCGGCATTAGATTACTTTTTAGCATGCAACTTTTATGATAAGCTAGCCGACTTATTTTCTTTTTATATAGGCTTTTCGGCATGTCCTTACCTATGATTGTTACCTTTGCTATTTATTTAATTGGCATGATTGCTATTGGCTTATTTGCTTTTTTAGCAACACGCAATTTTGGTGATTACATTTTAGGTGGGCGCCGTATTGGTAGTGTTGTTACGGCGTTATCGGCCGGCGCATCTGATATGAGTGGTTGGCTTTTAATGGGACTGCCAGGAGCGGTTTTTGTTGCAGGTATTTCACAAAGTTGGATTGCGATAGGGCTTATTATCGGTGCTTATGCTAATTGGTTACTTATTGCTGGTCGATTAAGAGTGTTTACTGAAATTAATCATAATGCGTTAACGTTGCCAGATTATTTCTCTCGTCGCTTTAATGATAACAGTTCATTATTACGTGTTATTTCCGCTGTTATTATCTTGATTTTTTTTACTTTATATTGTGCGTCAGGCATTGTTGCAAGTGCGGAACTATTTGTAAGTACATTTGGAATGAGTTATGGATGGGCAATTTTTGTAGGCGCAGGGGTTACCATTCTTTATACGTTTATTGGTGGATTTCTAGCGATCAGTTGGACTGATACGATTCAAGCAAGTTTAATGATGTTTGCCCTTATTTTAACGCCAATCATGGTGATTATTAATGCTGGGGGTTTTACAGATGCGATTGCAAATATTCATAAGTTAAATGCTGATTATACGAATATATTCGCTAATATGAATGTAATTGCCATTATTTCATTACTGGCTTGGGGACTAGGATATTTTGGTCAACCCCATATTTTAGTCAGATTTATGGCGGCAGATTCCGCAAGCGTTATGAAAAATGCCCGTAAAATCAGCATGACATGGATGATTTTATGTTTAGTCGGCGCAATTACCGTCGGCTTTTTTGGTATTGCTTATTTTGCCAATAATCCAGCCGTTTATGCGCTTGTAGCCGGTGATAATAATGAACGTATTTTTATTGAACTTTCTAAACTATTATTTGATCCGTGGATTGCCGGCATTTTACTTGCAGCAATCTTAGCTGCCATTATGAGCACATTAAGCTGTCAATTGTTAGTCTGTTCGAGCGCATTAACCGAAGATTTTTATCGTGTTTTTATCAGACCGAATGCTAAACAAAGTGAATTAGTTTGGGTTAGTCGAATATTAGTATTATCTGTCGCAGTTATTGCGATATTGTTAGCCGTTACGCTTGATGAAAATGTCCTTAATTTAGTCAGCCATGCGTGGGCAGGGTTTGGGGCTTCTTTTGGTCCAATTGTCATATTTTCTGTGTTTTGGTCACGTATGACACGAAATGGCGCATTAGCAGGTATGCTAACTGGAGCCATTACTGTTTTAGTTTGGGTTCAATTTCAATGGTTTGGACTTTATGCCTTGATTCCCGGCTTTTTGTTGGCTTCACTTATGATTGTCATTGTGAGTTTACTTGATAAAAAACCAAGTAAGCAGATTACTGAGCATTTTGACAAAGCTACTGCGCTTTATTGCGAACAAACAAAATTATAAATAAATATGAGCAAATAAAATAAAAAAATCCACTAAAAAATAATGTTAAAATGACGATGATTTTAAGAGAAAATTTCACATAATCATCAAATAAACTGAAAAGTTAAAAAATAAATCGTGTTTTGGTTAAGCAATAATGTTTAAAAAAATTAAGCATAACAATATTAAAACATGGTTTCATTAGATGTTCTAATCATCAAAAAATTAAATAGGTAAAATATTATGACAGTCAATGTAATTCAACAACTGCAAGAGCGTGGACTTATCGCACAAATCACCGATGAAAAGGCGTTATTAGAACAAATAGAACAAGGCCCTATCGCACTTTATTGTGGATTTGATCCAACCGCAGATAGCTTGCATTTGGGGCATTTAGTGCCTTTACTTTGTCTAAAACGTTTTCAATTAGCGGGTCATAAACCCGTTGCATTAGTGGGTGGCGCAACGGGATTAATTGGTGATCCTAGCTTTAAAGCCGTTGAGCGAAAATTAAATACGGAACAAACTGTCATAGAATGGAGCGAAAAAATAAAGCAACAAGTCTCGCCTTTTCTAGATTTTAGTTGCGGCGATAATGCTGCCACTGTTGCTAATAATTATGATTGGTTTGGGGGCATGAATGTCTTATCGTTTTTACGAGATATTGGTAAGTATTTTTCGGTTAACGCCATGATCAATAAAGAATCGGTAAAACAGCGTATCGATCGTGATGAAGCTGGTATTTCGTTTACTGAATTTTCTTATAGTTTATTGCAATCGTATGATTTTTCCTCGCTTAATCAATCACATAATGTGATTTTACAAATAGGCGGCTCGGATCAATGGGGTAATATTACTGCCGGCATTGATTTAACTCGTCGCTTACGTCAAAAACAAGTTTATGGTTTAACAGTTCCATTAATTACCAAGACCGATGGTACTAAATTTGGTAAAACAGAAAGTGGTGCAGTTTGGTTAGATCCTAAAAAGACCAGTCCTTATAAATTTTATCAATTTTGGATTAACACAGCTGATGCTGATGTTTATCGTTTCTTAAAATTCTTTACGTTTATGCCGTTAAGTGACATAGATGCATTAGAGCAAGAAGATAAAAATAGCGGTGTTGCACCAAAAGCTCAATATGTTCTTGCTGAGGAAGTCACGCGATTAGTGCATGGTGAGGAAGGCTTAGCGGCCGCAAAACGCATTACCCAAAGTTTATTTTCGGGGCAATTAAGTGATTTGTCTGAAGCTGATTTTGAACAATTAGCACAAGATGGTATGCCAACGATTAATATCGAATCGACAGCGGATTTACAACAAGCTATTGTTAATGCTGATTTTGCGCCATCTCGAGGACAAGCAAGAACCATGATAGAATCAAACGCCATAGCTATTAATGGGAAAAAACAATCAGCGGCGGATTATCATTTTACAGATAGTGATAAATTATTTAATCGTTATACGCTTTTACGTCGCGGTAAAAAATATTACTGCTTATTAATTTGGCAATAACCGAGGATAACTGTTATGAAAAATATACTTTCCATTCAATCACATGTTGTTTATGGGCATGCTGGTAATAGTGCTGCAGTTTTTCCTATGCGTCGAATCGGTGTTAATGTCTGGCCTTTAAATACCGTACAATTCTCGAATCATACGCAATATCGTCAATGGACAGGGACAGTAATGCCAGCTGAAGCCCTAGTTGAAATTGCTGATGGTATTGAAGCTATTGATGAATTAAAGCGCTGTAATGCTGTATTAAGTGGTTATATGGGATCGGCACAGCAAGGACAAGCCATTATTGATATTGTGAAAAAAGTTAAGGCGAATAATCCTGATGCGGTTTATCTTTGCGATCCGGTTATGGGGCATCCTGAAAAAGGCTGTTTTGTTGCACCTGGGGTATCGGATTTTTTATGTAATACAGCTGTAGCTATTGCAGATATGATGGCACCAAACATTTTAGAACTTGAAGAATTAAATGGAAAGCAGACAATCCATAATATTGAAGAGGCAATTATCGCTTGTCGAGAAATCTGTAAAAAAGGACCAAAAATTATTTTAGTTAAACATTTAAGTCGAGCAGGAGAGCAAACGAATCGATTTGAAATGTTATTAGTCACGGCTGATGAAGCTTGGCACATTCATAGACCATTAGTTGATTTTGGTGAAAAACAACCAGTAGGTGTTGGCGATATGACAAGTGGTTTATTTTTAGCAAATATTTTGCTTGGTAAATCATTGGTTGAATCATTTGAACATACGACATCTGCCGTTTATGCAGTTATGATTGAAACGCTTAAACGTAATGAATATGAACTGCAACTTGTCGCTGCGCAAGATGAAATCGCGCATCCAACTGAGTGGTTTAACGCAAAAAAAATTGATTAATTATTAAAATATGTAAAAATAAAGTATGTGTTAAATTTCCGTTAATATGGGGAAAAATGGAAAATAATTCATTAGGTTATATACTCGCTGAATTACGCAAAAAATTAGGATTAACTCAAGATGAAATTGCTGAAAAAATTTATATCAGTAAAAGCGTTGTAAAAAACATTGAAGAAGATAATCTTGATCATATTCCGCAAGTATTTGTAAAAGGTTATTTTCGTTCCTATGCTAAAATTGTTGGTATGCCTGAAGACGTATACCAACCTTATATAGATGACTTAAATAACCAAGCTGATTCTCAATATCAAATCCAAAAATCTTATAATAGACACAAAAAAATTCGGCGTCGTATTTTTATGATAATGATGATTGTTCTTTTAGGTATTGTTGGTGTTAGTGGTTTTTGTATTTGGAAAGACAATCAAAACCATCTGATTGAAGTCAGTCATTATGTCACGCCAGATTCATCTAATGGTGTGATTAGTAGTTAGTAAATATTCTGATTCTAATACAGACATTTGCCCTATTTCTTGTTAAGATTGCCGCCTAGTTATTATTGTTATAATGGTCAGATATATTATGAGCCACAAAGATTCTAAGATAATCAGGCGAGAATCTAAACGGATTTATGTTGGTAATGTGCCTGTCGGTGGGGGCGCACCCATCTCAGTCCAATCAATGACAAATACACGTACCACAGATGTTGACAAAACCGTTGCTCAAATTACAGCACTTGAACGAGTCGGTGTCGATATTGTGCGTGTATCTATTCCAACTATGGATGCTGCTGAAGCCTTTAAACTCATCAAAAAACAAGTCAATGTTCCGCTTATTGCAGATATTCATTTTGATTATCGAATAGCTTTAAAAGTGGCAGAATATGGTGTCGATTGTTTACGTATTAATCCGGGTAATATTGGTAATGAATCACGTATTCGCGCTGTTGTTGATTGCTCAAGAGATCATAATATTCCGATTCGTATCGGCGTAAATTCAGGATCCCTTGAAAAAGAAATTCAAGAAAAATATGGCGAACCAACAGCCGAGGCTATTGTTGAATCTGCTATGCGGCATGTTGATATTTTAGATAAATTTAATTTTGATCAGTTTAAAGTTAGTGTCAAAGCGTCAGATGTTTTTACAGCAGTTAGTGCTTATCGATTATTGGCTAAACAAATAGAGCAACCGTTACATTTAGGTATTACCGAAGCAGGCGGAGCCAGAGCGGGTGCAATAAAATCAGCAATTGGGCTTGGTCTATTATTATCAGAAGGCATCGGTGATACGCTAAGGGTTTCATTAGCCGCCGATCCGACTGAAGAAGTGAAAGTCGGATTTGATATATTAAAATCACTTAAAATACGATCGCGAGGGATCAATTTTATTGCTTGTCCAACCTGTTCTCGACAAGAGTTTGATGTGATTAATACCGTTAATGCATTAGAGCTGCGTCTTGAAGATATTATTACGCCAATGGATGTTTCAATTATTGGCTGTGTTGTTAATGGTCCTGGTGAAGCATTGGCATCGACAATGGGCGTTGCGGGTGGGCATAATAAAAGTGGTTTTTATGATGATGGCGTGCGAGTAGGTCGCATCGATAATGAAGGTATGATTGATGAACTTGAAGCAAGGATCCGAGCCAAAGCGCAATTAATGAAAAATCGGATTGTCACTAAAGATGTTTAATAATTAACAACGAATTTGCACAAGTGATGTTTTACTATTTAGCATAATACTTATAAACTGACTAGAATAATTTGATTAAAGTGAATATTAGAATGACCAATAAAAAAATACAATCTATCCGTGGTATGAATGATTTGTTACCGACTGAAAGTGCAAGTTATCAAAAAATTGAAACGATTGTGAAAGGGATTTTAAATAGTTACGGTTACAATGAAATTCGTACTCCTATCGTTGAAGATACGGCATTATTTAAGCGAGCTGTTGGCGAAGTAACAGATATTGTCGAAAAAGAAATGTATACCTTTAATGATCGTAATGACGAAAGCATTACATTAAGACCCGAAATCACAGCGGGTTGTGTTCGTGCAGGTATTGAACATGGTTTATTTTATAACCAAGAGCAACGTTTATGGTATTTTGGTCCTGCATTTCGTTACGAAAAACCGCAAAAAGGTCGTTATCGTCAATTTCATCAATTAGGCGTTGAAGTGTTTGGGCTTGAAGGTCCAAATATTGATGCTGAACTCATTTTACTCACTGCGCGATTTTGGAAAGCATTAGGTATTGCTGAACATACTTCATTAGAATTAAATTCAATTGGATCTTTAGAAGCGAGAGCGAATTATCGTAAAGCATTAATCGAATTTTTAGAGCAGCACAAAGATAAATTAGATGAAGACTGCTTACGTCGTATGTATACTAATCCTTTGCGGGTATTAGATTCAAAAAATCCGCAGGTGCAAGCATTATTAAATGATGCTCCTAAGTTATTTGATTACCTTGATGAAGATTCAAAAGCACATTTTACACAGCTTTGTTACTTACTTGATAATGCTGGCATAAAATATAATATCAATCAGCGCCTTGTTCGTGGGCTAGATTATTATAATCGCACTGTTTTTGAATGGGTCACAAATAGTTTAGGGGCGCAAGGAACGGTTTGCGGTGGTGGTCGTTATGATGGACTTGTGCAACAATTAGGTGGTCAGCAAACACCTGCTGTTGGATTTGCCATGGGCATGGAGCGATTAGTTTTATTAATTCAAGCTGTTAATCCAGAATTTAGCGTCGATAATTCGATTGATATTTATATGATATCATCGGGTGATGAAAAAACGATTTCAGTTGCGCAATCTCTTGCAGAACAATTGCGCGATAATTTGCCTAATAAACGAGTTGTTACTCATTATGGATCGGGTAATTTTAAAAAACAATTTGCGAAAGCCGATAAGTTAGGTGCTAAAATAGCGATTATTATTGGCGAAAATGAAGCCATTAATCAAACAGCAACCATTAAAAATTTACAAACTGGCGAGCAAATCGAAATAGCACAAAATGATGTTGTGCCGAATTGTTTAGCGATAAAAATGTAAGGTAATAGGAGAAGAACGTGAGTCATCAATTAAACAGTGAGCGTCAAGTTTCCACAAAAAAAGGAATTTCGCCTAAATTTAAAGTAACCATTATAATCTTGCTTATCATAGTTGGAATCGTCGCTTTTGGTGGTTATAAATATTGGCAATTTGAGCAATCTAAACGTGCAGCTGAATCATCTGAACGTTATACAGAATTATTAGAAAAATTAGATAATAGTAAACCTGAATCAGTAAATGATCTGGTTGCTTTTGCTAAACAAGATAATACCATTTATCGTGTTTATGCTGATTTAAAAGCTGCTAAATTTTATGTCGATAATTTAAAAGACTATCCTGGTGCTATTGATTTATTAAAAGATGCACTTAATCAAACGAATGCTGAGTCTGTCCAAACACTTATTTATATTCGTATAGCGCGTTTGCATTATCAATTAGCTCAATATCAAGAGGGATTAGCCTATTTAGATAAGGTTAAATCTGCCAGCTATGCTCCACTTGTTGATGAAATAAAGGGTGATATTTTTGTAAAATTAGATCGTTTAGCCGATGCTGTTACAGCATATCAAACCGCATTACCTTTAGTTGAAGATAAGCAAGTTCAGCAAAATATCAAGATAAAACTTAATCAAGCCGAATACTTAAAAGCTAAACAAATTGATGAGTTAGAAGCCGAGTCTCAAAAAAACACAACTGAAAATAACCAGTAGGAACAACAAGAAGTAAAAGATCAGGCGCAATAATAATTAACGCCAACGAGTACAAATAATTAATGCAATAAGGATCGATTAAATGAAGTTATCAAAATATATTTTTACTGGTCTTGTTATGTTTTCACTTGCTGGATGTTCATTATTTGGCGGTGATGAAGATGTAGTGCAAGTCGCTCCTATACCAAAAGTAGACAATAAATTTAATGTCACTAAAATTTGGGATAACAGCACATCAGGTAATCCGACAGTTTATTCAACACTTAGTCCGGCAAATTATGATTCGGTGATATATGTTGCTGGGCGTAACGGACAGGTGAAGGCAATTGATAGTATAAATGGCAATACCCTTTGGAATATCGATTTGTCAAATAGCACTTTGTTTAGTAGTCATAGTGCTTTATTTTCAGGCGGTGTAACGGTTGACGAAAAAAACGTTTATCTTGGTAGTGAACGTGCAGTCGTTTATGCTATCGATCGTCAAAGCGGTAAACTTATCTGGCAAAAAAAAGCTAAAGGCGAAGTTCTTGCAAAACCCATATCGAGTGAAAATAAGCTAGTTGTGCATACGTCTAACGGTTATGTTCAAACTTTTGATCGTGATACTGGCGATGAAGTTTGGGATTTAACCCTTGAAGTGCCTAATTTATCATTACGTGGTAATTCAGTGCCGAGTATTGCTCATGGCGCTATTATTATTGGAGATGATAGCGGACGCGTTAACGCTTTTTATTTAAAAGATGGTCAATTGATTTGGCAACAACGTATTTCGCAGCCTACAGGCTCTACCGAGATTGCTAAACTTAATGATGTTGATACAACACCAATTATTGATGGTGCACTTGTTTACGCCATTGGATATAACGGTAATCTTGTTGCCTTGGATTTAAGTAATGGGCAAATCATGTGGCGCAAGGAAATTGGCTCAACGCATAGCTTTACTGCTGATTCTGATCATTTATTTATTGTTGATCAAAACGATAATATTTTATCCGCTAAGAAAAATGGCGGAGGCACTATTTGGAAGCAATCGAGTTTATTAAATCGTCAATTAACGGATCCTGTCATTTACCAAAATTATATTGTGGTTGGTGATTTTGAGGGTTACCTTTATTGGTTAGATATAGAAAGTGGGGACATTGTGACTAAAACAGAAGTGAGTAGCAGTGGACTTATGGCAAAACCGATTGTTGTAGATAATAAATTAATTGTACAAGCAAAAAATGGCAATATTTATGCTTTTACAAAAAACTAAATTAATTTGAGAGTAAACATGGTACCTGTCGTTGCATTAGTTGGTCGACCCAATGTCGGAAAATCGACGTTATTTAATCGATTAACACGAACAAGAGACGCGTTAGTTGCGGATTTTCCTGGGTTAACACGCGATCGTAAATATGGTCGAGCCGAAATTAAAGGCAATGAGTATTTGGTTATTGATACCGGTGGTATTGATGGCTCAGAAGAAGGTATCGAAAGCTTTATGGCCCAGCAGTCTTTGCAAGCGATTGAAGAAGCCGATATTGTTTTATTTTTAGTGGATGCAAGAGCAGGCGTTATGCCTGCGGATTTTGCAATAGCTAATCACTTAAGAACACGTCAAAAAGCGACTTTTTTAGTAGCTAATAAAACAGATGGAATAGACGCTGATAGCGCAATGGGGGATTTTTATTCGCTGGGTTTTGGCGATATCTACCCTATAGCTGCAAGCCATGGACGGGGAGTTACAGCCTTAATTGAATCTGTTTTAGATCCGGTTTTTCATTTTTCTAATGAGAATACTGACACTTATGATGACAGCGATGAATTTTTAGATATTAACGATATAAATGAATCGGCTCGCGATGCAGACGAGATTGATGAAACGCAAGCGCTTATCGATAAGCCGATTAAAGTCGCCATCGTTGGTCGACCGAATGTCGGCAAATCGACTTTAACTAATCGTATTTTAGGTGAAGATCGTGTTGTTGTGTATGATATGCCGGGAACAACACGCGATAGTATTTACATCCCAATGACGCGTGATGAGCGCGAATATGTCCTAATTGATACTGCTGGCGTCCGAAAACGCGGTAAAGTAACTGAAACTGTTGAGAAATTTTCAGTTATTAAAACCTTACAAGCGATTGAGGAGGCAAATGTTGTCATTTTAGTGATTGATGCACGAGAAGGGATTTCTGATCAAGATTTGTCACTGCTCAGCTTTATCATTAATAGCGGTCGCTCGTTAGTGATTGCTGTCAATAAGTGGGATGGATTATCTTTAGAAATTAAAGAACAGATTAAAAGTACCCTCGATGATCGTTTAGATTTTATTGATTTTGCTCGCTTACATTTTATTTCTGCCTTGCATGGTAGTGGAGTTGGCAATTTATTTGATTCAATTCAAGAAGCTTATGATTGTGCAACACGGCGCGTTAATACCGCATTATTAACCAAAATAATGCAAATGGCACAAGATGATCACCAACCACCTTTGGTACGAGGTCGACGGGTCAAATTAAAATATGCGCATGCTGGAGGCTATAATCCACCGATTGTGGTTATTCATGGCAATCAGGTCGAAGATTTACCCGATTCTTATAAACGTTATTTAATGAATTATTTTAGGCGTTCTTTACAAATCATGGGGACACCGATTCGTATTCAATTTAAAGAAAGTGTTAACCCGTTTGAAGGGCGTAAAAATACGTTAACAAAAGTACAACAACGTAAACGTCGTCGTTTAATGCAGCATGTTAAAGGGCGCAAATAATTTTATGATTTCAACGCTAATGTCATCTTGCGATAACAAACTTTGTCCTGTTTGTCATGGTGAAATGGCATTAATTTCAGCAAATCGTTATCATTGTCCCGCATGTAAACACAACTATATTCAACAATTCAACTGTCCAATCTGTCATGATCAATTAGAACAAATTAAAGGTTGTGGTTCAGTAAGTTATTTATGTCGGATTGATGGCTTAATTTCTAGCCGAAAAATTATTACTCATTATCAATTATCAGAATAATTAATTTTATATTATATTTTTTAACAGCATCAGAGGTTATTTCATGCGAATTATTTTATTAGGCGCACCTGGAGCAGGGAAAGGAACACAAGCGCAATTTATTATGCAAAAATATGCCATTCCACAAATATCGACCGGTGATATGTTGCGAGCAGCAGTTAAAGAAGGTTCACCTCTTGGCCTTCAAGCAAAAGTATTAATGGAATCGGGTAAATTAGTAACGGATGATCTTGTCATTGCGTTAGTAAAAGAACGTATTTCTAAACCTGATTGCGCTAATGGTTTTTTGTTAGACGGATTTCCTCGCACATTGCCACAAGCTGATGCGATGAAAGCCGCACACATTGATGTAGATTATGTTATTGAATTTGATGTGCCAGATTCAGTGATTATTGATAGAATGAGTGGACGTCGTATTCATGCACCATCAGGTCGTGTTTATCATATTCGTCATAATCCACCTAAAGTTGAAGATATTGATGATGTGACGGGCGAACCTTTGACTATCCGTAAAGATGATAATGAAGAAATTGTCCGTAAACGTCTTGTTGAATATCACGAACTAACTAAACCATTAGTCCTTTACTACAAACAAGAAGCGCGTGAAGGTAAAGTCAAGTATTGTCAAATTGATGGTACAAAACAAGTTAACGAAGTAACGCAAGAACTTAACCGTTTACTGGCTTAATTTAAAATAGATCAATATTAAATTTTAGATTAAGTGTTAAATTGATAGACTTAATTTTTAGGCAAATAAGTGGAGATTTATGCCCACTTATTTGTTTTATTCGACATGATTATTCAATGAGTAAAAAAGTTTTCGTTAAAAATCACCGTCCATAATATTCATAAGTGCATTTAAAATTTATAACACCATTCTTACAATATCTATTTCGGCAAGTTCTTTATATAATTTTTCAATTTGTTCAATATTCGTTGCATTGATAGTAATTGATACGGACTGATAATTCCCTTTGCTACTCGGCTTAACAATCGGCATATAATCACCCGGGACAGTTTGTTGCACAACTTCAATAACTTTATCAATTAATTCCGGTTTTGCCTCGCCCATGATTTTATAAGTAAAAGAACAGGGAAATTCTAATAATTCGTGTAATTTAGTTGGTTGCATAGGGATTTTCTCGCAAACGATAAGTAAGATAAATTCAATTTTAGTGACTAAAATTAACCATAATCACCATATATAGTCTTTTTGGGAGACTTCAAGTAATTTATGTATATCTTATTGTAACTAAATAAAATTGATTTATTATAATGAATAACTGTAAATAAAAGGTAAGCGCTATGTCAATAAATGTTAAACAAAAAGAGCCTTTTGATACGTTATTAGGCTATGCGCCGGGCGGGGTTGCCATGTATTCTTCTGATTATGATCAGGCAGATAAACAACAGTTTCCTGATTATAATTCTTATCGAAGTTATATTAATAATGAATTTATGGGATTTAAATGGCAATGTGTCGAATTTGCGCGTCGCTTTTTATATCTTAATTATGGAACGGTTTTCTCTGATGTAGGGATGGCGCACGAAATTTTTTCATTACGCTTTTTAAGGCATATTACTGATGAAGCGCTTTTACCATTGCAAGCATTTGCTAATGGCAGTAAAAAAGCTCCAGAAGCCGGCGCGATTTTAGTCTGGGATGATGGCGGCGTTTTTAGCCGTACAGGGCATGCAGCAATTATTACTGAAGTTTTAACGGATAGAGTGCGCATTGCTGAACAAAATGTCACAGATGAGCGTCTACCTGATGGACAAAATTGGTCAAGAGAGTTAAAAATGAGCGTTTCACCAAGCGGTCATTTTTTACATGACACGTTTGAAGATACAACAATTTTAGGCTGGATGATTCAAACCAGTGATACGACATACAGCCTACCACAACCTGAAACGCAACCTAATTATCTTAAAATACATAGTGAACATGTTAAAAATGAAGGGCAATTTAATCATGATTGGTTAAATGAACAAGATCCTATTATTCATGCTTATGTACAAGCCAGTGGACAAAAAATCAATCATGATGACCAATATCGATATTTTTCGATATCAGAAAGAGCTCAACAAGAATTGATAAGAGCTACCAATGAATTACATTTAATGTATTTACATGCAACCGAAAAAGTCTTAAAAGATGATAGGCTACTGATAAATTTCAATATTCCCTCTATTTTATGGTCGAGATTACGAACATCATGGCAACAAAGGCGTTATCAAATGATAACCGGACGGTTAGATTTTTGTATGGATGAAAGAGGTATTAAAGCCTATGAATATAATGCTGATTCTGCCTCTTGTCATACTGAAGCGGGGTTAATTTTAGGCAAATGGGCGCAGCAAGCCGATTATGTGCAGGGACAAGATCCAGGTGAACAACTGTTTAATTGTTTGGTCGATTGTTGGAAACGCAGTGAAGCTAAACCTTTTATCCACATCATGCAAGATAACGATAAAGAAGAAAATTATCATGCGTTATTTATGCAAAAAGCCATCACACAAGCGGGCTTTAAAAGTAAAATACTGCATGGCTTAGCGGCATTAAGGTGGGATGATAATCAACAATTAATCGATAATGAAAATAATCCTGTTACTTGTGTGTGGAAGACATGGGCATGGGAAACTGTCCTTGAACAGTTACGTGATGAAAGCGAGGCACAAAAAGAACAACCATGCTCTAATTATCGTCTTAAACCTTTACCAAATGTCAGATTAATGGATGTTTTATTAAGACCGGAAGTTACGGTATATGAACCTTTATGGACACTTATCCCCAGCAATAAAGCTATTTTACCTGTCCTTTGGTCATTATTTCCGAACCATCATTATTTATTAGAAGCTGCGTTTGAATTAAATGATAACCTTATTCACAAAGGCTATGCGGTAAAACCGATTGCGGGAAGGCGAGGCAGTAATATTCAACTCGTTGATCAAAAAGAACAAATTCTTGGTAAAACGAATGGTCAATTTGCTAAACAAGAAAATATTTATCAAGAACTCTGGTGTCTACCAAAAGTTGAGGATGTTTATCTGCAAGTGTGTACTTTTACAGTTGGTGGTCATTTTGCTGGCTTATGTTTACGTTCCGATCCTAGCTTAGTGATTAAAGGCGAAAGTGATATGCAAGGATTACGCGTATTACAAGATGATCTATTTGATTGATAAATATTAAAAAAAGACCAATACTTTTACATAAGAGGAGATAGCAATAAATCAAAGATAAGATAAAAAATCGCTTAAATGAGCATTTATTTAAATCATAATAGAGAAATAATTTATTTACGTAATCATTAATTTACTCATGACAAGGAGTAAGTTTCTGTTAAAATAAGAAATTATTTGTTAAATTTATGTAATTAGTATGGCTTATACTTTATTAAGAAGTGGTTTGCTGAAAAATTTTAAGATATTAGGTCAAGACGGTAAGGCTGTTTATCAATTTGCAGCGCAAATTCGCAAAACGTTTAGTGTTAAATTAGGTGAAAAATACGCCGATTTTTTAGCCATCCCACAACGTAATGATCAGGGTAATGTTATAGATTGGTATATCCCGTTTGCATCACAAAATGATGATGGTCAACATAACATTGTGCCATGGACATCTGCAAGTCCTGAAGAACAAGCCGCAGCATTAGAACAATTACAAGATTTTGCTGAAAATGTCAGGTTATTAGGTAAGAAGCTTGCTAATCAACCCGATTTACAAGGTGATTTACTTCTTTTTAGCCGCTTAATTTATGCGGTAAAAAATTCAGATGAAGCTCCCTCACTGCTTGCAATTCGTTATCCAAATGAAGAATTTGTTTATATTGTTGACGGTAAACCCGTCATTACTTTTTGGGGATTTGCAGATCCGAACACCGATTTATCGGGATCACCGTTTTATCGTTTAGAAGCTAGCTTAAAACCCGCTAATGTTATTAAATCAACGATTCCGTTAGAGACAGCGCCATTAAAAGTAATGCCTAAACCTTGGTATAAAAGCTTGTGGTTTTGGTTATTATTGCCTTTATTATTACTTTTACTCTTAGCATTATTATGGTTTTTTGTTTTACGTGGTTATTTTTTTAAACCAGAGCTGACGTTAAATAATTTGCCGGTTAAAACCGAGGAAGTGGTTGCCCCTATCAATAAGAAAGAAGATCCGATACGTAAAAAACCGGTTGTTGTCGGTAATTCTGTCATTCAATCTAATACAGTCATCCCATCATCTGATGCTAATTCATTGATACAAACTTCAAACCTGGATGCGATTGATAGCATGGCTAATCCTGAAATAGCTAAATCTGATATCGACCCTGCCATGAAACCTGAAGATAATATAGCTTCAGATATTAAGGATCCTAATTCAGATAATGATAATAATATAGAGAAAACACCAGAAAATAATTCTGAAAAGAATGGCGATAATACAAAAACGGATCCGGCACAAATTCCTCCTGAGCAGAATAAAACGGATCAATCCCAACCGACTATTGAAAAGGCAGATAATTCTAATAAAGCAAACAATAATAAACTTGCCTTGTCTGATCAAACATTAAAATCGGGGTCAACTCAATTTTTAGATGGTGCATGGGGCGTTAATGGTGGAGTACAAGATAGTACAACAGGTAAACCATTACAATTAAAATACGATTTTAATCAGGGTCAAGGAAACGTGACTGTTACAAGAAGTGATGGCGTTAGTTGTGTTGGTAAAGTGGGTAGTGGCATCGATAATAATAATTTAAATATTATCAGTGACAATGACGCATTATGTAGTGATAATTCTAAATATGCATTACCGAAGATTAAGTGTGCGCCAGATGAGAATAATCAAGCCCAATGCCAAGGATATTATAAGCAAGGGGAATATTTCCCTATCTCGATAAAAAAACAATAAAGGTTTCTTATGTTGCCAGAATTACGTCATTATGGACAAGAAGTTACACTGATTATGAATAGCGGAATTCAATTTCTTGAATTCGCGCTTAAAATTGATTGGAAAGATAAAAACTGGCGCAGCCAAATCAATGGCAGTTTTATTGATCCAACAGAAAGTGGTGCGCTTGTACGTTTAATTGAAAATACCGATACCGGACAATTTTATGCACAAGATAATCCTTCATTTTTTGTCGATCCGACTTATGAAGTCAGTGTTGAGCAGTCCTTAGCATTATATGACGGTGTATGGCTACCCGTGCCTATTTTGCGTGTAACGCCTCCTGATCATTTTGAAAAAGGACCCCATAACTGGAGTCGTATGCGCATTGTTAGTATTCCCGAAGGCGAAGATCCTGACGGTAATACGCATCGGGTTACCTTTGCATTTGATACAAAAATTTTTGCTAATTTACAAGATGTTGCTTACCTTGCTCCAACCGAGAATGATGTAAAAACCGGAGCTATTTTTAACTTAGCCTCTAGCTCAAATCAAATTAATTGGTATTTAGAATTAAATTGGATTACTAATTGGTTAATCGATCTTTTTTCAACCCTTGCGCCAGAGCCTGAACGTTTAAAGATGCATAAAGATGATATTGCTAGCGAGATAAAAAACAAAGCTTATTATGCGCATTACTTAAACATTATTAATATGGTAAACAGTGCGTTGAATTTACCAAATATTAAAATCGCGTCAAATTTACGTGATGATATTAAACAATCGATCCCTGTTGATATGATTTTAGATGTTGGTAATTCGAGGACATGTGGCATTCTTATTGAAGAGCATGCGCAAGATAAAGATAGTTTAAATCGTCGTTATGAACTTGAGATCCGCGATTTAACTAAACCTGAATATATTTATAATGAACCGTTTGAAAGTCGCGTTGAGTTTTCACAAACGTTTTTTGGAAAAGAACATTTTTCATTACAAAGTGGCAGGCGTGATGCATTTCGTTGGGCAAGTATTGTTCGTGTCGGAAAGGAAGCCAGCCGTTTAGCAAGTCGCCGAGAAGGTAATGAAGGCTCGACAGGCTTATCAAGCCCTAAACGTTATTTATGGGATCAAACAAAATATGAACAAGGTTGGCGTTTTAATAGTTCATATGTAAAAAGTGAGCATGAACCTTTTGCCACAGCCGAGCCTTTTTCAAGCCTTATCAATGAATATGGTGAAGCATTACATAGTTTAAATGATAATAATGATGCTGAATTTGCACGAAAAATACCGGTTTTCCACCCTAAATACTCCCGCAGCTCATTAATGACATTTATGTTATGCGAAGTTCTTATGCATGCATTAATGCAAATTAATAGTGTTGCACAGCGTAATAAATTAGAACATGCTAAAACGCCAAGGTATTTACGTTCGATTATTTTAACGATCCCACCGGCAATGCCAAAACCGGAACAAGAAATCTTTAAAAATTGTGTTTATCAAGCGGTTGGTCTTGTATGGAAGAGTCTCGGTTGGGATACGACTGAAAATAATATTAATTTTAACGATCCTGCTGATTTAACACGCGTGTACCCTAATATACCCGAAGTCCATATCCAGTGGGACGAAGCAACCTGCGGGCAAGTTGTGTATTTATTTAATGAAACACAAAATAATTATAATGGTCGACCAGAAGAATTTATTGCCAATATGGTAAGACCCGAAAAAGAAAATAAACAAATATTAACGATAGCAACAGTTGATATTGGCGGGGGTACGACTGACTTAATTATCAATGATTACGCATTAGATTATGGCGAAAATAAACAAGTTGGCGGTAGTAATGCTTATATCGTACCACAGCAACGTTTTCGTGATGGTTTTAAAGTTGCGGGTGATGATATTTTATTGGATTTAATTCAAGATACCGTTTTAGTCGCTCTTACAAATGGATTGAAGTTGGCGGGGTTAAGTGATCCAAGTCCGGTTCTTTCACAAATTATTGGTTCACAACAATTATCAATTCAAGATGCGGTATTACGGCAACAATTGACCTTACAATTATTTATGCCAATTGGATTACAAATCTTAAAAGAATATGAATTATATGATCCCATTCACGCAACAGAACATTCGCGCCATAGAGTGATAAGCGAATTATTACAACAAAATACATTAACTGAGAGTGTCCTTAATTTTATTAATGAACCGATTCGACGTGCGCTAAATAATCCAGAATTTAATGTCCTTGATATGACAATAGAGATTAATTTAAGCAAAGTGCATCGCTTATTTATTCGTGGTGATTACTATAATATTTGTAAAACATTTGATGCTTTATCAGAAATTATTAGTTGTTATCAATGCGATGTTTTACTTTTAACGGGACGCCCATCGCGTTTACCTGGCGTTATCAGTTATTTTAGATCTCGCGCTTCAATCCCCGCTGGTCGCATTTTACCTCTCCATGGTTATCATACAGGTAGCTGGTATCCTTTCCACAAACAAGAACGTATTGACGATCCAAAAACAACCGCGGCAGTAGGTGCGATGTTATGTTTTTTAAGTAAAAACTTAAGATTAACTAATTTCTATTTTCGTTCTTCTATTATGGAATTATATTCAACCGTGAAATATATCGGTCAATTAGATAATCTTAATATGATTAAACAAGAAAATGTTTATTATCGCGATATCGATTTAGATAATCCGGATTATGATTTTCCAGATATATCGTTTGAAATTCGTGGTGCTACACGCCTTGGTTTTAAACAATTAGAAATAGATCGCTGGTCAGCTTCGCCTCTTTATATTTTAACGATTGAAAATAAAGATATTGCTAAACGATTAAGTGAAAATGGTATCGTCCTTAATGTCACATTAGGAATCAAAAATAAAAATAATGTCGGTGAAAATTTTTATATTAAAGATGTGAAAGCGTCAGATGGACGCACATGTAATAAAAACACCGATATTAAATTAAGTCTAAATACGCTAGTCAATTCCGGATTAGTAAGTACGCAATATTGGCTAGATAGTGGGATTATCAAACGATGAAAACTATAAATACACAGCTGCCAGAATCTTGGCAACAGGTCTATCAAGCATCTGAACAAGCGATTAATTGGGTAAAGCAAACTCGCGATTCATCAAAACGTTTGAATAACGAAGCAGATAATTTAATTTTTGACTTACGGCGTTTACGTAATACAGCTAAACGATTAGGTGACGTTGCAAGTAAATCAGTTGCCGTTGGGTTTTTTGGTTTATCACAAGCGGGTAAATCTTACCTTATTTCAGCTTTAGCTGCTGGTGAAAATGGTAAGCTTGAAACGCAAATTGGCGATCAAATCTTAGATTTTATCGATCATGTTAATCCTGTTGGCAGTGGTAAAGAAGCGACAGGGCTTGTCACGCGTTTTAGCCGAATTGCTAAAGGTGGTGTTGACGGTTTTCCGTTAGAATTAAAATTATTTCAAGAAATTGAACTCGTCAAAATTTTATTAAATTCATATTTTAAAGATTTCGATCAGCAACGCATGAGTCATAAAATCGATTTTGCACAGTTGAATCAAGTCTTAAAGCAGTTAGAAACAAAAAAACAAGCAAGCCCTGTTTTAGGTATCAATCAAGATGATATTGTTGATTTATATGATTATGTTTCCGAAAATTTTGCCAATTCACTCGAAGCACTAAAAGGGGGGTATTGGGAACACGCAATGATGCTTGCACCTTATCTTTCGACTGAAGATCGTGGGCAATTATTTGCTGTCTTGTGGGGAAATATTAGCGAACTTACGCAAATGTATTGCCAATTAGCAACAACGCTCGGTCGTTTAAATCATGCAGAGAAAGTTTATGCACCTTTAACGGTTTTAATCAAAGAACAAAATGGTATTAAATCACAAAGCGACAGCATTATGAATGTAGATATGCTTGAACGCATAAATAGTGATAGAGATTCGCAAGTCAACATTATGCCAAACGAAGGTAATCAAATTGAGATTTCAATGGCAGAACTCGCATTTTTAACGACAGAATTAATTTTTCCACTTGTTAATAAAACGCGCGTTGCGACATTTGAAAATGTCGATTTGTTAGATTTTCCTGGCTATCGTGGTCGTTTAAATTTAACCAGTATCAGCGAGATTAAAGAAGGCAATCCGATTGCACAATTATTGTTACGCGGTAAAGTTGCTTATCTTTTTGAAAAATACACCGATAATCAAGAAATGAATGTGCTTGTCGTTTGTACTCCATCCGATAAACAATCGGATGTTAACGATGTTGGTCCCGTTTTAGAACGTTGGATCGCCAAAACACAAGGTGAGAATGCAGAAGAGCGCAGCAATAAAAAAGCAGGTTTACTGTGGGCTATCACTATGTTTGATAAACGTATTGCCTCTTCCTTACAATTAGCTGATGGTAATTTGATAAATAGTTGGGGTAAAGGTGGATTATTACAGCAAACTATTTTAGAACGTTTTGGTAATTATGATTGGTTAACTAATTGGTCAAATGGACAAAAATTTAATAACGTTTATTTAGTGCGTAAACCGGGGTTTGATGTGCCATTTTTAGAGGTTGATCCAAAATCACATCAAGAATTATCGCTTAATCAAAATTATGAAGCCAAAATGGCACAACTAAAAGATAGTTTTGCACAAAATGATGATATTAAAGATTATATCGCCAATCCCGAACAAATTTGGGATAACATGCTTAGGCTAAATGATGGTGGTATGACAGGTATTAGCCAATATTTAGAACAGGTTGCAGTTCCTGAAATAAAACAAAAGCGTATTATCGAACAACTTAACAATAAAATTGATTATATTGTTCGTTTACGGTTTGACAGTTGGTATGAGGGTGATAATTTTCAAGAATTAGCGAAGAAAAAACAAATCATCAATGATGTTGTCAAAGCACTGCAAGGTAAAGCTTTATTATTGGGTGAATTATTGAATTTATTTGCTTTGCCTGAAAATACGCTTCGATTACTTTACCATTCTAGCGAAAACCAACAATTTGAATCGTCAAATCATGATGATATGTTAGCTGCGCCGCTATCTGATGAATTTGCATTTAATATGGATTTTGAATTATTTCCTGAAACAACGAGTCCAAAAACACCCATTAAGACCAGCGAATTAACCGAATCAAAATTTGCTAAAGCCGTATTTATGGCGTGGATTGAACATTTACGTTCGCTAGTATTAGATAAACAAGTATTACAATTTTTTGGCTTAGATCAAAAATATTTATCTTTTATTGTTGAAGAACTTATCACAGGTGCAAGTCGATTGAATATTGCACAACAATTAACAGATAATATCTTACAAAATGAAAATACCGGTAATAAACGTGATGACATTGCATCAAGACAAGTAAGCAGTAACAGTATTTTATTAGCCGATTTTATTGCATGGCTTGGTTTTATTAATGGGCAAACAGACGTGCCAATGAGCCGTTTTAATCAAGGTAAACCTTTGTTTTCAACACCTATTACCGAATTTTCTACTGCCTCATCACATCCATTACCGATGTTAGATGAGAAAACCAAAAATTATTCTCAATATGCTATTTTCGATTGGTTTATTGCTTTTGCTCAATTAGCCCAAGAAAATGTGGGTCATCATGCTGGTCGAGAGATAAGCCAAGAACAAAATAGCCAATTGGGCGAAATATTAACGCGTTTTATGCAAGCAAAAATAATCGACTGATAGCATTAAAAATTAATCCTATAAGAAAAAGTTTAACGTAAAAGAGTTTTTGATTTAGGTGTAAACCATAACTGAAGGTAATAAAACAACCATGACATTACGAATTGAATTAATCAGTGAGAAACCCGGTATAACCCATTTGATTGTGCAAAAATGGCAGGGAAGTGCACAAGTATCGATTTTGATTCAGCGTAATCAAGATGGATATTACTTATCGAATCGTTTTTTGTGGCTTCCTGAAAAAAGTTGGCATTTGTTGAGTAGCCTAGAGCTTAATCATAGCCAATTAATAGGAATTTTTGAGCAAGCGATAGTCGATGAGCTAGTTACACAAGAAAGCCAAGTCCGTTTTTTAATGCACATTCGTGATAACGAAAATACGGATTATGTCGATGAAGGTGTGATTAATATTGCCGACTCTGTTCTATCAACCGAGGCATTAAATAAACAACCGCCAGAAAATCAAATTGTCGAAGAGACTCCTTTAGCGCAATCACTTAACACAGTTGAACAGCCAGACGAGTTAGAGACCGTTGTTGTTGAATTAGTTGAAGAAAATAAACCACCAGAATCAGATATACAATCAGAGGAAATCGATTTAGACACAGCGATAATGCCGCCACCTAATAATACCAAAAAAAGAATCGGTATTATTGCGCTAATTCTTGCTATTTTATTGGTGATTGCCGTTATTATGGCGTATTTTTTGCTGAAAGATAACGATAAGATGACCGATTCAGCCGTTGTTAGCTCGACGATTGTTAATTCGACAGGTGTGACTTCTGGGATTAATCTTTGCAGTTTAGATAATGTCGGCGAAGACGAATTAGCGTTTATGCGTGATTGTTTGCGATCTAAACCGACTAATCAAGAAATATTACAACTTGTACAACAAGCAAAAGCCGCTAAAAAATGCAATATTGCTCAACGCGTTTATGCAAATCAAGCTCAGCAAAATGCCGTTATTGCCCTAAATTATGCCAAAGAATATGATGATAAATTTTATCAATCCAATGCCTGCTTTAGCGTCGATAAGGAAACCGCAACCTATTGGTATGAAACCGTGCTAAATCTTGATAATAATAATCAAGTTGCTAAAAAACGACTTGAAGAATTAAAGAATTAGCAAATTAAATACGGGGAATTATGATGAAAAAAACAGCGTTTTTAGGCATCCAATCAATGCTAATTACGGTAGGTTTAGCCAGTTTATCGACATTGAGTTTTGCCGCCGAACCTTTAAAACAAGCCGGTAAAACAACGTTATATCAACGTGTATTAAGTACGCCAACCTGTGAATTAAAGCCCCAGCTTAACTCGGTAAAGGGCGATTTTATTCCTGCGTTTAGCCGTTATTATGTTTATGATCGTAAGCAAGATAACAATCAAGAATGGTTAAATGTCGGTCCTGATTCATTTGGTAAAACCGTGGGATGGATTAGTAGTCAATGTGCAATAGCATGGAATACGCAGATGACACTTGTTTTTACTAATCCAGTCGATCGTGATCCGCTATTATTTTTTAAAGATAAAGATTCACTGACACGTATTATTAATTCAGATGATCCTGCAAAATTAGTAAAACCTATACGTGCGGATTTGAATGCTAATAAAGTGGTTAGCCATGTGATAACGAAAGAACCCGATACTTATATAGATTTCAAAACGAATTTTTATTTACTGCCGATTATTCAAGGCGAAGAAGTGATGAATGCTCAGGGGTATTATGAACGAATTTTAGAAGTTGCCTCATTAAGTAAACAACCATCAGTAACAAGCAATCAACAAAATCATACCAATACTGCGGCAAGTTCAGATTCTTTGCAACATGTGGTTCCTTTTAAAGCGGGCATTGTATTTGTAATTGATTCAACGATTTCGATGGATCCTTATATTAACCGGACTCGTGATGCGTTGGTTCGCGTTCATAAGCAAATTGAAAAGGAGCATTTAGTCGATCAAGTCAAATTTGGTTTGGTGTCGTTTCGTTCCAGTTTACAAGCCTCAAAACAATTAGAATTTGTGAGTAAAATTTTTGTGGATCCAAATAATGTTGTAGATAAAGATGATTTTATTAATAAAGCGTCAAGTCTAAAACAAGCTAATGTATCGACGGCTTATTTTTCGGAAGATGCTTATGCTGGCATTGCGCAAGCACTAACGGACATTAACTGGCAAAATTTTGGCGCCCGTTATATTATTTTAATTACTGATGCTAGTGCGATAACTGGCAATGACAAATTATCAAGCACTGGGTTAGATTCTTCGCAACTTCGTCTTGAAGCGCAGCATAAAGGGGTTGCAATTTATGCACTCCACCTTAAAACATCAAGTGGCAAGCAAGATCATGCTAAGGCTGCGGCGCAATATTCCGATCTTACTTATAACGATTTTATCCATAAATCGCTTTATTATCCTGTTAATGCTGGTGATATCAATGAATTTGGTAAAAAAGTGGATTTGTTGGCTATTGCATTAGCGGAGCAAGTTAAATTAGCTTATCAGGGCGATGAGGCAATTGGTAGTGCTGTAAATTCTAAAGATGATGATTTATTAAGTGATACTAAACTGTTAGGTAAAGCCATGCAGCTTGCTTATTTAGGTGAGGTTAAAGGTACTAAAGCCCCGACCGTTTTAAAAGGTTGGATCGCCGATAAAGATTTAATTAAGCCAACAGTTAGCACCGCCGAGCCGCGGATACTCCTTACTAAATCACAATTAAGTGATTTAAGTGATGTTGTGACAAAGATTGCAAATGCAGCAACCGATGGATTAATTTCACCTGATGATATGTTTGCTCAGTTACGATCAGTTGCTGCCGCTATGGGGCAAGATCCGAATAAATTGAAATCCGGCTCAGTGACTAAAATTGCTGATATGGGACTTTTAGGTGAATATCTTGCTGATATTCCCTATAAAAGTGATATTGCCAGTTTAGATGAGCAAGTTTGGAAAAGTATGACAGGACTTGAGCAAGAAAAATTTATTATGAATCTGCATAGTAAAATTCGTTACTATCAAACCTGTAATGCTGATGTCGATCGCTGGATCCCGCTTGCTGATAATAGTGATTTACGCGACAATGTATACCCTATACCGTTAGAGATGTTACCTTAATCAGAACAAAATAAATGCTATCACTAAAACAACTTTCGTTATGTCGAGGAAAAGGTAACGCCTCTTATTGTATAAGATTACCCGCGATGTCTTTATCTGCCGGTGAGGTTGTTGTTGTTCAAGGCAATAGTGGTTGCGGTAAAAGCACGTTGCTTGAAATGATAGGGATGATATTAAAGCCCAATCAGATTGACACTTTTTTGCTGTCAGCTAATGATGAGCAATTTAATATTGCTGATTTAATTAAACAGAATCAGCAAAATAAATTAGCTTATATTCGCTCGTGTTATTTAGGCTTTATGTTACAAACAGGCGGATTATTGCCTTTTTTAACGGTAAAACAAAATCTATTATTGCCATGCGAATTATTGCAGAAAAAAGCGGATATATATCGTTTAACTTATTTAGCTGAAAAATTAAATATTACTCATTTGCTTAATCATTTTCCAAAACAATTATCTATTGGCGAAAGGCAACGAGTTGCTTTCATTCGTGCCATTATGCATAAACCGGCTTTATTATTGGCAGACGAACCAACATCAGCATTAGATCCCTATCATGCGAATGTTTTATTTGATTTAATTATTGAACAAGCGCAAGAAGATAATATTGCCGCGATAATTGTAACGCATGATATCGAAAGGATAGCAAGTAAGGATTTATTAACTTATCGGGCAAATCTGCTTTCTCGACATGAATGTGAATTTTTGCCCGATATGCAAAGGGAATTACATGGTTAATTTAATAAAAAAAATAAGGTTAATCATAAGATTATCTTTTGCTGATTTATGGTATGACAAAAAAGTCTCATTTTGTATTATTGCTTCGATAATTTCGGTCATTACCCCATTATTATTATTATTTAGTCTTAAATATGGCGTAATTTCTGAATTACGTGAAAAACTGGTGAGTGATCCACAAAATCTAGAAGTTAAAATTGTCGGTAATTTGCAATTTAATACAGAGATGTTTGATTGGTTAAAAGCGCAAGACGAAGTCGAGTTTGTGATCCCGTTAACGCGCTCTTTAAATACTCAAGCGGATTTGATGAAAGATAATACCCATTTTGTTAATAATGTTGATGTATTACCAACAGCTAAGCAAGATCCATTAACGCAATCTTTACCGCTCATCACGCAAAGTAATGATATTTATTTAACGGCATTAGCGGCTGAAAAAATGCAAGTTAACGTCGGTGATACTGTCAAAATGTTGCTAACACGGCAGCGAGATGGAAAAATTGAGAAGGGACAAACAAAGCTCCATATTATTGGTATTGTTTCTGAAAGTTATTATAGCCGTGCAGGTGCTTTTGTTAATCTTGATTTATTAATGGCAATGGAAGATTTTTACGATGGTTTGCAAAATAGTTATTTTTTACCCCAGCTAGGGGAATTTAATGCTAAGCAGCATAGTACCTTTGCAAGGGCACGTTTATACGCTAAATCACTTGAACAAGTGGCACCTTTGGCGTTTAAATTACGGCAAAAAAATATCGAAACACGCACGCAAGTTAATGCTATTGAAAATATGCAGGCGATTAATTATGTATTAACAATGATATTTGCGATTATTGCCATTACGGCTATTTTAGGGTGTATTTTGTCACTGATCGGTGCATTTTTATCAAATATTGAACGTAAGCGTAAAGATATTGCCTTATTACGTTTATTAGGCCTTACGCAAAAAAGTGTTTTATATTATTTATTATGTCAATCGTTATGGCTTAGTTGCTTTGCCTTTTTGGGTGCGTATTTACTTTTTTTATGTGGTGATTTTGCATTTAATGCTTTATTTGGCAGTTATTTAGCTTCGCAACCCGTTGTCAGTGCCTTACCGTTAAATCATCTTTTTATTGCTTTTTTAATGACCTTATTTATTTCAGCAACTATTGTTGCAATGGGTGGTCGCTATGCAATCAAAATTCAACCAGCTGAAAGTCTACGAGAAATTTAGCATGAAACAATTAATATTAGGTAGTTTAGTTTGCAGTTTACTGTTTCCTGCTCTTAGTTATGCAGCTGACTGGGATAGTAAATTTTATAATCCGAAACCAGCAAAGGATGACGTGATTTTACCGATGCCATGTAACGGTTTTATGGTCATGAAAAAAATTTTTACGCCGGCTCGTGAACCGCTAGAAGACAGTAAAATTATATTAGGTAGCAATCAAAAAGAATTAGGTTTTGCCGAATATGCAACACCAACTTATATAGCTGGTAGTTTTGCCAATCAAGGTAAAGAACGTTATTTTATGATGGCGAAGTACGAATTAACTCAGCTGCAATATCAATCTGTAATGAATGATACTTGTCCAACCCCGCAAACAACACTTCTTTTCCCTGTAACGGAAATCAGTTGGTTTGATGCTATTCGATTCACCGAAAAATATAGCCGCTGGTTGTTAACGCAACAAAAACAAAAAATTATGCGAGATGTGCCGAAAGGTTATATTAGATTACCAACCAATACCGAATGGGAATATGCGGCTCGTGGGGGGGTAAAAGTGAGCGAATCGGAATTTCGAGCGGTTCGTTTTCCGATGGATAATAATCGCTTAGAAAATTATGCTTGGTTTTCTGGTAATAAATCATCAAATGGTAAATTACAATTAATCGGTCGGCTCTCACCCAATCCACTTGATCTCTACGATATGCTCGGTAATGTTAACGAGATGATGTTTGATTCGTTTCAAATGAACAAACTGGATAGATATCATGGACAGCAAGGTGCTATGACAGTAAGAGGTGGCAGTTATTTAACACCTGAGGCATCAATAACGAGTTCATACCGAATTGAAAAACCTTATTATACTGAAAATTCCGTATTAACCAGTAAAGATACCGGTTTTCGAGTTATTTATACGCGCGAAGTGATTAATAGCAACGATACAATACAAGAATTGAGTAAGGAATGGGATAAGTTAGGTAATGAGAATCCGGATTTTGGCAATAATGTTGTTAATGAATTAGAGGAAATCACGCGTCATGTTGATGATGAAAAAACTAAACAAGAATTAAAACAACTAAATAATTTGTTGCGCAGTGCTAATCAAGCGCGAGATGAACAGCGTAATCGTTCATTACAATCCGCATTACAGTTAGGCGCTTTTTTATGCGCTAATGTATCAGATTTAGATGATAAATTCTTATATGATGAGAATCTTTATCAGCAAATGATAACCAATATCTGCGATTTAAACGAGGCAGATAAGCTAGATGCCAGTAATATGTGTTCAACGACTAAATTAAATAATCTCGATAACAATCGGAAGGAATCGCAAAATGCACGTGATTTTATTCTAAAATATTATTCTGATATGGTGGTTAATACAGCAACCAATTACGAAGAAAATATCATTGATGAACAAGCGAACCCGACTAAATTTAAATTAGAAAATAATGGTAAGGCGAATATGCATCTTTATTTAGATCTTTATTTATCACACATTAATCAATATATAAAATCAGGCAAAATTGAACGTAATAATTGGTTAAAATCATGCAAAAACATTAAGGGAAAATAAGAAATGAACAAAAAATTTATGGTTGTTTTATTTTGTTGTCTATTCGTTTTGTCTGGTTGTCAGTCTGGCATAAGTACACGTAATGTCGATCCGGCTTTAACAAAAAGTAATACAGCCCAATTTTTTAGTAAATCGAGCTGGCAATCTTGTGCAATTGGTGCAGGTCTTGCTGGGCTTGGATGTATATTGTTAGATGGTAATACAAAAGAATGTTTAATTTCTGCGTCAGTGGGCTGTGGTTTGGCAATGGGGGCAAATTATTATTTAGATGCTAAACGAGCAGAATATGCTAATAATGAGCAAAGATTAAATGCCTATATTCAAGATATACAAAAAAATACCATGGAAGTCAAAGCCATTACGGATGTTTCAAAACAAGTGCTTGAAAAAAACCTAGTTACGCTAAATAACCTTAATACACAAATTAAAAATAAAACTATCGAAGAAGCGCAAGTGAAAAAAGAATTAGTGCAAATTGATGCTAATTTAGCCTATCTTAAAGATAAACTTGTTCGTATTAATCAAACTGGAGATGACTGGCAAAGTATTGCTAGTGAAGAAAAGCAATCCGGAAATAATGTTGCAAAATTAGACGTTCAAATAGCGCAATTAAATAAACAAATTTCCGCTTTAGAACGACAAATAGATATAGTTAGTCAAGTACGTTCATCTGTAAAGGTAAGTTAATTATGAAAAAATATGCATTTGTTTTATTTATTCCCGCTTTATTTCTAACCGCTTGTTCAACCACACTTGAACAGTGCGATCCTGCCAATGCTGATATTGGTATTTTTGATAAAATGAGTTGTCAGTTTTCGGGCAATTATCAAACACGTGTCGATCAGAAAAAAATTTTGTTAGATAATGAAGTTGAAACGAATCAAAAATTTAAAGAAATTCAAGCAATTATTGAGAAGCAAAAAAATGATACTTCATTGTCCATCAAACAAAAGCAAGCGCAACAACAAAAAATTAGCAAAGAATTAAGTAAGCTTACAAGCGAACTTAAAAGTAAGACTAAAGATAGAGCTGATTTGCAAAATCAATTAAATGACATAAACAACCAATTGAATAATTTAAACCAAACGGGTAAATCAGAAGCTGAAAAACAAGTTGAGTTGGATAATTTGAATAACAAATTGCAACATTTGCAAAAAGCGTTAAATTTATAATAAAAAGTGAATAAATTATCATTCATGTCGTTATTTGATGGTAATTTATTCAAGCACGTCATTTGAATCTTAATCCTAACAAAAGTTAAATGACGTGTTAGATTTAAGGAATAAACATGCAGCGTATAGTCCGACAATCATTTGATGCGACAAATACAGAGAAACAAAGATTATTTTCTGAATATTTGATGTTACTTTCTCTTCTTAAACCGCATTTTACAACAAGAGAATTTTCTATTTTTGCATTACCAAAGTTGCTTGATAATGGTACTTACCTTGCATGGTATAGTGAGCTTGAAGGTCAACCTGAGTTACTTTCGTCATTACAAAATTCAGCTCAGAAAAAACAAATTGAACAAACATTAACTGATCGATTATGTGATATCGAAGCAAGTATTAAAAACAAATCATTAGCAAACAATGAACTGGTATTATCATGGTTACCACGTTTAAAAAGTATCGCTAACCAGATTTATGTCATTAATAATGAACCCGTGATTGTTAACACTTTTTTACCGCCCGTATTACCTGATCCTGTTGTAATGCCGTCGCCTGTCGTTAAAAAATGGCGATGGTGGTTTTGGTTACCGTTATTATTAGGATTGTTAGTGTTGATTGCCCTGTTGGCTTATTGGTATTTTTGGCGTAATGAATTACCTAAAATAGAGCCTTTACCCGTTGCTTCACCCATCACAACACCACTCCCAACTGCCCCTATAGTTGAGCCGATAAAAGAAGACGTGATTAAACCTGTTTTACCTGTTCAGCCCGCATCGGAAAATATTGCTCCGCCTGTTGTTCCTAAACCTGTTATACCCGTAAAACAAGTTAAAAAAGATCCTAATTGTATTTTACAAACCGAAATTGTTAATAATCAAAAAGCTTCAAAAATGGTGATCGTCTTTGATAATTCTCCATCAATGTTATTATCATTACTTGAATCGCCTGCATCTACTCACGATTATTACTACAATCGGCCCATTTTTCCAACACAGAAAGATTTTGAGATTTATGAGGAACGTATGACGCGTTTACCTAATCGTTTATCGACCAGCAAAAAAACCGCAAAAGACAATATTGATAAAATTCAGGCTAATATTGATATTGCTTTAGTTACATTAGATAACTGCCCAAGTGCCCAATCGACAAGGTTTCACTCTTTTAATGAACGTACAACACTAAAAAATAAAATTAAGGATTTAGTTCCTCATAAAATGGGTGGAACACCACTTATCAGTGGTATTCAAACGGCCAGTAATATGCTTGACGGTGTTAAACGTGATGACTATATGTTGATTATTAGCGATGGTGAAGACAGTTGTTCACGTGATAATATTTGTACTATTACCGCGAATATTGCAGCTAGAAAACCTCGATTAAAAATTAATATTGTTGATATCGCGGGTGAACATCGTATTGATTGTGTGGCAAATTTAACAGGTGGAAAAGTATTTGTTGCTAATAATCAAGATGAAATGATTACGCAAATGAACAAAGCGGTTTCAGATATGAAAATTAGTAAACCGATTTGTAAATTATAGTGATATGGCGATGTATTTATGAATGATTCTTAAAGTGACAATAGATCCGTCACTTTAAGAAGAAGTTAGCGCATTAGCAACATGATAACTCTTTAATATTGCATTATCGAATAAATAAAAAAACCATTCTTGATGTATTTTTCGATCTCAATTATTCCAAAATTAACTCATCAATTTAGCTGTTAATTCAGGATTTTGACTAATAAAATCATTCAAATACGCATTATCAGGTAATGCGGTTAATGCCCCTTTTTTGGTTGTCGCAAGTGCACCACAAGCACTAGCAACGGTCATTATGCTTTCTAACATTAATTTATCGTCGGGAATACCTGCTGACGCAATACTACTTAATAATCCTGCTACAAAAGCATCGCCAGCTCCTGTCGTATCGACACTTTTAACCTTATAAGCATCAAAAAAGTATATTTTGTCTTGCCAAAGCACAATACTACCTTCGCCACCTTTGGTGACTAATTTTAAGTTTGCTGGGTAATTGTGTTTTAGTTTATCTAGAGCAATTTGCCAATCATCACTTTCAGTTAACCAAAATAATTCGTCATCGGACAGTTTTAAGATGTCGGCATCTAAACAAAATTGCATAATAATTTTACGCATTTCGTTTTTATCTGCCCACATTTGTTCACGTAGATTAATATCAAAACTGATAGAGCCTTGCTTGTTTTTTAATTGATCAATAGCGTTTTTTAATGTGCTTCGACACGTTTTGCCAACTAATGCTAACGAACAAAAATGTAAGATATCTCCTTGATTAAATTCAGGAATAGATTTTTCAGATAAAAACTGATCGGCAGAAGGTGAAACTAAAAATGTAAAACTGCGTTCACCATTTTTATCCAGATCTACAACTACAGTGCTGGTTTTATTTTTCTTATCTTTTTCAAGACTTTGGCAATCGACATGATAGGATAAAAACGTTTCTTCCATAAAATGACCGAAGGGATCATCACCAACGCGCCCAATAAAGGCGGAGGGTAGCCCTAATTTAGCGATACCTATTGCCACATTTGCCGGCGCACCGCCAGCACAAGCTTGATAATTCATATCACCTAAAGGTAATAAATCAACAACTGCATCGCCAAGAGACCAAACTTTATTTTTATTCATAGTATTACTCGTTTAGGAAAAGTAGCTAAAGATATATAGACTAAATTATTTTTAAAAAATTACATTGTTATTCATAGAAATCTGTGACTATTATCACAAATTTAATGATTGATTGTATTAAGAGTTAACGTTAACAACTTAAATTAAGTTAACATAATCGTGATTAATTTAAAGCAATAAATTTAAAAAATAAATTTAAAACGATATTAATTGAATAAAATAATCGTCATGTCTTTAAATGATGTTAGAAAAACTATTTTGTGTCCTTGTTGTTATTGATTCTAAAAATAAAATCTAAAGAGGTGAATATGTCACACGCAATTGATAAAGCAAATCAATCTGTTCAAGCATTAGAAAAAGTGATGAACAAACAATATTATCCCCATTTTCATCTTGCCCCAACATCAGGTTGGATGAACGATCCTAATGGTCTTATTTATTTTAAAGGGCAATATCACGCTTTTTATCAACATCATCCTTATGATGAAAATTGGGGACCCATGCATTGGGGGCATTTAGTGAGTGATGATTTAGTCACATGGCGTAGATTACCTATTGCGATAGCACCTGATCATGATTTTGATAGAACGGGATGTTTTTCGGGCTCGGCAGTTGAATATAATGGTGAGCTTTGTTTAATTTATACGGGGCATATTGTCGTTAGCGGCACGGGTGAAAATGAAATTATTCGTCAAACTCAGTGTTTAGCAACCAGCAAAGATGGTATTCATTTTGAAAAATATGGCACTATTCTTGAACCTGCTGATGGGATTATGCATTTTCGTGATCCTAAAGTATGGCAACAAGCGGGTAAATGGTGGATGGTTGTTGGTCAACGTACCAAAGAGGATGTTGGGCAAATTCTTCTTTATCGTTCAGATGATTTAAAACATTGGGATTTTGATCATATTGTTATTAGTGATATCGATCCTGACGTCTATATGCTTGAATGTCCTGATTTCTTTCCACTTGGCGATAAATGGGTATTGATGTTCTCGCCACAAGGTATGCAGGCTAAGGGATACCAATATCGTAGTCGTTTCCAATCAGGTTATATTGTTGGTGATTGGCAACCTGGTAAAGAGTTCAAAGCGATTAAACCTTTCCAAGAAATGGATTTAGGACATGATTTTTATGCACCTCAATCATTTTTAGCCCCAGATAAAAGACGTTTAATTTTCGCCTGGATGGATATGTGGGAATCGGCTATGCCAAGTAAAAAAGATAAATGGATGGGAGCATTTACGATTCCGCGTGAACTTGTTTTGGATAAAGATAATAATGTTCGAAATCGTCCAGTTCGTGAGTTAGAAGCGCTACGTACAAACGCTAGTGTTTTAACGAATATCAGTTTAACGAATGAAATTAAAAATACGGATATTGATTCTGTCACTTGTGAAATTAATATTGAATTTGATTTAAAGCAAAGTAATGCAGAACGTTTTGGGCTGCAATTAGCGGCAACCAAAGATGGCAAACAAGCAACTCTTGTATATGTAGATTTACAATCTAATCGTGTTGTCTTAGATCGCAGTTTGTCAGGATTAGATTTAAAAGGATATCGCAGCGCACCATTACCTAACACCGATAAATTAAAATTACGTATTTTTGTTGATGCTTCATCGGTTGAAGTTTTTGTGAATGATGATTTATATAGTTTTTCGAGTCGTATTTATCCACAATTACCTGCCGAGCGCAAAGTAAATCTATTTGCTGAAAATGGCACAGCAAAAATTGATAAACTTGAAAGCTGGCAATTAAAATCGATTTATGAATAGCATTGAATGTTAAAAATAAAGGCTAATTATTGTAATTAGCCTTTATTGAAAGTCATTTTTTATTGCTTTTACATAATCCGATAAATAAGAAAATGAAGATAAATCACTAAAAAAGATTAATAGAATGGCTTTATAATGATTGTCGGGGTAAATAATCGGATTTGACATAGGTCACTTTTTTATGTTTTAGACCATTGATAATATGTAATGCGGCTTGCTCACCAATTTGATAATGTGGTAATTCGACAGTTGTCAAAGGGGGATAAAACAAACTACCTGTGCCAACCATATTATCATATCCGAGCACTGCCACATCTTGTGGAATGCGCAATCCTTTACTTAATAGATATTGATAAGCAACAAAAGCAATCCTATCATTACCACAAACAAGCACATCAAAATCAGGTTTACCACGGCAATGTTTATCAAGAATATCGACAGTTATCATATATTCTTTTTCACTTCCTTGTTGAGCTGATTTTATATGATAGCTTAACAGATCATCGATAGAATAACCGGCATCTTTCCATGCTTGCTCAGCGGCTTTACGTCTTAATTTACCTGCTATTGTATCCGTCGCTAAATAAATACATAATGGTTTTTGATAGCCTTTTTGGATGACTTGCTGCATGGCAAAATATTGCCCCTGATAATCATCAGGAATATAGCTAGCTAATTGTTCAGATTGGCTTAAGCAATTGGCTAAAACAACATTTTTACCGATTAATTTTGTTGGCAGATTGACTGCTCTTAGCCCCATTGTTGTATAGATAATCCCATCTGGACGATAAGATAATAATGTGTTGATCGCTTGATCAGCAGATTTGTCGTCGAATAAATTGACAATAAATGTTATCCAATTATGTTTTTGTGCTGTTTTTTCGATCGCTTGCAAAAGTTCTACTGAAAAAGGAGTAGTTGCCGTTTCTAATGCTAATACACCAATAGCTAACGGTCCTTTACTGTTGCCACGAATTTTACGAGCAGATAAATCGGGTACATAGTTAAGCTTTGCAATGGCATCTTGAACACGTTTATAAGTTTCTTTATTGAGTTTATTCGGTTCATTGATCGCTCGTGATACGGTCATTAATGAGACCGAGGCTAATTTCGCGACATCCTTTAATGAAGCCATAAAAATTCCTTTCCACGTAAAAATATAAGAATAATAACGAATTTGATATACAAATACGATAATAGCATAATTTAAAATGATAAAAAGTATGAGTCTGTGGCAGTTAGTCATTATTTTCTGTTATTTAGCCTGCAAATAATCCAAAATTTACGCGGTAGGCTCAAAAGTGAATATATAGGAGTTAAACATGAATAAACCGACCATTGTTATTTTAACGGGAGCAGGGATTTCGGCTGAATCGGGATTATCGACCTTTCGCGCCGAAAATGGATTATGGGAAGGGCATAATGTTGATGATGTCGCAACTTATGAAGGTTATCAGCGTGATCCTATTGCTGTGCATCAATTTTATAATATGCTTCGTAATAAATTGTCAGATCCTAATGTAAACCCAAATGCCGCTCATTATGCCTTAGCTAATTTAGAACAAAAGCTTGGATCTGAACACGTTACTGTTATTACGCAGAATGTGGATAATTTGCATGAAAAGGCAGGATCTAAAAATATTATCCACATGCATGGCGAGTTATTAAAAGTTCGAGATGAAAAAACAGGACAAATAATAGATTGTACAAAGGATGTTGATTATAAACAAAATCAAAATATTCGCCCACATATTGTATGGTTTGGAGAAATTCCTCTTTATATGAATAAAATAGAAGAAGCATTAATAAAAGCAGATTATTTTATTTCAATAGGAACATCTGGCAATGTTTACCCAGCGGCAGGGTTTGTACAAATGGCTAACTTAAATGGTGCCAAAACGATTGAGTTAAATCTAGAGCCAAGTTTAAAACAAAGCCAATTTGCACAGAAAATTTATGGGCCTGCAAGTCAGGTTGTTCCAGAATATATAAATCATCTTTTAAGGGATTTAAATAAATGATACTAAAATCGCTATTAGGATATTAATTAAACGCGTTTTAATTAATATCCTTCTTGTTAGTAAAAGAGTAATAAAAAGAGAAATAAAAAAGGTGCCCTTGGCACCTTTTTTATCGATTAAAATAACATCATAATGTTAGTGATTTAAGCCATGCTGTTACATCGGTGCCTAAGTCTTTATGATGCATAGCATATTCAACAAAAGTTTGTACGTAGCCTAATTTATTACCGCAATCATGACTACGACCTTTTATACAATAAGCATCGACAGCTTCATGTTCAATAAGCATTGCAATGGCATCGGTTAATTGGATTTCTCCACCCGCACCTAGAGGCGTTTTTGCTAATAAAGGCCAAATTTTTTCTGATAGAATATAACGACCAACGATAGATTGGTTAGATGGGGCTTTTTCGATAGCAGGTTTTTCAACAACGGCATACATTTGTGCAACATGCCCGGCAGCTAAATCAGCACCACGGCAATCAACAATTCCATAAGATGAAACCAGTTCTTTTGGCACAGGCTCTACCATTATTTGACTATGTTGGCTTTCGCTGTAATTATTTATCATTGCAGCTAAATTATCCTTGCTTAAATCGCATTGATATTCGTCGATAATAACATCGGGTAATACAACCGCAAAGGGCGCATCACCAATAAGTGGATAGGCACAAAGTACCGCATGGCCCAAGCCTTTTGCAAGTCCTTGACGTACGCTACTAATGGTCACATGTTTAGGCAAAATACTTTGTACTTCTTGTAAAAGTTGGCGTTTAACGCGCGCTTCTAACATGGCTTCAAGTTCGAAACTTGTATCGAAATGGTTTTCGATTGAATTTTTCGATGAATGAGTAACAAAAATAATCTCAGTGATGCCAGCCGAAATACATTCTTTCACAACATATTGAATAAGAGGTTTATCAACGACAGGGAGCATTTCTTTTGGAATAGCTTTAGTTGCAGGTAACATTCTAGTTCCAAGCCCTGCAACTGGAATCACAGCTTTTTTAATTTTTCCTTCACAAGAAGGATCGAATAAGAGAGTCATTTTAATTCCTTTAAAAATTCAATGATCGCATTTCTATGTTAGATAAAGACACTATGATAATAAAATCGTTTTTAGTCGACAATAAAAAACGTGACACTAAAAATAAGTAAGTCACGTCTTTTTCAATTATCAATACTAATTGTTTTTTAGCAATAATGAGTGTTTATGAGCATCTTTCCAAATGCCATGTTTTAAAAGGATAACATAATAGTTATTTTGTTATCTAATTAAACTCACTAGTTTATTGATTATATATATTATAGTTTTTTGCTAACGGCTTCAGATGTATTACTAATTGCTTTACCGCCTGATTGAACGTCTTCACCAACGCCTTTAACGGTATTACATCCTACAATTGTGATACTTAATAAAATAGTTGTGACCAATATTAACATTTTATGAAACATTTTTTTACTCCCTCAAATTGCAATAAAATATAAAAGAATAATCCTTTATCAATAAAAATCATCCATGGCTGTAATAATTCGCCTTAAAAAATTATACTTTTTAAGGATGGAACAATAAGTATTTATTAAATCATTATGATACCGCAGCAAATGCTTTCGCAACACGATAAACATTATCTTTATTTAATCCTGCAACGCACATTCTACCACTTCCGACTAAATAAACCCCATATTTATCTTTTAATTGCGCAACTTGCTCTTTAGTAAAACCAGTATAGCTAAATAACCCTTTTTGCTTGGTAATAAAATCAAAATTAAGGTGTGGTGCAATCTCTTTTAATGCATCGACTAAAGCTTGGCGCATTGCCTGAATACGATCACGCATCGCATTAACTTCATTAAACCATTCAATTTTAAGTTCATCATGATTAAGCACATAATTGGCTAACGTTACACCATAGGCAGCAGGGCTTGAATAATTTTTACGTATTGTTGCTTGTAGTTGACCAAATACGCGTTTGGCTACATCAGGATTATCACATAATACAGATAGACTACCAACACGCTCACCATACAATGAGAAAGTTTTCGAAAATGAATTGCTAACAAAACCACATAATCCCATTTCTGCCATTTTTTTGATAGCGTAACTATCGTGTTCAATATTAACGCCAAAACCTAAATAGGCGATGTCCATAAATGGAATAAGATCATGTTTTTGCATAAGTGTTAATAAATCATCCCATTGTTCATGGGTGAGATCAGCGCCGGTTGGATTATGGCAACAAGGATGCAATAACACAATACTTTTAGCCGGTAATTGACTGATGGTTTCTCTCATGACGGTAAAATCGACACAGTGATTTTTTGCATCAAAATAAGGGTATTTATTGACTTTAATCCCTGCGCCGTTAAATATGGAGATATGATTTTCCCAAGTGGGATCACTAACCCAAACTTGTGAAGTTGGGAAATAATGATGCAAAAAATCGGCGCCTATTTTTAAAGCACCTGAGCCACCTAATGTTTGCACACTTACAACTCGCCCATCCACTAAGGCTTGATGATGCTTGCCAAATAATAAGGTTTGTACAGCTTGACCAAAAGAAGGTAAACCACTCATCGGTAAATAAGCTTGTGCATTTAGATGGTTATTATAATGATAATCACGCGCTTGCTTTATGGTATTTAATTGTGGTATTTGTCCTTGTTCATCATAATAATAGCCAATGCTTAAATTAACTTTATCTTGTCTTTTATCATTATTAAAATCAGTGACTAGTGATAAAATCGGATCACCGGCATAAGCTTCTACATGTTCAAACATTTCCATTGTTTCATCCTCTTTATAAAATAAGCGATAAATTATTACACTAAGTTTGGTAGCAATCAATTATAACAGGAAACTTATCCTTACTAAAAATAGAAATAATAAAACGAGTGGGTGATATATTTGATAATGGTAGGTGTTGAGAATGATTGTGGAATTAGGTAATAAATGCATTAATAGTTATAAGAATATTAATGCATTTAAATCATTAAGTTAGCGGCAATTATTTAGCTGCAATAACTTCAATTTCAACATTCGAGTCTTTAGGTAATTTTGACACTTGAACGCATGAACGTGCTGGGAAAGACGCTTTATGTTGAACAAAAAATTCTTCGTAGATTTTATTTACAGCTGCGAAATCATTCATATCAGTAATAAAAATAGTTGTTTTGATAATATTGTTGATTTCATAACCTGCTGCTTCAACAATTCCCTTAACATTCGCTAAGCTTTGCTTAGTTTGTTCTTGAATGTCTTTAGATATTAAGTTGCCAGTTTTAGGATCTAATGGAATTTGACCAGATGCATAAAGCATATTACCTAAATCAACAGCTTGCACATAAGGACCAATTGCTGCAGGTGCATCATTTGTATTAATAATTTTTCCCATAATAGATTTTCTCTTAATGTAGTAAATAGTGATAAAAATACAAATATACACGCCTTCATCTTTTTAATCTAGCCTATAGGGCGTAAGTTCTTTGTTAAGTTAAATAACATTTTATTCTACTGCTTAACATGGGCTAGCAAATAATTTTCTGTTATTATAACGGCAATTTTATTTATTTTATTGAGAATGCTTATGTTTGAGAATTTAACCGATCGTTTATCACAAACATTTAAAAATATTAGTGGTCGTGGCAGGCTTAGCGAAGACAATATAAAAGAAGCGCTACGTGATGTGAGAATGGCTTTATTAGAGGCGGATGTTGCCTTACCCGTTGTGCGGGAATTTATTAATCAGGTAAAAGATAAAGCAGTTGGACTTGATGTTAATAAAAGCCTTACCCCCGGTCAAGAATTCATTAAAATTGTACAAGCTGAGTTAACGCATGCAATGGGTGATGAAAATAGTTCGCTTAATTTAGCAGCTCAGCCCCCAGCGGTAATTTTAATGGCAGGTTTACAAGGTGCCGGTAAAACGACCAGCGTTGCTAAATTAGCCAAACTTTTAAAAGACAAGCAGAAAAAGAAAGTATTAGTAGTGTCTGCCGATGTTTATCGTCCAGCAGCAATTAAACAGTTAGAAACATTGGCACAATCAATTGGTGTTGAATTTTTCCCTTCAGAGAGTAAAGAAAATCCAATTAACATTGTTAATAAAGCCATCAGTCATGCCAAATTACAATTTTATGATGTCTTAATTGTCGATACAGCCGGTCGTCTCCATGTCGATAATGATATGATGGACGAGATTAAAGCACTTCATAAAGCCGTTAATCCAATTGAAACATTATTTGTGGTTGATGCTATGACGGGGCAAGATGCCGCCAATACTGCCAAAGCTTTTAATGATGCGTTACCTTTGACGGGGGTTATTTTAACTAAAGTCGATGGGGATGCGCGCGGTGGTGCTGCACTGTCTATTCGTCATATAACTGGAAAACCGATTAAATTTTTAGGAATGGGCGAAAAAACCGATGCGCTTGAACCTTTTTATCCTGATCGTATTGCATCGCGCATTTTAGGTATGGGTGATGTGATTTCGTTGATTGAGGAATTACAAGATAAAGTTGATCGCGAAAAAGCAGAAAAAATAGCTAAAAAAATTAAAAAAGG
Organism: Gilliamella sp. ESL1225; assembly: GCF_058502635.1. NCBI lineage: Bacteria > Pseudomonadati > Pseudomonadota > Gammaproteobacteria > Orbales > Orbaceae > Gilliamella > Gilliamella sp. ESL1225. The sequence goes on along the minus strand of NZ_CP196358.1, from coordinate 142,445 downwards.
CGATAAGTTTGATTTTAATGATTTTCAAGATCAATTAAAACAAATGCGCAATATGGGGGGAATGACCTCCATGTTAGCCAAATTACCCGGCATTGGACAATTGCCTGATAATATTAAATCACAATTGAACGATAAAATGACCGGTAAAATGGAAGCGATTATTGGCTCAATGACATTGAAAGAACGTGCTAATCCTGAGATTATTAAAGGATCACGTAAACGTCGTATTGCAATGGGATCTGGCACTCAAGTGCAAGATGTCAATAAACTACTTAAACAGTTTGAAGATATGCAAAAAATGATGAAAAAAATGAAAGGTGGCGGCATGATGAAAATGATGCGACAAATGCAGGGACTCATGGGCGGAAAAATGGGATTGCCTCCTCGCTAATCCTTTTGAAAATTTCCTTTTTGACTAATTTTGGCGTTGTTTTTTCAACGCCAATAATTTTGGGTATTAATTATCGCGCTGAACGGATAATAAGGCTAAATCTTGTAATGCTTTTTTATAAATTGAATCAGGTAGAATATCAATAACCGCGACCGCTTTTTGTGCTTCAAGTTTAGCTGCATTTAATGTAAAGTTTAATGAATCACACTGTGCCATAATGGTGAGAATGCGATCTAATAAATGACGGCCATTACCATTAATAATGGCTTGACGGATCATTTCAGCATCTTGTGGATTTTGAGTATGATGCATGGCATGTAATAAAGGTAAGGTTGGTTTTCCTTCGTTAAGATCATCACCTAAATTTTTACCTAATTTTTGATTGCTATCGGCATTATAATCTAATAAATCATCAATAATTTGAAAAGCCGTACCCAAGTATTTACCGTATTCTTTTAAAGCCAATTCTTGTTCTTTAGTTGCGTTGGCTAATACTGCGGCAGAATGAGAAGTTGCTTCAAATAAGCGCGCTGTTTTGCGGTAAACAACGTCAAGATATTGTTCTTTAGTTAAATTTGGATCATTGCAATTAATTAGTTGTTGAACTTCACCTTCGGCAATGACATTAGTGGCTGCTGACATAATAGATAGCACTTTGAGGGATTCAGTTTTGACCATCATTTGAAAAGATCGAGTATAAATATAATCCCCAACTAAAACACTTGCAGCATTGCCAAAAATGGCATTAGCAGTTGATTTTCCGCGTCTTAGATCAGATTCATCCACAACATCATCGTGTAAAAGTGTTGCAGTGTGGATAAATTCAATAAAAGCAGCTGTCAGGATATGTTTATCACCTTGATAATTTAATGCTTTTGCGACAAGTAAAGCAATGATTGGGCGTAATCGTTTTCCACCACCGCTAATAATATAATTACCTAGTTGATTGATTAAGGCAACGTCAGAACTTAATTCTGCTTGTATAGTTTGATTAACCTTAATCAAATCGTCTTGAACAAGGTCTTGAATTTGCTGCATTGAGGGTTTTGTCATCGAACTAGCCATTAAAAATAGGAATAAATTTTAAAGTATTATCTGATAAATATGTTTTAGCAACAAGTTTTGGTGAGGATATTTTTAGAAAACACTATAAATGATACTCATTTTCATTTAAAATATGGCTCTTAGTTGCAAATGATAATTATTATGAAGATTCACTTTGATATCGATGTAGACGATCAAAATCAAAAAGCGCCTATTGTAAAAAAACAGCTTAAATGTGGTTATAAATATACCTCTATTTCTTTATTTACGCACTTAACTTTAATTGGATTATTATTCAGCTCTACCTTGCTTGCAGAAAATGTGCTTAGTAATGAGGGAGATAATTCGATTAAAGCCGTGATGGTCGATCTTTCCCTGCTTGCGGCACCAGAACAATCATTAGTTGAAACAACGCCAGAAATTAAAGGTGATGAAAACAGCAAGATTATTGATAACCAAGTGATAGATGAAGTTCTGCCGGAACCAATTATTGAATCCGAGAAAGAAGTCGTTGAAGATAAAAAAATTGAGCCAGAAACTAAAATTACGCAAACCGAGCAAAAATTCGATCGTCAAAAACATCATGATAAAAAACGAAAGAATAAACAAATGCAGCGATCTTCTCATCAACAAGTACGCCAAGAGGTTGCGCTTGATAATGTTGCTCAAACTTCGGTTGCACCCTCAATTTCAGATAATCTACGCTATTCTTCTAATCCATCACCGATTAATCGACGACAGCCTGAATATCCAAGGCATGCGTTAGATATGGGAATCGAGGGGTATGTTGTTGTACTTTATGATATAAATCAACAAGGAAGAGTTGAAAATATTCGATTTACGCAGTCAGTGCCAAATAATATTTTCAATCGTACGGTTGCACAAGCAATGAAATCTTGGCGATATGAACCGATCAGCGCAAAAGATTTAAGTATTAAAATTGTGTTTGAGCGTAATAAGCCAATCAAGATTTCGGATGTATAATTGCTATTTTATTATAAATACTTTTATTAAAGACAAGCTATTGTAAATAAGACTTTGATAATAATGACAAAAGAGGGTAATGTTAAACACTTCGTCTTTTAGATGATTAATAATCTAAAACGTCTCTTAAAATGAATTCTCTAATAAGCAAAAATAGGTTTGCTTATTAGAGGATAAGAAAGAAGCTTAATTATTGCTATAAAATTGCAATAATTAATGCGCATGCTCCATGAGTGATTCTATCTCTTCCGGCTCTTTTGGGGCATCATAGGTTAATACTTCATTGCCACTTTCGGTAATTAAAACATTGTCTTCAATGCGGATACCAATCCCTTTATATTGCGCAGGTACATCTGCCTGCTGATTAATATAAATACCTGGTTCGACGGTCAACACCATAGTGGGCTCAAGTTTCCTATCAGTATTACTACCAACATCATGCACATCAATACCAAGCCAATGCCCTAACCCATGCATGTAAAAGGCTTGGTAAGCTTTACTAGCAATTAACTCTTCAATATTGCCTTTTAAAATATTTAGCTTAACTAATCCTTCAACCATGGTATGAATAATTTGATTATTGACCTCTCGAATTGACGTATTTGGTTTAAGTAAACTAATCGCTTTATATTGAATCGCTAAAACGAGATCATATATATCTCGTTGAGGTTTTGTAAATTTGCCATTAATTGGAAACGTGCGCGTAATATCACCGGCATAATATTCATATTCACAACCAGCATCGATTAATACTAACTCCCCATGTTTTAATCGACAATTATTATTTTCATAATGCAAAATACAGCCATTATTTCCACCGCCGACTATCGTATTATAAGAAGGAGAGCGAGCGCCATGATTGATAAATGTATAAAGGATTTCAGACTCTAATTGATATTCGTAAAGATCCGGTTGGCATCGCTTCATTGCCTGAATATGACCTTGGGCACTAATTTTTCCGGCGATACGCATTAATTCAATTTCATAATCGGATTTAAACATGCGCATTTCGTGAAGGATCGGGCGATAATCAATGATCATTGTTGGAGCTTTAAGATTTTGCCTTGCTCCTTTGCGTAATTTTTCTAACGTCTGATTGATAAGATTATCGGCATAAGCATATTGCCCATTAGCATGATAAATGGCATCTTTATCATTGAGTAATTCCGCTAAAAGCGTATTAATGTTATTAATTGGATAAGCTTCATCAACAAAAACGCTAGTTAATGCTTGTGTTTGTCCTAGTCGATAACCAGTCCATGTTTCGGCAAGGGGATCTTTTTGACGGTTAAATAAAATACAGCGCTGCTTATTATGGGCTAATTTAATCATTACCAAAACGGCTTCAGGTTCATCAAATAAAGTTAAATACCAAAAATCACTATTTTGACGGTAGGGATAATTTGTATCATTACTGCGGACTGCTTCGGGAGCAGTAAAGAAAATAGCGACACTATTATTTTTCATTTGGGCAAATAAGCGTTGTCGACGCGTACTAATTTCTTGTTTATGTTTTTTATTTATCATTATTTTAGCCTTAATTGAATGCCGGTTTTGTTTTGATAATGTTTAAAAGGATAATATTACCTTAAAATATAGTTGTATTAATGAAGTGTTGTAGACGTGTCAGTTTCATTAAATTCTTCATAACATAAAATTGCTGTTATGCGCACATATTCTTTAATTTCTTCAAATGCAAAAGCGAGCTCGTCTGGATCTTCTTCATCATCATAACTGAGTTTAACAATTTGTCTTAAATCATAAATAGCTTCGCCAACATCGCCTTTTAGTGTCGCAAGTTTAGGTTGCATAAGACCTATCCCTAATAGAAAATGATTGACCCAACCGACTAAATCATCAATTTGTTGGAATAAATCCCCATGGCTAAGTAATAGTTGAAATTCAAAATCATCGTCTGATAAAGCTGCGCGTGTTTCGTTATAAAGCTTTTGTATTTTTGTTGCTAAAGGCTCAGGAAGTTTTTGCCCGTCATTTAGCATATTATCGACTAAAGGCTGCCAACTGATATCTTGATTTCCACCCGATAAGACGCCCGTTAAAAAACCATGTAATTCGGCAGCAGTAATACCAATTTTATCTTGAATCAATTGATGATTTAGATCGTTGTAATTTACTTTTTCTAGCATTTTACTCTCCAGCTTTCTAAAATTTCAGTATAAAAATATCTGTTTAACTGACTGAAATGGATAATTTTGTTGATTTGCATTCTAAAAATATGCTTTTTTTTTAATATATATTTTGAAATAATAAGCTATTTTTTCAGCAATAAAGCTTACTTTCGGTTATAATCTATCTCTAAATCATAAACAGGTTAGAGTGGTTAATAAAGGAATTATTTTTATAAATAATTATTTTATAACTTTGGACTTTATAAAAGTTAAAGATCGAAATAAACAAAGATGTTTTGAAAGCGCTTAGTAAACTTTGTAGCCTTTCAAATAGTTTTTATTTAATATTGGTCGCATAAATCATCAATTTTTTGGAATTAATTAATTATGTATAAGCAAGAAGTTACAATTACCGCGACAAACGGTCTCCATACTCGCCCAGCAGCTCAATTTGTTAAAGAAGCGAAAATGTTTAATTCTGATGTTACAGTGACATCAAACGGTAAAAATGCCAATGCTAAAAGTCTATTTAAATTACAAACTCTTGGCTTAAATCAAGGTACAACGATCACAATTTCTGCTGATGGTGAAGACGCAAAAGCGGCAGTTGACCATCTCGTTAAATTAATTCCTACATTGGAATAAAGAGCTATAATTAAGCGTAATTTAACGATTAGACAAAATTGTTTTAAAAATTAAAAAGGAACATATATGGTATCAGGTATACTTGTCTCTCCGGGTATCGCTTTCGCGAAAGCGCTATTATTAAAAGAAGAGCCGATAGTTATCAATAATAGACCCATTCTTGATAATAAAATTGAGGCAGAAATCGAACGTTTCAAAACGGCTCGTGAAAAATCTAGCGAGCAATTACACGCCATTATGGAAAATGCAAAGAAAACGTTAGGTGAAGAGAAAGCAGCGATTTTTGAAGGTCATATTATGCTGCTAGAAGATGAAGATCTTGAATCTGAAGTGATTTCTCTAATTAAAAATAAACATTTAAGCGCTGATGCCGCTGTGCAATCTGTTTTTGAAACCCAGGCTAAAGAATTAGAAAATCTAGATGATGAATATTTGAAAGAACGTGCTGCTGATATTCGTGATATTGGTAAACGTTTACTTAAAAATATTTTAGGTATCAAAATCGTAGATTTAAGTGCGATTAATCACCCATGTATTTTGGTTGCAACTGATTTAACACCTTCTGAAACTGCACAGCTAAACTTAGATATGGTTCGAGGTTTTATTACTGATGCAGGCGGACGTACATCACATACATCTATCATGGCGCGTTCTTTAGAAATCCCAGCCATTGTAGGCACCTCAAATGCGACGAAAGAAATCAAACAAGGTGATTTTGTTATTTTAGATGCGATTAATAACGCTATTTATATTAATCCTGATCACACAACGCAAGAAAAACTAAAACAAGTTCAAGCACAATTTTTAGCGGATAAAGAAGAGCTTGCTAAATTAAAAGATTTACCGGCTGTTACTTTAGATGGTCATCAGGTTGAAATTGGTGCCAATATTGGCACAGTGCGTGATATTGCTGGTGCTGAACGTAATGGTTATGAAGGTGTCGGACTTTACCGTACTGAATTCTTATTTATGGATCGCGATGAGTATCCAAATGAAGATGAACAATTTAGAGCCTATAAAGAAGTTGCCGAAGCAACTCATGGTCGTCCAATTATTGTTCGCACCATGGATATTGGTGGCGATAAAGATGTTCCTTATATGCATTTGCCAAAAGAGGAAAATCCATTTTTAGGATGGCGAGCTATCCGTATTGGTATGGATCGCAAAGATGTTCTAAATACTCAATTACGTGCTATTTTACGTGCATCAGCATTTGGTAAATTACGTATCATGTTCCCAATGATAATTTCGGTTGATGAAGTTCGTAAATTAAAAGCCGAAATTAAAATGTTAAAAGAACAATTAACATCTGAAGGCATTGAATTTGATAAAGACATCGAAATCGGTGTTATGGTTGAAACACCTGCAGCAGCCGTTATTGCACGTCATTTAGCAAAAGAAGTTGATTTCTTTAGTATAGGAACAAACGATTTAACACAATATACCCTTGCGGTTGATCGTGGTAATGAGCTTATTTCTCATCTTTATAATCCTTTATCACCTGCAGTATTAACATTAATTAAGAATGTGATTGATGCCTCTCATCAAGAGGGTATTTGGACAGGGATGTGTGGTGAATTAGCTGGTGATGAAAGGGCAACTGTTTTATTATTAGGTATGGGACTTGATGAGTTTAGTATGAGTTCGGTATCAATCCCTAAGATTAAAAAACTAATTCGTAATACCAATTATGCCGAAGCTAAAAAACTTGCTGAAAGTGTTTTAGAAAAAGCGACAGCTGAAGAAGTGGTCGATTTAATTGAAAAATACACCACTGAAAAGCAAATATGTTAGGAGACTAAGATGAGTTTTTTCGATAAAATCAAACAATTTGTATCGGACGATGACAAAAATAGCATTGAAATTATTGCACCTTTAGATGGTGAAATTGTTAAAATTGAAGATGTTCCAGATGTTGTTTTTGCAGAAAAAATAGTTGGTGATGGCGTAGCTATTAAACCGACAGGCAATAAAATTGTTGCACCTGTAAATGGTAAAATAGGGAAAATTTTCGAAACCAATCATGCATTTGCCATTGAATCTGATGATGGTATTGAACTTTTTGTTCATTTCGGTATTGATACCGTTGAATTAAAAGGTGAAGGTTTTAAACGTATTGCTGATGAAGGGCAACAAGTCAAAATCGGTGACACTATCATTGAATTTGATTTACCTTTATTAGAAAGCAAAGCAAAATCTGTTTTAACACCAGTGGTTATTTCAAATATGGATAGTATCCAAGAATTAGCTAAATTATCTGGGACGGTTGAAGCAGGTAAAACGCCAATTATGCGTGTTAAAAAATAATCTGTAGTAAAATCAATTCCAATAAAAAACCTTCAAGAAATTGAAGGTTTTTTTATGTTTATCATTCAATGAAGTTAAAAGCCAATGAAATTAAACTTTGGCAATTATTAACGCCATTTTTTATATTGATTGATTAAATTATTTGTCGATGCATCATGTGATGATATCGCTTTATCATTTTCTAATTCTGGTAAAATACGTCCAGCTAATTGTTTACCAAGCTCAACACCCCACTGATCAAAGCTGAAAATATTTAAAATCACGCCCTGTGTAAAGATTTTATGTTCATACATAGCAATTAAAGCACCTAAAGTATAAGGGGTAATTTCTTTAACAAGAATTGAGTTAGTTGGCTTATTACCATCAAAGACTTTGAATGGAATAATATTTTTTACTTCTTCTAAATTTTTACCAGCGCTAATAAATTCTTGTTCGACAACGACTTCTGCTTTACCAAATGCTAATGCTTCGGTTTGTGCAAAGAAGTTAGACATCAATTTTAAATGATGATCGCCAATTGGATTATGACTAATTGCTGGTGCAATAAAATCACAAGGGATTAATTTTGTTCCTTGATGGATTAACTGATAAAACGCATGTTGACCATTTGTTCCTGGTTCACCCCAAATAATAGGGCCTGTTGAATAATGTGTTTTATTACCATTACGATCAACACTTTTACCGTTTGATTCCATATTACCTTGTTGGAAATAAGCAGCAAAACGATGCATATATTGATCATAAGGTAAAATTGCTTCGGTCTCGGCACCAAAAAAGTTGTTATACCAAATGCCAATTAAGGCAAGTAATGCAGGGATATTTTTATCGATAGGCGTAGATTGGAAATGCTGATCCATTTTATGTCCACCGGCTAATAATTGCTTAAAGTTATCAAAACCAATGGCTAAAACGATCGAAAGTCCAATTGCCGACCATGACGAATAACGACCACCGACCCAATCCCAAAATACAAACATATTGTTAGTATCAATACCAAATTTTGCGACTTCTTTGCTATTGGTTGATAAAGCGACAAAATGTTTAGCAACCGCACTATCCTCTTTCGCAGCTTCTAATAACCATTGGCGAGCAGTTTGTGCATTGGTCATGGTTTCTTGTGTCGTGAAGGTTTTTGATGCGATTAAAAATAAGGTTGTTTCTGGATTCAAGTGTTTAAGGGTTTCAGCGATATGGGTGCCATCTACATTTGATACAAAATGCATATTAAGGCGAGTTTTGTATGGAATCAATGCTTCGGTAATCATAACAGGACCTAAATCAGATCCACCGATACCAATGTTAACCACATCAGTGATAGCTTTACCAGTATAACCTTTCCATTCACCGCTAATTACTTTTTCACTAAAGGATTGCATTTTGTCTAATACTGCATTGACATCATCCATTACGTTTTTTCCATCAACATAAATAGGTGTATTTGATTGATTACGTAACGCAATATGCAAAACAGCTCTATCTTCGGTGCGATTGATTTTTTGACCGCTATACATTGCTTCGATAGCGCCTTTCAAATCACATTCTTCTGCTAAATGATAAAAGAGTTCTAACGTTTCTTGTGTAATACGATTTTTAGAGAGATCGACAAAAATCTGGTCGTCAAAATTAATACTAAGTTTATTAACGCGATTAGGTTCATCTTTTAAAATTTGTGCGATGGTCTTTTCTTTTGTTTTTTCAAAACTGTTTTGTAACGCTTGCCAAGATAAGGTAGTAGTTGGATCGATAGACTTTAACATAAATATTCCCTTAAACAATGTAGATGTATATAACTTGCTCTAATAATATAACTATGCTATGGATGATGCAAGGTAACGCATAGAATTAAGTCATTATTCGTCCCATGTTAGATCGCGAGTTGTTAAATCATAAGGTGTTAATTGATAGACAAAATAATTTAACCAATTACTAAATAATAAATAAGCATGGCTTCGCCATACATGTTTCGGGGGTAAGTGCGGATTATTATTCGGGAAATAATTTTGAGGAAGAGCGGGATTTAATCCTGCATTAAGATCACGATAGTATTCGTTAGCGAGTGTCATCGCATCATATTCGGGGTGACCTGTAATAAAAGCCATGCGTTTATCTGTAGTTGCCATTAAATATGCACCGGTAATTGCTGAGTCAGCTAATACTTGCAAATCGGTATAAGTGTTTATTTTATCTAATGGGAAATCAGCAAATCGTGAGTGGGGTGCCCAAAAATTATCATCAAAGCCACGAGTTAAGAGGTTATTATTGAGTAAAGTACTATGTTCAAATACGCCTGATAATTTTTGTTGTCGCGTAAATTTAGGTAAATCATACAAAACGTTTAAAGCAGCTTGCACGGCCCAGCAAACAAAAAGAGTTGATGTAACATGCTCTTTTGACCAGTTGATGATTTCAACTAACTTTGACCAATAAGCGACATCACTAAATGCAACTTTACCTAATGGCGCACCAGTTATAATTAAGCCATCATAGTTTTGCTCGCGAATAGAATCAAAATCACAATAAAAACTGTTTAAATGTTCAATAGGGGTATTTTTAGATTGATGTTGATCAATGCGTAGTAATTGAATATTGACTTGTAATGATGAATTGGACAACAAGCGTAGAAATTGATTTTCCGTTTCGATTTTCTTTGGCATTAAATTCAAAAATAATAATCTCAAAGGACGAATTTCTTGCGTTTTAGCGCGTGATGATGTCATAACAAATACATTTTCATTACGCAAAACATCAACAGCAGGTAATGAATCAGGGATACAAATAGGCATAGCAGAAACTCCTTAATACACTTTATTTCCTTACAATAACGAGGTTAATTATTTTTTTAATTTAACCATATAGACGTCTAGAAATCTAAATCGGTAATATAAAAGTTTTAGATTTATTTGTCGAGTTTTTTATCTAACCTATATGCAATTTTATATTTACATTTTTTTGTGCGGATCTTGTCTGAATGATAACCTTGACTAAGATGTAACATCGTTACGCCATGAATCTGCTGTTAGTGCCTCATCAAAATAACTATTAATAAGCTTTTTAGTAATATCACTTAATGGTGAAGCTAGCACTTCGGCTGTATTACCATATTCAACGACATCACCACATTGCATAACCATGATTTGATCACTAATATGTTTCATCATGCCGATATCTTGTGTTACAAAGATATAAGATAATTGATACTTTTCTTGTAGTTCAAGCAATAAATTGACAATTTGCGATCGCATCGAGATATCAAGTGCAGCAATGGCCTCATCAAAAATAATCACTTTAGGCTTAACAATTAAAGCTCGAGCAAGTGCAACTCGCTGTTTTTGCCCAGCAGCCATAACGGAAGGATAGTAGCGAGCATGATCGGGTAATAAGCCAACTTGTTTTAATACTTCGGCAATGCGGTCTTTACGCTGCGCGGCCGTTAATCGGCTATTATATTTTAATGTAACGTCAAGTAGCTGACCAACACGGAGCCTTGGATCAAACGAATCCCCCACATTTTGAAAGATCATACGAATAATTTGACAGCGGCTACTAAAATCTCCATAAGTGGCTTTTTTATCATCCAGACAGATATCGCCACTTGTTGGCTTTATCATACCCACTAACATTTTAGCTAATGTGGATTTACCTGAACCATTTTCGCCAATAATCGCCAGTGTTTTACCTTCATCTAATGAAAATGAGACGGAATTAACGGCTTTAATACATAAATGACCAAATAATCCTTTTGGGATCTTAAACTTTTTTGATAAATTGCGGACATTTAAAATAGGGTTCATTGTTATACCTAAATATAGTTTAATCATCCAAATTTAAAGGATAATGACAAGCAACAGCATGATCTTTGACAGAGATTAAAGCCGGTGCTTGTATACATTTTCGTTGCGCATATGGGCATCTTGGTCCTAATCGGCAGCCAATAGGCAAATGCTCTAAAGACGGTATGACGCCAGGTAATGCATTTAACGGGCTTTTATGCGGCATTGCCTTATAATAATTTGGCATTGAATAAATGAGTGCCTGTGTATAAGGATGAAATGGGGTTGTGATTAAAACATCACTATTTGCTATTTCAACCGTTTGCCCACAATATAAAACATTAATACGTCGGCACCATTTAGTCACCATTTGTAAATCATGACTAATTAATAAAATGGTTGTGCCCAAATTTTGATTCATGCTGGCTAACAATCGAAAGATTTGTAATTCAGTTGTAGAATCCATCGCGTTTGTTGGTTCATCAGCAATAAGTAATTTTGGCTGATTGGCAAGTGCGATGGCTATCATTACTTTTTGGCATTCGCCTTCGGTTAATTCAAAAGGATAAGATTTTAAGATTTCTTGGTGATTTTTAATGCCAACACGATGCAATAATTCAATCGAACGATTTTTACGCCAAAATAACCGTTGTAAAAAATGACCTTTAAAAGTACGGGCAGGAATAGCTTCTTTTAATTGTTGTTCAATTTTCATGGAGGGATCTAAACATGATTGCGGCTCTTGAAAAATCATCGAAATATGGGTACTAATGACTTTGCGCCTTTCCTTAGGTGTTATGGCTAATAAATCGATATCATTAAAATAAAAGCGATCCGCTGTAATTTTCCAATTATGATTAGTTAATCCTAAGATGGCTTTTGCAATTAAGCTTTTTCCTGAACCTGATTCGCCAACTAGCCCCCTAATTTCACCTTCATTAAGTTTAAGATTAACTCTATCAACAGCGCGTAGTAATCCATGCGAGGTAATTAATTCAATGGTAAGATTGCGAATATCTAATAAAGCCATTGTTAATTTCCTATCTTCTTACCAAATAAACCAAAATTAAGAAAATTGACTAACACAATGGTTAATACAATCATTAAACCTGGTGCTAAAAAAGCCCAATAATTGCTTGAAAGTAAATCTTTCATGGTACACATCATCATACCTAAATCAGGATAATGGGCATTATTAGCAAATCCTAAAAAAGTTAACGTCGTAATGGCTAAAAGAATTTGCCCAAATAGAACAACAATTTCAGTAATATAAATTGGAAAAGTATTCGGTAAAATAAAATGATTTAAGATGGTAAATCTTGATAAACCATCTAATCGGTATGCCAGAATATAGGTTTTTTGTGATTCTTTTTGAATTTGCTGATGAATATTATTAATAAACCTTGGCATATAAGTTAGACCAACAATTAATAAGATAGATGTAACGGAATCTGTTAATAATAAGCTGATAATGATGGTACTTAATAAAGGTGGGATCACATTAAATAATCGCAAAAATAATAATAAAAAACTACGGATTGAGGGAATAAAAAACAGAAGATAATTAATAATTCCACTAAATATAATCACGCTTAATAGTGTCTCGACTGTCATTGTAATCGAGGTACGATAACTGATTAGCAGGAAATCAAAAATATCTTGTCCTTGTTTAGTGGTTCCTAAAATATGGTTAATATCTCCATTTATATACCATGCGGGTGGTAATGAGTGGGTATAAATATTTTTGAGATTGGCATGGAAAAACCACGTCGTCGAAAGTGAAATAAAAGCGATAAGTAATATGCCATATAAACCAATAATTAAATAATAATTATGGTATTGTTTTGTTAGCCACAGATTGACTAATCGTGCTAATCGCGGAAAACGACTAATCATAAATCTCCTTATGGCGTCTTGGGTAAATGATAAGTGTCGCAATTTCACTTAACAATCTTAATAAACTGATCACAAATCCACATGCTAATAACGCTATCGAAATAATAAAATAATTATGCTCATGGTACGCCATTAATACCCATTGTCCTAATCCGATTCGATTAAATAATAATTCTATAACCATGGTAGAAAATAATAAGGTATTGGTATTATAAGTTAATTGCGGCAAGATCGTAGGTAATGAATTTGGTAATAAATGGCGATATAAAATTTTGAATGAAGAAGTATCGCGAATAATGGCCATTTTTATAAAGTTATGTCCTGCCGTTTGTTTGACACTTTCGCTGACTAATTGAATAGTTAAAATACAAGGCTGAATAGCAAGTATCAAAGTTGGAATAAATAAATATTGCCATAACTGAAGTAAAATTGGCCATTTATCTTTTTCGGATGAACGAAATAAATCAAATAAAGATACATTTGTTACGGGAGAAAGTTGATCATGATGCATCATAAAATTATGAGACGGCGAAATAAAAAATAAAACGACCAGACTTATCATGACAATAGGACATGCATAAATAATTAAACAACTAATTCGAATACTGTTGTTTAACCATTTAAATTGATTTAAACCAATTAATATGCCAACGGGTATACCAATTAACATTGAAACAAATAACGCCAATAAACAAAGTTCAAAAGTTGCGCTTAGCGTTTGCCAAAAAGCAAAATTTTTGCCTAACAATAATACAAATTGACCGTTAACTAATTGAATAAAAAAAGTTTGATATGCTGAGAATAAATTTAAATGCTGATAAGTAGAATGTGGAACAAAATAAACAAGACAAAAACTGAGCTGCGCGAGCACGAAAAGAAGAAATAGAAAAGTACAAATTTTTTTGAAAATATAAATAATCATTATTTGTCTTTAATCGCAAGTAAAATAGCAAAGTAAGAAGATAAGTATTATCTTACTTTGCTATTTTGATCTATTAATCTTTAGAATTAAATGGTTTGCCAGCCTCCGCATAGGCATGACTTAATGCACTTAATCCACCGGCATTACCTTTACCTGCATATTGATAATTATCGTAAGAATATGATTTAATTTCTACCTCTTCTGACGGAACACTTTCGAGCGCTGGCGCTCTCATCATCACCGACGATGAATGGCCTGCAGCAGTTATTGCTTGCTCTAATGGTTTAACGTCAACTGGAGTCGGTTTTTCAGCATTTATTTTTTCAACCGCTGTTTTTTCAATTAATGATGTAGAATCGTTTAATTGATTAGCAGATGTATTTATTGCATTATGATTTTGTTGTATCTCGCGAACGTTACCATCAGTCGTGTTATTAACCCGATTATGACTAGATTTATCATTAATATTATTATCAGTTTTAATAATAACGGGTTGTAATAAACTCGGAATGACAGGAATCGGTTCGTAACTAAAATCAGGCGTAATCAAACTATAATCAATCACGACTCGACCGAGTGCAAACTCAAGTGACGCTGCAGCAAATGGTAATGGCATTGGCGATTGTTTAAGAGCATTATGTTTAGTTCGACGTTTATTACGCGGATTACTTATTCTTAAATGTCGAGTTGAGCGTCTTTGACGTCTAGGCTGATTGTCAGATGTAACTTGATGATCGCGTTCAGGCACCGCAATAACAGGAAGCAAAAGTGATGGGATCACAATACGTTCTTGAACATCTAAATCTTTCTTAACAGTCAAATCGCTAGATTTAACACGAACGCTTTTAGTTAGCGTACGTTGTTGTCTTCTAGGTCTTGCTTCGCGTTGTTTACTATTTACAACTTCTTCAATCACCTTTTCGTTCTTGCTATTGCTAGCTTGATTGGCGGTCGTTAAAGATGAATTATTTTGTTGATTCGATTGTAGATTTTGCTTATTACGGCGGTTGTTTGTTTTAACGTTTTCTTTGGCTTCGTTAACACTCGTATTATTGTTTGAAGATGCATTAATTGCCTGTGTTCTATTTGGTTGACGTTGACGACGATTAGGTGTTCTTTCACGACGACGTTGTCTATTTGGTTTTTCTTGTACAATGGCAGTAGAACTATTTTCTTTAGATACAAATAAACCACGTAATTTAGTCAATAAACGTTTAAATAAAGCAGGTGATTTCGTTGCTTTTGAAGTCGGTTCATTTTTTGTATTTGCCGTTGTTGTCATGTCTACTTTAGGACCCGATAACACCGCTTTTTCAATCACAATTTCTGGATTAAATAATTCTTCTTCCTCTTCCTCCAGCTCACGTATTAATTTTGGCAGATTATAACTCAGTACGTCATTTTCTTCGCCTCGACGTTTACGAATAACTTTGTAGAGTGGCGTTTCCATCTCATCATCACCCGCGATAATAATTTTCACATCTGGGTGCATTTTCTCGATATTCATGATGGCATTGCGTTTTTCATTTAAGAGATAACTTGCAATAGGCACAGGAACAATAACATCGATACGAGCTGTGTTATCTTTCATGGCTTCTTCTTGAATTAAACGCAGAATAGACAAAGAAAGCGAATTATTATCACGAATGGTTCCAGTTCCTTGACAACGTGGACAAATATGATGTGTCGCTTCGCGCAATGAAGGACTTAGGCGTTGTCGAGACATTTCAAGTAAACCAAAGCGAGAAATTCGTGTTGTTTGGATGCGAGCGCGATCAGTTTTCATGGCTTCTTTTAAGCGATTTTCAACTTCGCGCTGATTACGAATAGGTGTCATATCGATAAAATCGATAACAATCAAGCCTCCTAAATCTCGTAATCTTAATTGACGGGCAATTTCTTCAGCCGCTTCTAGATTTGTGTTAAAAGCTGTTTCTTCAATATCGCTACCACGGATAGATTTAGCTGAGTTAATATCGATAGCTGTTAATGCTTCAGTCACATCAATAACAATTGAACCACCGGATGGTAACCTGACTTCTCGTTGGAAAGCCGATTCAATTTGACCTTCAATCTGGAAATAATTAAATAAAGAAACATCACCCTCGTAAAGCTTAAGGCGATTTATATATTCCATACGTCCTAAGTCAGCAAGGCGTTTTTTAGCGATCTCTAATACTTTAGGATTATCAATTAAAATATCACCAACATCATCACGTAAATAATCACGAAATGCGCGTGTAATAATATCGCTTTCTTTATGAATTAGACTCGGAGCAGGATGGTTTTTTGCTTCGTTTTGAATAGCAGACCAATAATTGACTAAGGCATCTAAATCTTGTTGTAACTCTTCTTGAGATTTACCGACGCCAGCAGTCCGAGCAATAACACCCACCCCGCGAGGTTTATTAATCGCATCGATAATACGTTTTAAATCGGCTCTGTCTTCGCCTTCGATTCGACGAGATACCCCACCAGCACGTGGATCATTTGGCATTAATACTAAGTAGCTGCCAGCAAGACTAATATAAGTTGTTAACGCAGCACCTTTTTTACCACGGATTTCTTTTTCAATTTGAATTAAAACTTCTTGACCTTCTTGAAGGTGTTTAATACTTCGGCGACCAGTAATATTAGATGGGAAATAACTTTCCGCGATTTCTTTTAAGGGTAAAAATCCATCTCGCTCACCACCATAAGAAACAAAGGCAGCTTCTAGACTAGGATTTATTTTAGTGATTTTACCTTTATAAATATTTGCTTTTTTTTGTTCATGACCAACACTTTCAATATCTAAATCATATAAGCGTTGTCCATCAACGAGTGCAACACGTAGCTCTTCTTGCTGAGTTGCGTTGATTAACATTCGTTTCATTATTCTACACTCTTAATTAACCTGTGACTAAATTGCAGGTAGAATATTATTATTGATATTTAGTTTACTTTTTACATGAATCACAATTCATATTTAGGATTATACTCAAATAACCAACTTAATGGGGAAAACGCTCCATAAAACAAAATCCTGCACAAAAAACCTTTTCATCCCGCATCAATTTACTTTAAATAGTTTTATAAAAGACAGTCTTACATGTAGCTATTTTATATAAATTTATACAAAAGCTATTTATGAAAGTTGCTTCAATTAAAACTATCTTAAAAGCTATTGAGTATGTTTTATTTAGGATATTCATTATTTTATTTATGTTATTTTGATTATTATTTTATGTGAAACCTATCTCATTGACATTCATTTAATATTTATAATCGTTTAATTGATGATTCAAAGCGTCGATAGTCAATGTTTAATAACCTAATTTAGGTTGTAATTAACTGCTATTTAAATTGCTCAAACTAAACTATATATCAAATCATAAAAGTTCTACTTACTCTATTTATTTTGTAAAATTGTAACGTCTAACGCCATTGCTGCATTACAAAATCAAAATTATCCCCGCTATTATTCACGTTTCCGCAAAGGATAGCAAGAAAATTAAGCCGTTTATTTTAACGCGATGACCTATTCGTTAGCGCGTGCATATTTATTATAGAGTGTTTATAATAGTAAAGTATCGTATTTTTATTATGGATAAATTTGGTATGTTCCATCAGGATAAAACGGCCTTACTTGACTTTTCAACACGTTGGTTAACTCAATTTAATGAGCATCCCCAAAGTGAAGCATTACATGCCATCCCTTCTCCTTGTATTGTCAAAACTAAGCTTTTATCAGTTTATTGGCGACCGATAGTGCGCGAATCTCCCAAAGATTTGGCTTATGTCGAGCAATCGATAGTATTAAATTTACATCCAAGCGCACATGTTTTTTATGGTACTCAATATGCTGCCAATATGGCTACTCAATTCAATGATATTAAATTAACGTTAATACAAATCTGGAACGATGATGACTTTAATCGACTTGAACAAAATCTAATCGGTCATTTATTACAGCAACAAAAATTAAGACGCACGCCAACAGTATTTATTGCTTCTTATGATTCTGATAATAATGAAGAAAATGATAATAAAATCATCGCAATCAATAATTTAACTGGACAAGTTGTTGACGAAAATTTAATGACCGGTGAATTAATCGTTCTTGCAGAAGATTTAAGTTCGTTTTTACATCAATTAAATTAATATAGTAAACGTTATAACATATTAAATTAAAGTAATAGCACTATTTTATTTATCATGGCTTAAACCAGTTACCATTTATATTAGCAGTCTATTCAAACAACGACGATAAAAATAGGTGAAATATGTTTGAACATTTAATCGCAGCGCCAGCTGATCCTATCTTAGGATTAACAGATCTTTATAATAATGATAATAGATGTAATAAAATTAATTTGAGCGTGGGCATTTATAAAGACGAAACAACGCAAACCCCGATCTTACGAAGTGTCAAAAAAGCAGAACAATTTTTGGTAGAAAATGAAAAATCTAAAAATTATTTAGCAATTGATGGCTTTAATGATTTTAATCGTACAACTCAAGTTTTACTATTAGGACAAGAAGAAGCGAGAGCAAGAACAGCTCATTGTCCTGGCGGAACAGGCGCATTACGTATTATGGCAGAGTTTTTAGCACATCGCGTTAATGTCAAAAATGTGTGGATAAGCAATCCCACTTGGCCAAATCATCGTAATGTGTTTCAAGCAGCTAAGCTTTCGATTTGTGAATATCGTTATTATAATCCTCTAACTCATCGTCTTGATTTTGAGGGGATGGTTGAGGATCTTAATTCAGTACCTGCTGGCGATGCCGTTCTTTTTCATGGTTGCTGCCATAACCCAACGGGCATTGATCCAACGCCAGAGCAATGGCAGATTATTGCAGATATAGCGTTAAAAAAAGGCTGGTTACCCTTATTTGATATTGCTTATCAAGGTTTTGGGCAAGGTTTAATCGAAGATGCGTATAGCGTAAGATTATTTGCTAAAACGCAACCCGAACTTTTAATTGCCAGTTCGTATTCTAAGAATTTTGGTCTTTATAATGAAAGGGTGGGGGCATTAACGTTAATTGCGACAACTAGCAATAATGCAGATAGTGCGTTTAGCCAAGTAAAAACCCTCATTCGAGCAAATTATTCAAATCCTCCCGCTCATGGAGCAAAAGTTGTTGCGCATATTTTAAATACCCCCGAATTAAAAGAGGAATGGGTAAACGAATTAACAAGCATGCGACAACGTATTTTACGCATGCGTCAGTTATTTGTGAAAACTTTGCAAGATAAAGGAGCTCAACAAGATTTTACGTTTATTACAAAACAAAACGGTATGTTTTCGTATAGTGGATTAAATGAACAGCAAGTACAAATCTTACGCGATAAATACGCCATTTATATGGTTAATTCTGGACGAATTAATATAGCAGGTATGACATTAGATAATATGTCAAGGCTTTGTGAATCAATAATAGAAACAGTGTAAATACTATGGACAGTCAAAACTCAGTTATAAATAAATCTTTATTCTCGTTAAGTTGGCCTATTTTTATCGATATTTTTCTACATATGGCGACGCTGATGATAAATACATACATGATAAGTCATGTTAGTATTACCTCAGTCGCTGCGACAGCTGTAGGCAACCAAATTTTTGATATTTTTATTCCTATTTTTAATTTTATCGGCATTGGCTGTAGCGTCGTTATTGCGCAATATCTAGGGGCTGGTAAGCGTTCGCAAGCGAGGGAAATCATCCATTTAGCTATCTCATTTAATTTCTTATTAAGTGTGATTTGTTATATTTTTATTTTGGTTTTAGGTTATCAAGTTTTAGAGTGGATGAATACGCCGCAAGATATTTTAGGTGCAAGTTATGATTATTTTCATATCTTAGGTATTTGCTTAATATTTGAAGCGGTAGCTATTATTTTGGCATCTTGCTTACGTGTTTATGGATATTCTAAAGAGGCCATGTTTGTTTCATTAGTGATTAATGCGATAACGATTTTAGGAAACATGATAGTTTTATATGGTTATTTTGATATGCCAAAATTAGGTATCATCGGTGTCGCATGGTCAACCGTTGTTGGTCGAATAGTTGGTGTTATCTTATTATTTTATTTACTATTTTATCGAACAAAAATCCGTTTATGTTTTTCACTTTTTTGGCGTTGGAATATTGAGCAGCTCAAAAAAATGTGCAAAATTGGATTGCCATCGGCCGGTGAAAATTTATCATGGTCAGGGCAAACACTGGTTATGTTAGCATTTATTAATCTACTTAATGATCAAACAGCCATTGCCTCTCAAACTATCTTTTTCCAGATTTCTTATTTTATGATGCTGTTTGCCATTTCATTAGGGGTCGGAAACGAGATAATTGTTGGTCATCTTGTCGGCGCTAAACGATTTAATGATGCTTATCAACGCACATGGAAAAGCCTAAAACTGACTATCATTGTTACCTCGATAGTTGCCATTGCTTTTTTTATTATTCGTGAACCCTTGCTAAATATGATCAGTGATAATCAAACGGTGATAAATATGATCTTACCCTTATTTTTCTTATCGTTGATTTTAGAGCCAGGTCGAACGCAAAATATTATAATGGTCAACGCTTTGCGGGCAACGGGCGATGCTAAATTTCCGTTTTATATGTCACTCATCTTTATGTGGGGGGTTGCCATTCCAATTGGTTATATACTTTGTATTCATTTCCATTTAGGTTTATTAGGTATTTGGATTGGATTTACCTGTGATGAATGGTTACGAGGCATTGTCAACGCCTTGCGCTGGAAATCTCGCAAATGGGAAAGCAAGCGATTAGATATCGCTTAATGGTATTTTAATATAATAATCTATTCTTTTAAAAAGTTAGATTTGAAATCAACTTAATGTGCTTGATTTTAAATCTAACTCATTTATGAGTTAATACACTTTTCATTAATTAATGGTTTTAAAAATTAACGGTTTTAAAATTATCTTTTATCGCAACACAAAATAAAACGAGAATCATATGGCAATTACGTATATTGCATTAGGAAGTAATCTAAGTGACCCGTTACAACAAGCTAATTTGGCACTTATTGCATTAAAACAGTTACCTGATACAAAAGTTATCTGTGTATCACCTTTTTACCGTAGTAAACCCTTGGGACCACAAGATCAAGATGATTATCTAAATGCTGTGATAAAATTAGAAACACAATTAACTCCGATTGCGTTATTGGATCAATTGCAGGCTATTGAACAAGCACAAGGACGCGTACGAAAAGAAAACAGATGGGGCGCACGCAGTTTGGATCTTGATATTTTATTGTATGATAACCTTATTCTTAATAGTGAGCGATTAACCGTACCGCATTATCATATGAAAAATCGCGAATTTGTTCTTTACCCACTTTATGACATCGCACCCGATTTAATCCTACCTGATAATGTCGTCCTTAAAGCCTTGGTTGAGCAGTGTGATAAGAAGGGAATGATGCTGTGGTCATAAAAACTCATTAGTCATTTGTGCATGATAAATGACTAATGAGTTTTTATACTAATGGTAACGCCTAAGAGATTAGGGTATACGACATAATCATTTGTTTTTTTGTATAAAATACATGTTGTTTTCTATTTTAAATCACCTAACAAATTCGCCAATGTCCTGACGCCAATACCTGTTGCTCCAGTTGCCCATAATGAGGTAGGGCTTTTGCGAAAAGTTGCCGAACAATCAACATGAAGCCAATTATGTTTATAGTTTTCCACAAAATACGATAAAAAAGCGGCAGCAGTGCTAGCGCCGGCAGTATTTGGCAATCCAGAATTAGCAATATCAGCAAATGAAGATGGAAATTGTAAGCGGTGGAATTCGGCTAAAGGTAAACGCCAAAAGAGTTCGTTTTCTTTTTCGCTTGCTTGTAATAACTGCTTGGCTAAATTATCGTCAAAACTCAAGATGGATTGATAATCATTGCCGACGGCAATTTTAGCGGCGCCAGTTAATGTTGCGCAGTCGATAATATAGTTAGGTTTATCAAGGCTGGCATTGATTAACCCATCAGCGAGAACTAAACGCCCCTCAGCATCAGTATTAATAATTTCGACTGTCGTTTCGTTACGATAATGGATAATGTCACCCAGCTTAAAGGCATTGCCATTGATTAAATTATCTGCACAGCATAGATATAATTTAATGCGATGTTTTAAACCACGAGCGATAGCTAAAGCGAGGGCGCTTGTGATTAAAGCCGCACCGCCCATGTCAGAGCGCATAGTTTCCATAAAATTACTGGGTTTTAAACTATAACCACCCGAATCAAAGGTGATCCCTTTACCGACTAAACTTGCCATCACGGGCGCATTTTTATCTTGGCTTGGATTATAATCAAGTTCTAGTAAAGCTGATGGTCTATTTGAACCTTTGCCGACTGTATAAATCCCTAAATAATTATGGACTTGTAATTGTTCGCCAGAAATAATGCGGTAGGTAACATCTTTAGTATATTGGCAAATAAGATCGCCGCTTTTTTGGGCTAAATCGAAAGGGGATAATGTTTCGGCAGATTGATTGATAATATCACGACACCAATCAATAATCGCTAATCTATCATCAAGTTCTTTTTTATCGTCACTATTTAATGGGCTAAAAGTGATTTTATTAGTATTTTTAGCATTTCGATAGGCTGACCAAAAATGCCAACAATCTTCTAATTGCCAGTTATCGCCTGTTAATTTGACAGCAGAAATACCCATTGTATCTAATTTACGCCCTGCTTTTGCAATCGCATCTAAGCGTTGATCATTTTTGTAATGGATGGTTATGGCATCATCAGTAAAACTAAGCAGGGCATTTTTCCCCCATTGGGCTTTAGCGACTTCGTCAGAAAGTAAAACAGGCATCATTGACATAATAAAGACCTCGATAATGAATAAAGAAAACAATAATCTATTTTTATAAAAATCATGCTAACATAACATGTTAATGAAAGGTAAAAAAGGAATAGTTATGACAAATATTGTGCCAATTAAAAATGGGATTAATTTTAGAGATCTTGGTGGCATTAAAACAAAAGATAATCGAGAGATTAAATCAGGTTTATTATTTCGTTCAGGCTCTTTTGCAGATATCACGTCTGATGAGCAACAATTTTTAGAAAATGATTTAAAACTTTATCATATATTAGATTATCGAGATTTGTCAGAAATTCAAAAATATCCCGATAAACTTTGGCAAACGACAAATTATATTAACGTGCCAGCTAACCCTTTTAACGCCGATGTGACAGCAAGTTTAACCACTGAATTAAAAGATGATCCTTTGAAATTAAAAACGCAATTTCCGAAAGATTTTATGATTAAACTTTACCAATTGTTACCTTTTAACAATCCCGCGTATCACAAGTTGATAGCACTTTTATTAGATAAAGAGGCAAGACCCCTTGTACAACATTGTGCGGTTGGAAAAGATAGAACCGGGGTCGGGGTTGCGCTTACATTGTTGGCGTTAGGTGTCAGTGAAGAAACAATATTAGACGATTACCTCGAAACTGAAAAGTTGCTAGCCGATTATTTGACAATGATACGAAGCCAATATCAGCACGAATTATCAAGTATTGATATTCGTCACCAAGAACAAATTTTTGCGGCTAAAAAAGATTATCTTTTAGCTGCGTTTGATGCCATAAAAAAACGTTATCAAACGTTTGAAAATTGGTTAGCGGTTGATTATCATTTAACGGCTGATAAGATAAAATTATTAAAAGATAAGTATTTGTGCTAAGTATAAAAGATAATTCCTGATGGCATAAAATTAAAGGAAACATTTAATCCTTTAACAACATAATTTTATCAAAAGTGCGATTGCTATTAATGGCAAGATGAATGGAATCGATTTGTTGATAATTGTAAAAAAAAGAATCTGCAAAAGGGGCACTAATGGTCTGATTTTGGATATTGACTGCAATGGATTTTATTTGCCAAACGCCTTTAGCATAAAGTTTTAATGCAGATTCTTTTAATGTCCATAATTGCCAAAAAGCCGATAAAGGATCACAATGATTGATTAACCATTGGTATTCGTGTGTTGAAAAAAACTGCTTAGCAATTTTTAAGTAATTATGATTATTACGGGCGATTTCAATATCAATGCCTAATTGCCCTTGTAAAGATAATCCAACGGCTAGCCAATTTTGACTATGACTGATATTAAAATCGGGCAAAGTGACATCGCTAAAAGTAGGTCGATTATTTTCTTTACGCATCATAGGCGGTAAAATCTGTATTTTATCGTTGTAATATTGCTTGAGCAGTTTTGTGAGTAAACAGCGAGACGCTAAAAATTGTTTTTGTCTAAAAGGTGTTAATTGTTTTGCTTCGTCAAGAAGGGATTGAGGAAGTAATGATAAATCGAGCGAGATTTTATCAATATCAGCGAGCTGGACGATAAGCATAAGTTTCTTAGTGATTAGATGAAAATTATTTTTTACTATTTTACCAGCATGTTATGCTAATCGGTAATAAAATCTATAAACATAAAAAGGAAAATTATGGCTTTACAAACAAAATTAGTTCATGCAGGTCGAAAAAAACGTTTCACGCAAGGTGCGGTTAATTCAGTTATTCAACGTGCTTCGTCACTTGTCTTTGATACGGTTGATGCGAAAAAAGAAGCCGCCAAAAATCATACCAAACACCATTTATATTATGGTCGTCGAGGCACCTTAACCCATTTTGCTTTACAAGAAGCCTTATCCGAAATTGAAGGTGGAGCAGGGTGTTATCTCTATCCTTGCGGCGCGGCTGCTATTGCCAATGCAATTTTAGCTTTTGTTAAACAAGGTGATCATATTTTACTTTCAGAAGCGGTGTATGAGCCTACACAGACCTTTACTAATCAAGTGTTAAAAGATTTTGGTGTTAGTGCGGATTATTTTCCACCATTAATTGGCGCTGAAATTGCTGATCTGATTAAGCCAAATACAAAAATTGTGTTTTTAGAATCTCCAAGTTCAATTACGATGGAAATTATGGACATCCCAACTATTGTTAAAGCAATAAGATCGGTTAATCCAGAAATCGTTATTATGATCGATAATACGTGGGGAGCAGGTGTTTTATTTAATGCGTTAGAACATGATATTGATATTTCTATTCAAGCTGGAACCAAATATTTAATTGGTCATTCTGATGCGATGTTAGGAACTGCTGTTGCCAATAAGCGTTGTTGGCATAGGTTACAAAATCGTTCTTATTTAATGGGGCAAATGTGCGATGCCGATACAGCTTATATGGCGCTTCGCGGTTTACGGACTTTGGCTGTAAGATTAAAACAACATCATGAAAGCAGTCTTAAAATTGCGCAATGGCTTGCAAATCACCCCAAAGTAGAACGGGTTAATCATCCTGCTTTAGCCAGCTGTAAAGGACATGAGTTTTATGAGCGCGATTTTCAAGGCTCGTGTGGTTTATTTTCATTTATATTGAAAGAAAAATTAACCGATCAACAATTGTCAGCCTTTTTAGATCATTTGAATTATTTTGCAATGGCTTATTCATGGGGCGGATTTGAATCGTTAATATTAGCCAATCAACCGGAAGAAATCGCGGAAATACGTCCAATATCAGGTGCTGATTTTACAGGAACTTTAATTCGGGTACATATTGGGCTTGAAGATGTCGATGAATTAATTAATGATCTAGACGAGGGACTTGCTCGTATTGATTCGGTCAATACCTAAATCTAGCGCTTACCTATGCATTATTAAAAAACGTTTAAATTTTAGTTATAGTTTAAACGTTTTTAATAGGCATTCTATAAATTTGATTGTATGAAAAATCCTCAAATTCTTATTAATGATACTATTGAACAAACGCTATTAACGGCGATAAAAGATAAGAGAAAATTGCTTATTGCTTATAGTGGTGGTATTGATTCAACAGTCTTATTATATGCATTATATCGCTTAAAAAAACAAGGGCTAGTCGATTTGCAATTAAGAGCAATTTATATTCATCATGGATTAAGCGACCATGCTGATGAATGGGCAACCCATTGCCAAGTGATCTGTAACACATGGCAAATCCCTTTAATTATTGAAAAAGTCTATTTAGATACAACAAAAGGCAATATCGAAGAACAAGCTCGCAAGGCTCGTTATCAAGCTATTTATCATCATCGCCAAGACAATGAAATATTATGCACAGCGCAACACCTTGATGATCAAGCTGAAACTTTTTTGCTTGCTTTAAAACGAGGTAGTGGACTTGCGGGTTTATCTGCCATGCCGCAAGAAAAAAATCAACATATTCGTCCTTTATTGACTATCTCCAGGCACCAAATCGAAACATATGCGCATTTACATCAATTAGCCTGGATTGAAGATGAAAGTAATCAAGATGAGCATTATGATCGTAATTTTTTGCGCTTAAAGGTGATGCCATTACTAACGCAAAGATGGGCACATTTTTCAAAAATGGTGGCGCGTAGTGCTAAACATTGTCAGGAACAAGAAAGCCTGTTAAACGAATTATTAACTGATGATTTTAATTTAGTTGTCGATAAAAAGCAGCGATTACATATTACACCATTACAATCCTATTCTGACTCTAAACGCAATGCGTTATTACGTATGTGGTTAAAATCGCAAGCAATAAGTATGCCAAGTCAAATACAATTAACGGCAATTTGGCAAACAATGGTATTAGCTCGTCAAGATGCCAATCCACAATTTATTTTAAATGATAAACAAATTCGCCGTTTTCAAAATAAACTTTATTTATTACCGATTTTCAACGATATTCAGCAATGCAAATTGGATTGGACACTTTCATTACCTTTAACGCTACCTGATAATTTAGGTAATTTAACGTTTAGTCTTGAATCTGATTTAATTTGTCGTCAGCCTCTTGAGCATGAAAAAATAACGGTTAGATTTCATGCACAAGGGCAATTTAGAATTGTTGGTCGACAAGGCTCCCGCCCACTAAAAAAATTATGGCAAGAACTGGCGATTGCACCGTGGCAACGTAACCGTATTCCACTTATTTATTATAATGAACAGTTAATTACTGCTGTTGGGGTATTTGTGACGGAAGAAGGGCAAGGTAATAACATAGGATTTAATTTATCATAAATCGTTTTATCATTTTCATCTTATCTAATAAGATAAAACAAAATGATAAAACGATTTTATGGGTATACTTGATCGTGTTGAATATCAAAAAATAAATTACTGACGTAATTTTTCATTCCATAATGACTGTGTTGTCACTAAGAAATCTTTAACTATTTTAGGATTACCTGACACAATATCACCCGAAGCCATATAATTATTACCCCCTGCAAAATCAGTAATAACGCCCCCAGCTTCGCGTAAAATTAACTCACCTGCCGCGATATCCCAAGGTTTTAGTCCTATTTCGAATGATCCGTCAAATCGACCCGCTGCGACATAAGCAAGATCTAATGCAGAAGATCCTGTAC
This sequence comes from Gilliamella sp. ESL1225, assembly GCF_058502635.1. Classification (NCBI taxonomy): domain Bacteria; kingdom Pseudomonadati; phylum Pseudomonadota; class Gammaproteobacteria; order Orbales; family Orbaceae; genus Gilliamella; species Gilliamella sp. ESL1225. The sequence goes on along the minus strand of NZ_CP196358.1, from coordinate 114,924 downwards.
GGCGAAAATCCGCACAGCGCGTAAATAATTTTTGTAATACTTCAAAATAATTATCGCTATATTGTTTTAAGGTGTAAGGAAAAGCGGTTGCTAAAATAGTACCATCTAAACTTTTACTTGCGCCAGTTCGGATACGGTAACCATTGAGTTGAGCACCCGCACCACGTTCAGCTGTAAATAGTTCGTTAGACATTGGATTATAAACTAAAGCAACCTCTGTTCTACCTTTTACGCGAACAGCGATAGAAACAGCGAAATGGGGAATATTTTTTATAAAATTGGTTGTACCATCAATGGGATCGATTATCCACTGGGTTTCTTGATCTCGACCTTTTAGGACGCCGCTTTCTTCAGTAATAATAGTATGATCTGGATATGCTTTACGGATGGTTTCAATAATTAACGCTTCTGCTGCTTTGTCCACATTGGTGACAAAATCATTTTCACCTTTGTTAATCACGTCGATTGAAGATGGGTTTTCATAGGCTTTAATGGCAACGTTTCCTGCTTTGCGGGCAGCGCGAATAGCGATATTGAGCATCGGATGCATAATTTATTCCAAATTGATGATTTTAAAGAACGGATTTTGTCTAAAATAATTATAGGCAATTTAACGCCCGTTAGTATAAAGGTTTTGCTTAACTTTTACTAGTTTATCTTTATCACCCATTTATGTTTATATCGCATTAGTCTTGAAAATATTGCATAATAACGCCTGTTTTGAATAAAGAATTGTGTTAGGAATAATTATGGAACTTCTTTGCCCAGCAGGTTCATTGCCTTCGTTAAAAATTGCTATCGATAATGGTGCAGATGCTGTTTATATTGGATTAAAAGATGATACTAATGCGCGTCACTTTGCAGGATTAAATTTTAATGAGAAACGGTTACTTGAAGCCGCCGATTATGTTCATAAACGTGGTAAAAAGTTGCATATTGCCATTAATACTTTTGCCCATCCAGAAAATTTTTCTCGTTGGCAAAGCGCCGTTGATACGGCCGCTAATATTGGTGCAGATGCATTAATTATTGCTGATTTAGCTATGTTAGAATATGCAGCTGAAAAATACCCTCAGCTTGAAAGACATGTATCTGTGCAAGCCTCATCGACCAATGAAGAATCAATAAAGTTTTATCATAATAACTTCCAAGTTCATCGCATTGTCTTACCAAGAGTGCTTTCCATACATCAAGTAAAACAATTATCACAAGTATCGCCCGTTCCGCTTGAAGTTTTTGCTTTTGGTAGTTTATGTATCATGGCAGAAGGGCGTTGCTATTTATCTTCTTATTTAACGGGTGAATCACCAAATACCGATGGTGTTTGCTCGCCAGCTAAATTTGTTCGCTGGGAAGAAACCGAAAAAGGGCTTGAGTCGCGTTTAAATAATGTCTTAATTGATTGCCATAAAAAAGGAGAAAACGCGGGCTACCCAACTTTATGTAAAGGTCGTTATTATGTCGGTGAACAGCTTTATCATCCAATCGAAGAGCCAACAAGTTTAAATACCATTGAATTATTACCCGAACTTTTTGCCGCGAATATTGCCTCAGTAAAAATTGAGGGTCGTCAACGTAGCCCTGCTTATGTCGAACAAGTGACTAAAGTTTGGCGCCAAGCGATCGATAAATATAAGAATAATCCACAATCTTATCAGGCTGAACAAAATTGGAAAGATAGCTTAGGGGCAGTTTCAGAAGGAACACAAACAACCTTAGGTGCTTATCATCGCAAATGGCAATAGATTTCAATCCTAAATTAAAAAATAAAGATATGAGTAATATGATGAAATATGCATTAGGACCAATACTCTATTATTGGACTAGAACTGAAACGGAAGCGTTTTATCAAGCAGCAAAAGAAAGCGATGCAGATATAGTTTATATGGGTGAAACCGTTTGTTCAAAGCGTCGTGAAATGAAGGTGCCTAATTGGTTAGATTTAGCAAAAGAGGTTGCAAAATCAGGTAAGCAAGTTGTTCTTTCGACTTTAGCTTTGCTTGAAGCGCCTTCTGAATTAAATGAAATGCGTCAGCTAATTAATAACGGTGATTTTTTAATTGAAGCAAATGATTTGTCTGCTATTAATATTGCGCAGGAAAACAATTTACCATTTGTCGCAGGTCCTGCAATCAATTGTTACAATGCTTTTACCTTAAAATTATTACAAAAACAAGGAATGGTGCGCTGGTGTATGCCGGTTGAATTATCACGGGATTGGTTGATCAATATGTTAAAACAATTTGATGATTTGCATATTGAGCGTAAATTTGACATTGAAGTATTTAGCTATGGATATTTACCTCTCGCTTATTCTGCTCGTTGTTTTACGGCTCGTTCTGAAGATAAACCCAAAGATAAATGTATGACTTGTTGCATTAATTATCCGGTTGGACGCGAAGTGTTTTCGCAAGAACAACAAAAAGTATTTGTATTAAATGGTATTCAAACACAAAGTGGTTATTGTTATAATTTAGGCAATAATCTGACACAAATGAAAGGATTAGTCGATATCGTTCGTATCTCGCCACTGGGCATTGAAACGCTTGATATTATTAAACAATTTAGGGCAAATGAAGCGGGTTTATCGCCGCTTCATATTGAACATAATCGCGATTGTAATGGTTATTGGAATGGTATTGCCGGACTTGAACTTAGCCAATAGATCCTTCTCATATCAAGAATTTAGTGCAGAGTTTCCCGCATTAAATTCTTCGACTGTCTATTTAGATTCGGCAGCGACAGCGCTAAAACCGAGATCAATGATTGAAACAATCACTCGTTATTATGCAGAAAATACGGCATCAACTCAGCGAGGGCTGCATCAAAATACATTGAATATAAATCAGGCTATTGATAAAGCCCGAGCACAAGTAGCAAATTTTATTGGTGCAAGAGAGACAAGTGAAATTATTTGGAGTAAAGGAACTACTGAATCTATAAATATCATTGCGCAAAGTTATGCGCGCCCTTTTTTAAAAGAAGGGGATGAAATTATTGTCAGCATTTTTGAGCATCACAGTAATTTAATCCCTTGGCTTATTGTCGCTGAGCAATGTGGTGCTAAAGTTATCGAATGGTCTGGCAATAGTTGCGATTTAAAAGCATTAATGTCACAACGGACTCGAATTGTTGCCATTACGCAAATGTCGAATGTGACTGGTTTTTGCCCTAAATTAGCCGAAATTAGTCTGATTGTTCATCAATATTCAGCTTTGTTAGTGGTTGATGGTGCGCAAGGAGTGGTTCATCATCCTATTGATGTTCAGCAATTAAATATTGATTTTTATGCCTTTTCAGCCCATAAACTTTACGGACCAACGGGGATGGGGGTTTTATATGGTAAGAAATCATTACTTGAACAGATGGCAGTTTGGCAAGGCGGCGGTAAAATGATTGAAACCGTTTCATTTAGTGGATTTCAAGCGGCAAAATTACCTAATAAATTTGAAGCAGGAACACCTAATATTGCTGGGATTTTAGGATTATCGGCTACATTAGATTGGCTCACAACATGGCATTTAGATGAACTTAATCATTATACTGAACAATTAGCAGATTATGCTGTGAAACAGTTACAGCAATTTACCGATATTCAATTTTACCAAGTTCCTCATAGCCCAATTATTACTTTTACCCTTCCTCCTTTACATCATAATGATTTATCTATTTTATTAAGTGAACAAAATATCGCGGTAAGAGCAGGGCAATTTTGTGCTCATCCATTAATGCAAAAATTAGGCGTATCGGGAGCGGTAAGATTATCATTAATGCCTTATAATTGTCGGCAAGATATTGATAAATTAATTGAGGCACTTAAAATGGCGCTGAGCATTTTAAGTTAAGTAGAATGTTTCTTTACTTTTAAATGAGATTGACTTTTAGGACATAAACATGTTGTCATCAAACGCTTTATTTGATCTCTTTGCCAAACAGCAAAATTGGCAAGATCGTTATCGACAATTGATTTTACTTGCAAAGCAAGTTGATGATTTTCCTGCGCATCTAAAAACCGCCGAAAATCAAGTTGAAGGTTGTGAAAATCGCGTGTGGATAACGCATCAAGTAACGACCGATGAGACTTATCTTTTTCAAGCAGACAGTGAAGGCCGGATAGTAAAAGGTTTAATTGCTGTATTGCTAAGTTTAAGTAACGGTAAAACTGCAAAGCAAATTGCAGAATTTGATTATATTACTGCATTACAAGAATTAAAGATAATCGATGAATTAAGCGAGTCACGCTTGCAAGGACTTAAAAAAATAATTGAAAGAATTCAAAGAGTAGCTTCCATTACTTAAATAAATTCACATGGTGAGCGCCTTTTAATCGATATTTTTTATTAAAGATATTTTTAGGATTAATAAAAGTCTTCTTTTTTAAACCTTTTTCCAGTAGGTTTAACTTCGTCTTTATCAAAAGAAAGAATATATTCTTCATCATAACATCTTCTTCCTTTTAGTAGGTAATTGAGCATACCTTAACCTATCCGCAACTGTCCAGAGTTTAGCTGCTCCCACTGACCCATATGGACTAAACGTTGGCTCGTCAATAGTAATCATATTACGTTGATTAAGCGAGATATTCTCAACGGTGATGCCAATTTCACTGGGTTTAACGGGTGGGGTGCCTTTAATGCTGGTGAGTTTGATGATATTACGGGATTGTGTTGCTGTTTTAATGACTAAGCCCGCTTTACCGGCTGCAGTCATATCGGCTAATGCGTAAATATCTTCGCCGGTGCCATCGGGGAATATGCCGGTTGCTTCAATTAAACTGCCACCGATTGTTGACGTGTATTCACCCGATATTACTTGCCGAGTCCCTGATTGGATATTATCTAGCCCAAAAAACAGTAACGTGGTTGCAAGTCCTAGACCTATGCCGGTTTCAGCTAACGCGCTGGCAGCAATTTTTTTACTGTAGATGTAAAAGGATAATAGTATTAATTTAATAACGTATTACTAACATCACCAATTACATAAAAATCATAAAATGAATTTAAAATTATATTCCAATCATCTAATAAAATATTAGAACTCCATTCATCACCAAGAATTTCTATCATTTCATGTTCTACTAATTTATTATCATAAGTTCGTACAATATATTCTTCACCGTTATCTTCCCCTAGTGTTAATAAATATTTTCCTCGATCATATAAAACTTGTAATGAAAGCGCACCAACATCAATATCGATCCTATCTAATGTAACACTTCCATTATTATTTTTTAAATTTTTAAGTTTAATTTTTATATCTTCAAAATTTAGTGGCTGTTTATTGCCACCTTCATTATTGATAACCCATGATAGTAAAAATTTCATGTTTATTCTCCGATTAATAATGTTCTCATACCTGTTCCCAAAACAGAGTTTTTCCTGTTTCTATTTCTTTGATTGTTAATGATTTTATTTCTGCTTTTTCTGCAATAGCAGCTATATCTCCTTTACAAAATCCACAAATAGGTTTACCACTAACGTTTATTTTTAAATTTGCACCTTTAGCTAAACCGGCATTATGTACTTGTTGTAGAACAGCTATTTCGGCATGCGCATTAGCCATATTACTATTTGGCAAAGGAAGATTTTTAATTTTACCTTTTTCAATTAATGATAATTCTTTATTATTTATTAGTTCAGCAATTAACGTAGGTTCATTAGCATTTGCTTTTTCAATTGCTCGAGCTGTCTGATTTGAATCGATGAATTTTATTCCATTAATTTCTAATTCAGCGATTACAGTTGGCTTCGTCCTAAAGATTGTTTTATTGGTAAGATTATTTATTTCGACAGTTTCAATTTTAGCACTTTGCTCAGTTTCTTTCTCAACCAACTTCACCTCACTAAAACCCTGAAACTTAATGGTATGACGTTTAAATGGGGTATTGGGTGAGAGGTTTGTTGCGCCGATTTCAAGGCTTTTAATGTCATTGATGATAGTGCCTTTTGATGCATTAGCAGTATTGGTTGCAAGGTGATTAAAATAAGCCATATTATGACGAGTATGCGCCATTTTGTTAATGGCATTTAATTTACTGGCAGCACCAATATCAATCAGTCCATAAGTGATACCTTCATACCCTTTGGGGACAATGCCGGTTTTAGCAATGATTTTTTCACCGATAGTGCTCACTTCTTTATCGGTAATAAACCGGGTCACACCAGCGGCGATATTATCTGCGCCAATAAAGCCAATAGCCAGGGCAAGAGGTGTCCCAAAGCCCACGGTCGCTGTTTCAACGCCAACAGCGGCAATAAGGGTGAGTACCCCGCCAATGACTTGCAAGCCCCCCATAATTTTATTTTCATATTTATCAAAAAACGCCTGGTTTTTCTCTGCTTGAGCTTTTAGCGTATCGCCCCAAAAATACCCGAGGATGCCACTTGTTATGGTTGAAGCGGGGGACATTAGCGAGGCGGGATGGGCCTTCGCCTCGAAGGCATTACTTAACTGATGGGGGTTAAGATAGCTAAAATAGTCATCAATAAATGCGCTATTAACCGCGCTTGTTGTATTGAGATAGTCAATAAAAAATGACGAGTTAATCGTCATTTTTTATAAAGGATATTTATTATTTAATAAGCTATTTTTAGAACTAATAAAAATCTTCGTATTTGAATTGTTTACCCATTGATTAGATTTTAGAAGTTCATATTTAATATTGTTTTAATAATTAAAAGTTAAATCTTCGTTAATTACACCTAAGATTATTAATCTATAAAGTGGAAATTATTTCTTCACTAATCACTCTAAACCAAATCTCACCAGACTCCATTATTAAAGTTCCTGATTCTATTTTCACGAGAGCGATATAAGAACCATACAATTCTTCTCCATCAAGTGTATTTTTAAATTCAAATTCCTTTACATTCTTACAATGGATCTTTCCTAAAGATGCCCCATCATAAGTACTCCATATATCAAAAATAATATCGCACCCGAAATTACTAAAATCTACAGTTCCAAGGCATACATCTTCAAATTTCATAATTTACTCCACAAAATGTCCTGTTGAATGTGATTGGTCTGGAAGTCTATTACCTAAATAATCTTGTCGTTCAGAATATTTACCTGAACCATCAGATTTCCATACTCTTTGTGTTCTAATAACTTCACCGGTTGGCTTGATTGTTACAGTGACACCATCTGAGCCTTTCCAAGTTTCATAATTTCCCTGCGATTTTCCATTATTTGTAAAACCTTTCGATTTTAGATCTGTATAAAGCTCAACTCTAGTTTTTGGTAAATTATGAAGTATTTGCTCAGTAGTTTCCTTTTTAGCATATGGACTAAACGTCGGCTCGTCAATAGTAATCATATTACGTTGATTAAGCGAGATATTCTCAACGGTAATGCCAATTTCACTGGGTTTAACAGGTGGGGTGCCTTTAATGCTGGTGAGTTTGATGATATTACGGGATTGTGTCGCTGTTTTAATGACTAAGCCCGCTTTACCGGCTGCAGTCATATCGGCTAATGCGTAAATATCTTCGCCGGTGCCATCGGGGAATATGCCGGTTGCTTCAATTAAACTGCCACCGATTGTTGACGTGTATTCACCCGATATTACTTGCCGAGTCCCTGATTGAATATTATCTAGCCCAAAAAACAGTAACGTGGTTGCAAGCCCTAGACCGATGCCGGTTTCAGCTAACGCGCTGGCAGCAATCAGTGTCGCTGCACCTTGTACGACTTTCATCCCCCCTAAAAAGCGGGGCATTTCGTGCTCAAGGGCTTCGTTTGATTTGCCTTCGGTGGTATAACCCGCAGTCACGAGTGCTGTGTGGCAGACTAAGTCACCGATGGGGGTAATGCGAAAAGGCAGGCAGAATTGCTCACTCAGTACAAAGCTATTCCAAACATTTTGTTTATCGTGCTCGGTCCATGTGTACCTGGCTATTTTGTTATCAACAAAGTCAGGCTCAACGGGCTCATTAATCACTTGCCATTTTTCGATATGTGCCCATTTTTTAGGGATTTTAACGCGGCATAAATCCTTGGGGTTATAACGTCCAATTAATTGGCAATCTGCTGTATCGTTATCGAGATGATAAGGATTATCCTCAATCTGGGGAATGATTTTATATTTATAACTGGAATGAAGTTGAAGCAGTACCTCATCACATTTTGGGAGCTGCGTATAGGCAAATTCAATCCGGGTGCCTTTTAACCGATACTTTTTGCGTGTTTCAACATGCTTAATAATAGCCGGTTGCCGCAGGTATTTGAGCAGCTTAAGGGCATTAACGTATAGGGACTCGATATCGGTAAGATTATCATGCTGCGTGGCGGTTTTAATGGCGGCTGTTAAGCGTGTTTCTTCATCGCGCTCATCACCTGTGCCATCTAACACAAGGGGGCTATAGAGATAGGCGCGGACACGTTTAACGATATCACTATTATGATAGCGATAATCCGCCTTATCAAATCCCTCACTGTGTTTAAGCTGACTAACGGCTGAAATCACGTCCTTGTAGAGGGAGGGCGGATAAGTTGCCCCTTCGCTGTCTTCATAGTCTAACGTGCCGATGCGCTGCTCGGCGGTAAAAAAATAGGTGTTGTTTAATAATATCAGTAGCTGATAAAACATAAACCCAATGTGCTCATCCGGTCGAAACATATTTTGTTGCCAAAGCAAAGGGGCATAGCGGAAATGCTCGGTTGAATAGCCATAATTAATTTGACCCGCTAGGGCGTTATCTATCTCAACCGTAAAGGGCGAATTGCCGGAGGTTAATAAGGCAGTTAAGTCATAAAGCCAGGCTTGTGCCAGTTTTTTAACGTGTAAGCGTTTATCGCCCCTTTCCGCAAGTTCAATGGCATTTAGTCCACCGCCTAGCAGTAAATGCACTTTGGGATACACCTTTTCGGTACTAAACACACTTTTATTCTTACCTAAAAAAATTTCATCGGGGCTAAAATCATGATTGAACAGGAAATGAGTGGTATTAATGTCAGGTGATATACCATCATAAAAGCCGATGGGCTGTGCGGGGCGGTTGGTGAGTTCAACAATAATCCAAGTGTAATCAGGTTGGTATTCCGGAATTTTTTTATTATATGGAATGGGCGGTGGCACAGGTGGGGAGGGAGGGCGCATATCGAAAACGGGATTGAAAATCGGTAAGGTGCGCAAAATAAGTCGTTCGTGATAGAGGGCCTGTAATAAACACTTCGCGACCTTATCGGGATAACGGTGATAATAAGCCGCATAATGTAAGCCGTTTTTTTGCAGTAAGGGATAGAAATTTTTACAGCTATTGGGGTTGGCAACGAGCTTTTTAATAATCGGGTGATAGTCGGTTTTATGGAAGTATTTAATGCGACGAGGATAAAAAGGGCTGCATCTAAATTCGCCCTCACCCTCTCTAAATTCTTGTATAAGGTTATCCCACTCGCTTGGGGTGAGCAGTTGATAGTAGTACATTTCCTTGACCCATTTTATTGTATTTATTAATTAGTATCGGTTAGTTTGGCGCGTTATTGATATTGAATAAAACCGATAATTATTGTGGTGAGAAGATTAGCATAGGGCTAATCATTTGCAAAGTGAAAAGTGCTTCAATCACATTCTTTAAAGAACAACATGTAATTTGTATTAAAAGTAGATTTATATCACAAATCTGTTATTATAAAATTTGATTACTTTTTAGTTTAGTCTACATTAGAATTCGAGAGTATTTTTACGAATTTCTTTGTGATAAATAAACGATAAGTTGCTGTTAAGCTTATTGTTATTCGTCAACAATTAATAAAATAAGATAGGGGTTGAAATGAAAATAGCAGTTATTGGTGCAAATGGTCGTTCAGGAAAAGAAATAGTCAGTGAAGCAAAATCAAAAGGGATTGATGTCACAGCGATTGTTAGGGATAAATCAAAAGTTGATGGCTTACCAGTTATTGAAAAAGATATTTTATCGTTAACTAAAGCAGATTTAACTCCTTTTGATGTGATTGTTTCAGCTATTGGGATTTGGGATCCATCGCAATTGGATCAATTTACGGAGACAACAAAACACCTCTGTGATCTTGTTGCTAATACTAATAAACGTTTATTATTTGTTGGTGGTGCAGGTAGCTTATATGTCAATCCTGAACAGACCTTGCAAGCTTATCAAACGAGCGAATTTCCTAAAGAATATTTACCATTAGCAACCGCTATGTCAAAACAGCTTGATTATTTGCGTAGCCGTAATGATGTAAATTGGTGTTATTTAAGCCCAGCAGCTATTTTTGATGCAGAAGGTAAACGGACAAATAAATTTATTGTTGGTGGTGAGCAAGCGATTGCTAACAAAGATGGGCAAAGCTATATTAGTTATAGTGATTATGCTATTGTTCTAGTTGATGAAATATTACATCCACAACATAACAAACAACGTTTTAGTGTTATTGGTGCTTAATAATTCTAATAATGTATTGAAATGAAAGATGAAACTGATTTTCTGTAAATGGAATCTCATTAATTAATGAGATGTTCTGTTGATGTGACTAGAGAGCATAGTAGACAAAAAAGTGACGGCAAATACCGTCACTTTTTTGTATTAGATTAGAAATTTAAATCAATGTTAACAAGTATAAATCGCTTAATTAATCATCTTCATAAGTAAACAAAGTTGTAACTAATTTAACACCATCTACTTTACTCGCTACTTGAGATGCTGCTTTACCGTCTTGTTTTGATACAATCCCCATTAAAAATACTTCGTTATTTTCGGTTACGACTTTAATTTTACGCGCTTTAGTATTTGGATTAGCAATTAATTGCGATTTTACTTTTGTTGTGATCCAAGTATCGTTTGCGATAGTACCTGAACCAACGACGCTACTTTGACGAAGTTGATTATACACTTTTTTAACGCCATCAACATCTTGTACTATTTGCGCTGCTTTTTGACTTTGCTGATGGGTTGCTTGACCCGTTAAAAGAATATTACCATTGTATGTACTGACAATAATACGTGATCCAATGAAATCGGATTTGTTGTCTTTCAATTTGCTATTGATGCGCATATCGAGTGTCGTATCATCGACTTGTGTACCCGTTGTTCGCGGATCGGTCGCTATCTTTGCTGCGCTGCCTGCGCCAAAACCAAGAACTGCAGCAACGCAGCCTTGTAACATTAAAATACTCGATAATAAGAGTGCTGTGATTGTTAATTTTTTCATCTGTTATCCTACTGTTTTTATAATCGTTGCTCTTTAATGCAACATTCATTGACTATTATGCATGTATAGACAGCAATAACCAATGCCTTTCCATCGCATTATTTTTCGATTTGTGTTACTTGACTGATTAATTTTCCTTTTTTTAAACGTGTTACGATATGATCACCTATTTTAACTTGTTGGCTATTTTGTATTATATGATCTGTTTGATTTAACGTAACTGAATAACCACGCTCAAGCGTAGCTAATGGGCTTACTGTATTTAATTGGGTGGCTTGTAGTGTTAATAAATGTTTAGATGCAGTAAGTTTATTTTGAATAATATGCTGAATTTGCTGTTGTAATTGGGTAAATCTTTGTGTGAAATAAATAACTTTATTATGTGGAGATTCTTTAGCAAGTCTTCGTTCTAATAATTGATAACGATTTGTTTGTTTTATTAAATAATGTTCAATACTTGCCATTAATGCATGTTGATTAACTTGCAAGTGGTTAAGCCGTTTGGTTAATTTTGTTTGTGGATGGACAAGCTGTAAATGATGATTTAATTTAGCTAATTTTTCACGATATCTTACAATGAAATAATCCATCGCCATTGATAATTGTTGTTCATGGACTTGTAAGCGCTTAATTTGTTCGTTTTTATTGTGACTAACAAGCTCAGCTGCAGCTGATGGTGTTGCGGCACGAATATCAGCAACAAAATCCGCAATAGTAAAATCAATTTCGTGACCGACCGCGCTGATTATTGGTATTTGACTTGCAAAAATAGCACGGGCGACGACTTCTTCATTAAATGACCACAAATCTTCGAGTGATCCGCCACCACGACCGACAATAAGAACATCGCATTCTTGACGTAAATTAGCCGTTTGAATCATACTTGCAATTTGTTTCGCTGCTTCATTACCTTGTACTTGTGTTGGATAGATTATTAGCTTAAGACTTGGATCACGTCGGCTTAATATTTGACGAATGTCATGTAAAGCGGCGCCAGTTGATGACGTAATAATACCCACAACGCATGTATTTTGAGGTATAGGTTTTTTATGTATTTCATCAAATAAACCTTCAGATTTTAATTTTTGTTTTAATTCATCAAACTTTTGTTGTAAAAGACCCGCGCCAGCAGGTTGCATTTTATCAATGATTAATTGATATTCACCGCGAGCTTCATAAAGGGTGACATTGGCACTAACTAAAACTTGTTGTCCGTTTTGTGGAATAAAACCGGTACGAAAATTGGTATTACGAAACATCGCGCAGCGTATTTGGGCAGTTTCATCTTTAAGCGTAAAGTACCAGTGACCAGATGCAGGGCGAGAAAAATTTGAAATTTCACCGACTAACCAAATTTGACCAATCGCATCGCTGAGTAAATCTTTAACTAATTGATTCAGATCTTTGACCGATAAGACTTTGTCATTACTCATTTTATTATCATTCATCATTAATATCGCCCATAGTTATTTGTAAGTGATTATTTATGACTCTAATTTAAATTCCGCCCAAACGGGAGCATGATCAGAGGGTTTTTCCATGGCGCGAATATCATAATCAATGCCTGTATTTTGGCAATAATCGAGTAATTTTTGACTTGCAAGAATAAGATCAATACGTAAACCTGTGTTAGTATCAAATCCACGGGAGCGATAATCAAACCATGAATAATCAGTTGTTGAGGGATGTGCATTGCGATAGGTATCGATAAATCCTAGAGACATTAAGCTATTCATCCATTCACGTTCTTCTGGTAAAAATGCACATTTACCTGTTTTAAGCCAACGTTTACGATTAACATCCGCTATGCCAATATCAATATCAGTTGGACAAATATTCATATCACCCATAATAATTGTTAATTGAGCACTTAATTGATTTTTAACGAGATAATTATTAAGATCTTTATAAAACTTACGTTTTGCTGGGAATTTTATTTCATGATGTAATGATTCACCTTGTGGAAAATATCCATTAATAACGGTGAGATTGCCTTTCGGCGTTTCAAGCTCAACGATAATTAAGCGACGCTGAGCGTCAATGTCGTCAGTTGGAAATCCATATTTTACAGATAATGGTTTTTGTTTAGTTAAAATTGCAACACCATAATGCCCTTTTTGTCCATAATAACTTAAGTGATAACCGAATTGTTCAAGTTCAGCAAGTGGAAATTGATCATCATGGACTTTTGTTTCTTGCAAGCCAATTACATCTGGCTGATGCTTTTCGATAATGGCGGCTAATTGATGAATACGGGCGCGAAGACTATTAATATTAAATGAGATAATTTTCATAGTAAATTTATTCTATTTATAAAGAGGTTCATGATATTTCATCCTAGCAAAAATACGTTATACTGTTAAGTTATTACTGCAAAAGTTGTTATGATTGATATTATATCATAAAGGAAACATTAACGATGTCGAAGGAATTATTAGATTTAAGCGATGAAATCGACGCTATTGATAAATCTATTTTATCATTAATTAGTGAGCGATTAGCTTTAGTTGGTAAAGTTGGCGAAGTTAAAAGCGAGCTGGGTATGCCTATTTATGATCCCAAGGGTGAAGCAAGAATGCTCAGCATGCGACGAAAAGATGCTGAATTACAGGGAATATCGCCTAATCTTATTGAGGATATTTTACGTCGTTTAATGCGTGAATCTTATAACCATGAGAATAATCGAAGTTTTAAAAAACTTTATCAAGGGCTGGGTAGTATTGTCATTGTTGGTGGAAATGGGCAGATGGGGCGATTATTTAGCCGATTATTCACTATGTCAGGTTATCAGGTTAAAACGCTCGGTTCAAAAAATATGCATCAAGCCGCCGAGATGGTAGCTGATGCAGCGGCTGTCATTATTACTGTACCGATTAATAAGACCGAGGAGATTATTAAAAATCTTCCACCTTTACCAAAAGATTGTATTTTAACAGATTTTACTTCAATTAAAGCAAAACCGCTTGATGCGATGTTACGACAACATTTAGGGCCTGTTGTCGGTTTACATCCGATGTTTGGACCCGATGTACCCAATTTGGCGAAACAAATTATTGTTTATTGTGATGGTCGAGATGCTGATAAATATCAGTGGTTAATTGAACAAATGCGTATTTGGGGAGCAAACCTTTATGCAATTGATGCAAACGAACATGATAAATGCATGTCGTTTATTCAAGCATTACGTCATTTTACGTCGTTTACTTATGGTGTTAATTTACAAAAAGAAAATGTTGATTTAGAACAGCTTATTGCCCTTTCTTCGCCAATTTATCGTTTAGAGCTTATGATGGTTGGGCGATTATTTGCTCAAGATCCCCAATTATATGCTGATATTATTTTGTCATCTAACGAGAATATTGAATTAATTAAACGCTATTATGAGCGTTTTGGTAAAATGATCGAATTAATCGAGAATGGCGATAAAGAAAAATTTATTAACAGTTTTAATGATGTGACAGCATGGTTTGGAGAATATGCACAGCGTTTTATCAAAGAAAGCCAATCGATGTTAAAACTGGCAAATGATAATCGTGAATAATAATGTAGGAGACATAAATGTCAGAACGTAAATTTTTTGGCACCGATGGAATTCGTGGGCGTGTAGGTCAATATCCAATTACGCCAGATTTCGCTTTAAAGTTAGGATGGGCAGCTGGTCGAGTATTAGCTAAAGATGGTATAAAAAAGGTTATTATTGGTAAAGATACGCGTATATCTGGTTATATGCTTGAATCTGCATTAGAAGCCGGTTTTGCATCAGCAGGTGTTGCGGCGGCATTTACTGGACCTATGCCGACACCGGCTATTGCCTATTTAACGCGAACGTTTCGTGCTGATGCAGGTGTTGTCATTTCGGCATCACATAATCCATTTTATGATAATGGCATTAAATTTTTTTCGACCGATGGTAAAAAATTAGATGATGCTATTGAACTGCAAATCGAACAAGAACTCCAAAAAGAAATTGATTGCGTTGAATCCCAGCAACTTGGTCGAGCGAGTCGCATAACCGATGCTGCAGGTCGTTATATTGAATTTTGTAAAAGTACTTTTGATCATAATTTAAGTTTAGCGGGTTTAAAAATTGTGGTCGATTGTGCTAATGGTGCAACTTATCATATCGCGCCACAAGTTTTACAAGAGTTGGGCGCTGATGTCATTAAACTTGGTTGTGAGCCTGATGGTGTTAATATCAATGAAAATTGCGGTGCAACCAATGTAAAGTTATTAGCCGAGAAGGTCATTGAAGAAAAGGCAAATCTAGGTTTTGCATTGGATGGCGATGGTGATCGCATTATTATGGTTGATCACAAAGGGCGTAAAATTGATGGTGATTTAATTATTTATATTATTGCTCGGGAGGCTTTACGTAATGGTCAATTGCAAGGTGGTGTGGTTGGAACTTTAATGAGTAATATGGGACTTGAAATCGCTCTCAAAAATTTGGGGATTCCATTTGTCCGCGCCAATGTAGGTGATCGTTATGTGCTTGAAAAATTAATAGAAAGAAATTGGCGTCTTGGTGCAGAAAATTCAGGTCATGTTCTATTATTAGATAAAACAACGACAGGTGATGGAATCGTTGCTGGTTTACAAGTTTTAAGCGCAATGGTGCGTAATGATATGTCTTTAGCAGATTTATGCCAAGGTATGATAATGTTGCCACAGGTACTAATTAATGTTCAATTTAAAGCCAATAAAGATCCTTTAAATAACGTTAATGTGATTGAGACTATCAAACAAGTCGAAAATGAATTAAATGATAAAGGCAGAGTTCTTATACGTAAATCGGGTACAGAACCTTTAATTAGAGTAATGGTTGAAGGTAGTAATGAAGATGAGGTTAAAAAATTTGCTGAAAAAATTGCGCTTTCGGTAAAGGCAAATTGTTAGCTATATACGAGTTATATATGAAAGGTAAAACCGCTTTTTATCAATATGTTAGGGCGCTACATCTTTTATAATGATAATAATTTATGATAGAAAAATTTAATCAAAAAAATGCTTGCATTTAAATTTTCTGAATCTTTTATTGACTTTCTATAGGTTAGTGGGGTTAAAATACCGCACGTATTTTTATTAAAACGATAGTTTATCTCATTAAAGATAAATTTAATTCATTATTAATTTTAGGCAAGAGGGTTTTATGGCGGTTTCCTCTCCAATGACACCACAAGCTTACATTAAGCATCACCTTGAAAATTTACATGAAGGTACTGGATTTTGGTCATTAAATCTAGACTCTATGTTCTTTTCAATTCTATTAGGCGTTTTGTTTTTAGGGATCTTCTATCTTGTCGCTAGAAAAGCAACGAGTGGTGTACCGGGTAAATTACAATGTGCTATCGAAATGTTATTTGGATTTGTAAATGATACCGTTAAAGATATGTTCCATGGCAATAATAAGTTAATTGGCCCTTTGGCGTTAACTGTTTTTGTTTGGGTATTTTTAATGAATTTCATGGATCTTATTCCTATTGATTTTCTTCCATCTTTAGGTACATATTTTTTTGGTTTTGAACATTTAAGAGTAGTACCAACGGCAGATGTAAGTGTGACTATGTCAATGGCACTTGGTGTCTTTATTCTTATTATCATTTATTCCATTAAATTTAAGGGAATTAAAGGATTTATTAAAGAATATACGCTTCATCCTTTCAATCACTGGGCGTTTGCTCCTATCAATTTAGTTTTAGAGGTAGTAAGTCTATTAGCTAAGCCTGTTTCTTTAGGTCTACGTCTATTTGGTAATATGTATGCGGGTGAATTGATTTTTATTTTAATCGCAGCGTTATTGCCTTGGTGGTTTCAATGGGCATTATCTTTACCGTGGGCGATTTTCCATATTTTGATAATCACCTTACAAGCTTTTATTTTTATGGTGTTGACGATTGTTTATCTTGCGATGGCATCGGCAACAGATGATCATTAACCTTAAATTTTTTTATAATTAACTGGAGTATAAAATGGATAGTATGTTATTTATTGCCGCAGGCATAATGATGGGCTTAGCTGCCATTGGTGGTGCGGTAGGTATTGGTTTATTAGGGGGTAAATTTCTTGAAGGCGCCGCTCGTCAACCTGAACTAATGCCAATGTTAAGAACACAATTTTTTATCGTGATGGGTCTAGTCGATGCTATCCCTATGATTTGTGTGGGTATCGCGTTATATATTATTTTTGCGGTTGCATAACCTTATTAACAACTTAAGAGGAATTGTCTCATGAATATGAATGCAACTCTCCTCGGTCAAGCCATTACATTTGTATTGTTTGTATGGTTCTGCATGAAATTTATTTGGCCGCCGGTTATTCAAGCGATTGAAAAGCGTCAGAAAGAAATAGCCGATGGTCTTGCTTCAGCAGAAACAGCAAAAAAAGATTTGGAATTAGCCAAAGCAAATACAACTGATATCATGCAAAAGGCTAAGGTTGAGGCAAATATCATCATCGAGCAAGCGAATAAACGTAAAGCCGTTATTATTGATGAAGCACAGCAAGAAGCAGTACGCGAAAAAGAACGTATTATTGCTCAAGGACTTGCTGAAGTTGATGCAGAGCGTAAGCGTATGCAACAGGAGCTGAAGCAAAAAGTTGCGATGCTTGCTATTGCTGGTGCTGAAAAAATTATTGAACGCTCAGTTAATGAAGCCGCTAATAGCGACATCATTGATAAACTTGTCGCTGAATTATAAAAGGAAATGAGCAATGACTGACTTAATTACAATTGCTCGTCCTTATGCTAAAGCAGCGTTTGACTTTGCAGTAGAAAAAAATAGCTTAGAGTCATGGCTTAATATGTTGGTCTTTGCCGCTAAAGTGAGTGAAGATCCAAAAATTAACAGTTTGTTATTATCTGACACAAAACCTGATTCTATTGCTAAATTATTTATCCAAATTTGTGATAATGAAATTGATGAGTACGGCGCTAATTTTATTAAGGTAATGTCCGAAAATAAACGTTTATCTCTTTTGCCTCAAGTATTAATACTATTTGCGCAAATGAAATTAGACAAAGAATCACAGGCTGATGTTGAAGTGATTTCGGCAGAGCCTCTTTCTGAGTCTCAATTAGATAAAATTACTGCTTTTGTCGAAAAACGTTTATCTCGAAAAGTAAATTTGAAATGTGCTATCGATAAATCGCTCATTTCTGGATTTATTATTCGTTCGGGCGATATGGTTATAGATAGTAGTATCCGAGGGCGTTTAAATCGCTTAAATGAATCCCTCCAGTCTTAAGGGGACTGATAATGCAGCTAAATTCAACTGAAATAAGTGAACTAATTAAAGAACGGATTGATAAGTTCAATGTTGTGACAGAAGCTCACAATGAAGGAACTATCATATCTGTTAGTGATGGTATTCTCCGTATTTATGGACTAACTGATGTGATGCAGGGCGAAATGATCGCATTACCAGGAAATCGCTATGCGATTGCACTCAATCTTGAAAGAGATGCAGTTGGTGCCGTAGTTATGGGTGAGTATCAAGATCTTTCTGAAGGCATGAAAGTCCAATGTACAGGGCGTATTTTAGAAGTTCCTGTCGGTGATGGACTATTAGGTCGTGTCATTAATACACTCGGTCAGCCGATCGATGGAAAAGGCGCATTACAACATGATGGTTTTTCTCCTGTTGAAGTCGTTGCACCTGGCGTAATCGATCGTAAATCGGTCGATCAAGCGTTACAAACTGGCTATAAAGCTGTCGATTCAATGATTCCAATTGGTCGAGGTCAACGTGAGTTAATTATCGGTGACCGTCAAACAGGTAAAACGGCGTTAGCTATTGATGCAATTATCAATCAACGTGATTCAGGTGTTAAATGTATTTATGTTGCGATTGGTCAAAAACAATCGACCATTGCGAATGTTGTGCGTAAACTTGAAGAATATGGCGCGTTAAAAAATACGATTGTTGTGGTTGCATCTGCTTCTGAATCAGCAGCATTACAATATTTAGCCCCTTATGCAGGTTGCGCAATGGGTGAATATTTCCGCGACCGTGGTCAAGATGCGTTAATTGTTTATGATGACCTATCCAAACAAGCCGTTGCTTATCGTCAGATTTCGTTGTTACTTCGTCGTCCGCCTGGGCGTGAAGCTTATCCTGGTGATGTATTCTATTTACATTCTCGTTTATTAGAAAGAGCTGCACGTGTTAATGAAAGCTATGTTGAAGAATTCACGAAAGGACAAGTTAAAGGTAAAACAGGTTCATTAACGGCATTGCCTATTATTGAAACCCAAGCCGGTGACGTATCTGCCTTCGTACCAACAAATGTTATTTCAATAACAGATGGACAAATATTCTTAGAAACAAGTTTATTTAATGCGGGTATTAGACCTGCTGTTAACCCAGGTATTTCGGTTTCTCGTGTAGGGGGTGCTGCGCAAACTAAGATAATGAAAAAATTATCTGGTGGTATTCGTACAGCACTTGCTCAATATCGTGAACTTGCTGCGTTTTCACAATTTGCCTCTGATCTTGACGAAGCTACACGCAGTCAATTGAGTCATGGTGAAAAAGTAACAGAACTATTGAAGCAGAAGCAATATTCGCCAATGACAGTTGCTGAGCAATCTATAGCGCTTTATGCAGCAGAGCGCGGCTATCTTGAAGATGTTGAGCTTGCTAAAGTTCTACCTTTCCAAGATGCATTACTTGCTTATGCTCATAGTCAATATGCTGATTTAGTTAAGCTTATTGATGAAACAGGCAATTATAATGATGAGATTGAGAATCAGCTTAAAACATTACTTGAAAGCTTTAAGTCAACTCAGACATGGTAAGCATGAGGTAGAATATGGCTAATGCAAAAGAGATACGAACAAAAATTGCGAGTATCCAAAGCACGCAAAAAATTACCAAAGCTATGGAGATGGTAGCCAATTCTAAAATGCGTAAAACGCAAGATAGAATGGCTGCTAGCCGCCCTTATGCTGAAATGATTAGTGATGTGATAGGGCATTTAGCATTGGCTCAAGTTGGTGCAAAACATCCTTACCTTGCAGGACGAGAAATTAAACGTGTTGGTTATCTTGTCATATCAACCGATCGTGGTTTATGTGGTGGGTTAAATATTAACCTGTTTAAAACGGTTTTAGGGGATATGTCAAATTGGCATAAAAAAGGAGTTACTTCCGATCTTGCTATTATTGGGTCGCAAGGTGTTGGATTTTTTTCATCTCTAAAATCAAATATTTTGGCACAAGTGACAGGTTTAGGAGATACACCAACATTAGCTGATCTAATTGGTCCTGTAAAAACCATGCTGGAAGCCTTTGATAGTGGCAAAATTGATAGATTATATATTGTGACCAATAAATTTATCAATACCATGTCACAAAAGCCAGTTATACAGCAATTGTTACCGTTATCTGTATCTGATGATGAAGGACTTAAGGAATCATCATGGGATTATATTTATGAACCTGATGCTAAATCTTTATTTGAGATCATTTTAAGACGTTATATTGAATCGCAAGTTTATCAAGCAGTTGTTGAAAATTTAGCGAGTGAACAAGCGGCTAGAATGGTAGCAATGAAAGCAGCAACAGATAATGGTGCAAATTTAATTAATGAGTTACAAATTGTATATAACAAAGCACGTCAAAGTGCGATTACAAATGAATTAATTGATATTGTTTCAGGCGCATCGGCTGTATCGGGTTAGTGCTTATTTATTGGCTTTTATTTTTAAGATAAAGACGTAGAGGATTAAAAATGGCTACTGGAAAGATTGTCCAGATCATCGGCGCTGTAGTTGATGTTGAATTCCCAGAAGATGCAGTTCCAAAAATATATGATGCATTAGAAGTCGACACAGGCACTGAAAAATTAGTTTTAGAAGTCCAACAACAATTAGGTGGTGGCATTGTTTGTTGTATTGCTATGGGATCATCTGATGGTTTAAGACGTGGATTAAGTGTTGTTAATACAGGACATGGCATTGAGGTGCCAGTTGGTGTTAAAACGCTTGGTCGTATTATGAATGTACTAGGTGAGCCTGTTGATAAAGAAGGACCAATTGATGCACCTGAATCATTACCAATTCATCGTGATCCTCCTTCATATGAAGAGCTTGCCAATTCAACTGAATTACTTGAAACAGGTATTAAAGTTATTGACTTGATTTGCCCATTTGCAAAAGGGGGTAAAGTCGGTTTATTCGGTGGTGCTGGTGTAGGTAAAACCGTTAATATGATGGAGTTGATCCGTAATATTGCGATTGAACATTCTGGTTATTCAGTATTTACGGGGGTTGGTGAACGTACTCGTGAAGGGAATGACTTTTATCATGAAATGAAAGATTCAAACGTTCTTGATAAAGTATCTCTTGTTTATGGACAAATGAATGAGCCACCAGGGAACCGTTTACGTGTTGCGTTAACAGGATTAACACTGGCTGAGAAATTCCGTGATGAAGGGCGTGATGTATTATTATTTATTGATAATATTTACCGTTATACTTTAGCCGGTACTGAAGTATCAGCATTATTAGGTCGTATGCCATCAGCTGTAGGTTATCAGCCAACGCTTGCTGAAGAAATGGGTTTATTACAAGAACGTATTACTTCAACAAAAACCGGTTCGATTACTTCGATACAAGCAGTTTATGTACCAGCCGATGACTTAACCGATCCATCACCAGCAACGACGTTTGCGCATTTAGATGCAACGATTGTTTTAAGTCGCCAAATTGCGTCATTAGGGATTTACCCAGCGGTTGATCCACTTGATTCTACTAGTCGACAATTAGATCCGTTAGTTGTTGGGCAAGAGCATTATAATTGTGCTCGTGGCGTACAATCTATTTTACAACGTTACCAAGAATTAAAAGATATTATTGCGATTCTCGGTATGGATGAGCTTTCAGAAGACGATAAACTGATTGTTGCACGTGCACGTAAGATTCAACGCTTCTTGTCACAACCGTTCTTCGTTGCTGAAGTATTTACAGGTAGTCCAGGTAAATATGTTCCATTAAAAGATACGATTAGTGCATTTAATGGCATCATGAATGGCGAATACGATCATCTTCCTGAACAAGCATTCTATATGGTTGGCTCAATTGACGAAGTCATTGAGAAAGCTAAATCTCTTTAAGGGATTTATTGAAAGGAGTAGAGAATTATGGCACTAACTTCCTATCAATTAGAAGTCGTTAGTGCTGAAGCTCATTTATTTTCAGGTGAGGTTCAGCGAATAAGGGTAACGGGTAGTGAAGGGGAATTAGGTATTTTTCCTGGTCATACACCGTTATTAACAACGATAAAACCTGGAATGGTTGGGATTGTTAAAGCAAATAATGAAGAAGAATTTATTTATCTTTCGGGAGGAATTTTAGAAGTTCAACCGAAAAAAGTTATTCTTCTGGCTGATACAGCGATCCGTGGCGAAGATTTAGATGAGGCAAGAGCTCAAGAATCTGTTAGACAAGCGCAAGAAAAGATTCAAAATTCCAGTAAGGATAAATCTTTTGCTGAAGCATCAGCGGAATTGTCTAAAGCACTAGCAAAACTTAAAGTTATTGAATTAACACGTCGTATTAATCAATAAACGGTGGTCGTTTTTTAACTAATAAAAAAGCCTATAGCATAATGGTTATAGGCTTTTTTTATGGGTATTTTCCTAAATGATCATTATATAAATGACATTTACGATCAGTGCCATTTATAAATAAAATTAAGCTAACAATAAAATTGCGGTGTTTAATTGAGTGTTAGTGAGTAAACAAAAATAAAAAAATCTGGACAATTGTCCAGATTTTAAAAGAACAGTCAAAAGATATTAAAAATCTAAATTCGCAGCTTTTAACGCATTTTCTTCAATAAATAGGCGACGTGGTTCAACTTCATCACCCATCAAAGTTGTAAATAATTGATCTGCTTCAATAGCGTCTTTAACGGTTACTTGTAACATTCGACGACTATTTGGATCCATGGTTGTTTCCCATAATTGTTCAGGATTCATTTCACCTAATCCTTTATACCGTTGAATCATCAGTCCACGACGAGATTCTTTAATTAACCAATCAACGGCTTCTTCAAATGAATCGACAGGTTGGCGGCGTTCACCACGTCGAATATAAGCACCATCTTCAATTAAATGAGAAAGCTGAGATCCTAAATGACAAATATTGCGGTATTCATTACTGTGAATAAACACTTGATCTAAAGCATAGCTTGAATCAACACCATGTGTTTTAACTTTAATAACCGGAATATAAAGGTGCTGGTGTTCGTTGTAAATCACACTGTAATTATAGGTACTTCCATGTTGTTCATGGCTAGTTAGTATATCAACTAATTGTTGTGACCAATCGATTACCTTTTGCTTATCTTGCATCATATCTTCTGTTAAAACAGGGTGGTAAATCAGTGCAGAAAGTAATGCTTTAGGATAACGACGCTCCATTTTTTGAATTAATTTCTCAACTTTTTGGTATTCAGCAATTAATTTTTCTAACGCTTGGCCTGCTAATGGCGGCGCATCAGCATTAACATGAAGAGAAGCATCTTCAAGCGCTAATGTAATTTGAAATTGTGTCATTGCATCATCATCTTTAATGTATTGCTCTTGTTTACCTTTTTTCACTTTATACAAAGGTGGCTGTGCTATATACACATAACCACGTTCAATGATTTCTGGCATTTGACGATAAAAGAATGTTAATAAAAGCGTACGAATATGTGAGCCATCGACATCGGCATCGGTCATAATAATAATATTATGGTAACGCATTTTATCAGGGTTATACTCATCTCGACCAATACCACATCCTAATGCCGTAATTAAGGTTGCAACTTCTTGTGAAGATAGCATTTTATCAAAACGGGCTTTTTCGACGTTTAAGATCTTACCTTTTAACGGTAAGATAGCTTGATTTTTACGGTTTCGTCCTTGTTTAGCCGAGCCCCCCGCTGAGTCCCCTTCCACGAGGTAAAGCTCAGACAAAGCAGGATCTTTTTCTTGGCAATCAGCAAGTTTACCCGGTAATCCGCCTAAATCAAGCGCCCCTTTACGTCTTGTCATTTCACGTGCTTTACGGGCAGCTTCACGTGCTCTTGCGGCATCGATAATTTTACCGACAATAATTTTTGCATCATTCGGGCTTTCAAGTAAATATTCGGTGAGCTTTTCATTCATGACCGATTCAACAGCAGATTTAACTTCTGATGAAACTAATTTATCTTTAGTTTGTGATGAGAATTTAGGATCCGGTACTTTAACAGATACAACCGCAATTAATCCTTCACGCGCATCATCACCCGTTGCGCTAATTTTAGCTTTTTTGCTATATCCTTCTGATTCCATGTAATTATTTAAAGTTCGCGTCATTGCGCCACGGAATCCGGCTAAGTGGGTACCACCATCACGTTGGGGTATATTATTGGTAAAACAATAGATATTTTCTTGATAACCATCATTCCATTGTAAAGCAACTTCAACACCAATATTGTCTTTTTCAGTACTAAAATAGAATATTTTAGGGTGAATAGGATTTTTATTTTTATTTAAATATTCAACAAAAGCTTGAATACCACCCGCGTAATGATAGTTTTCATGTTTACCTGTGCGTTCGTCAGTGAGATTAATGGCAACACCTGAATTTAAGAATGATAATTCACGTAAACGCTTAGCTAAAATTTCATAAATAAATTCGATGTTGGAAAAGGTTTGTGGTGAAGGCCAAAAACGAACATAAGTGCCTGATTCGGTCGTATCTCCGATGACTTTTAATGGCGCATCAGGCACACCAAGGCGATAAATTTGTTGATGGATTTTACTTTCACGATAAATAATTAACTCAAGCTTGTCCGATAAGGCATTAACAACTGAGACGCCAACACCGTGTAAACCACCTGATACTTTATAAGAATTATCATCAAATTTACCGCCAGCATGTAAAACGGTCATAATTACTTCGGCAGCCGAAATCCCCTCTTCTTTATGAATGTCAGTTGGAATACCTCGACCATTATCGCGAATGGAAACAGAATTATCAGGATGAATGGTGACATCAATGCTTGTACAATAACCTGCTAATGCTTCGTCAATTGCATTGTCAACAACTTCAAAAACCATATGGTGAAGACCAGTACCATCATCAGTATCACCAATATACATACCCGGACGTTTACGGACAGCATCAAGCCCTTTAAGAACTTTGATGCTTGAAGAATCATAAGAGTTCGACATGAATTTCTCTACTTTAGTTGATTGTATTTTTCAGTTATTACATCCTTTTTGACTTATCAAAATAAGGCTATATTTGAGAATAAAGATTAACCAATGCGTAATTGAGTTGTTTCTTTAGTTCAATGTCATAGGATATAAAAAAGGATGTGTATAATTAGGTAATTATACCAGATTTAATGTAAAAAATCTTAGAATTTTCATCGATCATATGGCTAACTTGATCATAATGAACAGCGCTAATAAATACTTGAGAATGAGTTGATTTTAATCTTTTTGCGAGTAATTGACGTTTGCTTTCGTCTAATTCTGATGCAAAATCATCAAGCAAGTATATACAAGATTGTTTTGTTGTCGTTGAATAATATTCTCCTTGTGCAAGTCGCATTGAGCACATTAATAATTTTAGTTGCCCTCGAGAAAATAAATCTTCGACAGGAACATTATCAATGCGTAAACGTAATTCCGCTTTATGAGGTCCTTGTGAGGTATAATTTAATGCTTTATCACGTTCATAAGATTTAAATAAAACATCCGCGTAATCCATATTAGGATCCCAACCTTGGTAATAATGACATTCCAAAGCATATTCTGGTAAAAATGCGTTTGTTGTATTAATAATTTCGGGAAAAATATGTTGGGTATAATCAGCTCGAATTTGTGTGATCTTATTTGCGATCGGAATAATTTCGCGATCCCAATTTAATAATTGATTATAATTAGGCGATTGTTTTAGTAAGGCATTACGCTGCTTAAATAATCTTCTTAAATTATTCCATAAAATATAAAATTCAGGGTAATGATGAAAACATCCCCAGTCAATATAAGCACGTCGAAATTTTGGACCGCCGGTGAGTAAATCAAACCCTTCAGGATTAATTAATTGTATTGGAAGAAGCTTTGCTAAATCAGTTAAGCGATAACCTTCGTCATTATCTATTTTAATTTTATTATCATTGTTACGTGTTTTAGCAAGTCCAATCGTACGTTGGCTATCATTAGCCGTTTCAATTTTACTATATAAAACGAATTCATTTTGCTGATGCTGAATAATTCGATTTGATTGGTTATGACGAAAAGAGCGTCCGTGACCGAGCATATAAATAGCTTCTAGAAAGCTCGTTTTTCCACTTCCATTGTCGCCAATAATAAAATTAAAAGTTGGCGATAATGACAATTCCGCGAAACAAATATTGCGAAAATAATGCAGATTTAAATGCGAAATTGTCATAATGAAAAAAATTATAATCGCATAGGCATAACAACGTAAGTTGCAGACGGGTCATCAAGGTTTTCAATTTGTACGCTTGATGTTGCATCAGTTAATAATAACTCGACTGAATCACATTTTAAGGTATTTAAAATATCAAGCAAATAGGTTACATTAAAACCAATTTCGAGTTCAGGCGAATTATATTTTACATCGACAATTTCTTCTGCTTCTTCTTGTTCTGGATTATTCGCGGTAATTTTTATTTGATGATTATTTGCATAAAGTCTAATGCCGCGAAATTTTTCGTTGGATAATATGGCAACCCGCGATAAAGCATTTTTTAATTCATCACAATCTACGTGAAGTTTTTTATCCGGATTACGAGGTAAGACACGTTTATAATCTGGAAAACGACCATCAATTAATTTTGATGTAAACGTAAAATCGGCAAGTTTTAC
Source organism: Gilliamella sp. ESL1225 (assembly GCF_058502635.1). NCBI lineage: Bacteria > Pseudomonadati > Pseudomonadota > Gammaproteobacteria > Orbales > Orbaceae > Gilliamella > Gilliamella sp. ESL1225. The sequence goes on along the minus strand of NZ_CP196358.1, from coordinate 87,876 downwards.
ACGTAAATTATTACTGCCAATTTGCATACTAATTAAATCATCATTATCGCCAACTAATTTTGCTAATTCGATTACCCCTTTACGCGGTAGAATGACAGTACAGGGTTTTTCAATGTTCTGCCCAATAGGTAATGAACAAACTGCCAAACGATGGCCATCGGTTGCAACTGTTTTTAATAATCCATCTTCAATTTCAAATAACATACCATTTAGATAATAGCGAACATCTTGGTTTGCCATTGAAAATTGCGTTGAGTCAATTAATCGTTTTACGGTTTTTTGTGGTATTGAGAAATCAATATCACTTTGCCAGTTTTCTAAATTTGGAAAATCATGTACTGGTAATGTTGCTAACGAGAATTTACTACGACCTGATTGAATTATTAAACGGTTATCATCGAGCGTTACTGAAATTTGAGCATCACTAGGCAAATTACGGCAAATATCAAGAAATTTACGAGCAGGCACGGTTGTAGCACCGGCTTCACTTGATTCTATAAGTGGTAAATGAGCAATCATTTCAATTTCAAGATCAGTACCTGTCATTGATAACATATTATCGCTTACTTGTAATAAAAGATTACCTAATATAGGTAAAGTAGGGCGACTACTTAAAGGGGCGCTAACAAGTTGTAAAGGTTTAATAAGTTTTTCGCGATCAATAATAAATTTCATAGGGTTTATTCTTTTTAAGTTGATAAAGTGCGAATTAAATTAGAATAATCTTCTTTAATATCATTGCTTTCTTCTCTTAACTCGGCAATTTTACGGCACGCATGTAAGACGGTTGTATGATCTCGTCCACCAAAGCCATCGCCAATTTCAGGTAAGCTTTTGTTAGTTAATTCTTTAGCGAGTGCCATGGCAATTTGCCTTGGTCTTGCAACCGAGCGTGATCGCCTTTTCGATAATAAATCGGCGACCTTAATTTTGTAATATTCGGCGACAGTTTTTTGTATATTTTCAATAGTAACGAGTTTTTCTTGCAAGGCAAGTAAATCTTTTAAGGCGTCTTTTACGAAATCAATCGTAATAGATTTGCCAGTAAAGTTTGCATTCGCAATAACTCGATTAAGTGCACCTTCTAATTCACGGACATTTGAACGTAATCGCTTAGCAATAAAGAATGCGACTTCTTCAGGTAATTTAATTTTGTTTTCTTCAGCTTTTTTCATTAATATCGCTACGCGAGTTTCAAGCTCCGGTGGCTCTATGGCGATAGTCAATCCCCATCCAAAACGCGATTTTAATCTATCTTCGACACCATTAATTTCTTTAGGATAACGATCTGACGTTAAAATAATTTGTTGATTACCTTCTAGAAGTGAGTTAAAAGTGTGAAAAAATTCTTCTTGCGATCGTTCTTTATTAGCAAAAAATTGAATATCATCAATGAGTAAAGCATCGACTGAACGATAATAACTTTTAAATTCTTCAATAGCATTATTTTGTAATGCTTTTACCATATCTTGTACAAATCGTTCCGAATGCATATAGACAACTTTGGCATCTTTTTTAAAATGAAGAATTTGGTTGCCAACTGCTTGCAATAAATGTGTTTTACCAAGTCCAGTCGAACCATATAAGAATAAAGGGTTATAGGCTTTACCTGGGTTTTGAGCCACTTGTTTTGCTGCAGCGACAGCAAGCTGGTTTGATTTACCTTCAACAAAACTATTAAATGTATGCTTATGATTAAGATTTGAATTATAGGTATGAGTTGTGCTCTTACCTTTAGTTGTCTTCCAAGCGGGTAGGACTTCGGGTTTTGTCGGTGGATTCGTACTTTTTTTATCTTGCGGTAAGCTTGAGCCAACCTCAAGATGTAACTTAGGAGCATTATTATTTAATAGGGTGTTTAATAATGCGGAAATATGTGATAGGTATTTATTTCTGACCCAATCTAAAACAAATTTATTTGGGGCATAAATAAATAATTTATTATCCACCAATTGTGCTTGTAATGGACGAATCCATAGATTGAATTCCGTTGTGGGTAATTCTTCTTGTAGTTGCAACAGACAATCTTGCCATATATCGGTAGACACCCTAACTCCTTTAATAAAATATAAAGATGATCGTGGAGTGATTATAATAGTTTTTGACGATCTTTTATAGATCTGAAGGGCGATATAATTTTTTATTGATTAAAAGTTATAAGATCATAAAAAAACCCAGAAAGATCTGGGTTTTTTATAATTGCCTTTTAAATTAAAAAAAGTTCAATTAATGAGTAGATTGGTTAATTTCCACTTCTTGAATTGTACGTGCTTTAACTTGAATTTCAACACGACGATCTGGTGCTAAACAAGCTTTTAAATCAGCGCCACGAAGAGCATTACATTTATCACCTGTTAAAGGTTCAGCTTTACCTGCACCACGAGCATTAATTAAGTTAGAAGGAACCCCTTTAGATACTAGGTAATTCATAACTGAATTAGCACGTTGTTCAGATAATTTTTGATTGTAAGCATCAGAGCCGATACGATCAGTATGGCCTACAACGATAATTGCGCTTTGAGTAGGATTGATTTGAATTAGAGAAGAGATTAATGCATCTAATGCTAGACGACCTTCTTCTTTTAAATCAGCTTTAGCATAAGGGAAAAGGACATTCTCATCTAAAACATAACGGTTTTCTTGAGTTGCAACTTCAATAGGTTGTGCCGTTTCATTTGAAACAGTACCTAAACGGTAAGTAATACCTAAAGAAAGAAGTCCATTATCTGTACGTGCTGGGCCGTCATTACCAATACGTTGAACATATTGATATTCTAAACGAGTACTAAAATCTTCATCGAAACGATAATCAAGACCTAAAGCATAAGTTGGAGAAACACCTGTATCAGTGCTGCTATGACCTGTAGCACCATCTTTCCATTTAGCGATACGAACAAATGCACCAGCACGCGCGTATACATCTAAATCATCAGAAATAAATGAAATTGGGTAAGACAATTTACCAGTGAATGAAACACCCTGAACTTCTGTTTTACTATCAGCGTGATCGTTATTTTTGTATTTAACAGGACCTAACCAGTCATATCCTAGTTCAGCTGCTAAATAAGGATTTGCTTGGAAGCCAACAAAGGCACCTGCACCAACGGTGTTATGTTTAACTTCGGTTGTGCCTGGAACTTTTTCATTGTGATTGTGGAAAAAGTTAGACCAACCGATTTTAGCACCTGTATAGAAAGTATTATTTTCGTAAGATGCATTAGCCATTGAGGCTGTTAAGCCAGATAAAGCGATAGCAAGAGCTAAAGTTGTTTTTTTCATTTTGTTGCCTCAACTTAATTGTTGTTTAAGACGTTGTATATTTTCCTTAAATTCAAGATTATCTTGCGTTTAAGAGTAGTGTTACTTGTTATTATTAATTATGTGACTAACATAATTTCTCAAATAGTATAACATAGTGAATATGCAAAGCTATCTTTTATTAATCTTTATGACAGATTTGTTAATTTTGCTAGAATATTTATTTCATTTTATTCATAGTTTTACAAAACTCATTAAGAGTGTTTGTTAACATTTTTGTCATTATTGTAAAGTCAGCTTCAAGGCGTTTTTCGTGCTCATCTGTACCAATATCTTCATTTTCATCTAAAATATTGGCATCAAATTTGATGCGTTTTAACGTAAAATCAGAATTAACAATGAAATGTAATCCTCGCTCATCAACAATTTTTAATTTAGTTATCCATTTTCCTGAATCGAGGTGAGTTTTCATTTCATCACTTAATAAGTCTTGATTTTTACAACGTATAATGCCGTTTCCCTCAAGAGGATCTTTAAATTCGGCTTCATCACCTAATTCTAATGGTAAGAAATTTAATTTCTCTTTTACCCATGTTGTCATGATTTGCTCAAATGCCTGTTCACTCGAGAGAGGTACGACGGCAAGTGCTCCTAATTCTTTACGCAAAACAGATAAAATGTCTTCCGCCTGCTTAAAGCTACTGCAATCAATAATGATACGTTTATTAATCGTATCAATCCAAAACCAATAATAACTATATTTACTAAAAGCACGAGGTAAAAGATCAAGCATGACTTCATCTTTTAACGTTGCTTTTTCGTTTTTACTTAATTTACGAGCAAGTGTATGTTCTTGTTTATTGATTTTTTCTTGTAATGCTTGTTTGATAACAGGATTCGGTATTATTTTTGTTTCTTTTTTAAAGCGTAAAAGTTGATGACCTTGCAGATCTATCAGTAAATTATCTTGATCTTTATCATGATAAGGAGAAACCCAACCTGATTTTTGCATATCGGAATGCGAGCAAGGGGTGAATAATTGTGCTTTTAGCGCGTTTATAATAGCATCTTTATTAAATAGCATATCGTTATTTAATTGATAAACAATAGCATTTTTAAACCAAAGCATAGTTGTTATTTTCCTAATAGAAGTAAAGGCAGATGATAAAAATTAGAATGAGTAAGCCATTCCCAGGTAAACCGATGTTACGATACTATTTTTGATCATCGGACTTTTAGCGACATCACCGGTCAATTTATCAATATGAATACCGCCTAATGTATTTATTGATTGTGTTAATGGATATTGAAAATTCATTTCAGCATAAGGGGTAAATGTGCCGTTGGCGTTATGATATTTTATGCCTGATCGAGCGGATTCTTTATGAGATACACCATAATAATAATTATTTAAATGACTATCAGCCCAGATGATACCTAGTTTAGGAACAATAATTAAATCTTGTTCGATAAAAGGAACACTATAATCAGCATTGACTATTAAACCATTGCTTTCATTTAAAATATCTTTTCCAAGTTTTGTTGAAAAGCTACCTATATTTGTATCGATAGAGTATTCTGCCTCAGCTAACACGCTAGCATGACGTTTTGATAGTTTTTTAAGTTGATGATTACTAGAATGATGTGGTTTAAATTCAAACGGCAAATAGCTTATGCCGAATGATAAACTTTGGTTCGTTTTATCGAATAGATAAACATGTGCGGATAAGTCATCAATAAAAAAGATGCCGTTATCATAATCAATATGCGGAAAAAGAGCGTAATTTGTATCATAACCTTTATAAGGCGAATCAGATGAGCTAACACCTAAACCAATTGAGGTAGGTTCTGCATATAAGTTTGCCGAATAACTACCTGTAAGTATTGCAATAAGAGTTAAGATGTAACCTAATTTTTTCATTAAATAATTCTCGTCAATTTGCTAAAGATAAAATCAATAACTAAGATATAAAGTACATAAATCATTATAACTAAATAATGTCTTTTTTATAGTCTAGCCTTCATTAAAATAATAACGACATAGATTATGCTGATTCGAATGTTTCGGCAAACAGATTCTTATTTTTGCATATCTTGATATTAATATTTTGATTAATCAATAAGTTAATTTTATCGGTTTCAGAATTATTATCCATATTCTTGTTATCTATAGTTAAGTCGTAACGTATTGACGTTGTTTTTTTACTTTTTAGCGATCATATATTATCGATAGAGATCGTAATTTTGGATCAAGATATAAATAATGATCATCGATTTTCAATTTCTTCATAACCTCGACGCTTTTCACCTGTGTATAATTGCCGTGGTCGCCCAATTTTTTGATGAGGATCATTAATCATTTCGTGCCAATGCGAAATCCAACCTACACTTCGCGCTAATGCAAATATGACTGTAAACATTGAAACTGGGATACCAATAGCACTTAAAACAATGCCAGAATAAAAATCAACATTAGGATATAATTTACGTTCAACAAAATAAGGATCTTCTAAAGCGATCTTTTCTAAAGCCATAGCAAGTTTAAATTTAGGGTTATCTATTAATCCTAATTCTCGTAAGACTTCATCGCAGGTTTCTTTCATTATTTTAGCTCGAGGATCAATATTTTTATAAACCCGATGGCCAAAGCCCATGAGTCGATAACGTTTTTCTTTTACTCCTTGTATGAAATCACCAACGCGAGATATATCACCAATTTCATCAAGCATTTTTAAAACGGCTTCATTTGCTCCGCCGTGAGCAGGTCCCCAAAGACATGCTATTCCGGCAGCGATGCATGCAAATGGATTAGCACCAGACGATCCTGCTAAGCGAACTGTTGACGTTGATGCATTTTGTTCATGATCGGCATGAAGTATAAAAATACGATCTAACGCACGTTCTAATACTGGGTTGATCACATATTCTTCGGTTGGTATTGCAAACATCATGTGTAAAAAGTTACCACTATAAGATAAATGATTACGCGGATAATTAAAGGGTAATCCTTTTGAATAACGATAACACATGGCAGCTAATGTTGGAATTTTAGCGATAATACGATATTCAGCAATTCGGCAATGATCAGGATTATTAATATCTAAACTGTCTTGATAAAAGGCGGATAATGCACCAATAACGCCTACCATCATCGCCATAGGATGTGCATCGCGGCGAAAACCTCGAAAAAACCAAGTCAATTGCTCATGTACCATATTGTGACGCAATACACCTAAATCAAATTGTTTTTTTTCAGTAGCATTAGGTAATTTTCCAAAAATCAACAAATAACACACTTCAAGATAATCGCTTTTTCGGGCTAACTGTTCAATCGGATAACCGCGATAAAATAATAATCCGTTTTCACCATCTATATAGGTAATTTTAGATTCACAAGCCGCCGTTAATGTTAATCCAGGATCAAAGGTAAAAGTTTGCGTTTTAGCAAATAATGGGCGTATATCAATAACATCATTGCCTAAATTTCCAGATAAAATAGGTAATTCAATCGATTCATGCCCCTCAATCGTTAAAATAGCTTTTTTAGACATTTTTTGCTCCTTTCTTAATATTATAGAATTTTATTTTTTTAAATATGTATCGTGATCTCATTATGATTAAGGTAGATGATAAATTATCGAATGAATTCTTTTAGCCATGGTGGAAATTGCCTCGATTTATTCAATTTTACTCGGTGATAGAAAATATTTTCCAATAGAAAATTCTTATAACAGGATTAAATTAATAAAATTAAACACTGTCACACAATCTATACAAGAAATGTACAGTCTTACAATTCGTTTTCTAGAATAATAGCGCTACTTTTCTAAATAAAAAATAAATGAGATTTAATATGAGTAAACCTACTTCAGACATGATTAACAGCCGTCCTGATGATGCTACATTATTAGCAGACGAAGCAAAATACTGTTCTTTTGGTGATACAGTGCATTATGTAGAGCCACCAAAAATATTTGATGGTTGCGAAGGCAGTTATATGTACGATAAAGAAGGTAAAGCCTTTTTGGATCTACAAATGTGGTATTCAGCATGTAACTTTGGTTATGCCAACGAACGTTTAAATAATGTACTTAAACATCAAATTGATACTTTACCGCAGTGTGCTAGCCAATATTTACACCCTACCAAAATTGAATTAGCAAAAACGATTGCAGAAGGTATGAAAGATCGTTTTGGTTACGAAGGACGAGTTCATTTTAATGTTGGTGGATCGCAATGTATTGAAGATTCTTTAAAAGTTGTACGTAATGCGACTAACGGTAAATCATTAATGTTTGCTTTCCAAGGCGGTTATCATGGTCGTACTTTAGGGGCGTCTTCTATTACCTCAAGTTATCGTTATCGTCGTCGATATGGTCACTTTGGCGATCGTGCGATGTTTGTTCCTTTCCCATATCCATTCCGTCGCCCTAAAGGCATGACAGCTGAAGAATATGGTGAGCATCTGGTGGATGAATTTGCGCGTTTATTCGAAACAGAATATCACGGCGTTTGGGATCCAAAAGTCGGTCAAGCAGAGTATGCTGCATTTTATGCTGAACCTTTACAAGCAACAGGTGGTTATATTGTTCCTCCGCGTAATTATTTTAAAGGGCTTAAGAAAGTTCTTGATCAGTATGGCATTTTATTAGTTGTCGATGAAATTCAAATGGGCTTTTATCGTACCGGCAAATTATGGTCGATTGAACATTTTGATGTTAAACCTGATGTTGTTGTTTTTGCAAAAGCATTAACTAATGGATTAAACCCGCTAGGAGGTTTATGGGCTCGTGAAGAACTCATCAATCCTCAAGTATTCCCTGTTGGTTCAACGCATTCAACCTTTGCCTCTAACCCGCTGGGTACAGCTGTTGGGCTTGAAGTATTAAAAATGACGTCAGAAACTGATTATGAATCGATGGTTATGGATAGCGGTGCCTACTTCCTTGAAGGATTAAAAACACTTGAAAAACGCCATAAAGAAATTGGTGAGGTTGATGGTTTAGGGTTAGCATTACGTGCCGAAATTTGTACTGAAGATGGCTTTACACCAAATAAAGCATTGGTTGATAAAATGGTTGATATTGGTATGTCAGGCGATCTTGATTGGAATGGGCAGAAAATGGGCTTAGTGCTGGATATCGGTGGTTATTATAAAAATGTCATTACCTTTGCGCCATCATTATTAATCTCGCGCCAAGAGATAGATCAAGGTATTGAATTACTTGATCAGCTTATCACTCGCGCTAAAAAAGAGCTTTAATTCTTGCTCTCAATCCCGATAATGCATTTATCGGGATTGATGATTTTTAATATATTCATTAATAGAAATGAATTAATAATTTGATTAAGTAAGAAAATTTACAGAGCAAACTTTTTTAAACTCAAACTAATCTATTAAGCTTTTAATTATTTATGAACTATTTCAATCAGATAGAGCCAGATGAATTAATTGAAGATTTCTTGCTTAATCCCCCACAAGATTTTTCGGTTGGTCAATGCAAGGATAATCTGCCATTTTTTACTGCTAAATTTGATCTCCTTACAACGGCTGATGATCGTTTTAAACATAAAATCCACAAGATTCCTTTTTATGGTCGATGGAGCCATTATTTAAAACCAAAGACCAGTTTTATTGGTACTACGGTTTCAGAGTATGCTTTATTACCTAAAATAGATGATGCACAATTATTGACAGATAATATTACAACTACTTTTTGTAAAAGCTACCCGTTTACTATTGTAAAAGATTTACCCGATTCATCGCCATTATTACCCGAAAAAGACAATGCTTTAAGTAATGAATTAAAAAATGCGTTAAAGAAGAATGGCTTTATCGAAGTTGAAGGGCAAGCATTAGCTTATGTGCCGATTAATTTTACTCATATAGACGAGGTATTTGCGCAATTTTCATATAGTCGTCGCAAAAACTTTAGGCGCAAATTGAAATCTAAACAGCATTTGACAGTCAATGTTATTGAAAGTGGTGATGAATGCTTTTTTAATGATTTGATATTAAATGAGTATTATAAACTTTATCTTAATGTGTATGAACAAAGTGAAATCCATTTTGATAAATTAAGTAAAGCTTTTTTTGTCCAATTATTACAAAGCAAGACTTCAAAAGCGCGGATTTTTACTTATCATCATCAAAATAAACTAGTTGGTTATAATATTTGTTTTATTAAAAATAACATGCTCATCGATAAATATATTGGACTTGTTTATCCACAAGCTCGAGAATTAAATCTTTATTATGTCAGCTGGTTTACCAATTTAGAATATGCGTTAAAGCATAATTTAACGCATTACATTGCTGGTTGGACAGATCCGGAGGTGAAAAGGCAATTAGGGGCAAAATTTACCTTTACTAAACACCTTGTCTATATTCGCAATCCAATATTAAGAGGGATCTTAAGAAAATTTATAAATCATTTTGAAAGTGATAAGGAGAAAATAATATGACAAATCCTTTGATACTTAATTTCGATCAAAGCATCGGATATATTGAAGATGCGACTATTTTAGAGCTAACAAAATGGCAAGATACCATTCGCTTTGGATCAACAATAAAACAATTTGATTCATTTAATCAATACTTACATAAAGAATTGCCCGAAAAGTACGGCACCGTTTTAATGGGCAGTGGTGATTATCATCATGTTTCATTATTATTGATTGAGCGATTAGCTAAACAGTATTCGGCAAAAAATCCTATTCAAGTTGTCATTTTTGATAACCATCCTGATAATATGCGTTATCCTTTTGGTATTCATTGTGGTTCGTGGGTAAGTCATGTTGCTCATTTACCGTTTGTGAGCCATGTTCATGTTTTGGGTATCACATCAAGCGATATTGGTCTCGGACATTTTATAGAAAACCGTTGGTCTCCTTTATTCCATCAAAAATTAACTTATTGGAGTTTAGGTGTGAAAGTTGATTGGGCTAAAAAATTGGGGCTAGGAAATGCGTATCGTTCTTTTGCATCACCGGATGATTTAATTACGAGTTTTTTAGCTGAACAGTACCATAATACTAAACCAATATATCTGTCAATTGATAAAGATGTTTTACATGAAAGTGTTGTGCATACTAATTGGGATCAAGGTCAATTACAAACTTACCATTTATTAGATACCATTTCAGCATTGAAATCTCAAATTATAGGTAGTGATATTACGGGTGATTTATCGATCTGGACAGCTAAAAGTTGGTTTAAACGTTTATTGTCCTCGCTTGATAAACAGCCGACTATTCCAAATCAAACATTAAAAGAGTGGCAACAAGAACAGTACCAATTAAATTTGACGTTATTGCAGGCGCTTGATGATAATCGCTAAATCATAAGGATTAAGATGGCTTATAAATTATTATATATCTTAGATTAGTTAAATTGATATTTTTTATTATTTAGTGATACACAATATTATCACTAAATATACCTTTTTTATCTTTAACTTATTTATCTATTTCATGTTTTTTTAGATATTTTTTTTGTAAAGTTTTACCTATTTTAATAATAAGAAATTTCATTTTTTTAGTAAAAAAATGTTTTCGATTAAATTATTCCAATAACTTTTTTGTTTTTTATTGGTTTTTTTAATTAATTGATTTATAAAAATATATTATCAATTTTTTGACTTTTTTTTGATCTTATACTGATAATTGACATAAGATCATTTTTGGATAAAATATCTTCTCTTAAAATTTCTTAACAAAAACTCAGTTTCTAAAAATAATTAGATTTATTATCCTTGCTCAGTATATTCAAAAAATCAGTTATTTTTGGTAAATTATATACATGAGATTGGTAATTTGTTTTATTAAGACTGACTTATACCATATTAAGATTTATTTATATAAATATTTCTAGAAATTAAAAATAATGTAATGAAAAGGTAATAGAAATGTGTCATAAAGTTTTTAAAATAAAATTTGTAATTATTCCTAAGATTGCTTTTATAGCATTAAGGATGTTATTTGCGAGCATGGGCTTTTATGCTTTGCAAGCACAAGCCTATTTATATGCAGCATCAGTAGGTCATATTGCGGGCACACCTCCTTATCTAACTTTTGATGATGGAAAGAGTCAAGCGACGAATATTGATTCACTATTAGATATTACATTGTCAGATGGACGGCATTATTCAAAATTAAATAATCCGTCTAGCCAAAATACCCCTTTAGAATTACCTGTTCCATTACAATCAATTGCTGATATTACTATGCCTATTCCACTTGATACGCCTTCTGATAATGGCGTAAGTCAACGTATGAATTTACAGCAACTTATTGCGGAAACTAATTCTTATTGGAAAGATAATGACGGTGATGAAGGCATTACGGTTAATGGTTCATTGAGTCTAATTATTCGTAATAGTGATAATACGCTTGTCGATCGGCAAGATGTATTAGATGGCTGTTATTCACCATATCAAGTTACCTTGTCTAGTACTACGGGTGAATTAATAACGAATTATGGGCTTCCAAGGAACGGTCAATTTGATAAGAGTGAAGTTATTTATTATATTAAGCCTAAAATTATAAAGCCTTATCCTTGTTGGGCTCAACCTAATTTGAATTATACAGGTGGTTCTGCGACATCTTGGAATCCTGCAAAAGGTTTTAATCCAATAAATATTAACGAACCCTCGTCTAACTTTCCATCAATCGGTTTTAATCAAGCTCATTTTAATGTGATCATTGCCGGTGGTTTAGGGAAAGATGTTGTTTATGATAAATCGCCAACAAATTCAAATATTAATATTACATTAACAGGTCATGATAATATAGCGGAAGTGTTATTAACGGGACCGAAAGATGGTTCAAGTGCTAGTGATTTATCATCTATTGTTCCAACTACATTTATCCTTTATTCGGATAATTCTAAACAAAATGTCCTTTATTCTTTTAAGATTACAACATGGTTTGTTGTTGATCCGAGAGGGGCTAATAATTATCAAACTGCTGTTGATTATTGCAATAATATTGGCTATCGTATTGCTGCAATTTCCGATATGACAAATGCGGATAAGGATGGATGGTCTACAGGTGTCCATATGAGCTATACTCGTGATATCGCGGGTGGCTTGTTTGCTGAATGGGGTGCAATAAGCAATAATTACTATTCAGGTAGTGATTTTCGAACGAAAAATTATTGGTCAAGCGAGCCGTATGATGAAGAATATCAACTTATGGTCAACGGCGTTGATGGGAGTGTTTGGAGCGTAATATCAAATGATACCGCTGCCAGTGCTGTGTGTGTGATGCCTTAATTAATACTGATCCTACGTAATTTATATCTTTATTCGGATATTTTACGTAGGGTATTATTTTTGTTATTAAAATAATATTATCCCTCTTAATATTCTTGATGTCATATTTTAAATCCTCTTTTAACGTAAAAATTTTGTCACTAATTTCAAATTTCAAGCTTGTAATTAAAAAATTAAATTGACCATTGGTTTGTCTAAAATCCAATGATATTGATTAACGACATTTTGATTTATGGAACCAAGATCGCAAATTTAATACGCTTTTCCAAAAAATTATTTAATAAACAACCGAGTTCATATAATTTAAATTCGATTTAATTATTTAAGTAATTTATTTATATAATTCTATAAGAGGAAAAGAAATACATGAATTCGTTAGAAAATTATCGTTTACATCCTGCTATTTCATCTTTTGATGATATTTCTATTAAAACTTTTTTTGGTGGATTTGGTGTTCTTTCAAAAGAAATAATGTTTGCTTGGATAAAGGGTAGTGATTTTTATGTAAGAGGTCATGCTTTTTATCGTTCTTTTTTTATTGAATTAAATATGACACCTTTAAATTTTTCGTTTGGTATGGCAAATAAATTATGGGATTACTATAAATTGACTGATAGTTTAATGAACGATAAAGAACAGTTATCTAATATTATGAAAATGGTTTATGAATGTGCTAGTTATGATAAAGCTAAAAAGCAGCAAATTAAAAAATTAAGAATAAGTGAATTACCTAATATGACATTATCTTTAGAAAAATTGCTTTTTACTGTTGGGATAAAAGATAGATTGATGTTTCAAGAAATTGGTTACTTAGATGCTTACCACCGTGTAAAAAATAATAATAAAAATATCTCAATTAATATTTTATTTATTTTTTATAGTTCATTAAACAATCTTCATATTGGTTTTTTATCGGACAATATAAAAAATGAGTTGAAACTTGCTTATGAAAGATTTGTTAAAGATAAAAATAATGGAAAGAATATGGATTTAGATTTTAATAATCATTAATTTTTGTATTTTTAAGTCATTAATTACCCATCTCATGCGATGGGTAATTAGATTGATTAAAATGCTCGTTTACGAGGGGCGCGTTTAACAGCCTTTGGGATCGGTAAATCAGTCAATAATGATGCTGGATCGTATTGTGTAACAGGAATGGCATGACCAATGGCTTGTTCTATCGCTGGTAAGTTTTGCGAATAACGTTCACAGGCAAGTGAAATTGAATATCCTTCAGCCCCTGCACGTCCTGTACGACCAATTCGATGCCTATAATCATCGCAATCATCTGGTAAATCATAATTAAATACATGTGTGACATTGTCTATATGTAAGCCACGTGCAGCAACATCTGTTGCCACAAGAATATCTAATTCACCTTTAGTGAATTGCTTTAAAATAGCAAGGCGCTTTTTCTGTACAATATCACCTGTTAATAAACCAACACGATGTTTATCGGCACTTAAATGACGCCATATTTTTTCACAAGCAATTTTAGTGTTAGCAAAGATAATGGAACGTTCGGGCCATTCTTCTTCTATTAATGTCTGTAATAAGGCAAGTTTATCTTCGTTGGATGGGAAAAAAAGTTCTTCTTTTATTCGATGTCCAATTTTTTGTTCTGGTTCAATTTCAATATATTTAGGATCATTCATATGTTCAAATGCAAGTTCGCGAACATTATGATTTAAGGTTGCTGAAAATAACATGGTTAAACGTTGTTTTGGTGGTGTTATATGTCTGAATATCCAACGTATATCACGAATAAATCCTAAATCAAACATGCGATCTGCTTCGTCTAAAACGACAACTTGCAAAGATTCCAAATTAATATAATTTTGTTTAGCATAATCAATTAATCGACCAGTAGTTGCAATTAATATATCAACCCCTTCTGATAGCATTTTTAATTGCTTATCATATCCATCTCCACCAAAAGCTAAGCCAAGTTTTAAGCCAGTTTCTGTTGCTAACATTTCAGCATCTTGATAAATTTGCATAACAAGTTCACGCGTTGGTGCAATGATAATTGCGCGTGGTTGATTAATTTTATGATCAGGTAATGGATCGTTATTTAATAAATAATTAAATGTGGATGCCAAAAATGCCATAGTTTTACCCGTTCCTGTTTGTCCTTGTCCTGCAATATCTTGCCCTTTTGTTGATAAAGGGAATGTTTGCTCTTGAATAGGGGTGCAATAAACAAAGCCTTTTTTATCAAGTGCTTTAATAATTAAGGGATGAAACGGAAACTCGTTAAACTTAGTTTGGGTAAGGTAGGATTGAATCATGTTATATTTAGTTTAAATAGAAATATGGCTAAATTATAACATATCTCATGAACAGTCATCACTAATAATTATTTTCTATTGTAATTATTACTAGATCACTTATGTAAAATAATCTAAGATGAAAAAACGATAATTTATATTTTGGAGTACAAAATGAGTAAAAATATTGTATTACTTTCTGAAGACAATTTTGATAAAACAATCAATGAGTCAAGTAAACCTATTCTAGTTGATTTTTGGGCTGAATGGTGTGGTCCTTGCAAAATGGTTGGTCCTATTTTAGAAGAAATCGCTCCTGAATATAGTGATAAAATTACTATTGCTAAATTAAATGTTGAAGAAAATCCGAATATAGCACCTAAATTCGGTATTCGTGGTATTCCGACGCTTTTAATTTTTAAAAATGGTCAAGTAATTGCAACTCAAGTTGGTGCTTTATCAAAAACACAATTAAAGAGTTTTATAGATGCTAATCTTTAGTTTATTTATCTTTTAACTCATTGCTCATTAATAATTAAAATTAGTGAGCAATGCGATGTCGTTTTTGATTTTAATTTTTTGAGTTTTTCTGTTTTCGCACTTTATGAGTATAGACTTTGGATTGGATTTGGTGTACATTGCTAGACTCTTACAGCGATTCCTCTCGACTATTCATTGATTTTCTTAAAATGATGACGGTTCTATATAGATTTTGATGAAGCTTATCATGGATTTTTAATAATACTAGAATTTATATATAATCAGAGAGTAACCTAACCTAACTGAACTAATTAATAAATGAAAATAATGTGCACTATTTACAAGCATATCAATTCACCCTCAAGAATCTTTTAATATTATGAATTTAACTGAATTAAAAAACACACCTGTGTCTGAACTCGTAACGCTTGGTGAAAAATCAATGGGTTTAGAAAATCTCGCTCGTCTTCGTAAACAAGATATTATCTTTGCTATTTTAAAACAACATGCAAAAAGCGGAGAAGATATTTTTGGTGATGGTGTTCTTGAAATACTACAAGATGGCTTTGGTTTTTTACGTTCTGCCGATAGTTCTTATTTAGCAGGTCCAGATGATATTTATGTTTCACCTAGCCAAATTAGGCGTTTCAATCTAAGAACCGGTGATACTATTGCAGGTAAAATTCGCCCACCAAAAGAAGGTGAACGTTACTTTGCGTTATTAAAAGTTAATGAAGTTAATCATGATAAACCTGAAGATGCGCGTAATAAAATCTTATTCGAGAATCTTACTCCTTTGCATCCAAATTCAAGATTACGCATGGAACGTGGTAATGGTTCAACCGAAGATTTAACTGCTCGCGTTCTTGATTTAGCATCACCAATTGGTAAAGGTCAGCGTGGTCTAATCGTTGCACCTCCTAAAGCTGGTAAAACCATGCTTTTACAAAATATTGCTCAAAGTCTAGCCGTTAATCATCCAGAATGTGAATTAGTTGTACTTATGATTGATGAACGTCCGGAAGAAGTGACCGAAATGCAACGTTTAGTTAAAGGCGAAGTCGTTGCATCGACATTTGATGAACCCGCAGCAAGACATGTACAAGTAGCTGAAATGGTTATTGAACGAGCTAAGCGTTTAGTTGAGCATAAAAAAGACGTCATTATTTTATTGGATTCAATTACCCGTTTAGCGAGAGCTTATAATACGGTTGTTCCTTCATCGGGTAAAGTTTTAACAGGTGGTGTTGATGCTAATGCTTTACATCGTCCAAAACGGTTTTTTGGTGCTGCTCGTAATGTTGAGGAAGGTGGTAGTTTGACTATCATTGCAACTGCATTAATTGATACAGGCTCAAAAATGGACGAAGTGATTTATGAGGAATTCAAAGGAACAGGTAATATGGAAGTCCATTTATCACGCAAAATTGCTGAGCGTCGTGTATTCCCTGCCATTGATTTTAACCGTTCTGGTACACGTAAAGAAGATCTCATGACCTCGCCAGATGAATTACAAAAAATGTGGATTTTACGTAAGATTCTTAACCCAATGGGTGAAATTGATGCAATGGAATTTTTAATTGATAAGCTTGCCATGACAAAAACTAATGACGAGTTTTTTGAAATGATGAAACGTTCTTAATCGTTTTTAAAAATAGGAACTTTATTCAATGAAAAGCCGTGTTATTAATTGATGCGGCTTTTTTATAGATTATTTTTATACGACGGGATGCATTTTCTATTATATACTTATTTATTAATAACGCATTTTGTTAATAATACTCAAATATAATGGAATTATCATGTATTTTGACAATTCATTTTATTTATATATATAAGATAAAGTCAGTGTTAATAAAACTGGCTATTTAGTTTTAAAAGATTAATTTAAGGAGCCTAATAATGTCTAAACAACAAATTGGTGTGATTGGAATGGCGGTAATGGGTCGAAATTTAGCGCTTAATATTGAAAGTCGTGGTTTTTCGATTGCTATTTATAATCGTTCTAAAGATAAAACAGAAGAAGTTATAGCAGAAAATCCAGGTAAACATTTAGTTCCTTATTATAATATTCAAGATTTTGTTAATGGGCTCGAAAAACCACGTAAAATTTTAATTATGGTTCAAGCAGGTAAAGGTACCGATGCGGTTATTAACGAGTTAGTTCCTCTGTTAGATAAAGGCGATATTATTATTGATGGTGGCAATGCCTTTTTTGAAGATACTATTCGTCGTAACGAAATGTTATCAAATGATGGTTTTAATTTTATTGGTGCAGGTGTTTCTGGTGGGGAAGAAGGTGCATTAAAAGGCCCTTCAATTATGCCAGGTGGACAAAAAGAAGCTTATGAGCTTGTTGCGCCTATTTTAGAACAAATTGCCGCTAAAGTAGATGGTGAGCCTTGCGTGACTTATATCGGTCCAAATGGAGCTGGGCATTATGTAAAAATGGCTCACAATGGTATCGAATATGGGGATATGCAGCTTATTGCTGAGAGTTATTCTGTTTTAAAGCATGTCGTTGGACTATCTAACGATGAAATTGCTAATGTGTTTACTGAGTGGAATAAAGGCGAGTTAGACAGCTATCTTATCGAAATTACTGCCGATATCTTTAAGCATAAAGATGAATCGGGTAAATATTTGGTTGATGTTATTTTAGATGCGGCCGGCAATAAAGGAACTGGAAAATGGACAAGCCAAAGTGCTTTAGATTTAGGTGAACCTTTATCACTTATTACCGAATCAGTGTTTGCAAGATATTTATCTGCAATTAAAGATCAACGTGTTGCGGCTTCTAAAATATTAAAAGGGCCTAAACCTGTTGCATTTACTGGCGATAAGTTAGCGTTAATTGAAAAAGTCCGCCAAGCATTATATATGGGTAAAATTATTTCGTATGCACAAGGATTTGCTCAATTAAAAGCAGCCTCAGACTTATATCATTGGAATTTAAATTTTGGCGAAATTGCTAAAATCTTTAGGGCAGGTTGTATAATTCGAGCACAATTTTTACAACGTATTACGGATGCTTATCAAGAAAATAATCATATTGATAATTTATTATTAGCACCTTATTTCTCAAAAACGGTTGATAATTATCAACAATCATTACGCGATGTTGTTTCTTTGGCTATCCAACAAGGGATCCCTGTACCAACTTTTTCAGCTGCAATTGCTTATTATGATAGTTATCGTTCAGCTGTTTTACCGGCAAATTTAATCCAAGCTCAGCGAGATTATTTTGGTGCGCATACTTATAAGCGTATCGATAAAGAGGGAACTTTCCACACTGATTGGATGAAAAAGTAATTTATTTTTGCTGTAATAAGTTTAGACGCCACTTTGAGTGGCGTTTTTTATTTTTTAGTATCAATAATTATGAAGAGTTCGATTTATTATTGATAGCATTTCTTTGCATGTATTTTTTTCATTTCTTTTTTTAAATTTTGAAACAGTCTTTTGCTTAATTTATTCATTTAATCATTATGATTATGACATTAAATATTATTGAAAAATTTTTTTAAAAAACTAGAAAATCACAACATATGGTTTATAATTTAAAAACAAACACAATATATAGTGTTTGTGCGATATCATTAATATTTTTTTAAAATCATGATAAGTTTTGTCTGTGCTGTTAATCATTTAGAGCTGAGGAATATAGGTATGCCAATTGTAGTAAAACGAGATGGGTATAAAACACAATTCGATGAAAGTCGAATCGAAGCCGCCATTACCAAAGCGGCGCAAGCTGTTCAGGTGGATGATATTGAATATAGCCAAGAAATTGCTAAAGCCGTGACAAAACAAGTTGCTGAGTTTGATGTGGTAGATATTGACCAAATCCAAAAAGCGGTTGAAGATAAATTGATGTCAGGTCCTTATAAAAATCTTGCTAGAGCCTATATCGAATATCGTCATGATAGAGATAAAGCTCGTGAACAACGTAGTCGTTTAACACAAGATATAAAAGGATTAATTGAACAAAATAATTTTGCTATTTTGAATGAAAATGCAAATAAAGATAGTAAAGTTATTCCAACTCAGCGAGATTTATTAGCGGGTATCGTTGCTAAGCATTATGCTAAACATTATTTATTACCGAAAGATATTTCAGATGCTCATGAACGTGGTGAAATACATTATCATGATTTAGATTATGCCCCTTTTTTCCCAATGTTTAATTGTATGTTAATTGATTTAGACGGTATGTTAACGAATGGGTTTAAAATGGGGAATGCAGAAATCGAATCACCAAAATCGATTGCGACAGCAACAGCTGTTACCGCACAAATTATAGCTCAAGTTGCTAGTCATATTTATGGTGGCACTACAATCAATCGAATTGATGAAGTTTTAGCTAAATATGTCACTTTAAGCTATCAAAAACATAAAAAAGTGGCTGAAGAATGGCAGATAGCTAATCCTTGTGCTTATGCAGAAAGTCGAACCAAAAAAGAATGTTACGATGCATTTCAATCGCTGGAATATGAAGTTAATACATTACATACTGCTAATGGACAAACACCTTTTGTTACATTTGGATTTGGTTTAGGGACAAGTTTTGAGTCTCGTTTAATACAAGAATCCATTTTAAACATTCGTGTGCAGGGGTTAGGTCGACATCATAAAACAGCAGTATTTCCTAAACTTGTCTTTGCTATTAAAGATGGTGTTAATTATAAACAGGGAGATATTAATTATGATATCAAACAATTAGCTTTAGAATGTGCGAGTAAGCGAATGTATCCTGATATTTTAAATTATGACAAGCTTGTTGAAGTCACAGGCTCTTTTAAAACGCCAATGGGTTGTCGCAGCTTTTTAAGTGTTTATGAAGAAGATGGTGTACAAATTCACGAAGGGCGCAATAATTTAGGCGTAATTAGTATAAATCTACCGCGTATTGCCATTGAAGCAAAAGGCGATGAAAAAAAGTTTTGGCAATTATTAGATGAGCGCTTACTTATCAGTAAAAAAGCTCTAATGACACGAATAGAGCATCTAGAGACTGTCAAAGCACGAGTTGCACCTATTTTGTATATGGAAGGTGCATGTGGAGTAAGATTAAATGCTGATGATAATATTAGTGAAATTTTTAAAAATGGGCGAGCAACGATTTCTCTCGGATTTATTGGTATTCATGAAACTTTAAATGCTCTATATGGAAATCAAACTCATCCATTTGATAATCATCATCTTAACCAAAAAGGTATTGAAATTGTTGCCTATTTGCGTGTCGCTGTCGACCGTTGGAAACAAGAAACAGGTTATGCTTTTAGTTTATATAGTACACCAAGTGAAAATTTATGTGATCGTTTTTGTCGATTAGATCAAGCGCAATTTGGTAATATTTTAGGCGTTACAGATAAAGGTTACTATACGAATAGTTTTCATTTAGATGTTGAAAAGAAAGTTAATCCTTATCAAAAATTAGAATTTGAAAAAGATTATCCTCCATTAGCGAGTGGTGGTTTTATTTGTTATGGTGAATATCCAAATATGATTAATAATCTTAAAGCATTAGAAGATGTTTGGGATTATAGTTATAACAAAGTTCCTTATTATGGCACAAATACACCAATAGACGAATGTTATGCGTGTGGTTATAAAGGTGAATTTTTATGTACATCGAAAGGATTTGTTTGCCCAAGTTGCGATAATCATGAAACCGAGAAGGTTTCAGTGATAAGACGTGTTTGTGGCTATTTAGGTAGTCCTGATGCAAGACCATTTAATGCAGGTAAACAAGAGGAAGTTAAACGTCGTATTAAACATCTTCAAAATGGAAAAATTGATGATCCAGAGGATTTAGTATGAATTATCATCGTTATTATTCGGTTGATGTGGTTAATGGTGAAGGGACAAGATGTACATTATTTGTAGCGGGTTGTGTTCATCAATGTCGAGGTTGTTATAATAAATCAACATGGGCATTAGATTCTGGGCGGGCTTTTACGCAAGAATTGGAAGATAAGATCATTGCTGATTTACAAGCAAATGATATCAAAAGGCAAGGATTATCCCTTTCAGGTGGGGATCCTTTGCACCCGCAAAATATTAATGGCATCTTAAAATTAGCTAAACGTGTTAAAAATGAATGTATTGGTAAAGATATTTGGTTATGGACGGGGTATAAATTATCGGAATTGAATGAATTACAGCAATCTGTCATTCCTTTTATTGATGTGCTTATTGATGGAAAATTTATACAAGAGCTTGCAGATAGAACATTACTTTGGCGCGGTAGTAGTAACCAAGTTATCTATCGATTTAATTGATATTTTAAAATTAATTAATTGGATAAATTAGTAAGTAATTCAATTAATCCATTGTTCAATGGATTAATTATTTTCATAAATTTCATGTTGATTTAATAATGTTGATATGGCTTCGCGATAACTAATTTCGTGTGTTTCCCGACTCGAAGAAGAAATATGCAAATCGGATATTTTACCGTTATCGATTCCATATACCCAGCCATGTAAATTAACTTTTTGACCACGTTGCCAGGCTGATTGAATTATGGTTGAATGTCCTAAGTTATATACTTGTTCAATTACATTTATTTCACATAAAATATCCATACGTTTATGAGATGGAAATTTACCAATGATTGAACTATATCTAAACCATAAATCACGGATATGTAATAACCAATTATTAATTAAACCTAAATCAGGATTTTCTATTGCGGCGCGAATACCGCCACAATCCAAATGACCGCAGATAATAATATCTTCGACTTTTAGTACATCAATGGCATATTGAACGACAGAAAGACAATTTAAATCGGTATGAATAACAAGATTGGCAACATTACGGTGAACAAATAATTCAC
Organism: Gilliamella sp. ESL1225; assembly: GCF_058502635.1. Taxonomy (NCBI): domain Bacteria; kingdom Pseudomonadati; phylum Pseudomonadota; class Gammaproteobacteria; order Orbales; family Orbaceae; genus Gilliamella; species Gilliamella sp. ESL1225. The sequence goes on along the minus strand of NZ_CP196358.1, from coordinate 65,746 downwards.
CTGGCTCTAATTTTGTTAATTTTTCTGCGGGAACTCGACTATCAGAACAACCTATCCATAAATATTTAGGATTTTGTGATATCGCTAATTGTTTGAAAAAATCAGGGTCATCTTTTTTTATTTTTTCGGACCATTCATGATTAGATCGAATGAGATCTTGAATATCTGCCATAACCTTTCTCTTTATTCTATTTTTATATGCGATATACCACTACGCATAATCAATTTACGCCAAAATGGAGTTGTTAAAAATTTAGCTTTTAAAATTTTACCATATAATTTTAATCGTAACGGTATCGTTTTTTGATAATATTTTTTATTAGGTTTGGAGTGATGACTATTTAGAATTTTACTTAAAATCTCAGCACTATCTAAAGCATAACTAATGCCTTCGAGTGAGCTTGCACTAATAAAACCAGCCGCTTCACCAATGAGAAAGATATTCTCATTACCAGTATAAAAATCCCCAAATCGATGAGGATAAATCACCCTACATTTTTCGGTTTTAATCAATTCACCAAAAATAAATCCTTGGTTAGATAATTTTGTTTTCAATGCTTCAAAACGCTGAATAGCATCTTTTTTAGGAAAGGCACCGCCAACTATAAAATGATTATTTTTAGAAATACTCCAAGCATAACAATTTGTCATTTTATTATCAAAAATACATGAATAAAATGGTACTGGATGCTGTTCTTTGAACCATTGTTGGATAGCAATATATTGTGTAATTTTATGGTTCGGATAGCGTAAACGGCGGATAAGAGAGCTAGCGCCATCAGCACCTATAACATAACGTGCAGTCACTTTATGTTGTTGCTGATTATCATCTAAATAACTGATTTGATAACCGTCAATTGTTCGACCAATGTCTTGACATAAGGTATTATGCAACACGGTAACATGTGATGGAATCAAAGATTTTAACCATAAATCAAATTTATGCCGGTCGAAATTTACGTAATGTTTATAATAATTGCGAATTAATTTACTGGCGAGATCATATACTTTTACGCTGAAAACTTGTGGATCGGTCAGTATATTTGTAGGCATATTTAATTTTAAACGCACAAAGGCTTTTTGTGCATCTTTAGCCAAAAGACCACCGCAAGGTTTATAAAATCCGCCAGGCTCTGATTGATGTTTTTTATCTAATGCAATAATTTTGAAAGAAGGGTCAAGTAAACGTGCTAAGGTACTTCCAGCAGGACCTAAGCCGATAATTGCAATATCATAATCCATTTTTAAATCATATTTATTATAATCACTTTGATGCTTTCTAGTTTATCAAATTAAATAAATAACTGCTATGTATGAATATAATTGAATAAAAACAACGTAAAATTTATGCTTATTACCTTCAAAATAAGATATTGATACAAATTTAATAAAATAATTTTAAAAAATAAACTAACATTGTCATTATTTTATTTAGCAAAATTGATTTATCAATCCGCAAATAACTTTTATAATGCTTACTAATTTTTTTTATCTAAGAGTTGTTAATGGAAAAGTTTCAAGTTGTCGGTCCAAAAACTATTACAGGTGACGTGATTATTTCGGGTGCTAAAAACGCCGCATTGCCGATTTTGTTTGCGACTATTTTATCGCAAGGTTTAGTTGAAATACATAATGTTCCTCAATTAAAAGATATTGATACCTCATTAGCATTACTTCAGCGATTAGGTGTTAAATATGAACGTAATGGCGCTATTTTTATTGATGCTAGTCAAATCAATAATTATTGTGCTCCATATGAATTAGTTAAAACGATGCGTGCATCGATATGGGCTTTAGGTCCTCTAGTTGCTCGTTTTGGACAAGGGCAAGTGTCGCTTCCTGGTGGATGTGCTATCGGCGATAGACCGGTTGATTTACATATTGCAGGGTTAGAAAAACTTGGTGCAACGATTACGCTTGATGGCGGTTACGTCAAAGCCTCCGTTGATGGGCGCCTTAAAGGTGCGCATATTGTGATGGATAAAATTAGTGTCGGGGCAACAGTTACCATTATGTCCGCAGCTACATTGGCAACGGGTACAACAATTATTGAAAATGCTGCTTGTGAACCTGAAATTATTGATACCGCAAAATTCTTAAATACACTTGGCGCCAAAATTTCAGGAGCAGGTACCGATCGCATTACGATTGAAGGGGTAGAAAAATTAAATGGCGGTGTTCATGAAATTGTCGCAGATCGAATTGAAACGGGCACTTTTTTAGTCGCGGCGGCCGTTTCTAGAGGAAAAATTACTTGTCGAAATACGAACCCGCATTTATTAGATGCTGTGCTTGCAAAATTAAGCGAAGCCGGCGCTGATATAACAATTGGTGAGGATTGGATTACGTTAGATATGAAAGGTAAACGACCTAAAGCTGTGAATGTCTATACAGCTCCACATCCTGGATTCCCAACGGATATGCAAGCACAATTTTCTTTACTTAATATTATTGCTGAAGGCACAGGTATTATTAAAGAGACAATTTTTGAAAATCGGTTTATGCATATTCCTGAATTAGTTCGCATGGGCGCCCATGCCGAAATTGAAGGAAATACTTTAATTACGAATGGTGTTGAAAAATTAGGTGGCACTCAAGTTATCGCGACTGATTTAAGAGCATCGGCAAGTTTAGTCTTAGCGGGCTGTATTGCCGAAGGAACAACAGTAATTGATCGTATTTACCATATTGACCGTGGTTACGAAGAAATAGAAGCCAAGCTTAATAAATTAGGTGCGAATATTAAAAGAATCAGTTAATTAACTGATTCTTTTAACTTATTTTTTAATTTTCTTATATCAAAGAAGCATTAATCTCAATTAAGCTTTATTTTTCTTTTAAATATCCAATGAGTTATTAATTAACCCTCGTATCAAAATCTCGCATTATGTGATGTTTATTTCTTAAATAATAGTAGCTATTTTAGTCTTTATACCTTATAGTGTGTATCGATTTAAAAAAAGATATATATTTTCGTTTATTCAAAATGTTTAACCTTAAAATTTAATTATTTTAATTAGGTCATATTTTATTTATAAAAACTTTTATAAGGCTTAGGGATCTCAAATGAAAAAATCTTTCTTAGTTATTAGTGCATTATTATGTTCTACTTCTTTACTTTTTGGGTGTGCAACAGAATCATCACATAGTATTGATGTAAAAGAAACAGCGGTTAAAGTTCATCAAACTCAAGGAGACAAAATCCCAGTTGCTATCGGTAAATTTGATAATCGTTCCAATTTTTTAAATGGGATTTTTTCTGATGGTGTTGATCGTTTAGGAAATCAATCTAAAACATTATTAATCAGTGATTTACAACAGTCTAATTATTTTAATGTTTTAGATAGAACAAATTTAACTGAAATTAGTCAAGAAGCCAATTTTTCAAAACAAACACAATCTATTAAAGGCGCTAAATATATCATAACCGGTGATATTACTGAATTTGGACGAAAAGAAGTAGGTGATCATCAGTTATGGGGGATTTTGGGTAAAGGTAAACAGCAAATTGCATATGCCAAAATTACACTTAATATGATAAATGTCAAAACGTCTGAAGTTGTTTATTCAAGTCAAGGTGCTGGTGAATATAAATTATCGAATCGAGATATCCTTGGTTTTGGTGGAACTGCAAGTTATGATTCAACGTTAAATGGTAAAGTATTAGATTTAGCATTAAGAGATGCTGTTAATAATCTTATTGATAAATTAGAAAATAATCATTAAACAATAATGACTTAATTTAACAAGTTAATTATTCATCAAAGAAAGGAATATTTCTCAATGAACGGTAAATTTATTTTTTCGTTTTCCCTATTAATTTCATGTCTTATTTTAATGACGGGATGTTCTTCATCTAAAAAAACAATTTATTATTGGGGTGATTACCAAACTCAATTATATAACTATTACCAAAGCGATAAAGTTTCACAACAACAACAAATTGAATTCCTTGAACAAACGCTCATAAAAGCAAATGGTTCAGATAAACCTGTTCCACCAGGTTTCCATGCTCATCTTGCAATGCTTTATATAAATAAAGGATCAATGGATAAAGCAAAGGAACAGCTAGCCTTAGAAAAACAAAAATTTCCAGAATCAGAAGAATTTGTTGATTTTATGAATAAAAAAATTCAAGGAAAATAAAAATGAAAAAAATTATTTTATTATTAATTGTTACTTTGCCTCTTTTACTTACGGGTTGTAGTAATAATAATTCTGTTTCTGATGTTGTTGAAACTAAACCAGAAGTCCCGAGAACAATATTAGTGTTGATGCCAAAAAATAACACAAATGATGTTAAAGCAAACTATACGGTTTTATCAAATGTAACATATCCATTATCTGAGGCAGGCTATTATGTTTTACCCGTGGTTGTAACTGATGAAATTTTTAAACAAAATGGCGTTACAGTTGCAAATGATATCCATAATATTTCCCCACAAAAACTATATCAAATTTTTAAAGCTGATGCGGCTTTATATATTGATGTAACCTCATTTGGAACGGATTATCAAGTTATTCAAAGTGATACGCATGTTACAGTAAGCGGCAAGTTAGTTAATTTGCAAACTGGAAAAGTCCTTTGGAGTGGTATAGCTTCAGCATCAAGCTTAGAGAATGATAGTACTGTTAATTTTGGTTTAATGAGTTTACTTGTTCAAACAGCTGCTAAACATATTATCAATACTTCATTAGATAAAACTTATGAAATTAGTGATATTGCTGTGAATCGTTTATTGGCACCATCAAATACGGGTAACAATAAAAATTTACAGTATGGACCGCGTTCGCCTTATTATGAAAACCAAACTACAAAATAATAAGTTTTATTTTATCGATTTTCCTGTTTGATAAAACGGGAAAATCCTCGTTTATTATTTAATACTTTTTTCACTTAAAATAATCAATTATTTTTAATAATTTAAAATAGTATCTTTCGTATTTTCTTTATAATTACCCATAATTTCAATGCTCAAAAAATAGGTGCATAAAATGGTAAGTTATGATCGTTATGCTAAACTCATAAAAAGAGCGACCTTATATGCAGTTTGTTTATCAATAATTCTTATAATTATAAAATGCATTACTTTTTGGTTAACAGGATCACTAAGTTTATTTGCCTCTTTATTGGATTCATCTATTGATCTTCTTGCTTCTGGTTTAAATTTTTTATTAGTTAGATATGCCTTAAAGCCACCTGATGAAGGTCATACTTTTGGGCATGGAAAAGCAGAATCATTAGCAGCATTAGCACAAAGTGCATTTATTATTGGTTCTTTATCTTTTTTTCTTTTTAATAGTATTAAAATCCTTTTTTATCCAATTCCTGTTACTATGCCTCTATTAGGTATTCTAGTATCTTGTATTTCGATCATAATGACGTTCATACTAGTTTGTTATCAAAATCGTATTATCAAATTGACAAAAAGTAAGGCAATTAATGCCGATAAGCTTCATTATTCAGCAGATTTATTTGTCAATGTTGCTGTTATTGTCGCGCTTTTTTTAAGTTGGTATGGGATTTGGTATGCTGATGCGCTTGTTGCCTTTATTATTGCGCTAATCTTATTTTATAATGCCTGTAAAATCATTTATTCGGCTATTCAAGATCTTCTTGATAGAGCGTTACCTATTAGTATGAATGAAGAAATCATTAAAATTGCACTATCTTTTCCTGACGTGCATGGTGTACATGAGTTAAAGACAAGACAAGCAGGTCCTATCAAATTTATTCAACTACATATAGAATTAGATGATAATATTTCGCTTTTAAAAGCGCATGCTATAGCCGATGCGATTGAAAAGCAGATTGCAGAAACATTTACTCCGGCAGATGTCATTATTCATCAAGATCCTATTTCTGTTTTGCCCCAGGAGCGATTAATAATCCAACAAAATCGAGTTAAATAGCATTTTTCATCTATTGTTAGACATACTTTATCCCTCTATAATGAACAGAAAATAAATAACGGGAGCATAACAAATGATAAAAAAAATAGGTGTTTTAACAAGTGGTGGTGATGCACCGGGAATGAATGCGGCAATTCGTGGTGTTGTGCGGGCTGCATTAACTGAAAATTTAGAAGTATATGGTATTACAGATGGTTATTTAGGACTTTGTGAAAATCGTATTAATCAATTATCTCGGCATAGTGTCTCTGACATTATTACACGTGGTGGCACATTTTTAGGATCTGCGCGTTTTCCTGAATTCAAAGACCCAACAGTAAGAGCAACAGCCATTGCTAATTTAAAGCAACATGGCATTGATGCGTTAGTTGTTATCGGTGGTGATGGTTCTTATATGGGGGCGATGAAATTAACCGAAGAAGGATTTCCATGTATTGGATTACCAGGAACTATCGATAATGATATTCGTGGTACGGATTATACTATTGGTTATTTTACTGCCCTTTCAACAGCGGTAGAAGCAATTGATAAATTAAGGGATACTTGTTCTTCGCATAATCGAATTTCAGTTATTGAAATAATGGGACGTGATTGTGGAGATTTAACCTTAAATTCAGCCATTGCAGGTGGTTGTGAGTTTATGATTATTCCTGAAGTATCTTATACACAGGAAGATTTAATTGAAGAAATTAAAATGGGTTTTGCTAAAGGTAAAACGCATGCTATCGTTGCTGTAACAGAACATATGTGTGATGTGAATAAACTAGCGGCTGAAATTGAACGCGCAGTTCATCATGAAACTAGAGCCACTGTTTTAGGACATGTACAACGTGGTGGTTCACCGGTACCTTATGACCGAATTTTAGGATCTCGAATGGGCGCATTTGCTGTTGAATTGTTAATTGATGGTTATGCTGGACGCTGTGTTGGTATACAAAATGGTAAACTTGTACATCATGATATCATTGACGCCATTACAAATATGAAACGTCCATTTGATATGGATTTATACAATACAGCTAAACGTTTATTCTAAATTATATTAATTTACTATTTTGCCATTTTAACAATGGCAAAATACTTTATTATCATAACAAAGTCATAAGGGGGTATTATGTCATTACATTATAATGAAGATAAAAATCGTTTTTATGTTTACACTGATGATAATAATGAAATCGGCGAAATAACATTTACGCGAATAGGGACAGATAAAGCAACAATTGATCATACTTTTGTTGATCCTGCTTATAGAGGTCAAGGAATTGCCGATAAACTTCTTGAGCTCACAGTCCATCGATTACAAGAAGAAAATAGGGAAATTACTCCTTTATGTTCATTTGCAGAGAAAAAATTAAAATAATAATAAATAAGAAACTAAAGTTATTAGCCTCTCTTTGGTTAAATTCAGTTAAATTATATTAATCACAATTTTATTTATTCTTAGCCTTCTGCTAAGAATAAAATTCCTATTAATTTTAATAATTTAGGTATTACATAGTAAGTGTAATGATTATCCGCATATTTTTGAAACAAGTTCATTATGATAACGACAAAAAGCAGAAAAATTAATTCAGTTCACCTATTGCGAGGTGTTTCGATAGTCATGATTGTATTTAGTCATTGTTTAGGTGTATTTAAAAATGAAAATCTAATTAATCATACTTATCTTTTCTCATTCTTAAATCTTTTCGCCTTTAACTTCACGACTTTTTTTGTTTTGATTGCAGGTTTTTTATTTCAACATCTAACATATAAATATGACACGAAAACCTATTATTTGTCTAAAATCAAAAATGTACTTTCTCCTTACATATTTGTATCAATATATTGTTTTATATTTCTCCATTATGATTCGCTTTCACAATTACCACTATATTCAGAACATGGAGATAATATCATAAAAAGCATTTTTATCATGATGATAACTGGCTCGCAATTATTGCCATTATGGTTTATTCCAATGATTATGATAATTTATGCACTGGCTCCTTTATTATATTATTGGTCTAAAAAAAATCTTATTATTGTTGGATTAATATCAATGGTATGGGTGATTATGTTCACCAAACCGGACTTCCATAAACCACTATTTAACTTATTACATTTTGGGCCCGTTTATTTGATAGGGATGATGCTAAAACAAAATTATGATCTCATTATGAAATCGGTAAAAGATAATTTATGGGTGTTAATTATTTTCTTATGTTTATGTTTTTCTGTACCTTATTTACACCGATATGTACATACAATCGGCATAGCAAATATCTATTTAGATACATTACAAAAAATAATTCTTTTTATACTAGCATTATATTTTTTAGATGGCTTAAATCAAAAAAATAATGATGGAAGAATTTATTGTTTGTTCTCAAAATTAGCTAATTATAGTTTTCCAATTTATTTTATACATGAAATAATCGTATTTAAATTAGAATATTTGCTTCAAAAATCCCCCTATGGATATATCATCAAGACAGATAATGGCACTATAGCTACATTAAGTGCAATTTGTTTATTACTATTAACTATAAGTATTAGTATATTTATTAGCTATTTATTTAAATTAATATTCAAAAACAACGCTAGATATTTTATTGGGCTAGGTTGATGGTGTATATTTAATTAATCTTATGAATAATTTAAATAAAATTGAATTTGTAACGTTAAATTAATTTTTCAAAATGATTAAATATAAATCAAACGAAAAATAAATTAAGAAATAGGGTTGAAAAAAAAGGAGAATTCCCTATAATGCGCACCACTGACAACGCAGTGCGGAATGAGAAGCGGCGTAGTGCGTAGGAAGCTGAGAAATAATTAAAAAATTATTTGACAGGATAAGAAAGGTAGCGTAGTATACGCAGCCCTTGAGACAGAAAAGCGAAACGCAAATCTGTCAGCTCTTTAAAAATTAAGAAACAGACAATCTGTGTGGGCACTTGTAAGGCAGAAGAATAGAAGCCGAGAGGCGAGAATTAAGAAGACTTAATAAGTGACCTGAGAGATTCATTTGACGAAAGTTAAAGAAAGAAGCGGAGACAGTTATTGAGCATCAAACTTTAAATTGAAGAGTTTGATCATGGCTCAGATTGAACGCTGGCGGCAGGCTTAACACATGCAAGTCGAACGGTAACAGGGTAGAGCTTGCTTTACTGCTGACGAGTGGCGGACGGGTGAGTAATGTATGGGAATTTGCCGAATGGAGGGGGACAACAGTTGGAAACGACTGCTAATACCGCATAAAGTTGAGAGACCAAAGGGTGGGATCGCAAGACCACTCGCCATTTGATGAGCCCATATGGGATTAGCTAGTTGGTAGGGTAAAGGCTTACCAAGGCGACGATCTCTAGCTGGTCTGAGAGGATGACCAGCCACACTGGAACTGAGACACGGTCCAGACTCCTACGGGAGGCAGCAGTGGGGAATATTGCACAATGGGGGGAACCCTGATGCAGCCATGCCGCGTGTGTGAAGAAGGCCTTCGGGTTGTAAAGCACTTTCGGTGAGGAGGAAGTAGCTACATGAATAGTGTAGATTATTGACGTTACTCACAGAAGAAGCACCGGCTAACTCCGTGCCAGCAGCCGCGGTAATACGGAGGGTGCAAGCGTTAATCGGAATGACTGGGCGTAAAGGGCATGTAGGCGGATAATTAAGTTAGGTGTGAAAGCCCTGGGCTCAACCTAGGAATAGCATTTAAAACTGGTTAACTAGAGTATTGTAGAGGAAGGTAGAATTCCACGTGTAGCGGTGAAATGCGTAGAGATGTGGAGGAATACCGGTGGCGAAGGCGGCCTTCTGGACAGATACTGACGCTGAGATGCGAAAGCGTGGGGAGCAAACAGGATTAGATACCCTGGTAGTCCACGCTGTAAACGATGTCGATTTGGAGTTTGTTGCCTAGAGTGATGGGCTCCGAAGCTAACGCGATAAATCGACCGCCTGGGGAGTACGGCCGCAAGGTTAAAACTCAAATGAATTGACGGGGGCCCGCACAAGCGGTGGAGCATGTGGTTTAATTCGATGCAACGCGAAGAACCTTACCTGGTCTTGACATCCACAGAATCTTGCAGAGATGTGAGAGTGCCTTCGGGAACTGTGAGACAGGTGCTGCATGGCTGTCGTCAGCTCGTGTTGTGAAATGTTGGGTTAAGTCCCGCAACGAGCGCAACCCTTATCCTTTGTTGCCAGCACGTAGAGGTGGGAACTCAAAGGAGACTGCCGTTGATAAAGCGGAGGAAGGTGGGGACGACGTCAAGTCATCATGGCCCTTACGACCAGGGCTACACACGTGCTACAATGGCGTATACAAAGGGAAGCGACCTCGCGAGAGCAAGCGGACCTCATAAAGTACGTCTAAGTCCGGATTGGAGTCTGCAACTCGACTCCATGAAGTCGGAATCGCTAGTAATCGTGAATCAGAATGTCACGGTGAATACGTTCCCGGGCCTTGTACACACCGCCCGTCACACCATGGGAGTGGGTTGCACCAGAAGTAGATAGCTTAACCTTCGGGGGGGCGTTTACCACGGTGTGATTCATGACTGGGGTGAAGTCGTAACAAGGTAACCGTAGGGGAACCTGCGGTTGGATCACCTCCTTACGAAGACCTTGCAAGTGTTCACACAGATTGTTTGTTGAAGAAGAGATAGCACGTCCCCTTCGTCTAGAGGCCTAGGACATCGCCCTTTCACGGCGGTAACAGGGGTTCGAATCCCCTAGGGGACGCCACTTTAAGATGGGTTATTTCTTTGAATATTATCTGAGTATTAATGCGTATATGAATGCGTTAATAGTGAGATAAAGCTCTTTAAAAATTAGGAACAAGCTGAAAGAAACGAGTTCTCGGCTTATGATACGAGGTGAGAGCCGGAAGTATGATAAGAAGAGAAGAAAGCGTAAACCGAGACAACTGCGAGTTGTAAGGTTAAGAAATTAAGCGTACACGGTGGATGCCTAGGCAATCAGAGGCGAAGAAGGACGTGTTAATCTGCGAAAAGCGACGGTGAGCTGATAAAGAGCGTTGAGCCGTTGATGTCCGAATGGGGAAACCCAATGTAGGAGACTACATTATTGTTTAATGAATAAATAGTTAGACAAGGCGAACCGGGAGAACTGAAACATCTAAGTACCCCGAGGAAAAGAAATCAACCGAGATCCCCCGAGTAGCGGCGAGCGAAAGGGGGTCAGCCCAAAGCGGGTAGCTTAAGGTATTAGTGGAAGCGTCTGGAAAGTCGCACGAAAGAGGGTGAAAGTCCCGTACACGAAAGTACTTTAAGTGGAAGCTTGAAGAGTAGAGCGGGACACGAGAAATCCTGTTTGAAGAAGGGGGGACCATCCTCCAAGGCTAAATACTCCTGATTGACCGATAGTGAACCAGTACCGTGAGGGAAAGGCGAAAAGAACCCCGGGAGGGGAGTGAAATAGACCCTGAAACCGTGTACGTACAATCAGTGGGAGCATAATTAAGGTTATGTGACTGCGTACCTTTTGTATAATGGGTCAGCGACTTATATTCTGTAGCAAGGTTAACCGAATAGGGGAGCCGAAGGGAAACCGAGTATTAACTGTGCGAATAGTTGCAGGGTATAGACCCGAAACCCGGTGATCTAGCCATGGGCAGGTTGAAGGTTGGTTAACACTAACTGGAGGACCGAACCGACTAATGTTGAAAAATTAGCGGATGACCTGTGGCTGGGGGTGAAAGGCCAATCAAACCGGGAGATAGCTGGTTCTCCCCGAAAGCTATTTAGGTAGCGCCTCATGAGTAACTGTTGGGGGTAGAGCACTGTTTCGGCTAGGGGGTCATCCCGACTTACCAACCCGATGCAAACTCCGAATACTGACAAGTTTAATCATGGGAGACACACGGCGGGTGCTAACGTTCGTCGTGAAGAGGGAAACAACCCAGACCGCCAGCTAAGGTCCCAAAGTCATAGTTAAGTGGGAAACGAAGTGGGAAGGCTTAGACAGCTAGGATGTTGGCTTAGAAGCAGCCATCATTTAAAGAAAGCGTAATAGCTCACTAGTCGAGTCGGCCTGCGCGGAAGATGTAACGGGGCTAAAACTATGCACCGAAGCTGCGGCAGCGACAGAAATGTTGTTGGGTAGGGGAGCGTTCTGTAAGCCGTAGAAGGTGTGTTGTGAGGCATGCTGGAGGTATCAGAAGTGCGAATGCTGACATAAGTAACGATAAAGCGGGTGAAAGGCCCGCTCGCCGGAAGACCAAGGGTTCCTGTCCAACGTTAATCGGGGCAGGGTGAGTCGACCCCTAAGGAGAGGCTGAGAGGCGTATCTGATGGGAAACGGGTTAATATTCCCGTACTGTGTATAACTGCGAAGGGGGGACGAAGAAGGCTAGGTTTACCACCTATTGGATGGTGGGTTAAGCATGTAGGCGAGTGATTAGGCAAATCCGGTCACTGAAACGCTGAGGTGTGATGACGAGGTGCTAAGGCACTGAAGTAATTGATGCCCTGCTTCCAGGAAAAGCCTCTAAGCTCTAGGTTATAGACAATCGTACCCGAAACCGACACAGGTGGTCAGGTAGAGAATACTAAGGCGCTTGAGAGAACTCGGGTGAAGGAACTAGGCAAAATGGTGCCGTAACTTCGGGAGAAGGCACGCTGATATTAATTGAAATCCCATGCGGACGTAGGTGAAATCAGTCGAAGATACCAGCTGGCTGCAACTGTTTAATAAAAACACAGCACTCTGCAAACACGAAAGTGGACGTATAGGGTGTGACGCCTGCCCGGTGCTGGAAGGTTAATTGATGGGGTTATCCGCGAGGAGAAGCTCTTGATCGAAGCCCCAGTAAACGGCGGCCGTAACTATAACGGTCCTAAGGTAGCGAAATTCCTTGTCGGGTAAGTTCCGACCTGCACGAATGGCGTAATGATGGCCAGGCTGTCTCCACCCGAGACTCAGTGAAATTGAAATTGCCGTGAAGATGCGGTGTACCCGTGGCAAGACGGAAAGACCCCGTGAACCTTTACTATAGCTTGACAGTGAGCATTGAGCCTTAATGTGTAGGATAGGTGGGAGGCATAGAAGTATGTACGCCAGTATGTATGGAGCCGACCTTGAAATACCACCCTTTAATGTTTGATGCTCTAACCTATACTTCTGAATCGAGGTAAGGGACACTGTCTGGTGGGTAGTTTGACTGGGGCGGTCTCCTCCCAAAGAGTAACGGAGGAGCACGAAGGTTAGCTAATCCTGGTCGGACATCAGGAGGTTAGTGCAATGGCAAAAGCTAGCTTGACTGCGAGAGTGACGGCTCGAGCAGATACGAAAGTAGGTCATAGTGATCCGGTGGCACTGAATGGAAGGGCCATCGCTCAACGGATAAAAGGTACTCCGGGGATAACAGGCTGATTCCGCCCAAGAGTTCATATCGACGGCGGAGTTTGGCACCTCGATGTCGGCTCATCACATCCTGGGGCTGAAGTAGGTCCCAAGGGTACGGCTGTTCGCCGTTTAAAGTGGTACGCGAGCTGGGTTTAGAACGTCGTGAGACAGTTCGGTCCCTATCTGCCATGGGCGTAGGAAAATTGAGAGGGTTTGCTTCTAGTACGAGAGGACCGAAGTGAACGCACCGCTGGTGTTCGGGTTGTGATGCCAATTGCATTGCCCGGTAGCTACGTGCGGAATAGATAAGTGCTGAAAGCATCTAAGTACGAAACTAGCCTTGAGATGAGTTTTCCCTAATGAGAATTAGTAAGGTCCGTTTAAGACTAAGACGTAGATAGGTCAGGTGTGTAAGTGTAGTGATACATTGAGCTAACTGATACTAATGAACCGAGAGTCTTAACCTTACAACTCGGAGTTGTTTGGAGCGCGAGAAGAATTTAGCTTGAGCCTAATGAGAAGCTAGCGAGAGTTAGTTGAAGAAGAGAGACAGGATATGTCTGGCGGTAAGAGCGCGGTGGTCCCACCTGACCCCATGCCGAACTCAGAAGTGAAACGCCGTAGTGCCGATGGTAGTGTGGGTATTACCCATGTGAGAGTAGGGAGCCGCCAGACTTTTATATAGAGAGCCCAGTATTTATACTGGGCTTTTTTGCATTTATTTGAAATAATTAACTCTATCTATCTATCTATCTATCTATCTATCTATCTATCTATCTACCTATCTACCTATCTATTACCTACCTACTATTCAAATCCATTTGTAACAGTCATTAACTTTAGGCAATAGTCATGAGTGATGTTTATAGGCATAGGCAAAATAGTGTTAAGTGTTAAATGTGTTTTATACATTTATTTTTTTGATAAATATTCGCATTACAAACTGAAATTCCTTTTTTTATCATCTATTAGTTTACGGAAATTACTTTATATGGGAAATATCCTTTAACTTTAAAATAGATTTCTATTTTTTTACACCTGAAAAATTGATTAAATAAATACAAATACTGTATATTTATACATATTGATTTTTGTTTATAATTTTGCTTATAAAATAAGAATAAATATATGAATTAGTACTAAATTATAATAACGAAAAAAAATGTTAGTTAATAACGTGTTAGTTTGGGAGTATTTTTTTGCATTGCCTTCAGTTTTCTGTTCTTGGTATTTCTGATACCTCTGTTGAACATTTATTACCTTATATTGATTTACCGGTTAGGGCTGGTTTTCCATCACCAGCAGATGATTATTTAGAAGCAAAACTTGATTTAACAGAACATCTAATCAAACATCCTAGCGCAACTTATTATATAAAAGCCATGGGTGATTCGATGATTAATTATGGAATTTTTTCAGGCGATTTATTAATTGTTGATCGTTCATTGGAGCCAAAGATAAATGATATTGTCGTTGTTGCTCTTGATGGGGAACTAACCTGTAAATGCCTTGGTATTATAGATGATCAATATCATTTATTATCCGGTAATATGCTTTATCCTCCGATTTCATTAGCGGGTAAACAAGTTCATATTTGGGGCGTTGTCATTCATACTATTCATTCATTACGTGGTCGTCACCCATTATGATTGGTTTAATTGATTGTAATAATTTTTACGCTTCTTGTGAGCGTGTCTTTAATCCTAAACTTGAGAGAAAACCAATTGGGATCTTATCAAATAATGATGGCTGTATTATAGCTCGTTCTAATGAACTTAAGCCTCTTGTTCCTATGGGGATACCTAATTATCAAATTCCAGATGTTATTCGTAAACAAATTACCTTATTAAGTTCTAATTATGAGCTTTACGGTGATATGAGCCAACGTGTATTTGATACTGTTCGTGAACATACCGCTGATCTTGAACTTTATTCTATTGATGAAGCATTTATTAGATTGAATGGTTTTTCGAATATTATTGATCATTGCCAACAATTAAAAAAAATTGTAAAAAAAAATACCGGTATTCCTGTTAGTATTGGTATTTCTGAAACACGAACATTAGCAAAATTAGCTAATCAAATTGCTAAAAAACAGCCTAATTATGAAGGCGTTTGTTTTTTATCAGCAAATCACCCTCTAACAGATATCAAATTAAGAAATTTTCCAATAGAAGATATTTGGGGAATTGGGCGAACTCTTGCTAAAAAATTAAAATCTTTAGCAATAAATAGTGCTTGGGATTTAAAACAAACCGATGCTAAACAAATAGGAAAACGATTTTCAGTTGTGCTTGAACGTACTGTCTTGGAATTACAAGGTATACCGTGTATTGAGCTAGATGATTTATCGATTCCTAAAAAAAATATTATGACATCGCGTAGTTTCGGTTATTTAACGGATAAATTATATGATGTACAAGAAGCCATTCGAATGTATGCTGCCTTGAGTGCAGAGAAACTTCGTAAACAAGGATCAGTGACAAATGCTATCCTTATTTTTTTAAAAACAAATCGTTTTCGTGATGATTTATTACAATATAATCCTTCTATTATTGTACCCCTTGATATAGTAACTGACGATAGCCAATTAATTATTCATGCGGCACAAAAAGGACTAAATAGTATCTATAAAAAAGGATTTTTATTTATGAAAGCTGGAGTGATGTTGCTGGATCTAAAACCGAAAGATCACTATCAGCAATTCGATCTTTTTGCTGATCTACAGGGAAGAAAACAAAAAAGAGCTAATCTGATGCAGACGATTGATAATATCAATAAAAAATTAGGTAAAAATACCATACAAGTCGGATCTGTTCGAAAAACAGCCCCTGTACAAATTAAAAGGCAATATTTAAGTCAACGTTATACCACGCGGTGGGAAGAATTATTATGTGTAAAATAAAAAATAGATGCTAATAAGCATAAAAAGCTTATTTTTTTATCGATAATAACTAAAATTATGTAAACAATTCATAAAAAATAAAACTAAGAAAATTTTTATTCTCAAGCTATAATACAAAAATTATTTCTTGAAATCATTTCTTTTGTTAGTTATTTAAAATGATTAACAATTGAATGAAAAACTTAGCTTAAATAGGTATTAATATCAATTATTTAAATGTTAAAGGAAATATTATGGTTCACATAAAACAAGCTATACCTTATAATTTTTGTAAGATCACAGATCACAGATCACAGATCACAGATCACAGATCACAGATCACAGATCACAGATCACAGATCACAGATTTTTTATTTTGTCAGTTGTGATACCAATATTCTATAAAACTTCATATATTAAATTAAATACTAATCAGCTTAATATTTACTCATTTTTATATTCTTATTTAATATCTATATTGCAATCTATTGTTTTTCTAGGCATTGCCATTTTTATTATACTAATAAGTATGATGCCTGCTTATGCGAGTTTAAAAGAAGCAACAAGTTTCGGTAGAATACAAGGATCATTGCCTTATTTTGTTTACGGGGACAAAAATACCAAAGCGCAAAATTTTGATGCATTATTTAGAATTTCTTTATCAGATGGACGTGTTTATCAAAATAAAGATGCTGCAGCTACCGAGAGTAAACCAATTGTTTTATCTAGTATCAATAGTACTTTAGGAGATATAACAACTGAAATTCCTAATGGGATGATGTCTGTACCATTAAATAATTATGCAAAATATTGGCAAGATGAAAATGGGGATGTGTTAAATTCAATAAGTGGGGATTTTAAACAAACAATGACCGATATTGAGCATAAAACCATTACGCGAACACAATCATTAGATAGATGCCAATCTCCCTATATATTATCTTTATCATATGATGCAACGAATGTTTCAACAAAATATGGATTACCTAATCAAATAACGATTCCTTATACTACAATAAATTATTATATTAACCCAAAGATTGATAGACCAACAGTCTGTTGGGCTCAACCTATCTTAATTTTTGATGAATCGTCAGTACATATAGGGAAAGATTTTGTGCGTTCTTATGGATTTTTAGCACATGATATTAACAATCCATTATCCAATTTTCCAACAACCGGTTTTGATAAAGCGAATTTTTATCTAATTTTTGGTGGACTGATTAATGGTGAAATTATCTATACAAAATCACCTGAAAATTCATTGATAAATATTGCTATGGAATGGAAAGATACCACTAAATCAGTTATAAAAAGAAAAGGATTACATATTACATTAAGTGGACCAGATTTAAATTCAAATAAAGCTGATGCATTAAAATTTACACCAACTACTTTTAAACTTTTTTTGCCAGATGACAAAACTCATCCTATATATAGTTTTACTATTAACAGATGGTTTATTCCATTAACGGGGACTTATAATAATACGACGGCATCAGTGGCATGTAACCAATATGGTTATAATATTCCTGATGTCCGTGATATGGTTAATTCTAAATATGAAGGTATAGCAGGTGCTTATCCAGCAGCTGGAAATTATTTAAAAACGGAAATAGGTGGTGGACTTTTATCAGAATGGCGATGTCCTATTGCACGTTATTATCCCGGCATTAATTTAATAAGTGATTCTTATCCTTTTATATTAAGTAGTAGAGGAAAGTCTCCTTATTATTCAAGCATGAGCTGTCAAGGTGAGATTGCTAATGTGCGAGCAGGTAACTACGTAATGTGTACGAATCCTTACTAGTTAGATACAAAAAAACCGACTCATGTCGGTTTTTCTTAATTGGTCGGCGAGAGAGGATTCGAACCTCCGACCCACTGGTCCCAAACCAGTTGCGCTACCAAGCTGCGCTACTCGCCGTTAGGTGACGCATAATACTTTGCTCTGTACTTTGTGTCAAGACCCATGTTAAAAAATTAATTAATTATTATAATTACCTAACATTGTAGGTGTTTTTCCAATACGCTCATAAAACTCTTCGACAAATGCTTCATAACGTTTATTAGCAACGGCATCGCGAATTTCTTCCATTAAACGTTGGTAATAACGCAAGTTATGAATGGTATTTAAACGTGCACCTAAAATTTCTCCACATTTATCTAAATGATGCAGATAAGCTTTTGTATAATTTTTACAGGTATAGCAGTCACAATGTTCATCAAGTTTAGATGTGTCATTTTTATATTTAGCATTACGAATTTTAATCACACCATTTGTAACAAATAAATGACCATTACGTGCATTACGTGTTGGCATAACACAATCGAACATATCAATGCCGCGTCTTACTCCTTCAACTAAATCTTCAGGTTTACCAACGCCCATTAAATAACGAGGTTTATCGGCGGGTAATTGTGGACAAGTTCCTTCAAGAATACGGTGCATATCTGCCTTAGGTTCACCAACAGCAAGGCCTCCGACAGCATAACCATCAAAACCAATTTCAGTTAAACCTTTGATAGAGATATTGCGTAATTCTTGATGGATCCCACCTTGCACGATACCAAATAAAGCATTTTTATTACCGAGCTCATCAAAGCGGGCGCGACTACGTTTTGCCCAACGTAATGACATTTCCATGGATTTTTTGACATAATCCCACTCAGCAGGAAAAGGAGCACATTCATCAAAAATCATTACGATATCAGATCCCAAATCATATTGGATCTCCATTGAGATCTCGGGCGATAAGAAAATTGCATCGCCATTAATTGGATTGCGAAAATGCACGCCTTCTTCTTTAATTTTACGAATATCACCTAAACTAAAAACTTGAAAACCACCAGAATCGGTAAGAATAGGACCTTGCCATTGCATAAAATCATGTAAATCACCATGTTGACGCATAATTTCTTGTCCCGGTCTTAACCATAAGTGAAACGTATTACCCAGAAGAATTTGTGCACCTGTTGCTTTGACTTCTTCAGGAGTCATTCCTTTAACGGTTCCATAAGTCCCAACAGGCATAAAAGCGGGGGTTTCGACAGTATATTCAACACCACGACGATCAAACTTCATACGACCACGACGAGCAAGCCCATCGGTATTATCTAATTCAAATTTCATAATAATAAAAACCTCGGCAACCAAATAAACAGTTTGGCGCAATTTATGGATAAAAACGTTCATCTTTTAGAACGTAGGCAACAAGTTTAGCGTTGCTTACTTAATTTCACAATCTTTATCAATAATATAAACAATATATTAATTGTTTGCATTAAATCGATATCAGTATGGAAAGCTGTATTTAAAAATTAATTTTCTTTATATTGGCTTTTAATGAACATAGCATCACCATAACTAAAAAATCGATATTGATTTTCAACTGCTATGCGATATGCTTGCATGGTATTTTCATAACCAGCAAAAGCGGAGACTAGCATAATTAACGTCGATTCAGGTAAATGAAAATTTGTAATTAATGCGTCGATGACATTAAAATGATAACCAGGATAAATAAAAATTCGTGTATCATCAAAAAAAGGCGCAATAATTCCTGTTTTTTGCGCGGCACTTTCTAAAGCACGGACTGAGGTTGTACCAACTGCAATAACTTTATTTCCTCGTGCTTTGCATGCCAAAACGGCATCTACCACAGATTGAGGGACTTCGGCGTATTCAGCATGCATAATATGAGATTTTATATTTTCAACACGAACAGGTTGAAAAGTACCGGCACCAACATGCAAAGTAACAAATGCCAATTCGATGCCTTTTTGTTTTAACTCTTCAAGCATGGGTTCATCAAAATGTAATCCGGCAGTTGGCGCTGCGACAGCTCCCGGTTTTTGATTATAAACGGTTTGGTATAGCTCTTTATCGGCTTCATCATCTGGTCGATCAATATAAGGTGGTAATGGTATATGTCCAATATTATTTAAAATAGTTAACACATCGTCAGGAAATTGCAGCTCAAATAAATTTTCATGCCTTGCTATCATACGCACTGAAATAGGCGTTTCTTTCGTTAAGATATTATTATCAATCGCTTGCTCACTAATTGCGTGTCGACTAAATAATAATTCGCTACCTTCTTTTGGGGATTTAGAGGCTTTAACATGAGCAAGGACACGGTTATTTTCAAGAATTCTTTCAACTAGGATTTCAACTTTTCCGCCCGAAGCTTTTTTGCCGTATACACGTGCCGGAATAACACGAGTATTATTAAAAATTAATAAATCACCTTGTTGAAGGTTATCGATGATATTGGTAAAACAACCATGTTCAATCATGCCCGTTTTTCCATCTAAAGATAATAAACGGCAAGCACTTCGAGTTTCAGTGGGATATTTAGCGATGAGATTGTTTGGCAATGTAAAATTAAAGTCGGATAATTGCATAATAACTATTTAATAACTACCTAATAATAACTACTTATCAAAAAATGAGCATTAGTCTAAAGGTGACGAAAACAGGAAGCAAGTTATTATTAAAAAAGTTATCATTTAAGCAAGATCTTTTTAAAATAATCGACAATTTTCACAATTATTAATAATAATTCGTCAAAGAAATTCATTACAGGTTATAATCATTAACATTAAATAAAATGTATTAAATAAAATAGTTAACAGTTATGCGACAGCTGATTGCCTTTAATAAACCGTTCAATGTAACTTGTCAATTTTCGCCACACGAGAAATACCAAACATTGAAAGATTATATTAATTTACCTAATTTTTACCCAGCGGGTCGTTTAGATACCGACAGCGAAGGATTACTTTTATTAACTAATAACGGTAAATTACAAGCAAAAATTGCCTCTCCAAAATATAAATTACCTAAAACTTATTGGGTACAAGTGGAAGGAGAAATAACTTCATTGGCAATTACTCAATTAAGAAATGGTATTCAACTTAAAGAATTTTATACGGCGCCGGCAATCGTTGATTTTATTTCAGAGCCTAACGAGCTGTGGCAAAGGACCCCCCCTATTCGTGAACGTAAATCGATACCTACAACATGGATTAGTATCACAATTACCGAGGGAAAAAATCGACAAGTACGTCGAATGTGCGCAGCAGTGGGATTCCCTTGCTTGCGTTTAATTCGCGTACAAATTGGCAAGTATAATTTGTTTAATCACCATTTAACATTAAGTAAATGGCAACAGATTGATACCAGTCAATTGTTTTAATTTTTTTATATGATAAATTTTTAAGAAAAAATTTATCATTTTAGGTTTCAATTGAATAGATTGGTTTTCTATTAAAATAAGATAAAATATTCAATATCATTACCCTAGGATAGACAATTTTATGCATGAACAAAAAAAAGAAGGTTTTTTTTCGCGATTAAAAAAGAGCCTGTTCAAAACAAAACAAAATATTGGTTCTGGCTTTATCAATCTTTTTAAAGGAAAAAAGATTGATGATGACCTTTTTGAAGAATTAGAAGAGCAATTATTAATTGCTGATGTAGGATTAGAGACGACGCAAAAATTAATTGATAAATTAACGCAACATGCAACGCGTAAGCAATTAAAAGATGCTGATGCACTTCATTCATTATTAAAAGATGAAATGACCACCATTTTAAAACATGTTGATAAACCTCTTAATCTTGAGGAACATAAACCTTTTGTAATTTTAATGGTTGGTGTAAATGGCGTAGGCAAAACAACTACCATTGGCAAATTAGCGAAACAATTTCAAGATCAAGGAAAATCGGTTATGTTAGCTGCCGGTGATACATTTCGTGCTGCAGCCGTCGAACAGTTACAAGTTTGGGGTGAAAGAAATGGGATCCCTGTTGTTGCTCAGCATACAAATGCTGATTCTGCATCAGTTATTTTTGATGCTATACAAGCGGCTAAAGCTAAAAAGGTTGATATTCTTATTGCTGATACAGCAGGACGATTGCAAAATAAAGCACATCTAATGGATGAACTCAAAAAAATCGTTCGTGTAATCAAAAAGCAAGATATAGATGCACCTCATGAAATTATGTTGACTATTGATGCCAGTACCGGACAAAATGCAGTCAATCAAACCAAATTATTTAATGAAGCGGTTGGTGTGACAGGTTTAACGCTTACCAAACTAGACGGGACAGCAAAAGGTGGCATTATTTTTAGTATTGCCGATCAATTTCAAATCCCTATTCGTTATATTGGGGTTGGCGAAAAAATAGAAGATTTAAGACCATTTGTTGCAGATGAATTTATCAATGCTTTATTTGATAATTATGAAGAATAAGAAGAATAATATGAACGATTAGAGAATTAGCATGATCCAATTTAAACGAGTAAGTAAGGTCTACTCTGGCGGTAAACCGGCATTACAAAATATTAATTTTATGATTCAACCAGGAGAAATGGTTTTTTTAACCGGTCATTCGGGTGCCGGTAAAACGACATTAATGCGCTTAATTTGTGGTCTTGAAAAAGCAAATGATGGACAAATTTTGTTAAATAATATTGATGTGTCGCAACTTAGGAAGCAAGATTACCCTTTTTTGCGACGCTCTATTGGTATGGTATTTCAAGATCATCAGTTATTAATGGATCATAATGTTTATGATAATGTTGCTATACCATTAATTATACTAGGAAAATCACCTGAAGAGATAAGGCGCCGTGTTTCTGCTTCATTAGATAAGGTGGGATTAATAGAAAAGATGAAATTTTATCCCATTCAATTATCAGGAGGCGAGCAACAACGAGTCGGTATTGCCAGAGCAATAGTCAATCACCCAAGTATTTTACTTGCTGATGAACCAACGGGAAATCTTGATGACAAATTGTCTAAATCTATCCTTAAACTGTTTGAAGAATTTAATCAAACTGGCGTAACAGTATTAATGGCTACTCATAATATGGCACTTATTCGACGTAAGCATCATCGCATTTTAAATCTTAATCAAGGTAGATTAGAGGAATCGTTGAATGCTTAAAGCGAAAAAAAAGGTGAGTCAATATAATCATCATAATAATAAAGATGAAAATAGCTTTTTTAAACGTTGGCAAAGGCAAATTACTTATGCTTGGAAAAATGTTTTTAATGATTTTCGTCAGCATATTATCGCCACGTTATTAACTATTTTTGTCATTGCTATTTCT
The DNA here is from genome assembly GCF_058502635.1 of Gilliamella sp. ESL1225. Taxonomy (NCBI): domain Bacteria; kingdom Pseudomonadati; phylum Pseudomonadota; class Gammaproteobacteria; order Orbales; family Orbaceae; genus Gilliamella; species Gilliamella sp. ESL1225. The sequence goes on along the minus strand of NZ_CP196358.1, from coordinate 42,469 downwards.
ATTACCTTACCGACTATCTGTTATTTACTATGGAAAAATGCTAATGCAGCAGCTAATCAATGGGATCCTACACCTAATCTAACATTATATTTATCTAAAACATTAACCAAAATCGAAACAGAAGAGCTTAAAAAAACAATTGAAGCTTATCCTGAAGTCGAAAAAATAAAATATCTTTCACGCGATGAAACACGTGAGGAGTTTAGATTATGGTCAGGATTTAGTAATGCTTTAGATTTGTTAGAAGAAAATCCATTACCGGCGGTAATGATTGTTATTCCTAAAGATAATGCCAAAAACACAAAAATTTTACATGAAATACAAATAAAATTTCTTAAACTTCATGGTGTTGATGATGTAAGGCTTGACGATAGTTGGTTTACGCGCTTAACAGCCTTAACCGACATGATTAAGAAAATTGTATGGATGATTTCGATTTTTATGATCATTGCGGTATTTTTAGTGATTGGAAACAGTATTAGATTAATGATCTTTGCAAGGAGACAATCCATTACCGTCATGCAATTAATTGGCGCTACAGAAGGTTTTATTTTGCGTCCATTTTTATATAACGGTATTTTTATTGGTTTTGTAAGTGCTATTGTTGCGTTAATTTTTTCTATCATTTTTATTTTTCAGTTAGATAGGATTATATTAAATGTATCTTCTATTTTTAGTACGGTCTTTAATATAAAAGGTCTAACATTTGAAGAATGTTTATTTATCGTTTTACTCAGTATGATGGTTGGTTGGTTATCGGCGTTTATTGCTACAAAAAAATATTTAGAGAAGCCTTCGATTAATTAGAATAATTAGACCAACATTTTTATATCGTAATGTTGATTAATTTTTGTATTTAAATCATACTTACCTGTTAATAACGATTGATTGTGTGAACTAAATCATCATTTATTGGTCTAATTTTATTAAAGAAGCTATTTTCGGAAGGCTGTATTATCAATCTTTATAATATTTTAAATGGATTGCATAAATATTAAAACTGAATCAAAAGGGGAATTAAATGAATACTGAAATAAATATGAAAGCAGTTGCTTTAATCCCGCAAGCTAACACAGAATGCTTTTTGCGTGCTATCAATACCTATCCTATGTTAACTGCTGAAGAAGAAAAGTCATTAGGGGAAAGGCTTTATTATCATGATGATGTCGATGCGGCTAAACAATTAATTTTATCTCATTTGCGTTTTGTGGCGCATATCGCTCGCGGTTATTCAGGTTATGGTTTGCCGCAAGCTGATTTAATTCAAGAAGGTAATATAGGGTTAATGAAAGCGGTGCGGCGTTTTAATCCTGAAATGGGTGTTCGTTTAGTGTCTTTTGCTGTTCATTGGATTAAAGCTGAAATTCATGAATATGTTTTAAAAAATTGGCGTATTGTCAAAGTGGCAACAACAAAAGCGCAACGTAAATTATTTTTCAATCTTCGTAAAAATAAACAACGTCTAGGATGGTTTAGCAATAAAGAAGTGGATATTGTTGCAAGTGAACTGGGCGTAAGCCGCAAAGATGTTCTAGAAATGGAATCTAGAATGTCGGCACAAGATATGTCGTTTGATATTGATAATAGTGACGATGATAATTCTATTATTGCCCCAGCTCTTTACTTAGAAGATATCAATTCAGATTTTTCAAAATTTATCGAAAATGATAATTGGGAAAGCGATGCGACCGATAAATTACATGATGCTTTATCAGCGTTAGATGAACGTAGCCAAGATATTATTAAAGCTCGTTGGCTAGATGAAGATGATAATAAATCAACGTTGCAAGTTTTAGCCGATAAATATCACGTTTCAGCAGAACGTATTCGTCAGCTAGAAAAAAACGCTATGAAAAAATTACGTGGTGCAATTGAAGCTTGATTGTGAAGCGAAAGAATTTCAATAATATTCTAAATTATTGATGAATATGATGGCTACACCATTTAGTATTAAAGATAAATACCAAACAAAAATGCCTAGCTTTTGCTAGGCATTTTTTTGTAATTAATCTAAATAAGAGAACAGATTTTTCATTTAATCATCTAACTTTAATATCTATTGTTTATAGTTAGATAAGAAACGCGCAATTCGCGAAATAGCATCTTCTAATTCGCCCGTATGTGGTAAAGCAACAATACGCACATGATCCGGTTTGTGCCAATTAAAGCCTGTTCCTTGGACCAATAACACTTTTTCTTGTAATAATAAATCTAAAACTAATTTCTGATCGTTTTGAATATTAAATTTCTTTTGATCTAATTTTGGGAATAAATATAATGCCCCTTGTGGTTTTTTACAGCTAACTCCGGGGATGTCGTTTAATAATTGCCAAGCTAACATACATTGATCATAAAGCCGACCGCCGGGAACGATAAACTCATTGATACTTTGATAGCCACCCAATGCGCCTTGTATAGCATGTTGTAATGGGACATTAGCGCATAAACGCATTGACGCTAACATATTTAATCCTTCAATATAGCCTTTCACATGTTGTTTAGGACCACAAAGCGCCATCCAACCTTGTCTAAAGCCGGCTGAACGATAGGTTTTTGAAAGACCACTCATCGTTACGACAAATAAATCAGGAGCTAATGCGGCTATAGAATAATGGACAGCATCATCGTATAAAATCTTGTCATAAATCTCATCAGCAAAAATAATTAGATTATTTTGGCGTGCTATTTCGGCAATATCCATCAGCATTTGTTTACTGTATACAGCGCCTGTAGGATTATTTGGATTGATAATCACAATACCTTTTGTTTTTGGTGTGATTTTTCGTTTAATATCATCAAGATCAGGTGACCAATTTGCCTCTTCATCACAAAGATAATGCACGGCATTACCGCCAGATAAACTTATAGCGGCTGTCCATAAAGGATAATCAGGCATTGGAACTAAAATTTCGTCATCGGTATTTAATAAGGCCTGCATGCTTTGTACAATTAACTCCGACACGCCATTACCTATATAGATATCTTCAACATCTAAACCAGTAATGCCTCTTGCTTGATAGTGCTGCATAATTGCTTTACGAGCAGAATACAGACCTTTTGAATCACAATATCCTTGTGAAGTAGGTAAATTACGAATGACATCAACAAGTAATTCATCAGGTGCAGAAAATCCGAAGGTAGCGGGATTACCAATATTTAATTTTAAAATTTTTTGCCCTTCTTCTTCTAATTTCTTTGCATGATCAAGAATAGGACCTCGAATGTCATAACAAACATGATCTAATTTATTGGATTTTTGAAAATTTACCATAATCTATACTCTTATATTGTATCGTCGTTATAATTTTTATCAGGAATTTAATCTACTCCTATTTAGAATATTTTTGAAGATGTTAATATAACCTGTTTAATAAATATCAGATTGATTGTATAAATTTTATGCGGAGTTCACATGAAAACGATTTTAACAGTTATTGGTAAAGATAAAGCAGGCATTATTGCGGGTATAAGTCAAAAATTATATGAGTTAAATATAAATATTTTGGATGTTTCACAAACCATCACTGATAATTATTTTACGATGATTATGGTACTTGATTTCAGTCATATCACTATTCCTTTTGATGAAGTTAAAACGGCTTTGCTACAAACGGGTGATAATCTTCAGGTTAAAGTGAATTTACAGCGTGATGAAATTTTTACCGCAATGCATCGCCTATAAACAATAACTTATTATTTAATATATTTATTTTATAAAGGATAAGCCTAATGGAAACAAATCAGATCCTAGAAACCATTAAAATGATTGAGGAAGAAAAGCTTGATATTCGAACCATTACTATGGGGATTTCATTACTCGATTGTATTGACAGTGATGGTGAAAAATCTCGTCAAAAAATTTATAACAAAATCACTCATCTAGCAAAAGATCTTGTTAAAATCGGCGAAGATATTTCTTCTGAATTTGGTATTCCTATTATCAATAAACGTATCTCTGTAACACCTATTTCCCTAATTGCTGGGGCAAGCGATGATAGCGATTATATTGCCTATGCTCAAACCTTAGATAAAGCCGCTAAAGCTGTTGGCGTTAATTTTATTGGTGGATTTTCTGCCTTAGTACAAAAAGGTTATCATAAAGGGGATGAAATACTGATTCGATCAATCCCACAAGCCCTAGCGCAAACAGAACGAGTATGTGCATCAGTTAATGTTGGCTCAACGCAAGCAGGCATCAATATGAATGCTGTTAAACAAATGGGTGAAATTATTAAACAAGCGGCGGAGTTAACGGCAGATAATAGTAGTATGGCGTGCGCTAAACTAGTAGTTTTTGCAAATTCAGTTGAAGATAATCCTTTTATGGCTGGTGCTTATCATGGGGTAGGTGAGGCCGATTGTGTTATTAATGTTGGTGTGAGTGGACCAGGTGTTGTTAAACGTGCACTTGAAAAAGTGAAAGGTGAATCCTTTGATATTGTTGCCGAAACCATTAAAAAAACAGCCTTTAAAATTACCCGTATGGGGCAATTGGTTGGAAAAGAAGCCTCAAAACGTTTGGGTGTTAAATTTGGTATTGTTGATTTATCATTAGCGCCAACACCGGCAATTGGCGATTCTGTCGCTCATATTTTAGAAGAAATGGGTTTAGAAGTCGTTGGAACTCATGGAACAACGGCTGCATTAGCATTATTGAATGATGCTGTCAAAAAAGGCGGTGTAATGGCATGTAATCATGTCGGTGGATTAAGCGGCGCTTTTATTCCGGTTTCCGAAGATGCGGGTATGATTGATGCGGTTAATAAAGGTGCCTTGAACCTTGAAAAATTAGAAGCGATGACATGTGTGTGTTCAGTTGGGCTTGATATGGTTGCTATTCCAGGTGATACCTCTGCTCAAACCATATCGGCAATTATTGCTGATGAAGCGGCGATCGGTGTCATTAATCATAAAACAACAGCAGTGCGCATTATTCCCGCTATGGGTTTAAACGTTGGCGATAACATTGAATTTGGTGGGCTACTGGGACATGCTCCTGTCATGGCTGTTAATAAATATAGCTCTGTTGATTTTATATCGCGTGGAGGCCATATACCTGCCCCTATTCATTCGTTTAAAAATTAATTTTTTTATGCTTTTGTGCCTGACATTTAAGCAAAAATTGCAAATCAATGAATGTTTAAATTGTCAAGGCGCCAACTATTTGTTATTAAAATCAAAGTATAATTTATCAAAAGTCTTTTAGGAGATGAAGATGCATAATGTACATCTTCAATAAAAAATATGTTGTCAGAATCTTACCTTACTCGTTTTAATGGCATTGCTAGATTATATGGCAATTCGGCTTTAATTAACTTCAATCAAGCTCATATTTGCGTTATTGGTATTGGTGGTGTGGGTTCTTGGGCGGTTGAGTCTTTGGCGCGTTCAGGTATTGGAAAAATTACTTTAATTGAGCTTGATGATGTCTGTATTAGTAATACTAATAGGCAGATTCATGCATTGAAATCGACAGTCGGTCAACCTAAAACTTCAGTTATGAAGGAAAGAGTACTTGCGATTAACCCTGATTGTATCGTTAATATCATCGATGATTTTATTAATGTGACTAACGTTGCAGAATATTTAGGTAATAAAATAGAGCCTCATTTTGATTATATTATTGATGCGATTGACAGTGTGCGTGATAAAGCTGCCGTACTTGCTCATTGTAAACGGCAAAAATTAAAAGTGATTACCATAGGGGGAGCCGGAGGTAAAAAAGATCCGACGCAAATTAAAATTGCTGATTTATCGAGAACAATTCAAGATCCTCTTGCTGCGAAATTACGCGAAAGACTTAAAAACGATTATAAATTAAACAAAGATAGTAAAGGAAAATATGCCATTCCTTGTGTTTTTTCGACAGAGCAATTAGTTTACCCTAGCCAAAATGGACAAGTTTGTTTAAATAAAAATCAAGCTATTGGGGTAAAAAAAATGGATTGTGAATCGGGATTTGGGGCAATTACGACCGTAACAGCCTCTTTTGCATTTGTTGCTGTAAGTTATGTTTTAGGTAAATTAGCCTAACCTTTTAACATTAAAACCAAAAAGTTTTTTATGAATTATTAACTAAATTTTATGGTTTCAACATCAAACTTTATGGATCATTAACCAAAACAGTCTAAATTTTAAACTAAAAACGCAAAGAACAAATGTAGTTTTTTTATTACTTTGATCGCTTACTTAAACGCTTTATTTGCATAAATATTCTAAAATAATGAATTATTAATCAACCCAATTAATTTTATTTTCTTAATTAAAATCTAATAAAATTAAGTGAGTTAACATTAACATATTGAAATATTTATTGATAAGAATGTGTATTTATTTTAAAATTCTTACCAGATAATTTTATGCAAAATTAAGTTTAAACATGCCACCTTGAAGGCTTAAACGAACCGATTTTATTTTTTTAAATTTCAAGGAGAAGTCCATGGCAGTAACCGATCTAAATGAGCTAAATGAATTGATGAGCCGTGTTAAACAAGCACAAGACATTTATTCTACTTTTACTCAAGAGCAAGTCGATAAAATTTTTATTGAAGCCGCAAAAGCTGCAGCCGCCGAACGAATTCCATTAGCACAATTAGCTGTTAGTGAATCGGGTATGGGGGTAGTCGAAGATAAAGTGATTAAGAATTTATTTGCATCTGAATTTATTCTTAACCAATATCGTAACGATAAAACCTGTGGTGTCATTAGTGAAAACGAACAATTTGGTACCATCACACTTGCAGAACCATTAGGTGTTATTTGTGGTATCGTACCAACAACAAATCCAACCTCTACAGCGATATTTAAAGCATTGCTGAGTTTAAAAACCCGTAATGCGATTGTATTTTCACCTCATCCTCGAGCTAAAAAAGCAACTATACAAGCTGCTAAAATTGTATTAGATGCGGCTGTTAAAGCAGGTGCGCCAAAAGATATTATTGGTTGGATTGATGAACCAACACTTGAATTATCAAATGCTTTAATGCACCACCCAGATGTTGCGGTTATTTTAGCGACAGGTGGACCAGGAATGGTAAAAGCGGCCTATAGTTCAGGTAAACCTGCGCTTGGTGTTGGGGCTGGTAATACCCCAGTTGTTATTGACGAAACAGCCGATCTTAAACGTGCTGTTGCTTCAATTTTAATGTCAAAAACATTTGATAACGGCATGATTTGTGCATCTGAACAAGCAATTGTTGTTGTCGATTCAGTTTATGATGAAGTACGTAAATTACTTAGCGAATATGGTGCTTATGTTTTATCTCCAAAAGAAACTAAAGCAGTACAAGATATTATTCTGGATGATAAAGGCGCTCTTAATGCGAAAATTGTAGGTCAACCTGCTGCTAAAATTGCTGAAATGGCCGGAATTAGCGTCCCATCTTCAACTAAAGTATTAGTTGGTGAAGTGTCAAAAGTTGATTTATCTGAACCTTTTGCCCACGAAAAATTATCACCAACACTAGCTATGTTTAGAGCTAAAGATTTTAATGATGCTGTTGAAAAAGCGAAAAAATTGGTTGAAATGGGCGGATTAGGGCATACTTCTGTGCTTTATACCGATCAAGATAATCATCAAGATCGAATTGCTCATTTTGGTAGCAAAATGAAAACTTGCCGAATCTTAATCAATACTCCGGCATCTCAAGGGGGTATTGGCGATATCTATAACTTTGATCTAGCACCATCTTTAACTTTAGGATGTGGTTCTTGGGGAGGTAATTCTGTCTCTGAAAATGTTGGACCAAAACATCTAATTAATAAAAAAACAATCGCGAAAAGAGCCGAAAATATGTTATGGCATAAATTACCCAGTTCAATTTACTTTCGACGAGGATCGCTACCAGTAGCTGTTCAAGAAATTATTGATCAAGGCGCAAAACGTGTATTTTTGGTAACCGATAAATTCTTATTTGAAAATGGTTATACTAAAAAAATTACCGATCAACTTGAAGCTCATGGTGTTTTATGTCAAATCTTTTCAGAAGTTGCAGCAGATCCTACGTTAAATATCGTTAAAAAAGGGACTGATGCCATGAAAGCCTTCCAACCTGATACTATAATCGCATTAGGTGGTGGGTCACCGATGGATGCGGCTAAAATCATGTGGGTGCTTTATGAACATCCTGAAACAAAATTTGATGAATTAGCCTTAAGATTTATGGATATTCGTAAACGTGCGTGTCATTTCCCTAAAATGGGCGAAAAAGCCAAGTTAATTTGCATTACAACAACATCAGGAACCGGATCAGAAGTGACACCTTTTGCTGTTGTGACTGATGAAGTAACAGGACAAAAATACCCATTAGCAGATTATGCCATAACGCCTAATATGGCAATTGTCGATGCAAACCTTGTGATGGATATGCCAAAATCTTTATGTGCTTTTGGTGGATATGATGCTGTTACCCATGCGTTAGAAGCTTATGTGTCTATAATGGCAAATGAGTTTTCAGACGGACAAGCATTACAAGCACTTAGCTTATTAAAAAATAATTTACCGGCAAGTTACAAAGAAGGCAAAAACAACCCGGTAGCTCGTGAAAAGGTACATAGTGCGGCAACGATTGCCGGAATCGCTTTTGCACAAGCATTTTTAGGCGTTTGTCACTCACTGGCACATAAACTAGGTGCAGCGTTCCATGTTCCTCATGGATTGGCTAATGCTATGTTAATTAGCAATGTTGTGCGCTTTAATGCAACCAATAAACCGACTAAACAAGGAACATTTAGTCAATATGGTTATCCGCAAGCTATCGAACGATATGCGCAAGTTGCTGATCATTTAGGTTTGACGAAGGATTCTGATTCAAATGAGCAAAAGATCGAGAAATTGCTTAATTGGTTAGATGAATTGAAAAAGGATTTAAATATTCCTTTCTCTATCAAAGAATATGGCATTGACGAGCAAGAGTTTCTAGCCGCAGTTGATCAGTTAGCCATTGATGCATTTGATGACCAATGTACGGGAGCAAATCCACGTTATCCTCTTATTTCGGAATTAAAACAGCTTTATTTAGATTCTTATTATGGACGTAAATATCAAGATAAAGATGAAATTAACGAAAAAAACGCATCAAATGCACCTAAAAGTAACACTAAGTCATTGAAAAAATAAAAATTAATATTATTTTTTCAATCAAAAAAACCCTGAAAATACCTAAACCTTTCAGGGTTTTTTTATTGGTTTTGATTTATTTTTAAGCAAACAAAAATAAATTGCATATTTTTGCTTGCCAAGCCTAACCAGATGTTCTAGAATGCGCAGCACTTAGGCCGGCTTAGCTCAGTAGGTAGAGCAACTGACTTGTAATCAGTAGGTCGCCAGTTCGATTCCGGCAGCCGGCACCATTCCTAAGTATACAGGTTTAAAAAATTCGGGTGGGGTTCCCGAGCGGCCAAAGGGAGCAGACTGTAAATCTGCCGTGTCACACTTCGAAGGTTCGAATCCTTCCCCCACCACCATTAAATATTAGCAATAGCTAATTGAAGCTTTTAGGTAGCCGAGTTTTAACATGCGGGCATCGTATAATGGCTATTACCTCAGCCTTCCAAGCTGATGATGCGGGTTCGATTCCCGCTGCCCGCTCCAATTGCTGATATAGCTCAGTTGGTAGAGCGCACCCTTGGTAAGGGTGAGGTCGGCAGTTCGAATCTGCCTATCAGCACCAGTCTTGTTACTCTCCTAAAATTGACTTCTTAAAAATGAATGATTAATGACTTTAAAACTTGTCACTATGCGGTTTTATCTGTTATTATTCGATGCTAATTTTAATTAGTATTGTGTTAATGGCACGATACTTGGTTAATGTGGTGATTCACCACCGATTTGTATTACATTTGAGGGACTATCGATGTCTAAAGAAAAATTTGAACGTACAAAACCGCACGTTAACGTAGGTACAATCGGCCACGTTGACCATGGTAAAACAACTTTAACAGCAGCAATTACCTCAGTACTTGCTAAAAAATATGGTGGTCAAGCTCGTGCATTCGATCAAATCGATAATGCACCAGAAGAAAAAGCACGTGGTATCACCATCAACACATCTCACGTAGAATATGACACTCCAACACGTCACTATGCACACGTTGACTGCCCAGGCCATGCTGACTATGTTAAAAACATGATCACAGGTGCAGCTCAAATGGATGGTGCGATTCTAGTTGTTGCAGCAACAGATGGACCAATGCCACAAACTCGCGAACATATCTTATTAGGACGTCAAGTAGGTGTACCTTACATCATCGTATTTTTAAATAAATGTGATATGGTTGATGACGAAGAATTATTAGAATTAGTTGAAATGGAAGTTCGCGATCTTCTAACGCAATATGATTTCCCAGGTGATGATACACCAATTATCCGTGGCTCAGCGTTAAAAGCATTAGAAGGCGATGCGCAATGGGAAGACAAAATTGTAGAATTAGCAGAAGCTTTAGATACTTATATCCCAGAGCCAGAGCGTGATATTGATAAACCATTCTTATTACCAATTGAAGACGTATTCTCAATTTCAGGACGCGGAACAGTTGTAACAGGACGAGTAGAGCGCGGAATTATCAAAGTAGGTGATGAAGTTGAAATTGTGGGTATCAAACCGACGACGAAAACAACTTGTACTGGTGTAGAAATGTTCCGTAAATTATTAGACGAAGGTCGTGCGGGTGAAAACGTAGGTGTATTATTACGTGGTACAAAACGTGAAGACATCGAACGTGGTCAAGTACTTGCAAAACCGGGTTCAATTACACCACATACCGATTTTGAATCAGAAGTTTATATTTTAAGTAAAGAAGAAGGTGGACGTCACACTCCATTCTTCAAAGGTTACCGTCCACAATTCTATTTCCGTACAACAGACGTAACAGGAACAATTGAGTTACCTGAAGGTGTAGAAATGGTAATGCCAGGCGATAACATCAAAATGACAGTAAGCCTAATTCACCCAATTGCGATGGCAGACGGATTACGTTTTGCGATTCGTGAAGGTGGTCGTACTGTAGGTGCCGGTGTTGTTGCTAAGGTAATCAAATAATTAGCAAATTTGCCTGAATATAAAGGGCATCAATTGATGCCCTTTATCATCTAGTTTGTTTTACAAAATGTTTTTATTAAAGAGCATTTCGAAAAACATAAACTATTAAATAACTTAATTATAGGTTTTATATGCGAGCAAATAATCAGAATCAAAATACAAATACGATTCTAGACAAATTTAAGTGGATTTTAGTTCTAGTATTGATTGCGTTTATTGTTTGGGGAAATTTTTATTTTGCCGCACCTAATGATATTTATCAGCCTCATTACACAATCCGAATTAGTATTGTTGTTTTAATTTCACTTATCACCTTATTTATTGCGGCAACAACAAAAACTGGCAAAGCGTTTATCCAATTTGCCAAAGAATCACGAAAGGAATTACGAAAAGTTGTATGGCCAACGCGTAAAGAAGCAACGCAAACTACTGGACTTGTTATTATTGTAACGTTAATTGTTGGTTTAGCGCTTTGGGGACTGGATTCATTTTTTAATTCAGTAGTCTTTTATTTAACTACAATAGGGCGTTAAGATGAGTGAAGCACAGCAAAAGAGATGGTATGTGATTCAAGCTTATTCTGGATATGAAGCACGTGTTGCGCAATCATTACGTGAATATATTAAATTACACAATATGGAAGATGCTTTTGGCGAAGTATTAGTACCTACTGAAGAAGTTGTTGAAATCAAAAGTGGTCAACGTCGCAAAAGTGAACGTAAATTTTTCCCTGGTTATGTTTTAGTTGAAATGATGATGAACGATGCAACATGGCACCTTGTAAAAAGTGTACCACGTACATTAGGCTTTATTGGCGGCACATCGGATAGACCTGCACCAATTAGTCAACGTGAAGTTGATGCGATCATGAATCGTTTACAACAAGTTGGTGATAAACCTCGTCCTAAAACATTATTTGAACCAGGCGAAATGGTTCGAGTTAATGAAGGTCCATTTGCTGATTTTAATGGTGTTGTTGAAGAAGTTGATTACGAAAAAAGTCGCTTAAAAGTATCGGTTTCTATTTTTGGTCGACCGACACCTGTTGAACTTGATTTTAGTCAAGTTGAAAAAAGTTAGTTAATATTAATTTATAAAAAAAGCATCGCTAAAAACGATGCTTTTTTTATATCATCTTTTTATTCAAATTAAAGAATAATAAAAATAGTTAGTTTTTAAATATTTTTAACGATCACACATTATTATTTATTTTATTCAGATAAAAACTCGTCTAACTGCTGTTGCAGATCTAACCAATTGCATTCGCATTCATCTAATTGTGATTTAAGATAGCTTTGTTTTTGTAATATTTCATTCAATTGTGCTTTTTTACTCGCCTCATAAAGATCGCCATCAGCCAGTAAAACTTCTAAATTTTTGAGCTCTGTTGTTAACTTTTCTAGCTTTGTTTCTTCTACTTGTAATTGTTTTTTAAGTGGCTGCATTTGATTACGTTTTTCAGCTGCCTTACGTTTTTGTTCTTTACGATCTTGCGCAGAAATATTATTAATTATTTCATTTTTGTTAGATGAAGCATGCTCGTTAATTTTGCCGTTATTATCTTCGGCCAGCCATTTTTGGTAATCATCTAGATCCCCCGCAAAAGGTTCAACTTTAGCATCGTTAACTAAATAAAATTCGTCCGTTATTGAACGTAATAAATGTCTATCATGAGAAACGACAACAAGCGCTCCATCAAAATCAATTAAAGCTTCGGTTAAAGCTTGCCGCATATCTAAATCGAGATGATTTGTGGGTTCATCTAACAATAATAAGTTTGGTTTTTGCCAGACGATGAGTGCTAGTACCAATCTTGCTTTTTCACCGCCGGAAAAGGTGGCAACCGGTTCATGCACTTTATCACCTTGAAAATCAAAGCCGCCCAAATAATTCCGTAAAGTTTGTTCGGTAATTTGCTTATCGGCAATTTGTATTAAATGCCATAGTGGGGATTCATCAGCACGCAAATATTCTAGTTGATGTTGTGCAAAGTAACCTAGCTGTACTCCTTTAGCAAGGTTTATATGCCCTTCTTGAGGTGATAATTTACCGGCTAATAATTTAATTAATGTTGATTTACCTGCGCCATTACGGCCTAATAAACCTATACGCGATCCGGGTACTAGATTTAGTTTTATTTGTTTTAAAATAATCTTATCGTCGTAACCGGCGGTAACTTTATCCATATCAAGCAAGGGACTAGGTAAAAAATCGGCGGGTTTAAATTCAAAATGAAATGGATTATCGACATGAGCTGGCGCAATTAACTCCATTTTTTCAAGCATTTTTAAACGGCTTTGTGCTTGTTTAGCTTTCGTGGCTTTAGCGCGGAAACGGTCAATATAATGTTGCAAGTGAGCAACTTTTAGTTGCTGACTCTCGTATAATGATTGTTGTTGAGCTAATTTAGTACTACGTTGTTTTTCAAACGATGAGTAATTACCGGTATATTCAAAAAGTTGTTGATTTTCAATATGGATAATTTTATTGACTAAAGGATCTAAAAAATCGCGATCATGTGAGATTAAAATAAGCGTCCCTGAATAACGAGATAACCATTTTTCAAGCCAAATCACCGCATCTAAATCCAAATGGTTAGTTGGTTCATCTAAAAGTAATAGATCTGAACGGCACATTAATGCTTGCGCTAAATTCAATCGCATACGCCAACCGCCTGAATAAGATTTTACAGGTAATAATAATTGCTCGTTTGAAAAACCAAGACCATGCAATAAACTTGCCGCTCTAGATTGAATTGTCCATGCATCAATTGCATCAAGTTTATCATGTAGCAGTGCAATTTTTTGCCCGTCATTATCTTGGTTAGCTTGTAATAGCTGCTGATTAAGCTGGCGATATTCTCGATCTCCATCAATTGCATATTCAATTGCTGGAACGTCTAAAGCAGGTGTTTCTTGATTTACCCAAGCTAAGCGCCAATGCAATGGAACCGTTAAACTGCCGGAATCAACCGATAATTGCCCTTTAATTAAAGAAAATAATGTTGATTTACCACAACCATTTTTACCAACAAGTCCGACTTTTTGTTGAGGATTGATAGTAGCAGATGCATTATCTAGTAATAAATTAATGCCAAAGCGAAATTGAATAGAATCAAAAATAATCATGATAAATTGGAATGGCGATAAGAATAATAACAAGCTGTATATAGTAGCAAAAAAAGGGGTAAAGAGCCATGTTATTAGAGGCGACTATGTTAGGAAAATGCCGTATCGATAAGCAATAAATCAACCGAATAATTTTTATATTTAATGATTTGCTTTTATCGCGAAATTTGGCAAGTTAGCAAATTTCGCGACTTTCATAAGGAAAGGCAATTAAATTAAGATTTATCTTGTAATGCTGACAAAGCCCGTCTAACAAACATTATACAAATTAACGCAAATACAAAAAGCCCTAAACATTGAGGCAAATAGCCAAGATCATACGGTAAAGCTAATGGTGCATCGCTACCATCATTTGTTACGCTAATAACGATTAAAGAAGCCATAAGGACACCAACAAGGCTTTCACCGACAATGAAACCTGCCGCAATTAATGAAGCTTTACGATCCACTTTTTTAAAGGTTTCATCTGCATTTAATTTTTTCTTTTTAGCATAGTTTGTACAGCGATATTTAATAAACCATGATAATACAGATCCTAAAAAAATGGTTGATGTTATCGTTGGCGGTAAATAAATACCCATCCCAATGGCTAAAGCTGGAATACGAAATTTACACTTATTTTTGGCTAACACTAAATCGATAATGATGGCCATTGTCCCAACCGCAAGACCAATCAAAATCATATTCCATTGTAATGAGTCTGAAAATATTCCTTTAGCAATCGACGCCATTAAGGTAGCTTGAGGAGCAGACAAGATTTGCGAAGGATCCATATTATCGCGCGGTAACGCACCAGCAAAGCCATAGGCGTTATATAACATATCTAAAACAGGCGCGATAATTATAGCACCGATGATACAACCTATAATTAGGGCAACTTGTTGCTTCCAAGGGGTAGCATCAACTAGATAGCCGGTTTTTAGATCTTGTAAATTATCATTAGCAATACAAGCAATGGCTTGCACGACACAGGTTGTAAAAATGGCAAGCGCTATTGCAAAATTGGTTTTTTCAGGTGTATCAAAAATATCATGTAATTCTGTTATACCTAATAACATTAATGAAATAATCATAATAGCAATAATGCCAATGCCAGAAATAGGGCTTGCAGAAGAACCCACTAGACCCGCCATATAACCACATGCAGCAGCAATTAGAAAACCAATAATAAAAGCAGTAAAAACGCAACCTATTACAAGCCCCCACCCTAACCAAGGTGATAAACCGCTATCTGACACAAAAACGGAAAAAGTGCCAATTAAAATAATTAACATTGCTCCAGTAATAGCCAAAATTATTTTTGGTGATAAATCTTTTTCAGTGCGGGGTGTCTGACTTTTTGTTGTTGATGTACTTAATAGGCGAAATGATGATTTAAAACCTTCAATCAAAGGTTTGATTAATATTAAAAGCGTCCAAATTGCAGCTATAGCGATAGTGCCAGCACCGATATAACGGATATCTGACTTCCATAGGCTCATGGCAACTTGTGATATCGGTAAATTCGTATCATAATCGGTTACAAAGCTTAAAATAGGTACGCCAAATCCCCAGGCAATAATGGTACCAATTAAAATAGCAATCCCCGCCATAATACCGATTAAATAGCCAGCACTTAATAAGGCAAGAGAAAACCCTAGTGGAAGTTGAAAAATCGTCTTCCCACTATGAAACCAATAACTAACATTGTCGGATAATAATTTAAGTCCACTAGTGAAAAAACAGATAACTGATGCAATTATGCCACCAAATAAAATGTCATATAATCCTTTTTTATTTTCGTTATTGTCAGAATGGCAGCCTGCTTTTAAAATTTCAGCCGCGGCAACTCCTTCTGGATACGGTAAATCACTTTGTACAACTAGCGCATGACGTAAGGGAATTGAAAATAATACACCCAGTATACCGCCTGAACAGCAAACAAAAAACGTTAACCAAAAAGGAAAATTATGCCAATATCCGACGATTAATAAAGCAGGAATAACAAAAATAACGGATGTGAGTGTTCCAGATGCTGAAGCTTGTGTTTGTATCATGTTATTTTCTAGAATGTTAGATTTAGAAAACATTCTTAAAATTGCCATAGAAATAACAGCCGCAGGAATGGCAGACGAGAAGGTTAATCCGACTTTTAAACCAAGGTAAACATTTGAAGCCGTAAAAATTACGGTAATTAAAGCGCCAAGTATAACGCCTCGAAATGTTAATTCACGTAAATTATTCATATTGTTTATATATTAAATTTAAAATTAACCTGAAATTATACTCTGTTATGGCAGTAAATTGGCGGTTTTGTTTTAAACAAAGAAGGTATTTACCATATTTTAACTATTGGTTAACGTATTTTTTTGCTATTGGTTATAATAAACATAAATTATTATAAAGGTATTGCGCTATGCTAAACGGACTCGAACGCTTGCAACAAATTATAGAAAAACTCCGCCATCCAACCGATGGGTGTGAATGGGATCGTAAACAAACTATGCAATCACTAAAACCTTATACACTCGAAGAAACGTACGAAGTGTTAGATGCAATTGATAAAAAAGATATGCTTGCATTAAAACAAGAACTAGGTGATTTATTATTTCATATTATTTTTTATGCTGATTTAGCCAATGACAAGCAGGCGTTTAATTTTAATGATATTGCAAATAGTGTTGCGGATAAATTAACTGCTCGTCATCCTCATATTTTTACAGGTAATTCATTAACAAAATCGAATTGGGAAGAGATTAAACAGCAAGAACGCAATCAAAAACAAGCATATTCATTATTAGATGATATAGCCGAAACGTTACCGGCTTTAATGCGCGCTGAAAAAATTCAAAAACGTTGCGCGTCGGTTGGTTTTGATTGGCAATCTGTCGAACCGGTATTGGATAAGGTTAAAGAAGAAATAAATGAAGTGGCGGATGAAATTCATCGTGATCCGCCTATTATCGATAAAATTAATGAAGAAATTGGCGATCTACTTTTTGCAACCGTTAATTTAGCAAGGCATTTTCATATTAATCCTGAGTTTTGTTTAGCGCAGGCAAATCACAAATTTATCCGCCGTTTTCGGCAAGTTGAAAGCTTGTTAAAAAAACAAAATATCACATTATTTGATGCCTCGCTGACAACGATGGAAGAGGCATGGCAACAGGTTAAGCAATTGGAAAAATCGCAATAAATTTAATTTACATTAATTTAATTAAGGGCAAAATTATGACAGAAACAAAAAATGAGCTTTATCAAGAAATCGAGGCATGGTCACAAAATGCCATTATTAATAGTCCTGCATGGAGTATTAATCAGTTAGATTATTCCGAAAAAAGTATTACGGTTGTCGAAATGATCATTAGTGAGCTTGCTGAGAAAAATTTAACCATAGCCGATGATCAGTTAGAAATGATATCACGTGAATATGGTTGTTATTTGTTATTAACTGCCCATAAAATTTATGGCGGCGAGTTTTTTTGGAATGAAGAATTCCAGCAACCTATGCTAATTTGTTGCGAGCCAAAAGCAACTATTGTACTTATGACGTGGAATAAAGTGAAAGGTCGCTTATGTGGTGATAAAGCTGATCATCTCGCTTATTTTATGGATGAATTTGGCAGAGCAACTTTTGAACCTGAGCCAGGAACACAAGTTATTTATATGTAAGTTTAAACATTGCAGATAAAAATGATTTAGATATTTTGATTCATATCAAAAGCAGGTTTATCACAATTTGGGCAACCAACAATTCTAGCGGGAACACCAGCAACCGTCGTATGAGGTGGAACTGGCTCAAGCACGACCGAGCCAGCTCCAATTTTGGCTCCAGCACCTATCTCGATATTACCTAGTATTGTTGAGTTGGCTCCGATCATTACCCCTTCTCGAATTTTAGGATGGCGATCGCCTGTTTCTTTACCCGTTCCGCCTAAAGTAACAGATTGCAGAATTGACACATCATTTTCGATAACTGCCGTTTGCCCAATGACAATACCGGTTGCATGATCGAACATTACCCCTGAACCTATAGATGCTGCAGGATGAATATCAACGCCCAACACAATGGCAATTTGACTTTGCCAAAAACTGGCTAAAGATTGTCGATTTTGTTGCCAAAGCCAATGAGCGATACGATAGGCTTGCAAAGATAAAAAACCTTTAGAATATAATAAAGGCGTAGAATAATAATGTGTTGCAGGATCACGATGGTAGACAGCTAAAATATCAATCGCAGTAGATTCAATAATCGAGCTATCAGCTTGATAAGCTTGCCGTGTAATTTCGCGTATATCAATGGCTGACATGACATAATTTGATAATTTATTCGCTAAAATATAGCCAAGTGAACTCCCTAAATTATCATGATTTAATAAAGTGGCATGAAAATAACTGGCGAGCATTGGCTCGCTTTCAATTAGCTCAAGAGCTTCTTGATAAATGCATCGCCATAATTCATTGGGTTTTATCACTTTTTTTGTCATGCGCCATATATCCTTAAATGAAATGAAAATCGGGTTATATTGTTTCGTAAATTAGCCGGTTATGCAAGTAGACCGTTATATGTGTTTAATTTTAGGTAACATTATGCTTAAAAAATTAAGGCAACTAAAATAGTTGCCTTTTTGGGAAAATAATAATTGTTAGGTTAATTATTTATATGTAACAAATTCGGTTTTATCAAATTGTTGACCGGTATATAACTGCGTTTTAGCCGGCGTTGTTTCGGCAATAAGGTTACCATGGCGTATAGAATATCTAACAGGCGTTTGACGACGTACCGCATCAAAACCATTTTGTGCCGGTAAAATGATAAAATTTGCTGGATTATTTACTTTAATGCCATATTCATCATCGGCTAAATTTAAAGTTTTAGCGCTGTATGTTGTAATTAAATTTAGTCCTTGATTGATTTGTTCATAGCCCATTAATTGACAAACATGCAGCCCCATATGCAAGACTTGTAGCATGTTAGCCGTCCCTAACGGATACCAAGGATCGAACACATCATCATGCCCAAAACAAACATTAATTCCTGCCGATAACATTTCTTTTACGCGGGTAATACCTCGACGCTTTGGATAAGTATCGAATCGACCTTGTAAGTGAATATTAACCAAGGGATTGGCAACAAAATTAATGCCCGATAATTTAAGTAACCTAAATAGGCGCGACGTATAAGCACCATTATACGAATGCATAGCAGTTGTATGACTAGCCGTTACTTTATGTCCCATACCTTCTTTATGTGCTAAGGCTGCAACAGTTTCAACAAAACGTGATTGTTCGTCATCAATTTCGTCACAATGTACATCGATAAGGCGATCGTAACGTTTAGCTAAATCAAAAATAAAATGCAAAGATTCCACACCATATTCACGAGTAAATTCAAAGTGCGGAATTGCGCCAATGACATCGGCACCTAATTTAACCGCTTCTTCTAACAAGGTTTTACCATTAGGATAAGATAAGATACCTTCTTGAGGGAAGGCAACAATTTGTAGATCTATCCAAGGTTTGATTTCTTGTTTGACTTCTAGCATTGCTTTTAAAGCGACTAATGTAGGATCTGAGACATCAACATGTGTTCGCACATGTTGAATACCGTTTGCAATTTGCCATTTTAAGGTTTTCAATGCCCGTTCTTTTACATCATCATGGGTCAAAAATGCTTTACGCTCTGCCCAACGTTCAATGCCCTCAAATAGAGTGCCGGATTGATTCCAAGCGGGTTGCCCTGCTGTTTGTGTCGTGTCTAAATGAATATGAGGTTCAATAAAAGGTGGAACGGCAAGTCCACCCTCAGCATCAAGTATCTGATTGCTGTTATTATTCATATTATCTTGGTTAATTTGATCGATTTTGCCATCTTTAATGATGATGTTCCAAAGTCCTTCTCGATCCATTAATCTAACATTTGAAACAGTGATATTATTTGACATATTTTATTTCTTTACCTTGAGATGATTTAATTTGCTGCATAATAAGAGAAAGTAGCATATAACTTATCGCGCTACAAAAGACTGAATTAAGCGATGGAATACCGGGTAATATATTGGCACTTAATATGCCAACAGCAACAGCAACAATGGCAATCCAATTAATTTGACGATGACCCGCGTTAGATAATAAAACATACTCTTTTTTACGTAATAGATAATCAGCAATTATTACTCCACCTATAGGTGGAATGGCAATTGATAAGAAGGTTAACCATCCCACAAAGTTATCATATAACCAATTTGCACACAAAGTGCCTATAATTCCATTAAATATAGCCAATCCTTTACTGGAGAGTTTAGTAATATTTGCCATGCCAAGACCAGACGCGTAAAGCGCGTTATCGTTAGTTGTCCAAATATTTAAACCGAGCACAATAATAGCTGGAATAACTAACCCTTGTGCAATCATAACATCTGAGATATCTGACTTACCGGCTGAAGCTGCACCCGCAGCGCCAAAGATAAACATTAAAGAATTACCGAATAAAAACGCAAAGATAACAATTAAAAACACATATTTGGCTTTACGCCCAAAACGAACAAAATCGGCGGTTAAGGTACCGGCACTGATAAAAGAGCCAATGACAATGGTTAACGCGGCGGCAAAGCTCATGGGATGGGCTGGTTCAATGGCAATTAATTTAGCAACGCCACCACTACTTTCAACAGCAATCCATACCGAATAACAACCTAAAATGGCAATCGCAGGGACGGCAATGAGCGATAAATAAAATAAGGCTTTAATACCTTCAAATGCAACGGTCAAAGTCATGCATAAGCCAAAGATACCAATTAAAATATACTTATCTATTCCTGTTACTTGACTAATCGGTAAGGCAAACATTGCAAGACCTACACCAAACCAACCTATTTGTGTAACGGCTAATAAAAAAGAAGGTAACCATGATCCTTTTAAACCAAAAGAAAATCTAGCCAACAAATGTGTCGAAAGCCCCGTTTTAGCGCCGATATAGCCAAGTAGTGCGCTATAAATCCCAAGGATTAAATTGCCAATAAATAACGCTAAAAAGAACTCATTAAATGATAAACCGATTCCTAATTTCCCACCTGCTAACATACTTGCTGAAAAAAAGGTCATACTAAGCATAATAAATGTGAGGGATAATAAACTTTTTTTCGCCGATGAAGGAACGGCTTCTTGACTAAAATTCTCATCTTTTTTTGACATGGTTAACCTTCTTGTCTGTAATAAATGTGGCGCATATTATAATGATTTTAAACATGATTACTATGTTAAAAATATTAATATAATTTAATGCATTGAAAAAATAAGAGTATTATTTTTGAGACAGAATTAAGGCAAAAAAGCACTAAAATTAAGGTAATTAACACATATTATTAATCAATTGGAAAGTCAATTGCCTAACTCATAAATTTAGTAAAAGGAAATTGTTAAATAGTGATTGGATTTTTAAGGCATAATAAACATTTAAGAATAGTTAATCTTAAGATTTAAGAAATCTAAAAAATTTGTTATATTCTTGCCCTATCATGATAAAGGTTCAGATCGAATTTTTAAAAATTATTATAGAAAAATAATCAGAGGTTTTTTATGAGCGGTTCATTACCGACAGAGTCACGACCAACTAATTTTATCCGTCAAATTATTGATACGGATCTTGCTGAGGGTAAATATAAAACCATTCATACCCGCTTCCCACCTGAACCCAATGGCTATTTACATATTGGTCATGCTAAATCTATCTGCCTTAATTTTGGTGTTGCTCAAGATTATCGCGGTAAATGTAATTTACGTTTTGATGATACCAATCCAGTCAAAGAAGATGTCGAATATGTCGATTCTATTAAACAAGATGTGCAATGGTTAGGTTTTGAATGGGATGATAAAGTTTGTTATTCGTCGGATTATTTTGACCAGCTTTATGATTATGCAATTGAACTGATTAAAAAAGGGCTTGCCTATGTAGATGAACTCTCGGCGGACGAAATACGTGAATATCGCGGCACTTTAACTCAAGCAGGTAAAAACAGCCCATACCGAGATCGCAGTATTGATGAGAATCTCGCTCTTTTTATACAAATGAAAGACGGTAAATTTACCGAAGGCAGTGCTTGCTTACGCGCCAAAATTGATATGGCATCCCCTTTTATCGTAATGCGAGATCCAGTTTTATATCGTATAAAATTTGCAGAACATCACCAAACGGGTAATAAATGGTGTATTTATCCAATGTATGATTTTACCCACTGTATATCGGATGCAATTGAAAATATTACCCATTCATTATGTACACTTGAATTCCAAGATAATCGTCGTTTATACGATTGGGTACTTGATAACATTAGTATTAGCGCAAGACCTCATCAATATGAATTTTCACGATTAAATTTAGAGTATGCGATAACCTCAAAACGCAAATTAAATCTATTAGTAACCGAAGGCATTGTTGACGGCTGGAATGATCCGCGCATGCCAACCATTTCGGGTATGCGTCGCCGTGGTTATACGCCATTTGCAATACGTGATTTCTGCCATCGTATTGGTGTAACAAAACAAGAAAATACGGTTGAAATGAGTACGCTTGAATTTTGCATTCGCGAAGATCTCAACGAAAATGCGCCACGAGCAATGGCAGTATTAGATCCAGTTAAAGTGATTATTGAAAACTTTTCGCCGAAGGTTGACGAAGTATTAACCATGCCAAATCATCCAAACCGACCTGAACTTGGTGAAAGACAAGTCACTTTTACCCAACAATTATATATCGATCGCGCTGATTTTCGTGAAGAAGCGAATAAAAATTATAAGCGATTAGTATTAGGTAAAGAAGTTCGGTTACGTAATGCTTATGTAATCCGTGCTGAGCGAATCGAAAAAGACGCGCAAGGTAATATTCAAACCATTTATTGTACTTATGATCCCAATACGTTAAATAAAAATCCAGAAGATGGACGCAAAATAAAAGGCGTTATCCATTGGGTGTCAGCTAAATTTGCCTTACCTGCTGAAATTCGATTATATGATAGATTATTTAACACGCCAAATCCGGGAGCTGCCGAGGATTTTTTAGCAACGATTAACGAAAATTCATTGTTGATTAAACAAGGCTTTGTTGAACCAAGTTTGCAAATGGCACAAGCAGAAAAAGCGTATCAATTTGAGCGTGAAGGTTATTTTTGCTTAGATAGCAAATATGCAACTAAGGATAATCTTGTTTTTAATCGAACTGTCGGATTAAGAGATAGCTGGAACGAAAATAATTAATTATTTTTAGTGCATTATTTATTAATTAAAACCTCGTTAACTAATACATGAACGAGGTTCTTTTGGTTTTAGGTTTTTTATTTTGGATGTCTTAATATTGAAAGATGCAGCGTGTGAAAAGTGTTTAACCTAAGCGAAATTTATCAATAATAAATGCATATTACACCTTGTTTTTAATGATAATTTTTTAGATACATTTATATTTATCATAGCAAGCTTGCCGAGTTTCTATTATAATACGCCTCTTTTCTCTCCAATTGCTGGTCAAAAAAGAGTGAACGCATGAAAATTTTAATTGGATCTACTGCATTATCTGCTTTTCGAATCAATAAAATCTTATCTGCCTGCCAACAAAAGTCCATTCCTATCAATCACATACAAACGCAATTTATTCATTTTATTGATTTAAAACAGCCTCTTAATCAAAAACAACAATCAACCTTAGATAAATTACTTGATTATGGTTTAAAGTTCGTAGATTCTTCAAATTCAAATTCAAATTCAAATTCAAATTCAAATTCAAATTCAAATTCAAATTCACCATTATTTTTTCTTATTGTTCCCCGAATTGGCACGATTTCACCATGGTCAAGCAAAGCAACCGATATTATGCATAATTGTGGATTAACAGCAATTGCACGTATTGAACGCGGTATTGCTTATACAGTGACAAGTGAGGTAAAGCTAACCTTTGAACAGCAAACAGAATTTACAAACTTAATTCATGACAGAATGGTTGAGAGTGTGTTAACAAGTTATGAACAAACGCATTCTCTTTTTAATGTACAAAAACCAGCGCCTTTAAAAATTATTCCATTATTAGAACAAGGCCAAAATGCCTTATTAACGGCTAATCATGAGCTAGGATTGGCTCTAGCGCCTGATGAAATAACGTATTTGTATGATCATTTCATCAAACTTAAGCGTAATCCAACTGATGTTGAATTATATATGTTTGCGCAAGCTAACTCTGAACATTGTCGTCATAAAATTTTTAATGCCAGTTGGACGATAGATAATCAGAAACAACCTTATTCACTTTTTCAGATGATCAAACATACTTATCAAGTGACACCTGATTACGTTTCATCTGCTTATAAAGATAATGCAGCAGTCATGGAGGGTTCACTTGCTGGTCGCTTTTTTGCTGATAGTGAAAGTCAAATTTATGCTTATCATAAGGAGCCAATTGATATCTTAATGAAGGTCGAAACGCATAATCATCCAACCGCTATCTCTCCTTGGGCGGGAGCCGCAACAGGAAGTGGTGGCGAAATTCGCGATGAAGGTGCAACAGGGCGTGGCGCAAAACCAAAGGCAGGATTAGTCGGCTTTTCTGTCTCAAATTTACGTATCCCCAATTTTATACAAGCTTGGGAGCAAGATTTTGGTAAACCTCAACGTATTGTGAGTGCTTTAACCATTATGACAGAAGGTCCGCTTGGCGCGGCAAGTTATAATAATGAATTTGGTCGCCCCGCTTTATTAGGCTATTTCCGTACCTATGAAGAAGAGGTAAATAGCCATAATGGACAAGAATTACGCGGCTATCATAAACCTATTATGTTAGCGGGTGGTATGGGCAATATGCGTCGAGAGCATATCATTAAACACCAATTTGCAAATGGATCGTTATTGATTGTGTTAGGTGGTGCAGCCATGAACATTGGTCTTGGTGGTGGCGCTGCCTCATCGATGGGATCGGGTCAATCAACTGAAAATCTTGATTTTACCTCGGTACAACGCGATAACCCTGAAATGGAAAGGCGCTGTCAAGAAGTCATTGATAAATGTTGGCAATTAGGTGATAGCAATCCCATTTTATTTATTCATGACGTTGGTGCCGGTGGGCTTTCAAATGCCATGCCAGAATTAATTAATGATGGTGGTTGCGGCGGTAAATTTGAATTACGTAAAATATATATTGCTGAGCCTAGTATGTCGCCGCTAGAAATATGGTGTAATGAATCACAAGAAAGATATGTACTTGCCATTCATCCTGATAATTTAGAACAATTTAAGCATATTTGTGAACGAGAACGTGCACCTTATGCTGTTATTGGGCAAGCAACGACTGAACGCGATCTTCATGTACATGATGATTATTTTCATAATACCCCCATCGACTTACCTTTATCGATATTATTAGGTAAAACACCAAAAATGCAGCGTAACGTTCAAACAAAACAGGCAAAAGGCGATGCATTTACAAGTCAATCGATTAATTTAGATGATGCCATTAATCGCCTATTACATTTACCTGCTATCGCCGAAAAATCCTTTTTAATTACGATAGGGGATAGAAGTGTTACGGGAATGGTAGCGCGTGATCAGATGGTAGGACCTTGGCAAGTTCCTGTTGCAAATTGTGCTGTAACAACGGCAAGTTATGATACTTATCATGGTGAAGCGATGTCGCTTGGCGAAAGAGCACCCATCGCATTACTTGATTTTGCCGCTTCCGCTAAAATGGCTGTTGGTGAAGCGATAACTAATATTGCAGCCACTAATATTGGTGATATTAAACGAATCAAATTATCAGCAAACTGGATGGTTGCCGCTGATCATCCTGCTGAAGAGGCAGGGTTATATCAAGCCGTTAAAGCAATTGGTGAAGAGCTTTGCCCAGCATTAAAGCTAAGTATTCCGGTCGGTAAAGACTCTATGTCAATGAAAACGACATGGCAACAGCAAGGTGAGCAAAAAAACATGACATCGCCGCTTTCTGTTGTGATTACGGCGTTTGCACGCGTTGAAGATGTGCGTAAAACTATCACACCACAATTACAAACAAAAGACGCTAATCACGTATTATTTATTGATTTAGCTCAGCAGCATCAATATTTAGGTGGTAGCGCTTTAGCGCAAGTATATAAACAAATTGGTCAAAAAAACCCCGATGTAAGAGATGCTAAACAGCTCCTTGCTTTTTTTAACGCCATGCAAGAATTGATACAACAACAGTTATTACTCGCTTATCATGATAGATCGGATGGCGGTTTATTTATCACCTTAGCCGAAATGGCATTTGCTGGTCATTGTGGACTTGAGATTGATATCACAGCTTTAGGTCGTGACATAATAGCTGCGTTATTTAATGAAGAATTAGGCGCCGTTATACAAGTGTCAGCAGATAAACTTGATACTGTTATGCGCTGTTTTGAAAAATATCACCTGCAAGACTCTATTTATCAATTAGGACAAGCAAAAGTCGGGCAACAAATCAATATCACAGCAAATGATAAGCCAATTTATCAGGCAACAAGGCAAAAATTACGTACCCTGTGGGCTGAAACATCATGGCAAATGCAGCGGTTACGGGATAATCCACAAACAGCCGATCAAGAACATCAAGCTAAACAAAATGAAGATGATCCCGGATTAAATGTACATCTCACCTTTGACGAAAAGCTCGATATAGCCGCCCCATTTATTAATAAAGGCAGCCGACCAAATATCGCAATATTACGTGAGCAAGGCGTTAATTCGCAATTAGAAATGGCAGCCGCATTTAATCGGGCTGGTTTTAATGCCATCGATGTGCATATGACGGATTTATTATTAGGTCACGTTACATTGACTGATTTTCATGCTCTTGCTGCCTGTGGTGGTTTTTCGTATGGGGATGTGCTTGGTGCTGGTGGGGGATGGGCAAAATCTATTTTATTTAATGAACGTTTATATCAACAATTTGCCCAATTTTTTGCTCGGCAAGATACATTAACATTAGGAGTATGTAATGGATGTCAAATGCTTGCTCATTTAAAAGAGATGATACCTGGGGCTAACTTATGGCCACGATTTATGCCTAATTTATCAGAACGTTTTGAAGCAAGATTTAGCCTAGTACAAATACAAAAAAGCCCCTCATTATTTTTTGCCGAAATGGCAGGATCGCATTTGCCGATTGCTGTTGCCCATGGAGAGGGGAGAGTGTTTTTTGAACACGATAAACAATTAGCGGAACTTGAAAAGGCTAAATTAGTCTCCCTACGTTTTATTGATAACTTTGGACAAAAAACAGAAAATTACCCAGCCAATCCAAACGGCTCACCAAATGGTATTACCGCCTTAACAACATTAGATGGACGCGTAACTATCATGATGCCACATCCAGAACGTGTTTTTAGAACTGTAAACAATTCATGGCATCCCAAAGAATGGCAAGAAAACAGTCCATGGATGCGGTTATTTTGTAATGCGCGTCGAGTGATGGGATAAAATTAATAGCCTAATTGACTTGTGCTATTTTCTTGCCATGACCTTCGCAAATAAAATAGCACTATCAAAAAAATGCAGCATTAAATTCAATTATTATTCTATAAATAGCGAGAAATCTATAATTAATGGAATATAAAAAACTATTTTTTTAAGTCATAAAATATCTCATTTCACAATATGATGCCGCTTTATTTTTTTGTAAAGAAAATGACTATAATGCAAGCATATGTCATATTTTTATTTATTTTAAAGATAAAAAATGTTTTCTAATACCAATTAAAGGTGTATGTTAAGAATATGTTTTTTCATAAAGATAGCTTAGGAAATTCAAAACCTAGGTAGTACTAAATTAGATTAGACTGTTTACAATTCACCTAATTTAACTTGGAAAACTTATAAAATGCATAAGGTAGTGCTAAAAAATGGAATCAAAAAAAATTGTGATAATTGTCAATTAGATATGTCTCTACAGTTAAGCTTGCTCCATACTTTTAATCAATATTGGCAACAAAATATCAACCCGAAATTATTGTTTGTTAAAATATCAACAAGATTATCTTCACTATTATTAAATCATAAATTAAAGTTATTACCCTTCTTAACGGTATTAATCACCTCATTATGTTCGCTTCCCCTAACTGCCAATGCGGCATTAGAAGCAGTAACGATAGGTAGAGTTCAAGGAACTGCGCCATATTTGTACTTATCGGATGGTACGCCGTTAAAGACTACAAATGAAGTGTTAGGCTTTACGATGCCTAAGCGCGATGGGAGTAAAGGTCGAGAACTAATTGATGTAAGCATGGCAAATACCGTTATTTCCGTGCCAGAGGGTCTCCGTTTTCAAGATGTATTGACGATGGTTAAAGCGGATGGTAATAACAACAAAATTCCTGCCATGGTGGCTGATGATGATGGTGATGCCGATATATCACCATCTGTTTCAGGTAGCATGAGGGTAACATGGTATGATAACAATGATAATATTGTTCCTCAGGCGAACATGGGGCAAGCATTATCAGCTTGTAGTGGGCCTTATAAATTAACATTAGAAAAAACGAGCGAAATCACTGTCAGCACCGAACATGGTTATCCTAGTTCTTCTTATTACATTGGAGCCTCTATTGTCACTTATACATTTGACGTAAATAAGCCTGGTATTTGTTATTTGCAGCCAGGAAGTCTAAGAATTAATGGAATTGGAGACTTGTTTAACATTACTAAATATAAAGATGGTTATAATCCAGCAACGTGGGTATATGATAGCAACAAGAACAAATCTTACGGATTTAAACCTAATGCGGGGTTTCCAACAATTGGATTTAATAAGGCAAACTTTACTATCATAGGTGCGGGTGACCAACGCAACTACCGCTGTCGCTTAGAGAGTGGTAGTTGGGTAACGTTATCAGGCACTGCAAATCAAAAACAAGGTCAAAATTGTACAGTTACTTATAATACAGAAACAAGACCAACCACACCTGTGACCATAGCGATCGATTATAGCGCTGATAATGGAAATACATGGAAAAAGAGCGCTAGTTACACGATTGCCGTACCAACTAAGTGGGCGATCTTCCACGGAGGACAAATACGCTATAATACTTTAAAAGGTTTTGAAGGTACTTATCCAGCTACTGAAGTATGTGGTGCACCTAAGATGAAGGGCTTAAGCGAAGCAAATATTAAAACTGCATCGAGTTATTTTTTTAACCCAGAAGAATTAACTAATGCGCCAGTAAAAAATAATGGTTATATGACATACACAGATGCCAATGGTTGGAAGCAAGTCGGTACTCCATTAGATTGGCTGAATGCATTTGAGGCTTTTTCGCGCGATGTGGATGGGACATTTACCGGCGAATGGGGGGATCTCTCTGCCTATATACCAAATTCTGATGTCCCTGATGGTGGTTTTTTCACTGTTTGGACGAGTCGTTTTTATGATTCATCTAGTGTAATTGTGGTACGCTTAAATGCGGGTGTAGTAAATATATTGTATTCTATGACTGACTCGAAGATTGATGCTAACACTTTTGTGATGTGTCGTGGGTAATAGAAGTTAACTCGATGACTTGATGTTTTTAGTTTAACTTTGTTGATAATATATTTAATCAACAAAGTTAAAGTGGTTTGATATAAAATTCTTTTTTTGTTTATTACTCTTTCCTTTTTTTCTTTCAATGTATTAAAAATTGATAGTAAAAAAATAAGTAATAATTTGCATCCTATTGCCATTAGGCAATAGGATTTAATGCTTGTTATCGAAAAATAAAATTAGTGATCAATAAAAATAAATTTTAAGACAAATAAAACAGCAACAATGATTACACATAAATTCAGATCTTTAAATTTACCGGTGAATGTCTTTAATAACACATACGAGATAAAACCTAAGGCAACACCTTCAGTAATCGCAAAAGCAAATGGCATCATAAGGGCGGTAATAAAAGCTGGGGTTGCTTCTGTTAGATCTGACCATTTGACTTTAACTAAACTTGACGTCATCAAAATGCCGACATAAATTAATGCCCCTGAAGTTGCATAAACAGGCACAAGGTGAGCAATCGGTGATAAAAAGATAACCAATAAAAATAAAATACCAACAACAACCGCCGTCAACCCAGTGCGCCCACCGACCGATACACCCGCTGAGCTTTCAATATAAGCAAGCACAGATGATGTACCAAATAAACCACCAAGGGTTGAACTAAAGCTATCAACTAATAACGCTTGGCGCATTTTAGGGAAACGTCCTTTTTCATCAGCAATACCGGCTTTATCAGTAACGGCTAAAATGGTACCCGATGAGTCAAATAAACTCACAATCATAACCGAAAAAATAACGCCCATGATACCAATATTAAGTGAGCCAGCTAAATCAATATGACCGACAACCGTTGTAACATCAGGCGGCAATGACACAATACCTTGGTATTCAATAAGAGGATCAAGCCATAAAGCGAGTAGTGTAACAATAAGTATTGAAACTAAGACAGCGGCATGAATGTTACGAGCGGCCAAAATGATGATGATAAAAAAGCCAAGCGATCCAAGTAACACACTTAATGATGATAAATGACCAATAGTTAATAATGTTGCAGGATGTGAAACAACAATGCCCATTTTTTCAAAGCCCATAAAGGCAATAAATAAGCCAATACCGGCACTAATGCCAACGCGTAAACAAGGTGGAATATTTTCAATTAACCAGCCGCGTACTTTAAATATCGATAAGATAAAAAAGGCTAACGATCCCCAAAAAATGGCTCCCATACCAATTTGCCATGAATAACCCATCGATTGACAAATTCCATAAGCAAAAAAGGCATTTAATCCCATAGCTGGCGCTAAGGCAATCGGTAAATTAGCAACTAAACCCATTAAAATACAAGCAAAAGCCGACACCAAACAGGTTAAAACGAAGACAGCTTGTGTATCCATTCCCGCATTTTTTAAAATGGTTGGATTGACAAAGATGATGTAAACCATGGTTAAAAAGGTGGTGCATCCGGCAATCAGTTCTGTAGCTACAGTTGATTGTTTTTGTTTCAGTTGAAATATTTTTTCAAATAGCGAATTCATAAGTTAATGCCTAATTAAGGTTGATAATAATGAATAGTTTTGTATTGTGTGTTTTGAGCAAGTTTTAGCTGATTATCAGCAAAAAAAAGAATAGGCGCAAGTTATCAGTTCACGCCTTTTAAAAACATTTATCATAATTTATCATCACTTTTAATGATGAATCATGTTTTGAAAATAAAAAGGGCGATTAACTTCATCATCCCTATTTCCAATTTAATTAATCTATCGGGCTTCCTTCACCCGCCGGTAAATTTGCATTAACTGGTATGGACAGTTTTTCTTTATCAGGTTTAGGATAGTCATTGTCTTTTTTAGATGTATTTTCAATGATATGTTGATAAACCATATGGTTCGTATCTAACTGCAATAATTCTAAAATATGCTGGGCAATTTCAATTTCGCCCGTTAATACTTTAGTTGCGCCATGGGTTGCAATATATTCGATTTCATCATGATGAAAAGCACGTACATAAATGGCAAGCTCAGGATTAACTTCTTTAGCATATTGTGAGATTTCGCCCGCTTCATACCCATTTGGCATTGAAATAATTAACCATTTGGCGGTGCGAACATGAGCAAGCTCTAAAATATCATGTTTAGCTGGATGACCAAATACGGCAATATAACCATCATGACGAAGTTGTTCAATAAAATTTAATGAGTTATCAATAACAACAAAAGGGATCCCTTGATTAGATAGATTTTTAGCAATGGTATCACCGAGTTGTCCGTAACCAATTAAAATCGCATGATCTTGTAGATTATCTGGAATTTGCTGATTAATTTCAGCAATCGGATCGATGATTTTATCAACAATGTTTTCAGTGCGATTAAGATAATGCTCTAAGAAATTAAAGAGAAATGGGTTAACAACAATCGAAATAATCGATCCAGCTAAAATTAAATTATGTGCTTCTGTCGGAAAAACATTTAGATGAATACCGACTGCCGCTAAAATATAGGCAAATTCACCAATTTGTGCAAGACTTGCCGAAATCGTTAAAGCCGTTCGTTTTGAGTGACCAAATAACCTAACGATTAAATACGCTGCAATTGATTTACCCAATATGATGATGGCAACGGTTGATAATGTAGCAATGGGATTGTCGATTAAAATCCGTGGATCAAATAGCATGCCAACAGAAACAAAGAATAATACTGCAAAGGCATCTTTAAGTGGCAAAATATTATTGGCTGCGCGATGGCTAAGTTCTGATTCTGCTAAGACCATTCCAGCAAAAAAAGCACCTAAAGCAAAAGAAGCACCGAAGAGCTCAACGGCTGCCAGCGCAATACCTAAGGCGATGGCTAAAACCGATAAGGTAAAGATTTCATCGGATCCTGTACTTGCACTTTTAGCGAGTAACCATGGAATGATACGGCGACCAATCAAAATCATAATGGCAATAAATAAAATCACAAGTCCGACTGTTTTAGTAACTTCAAGCAAAATGTCGCTAATAGCAAGTTGTTTGCTGTTATCAAATAGGGCAGTGATAGCCGGCAATAATACTAAGGCAAGTACCATGACTAGATCTTCAACGATTAGCCAGCCGACCGCAATTCGCCCCCGAGCACTTTCGATTAAATTTCGTTCTTCTAGCGCCCGTAATAACACAACGGTACTTGCGGTTGATAAACAAAGTCCAAAAACAAGCCCAGTTAATATTGACCAGCCCATTAACGAGGACATGCCCATACCAAGAAGCGTAGCTACGGTGATTTGCACAATCGCACCGGGAATAGCGATATTTTTTACTTCAAGTAAATCTTTTAATGAAAAATGTAGCCCAACACCAAACATGAGTAAAATAACGCCGATTTCTGCTAATTGTTGTATGGTGTTATTGTCAGCAACAAAACCGGGGGTGGTTGGTCCAACGAGAATACCTGCGATTAAATAACCGACTAATGGAGAAATACGTAAGCGATTGGCAATTAATCCTAATATTGCGGCTAAAACGATACCACCGATAATTGCAATGAGTAAATGTCCTGAATCATGCATCTTCACCTCCTGGTATTGTGATAGCTTTAGATTAAAAGTTAGATAAGTAGGGGGGATTTAAGCGGATATTGTACTATAACATGATGATTATTCAAAATTAAAACTGTAAATAATTACTTTTCTTGTTATATATCAGTTAGGTAAATAAAAAAGATTGATTATTTTTTGTTTGATGATTTCCTATCATTTAATTAGGACAGGAAATCATCAAGTTACATGCAAAACTGGTAATATTAATAACACATTATTTTTTAATGTTTATTCACTATCAGGGTTAATTTTGCATATTTTAACTTTAACGATTCGATGGCTCTCAAGTTCAATGACTTCAAACATATAATTACCAATACGAATTTTTTCACCTTCATTCACTAAATGTTGCGTTTGTTCCATTAATAATCCAGCTAAGGTATGGTATTCGCGTTTATCATTTAGCTGTATTGGAATAAATCGGACTAATTCTTCAACAGGAATATAACCGTTAGCAGTCCAACAATTATCCCCTATATAGTGAATATCATGTCTTGCATCGATATCCTCATTTTCCGTTGGGAAATCACCGGCAATGGTTTCCATAATATCAGTAACGGTAATTACGCCTTGCATTGAACCAAATTCGTCAACGACAAAAGCAAAATGTGTTTTTGCTTTCTTAAATTGATCTAAAGCAACCAATAATGAAATGGTTTCAGGAAAGATGAGAGGTTGTTTAATTAAATCATTAAGATTAATCGCTGATTTGTTTTGCACTAATTCTTTTAATAATTCATTGATCAAGATAACACCAATAGGCTCATCTATCGAGAGATTATCGGTGACAACAATACGCGAATGTGAATTATTAAAGACTTCTTTTAAAATCTCGTCATGATTATCATTGATGTTGATCATATCAACATCTAATCTAGAAGTCATAATACTGCTAACAGAACGTTTTGCTAATTCAAGCACCCGTTCAACCATGCTCAGCTCTTGATGATTAAAAACTGAGGCATTTTTAGGGCTTTCTGACGTATCATCGTTAGTTTGACCTTCGTGCTCATCTTCACTATCCCCTTTTAGTAGATGTAAAATGGCTTCAGCTGTCCGTTCGCGTAGTGGTTTTTTATTTAAGAATTTTTGACGATTAAAATTCGCTAATTGATTAAAAAACTCAATCATGATTGAAAAGCCAATTGCCGCGTACAAATAACCTTTTGGTATGATAAAACCGAAACCTTCAGCAACTAAACTACAGCCAATCATCAATAAAAAGCTTAAGCATAAAATAACAATAGTTGGGTGATGATTAACAAAATTAGCTAGCGGTTTACTCGCCCACATCATTAAACTCATGGCGATACAAACGGCGATTATCATTACTGGAATATGTTCAACCATTCCAACAGCGGTAATTACGGAATCGAGTGAAAATACCGCATCTAAAATAACAATTTGGGCAACAACTGTCCAAAAATGAGTCGTTTTACGAGGTTTACTATTTTCGTTGCCAGAACCTTCTAAACGGTCATTCAGTTCCATTGTGGCTTTAAACAGTAAAAAAATACCGCCCATCAACATGATTAATTGGCGTGCATTAAAGCTATTACCAAAAAGTGTAAATAAAGGATCGGTAAGGGTGACGAGCCAGCCTGTAAAGGTTAATAGAATAATGCGCATGACTAACGCAAATGCAAGACCGACAATGCGTGCTTTGTCGCGCTTTTCAGGTGGAAGTTTCTCGGCAAGAATGGCAATAAAAACAATGTTATCAATGCCAAGGACGATTTCAAGTACAATTAGGGTGGATAAACCAATCCAAATTGTAGGATCCATGATCCATTCCATATGTCAGGTGATTACCTCTAATAAATACAGCACATGCTGCCCTGTAATTCTGTCTGCAATTACTTAAATAAGCAATCAAATATTGACAAATTTTTATCTTGAATAATAGATATGTAGTAAAAAATTATCTCTACTTAATTTATAACAGCTTAATTTTTCTTATTTTAGATGCCATGTTAAGGATGTTACTGTTAGATATTTATTATTATTAACTTTGCCAAAAAGTCGGTGTAAATAAGACAAGTAAAGTAAAAATTTCGAGACGACCAAACAGCATATCTATAATCATGACCCATTTTACAAAATCGTTTAATCCTTCAAAATGATTGCTTAAATGCCCAAGCCCTACCCCTAAATTATTTAACGAAGAGCCGACCATATAAAAAGAATCAGCAGCACTGAACCCGGTTGCCATAATAGCAAATAGGCTAATAATAAAAACAAGTGCATAGGCAGAGAAAAATCCCCACACCGATTCAATAATTCGTTCAGGAACGCGGCGATGATTTAGTTTTAATGTATAAATAGCATTGGGATGGATTAGGCGTTTTAATTCACGTGATCCTTGCATAAAAAGTAAGATAACACGAACTACTTTTAATCCGCCGCCGGTCGATCCAGCACAGCCGCCAATAAATGAGGCTAATAATAAAAATATCGGTAATGAATTTGGCCAGCTATTAATATTATCAACAGTGAATCCAGCGGTTGATGCCATAGAAACAGCTTGTAGTACAATTTTATCTAAACGGATATTAAATTTAGGGTGATGAAAATAAATGATTAAGGTACAAATTAATATTAAGGTTAGCAAAATAAAAATAAACATGCGAAATTCTTGATCTCGCCAATATACTTTGATTGAAAAACCACTTAATGCGGCAAAATGTAAACTAAAATTACAGCCAGATAAGATTAAAAAGAAGGTAATAATATAGTTAATAGTTGGGCTATTAAAATAAGCGATGTTTAGATCATGAGTTGAAAATCCGCCCATAGATATAGTTGAAAAGCTGTGCGAAATAGCATCAAAAACATTCATGCCCGCTAGCCATAAACAAATGGCACAAAGTATCGTTAAAAAGATATAAATCGACCACAATATTTTGGCGGTTTGCGCAATCCGAGGGCGCATTTTATTATCTTTTTGGGGTCCTGGAATTTCGGCTCGGTATAATTGCATACCACCGACGCCTAATAATGGCAAAATTGCAACAGCTAATACGATGATACCCATACCACCTAACCATTGTAATAATTGCCGATAAAATAAAAATGCTTTGGGTAAGTGATCTAACCCGACTAAAGTCGTTGCCCCCGTTGTTGTTAAACTTGAGAATGATTCAAAAAAAGCCGTACTTAAATTAAGATTAAGATGATCATCTAAAATAAATGGAAATGCGCCAATTGTGCCAAGTACAACCCAAAATAAAACAACGATTAGAAATCCCTCACGAGAACTGAGTTCGCTCCGTTCTTTGCGATGCGGCAACCAGAGAATTAACCCTAATGACAATGCGACAAAAAATGAACGGACAAAAATGGCTCCTCCACCATCACGATAAATTAAGGCGATCAACGTTGGAATAAGCATAAACACCGATAATAATGTGATAAGTAATCCAACAATTCGTATGATTGATCGCCAATGCATCATGATCGTTATCTCTATTTAAAGTTGAGCGATGTTTTAATTAAATTATAGGCGGCTTGAATTTCTTGCGCGCGTTTTTTTGCTGCTTCGAGCATTTCTTTGGGTAACCCTTTTGAGACTAATTTATCGGGATGATGCTCCATCATCAATTTACGATAAGCCCGTTTTATTTCCGAAACTTCAGCAGATTCATCAATCCCTAATACTTTATAAGCATTTTTTAATTCTGAATGAGATGAATAGCTTGTATAACGTTCTTCATAATAATTTTGTCTATTTTTATTTTGATAAGAATATTGCTGCTTACTTTGGTAATTTTGTTGTCGAAAATAATAACTTCCCATGAGCATATCAATATAAACACTCATTTGCTGACGAGAAATGTGAAATTCATCGGCAACAATAAATAAAATGTCTTTTTCTTTTTGATGTAAAACCCCATCACTTAGCGCGGCTTGAATTAATTGCTCACAAAATATCGTTAAAACACGATTACGAAAACGATATTGGTGATAAAGTTTGCGCAACGATTGAGACAGCGGATAATTACTTGCTTTACCTCGATTAAATGCATCTTGTGCTAATAAACGGCTTTGATGATCCAACTGCATCTGATCCATGACTTGCAAAGCTAAATTAATATCTTTTTCGGTCACTTTTCCTTTTGCTTTGCTTAAATGTCCAAGCACTTCAAAAAGGACATTTAAATACAAGAGGGGATCGCCTTTTTCATTTCGTTCAGTTAATTTTCTACAGGCAGCTTGATAAAGCATCGGACCAATAATAAATCCTAAAAAGAATCCCCATCCACTTTTAAAAATGATGGTTAATACTATTCCTGTTATGATAGACCAAATTAAAGCCATATTATTCATCAACCTCAATGCGATCTATTTTTTGTAATCCACGTGGTAAAGCTGTTCCTTTACGTGCTCTTTCTGCAGCAAATTTTTGTAAATCAATAGGATATAACGTTAGTTTACGTTTACCAACATATAAGGTTAATGAGGTATCGGGAGTGATTAACATCATATGACTTATGTCATCATTACTATCGGCAAGTGAGATAATTTTGTTGCCTTTTCCTTTAGATAGAACAGGTAAATCTTTAACAGGGAACAGTAACATACGCCCAGCTTGAGTAATGGTAACTAACAAATCATTTTCATTATGGATTTCTAAAGGTGGGAGGATTTTAGCCCCATCCGGTAAATTTATGATCGTTTTACCATTACGATTACGTGCAATAAGATCGCTAAATTG
Organism: Gilliamella sp. ESL1225; assembly: GCF_058502635.1. NCBI lineage: Bacteria > Pseudomonadati > Pseudomonadota > Gammaproteobacteria > Orbales > Orbaceae > Gilliamella > Gilliamella sp. ESL1225. Next base: position 4,513 of record NZ_CP196358.1, on the reverse strand, counting down.
ACAAATAAAACCATAACCAGCGCTAGAGGCTAATAAAATCTGCTGCTCATCATTGGCTGTCATTAACATATGATCAATCGTTGCCCCTGCAGGTAGTGATAATTTACCGGTTAACGGCTCACCTTGACCCCGAGCAGATGGCAAACTGTTTGGTTCGACCGCATAGCTACGTCCCGTTGAATCAATAAAAATAACCGGTTGATTACTTTTGCCTTTGGCAACGGCTTTAAACTTATCGCCTGCTTTATAATTTAATCCGGTTGGGTCGATATCATGGCCCTTAGCTGCCCGTACCCAGCCCATTTCAGATAAGACAATACTAATTGGCTCTGATGGAATAAGTGCTTGTTCAGTAATAGCTTTTGCTTCAGCTCGCTCAACAATCGGTGAACGTCTTTTATCACCGTATTTTGTTGCATCCTCTTGCAATTCTTTTTTAAGCAAATTGCTAAGCTTTTTAGGTGATGCCAGTAAAGCTTGTAACTGATCCCGCTCTTTTGCTAAATCCGCTTGTTCGGCTTTGATACGAACTTCTTCGAGTTTTGCTAATTGACGTAATTTTATTTCTAAAATGGCTTCTGCTTGTAGATCAGTTAAACCAAATTGATCGATTAACTGCTGTTTGGGTTCATCGCTATGGCGAATGATATCGATAATTTCATCAATATTTAAAAAAGCGATCAACAAACCTTCTAAAATATGCAGACGTTTTAATACCTTTTCTAAACGGTAATTTAATCGCCTTGTTACAGTCTCGCGCCTAAAAGTGAGCCATTCTGTTAAAATTTCTAACAAATTTTTAGTTGATGGACGATTATCAAGTCCAATCATATTCATATTAACGCGGTAGCTTTTTTCAAGATCCGTTGTGGCAAATAAATGATTCATCACTTGATCCAAATCGACGCGATTAGAACGTGGAACAATTACTAAACGCGTTGGATTTTCGTGATCGGATTCGTCGCGTAAATCTTCAATTAAAGGTAATTTTTTGGCACGCATTTGTGCGGCAATTTGTTCAAGGATTTTCGCGCCTGACACTTGATGAGGCAGCTCGGTAATGACAATGTCATTCTCTTCTTTAGTCCAAACAGCGCGCATACGTATTGAACCGCGTCCCGTTTTGTATATTTTAACGATATCGTCATTTGGTGTGATAATTTCAGCCGCTGTTGGGTAATCTGGTCCTTTTATATGCGCCATGACATCGTCTAAACTGGCGATTGGATTATCCAACAATAAAATGGCAGCGTTTGCAACTTCGGCAATATTATGTGGTGGAATATCTGTTGCCATTCCAACCGCTATCCCTGTTGTGCCATTAAGTAAAATGTTTGGTAATCGAGCTGGTAACATTTTAGGCTCTTGTAACGTGCCATCAAAATTAAGCGTGTAATCAACTGTACCTTGCCCTAATTCCCCTAATAATAACTCCGCATATTTAGATAAGCGAGACTCAGTATAACGCATGGCGGCAAAAGATTTTGGATCATCGGGTGCACCCCAGTTTCCTTGCCCATCAACGAGGGGATAACGATATGAAAAAGGCTGTGCCATAAGCACCATAGCTTCATAACAGGCGCTATCACCATGTGGGTGATATTTACCTAATACATCCCCAACCGTTCGGGCAGATTTTTTAAATTTGGCTTGCGCATTTAAGCCTAACTCTGACATCGCATAAATAATGCGTCGTTGTACAGGTTTTAATCCATCACCAATAAAAGGCAATGCTCTATCCATAATGACATACATGGAATAATTCAAATACGCACTTTCTGTAAAAGTCCGTAATGGTTGAATTTCTACTCCATCATGAGTTATCTCACTCATTGTTATTCCTCAAAAATGTGATTAGACATCAAGTTCAACTTGATCGCCTTTTTCTTGTAACCATTCTCGCCTATCTTCAGACCGTTTTTTGGCGAGTAACATATCCATCAAAGCCAGTGTTTGTTCACTATCATCAAGTGCTAATTGTACAAGGCGCCGCGTATTAGGATCCATTGTCGTTTCACGTAATTGTAAAGGATTCATTTCACCTAATCCTTTGAAACGTTGTACATTAGGTTTGTTTTTTTTATGTTTGATGCGATCTAAAATACCATTTTTTTCATCTTCATCTAACGCATAATACACTTCTTTACCAAGATCAATTCGATACAAAGGCGGCATTGCCACAAAAATATGCCCCCCTTCGACTAACGATGGAAAATGTTTAACAAATAATGCACATAAAAGTGTCGCAATATGCAATCCATCCGAATCGGCATCGGCTAAAATACAAATTTTACCATAGCGTAATTGGCTTAAATCATCACTATCAGGATCGATACCAATCGCAACCGAGATATCGTGGATTTCTTGCGATCCCAATACTTCGTCAGATGAGACTTCCCAGGTATTTAAAATTTTGCCTTTAAGTGGCATGATAGCTTGATATTCACGATCGCGCGCTTGCTTAGCCGATCCTCCTGCTGAATCACCCTCGACTAAAAAAAGCTCCGTTTTTGCGAGATTTTGCGAAGAACAATCCGCTAATTTACCCGGTAAAGCAGGACCGCTGGTTAGTTTTTTGCGCACCACTTTTTTAGCTGCTCTTAATCTTTTTTGTGCGCTTAAGATAACAATCTCAGCTAATAATTCAGCAATTTGAACATTTTGATTTAACCACAGGCTAAAGGCATCTTTAACAATTCCTGAAACAAATGCCGCACTTTGGCGAGATGATAAACGTTCCTTTGTTTGTCCAGCAAATTGTGGCTCTTGCATTTTAATTGAAAGCACATAAGCACATCGTTCCCAAATATCATCGGCAGTGAGTTTTAATCCTCGTGGTAGTAAATTACGAAATTCGCAAAATTCTCGCATCGCATCAAGTAGACCTTGACGCAATCCATTCACATGGGTACCGCCTTGAATGGTTGGAATTAAATTCACATAGCTTTCCGTTAATAATTCGCCCCCTTCGGGTAACCAAAGCAAAGCCCATTCGACTGCTTCATTATCGCCAATATGATTACCTGTAAATGGTTGCTCAGGGAGTAATGGATAAGAGGAGACCGATTCCATAAGATAATCTTTAAGACCGTCCTCATAATACCAACGCTGCTCGGTATCATTAATATTATCTTTAAAGATAATTTCAAGCCCAGGGCAAAGTACCGCTTTGGCTTTAAGCAAATGTGTCAGGCGTGGTACAGAAAATCGGGGAGAATCAAAATATTTTTCATCAGCCCAAAATTTCACTTTGGTACCGGTATTGCGTTTACCACATGTCCCCGTAACATGTAAATCTTCGACTTTATCACCGTTTTCAAAGGCAATTTCGTAAACTTCTCCATTACGATTTACCGTCACTTCAACGCGAGTTGACAAGGCATTTACAACCGAAATACCAACGCCATGTAAGCCACCCGAAAATTGATAATTTTTATTAGAGAATTTACCACCAGCATGGAGTCGACAAAGCAATAACTCAATAGCAGGAACACCTTCTTCTGGATGAATATCAATCGGCATACCACGACCATCATCACTGACTTCTAATGAATTATCTTTATTGAGGGTAACTTTAATATGTTTCGCATAACCAGCAATGGCTTCGTCGACACTATTATCAATCACTTCTTGCGCTAAATGATTTGGGCGTGAGGTATCGGTATACATACCCGGTCTATGACGTACTGGATCTAGTCCCTTAAGGACTTCTATATCAACCGCATTATAACTAGATTGTGACATATTATTTTGATTTACTATTTTAAATGGGATTATTATAACAATGTTTCTATTGGTTGTATGAATTTAAATTCATAACCTAACCAAAAGCTATCGATAATGATTAAAATCTATAGATAATTACTTTTTAATTGTAAAAGCTCATCTTATATTAAATTAATACCTCAATAGCGCTTAGATTACACTAAATTTAAGCAATAAAAGGGTAATTTTGCGATTTAAGTAAAATTTTTGCTGATTTTCGTTTTTTTTTGGTTATTCTGACAGCATTAAAATTTAATACTCAAATCTTTATTAAGCTCAAAAAGACATATAAATTCAACATGACACAATCAACGACCAAAAATGATAACGCAAAAGGCAATCCCCCGTTGTTGACGTTTAATCAATTAGCGCAAACCGTTAAAGAGCTAAGTTTGCCTTTTACGGTTTGCTGTGCCAATAAAAGTAATGAAATAAATAATAAAAATCACTCAGATCCTATAACAAGCAACGATGAAAAAGTTATTTATAGCGCGTGCCTGGTTAATTGTGGTAGCCGCTGTCCGCTAAAAGTTCATGTTAAACATGGTATTATCAGTAAAATATCGTCAGAAGATGGCATCAATAATGCCATTTTTGGCAAACAGTCAATAAAAGCTTGTTTACGAGGGCGAGCGGTAAGATATCGTACCTATGACCCTGCGCGCTTAAAATATCCAATGCTGCGCATTGGTAAACGTGGTGAAGGTAAATTTAAGCGAATTACATGGCAAGAGGCATTGAATTTACT